>NZ_JBXAMP010000001.1:0-943260 GCF_058800765.1 Afipia sp. GW822-FHT04G07
CCGCGCCACACTGGTTGCGACGCGCGAGCCGGGCGAGCCTGTGACTTACCGCTTCGACGTCCATCTCCAGGGCGACAAGGAAACGGTGTTCTTCGACCTGTGAGGTTTTCGAGTCAGACGAAATGCGTCGCCGCCGGGGGCCGGTCAGTAACCATTCAGCGTAATTGTCTCGCGCGGATGCTGCGCAGGTCTGTGACGTGATCGTTCGTCTTTCCCCGCTTCTGAAGAGACGTTTGCGACGTAGCAGCGGTGGATTTTGCTCTGTTTTCCGACGCAATCCGTCCGAAAAGTTCGCAGATTGACTGCCAGCCAGCTGTGCGTGCCGAAAACCTCATGCGGCTGCATTTGCAGGAAAAATTCGCTGTTCTTGTTCCAAATTACCTGATCTGCCAAATTCTTTCCCTGTTAACTCGCGCAGGGAGTTCCCGAAAGCCGCTGCAGCGCAGCAGTTTTTCGATAAAAAATCGTCTTCTGAAGTTTTGGAATGTTAGAAATCCCTGTAAGCAGGGAATTCCGCCGGAGACTGTTCCGATCATCACTGGGTCGCCAGCCAACCAGTCCGGCTCGTCAACGTGCGTCCCCGATGGTTCGTTTCGAATTATGGCTTGTCGCGGCCCCACGGGAAGAGTGAGGCCGGGAAATCTGCCGCGTAGCGCCGTCCTTTCGGCGGCCGGGGTGGTTCCTGGTATGGATTTGGATCTGGCTCCAGCGCCTTGCGATAAAGATGCCAGGTTGCGTGACCGAGCACCGGCAGAACGACGGCGAGACCAAGAAACAACGGTATTGAGCCGATCACCAGCAGCGCGGCAACGATTAGTCCCCATGCTGCCATCGCAACGGGGTTTTTCATCACGACCCGCAGCGAGGTCTGGATCGCATCCGTCACGTTCGCATGCCGGTCGAGCATCAGCGGAAACGCCACAACACTGATGCATAAGGCAACAACAGCGAACAGGAAGCCGACGCCGCATCCTACGACGACGAGCGTTAATCCCTCCGTGGTCGTAAAAATGCGTGAGGTGAAATCAGGAATGCTTGCAGCAGGGGTGTTGCCGAAGATGCTGACATAAATGGCATTCGCAGTGGCGACCCAAACCAGGAACAGGATGAGCAGGATTGCGCCAAGTCCGAGCATGGCTCCGAAGGATGGCGCCCTCAGAACGCCAAACGCGTGCCACGCTGAAGGCTCTTCACCGCGTTCGCGGCGGCGGCTCAATTCATAGAGACCGAGCGCGGCGAAGGGCCCAATCAATGCGAATCCTGCGGCCAGCGGGAACAGGAGCGGCAATACTGAATAGCCCAGCACCGTCCTGGCTATCACAAGCCCAAGGACGGGATAGATGATGCACAGGATAATCGCGTGACTTGGAATTGCCTTGAAGTCTTCCCAGCCGAGCCGTAGCGCGTCACGCAGGTCGGAGAAGCCAATGTTGCGAACGACAGGGGCGGCGGCTGGCGCAATTCGTGTGTCGGTATACGGTATGGCCATGGTCGCAATCTCCATGTGTTTGCACATGTGTTGCACCGGCGAGATTGGGCGTCACCTTTTCCGCGACGTTCAATCGCCTTCGTGCGCAGAAATCGCGACCACGTCTGGCAAGGCGGCCAAGCTCACGAAAAGATCTTTGCCAAGCAAAACCAGTCGCGACCTGTAGAGCACAGCATAGCGCAATTCGAAAACAATAGCACGTGCTGTTAGATCTGTTGTGCATCTGCACACTGTGTTCCAACCTGCAATGAGCTGTCGATGTTCCGTTGCGCGGCGCGAGCTTATGTGTGTTGCTCGATTGCAATGCGGTATCGCGGCGCGGCTGCCACGTTCAGTCTCTCAGCGAGTAAATTGTGCAGCGAGTGCGTTGTGGCATTGCCATCGGACAAACCGGTCTATTGACAACCAAGCCTGCCGGGGAACATCCTGTAGTGGTAAAATGCCCATCGTTCGTTGACACCAGCGGTCGCGACGTCTTCGCAGAACTGAACTCGACAAGATGATTGCTCAAGTCGAGTTCGATGTTGCGACCGGTTAAGGGCAAGGCGGCCAGCATCGCGATGGCGAGCTTGAAGTATGCCATCCATGCCGACATGAGTCATGCGCCTTAAGTCTTGTCCGTAGCCTCACAAGGCAAGGATGAACAAGGGATGGCTGTAGCGCTCATACTGCTTTTGGTCGCGGTCGCCTCGGTGGCGTTTCACCTCTGGAGCCCGTGGTGGTGGACGCCGATTGCTTCAAACTGGCGTTACATCGACGACACAATCACCATGACATTCTGGATCACGGGCATCGTTTTCTTCGCGATCGTCGCGTTCATGGCTTATTGCGTCTTCCGCTTTCATCACAAGGAGGGAAGGCAGGCAGCCTACGAGCCGGAAAACAAGAAACTCGAATGGTGGCTCACCATCGGAACTGCGGTCGGCGTTGGAGCGATGTTGGCGCCCGGTCTTGTCGTCTGGCACCAGTTTGTCACGGTTCCGGCCGATGCGACCGAGGTCGAGGTCATGGGCCAGCAGTGGCGCTGGAGCTACCGGCTCCCAGGCAAGGACGGTCGCATGGGGACGTCCGACGCGCGTAACGTCAGCGCCGAAAATCCGCTTGGCTTGAACCCCAAGGATTCCGCCGGGCAGGATGACATCGTGATCGAAAACGGAGATCTGCATCTGCCGATCGGCAAGCCGGTCAAGGTGCTGCTGCGATCGATCGATGTTCTGCACAATTTCTATGTGCCGGAATTCCGCGCCAAGATGGATATGGTGCCGGGCTCCGTCACATATTTCTGGTTCACACCGACGCGGACGGGATCGTTCGAGGTACTCTGCGCGGAACTTTGCGGACTTGCGCACTCGCAGATGCGGGGCAAGGTCATCGTTCAGGAAGAGAAAGATTATCATGCGTGGCTGGAGCAGCAACAGACGTTCGCGGAACTGTCTGGTCAGCGCAATATTATGAAAGCGACTTACAAGACAGGCAGCGAATGAAAATACCGACGAGGAGGCGCCGCACATCTGTGACGCTAACTCTTCGCGCAATAGAGGGAAGACCAAGGAGGACATTTCGATGGTTGATGTCCCGTCTGACGTCGTTGCACGCATCCCGCCAGCTGAGGTGGGAGAGGTCGATCTCTATCACCCGCATAGCTGGTGGACGAAGTACGTCTTCTCGCAGGATGCCAAAGTCATCGCCATTCAGTACTCGCTCACCGCGATGGCGATCGGGATGGTCGCGCTAGTGCTCTCGTGGCTTATGCGGTTGCAACTCGGATTTCCCGGCACATTCTCGTTTATCGATCCAAGCCAGTATCTCCAGTTCATCACCATGCACGGCATGATCATGGTGATTTATCTGCTCACCGCGCTGTTTCTGGGCGGCTTCGGAAACTACCTTATCCCGCTGATGGTCGGCGCGCGCGACATGGTGTTCCCGTACGCGAACATGCTGAGCTACTGGATCTATCTGCTTGCCGTGCTGGTGCTGGTTGCGGCGTTCTTCGCTCCGGGTGGTCCGACCGGCGCCGGATGGACGTTGTATCCGCCGCAGGCGGTTCTCTCCGGCACGCCGGGGCAGGAAGCGGGCATCATTATGATGCTGTTGTCGCTGATCCTGTTCATTATTGGCTTCACCATGGGCGGCTTGAACTATGTGGTGACCGTGCTGCAGGCCCGTACGCGCGGAATGACGCTGATGCGGATGCCGCTGACGGTGTGGGGAATTTTCACGGCGACAGTGATGGCGCTGCTCGCCTTTCCTGCGTTGTTCGTCGCCTCGGTGATGATGCTTCTGGACCGGCTTCTCGGCACCAGCTTCTTCATGCCAACACTCGTGGAGATGGGCCAGCAGATGAAGTACGGCGGCGGCAGCCCGCTGTTATTCCAGCATCTGTTCTGGTTCTTCGGCCATCCCGAGGTCTATATCGTTGCGCTGCCGGCATTCGGGATTGTTTCTGACCTGATCAGTACGCATGCGAGAAAGAACATCTTCGGTTATCGGATGATGGTCTGGGCGATCGTCGGGATAGGCGCGCTAAGCTTCGTGGTGTGGGCGCACCACATGTATGTCAGCGGCATGAATCCGAAATTTGGGTTCTTCTTCGCAACGACGACGCTGATCATCGCTATCCCGACAGCCATCAAGGTCTATAACTGGGTTCTGACCCTGTGGCGCGGCGACATCCATCTGACCGTGCCGATGCTGTTCGCGCTCGGCTTCATCGTTACGTTCGTCAACGGCGGGCTGACCGGCCTGTTCCTTGGCAACGTTGTCGTCGACGTTCCGCTATCCGATACGATGTTTGTCGTCGCTCATTTCCATATGGTGATGGGCGTGGCGCCGATCATGGTCGTGTTTGGCGCGATCTATCATTGGTATCCGAAAGTCACCGGACGGATGCTCAACGACTGGCTGGGCAAGGTCCACTTTTGGGTCACGTTCCTGGGAGCCTATGCAATTTTCTTCCCCATGCACTATCTCGGTCTGCTGGGTGTGCCGCGCCGCTATCATGACATCGGGGAGACGGCGTTCGTCCCGGCATCCGCGCATGATCTCAACGCGTTCATGAGCGTGGCGGCCTTGGTTGTCGGGTTCGCTCAACTTATGTTCGTGTTCAATCTGTTCTGGAGCCTGCGCAAAGGCAAAGAGGCAGGCGGCAACCCGTGGAAGGCTACCACGCTGGAATGGCAAACGCCGCAGACGCCGCCAGCACATGGCAACTGGGGCAAAGAACTCCCCGTCGTGTATCGCTGGGCTTACGATTACAGCGTTCCGGGAGCTGCGCGGGATTTCATCCCGCAGAATGAGCCGCCATCCGCATTAACAGGGAAGGGAGCTCACGCATGACTGCGATCATCCTGTTCATGGCTGGATTGGCCGCCATTGCAGGATGGTGGCTCTCGCAGCAACGCCTGAATGCGAAACCCTGGCTGGAGGAAGGATCGATTGGCGATTTTCCCGGCGGGGGCGCTTCGTTACTGCCGCCGGAAAAAATTGGGCTGGGTGTGTTTCTCGCGGTTGTCGGCTCGCTGTTCGCGCTCTTCATCAGCGCGTACTCGATGCGTATGGATCTGACCGACTGGCGCTCGTTGCCCGTGCCAAGGTTGTTATGGTTCAATACCGGCGTTCTGATTGTGAGCAGCGCAGCGTTGCAATGGGCTCAGGTTGCGGCACGCCGGGACGACAGCGACAATGTGCTGATTGGTCTGCTTGCGGGAGGTATCTCCTCTGTTGTGTTCGTGACTGGTCAGTTGCTGGCGTGGCAGCAGCTCAACGCCGCCGGCTATCTTCCGACGGCCAATCCGGCCAATGCATTCTTCTATCTCATCACCGCAGTTCATGGGCTGCATGTACTCGGCGGCCTCGCAGTGCTGGGCAGAACCACCGCGAAGGCATGGCGTGGTATCGAAGCTTCGCGGCTGCGCCTGAGCGTTGAACTGTGCACCATGTACTGGCACTTCCTGCTGCTGGTTTGGCTGATCCTGCTTGCGTTATTGACGGGCTGGGCGGACGATTTTGCCGCCATTTGCCGCCAGTTGTTGACATAAGGAGAGGTGAGCGCAATGGCTGAAACTGCGCTGACAAACGCCGGACAACAAACCCGAGCGCGGCCTGCAGGGGTGCGAGGCATTGTCGCCGACTGGTCTTCGGATCAGCGCGCGTTCAAGGACGTCTCGTGGGGTAAGGCCATGATGTGGATCTTCCTCCTCAGCGACACCTTTATCTTCGGTTGCTTCCTGCTGTCGTACATGACGGCGCGCATGTCCACGACGGTACCGTGGCCGAATCCCAGTGAGGTTTTCGCTCTGGAGATCGCGGGACATCATATTCCGCTCATTCTGATTGCGATCATGACCTTCGTCCTGATCAGCAGCAGCGGCACCATGGCCATGGCTGTCAACTACGGCTACCGCCGCGATCGCCGCAAAACCGCGATACTGATGCTGGTGACCGCTGCGTTTGGTGCAATGTTCGTCGGCATGCAGGCCTTTGAGTGGACAAAGCTGATCATGGAGGGTGTCCGGCCATGGGAGAACCCGTGGGGGGCGGCGCAGTTCGGCTCATGCTTCTTCATGATTACGGGTTTCCACGGAACGCACGTCACCATCGGCGTGATCTTCCTGATTATCATCGCACGAAAAGTCTGGCGCGGGGATTTCGACACCGAGCGGCGCGGCTTTTTCACGAGCCGGAAGGGACATTACGAGATCGTCGAAATCACCGGGCTGTACTGGCATTTCGTCGATCTGGTGTGGGTATTTATCTTTGCATTTTTCTATTTGTGGTGAGGTGACACACATGGCTGAAGTCACGATGAACGGAGTTTCTCATGCGGCACCTGCCGCAGCACCGGCTGCTGCACATGCCGAAGGACAACAACATCCGATCAAGCTGTACCTCGTGGTCTGGGCATGGCTGTTTGTGCTGAGCGCCTGCTCTTATCTCGTCGATTATTTCGGCGTTCACGGATACCTTCGCTGGTCGCTGATCCTGCTGTTCATGGTTGCGAAGGCCGGTTTGATTGTTGCCGTCTTCATGCATATGGCCTGGGAGCGGCTGGCATTGAGTTATGCTATCCTGCTTCCGCCACTGGCGCTGTTGGTCTTCGTGGCCATCATGGTGCTTGAGTCGGATTACACGCTGCTGACCCGGATCGTGTTCTTCAAGTCAGGAGCGTAGAAGCGGGGGCCTCGTGCGCAGGGAGGACTGCGATGACCACCTATGTTATGCTTGCAAACTGGACCGACAAAGGCGTCCAAAGTGTGAAGGACTCGCCACGTCGTTTGGACGCGGCGAAGAAAGCTCTCAAGGATATGGACGGCGAGTTCAAACTGTTTTTCCTGACCATGGGCGACTACGACATCGTCGCGATTTATGAAGCCCCGGACGATGCAGTCGCCGCGCGTTTCAACCTCCAGCTTGGAATGATGGGTAACATTCGGACGCGGACCCTGAAGGCATTTCCTGAGGCGGCTTATCGGGAAATCATCACGTCGCTCGGCTGACCAGCCAACTGCGCTCGCTTTAGATTCGTTTTTTTGGCCGTACCGTTTGTCAGCCATGGAGTGGTCACATGCGCATTTTCGTTCTAGCCATCGCAGCAGGATTCCTCTCGACCGTTTCCGCCTCCGCCCAGGATGCAGCTGCGGGTGAGAAGGTTTTTGCTCAATGCAAAGCGTGCCATCAGATCGGTGAGAGTGCAAAGAACGCGGTCGGCCCTGTACTCAACGGGTTGTTCGGGCGTAAGTCCGGGACGATTGAAGGCTTCAACTATTCGCCCGCTAACAAGAATTCCGGTATCACTTGGGACGAGGCGACCTTCCGTGAATACATCAAGGATCCGAAGGCGAAAGTGCCGGGCACCAAGATGATTTTCCCGGGCCTCAAGGATCCCAAGCAAATCGATGATATTGTCGCCTATCTCAAGCAGTTTAACGCTACCGGAAAGAAGGCCGAGGTCGTGCCTGCTGGCGAAAGTAGGCGACTGCACAGCTATTTGCGCTGATGGAAAGCCGGTTACCGCTGCCAAGCGGGCGCCGCCGTGGGCCGCTTCGCTGGTTATATAGCGATTTCAATGAAATATGAGTTCATAGTTTTGTTCTGAATGGCGCGCCAAATTCGCGCCATTGCCAAGCCCTGAGCCATTCTGCGGTGCAGCGAACTTTATGAGACTGATTGGTAAATTGTAAGAACGCACGGTATCGCCGCTCGCCGTTGCATTTTGGCAAATGCCCTCCATGCGTCGAGAAGTGCGCGGTTGTGGAGAGGTGACGGTATGGCGGCTATCGCCACACATCAATTTTCAGACGCGCTCGGATCACGCAGCAATCCAGTTGAATGGATGGCGATTTTTCTCGCTGAATGATTGCGGTCTAAGCGTCAGGGCAGAATCTCCATTCGAGATGTTCTCCCGGCGCAAAGTTCTCCGCGAACATCCGTGAACTCAAACCAAGACGATAAATCCGCAAAAGCGGATATCCAATCACCTTTAGGGAGTTGAGCCGATGATCAAAACAAAATTGCTCGCGGGATTTCTCGCAGCCACCGCACTTACCGCTCCTGCGTTTGGCGCCGATCCGATCAAGATTGGTGTCGTTACACCGTTGTCCGGCACGTATTCCCCGATCGGTCAGCAGGTGCGCTGGGGACTTGAGCTTGCAACCAAGGAAGTCAACGCTGCGGGCGGCATCGCGGGCCGCCAGGTGCAGCTGATTTTCGAAGACGAAGAAGCAAATCCGTCCGTTGCCGTGCAGAAGGCTGAAAAGCTGTTCGAGGTGCAGAAGGTCGATTTTCTCACCGGAACCGTGAACTCAGGCTCGACGCTGGCCGTCGGTCAGACCGCGGAGCGGGCAGGCAAACTGATCGCGACGACCGTGTCGTTTGCTGACTCGATCACGGCAGATAAGTGTTCGCCGAATGTATTCCGCGTGAATGCGCGCGCCGGTCAGCAGTCGACCGCGCTCGCCGCCTGGGTGTCCAAGCAGAAGCCAAAGGCAAAGGTCTACTTCCTGGGGCCTGATTATGAAATGGGCCGCTCCACTGTCGCAACTTTCAAGAAGACGGTCGAAGGCCTCGGCGCAACGTCGGCCGGCGAAGTCTTTGCGCCGCTCGACAGCAAGGACTATACGCAATACTTCGGCCAGTTGCGCTCGGCCAAACCGGAAGTGCTCTACACGTCGGTTGCGGGCAACGATACTGTCCGGCTTCTCACCCAGATGCAGGATTTCGGCCTTCTTGGAAATCTGCTGGTCGTCGGTGCGTCCGGAACGGTGACGTCCCAGAACATCGCTGCCATTGGTGCTGCGGCGGATGGCTTCGGTACCGGTGTCGGCTACTCGACGCAGATCGACTCGCCTGAGAACAAGAAGTTCGTCGAAGCATTCAAGGCGACGAACAAATCAGATCCGGATCTTTACGGCGCCGACAGCTATGGACTGATCTACTTCTACAAGGCCGCCGTCGAGAAGGCGAAGTCGACCGAAACCGACAAGGTGCGGGCGGCGATGAAAGACCTCGAGTGGATGACGCCGCAGGGCAAGAAGACCATGCGCGGCGGCGATCATCAGGCGATCCAGCCGATGTACGTCGTTCGCGTCAGCGGTGGCCAGTTCAAGATCGTTGGCGATGTCAGCGGCGAGGAAGCCATCGGACCGGATGACTGCAAGCGCTTCTAACGTATCGACAACAACGGAGAGTGGGGCGGCAACTGATTGAGTTGCGTCCCCGCTGCCGGATAATTCACAGCAACTGAAACATCGACAGGCGGATGGTGGTTCCGGATGACCGGATTGTTGGAATACGGGCAATTCGTTCTTGCGCCACAGATGATCACGGGACTGGCTCTCGGGGTCGCCGTGGTTCTTGTGGCAATTGGTCTGACGATCATTTTCGGCCTGCTCGACGTCATCAATATGTCCCACGGCGAATTCTATGCCGTGGGGGCTTATCTGGCGCTTGCATTGGGGGCGTCCGGCGTCAGCTTCTGGATACTCCTTGTGCTCGTGCCGCTGCTGATGCTGCCTATTGGTTACGCGGTAGAGCGCGGCCTGATTCAGCGCGTCTTCAATTTGCCAGATCGGCACGTGACGACGCTGCTTCTGACGTTCGGTCTTGGCCTCGTGATCGAGGAAGGGCTGAAGGTCGTGTTCGGCCCGAACACGCAGCGGCCCCCGACGCCCATCTCGGGCGCGGTCGAAGTGATGGGCGTGCTGCTGCCGACATACCGGTTGTTCCTGATCGTTATCGGTTTCGCCATCGTCGGCGGTGTGGCCGTTATCATCAACAAAACGCGGCTCGGCGCGCTTGTGCGGGCAGCGGCATTCGACCGTAACATGGCCGCCTCGCTTGGCGTGCCCGTGAAGCGCGTCTTTGCCTGGACCTTTGCGTTTGGCGTAGCACTTGCTGGCCTTGCGGGCGTCTTGCTTGCGCCGATCTATTCCGTGTTTCCGACCATGGGGCGGGATTTCATCTTTCTCGCATTCACGGTCGTGATTGTCGGCGGCATGGGTTCGATCGCCGGCGCTGTGATCGCAGGGTTGTTGATCACGCAGGTGCAGGCGATCTCAAGCCTGATCGTTTCGCCGGTCTGGAGCGATCCGATCGTTTTCAGCATCATGGTGCTCGTGCTGGTGGTTAGGCCGCAGGGTCTGTTTGGGCGGCTTGGTCATGGATAACCCGGCACACGTGCGGCAGGAGCCGATGATCGATCGTCTCGGTCTCGCCATGCGGGCGAGCCATGTTCTTGTGGCGGTGTTCGTTGCTGCGTCCCTGATCTTCGCCGCCATCGGCGCAGCAATGGGCGACACGTTTTTCCTGCGGCTTGCGACTGAAGCTTTGATATTCGCCGGCCTAGCGCTCTCCGTCGATATCCTCTTGGGCTATACCGGATTGCTGTCGCTTGGGCAGGCGCTCTATTTCGGTCTTGGTGCGTATGTGTCCGCGCTGATGCTCAAGGAAGTTCCGTCCTTCTGGGCTGCGATGGGGGCGGTGCTGGCAGTCTCGCTCATTGTGGGGGCTGTCGCCGGATTGATCGCAAACCGTGTTCGCGGGGTTTATTTTGCGCTGGTGACATTCGGCCTCGCGCAGGTTGCAGCGCGCGCTGTCTACAATACCCGCTCGCTCGGAGCGTCGGACGGGTTGATAGGCGTGCCGATCGTGCCCGTTAATCTCGGTTTCGGCACGGTGATGTCGAATTCGCCAGCGGGGTTTTTCATCTTCACGCTTGGTTTCATCGTCATGCTGTATCTGGTGAGTGCCTATCTCCTCGATACGCCGTTCGGGCGCATTCTAGTCGCGCTGCGCGCGAACGAGCGCCGCGTCCCGTTTCTTGGCTACTCGACCCGCAACGCCCGCGTGGCGGCCTATATCCTCTCGGCTGTGGTTGCCGCTTTGTCGGGTGCTCTCTATCCGATGCTGCGTGGTTTCGTCTCGCCGGAATTGCTGTTCTTCAGCACCTCGGGAAATGCGGTGATCACGGTGGTGACCGGCGGTGTCGGTACGCTGGCCGGTGCGCTGTACGGCAGCGTCATTCTGACCGTGCTGAAATCCGTTATTGGCTCGATGACCGAACATCATCTGATCGTCATCGGCCTGATGTTCATGGCTGTCGTGATCTTCCTGCCGAAGGGCCTGATGGGACTGATCCGGCCATCTATTGAACGCATGCTGGGTGGGGGCGGGCGATGACGGCTGTGCTTCAGGTTCACGACCTCGGCGTCGCGTTCGGCGGAATCCGTGCTGTGGATGGTGTCTCCTTCGCCGCCGAGAAAAATGCGATTACCACCGTGATCGGCCCGAACGGCGCCGGGAAATCGACGCTGTTCAATCTGATCAGCGGACTCATTCGGCCGAATGCCGGGCGTGTCGTTCTTGGAAACGTGGATCGAACCGGAGCGCCGCCGCATCTCATGCAGCGAGCCGGCCTTGGCCGGTCGTTCCAGATCACGAACCTGTTCTTTGAACTCACGGTGTTTGAGAATCTGAGGCTCGCGGCGCAGCGGCTCGAACCATCGCGCCGGTTATGGCTGCCGGTCCAACGCAGTGATCGGGCGCTTGCCCGTGTCGATGCATTGGTCGAGCGCTTCTCACTTGCTGCTAAAGTCGGCGAGCTTGCCGGCGCACTCTCTCACGGCGAACAGCGGCGGCTGGAGATCGCAGTGGCGCTGGCTGCCGAGCCGTCTATTCTTCTGCTTGATGAGCCGACGCAGGGCATGAGCCATGCGGACACAGCGGATACGGCACGGCTGATCCGTGATCTGGCGAACGACGTTACGATCCTCCTGATCGAGCATGACATCGGTGTGGTGATGGATATTTCCAACCACATCGTGGTGATGCACCAGGGAAAAAAGCTTGCTGAGGGCGCGCCTGCCGTCGTGCGGGCCGATCCGGCCGTCAAGGCCGCTTACTTCGGACATGCCTGATGTTCAAGATCGATAATCTTCACGTTCATTACGGGCTCTCCCACGTTATTCAGGGTGTGAGCATGGAAGCGCGCCCCGGCGAGGTCGTCGGCATCTTCGGGCGCAACGGCGTCGGCAAAACGACGCTTATGAAAACGATCGCGGGCTGGGTTGCTCCAAGCGGCGGCGAAATCGTCCTCGACGGTGCGCGTCTTGATGGCCTCGAACCGGATGGCGTTTGCCGCCACGGGGTCGGCTTTGTGCCGGAAGACAGGCGCATCTTTCCCGGCCTGAGTGTTGAGGAAAATCTCAAACTGGGCCTGATGCAGCGTAAGGGGCGTTCGCGCGCCGAGGAGAATGCGGAAATCGACCGCATCTACCAGCGCATGCCGCGTCTCGCCGAGCGGCGGCGGCAGGCCGGCACGACGCTGTCCGGCGGCGAGCAGCAGATGCTTGCAATGGCCCGCATTATGATCGGCCGCCCGAAACTGGCGTTGATCGATGAGCCGAGCGAAGGTCTCGCGCCGATGATTGTCGCCGACATTTTCGCGATCATCCAGGAAATGAAAGCGAGTGGGGCGATTGTCCTGCTCGTCGAGCAAAACGTCGGTGGCGCGCTCAGCGTGTCGGATCGCTTTTACGCGATCGAGCGCGGGGCGGTCGTCCTGGCGGGAGACGCCAGAAATGACGCTGACAAGAGCCGGCTAATGGACGTGATTGCGGTCTAGCCTATCTTTCGTTTGACGAGACGCGAGGCGGAGGTCGCCGCGTTTGAAAGATCATTGGAAATGATCTCCATGACCGCTGACATTGCGGCCGATACGATGCGGCGCGGATGGGTGACCCAGGCCACCGTCCTCACGATTCCCGGCTTGCCAAGACGGTAGGCCTCGACGCGTCCGGCGGCGAGGTGCGGATACAACGCGATTCCCGGCAGCACTGACACAAGATCGGTGGTTGCCACGACTTCGCAGACTGCCGACAGCGTATCGATCTCCAGCCGGGGTTTCAGGGTGATATCGATCTCGGCTGCGGTTGCGTCGAGAATACGCCGCAAGCCGTGCCGCCGCGACGGGATGACGATGTCCAGATCCTTCAGTCGCCGGTAAGGCACGACGCCGGGGAGGGTGACTTTATTCATGGGGCCGCGCGCAAGCATCATTTCCTCGTCGAGAATGTGGCGGGCTTTCTGTGGCGTCTTCCCCGGGGGCATGTTCACGATAGCGATATCGAGCTGGCCTGCGAGAACCCATTCGAGCAGCACGTCGGTATAGCCCTCGCAGACCAGAAGCTGGATCTCGGGGTACATCGCGGCGATCTTCGCAGATGACGAGGCGAGCGTGCTTTGAGCGGCGGACGTGATCATCCCGATGCTGACGCGCCCGGAGATTTTACCATCCAGGCGTGCCATTTCGTCGCGCGCATGATCGACGTTTTGTATGATCGAGCCTGCAAGGCCTGCTAGTTTTTCGCCTGCCGGCGTTAGCGAGACGCCGTGTGCCGACCGATGAAAAAGCTTTTTGCCAAAGGACCGCTCAAGCTTCGCGATCTGCATGCTGAGCGCGGGCTGAACGATATTCAGCTGTCGCGCCGCGCGGGTCACGTTGCCTTCCTGTGCAAGGCAAAGGAAGTACTGCATCTGCTTGAAGTCCATTCGGGTCCTCTCGGAACAAGCCGCCTCGATCTCTATCATCAATTATAGTGATTGATAAAATCAATATCTATTATTTGTGTTGATTGCTCCATCTGCGTAGCCTTTGGCAATCCACGCGGGCTGGCTCCACAGCGCCGCCAAATTCCAAACCTTAAGGCCGGGCCGGTGATGGTTTCTTCGCAACGACGTCTCATCGTCGGTATTTCCGGTGCTTCAGGTGTCGTGTACGGCGTGCGATTGCTTCAATTGCTGCGGAACGCCGGGGTTGAAACGCATCTCGTGATGTCGAAAACCGCCGAGATCACGTTCGCCTACGAAACATCGCTCAAGATCGCGGATGTGAAGGCGATCGCGCACACCACTCATTCCATCGACGATATGGCTGCATCGATCTCGAGCGGGTCGTTCCGGACCATGGGCATGATCGTTGCGCCATGTTCAATGCGTTCCATGTCGGAAATCGCCTCGGGTGTGACAACCACACTTCTAACGCGCGCAGCCGATGTGACGCTGAAGGAAAGGCGTCGTCTGATCCTTATGGTTCGGGAGACGCCGCTTCACACCGGTCACCTGCGCACCATGACGGCGCTGTCCGAGATGGGCGCGATCATCGCACCGCCAGTGCCAGCGTTCTATGCAAAGCCCGACAGTCTCGACGACATGGTCGACCACACGGTCGGACGCGCGCTCGATCTTTTCGACATCGATGTGGGCGTTGTCGAGCGTTGGGGTGAAACACCTGCGCTCAAGCGCCGCCCCGTGCGCGACGCGACCTGATTTAGACGCCATTCAAGAAGAAAATCTCCAGAGGGAAAATGACAAAGAGCAGTGGCATTCATGCAATGACCGGTCACAACGCGGAGCCGGATCTGCGAAGCTGGTTGCAGCAGCTTGCGGCAACGGATCGCCTCGCTGTCGCGCGGGCAGGGGTTTCCCTGATCGATGAACTGGCTGCGGTTTCCAAGAGGCTTGAGAACGACAGCGCGGTGCTTTTTCCGTCACCTGACCAGCATCCGATCCCGGTTGTCGCGAACATCTTCGCCGACCGGAGTTGGGTCGCGGATTCTCTCGGCATTCCGACGGATCAACTGTTGTCGCATTTTCAGGAAGCCGTGCGGAACCCGCTGCCATGGGTCGAGGTGAAGAATGCCGCTGCGCAGGAAGTGGTTCATCGCGACGTGGATCTGCTGAAGCAGTTGCCGATTCCGAAACACAACGAACACGACAGCGGCCCCTACATTACCGCAGCGCTTCTGATCGCGCGCAATCCCAAGACGGGTGTTCAGAACGTCTCGATTCATCGCTGCCAGGTCAGCGGCCCGGATCGCATCGGTGTGCTGCTGCTGCCGCGCCATACCTTGCATTACTTCAAGATGGCGGAGCAGGCCGGAGAAGCATTAGAGATCGCGCTGGTCATCGGTGTGCACCCGGCTTGCATTCTTGCCTCGCAGGCAATTGCCGCGGTCGATGAAGACGAAATGGAGATTGCCGGCGCGCTGCTCGGCCGTCCAATCGAGATGGTGAAGTGCCTAACCAACGATGTGCGAGTGCCGGCACACGCGGAGATTGTCATCGAGGGCCGCATTCTGCCCAAGGTTCGCGAGCCTGAAGGGCCGTTCGGCGAATTTCCGCAGTATTACGGACCGCGCGCCAACCGCGAGGTTATTCACGTCGATGCCATCACGCATCGAAAGAGCCCGATCTTCCATACCATCGTGGGCGGCGGTATGGAGCATCTGGTACTCGGGGAAATTCCGCGCGAAGCCACGCTGCTCCAACACCTGCAACGCAGCTTTTCCAGCGTCCGTGATGTGCGGCTGACGCGTGGCGGCACTTGCCGCTATCACCTCGTCGTCAAGATCGAGAAGACCAATAACGGCGAGCCGAGGAACATCCTGATGGGTGCGTTCGGCGGTCATTACGATCTCAAGCAGGTCGTGGTCGTCGATATGGACGTCAACATCGACGATCCGAACGAAATCGAATGGGCCATTGCAACACGGTTCCAGGCGGATCGCGATCTGTTCGTGGTTTCCGGTGCCCAAGGCTCCAAGCTCGATCCGTCAAGCGATGAAGGCATCAGCGCCAAGATGGGCATCGATGCGACCAAGCCGGTCGAGGCCGAGCCGATGGTGTTCAAGCGCATCCATGTGAAGGGTCTTGAAGATGTCGATCTGCCGAGCATTCTGCAAGGCGATCCGAAGGCTGCGTTTGCGCGCATTGTGACGGGTTAACGCGCCCGCGATATCTGGAAGCTAACACACTGGCACAAAGCCGGGATATTGGGAGAGAGATGATGAACAGACGAAACCTGCTGCGAAGCGCAGCTTTGGCTTGCGCGGCATTGATGAGCGGCACCGGTGCATTGCATGCGCAAGGCGTCGATCAGGTCAAGGTCGGGGTCAACAAGGTGATCAGCGACGTTGTCTTCTACATCGCGCAGGAGCGGGGATTTTTCGCCGAGCAGAAGCTCGCCGTCGAATTGATTCCCTTCGATTCCGGACCGCGCATGATCGCGCCTCTCGCGGCAGGGCAGATCGACATCGGTGCAGGCGCTTCCTCAGCCGGTCTGTTTAACGCCGTGTCGCGCGGCATCGGCGTCAAGATCGTCGCGGACAAAGGTTCCACGGCCCCGACGTACGATTACATGCCGTTGATCGTCCGCAAGGATCTGGTCGATTCCGGCAAGGTCAAAACGCTTTCCGACCTCAAGGGGTTGAAACTTGCAGCGGCTGGCCCGGGATCTGCGACGAACGCCAAACTGGCGGTGGCGCTGACAAAGGGCGGGTTGACCTACAAGGACGCCGAGAACGTCAACATGAGCTATCCGCAGCAGGTTCTCGCGCTGAGTTCAAAGGCGATCGATGGCGCGATCACGACGGAGCCGTCCACCTCGCAAGCCATCGAGAGGGGCGTCGCGGTCCGGCTGTCTGACGTTACGCTATATCCGGGCCAGCAGGTGGCGGTTCTGCTTTACGGCAACGACATGCTTACGAAACGCCGCGACGTCGGGCAGCGGTTCATGAATGCCTATGTCAAGGCGTCGCGCATTTATAACGATGCGACCAGCAAGGGATTGTTCAACGGCCCGGGCTCCAAGGAGGTCGTCGATCTCATTATGAAGACCACGGGCCTGACGGATCGCAAGATGTTCGACACGATGGTGCCGAACGGCATTTCGCCGGATGGATCGGTGAATACGCAAAGTCTCGACGACGATCTGAAATTCTATGTTTCGCAGGGCCAGATCGAGAAGCCCGTTACGGTCAGTGATGTGGTGGACATGTCTTTCGTGGAGAGCGCGGTCAAGCAATTCGGCCCCTACAAGCCGCGTTAGGAAACAATTTGATGTCGACCATTCGCGTAGTTCACGACCGAGCGGCGCCACAGTCACAGGCCACGCAGATTTCCCTGTACGGAGTGCGCAAGTATTTCGGGACTGGCGGCTTTGTTGCGCTCGACGGGATCACGATCGACATCCCGCAGGGGGAGTTCTTTGTCATCGTGGGGCCGAGCGGCTGCGGCAAGACGACGCTGCTGCGGATTCTCGCGGGTCTCGACCGGGAAAGCGAAGGCAAGGTCGATGTCCGCCAGGTGGATCCATCGCGCCCGACAAACTCCATGATCTTCCAGGGCGACTCTCTGTTTCCCTGGATGACGGTCTACGACAATGCCGCTTATGGCCTTCGCATGCGAAAGGTCGCGGAGAACGAGGTGATGGACACCGTGCGCCTCTGGCTGGAGCGCATCGGGCTTTGGCGCTTTCGCGATCGGTATCCGCACCAGTTGTCCGGCGGCATGAAGCAACGTGTTTCGATCGTGCGCGCGTTCGCCAACGATCCCGAAATCCTTCTGATGGACGAGCCGTTTTCTGCGCTCGACGAACAGAACAAACTCCTGCTGCACGAAGAGCTGTTGCGAATTTGGGAAGCAACCAAGAAGACGGTGGTTTTCATCACTCACAGTGTCGATGAGGCTGTCACGCTCGGCGATCGCATCATGGTCATGACCGCAAATCCCGGGCGCACGAAAGCGCTCATCGATGTGCCGTTCGGGCGTCCGAGGAACGTGATGGAGCTACGGCAGAAGCCTGAATATGGTGAGCTTGTCTTCGATATCTGGGAGCAGCTTCGTGAGGAAGTTAACCGCGCGCGCCAGCTGGAGGGAAATCCCTCATGAACGCTACAGCGAAAGGATTTGAGCGAGTCATCGGACTCGTGACGCCGCTTTTGCTATTGGCGGCATGGGAAATCGCAGGACGCTTTGGCCTGATCGACGTGCGGTTTTTTCCTCCGCCAAGTAGCATCATGCATCAGGTGGGTGCGCTGCTTGCATCGGGAGAACTGGTGACGAATACGCTCGCAAGCTTGCGGCGTCTTGCGCTTGGCATGTTGCTCGGTGGCGTTCCGGCCCTGCTGCTCGGGCTAGCGATGGGGATTTCGCGGCCGCTTCGCGCCGCCATCGATCCCTTGATTTCGGCGACCTATCCGATCCCGAAAAGCGCGATCCTGCCGCTGGTGCTGCTGATCTTCGGCCTGGGCGAGATGTCGAAGGTGGTCATGGTGGCGCTTGGCGCTTTCTATCCCATCGTCATCAACACGCTGGTCGGAGTGGTCAATCTCGACCGCATTTATCTCGACGTCGGCCATAATTTCCGCGCCAGCAAGTGGCAGGTTTTCCGGACCATCGCATTGCCGGGCGCGCTTCCGTCAATTATGGCGGGGGTCAAGCTCGCCATGGGAATGGGGCTGATCCTGATCGCGATCTCCGAAATGGTCGCCGCCAACGACGGTATAGGGTTCATGATCTGGAACGCATGGCAGGTCCTGACGGTCGATACGATGTATGTAGGATTGCTTGTTATCGCGATTCTTGGTTTTGTTTTCTCCGTCATACTCGACCAGATCGAGCGGTGGCTGATTCCGTGGAAATCCAGCGGCTGAGCGGGAGGCTCAAATGTCTACAGCGTTGCGTATCGCGCATGGTGCGTTCGGCAGGGTAGCGCTGTTGGATATGGATTGTTCGCTGGTGCGGCATGCGCATCCGCACTGCCACGTTCTGCTGAAGGTGGAGGGCGCCGATACCCAGTTTGCAGTCGGCGACAAGGTTTACCCCCTGACGGACACCAGCGCGGTTCTGGTCGATGGCTGGCAACCGCATGCCTATGTTCACGATCCTCAACGCCCCCGCACGCTGATCCTGGCCCTCTACGTCGAGCCGCAGTGGCTGATGGAGTTCCGGCCGGGGTGGGTCGCGAGCGGCTCACCCGGGTTTTTCGGCAATCCTGCGGGCGAGGTCTCGCCGCGCATTCGGGAACTGAGCATGGGGCTTGCGACCGATATGATGGCCAGGCCGGAATGTGTTTCCAATCACGAGGCGCTGCTGTCCGATCTCATGATCGCGGTCATCGAGCGCTTTACGCCGTGGCGGAGTTTCCCGGCATCGATCAGGGAAATGAATGTCCCAGGCCGCGACTGGCGGATCAGGCGTGCCGCGGAAGCGATGCGGGCTGAAGCTGGCCGCACAACGAACATCGACAAATTTGCGAAGGAAGCCGGCCTTTCCCGGGCACATTTTTTCCGGCTATTTGAGTCATCGATCGGGCTGCCCCCGAAGGTGTATCTCAATGTTGTGCGCATGGAGCAGGCGTTCGACGCTGTTCTCCATCAGGACGCAAGCATCGGCGAGATCGGTGAGCGTCTTGGCTTTGCAGAGCCGGCACACTTCACGCGCTTCTTCCGCAACCATGCAGGTGTCGGTCCCCGTGAGTTCCGAAACGTTTCGCGGCTCGCGAGTTGATGCTGCAACGCACAGCCGTCATCAAATGAGACGGTTTGGTAAGTCGTGAGAAGTGCCGGTATGGTTTGTCTTTCGTTCTGGCGGAAAAACACTCGCACGCGCGGCGTAACAAGCGCGATCGGGAGTGATTTTCAGGATGGCGCAATCCGCCACATCGGCATCGGACCTCGATAGTAATCGTCCCTGGGTCGGCCGGTCGATTGAGCGCGTCGAGGACCTTGCGCTGCTCACGGGACGCGGCCGCTTCATCGATGATCTCGGCACGCGGCCGGGCACATTGCACGCCGCTATCCTGCGTTCACCTCATGCCCATGCCGATATTGTCGCCATCGATACGTCGGCTGCGGCAAAAACCGCGGGCGTGCGCGCGGTGCTTGTCGGCGACGACATCAAGAAGATGACCACGAGTCTTGTCGTTGGCGTGAAAGCTCCGGTGGAGTGCTGGCCGATCGCGGTCGGACGTGTCCGCTACGTGGGCGAGCCCGTCGCCGTTGTCGTCGCAACCGACCGCTATCTCGCGGAAGACGCGCTCGACCTGATTGAGGTGCAATACAGCCCGCGTCCGGCGGTGGTTGACCCGCTTGCTTCGCTCTCAGCGGATGCGCCCGTATTGCACGATGGCTTCAACGGTAACGTCGCGAGCGACCGGCGCTTCCGTTACGGCGACCCCGAGCGTGCGTTTGCCGAAGCTGCGCATCAGATCTCGGTCGATATTACCTATCCGCGCAACTCATGTACCCCGATCGAAACCTACGGATTGATCGCGGACTATGATCCCGCGGAGAATGCATTCGACATTCTGGCCAACTTCCAGGGGCCTTTCAGTATTCATGCTGTGATTTCCCGCGCGCTCAAGGTTCCAGGCAACCGGGTGCGCTTGCGGACGCCGCCGGATTCGGGTGGCAGCTTTGGCGTCAAGCAGGGAATCTTCCCTTACATCGTCTTGATCGCTGCGGCGTCGCGCGCAGTCGGTCGCCCCGTGAAGTGGATCGAAGATCGCCTTGAACATCTGACGGCATCGGTATCGGCAACCAACCGCGCCACTACGATCAAAGCGGCAGTGAGCGGCGACGGTGTGATCCTCGCGCTGGATTGGGATCAGGTTGAGGATTGCGGAGCACATTTGCGCGCACCTGAGCCGGCGACGCTCTACCGCATGCACGGCAATCTCACAGGAGCTTATGACATCCGTCACGTGGCGGTGAGAAACCGCGTTGTCGTTACCAACAAGACGCCCACAGGGCTCAATCGCGGTTTTGGCGGGCCGCAAGTGTATTTCGCGCTGGAACGGCTTGTGCACCGGATCGCGGTTGAACTCAGGCTCGATCCGCTCGAAGTGATCCGGCGCAATCTGATTCCGGCCGGAGCCTTTCCATACCGCACCGCGACCGGCGCGCTTCTGGATTCCGGAAATTATCAAGAGGCATTGATCCGCGGCGCACGAGAGGGAGGACTTGCCGAACTGAAGGAGCGGCAGAATAAGGCGCGTGCGGAGGGGCGTCTCTACGGTATCGGCTATACTGCGGTGGTCGAGCCCAGCGTGTCGAACATGGGTTATATCTCGACAGTCCTCACGGCCGAGGAACGCCGAAAGGCCGGACCGAAGAACGGCGCACAAGCAACGGCAACAATCGGACTGGATCCCGTGGGCGGGGTCACGATTCATGTCGCGTCGGTCCCGCAGGGCCAGGGGCATCGGACGGTCTTGTCACAAGTGGTCGCCGACGTGTTCGGCCTCCAGCCGCAGGATATTCGCGTCAATACCGAGATCGATACGGCGAAAGATGCATGGTCGATCGCCTCGGGAAATTACGCCAGCCGTTTCGCGCCGGCGGTTGCAGGCACGGCGAAGCTGGCGGCGGAACGCCTCGCTGCCAAATTGGCGCGTATTGCGGCCAGTCAACTTAACGTCGAAGTTTCAGACATCATCTTTTCGAATGGCGTCGTTGCGTCGAGACATAATCCGGAAAACAAGATTGCGTTCTCGCGCCTCGCCGCACTCAGCCACTGGTCTCCCGGTTCGCTGCCCGATGACGTCGGCGATACCATTCGTGAAACAGTGTTCTGGACTCCGCCGGAACTGACGCCGCCGGACGACAACGATCTCGTCAACTCGTCGCTGTGTCATGGGTTCATCTTCGATTTCTGCGGCGTTGAAATCGATCGAACCACACTCGAAACGCGCATCGACCGTTACGTGACGATGCATGACTGCGGCACCATTCTACATCCCGGCATGGTGGACGGGCAGATTCGCGGCGGCTTCGCGCAAGCGCTAGGCGCCGCGCTCTACGAAGAATATGCCTATGGTGCTGACGGAAGCTATCTGACCGGCACGTTGGCTGACTATTTGCTCCCGACGACAATGGAGGTCCCGGATCCGGTCATTCTACATATGGAAACGCCGTCGCCGTTCACGCCATTGGGCTCAAAAGGCGTGGGCGAAGGTAATTGCATGTCGACGCCGGTCTGCATCGCCAATGCAGTCGCTGACGCGCTGAACGTCAGGGACCTGACCCTGCCGCTGGTGCCTGCGAAGCTGACGGAGATTGTCCGCGGTGCGGAACCCGTCGCGCCTGCAGGCCGATCTTCGGCTGTGCCGAAGGCAGGGGATCGGCGCTTGCGCGGTGAGGGCAGCGCCGCGGTGAGCGTGCCGCCGGAGCGTGTGTGGGACATGCTGCTGGATCCGGAAACATTGAAAGCCGTCATTCCGGGCTGCCGAAGTGTTGAAAAAGTATCCGATACGCATTTTCGCGCTGACGTCACGCTGGGTATCGGTCCCGTGAGCGGCCGATACCGCGCCAACGTGAAACTGACCGATCTGGACAAGCCGCATGCCGTGACGCTCGGCGGCACTGCCGAGGGCGCGCTTGGATTCGGCGGAGGCGAGGGCCGCATCACGCTGACGCCTGACGGCCAGGGCGGCACCGTCATGCATTATGTTTACGACGCTGCGATCGGCGGCAAGGTCGCCAGCATCGGCGGACGTCTGCTCGATGGTGCCACCAAGGTCATCATCGGACAGTTCTTTGCGGCACTCGCGCGTCAGGCCGGAGGCACTAACCCCGGCAGCGGCTCGTTGTCGATTCTTGCCCGGCTGCGGCGTCTCCTTGGGAGAGCCGAATGAAGCCGGCGGCTTTCGACTATGTTCGCGCTGACTCGCTGGGTGAGGCGCTGGATGCGCTTGCGAGCGATGGTAGCGACGCACGCATCATCGCTGGCGGCCAATCGTTGATGCCGATGCTGAATATGCGGCTGGCGAAACCGAAGGTGCTGATAGACATCATGCGGCTTGAAGAACTCGGCCGTATCGAGGCGAAGGCAGGGACTGTGACGATCGGGGCCGGCGTCCGTCAGGCGGCGCTGCTGGCGTGGCCTCAACTTGCGGCAACGTTACCCATCATTTCGCTCGCGTTGCCGTGGACGGGACACGCCCAGACTCGAAGTCGCGGTACGGTCTGCGGTTCGATTGCTCATGCCGATCCCAGCGCCGAGCTGCCGCTCATGCTGATTGCACTCGAAGGCGAAGTTCACCTGCGCAGCAGGAAGAAGCGCCGGCGTGTCGCCGCAAAGGATTTCTTCGCCGGTATGATGGCTACGGACAAGGCCGATGACGAACTGATCGAGGCGGTATCGTTTCCTGCCGGAACGGCGCCATGCGCATTTCGCGAAGTTTCACGCCGGCACGGCGATTTCGCCATCGTGGCGTGTGCGGCCGTCGCCACGAAGACAGGAGTACGCCTTTCGGTCGGCGGCGTCGCCGACGTGCCGACGGCGCGGGAATGGCCACGTCTGGAGGGTAGCGCCCTCGATGATGCACTGAACGCTTTCGCATATGAACTCGAAGCACGTGATGACGTTCACGCAACGGCACGCTATCGCCGCGATCTCGTTCGCAATATCGGGCGCGATCTGGTGCGCGAGGTTCTGCAATGACGCGTTTGAAATCGGAAGCCCGCCATCCGGTCCGCTTTACGCTCAACGGAAACGCCACCGAAGGGGAGGCGGAGCCGCGCTTGCTGCTGACGGATTTCTTGCGGCAGCAGATCGGGGCGACGGGCACGCATGTGGGTTGCGAGCACGGCGTTTGCGGGGCTTGCACGGTGACCGTCGATGGCGCGATGGCGAGAGCATGCCTCACGCTTGCGGTCCAGATAGACGGCTGTGATGTCCGCACCGTCGAGGGTATCGCGCCGGCGATGGACAGGCTTAGTGTTCTGCAGGCTGCATTCCGGCGGAACCACGCGTTGCAATGCGGCTTCTGCACAGCCGGCATTCTCATGTCGCTGGATCATTTCCTGCGCCACCACCCGTCGCCAGGCGAAAGTGAAATCCGCGACCTTCTCAGTGGCCATCTCTGCCGCTGTACCGGCTACACGCCGATCATAAAGGCCGCGCTTGAGGCCGCAGCAGAACTCGCAAAAGTATCAAGGAGCGAGAAGATAGATGCTTGATCTCGGAAGTAGTTTTATTGCCAGCGTTGTACGCGATCCCGATGCCATCGCCATTGTCGATGGTAGCCTGCGTCTTACGTATCGCGAGTGGTATGCCCGCATCTCTGCGCTGGTTGCGTCATTTGATAGGATCGGTCTCAAGCCGGGCGATCATGTTTTGACCGTGCTGCAAAATCGCTGGGAAGCGGCGACCCTTCATTGGGCGTGCCAATTGGCCGGTATCGTCATAACGCCGATCAACTGGCGCGCAAAACCTGATGAGGTAGATTACTGCATTGAAAATTCAGAGGCCTGCGCGATCGTCTATCAGGATGTCTCAGCCGAGGCCGTGCAAGGTTCGAAGCTTGCACATCGACTTCGATGTATCACTGTCGATCGCGCACCGAACAACAGCAAAACGATGCAGTTCGACGGCATGATTGCCGGCAATGCGCCGGACGCAATGCCGCGCGTCAGCGCGGATGCCTGGTCCATCATGCTCTATACATCCGGTACGACGTCGAAACCCAAGGGTGTGCCGCGCCGTCATCGCGCGGAGCGTGCGGCCGGCGTCGCGCACGTTGCCCAGAATCTCTATCGTCGGAAAGAGCGGACGCTCGGTGTGATGCCGCTCTACCACACGATGGGCGTTCGTTCGCTGATCGCAATGTCTCTGATTGGCGGCACGTTCGTCTGCCTTCCACGCTACGATTCACGCCAAGCGCTGGCGATCATCGAGAAGGAAAAGATCGACAATCTTTATCTGGTGCCGACGCTGTATCACGATCTCGTTCACCACGATGCCTTCGCCAAGACGGATGTATCGTCGGTTCGCAAGCTTGGCTTTGCCGGCGCTTCGATGACCGATGGATTGCTCAGGAAGCTTGATGAACTCTTCAAGCCGGACCTGTTCGTCAATCACTATGGCAGTTCGGAAATCTACACATTCACTATCGATCAAAACGCAATCGCCAAGCCAGGGTCTGCGGGCAAAGCGGGGATCAATCAGCATATCAGAGTGGTGAAGCTGAATGCGAGATCCGTTACGCAGGTCGCAGACGTGGATGAGGAAGGCGAGATCATCGCGCTGCTCGCGAGCGACGAGGCCTTTGAGGGCTATTGGCGCCGTCCGGACGCGGATGCAAAGTCGTTGCGCGAGGGATGGTATTTTACCGGTGATACCGGGTTCGTCGACCGAGACGGAGATCTGTTCGTGACCGGTCGCGTCGACGACATGATCATTACCGGCGGCGAGAATGTATCTCCGGTCGAGATCGAAAGTTGTCTTTCGCTTCACCCTGCCGTCTCCGAAGTGGCTGTGGTCGGCCTTCCCGACGAAAAGTGGGGAAAGATCGTTGCCGCTTTTGTCAAGCGCAACGCGACCGTGACGGAAAGCGATCTTGAACAGTTCTGCCAAACGTCAGGTCTGGCTAATTTCAAGCGTCCACGCCGTTTTGTGTTTGTCGACGCGATTCCAAAATCGCCGGTCGGAAAGCTGCTGCGCAGGCTGCTTGTCGCCGGCGAATATGATCTTGAGCGATCTCCGCCGTCCAGCGCGGCCTGAATTTTCCAGTTCAACAGAAGGAAGTAACGATATGCCGTCCCCTTACTCGTTTGTCGATCCGCGTCTCGGAAAGCTCGACGGCTTTCAGGTTGAGCTTGATGAAGCTCACGAACGCGCCGATATCATTCTCAACAGGCCGCCGTACAATATCGTCACCATGCCGCAGCGCGATCAACTGCGTCTGGTCTTCGAAACGCTGGATGAGGATGCGCGCGTTCGCGTGATCGTGATCCGTGCGGTTGGAGAGCATTTCTCAAGCGGCGGAAATATCGGCGGCTTCATGGAAGCCACTCCGGAGCATGTCTCGAAGCTCGCATGGAATATTGCCGCGCCCGCGCGTTGCGCCAAGCCCGTTATCGTCGCGAACCGGGGCTATTGCTTCGGAGTCGGATTCGAACTGTCGCTCGCCTGCGATTTCCGGTTGGTTTCCGAAACTGCGTTCTATGCGTTACCTGAGCAGAAGCTCGGTCAGATTCCGGGATCCGGCGGATCGGCTCGCCTGCAGAAAATGATCGGCATCACGCGCACCAAGGACATCGTGATGCGCTCGAAGCGCATTCCGGGCAAGCAGGCGCAGGAATGGGGCATTGCCACCGAATGCGTGCCGGACGCCGATCTGGAAAAGGCGACGGACAAGCTAGTCGAGGAACTTCGCACGTTCTCGCCGTTGGCTCAGCGCACCGCGAAGAAGCTCCTGAACGATACCGAGGACTCGACATTGGCCATCGCGATCGAACTGGAAGGCCATTGCTACAGCCGTTTGCGGCAATCGGAGGACTTCAAGGAAGGTGTCGAAGCCTTCAACGGCAAGCGTCCGCCGAAGTTCATCGGCCGCTAGTCCCCAGTTCTATGCGTTAGGCATTGCGGCTCGCCGCAATGCCTAACGCCTTCGGGATTTCGATATGCCGTTCCATGTTGAAAATCTGGTCGAGGGCAGGACAGCGCTTCCGCATCATTTGCGTCCGAGTTTATCTATCGACTGCCATGCCGACGGGCCGCGGGTTCTCCTCGATCTTGAGTTTTCGCGCCATGAAATCGAGAAACGTCCTCAGCCGTCGCGATTCTTTCCGCTTGCCGGGGAAAGTTGCGGAAACTTCAAGCGTTGGACTTTCCCAGTCGGTCAGCACGCGGACCAGGCGCTTCGACCTGATGTCATTCTGACACATGATATTCGGCAGTATGCCGAGACCAACTCCGCCGATTACCAGTTCACGCGCGATGCCGATGTGGTTGACCGTGATACGCCCGGCCACGTTGATGATCTTGGCGCCGAGGCCGCTGCGGAAATTCCAGACGCCTTCCGCGCGCTGGTGCTCGGTCACGATGCAATCGAAGCGACCGAAATCCTCGATGTTCAGCGGTGCGCCCATTCGTTCCAGGAACTGCGGGCTCGCATAGACCCCTCGTGTAATGCTGGCCAGATGCCACGTCCGGCCTTGCGTTTCGGGCAGGGGACCGAGTTGTACAGCGACATCATAGGGCTCCACCGACACATCGACCCAGCGGCTGTTGGCGTCGATCACGAGGTGAATGTCGGGATAACTTACCGCGAAGGCGGCGATCGCGCTGCTGAGCCATCCGATGCCGAAGTCGACCGGCATGCTGACTCGAAGTGTTCCGCGCAACTCGGTTTGCGCGCGCGCGGTGCCGAGCCCGGCTTCGTCGATTTCGGACGCAATGCGTTCGCAATGCTCGAAGAGCGTCTGGCCGACGTCGGTGATCGTCAATTTGCGGCTGCCTTTCTTGAACAACACCGCGCCAGCCTGATCCTCGAGGAACTGGAGTTTCCGGCTGATCGTCGACTTCGGGATACCGAGTTTTTTGGCTGCGGCGCTGATGCTCCCCGCATTTGCGACTTCGAAGAACAGCAACAGCGCGTTGAGATCGAGTTTTCTGGTCATGGAACCGGACACCTGCATGAATCGGTCAGTCCAGCGGTAACAGGCTGTGGAATGACCTTATCGTCCCATATCTGGAACAAAGGCGGGTTCAAAATGCGCCACTGTCCCGGCTTTGGCAAGGTTAGAGTGATTTCCAACGAACATCAGGCGTTGGCGAAAGGTGCCCCGGGCACCTGACAACACCGAAAAAAGACACGCGAAAATCAAACGCGAACACGGGAGGGAAATATGAAAGGCATTTTCACACGGCGGGGATTCGTTGCCGGATCGGCGGCCGCATCGCTGATGCTGTCGCCGAGCGTTCGAAAGGCTGCGGCCGATACGGCAGTGCCGGTGCGCTGGGCGTCATTGCAGCCCGGCTTCACCGTACTTCCGGTTCAGTTCATTCTCGCCAACAAGCTTGGCCAGAAGAACGGTCTGACCATGCCGGACCCGATGCCGTACACGGCGGTTTCGACGTATTACAACGATTTCGTCGCAGGCAATTACGACGTTTGCATCGGAAGCTGGGACACCTTCGCCGCCCGATATCAAGCCGGCGTGCCGATCAAATATCTTTGCACCATCACCGACGCCAACATGATCGCGCTGCTCGCGCCCAAGACCGGCGTGAGCGATGTGTCGCAACTCAAGGGCAAGACGATTGCAGCGCTTCAGTCGACCGGCACCTATCGGATGGTGAAGGCGCTGATCAAGGAAGCCAACGGATTCGATATCGAAAAAGATGCCACGATTCAGAACGTCGATAACCCGGCTGCGTCGGTGACGCTCCTGATGGCGGATCGTGCCGACGCGGCGTTGTCCTGGGAGCCGAACATCACGACCGGCCTGATCAAGAAGCCGGATCTTCGCGTGATCTTCAAGGCGGGTGACGCCTATCACAAAATTGCAAAGGGCGCGGGCGACCTGCCTTATTTCGGCGTCGGAATTCGGCAGGAGCTGATCGACAAGCATCCCGGAATCGCTGCCAAGGTCGGAAACATGTTCAAGGAGTGCCTGCAAGGCATCAATGCCGACGTGGCGAAGACAGTTGATCTCTTCGGCAGCAGGACGGGGGTGCCCAACGACATCCTGAAGCAGGCCATGGAATCGAAACGCCTATCGTTCAACTACAAGCCGATGTCGGACGCCGCGTCGCGTAACACCGTTGTGAAGGCGAGCGAATTTCTTGCTCGCAACGGGCTGCTTACAAAACCTGTCGACGATAATTTTTTCGCAGTCTGAACCGGCGTGATCGAAAAGATGTCAGCAGTTGCTAAAGCAGAGAAAGCGTCGGACGCGGTTCGTCCCGCCGAACGGAAGATCGTGAAGCCTCTTTCGATGTCGATGGGGCCGCGCAAGAATCCCGAAAGCAGGCGCGATCTCTTTGCGACATGTGTCGTTGTGGTCCTCATCCTCATTGCGATGGAGATCACAAGCCGATACGTGCCGGATTATATCATGCCGTCGCCGATCACCGTCTGGAATGCGGCGCGGGAACTTTTCTTCACGGATCCCTATCACGTCGCCATCACGCTGGTGCGCCTTGCCATCGCTGTGTCGGTCGCCATGACTGTTGGCGTGTTGCTCGGTCTTGCGATGGGAATGCTGCCGCGGCTGAGGCCCTATCTTAAAGCGATCGTCGTGATCGACACTGGGATCCCGGCGCTGTCGTGGATGCTGATTGCCGTGTTCTGGTTCAAAAATCCAGAAACCCGCATCTTCTTTATTCTGCTCGTGATTCTTCTCCCGTTCTATGCCCTCAATGTCTACGAAGGTGTGCGGGCGCTGTCCAAAGACTACGTCGATATGATCGAGAGCTTTCGGCCTTCACGCTGGCAGGTCCTTCGGTATCTGATCCTGCCGCACATCGTACCCTACATCTTTCTGACCACGAAGTCGGTCATCGGCTATGCGATCCGCATGGTGATCTTCGCGGAGCTCGTTGCCTCCGCTGTCGGCGTAGGCGCGCGAATGAATCTTGCTCAATCGACGTTCCGGATCGATCAGGTTCTCGCGTGGACTTTCTTCCTTGTGATTCTCAATTTGCTTCTTCAATCCGCGGTTAGCGGGATCGAGAAGATTGTGTTGCGCTGGCGTGCGGAGGCGACGGTCCGATAATGAGCAATCTCATTGAAGTGCGCGGCGTCACCAAGACCTTCGGCTCATATCTCGCAGTCGATAATCTGTCGCTGAACGTCCAGCGCGGAGAAATCGTTGTTCTGTTGGGAAAGACCGGTGCTGGGAAAAGCACCGTCTTGAATTTGATCATGGGCACAACCGCACCGAACGATGGAACTGTGCGGGTGGCGGGTGTTGATCCATACGATTCCTTCAAGGAGTTGAAAGGCCGACTCTCGGTGAGCTTTCAGACTGATCGTCTGTTGCCTTGGCGAACCGCAGTCGAGAATGCAGAGCTTGGGCTTCTCATTCTTGGAAAATCAAAAGCCGAAGCACGCAAGCGTGCGAAAGATTGGCTGGGGCGGGTCCGTCTCGAAGATGCCGATGACAAATATGTTCACGAGCTTTCGGGCGGAATGCGGCAGCGCGTTTCGCTGGCCCGCGCGTTGGCGATAGATCCAGAGATCGTGTTTCTCGATGAGTCATTTAGTCAGCTCGACCATGTGACATCGAGGGCGCTGCGCCGGGATTTCTATCAGATAGCTCGCGAGTTCAACAAAACGTGCGTTTTGATTACGCATCGAATCGATGACGCGCTGGAAATGGCCGACCGTGCCATCGTTCTCAGTCAGCCTGCCAAAATCGCGCTTGAAGTCCGGATCGACGACGCGGCACGTGCCGATCCAAAAAAGATAGCCGAACTTCACGCACAAATCGCTTCCGCCATGGGTGGTGAAGACGAATCCGAACATTAGGACAATAAACGAGAAGCCTGGAGATCCGATCTGATGAACTATCAAGACGTTATTCTTAAGCGCGAGAATGGATGGGTCGAAATCACGATTAACCGTCCGGAAAAACTGAATTCTCTGCGCGAACAGACCGCGGAAGAAATTCTCGGAATTCTGGGCGAGGTCGAGCACGAACGCGATGTTCGCGCCGTCATCCTGCTCGGAAGCGACAAGGCTTTCTGCACCGGCATCGACACCAGCGAATTTCAGATCCAGGAAAACGGCTATTTCGACTTCTACCGATTCCGGAAGCGTAATCGAAAAGTGAACCGGTTGTTCCGCGAGATCGGTGCCTTCACAAAGCCGCTGATTTCGGCGATCGAAGGATTCGCATTGGGCGGCGGTCTCGAACTCGCACTGGTTGGCGACATTATTGTCGCGGGCGCGAACGCGAAATTCGGTTTGCCTGAAATCAAGCTTGGCATGATGCCCGGCGGTGGTGGCACTCAGACATTGCCGCGACTGATCGGCAAGCCGCTCGCCAAGGAGTTGATGTGGACCGGCCGTCGCATCACGGCTGCGGAAGCTGAGCGCTATCGCATCGTCAATCATGTCACCGAACAGGGCAAGGCCATCGATAAGGCGCGCGAGATTGCGAAAAGCATCAGCGAAAATGCGCCGATCTCGGTGATGATGACAAAATCCGTCATCGACCGCGGTGTCGACATGTCGCTCCCCGACGGCTTCGAGGCCGAGGGCGATGCATCCTTCCTGCTTTACTTCACCAAGGACCGCGATGAAGGCCTCAAGGCTTTCCGTGAAAAGCGGTCGCCAGCGTTCCGCGGAGAATAAACATGACAAAAAAACGCGACATCGTAATCGCCGGCTATTCGGAAACGGCCATCGATTTCAAATCGGGACGGAGTGCCTACGATCTTGGAGGTGAGGCGTTGGCGAAGTTGCTGGCGGCGACCGGGATCGAGAAGGATATGATCGACGGCCTGGCCGTAACATGTCCTCTCAGCGAAGCGCCAAATCCGTTTTTCGCCGTTTACATGACGGAAGCGCTTGGCTTGTCGCCGACGTGGCTGAACTACGGCGGCACCGGTGGCTGCTCCGCGACGGGCGGTGTGGCGCGCGCGGCGTCGGCCATTCGCGATGGCCACTGCGAAGTTGTGGTCGTGCTATCGGCCGATGCGCCAAGCACGTCATGGCGTGCGAACTACGGAGCTTATCGCCCGGAGTTCCAGGATCCGCCAGGCGTGCAGGGGCCGCCAGCGACCTTCGGCCTTCTGATGAGCCGCTATCAGCATCAATATGGCATCAAATCCGAAGCTTTGGGCAAGATCGCTATCACCCAGCGTGCACACGCTGCTCATAACGAAAACGCTTACGCGAAATTCAAGACACCGATCACGATGGACGACTACAACAAGTCGCGCGTCATCGCCGATCCGTTGAAGCTGCTTGATTGCGTCATGTTCTGCGATGGCGCGAATGCCTTTCTGGTGATGAGCGAAGCCAAGGCAAAGAGCCTCGGCATCAAGAAAATGGTGTATCCGACGGCTTACGCGGAAATCACGAACGTCAACGGCAACCAATCCTGTCCGGATATCACCGAAACCGGGTTCTCGAAAATTGCGCCCAAGGTCTACAAGCAGTCGGGCCTCTCGGCGAAGGACATCCGGATGTTCCAGCCGTATGACGATTTCACCATCGCCGTGATGATGAAGTTCGAAGACTTCGGCTTCTGCAAGCGGGGGCAGGGTAGCGACTACACACTCGACACCGATTTGTCTTTCAAGGGCACGTTGCCGTTGAACACCGGCGGCGGCCAGATTTCTGCGGGCCAACCCGGTCTGGCGAGCGGCGGATTGAACCTTGCTGAAGCTGTGCGCCAGATGTTTGGCGAAGGCGGCGGCCGTCAGGTCAGTAATCCGAAGAACGCGCTGATCACCGGTATCGGCGTTATCCCTTACGCGCGGAACTGGGGAACCAGCGCCGCTATGATCCTGGAGGCCTGACCATGGCAGAAGAAAAAACGGGACGTGCGGTCCCCAAGCCGTCTACCTACGTCGATACCCAGGCTTTCTGGGACGGCGCCAAGCAGGGCAAGCTAGTCCTGCAATACTGCAAGGACACCGGAAAGTTTCAGCACTATCCGCGGCCCGTCAGCATCTACACCGGCAGTCGCAATCTCGAATGGCGTGAAGTCTCAGGCAAGGGCACGATCTACGCCTACACGGTCATCCGGGTTCCGGGACCGGGGCTCGATGGTAGACTTCCGCTGCCGCTTGCGACCGTTGAACTCGACGAAGGCGTGCGCATTCTTGGCAATATTCTCGGAGCTGATCCTGACAAGGTCGCTATCGGGCAGCGCGTGGAAGTTGCGTGGGATAAGCTCGGAGACGACATCAATTATCCCGCGTTCAAATTGGGCTAGGTGAACTATGAGGCTGGAAACCGTCCTGCGCGCGCAGGCCGTCCGCTATCCTGACAAGATCGCGCTCGTTTGCGAAAACGAGCGGATCGCCTATCGCGATCTCGACGGAAGAATCCGTCGGGTCGCGAGCGGGTTGAAAGAGCAGGGCCTCGGTGCGGGTGACCGCATCGTGGTGTTTCTCAATAACGGGGTGGAAATCATCGAGTTGTTCTATGCGGCGTTCTCGCTCGGCGCGATCGTCGTTCCCGTTACGACGCGCCTCACGTCGCACGAACTGCAACATATTTGCTCCGACAGCCAGCCGTTCGCTATCGCGTTTGAGAGCCCGGGCAATTCCATCCATGAGGTTCTCGATTCCAATCCAAAAGCGATCCGGATCGCGATCGGGAAGGGCAGCGTTGCGGGCGCAATTTCTTATGACAGTCTGCGAGCGTCGAAGGTGGCACCATTGCCGTCGCTGTCGATCGAGTCTGACGACGCGGTCATCATGTACACGTCCGGTACGACGGGTAAGCCGAAAGGCGCGATCATCACCCACTCCAATATCATTACCCAGCATTGTTTCATCAATGCGGTGGAGTGGGGTATCTCGCGGGATGATCACTATCTGGTCACTACGCCATTGGCGCACCGCACCGGCTTTGCGCGGCTTGCGAACTCGATGACCCTTGGCGGCACACTCGTCGTCATGAAGAAGTTCGATCCGCGACAGACCGTGGAGACCATCGCGCGTGAGAAGATCACGGTGCTGGGCATGGTGCCCACCGTCTGCCGTATGATGCTTCCCGAGATCAAGGCTGATCCCGCGAAGTGCGCCTCGCTTCGGCGTATTGTCGTCACCGGTGAGGCGTTTCCGGTTGAGTTGAAGCGGCAGTTCCTTGCGCTCCTCCCCAATGTCCGGCTGGTGTCGTTCTTCGCCATGACCGAAGTGGGTGGGGTGACCTCGTTGTCGCACGAGGAGCAGTTCGATCATGCCGCATCCATTGGCCGGCCGACGCCGGGCGTCGAGGTGCGTATCGTGGACGATGCTGGCGATGCAGTGAAAACTGGCGAAGCGGGCGAGCTTCTCGTCCGTGTCGGCGAGCCTGGCCGCTATTCCGTGATGCGGGGGTACTACAATCGGCCGGACGAAACCGCCAAAGCGATCGAAGACGGCTGGATCAAGACAGGCGATGTCGCGAAAGCCGATGAGGACGGCTATCTTTATATCGTCGACCGCAAGAAAGACATGGTGCTGAGCGGCGGCTTTAATATCTACACAAAGGAAGTCGAGCAGGCACTCCTGCAAAATCCCGATATAGCGGACGCCGCTGTCGTCGGTGTCCCCGACGAAATTTTTGGGGAAGCTGTCGCGGCCTTTATCGAACGGGCGCAAGGAAGTGCTCCCACGCCGGCCTCGGTCGCCCAGCATGTTCGCGGACTGGTCGCGGGATACAAAAAGCCAAAGTACATATTCATCGTGGATGAACTGCCGCGAAACTCACTTGGCAAGGTGCTCAAGCGAGAATTGCGCGATCAGGCAACCGAGCTCGTCAAGAGCCCCGAGTCTGTGGAAAGAAGCGCTTGACTTTGTTCGAGTGAGTTTCTTCGCAGCAATATCGTAGCTCGTGCGAGGCAGAGTTGTGAGGTCGGACTTCAGACCGAAGCACAAGGCAGCGATATTTGATCGAAATGGGGGAGTGTGGCTTTTGATATCCACATTCCATCAGCGGCGCGTTCGCCCGGCGTGGCGATTAAGCCCGGCTTTCCAATTGAACGCAATTCTGTCGATTTAACCGCGCCGTATTGAGCGGATTTCCGCGATATGCGTGATGTATCGCTCCTTCAGAAACGCGCTATTGCCCGCTGAAAATCTAGAATGAATATAAACTCGCTAATGCGCGCGAGCGGTTCGCCCATGCGCAATCTGCGTGGCGTCGGATCGCCGTGAGAGTCGGTCGAAGGAAGGCAATTAATGCACGAATACAGCGCGGGGAAGGTTGCAGACTACAACAACGGTGACCGCAAGGTGATTGTTTGCGGTGACATGGAAGTTGGTGTCTTCAAGATCGATGGCGAGTTTTACGCCTGGCACAATCGTTGTGCACATCGTGCGGGCCCTGTCTGCCAGGGCCGCATCATGAAGCGGGTGCTCGAACCTGTCGCGGAAGACCATACGGTGCGCGCCATGGAATACGACGAGACGGAAAGCAACATCGTCTGCCCGTGGCACGGCTACGAATACAGCATCAAGACCGGTAGCCATCAGGGAAACCCGCGAGTCCGCCTGCGCAAGGCAGATATGACAATCAGGGATGGAGAAATCTATGTCCGAGTCTAATGCCGATCGGCGTAACGACCAGTACGGATGGATCGATTCGCTGGCTCCTGACCTGTTGCGCGCGTCGCGGGAATTGGTCGAAAGCGGCGAAGCTCATCGTGTGTCCGACGAATCCGTTGCGCAAATACTCACGGCGGCCATTCGCCTTTATGTTGCGAAGTCCGATGGCGAGGAAAGAACATTTCCGCCGATCGCGGGTGAGCGCGACAGCGAAATGACGCCGACGGAGTTGCTGTCAGCCGTCTCGGAAATGCTTCGCGCTCTGCATCTCGGCCCAGTGGAGCTTGCGCTTTGGTATCGCCGACGGCCGGACGAAGACACATACTACCCGGGTGCTAAATCATGAATGTTCGAGAGAAGGTCGGGCCGCAGTACGCAGCCACACAGCAGATTGATGTCTATACCGATACGCGCGATGTGCTTGCCCACGCGAAACGGAATGCGGTCAAGCGCGGACTGCAGGACTGGTTTGTCGTTGATATCGACGCACACCACGTCGAGTCGGTTTCGTGGAAAGAGGTCGTCACCTACATTGAGGATCCGGTTATTCGCGATAACGCGATGCGTTATCAGGCGGAGCGGATCGGTGCGCCGCCGTTTGGTTTGAACGGTGATCTCGGCCTGCGTTACCAGTCTGTGGGCGGGCGCATTCCGCATCAGGACGATCAACGCGAAACCGTGGAGGAAACCGACGTCCACCGCGACGTTACCCTGACGCGACGCGCGATGGATTCGCTCGGCGTGGACAATATGGTCGTTTTCCCAACGCCTATGCTGTTTCTCGGAATGCATCCGCAAACCGAAATGGAAGTGTGGCTCGGCCGCGCTTACAATCGATGGATGGGCGAGAGAATTTTATCCGCAGAGGACCGGATAAAAACGCTGATCTATCTGCCGTTCAATACGCCGAAAGAGGCGGAACGCGCCGTCGAGGAGTTTGGCGATAATAAAGGCGTGATCGGATTTTGCGTTACCAGCACGCGATACAAGCCGGTTCACAGCAACGAATATATGCGTCTGTACTCCATGATCGAGGAGACCGGGAAGCCTCTGGCCTTCCATGCCGGCTATCACTGGCAGGATCCCTCGCTGGCCACGGTCAATCGCTTTCTTGGCATGCACGCGTTGGGTTTTGCCTGGTGCAACATGGTGCATATGACCAACTGGATCTTGAACGGCATTCCCGAACGATTCCCAAAACTCAAGACGATGTGGGTCGAGAGCGGGTTGGCGTGGGTTCCCTTCCTGATGCAGCGGCTCGATGATCAGTATCTCATGCGGCCGTCCGAGGCGCCGCAGCTCAAGCGTATGCCGAGCGAATATATGAATACGAACTGCTTCTACACGACGCAGCCGATGGAAACGACGCATCCGAAGGCCCTTGAGAACACGTTCGAGATGATCAAGGCGGAAACCCAGTTGATGTTCTCATCGGACTGGCCGCACTTCGATTTCGATCTTCCTCAGGAAATCTGCGATCTGCCGTTCCTCAACGAGCAGGCGAAAAGAAACATTCTTGGGTTGAATGCGGCCCGACTTTTCAATCTGGATCCGACGCCAGTCAAGAAGCTCATCACGGCGTGATCCTGCGTGACGAACATCGAACATAATCAACAAAAAGTACAAACAACATCCGGGGGATGACAATGCGAAGGGCTCTTGTTGCGGTTTTAGCTGTATTTCTTTTAGGCGCAGGCGAAGCGAGAAGTACGCAGGGGCCGGAGATTCCGGGAAATGCGATCCGTATTATCGTGCCGTTCTCTGCGGGCGGCCCGACCGACGTGCTTGCGCGCGTGGTCGGCAAGATACTAGGTGAGAAGCTTGGGGTGACGACGTATATCGAGAACAAGCCGGGTGCTTCCGGTATCATCGGTACGGAACCCGTGGTGCGATCTCCCGCTGACGGCACGGTCCTTCTTCTCACGGCGACGCATCACGTGATTACACCGAGCCTTTACAAGAGCATTCCTTACGATACGAAAAAGGATATCTCTCCGATTGCACTCGTCGCGGCGGTTCCCAACGCGATTTTGGTGACCAACAATTTCCCGGCCAAGAACGTCAAGGAACTGATCGAGATTCTCAAAAAGAATCCGGGCAAGTATTCGTTTGGCTCGGCCGGCACGGGGAGCGCCAATCACTTGTCGGGAGAACTGTTCAAGCAGATGGCGGGTGTCGATATTGTTCATGTTCCTTATAAGGGGAACGGGCCTGCAATGAACGATCTCATCGGTGGACATATTCCGATGTTGTTCGATTCGCTCCCGACTGTGGTGAGCGCATCCAAGGGCGGGCTGGTGCGTGTTCTTGCCTTGACCGGTCTGAAGCGTTCGCCGTTGCTTCCGGATGTTCCGACGCTCGATGAATCGGGCTTGAAGGGCTTCAATGTGCAGGCCTGGTTCGGCATCTACATGCCTCAAGCCAACGGGTCACCCATTTACAAGAAGCTGGTCGCCGCAATGAAGGAAGTTAACGAGTCCGAGGAAGCCAAGCGAAGATTTGCCGAGATGGGTGTTGAACCCGGCGACCTCTACGGCGAGGAGTTTCGCACTTTCGTAGACAGTGAGATCGCGCGTTGGGGCGAGGTCGTCAAGAAGGCGAATATTCCGCCGGAATGACGCCCGGGGAATGCCGATCCCGCGCATCGGCGGACATCTGACTGCGGTTGATCGGGATCGGAGGAATACGCATTCCTTCGGTCCCGGCCAGCCCGAATTTTATAACGCGATCATTTTCGCATGCAGTCGGGTCGCGGCTACGAAAGCGTCCAAGGCAGGGGACGAATGCCGGTAGGCGATCGCCAATTCAAATTCGACCGGGGTTCCGGGTCCGGTGAGTTCCCGAAACACGACACCCTTGCGGCCGCTCGTTGCGAGCGCTCTCGATACCAAAGCAACACCCATTCCGCCGGCGACCAGGTTCGCGATCGTGTCCATCTGCGGTGCCTCCTGTCCGATCTTCGGTGTGAACCCGGCCTTTGAACAAGCCGCGTGGATGATCCGATGCAGGCCCGGGCCCTGGCGAGCAGCGAATAAAATCCAGGATTCCTGGGACATATCCGCAAGGGTTATCTGGCTCGCCATCGCTAATGGGTGCCTCTCGGGCAGAGCGGCGACGAGACGGTTGCGGGCGATGACCTCGACCGTCAGATTTTTGGCATCCTCAAGGGGAGGGATGACAAAGCCAAGATCGCTTTCATCGTTTGCCAGGGACGCGAGTTGCTGCGTTGTCATGGCTTCGCGCAATTCAAGCTTGACTGCGGGATAACGTTCTCGAAATCGCAGCAAGATTGACGGCAGTAACTCGCGAGCCGCGCTGGCAACGAACGTCACGCGTAACATTCCAGTGAGGCCTGCGCCGGCGCGTTGTGCCGCCAGCAGGGCGCGCTCCGCTTGATCGACAGTCTTGCGCGCTTCATCGAGGAAGACACGGCCAGCTTCGGTCAGGCGTTCGATGCGGTTGGTTCGTTCGATAAGAACTGCGCCAATTTCGTCCTCGATGCGTTTGATTGTTGCGGTTAATGGCGGCTGCGCCATATTGAGCCGTTCCGCGGCGCGCCGGAAACTCAATTCCTCTGCCACCGCGATGAATTGCTTGAACTGGCGAAGTTCGATCATTTCGATACCCTTCCTCGTCAGACTGGATCGATGTGCCGAGCAGTCAGGCGGAAACATCCTGCTTCAAGGGTCGTGCGGTCGCGAAGCCGCTTGGCCGAATGGCTGAATTTTTTGAGCTTCGCGACCGGTATCCGATAAGACCGTCAGTCGACCGTAATACCGCTGGACTTGATCGGGGCAGCCCACTTCGCAATTTCGCTCGTGACGAACTTGCCGAGATAGGCCGGTGTTGTCCGATCGTTCGAAACAAATCGAAGGCCGGCGCTTTCGAGCTTCTCCCGCACTGCCGGTGTCTTCATTGCATCGACCGTTGCCTTGTTCAGTTTTTCGACAATGGTGGCTGGTGTTCCCTTGGGAAGGAAAAATGCGTTCCACGTATACGCCTCGACATCGTATCCTTGTTCGATAGCGGTCGGTACGTTCGGAAGCACAGGCGAGCGCTCCTTGGTCAGGATGGCGATTGCCTGTACCGTGCCGCCGTCAACCTGAGCCTTCGCGGTCGTGACGATATCGCAGAGGTAATCGATTCGGCCGCTCATCAGATCCTGCATCGCAGGATTGGCCCCGCGATAAGGTACGTGCACGACGTTGAGACCCGTCACCGAATTCATCAGCACGCAGCCGAGATGGATCGCCGATCCTGTGCCGGCTGATCCAAACTGCATCTTGCTTTCGTTGGCTTTGGTGTAGGCGACGAATTCCTTCATGCCTTTCGCCGGGAAGTCCTTGCGAGCCACCAGCACGAGAGGCGCCTCGACGATAAGGGCAACCGGTTCAAAGTCCGTCACGGAATTGTACGCGGGCTTTTTGAACAGGCTCTGGTTTTGAGCCTGCGTTCCGACGGTGCCAAGCAGAAAGGTATAGCCGTCGGGCGGCGCTTTCGCGACGCGGTCCGCGCCATTCATTCCGCCCGCGCCTCCAACATTTTCCAGAACCACAGGCTGGCCAAGGAGTTCACCCATCCGCTGCGCAAACAACCGCGCAAGGACGTCATTAGGTCCGCCCGCCGCAAAGGGGTTGATCATGGTGATCGGCCGTGTCGGCCATTCCTGGGCCTGGGCGGCATTGCCAAGCGCCAAAAGGCCTGCTGTTGCGACGATTGCTAACCTGCGTAACATCTGGTTCTTCCCCATGAGTTTCTGGTTTTTGAGACGATGCATCAACGAATTGCCTGAATGCATGAGGCCAACCCGATCAGGAACATTGCGAGCAGGAACCAGCGTTTGAAGGTCGCGGCCGATATCCGGCTGACATAGTAGCGGCCGATGGCCATTCCCGCTGTCGCCGGCAGCAGCGCAAGCGCCGACATCAGCGCTGTATCGCTGCGGAAAATACTCGCGCTTGTGAGAACGGTCCCCAGCGCAAGGGCCGAGATGAAGAATGAGAGCCCCAATGCCTGCAGCAATTCTTCTTTCTCGAGATTGATTGCCTGCAGATAAGGAACGAGGGGAATAGCCATCAGGCCGGTTGCCGCGACGATGACGCCGGTGATCAGGCCGATGATGGGAGACAGAAACGGCTCGTAGCGTTCAGAAATCCGCGGCGTCGCGGAGGTCGTGCCGTAAACGGCGTACACCATCAACATGATGCCAAGCAAAAATCCCGGCAGCTTGGATGTTTGCGTCGTCAGGATGTCCCCGCATAGCCAGGCGCCGATGCAAATGCAGACTTCAACCGTCCAAAGCCGCCTGACGATAGCAAGAAAATTTCGTCCCGACATCATTTGCCAGATGTTGGTCACGAAGGCGGGCACGAGAACCAGCGCAGCGGCCTGCGCCGGCGGCATCGCAAGCGCCATGATGCCGATGGCAACGGGCGGTAATCCCATCCCGACGACACCCTTCACGAGGCCGGCGAGTAGAAATGTTGCCGCGACGAGCGCGACAAGCGCAAACGGCTCCATTGTTTTTATGTTCCCTGCCTGATCGGCGATTGTTGGCTTCGCCGTTTTCGTTGCTTTTTGTTGTGTGGGCTTGGTTCGCCGCCGCCGTGATGGCTTGCTCAGTTAGACAAAGGATATTGTTTCCGTCATTTCGAGGATGCGTTTGATCTCGACCATTGCTTTCTCGAGGTCGGCTTCCGTGGAGGGATGCCCAAGACAAATTCGAATCCCAAGCGTTCCACGCTCGACTTGCTGCAAGGCGCCGGGTGGCGCGAGCGTAATTCCGGCGTGGGCCGCTTGGGTGACGAGCGCATTCAATGTGCGGCCCGCGGGTAACGGAAGCCAACGATGAAATCCGGGAGAAGACGAGATCGGCGGCAACCAGGCGCTGAGAATCCTGTTTGCGATTTCATTCCTGACGGCAGCCTTCTCGCGCTTACGCTTCACCTGACGGATCAGGCCGCCATCGCGAATGAGTCTTGTAACGACTTCGGCCATGACGGGCGTGGCCATCCATCCCGTGGCCCGTATAGCGTTGTTGCAACGGTCGCGAAACGAAGCGGGCGCGATCATCGCCGCGATGCGTAGTCCCGGAGCGAGGCATTTCGCAAAGCTCACGACATAAAAGCTGCGTTCCGGGATCCGCACGGAGATCGGGCGAGGTGCTGTTTCGAAAAGGAATGCGTAGGCGTCGTCCTCAAGCAAATATGCGTTATGCTTGCGAACGATTTCGGCGATGGCGTCGCGGCGCGCTTCCGACATCGTGGCGCCTGTTGGTGTCTGCAAGGTCGGCATGCAGAACAGGACCTTGGCGCCGGTTTCGCTGAACGCGCGGTCGAGTTCTTCGGGAATGAGGCCGTCAGCATCGGCCGTCACGCCGTGCAGCCGATAGCCGTTCTGCGCCGACAATGCGATCATCCCTGAATAGGTAAATCGTTCTGTGAGAACGACGTCTCCGGGCGAACTCACCAGATTGAGCGCAACGGAGATGGCGTGTTGACCTCCGTGCGTGATGAACAGCTCATCGGGATCGGCCGTAACTCCCAACGATGCAAGCCAGATCACCATCGCCTCGCGGTGACGCTTGACGCCTTGATGTGGCAGGTAGCCGAGCAGGTTGGTCATTTCGCCTTGCGCGGCAATTTCGGCAAGAGCCGAGGCGATGACTTCGTCTTCACCAGTGTAGGGAGGAACGTTCAGCGCGAGATTGATCGTTGCGTCGCCAGAACCATAGCCGCTGCGTTGTGCGGGTTTCCGGCGCTGCACGAAGGTGCCGCGTCCAACCTCGCCGGTGATGAGGCCGCGCTGTTCTGCTTCGGAGTATGCTTTCGAGATCGTGCCGATGCTGAGCCCAAGCCGCTGGGCCATCTCACGCTGGGGTAGCAGCCGCATGCCCGGCTTGATCTGGCCGCTCGCGATGTCCCCCTCAAGAGAATCGACAAACGCGAGATAGCGCGGTCCGCCATTGGGGGGGAGGGTTGGTACCCAATCGTTCATTTGCTTCCCGTGAATGATCTACGACGGTCAAATCGTCGCAGCATTGTCGAATAGTACAATTCGGAAAACCTTTCAATGTGACCTACCAACAGGCGCTACAATGCGAAATTTCATCGTTTGGAGCCACTAAAATCGTATGTTTATATATCAATCCAGAATTGTACCAGTCTCAAATCAGCATAAATTGGCGAATTGCTTCATTTTTAATTTGACAATGACCACCGCGAATTCTTACCTCGCGTCGAAAGCTGCTGGCTAACGGCGGCACGAACCGCCTGGCTGTTGGGAGAGCGTCTTGGTTTATGAAATTCGGGTTTATGAGGCCGTGGAAGGCCGCGCTGAAGCGATGCGCAAACGTTTCCAGGATGAGGTCGCGGCGAAATTCTTTCCCCGTCATGGCATCGAACTCGTCGGAGCATTCGTTGCGCCAGAAGAAGACGAGCGCCTCACTTACATAACGCGGTTTTCAAGCGAAGATGCGCGGAAGGCGGCATGGGCCGCATTCGGAGCCGACAGCGAGTGGGCTGCGGTCAAGAAGGCGAGCGAGATCGATGGGCCGCTTCTCAAGAAACAGACCATATCGGTGCTGTCGCCCGCTTTTGCCGGTCCCTTGCTCGGCTGAGGAATTATGAAACCTGCGTCATTCGATTACGTCAGACCAAGCTCACTTGCCGAGGCGTGCGAGTTGCTCGCCGCGGATGAAGATGCGCGTGTCATAGCGGGCGGGCAGACACTTGTGCCCATGCTTGCCATGCGCCTCGCCCGGCCGGCGAGGCTGGTCGATATTCTGCGGCTGAAAGAGCTTTCAGGCATCCGTGAGGACAATGGGTCGATTGTGATAGGGGCGACGACGCGGCAGGCGCTGGCGCTAAACGATCCGTTGATCCGGAAATCGGTGCCATTGCTTGCCTTGGCTCTCCCATGGGTCGGGCATCCTCCGACCCGCAATCGCGGCACTGTCGGCGGTTCGATTGCCAATGCTGATCCGTCCGCAGAAATTCCGCTGGTTGCCGTGACGCTCGGCGCTGAAATCGAAGCGGCGTCCCCTGATGGGACGATGTCCACACCGGCGGACGATTTCTTTATCGGTCCGATGCTGACCACGATCGGCATGGGTGAATGTCTCAGCGCGGTCCGCTTCCCCGTCTGGACGCATAAGCGCATTGGTGTCGGGTTTCACGAAATCAGCGCGCGCCGGTCCGATTTTGCGTTCGTTTCTGCGGCGGCACAGATCGCGCTCGACGAGGAGGGGCGATGCATTGACGTGGCGCTCGGAATTGGCGGCGTCGGCGACCGGCCTATTAAACTTGATATATCGTCACTGCTCGGAACGCGTCTGGAAGCAAAGCCGCTGGCTGATGCGATAGCCGCTGCCGTTTCCGATCTCGAGGCGACCAGCGATCTGCATGCAACAGCGAGCTATCGCAGCCGCGTTGCTGCCACTCTTTGTGCGCGGGCGCTGGAAGATGCGCATGATCGTGCGAAGGGCCAGGAAGTCCGAGGAGGAGCCCGATGAAGATTGAACTCAACGTCAACGGGTTGCGTTGCGCCGGCGATGTCGAGCCGCGAAAGACGCTGCTGGATGCGTTGCGAGATGATTTCTTGCTGACCGGCGCGCACGCGGGCTGCGAGCATGGCGTTTGCGGCGCCTGCACCGTGCTGCTCGATGGCGAGCCGGTGCGCTCCTGCCTGATGTTCGCGGTTCAGGCCGACGGCTATGCGATCACGACAATTGAGGGTGTCGCAACCTCTCCTGGAGAACTGAGTGTCATACAGGATGCGTTTTGCGAAACCCACGGCATGCAATGCGGTTATTGCACGCCCGGCATGATCCTGACAGCGCACGCGCTTCTTGAGCGGACGCATGACGTCAACCGCGAAGACATCGTCGAGGCGATTTCCGGGAACATCTGCCGCTGCACGGGTTACGGGCAGATCATAGAGGCAGTCGAGTTCGCGGCCGATCGCCTGAGAAAATCGAATGTGCTTCGGGCCAACAAGGCCGCGCTAGATGGAAATGCGCCCGGCCACGATGCGCCGGAAGAGGGCGTTCTCGAAGTTGCGGCTGATGCGCCGGGAAAGGGCCCGAAATGAGCGCGGATCCGTCAGCCTTCCGTTTCGTATCGACCAATCGTCGCGTTCGCGAGGATCGCCGCTTCGTCGTAGGCCGTGGCCACTACGTCGGTGATATTGCCCTGGAGGGTATGCTACACGTCGCGATCCTGCCTTCGCAGTATCCCTCGGCTCGCATTCTCTCGATCGACAGTTCTGCCGCAATGGCAATGCCGGGTGTCCACTACGTTCTGACGGGTGAGGAACTGGCAGCGGCAGTCGATCCGCTAATGAACGGCCTCGATACGCCAAACGTGAAACGCTATCCATTGGCCGTTGGCCAGACCCGATATGCGGGCGAGTGGGTCGCTGCCGTGGTGGCGGAAACCCGCGCGCAAGCGGAGGACGCGACCGAGAAGCTTCGCGTGAGCTATGAGCCGCTTCCTTTTGTGATCGACGCCGAGGAAGCGATCAAACCGGATAGTCCTCCTGTTCATCCAGAACATGGTTCGAACGTTTTGCTCGACAAGACGTTTGTCTGGGGTGAGGTTGAAAAGGATTTCGCCGAAAGCCCGCGCCATCTGTCTTTCCGCGTCGTGTGGGGCAGAAATTCGACCGTGCCGATCGAGACGTTCGGGGTGGCGGTATCCTGGGATCCGTGGCGCGAAATTCTGGACGTCTGGGCCTCGATTCAGATGCCGAAGTATCCGGATCAGATTGCGCGCGCGCTGCGAATTCCGGCGAATAACGTTCGAGTCCATCAGGACGTCGATGTCGGCGGCAGTTACGGCGTCAAGCGAGGCATCAAGCATACCGTTCTCGTTTCGCATCTTTCGCGACGGCTTGGCCGTCCCGTTCGGCTGATCGAGGATCGGCTTGAGAACATGCGCGGCGGCGACCAGCACGGCCCAGAGCGCATCTTCGATGTCGATATTGCGTTCAACGATCAGGGCATCGTCAAGTCGATGAAGATGCGGGCGCTGGACAATGCCGGCGGCTACGCCGGCCGGGCGCCTTTCCAGCTCGGCAAGCCGATCGGCGCTATCGTCGGGCCCTACAAAATCAACAGTGTGCAGTATCGCGCGCAATCGGTGACCTCGAACAAGGCCGTACAGGAAGCTGTGCGCGGCTTCGGTCAGTCGCCGACGAACTACGCAATTGAAACGGCAATCGACAAGGTTGCCGCCGCAATCGGGATCGATCCTGTCGAAGTTCGCCGCCGCAATTTTATTTGCAAGGACGAGTTTCCGTATCTGATCCCAAGCGGCACGCGGTATGATAGCGGCGACTATCACACGGTAGTGGAGAAGGTTCTCGCGCACGTCGATTACACTGCGCTTCAGAAAGAGCGTGATCGGCTGCGGGCGTCCGGAATGCTCGCGGGAATCGGTATTGCCGCGTGTCTTGAGCCGAGCGGTGGAAACTCCTCCTTCGAGCCACTGCTGAATGAGAAGAACACCACGACGACGTGGATGGATTCTTGCCGCATCAATATCGATGGTGTTGGCTTCGTCACGGTCACGATTCACACGACATCTGCCGGGCAGGGCCATGAAACGCTCGTCGCCACAGTCGTCGGCGAGGTTCTGGAAATCGACCCCGACAGCATCCGCGTTGTACGTCCGGATTCGCTGGCGTCACTGCCTTCCAACACGCCGGTCGGCAGCCGCATGGCCATCATGCTCGGTGGTGCGGCATTCCACGCGGCGCAGAAGCTAAAGGCGAAGTTCGTCAAAATCGCCGCGCATCAGTTTGGATGCAAGGAAGACGAAGTAGAATACGCAAAGGGCAGTGTGGTTGCCACCAAAGGCTCCAGTCAGCTGAATTGGGCTGATCTCGTCAACATTGCTCACCGCAACTTTCATCTGCTTCCGGAAGGCATGGAGCCCGGACTTGAAACCACGCATGTGATGCAGGTTCCGACCGGGGACAAGCTTCCGGAAAACGGACGGGTGCAAATGTATCCGTGTCACTCGTTCGAGTTTCACGTTGTCCTGGTCGCGATCGATCCTGTTCTCGGAAAACCGGATATTCGCCGCTACGTCATCGGTCACGATTGCGGCACCGTCATAAACCCGCACATCGTGAAGGGAATGACGCTGGGCGGCATTGCTCACGGTATCGGAGCGGCGTTGCTCGAGGAGTTTGTCTACGACGGCGAGGGACAAATGCTGACCCAAAGCTTCATGGACTACCTGCTCCCGTCATCACACGAGATTCCGAAGGTCGAAATCGTGCATCACTGCACGCCGTCTCCGTACACCGTGTTCGGACAAAAGGGTTCCGGCGAAAGCGGCTACCTCGGCGCACCGGCCGCAATATCGAACGCCATCAACGATGCCGTGCGTAGCCTCGACATCTCGTTCTCCAAGCTCCCGATTCGCATTTCCGCCATCAGTGATGCGGTTGCGGTGGCCAAACAAAACAAAAAGTAAGGACCGGCTGTATGATTATCGACTGCCACGCTCATCTCGTTCCTCCAAGCCTGCTGGATGCGATCCGCTCACAGGCCGCGAACTTTCCATCGGTTCGCCTAATCGAGGAGGGCGGAAGCCTCGGGTTTTCGTTTGCAGGCGGTAAGCCAACGCGGCCGGTGTCGAAGCCGCTTAGCGATCTGCCGGCACGGTTGCAGTGGATGGATGCGCAGAAGGTTGAGCGACAGGTTGTCGGCGGCTGGCTCGATATGTTCGCCTATGAGACGCCCGCGGAAGAAGGTGCGCGCTGGTCGCGGCTGATCAATTCGCATCTCGCGCAGGCCGCCAAAAACGAGCCCCGGTTTGTTCCGTTGGCGACGGTCCCGCTTCAGAATGGTGCGCTTGCGGCAGAAGTGCTGCGCGAGGCCCATGCTTCGGGATTCAAGGGCGCCATGATCGGCACCCAGCCGAAGGGAAAAGGTGGCGTGCTCGACGATCCGACGTTGATTCCGTTCTGGGAAGCTGCGAACGAACTAGGTTCAATTGTTTTCATCCATCCGGTTTTCGAGAGCGGCGATGACCGTGTTCACGACTACGGCATGGCCAACGCCGTCGGCCGGATCACCGATACGCTGATCGCCATGTCGCGGCTGATCTATTCAGGCGCCGTCACGCGTTATCCCAAGGCGAAGATCGTCGCTGGTATCGGTGGCGCGGCGTTGCCTTACGTGATCGGCCGGTTGCGGCGCAATTACTCCCTCGACAAGGACAAGCTCGGCGACCCTGATGCAGCACTTGCCACGCTCTATTACGACACCATCGTTCAGGATACGCGCACGCTGCGTTTCCTCGCTGACGTTGTTGGCGCCGACCGGATCATGATGGGCTCCGACATGCCATTTCCGATCGGCGATCTGGCGCCGCTCAAGATCGTAGCTGATACGCAGTTTTCGGATTCAGAGCGGGCATCCATCAATGGCGGCCTTGCTCAACGTCTTTTCGGAATTTGAGGACATACCATGAAACTCGATATCGGCGGCACCGAAACAATCCAGGCCTCTGTTGAAGCGCTCTGGGTCGCACTCAACGATCCCGTCGTGCTGACGCGCTGTGTTCCAGGCTGCAAGAGCATGACCGAAATTTCGCCCGACACTTACAAGGTCGACATGCAGTTGCGCGTCGCCGCCGTGGGCGGTTCGTTCGAGGGCGAGATTGCGCTTTCGGACAAGGAGCCACCCAAGACCTGCAGCATCAAGGTCTCCGGTGCAGGAACGCTTGGGCATGGCAGTGGCACGGCTCGCTTCGAGATTACCCCGGAGAGCCCGACCGTATCCAAATTGACCTATCAGGGTGTCGGCGAGATCGGCGGCCTTGTCGCTGGCGTAGGCCAGCGCATTCTGGGAAGCGTATCGAAACATCTTGTTGGGAAATTCTTCACCGCGCTTCGTAAGGAGTTCGATGTGCCGGCCCAGGGCGCGGCTGAGTAGGAAACGGATATGAACGTTGCCATTCGCGATATGCACAGTGTGGAGGTTGAAGCCGGTGTTCGGCTCGCTGTGAGCGTATCGGGAGCTTTGGATAAACCCGTCATCGTCTTCAGTAACTCGCTCGCAGCCTCTTATGGAATGTGGGATGAGGTTGCCGATCGGTTGGCGGCACATGCCTGCCTGGTGCGTTACGACACCCGCGGACATGGGCGTTCCGATGCGCCTGAGAATGGCTACTCGATTGAAACGTTAAGCAAAGATGTGCTTGCGATCCTGGACGCGCTGAAGATTCAGAAGGCCGTTGTTTGCGGCGTTTCACTCGGCGGTCTGACCGCGATGTGGCTCGGCATTCATGCGCCTGACCGCGTGAGCGGGTTGATACTTGCGAATACGGCTGCGAATTTCCCGCCCGAAACGATGTGGCGCGATCGCGCCGCGACCGCGCGGTCGAGTGGCGTTGCCGCATTCGTGGAGCCCTCTCTGGAGCGCTGGGTGACGGCCAAGTATCGCGAGGCATATGCACTGCGCGTTGCCGATCTTGCCGCGATGATCGGGAATACGTCGCCGGCTGGATATGCCGGCTGCTGCGAGGTTCTTGCGTCCGCGAATGTATTGCCCGATCTCCTCCGGATTTCGTGTCCGGTGAGGGTAATCGCAGGACAACACGATCCGTCGACACCTCCGTCGCGCGCTGAAGAAATCGTCGCGGCTATTTCACAAGCTGATCTCGTAACTCTCGATGCCGCTCACATATCGTGTGTCGAAGCTCCGGATGCCTTTGCTGAAGCTGTCCGCGACTTTCTGACACTTATCAAAGCAACGGATAAGACCTAAAAGTCATCAGATCGATCTGGAGAAATGAATATGATCACCCGCAATGTTCTCACGAGCCTAGCCTGCGTTTCGATGTTAGCCGTCGCGACGCCTGTCCGCGCGCAAGCTCCCGCAGAACTTTCCATTGTTGTCTTCGGTGCACCGTCGCTGGGTGCATTTCTGCCTCCAGTTATTAAGGCGCAGAAGCTGGATGAAAAGCATGGCCTGCGCATCAAATTTGAAGAACGCACGCCGGATGCCTACACCGCGCAGTTCAATTCCGGCGAGTTTCAATTGGGCGGCAGCGCCGCTCTGCTGACTGTGGGTCTCGCTGACACGCGCGGCGTCAAGGTGACGTACCTTTTCAACCTCTTTGACTTCTGGGGCGCGGTCGTGACGTCGCGACCGGAAGTGAAGACATTGAAAGATCTGGAAGGGAAGGATCTTGCCGCGGCGAAGGGAACGACGAATTACGTCATGTTTGACTGGTTCGCCCGTCAGGCTGGCGCCGACACGTCCAAGTTTTCGGTGGTCAATACTGCAACGCCCGGTCTCATAGGCTACGCGCTTGCTGATCGCGCAGCGGCGATCCAGCTCTGGGAGCCGGCGTATACGACTCTGCTATCAAAAAGAACGACCATCAAGACGATCGATATTGGCATTGCCGACAGCTGGAAGAAATTCACCGGCAGCCGCAATATTCCCTATCTCGGTGTTGCTGCGCATGTGGCCTGGGCTGAAAAGAATCCGGAACTCGTGAAGAAGCTGTTCGCCGCCTACAAGGAAGCCGCCGAATGGGTTGCAACTCATCCGGATGAAGCCGCGAAGCTAATTGCCGCTAAAGGAACGCCTGAGGATCAGAAAGCGATCAGCGAATTGATCAAGGCGAACGATCGGCTTGGAATGAATGTTAAATGGGCTTCCGATGTCGAGAAAGAGATCAACTCGGTTTATTCCGCCGGAAAATCGATTGCGTTCCTGAACGCCGATCCGACTCCAGCGACGATTTACAAGAGGCAGGGTAAGTGAGCGACCAGACCTTGGAAATAAGTTCGCCGTTGTCAGCCCGCTTGCATTCTGCGGCGAAGCGCCTTGGTGCGTCGATCCTCCCGTTTGCGGTGGTGATTGCGCTATGGCAGTTTGCGTCATTGTTCTTTCCGGGCTTCCTGTTCCCGTCGCTGGTCACGGTGTTCTGGCGCTGTCTGGAAATTCTTTCCAGCGGTACGCTATTTGCTGACGTCCTTGCCACGGTTCTGCGAATTCTGGCTGGACTGGCGGGAGCATTCGTCATCGGCGGCGTTCTCGCGCTACTGATGGCGCGGTCGTCGGCCGTTGACAAGTTCCTGTCGCCAATTCTGTCTCTCTTCCAGGGCATTCCAGCGCTTTCATGGGTCGTGTTCGCCATCATCTGGTTTCATGGTGTGGAGTTCCGGATTTTCTTCATTATGGTCATGACCACACTTCCGGCATTTGCGTTTCAGATTCTTGGCGCACTGCGCGCGATGTCGAAGGATCTGATGGAGATGGTGTTTAGCTTTCGTCCCACGCGGTTGAAACTGTTCCGCGTTATGGTTGCTCCGGCTATTCTTCCCGAAATCCTCACTGCATGGAAAGTGAATCTCGGTAACGCGTCTCGCGTTGTGGTCGTTGCAGAGCTCGTCGGCGCGACCGGCGGCGTAGGCTATCAATTGCTCCAGCAGCAGCAACTGTTCGACATGGCCGGTGCGTTGGCCTGGACGTTGCAACTCGTTTTCTTTGTCCTGATCGTTCAGGCGTCGTTGACGCTGATCGAGAATGTAGCTTTCCGCTACCGCGCTGCTTCGGAGCGAGCACTATGATTGCGACTCAAAACGCGACCGCCGCCACGATCCATCTGAACGATGTTTCGAAGGTCTTTGGCATCGAGGGGACGAAAGGGGGCTATCGCGCCGTCGACCGGATCAACCTCGATGTCAAGCCCGGCGAAATGCTGGCGATCCTCGGCAAGACTGGCTGCGGTAAATCGACCATCTTCAACATGATCGCGGGTCTGACTGAGCCGACCAGCGGTGACGTGCGCGTGAGCGGGCGGAATCCGTTTTCCGATTTCGACTCGTTTCGCGGGAAGATCGCCATCGTTTTTCAGAACGATCGGCTTTTGCCCTGGCGAACGGCAATTCAGAATGTCGAGCTCGGTCTGGAGATGCTCGACACACCTGCGGCGGAGCGCCGGGAGGCCGCCCAGCATTGGCTCACGAAACTGGGGCTGAACGGTCACGAGAACGATTATCCGCATGCTCTTTCCGGCGGCATGCGTCAGCGTGTGTCGATTGCGCGCGCGTTCGCGACCAATGCGAGCATTCTTCTCTGCGACGAGCCGTTTTCCGCTCTCGACGAAATGACTGCTCAGCGGTTGCGGGGAGAGTTCGTGAAGCTCGTCAGGGAAAACGGCAAGACTGCGGTATTCATTACGCACAATATTGGAGAAGCGCTGGAAATCGGCAGCCGCATTATCGTTCTTAAGCGGCCGGCAACGATAGCTTATGACGTAAGCTTTACTGCAGCGACCGGCGCCGAAGACCGCCAACGCATTCGTGAGCGTATCTCGGAAGTTCTGTCGATCTAGACCGGGGCGGCGCTTCACTCACCCGAAATGCCGGTGTAGTTGCAATAAGCCGGCGGCGAAATCCGTCGGCGATCGCCATTGTCTACGCCAACATAGTGTCGGCGCCGGGTTCTTGACCCGGCGACCGGTTGCGCGCCTTATCGGATTGAGCCGTCAACTGCTGGCTATTTGGCCGGGAACCTTTCCGCTCACGAACCATCCAAGACATATCAACTCACTGGCGCTCCGGCGCCGGTAACAGGAGATGTCTTCATGAGTTCAAATGTGCAGGCGCTGGAACGGGTCAAACCCTTGCCGGCGGAGACCGAACGACCAAACCGCGCCGATGTCGAGGCCGCTTTCCGGACCATCATACGCTGGACCGGCGATGATCCGGAGCGGGACGGGCTGGTCGAAACCCCCGGTCGCGTCGCCCGCGCATTCGAGGAGTTTTTTGTCGGTTACAGTCAGGACCCGGTCGCAATCCTGCAAAAGACCTTCGAGGAAATCGAAGGTTACGACGAAATGATCAGCCTGCGAGGGGTTCGTTTCGAGAGCCATTGCGAGCATCACATGGCGCCGATTATCGGCAAGGTATGGGTGGCTTATATTCCAAACGGTCGCGTGGTTGGTATCAGCAAGCTCGCACGGGTCGTTGAGGTCTATGCCAAGCGATTGCAGATTCAAGAAAAGATGACGGCGCAGATCGCCAATACGATCAATGAAGTCCTCAAGCCGCAGGGGGTCGGCGTTATCATCAAGGCATCGCACCACTGCATGACGACACGTGGCGTGCACAAGCCGGATACGGATCTGGTGACCAGCCGGATGCTCGGTTGCTTCCGCGACAATCCGCTCACCCGTCAGGAATTCATCGGGCTGTCGGTCGAGCAGGCAGGATAACGTCTGTTCCGCCAGGGTCGGCAGTTAAGGAGAGATACCATGACACAAGAGCAAGCCAAGCCAAGTGGTCCTGATTTCGCCGGCGGTATTGCTCTTGCAGACCTCAAAGACGGAAAGTTGCTTGGGCATGTTGGCGATCAGGATGTTTTGCTGGTGCGAACCGGCGAAGAGATTTTCGCCGTAGATGCTCATTGCAGCCACTATCACGGCCCGCTGGCAGAAGGGGTGGTGGTCGGCAGCAGTATACGATGTCCCTGGCATCACGCCTGTTTCGATCTGCGGACGGGCGAAGCCACGCGCGCGCCGGCATTCAGCGCGCTCAGTTGCTGGCGTGTCGAACAGAGGGACGAACATGTTTTTGTCCGGGAGAAGCTTCAGCCGCACAGGCCGGTCGGCAAAGCGCTGATCGATGTACCGGACAAGATTGTCATCATCGGTGGCGGTGCGGCGGGATTTGCCGCGGCGGAGATGCTTCGGCGTCAGGGTTTTGCCGGCAGCATCGTCATGTTGAGCGGAGAGGCGTCGGCTCCGGTAGATCGGCCTAATTTATCGAAGGACTATCTTGCCGGCAGCGCGCCCGAGAATTGGATGCCGCTGCGGCCGGATGACTTTTACCACGACGTCGGCATTACATTGCGCCTCGATACTCATGTCACCGCCATCGACACCAAAGCCTGCAATGTCGTCGTAAGCAACGGCGAGACCGTTGAGTATGACCGGTTGCTGCTGGCGACCGGTGCAGAGCCTGTGCGGTTGTCGATTCCCGGCGCAGAGCTGCCACATGTTCATACATTGCGCTCGCTCGCGGATTGCCGCTCCATCATCGAGGCCGCCAAAAATGCCCGCCGGGCGCTTGTCATAGGGGCAAGCTTTATCGGGCTGGAAGCGGCGGCTGCGCTGCGCACGCGCGGGATCGAGGTTCACGTCGTCGCTCCGGAGAAGATCCCGATGGAGCGCATCCTCGGCTCTGATATGGGCCATTTCGTTCGTGCGTTACACGAGGAACATGGTGTCGTTTTTCATCTCGAGGATACTGTAGCCGCAATCGACGGCCAGCGCGCAACGCTCAAAAGCGGCAAGGTTCTCGCGACGGACATGGTGATTGTCGGGATCGGCGTACGGCCTCGCTTGGCGTTGGCCGAGGGCGCGGGCCTTGCGCTCGATCGCGGCGTCACGGTGAACGCGCATCTGGAAACGAGCGTTTCCGGAATTTACGCTGCAGGTGATATCGCGCGATGGCCTGATCCCCACTCCGGTGAGAATGTCCGGGTCGAACACTGGGTGGTGGCCCAGCGCCAGGGACAGACCGCCGCGCGCAATATGCTTGGAGCACGCGAGACCTTTGACGCGGTGCCGTTCTTCTGGAGCCAGCACTACGACGTGCCGATCAATTACGTCGGCCACGCCGAACATTGGGACGAGATCGTGGTCGACGGCGATATCAAGGCAAAGGATTGCGTGCTGCGATACAAACGAAAGGGGCGTGTTCTGGCTGTTGCGTCCATATTCCGCGACCTCGCAAGCTTGCATGCGGAGATCGCGATGGAGCGGTCAGATTGATTGCTGGCGAAGCGCCGGTCCAGCAGTTCGGCTGCGATGAAGTTGCCGCGCTTGATATTGAACCGGAAGACTGCGTCGCGAGTCTTCCTCACGATCGTATTGATTTATTTGCTGATCATCAATTTTGATGCGTTTGCGTACAAGCCATCGACCAGCAGCAACACGGCGCCTTCCGCATCCTTGGGAATATCCACGTGATAGACCCATTTCCTAACGCCAATGTAAAAGATGGCTCCGTGCAAACCCCACATCAGCTCCAGTTCGGTTTCCGAAACCGGTAGCGCCGTGATGTCAGGCAATTTGAACTCGTGGCGAAGCTCCCGGATAACCGGCTTGAACACGTGTTCCGCGACGAAATTTGCAAATTTCCTGTTGATCGATGCGCCGGCGAGGCCCGACAAAAGATAGATGCGGACCCATTGGTAATTGTGCAGCATCCGCGCTGCATACTCGACGTAAAATTGTCGGAGGCGAGCGGGTAGTGGGATTGAGCGGTCTGCTATCAGCGCATCCCAGTCGGCGCTCCAGCGCCCCATGAATACTTCTTCGTAAATGCGGTCGATCAACGCGTCCTTGCCGGGAAAATATCGGTACAGCAAACCTTTTGAAATGCCGAGACGCGTCGTGAGTTCTCTGGTCTGCCCTTCGAAGCCACGTTCGGCGAAGTAGGAAATCGCACCATCCAGAATCTGTTGCGCACGGAGCTCTGGATCGAGCCGGACACGCTCGGTTTTGACGGGTTTCTTCGTGGGCCGCTTTGGCTTGGCTGCAGTTTTTTTCATCGACGCTTTGCTCAAGTTGAACGGGCTCGCATGCTTGGTGATGCCCCGAACTCTCTTAATCGACTGACCGAGAAATACCACTCGGATGTTGACAAGGAAAAAGTAGAATGCAACAAATGGGCAAATGCCCAATAATGGACGACAGCCGATTTAGACATCGGCCAAACGTCGCCAGCGGACGGAAACGATCAGGAGCGAGAACAAGCCACCACCAGAAATAGCGCAAGGCGGAAAATCCGGACTTTGGTCGGTGCGGATGTTGCCGTGCGTTATGTATGCAGGGCGCGGTGTGCTCGCGCTCATCTTCGCCGTTCACATCAGTCGAAGCCAAGAAAGGAAAGAACCATGGAACATCTGCCCAGAGCTGGTCTCCCGCGCGCGGAAATGATGAAGCGCGTCGCGTTTTTCAAGGATTTGAAGGGCTCGGATGGTGGTCTTCCCGACAGCAAGATGCAGGGCTGCATTCGCACGCTCTATAACGTCATCGGTTTTCAGCCTCCGAAGGGCGAGGGTGGAGCCGTCACGTCGCCCGTTGGTGACGATGCGTCTCGTCTCGCGGCTATCAAGATCTCTGAAGGCTTTAATCTAGGGTACTGCCGCGCCAAGCCCAACAACGGGCCGATGATGCACAATCACGATACCAACGAGACATTCATCCCGATGACCGGGACGTGGCGCTGCAGCTGGGAAGACGAAAACGGCAAGGTCGATTTTGTCGACGTCGGTCCTTACGACGTTGTGTCGTTTCCTCCCGGTGTCGCGCGGCGGTTTGAGAACATTACGGCTGGCGATCCGAACGAGGAATCGATCCTTATGTTCGTTATCGGAGGCAACGGTCCCAAAGCCGAGTTCACCGATGAAGCAATGGCGACACTGGAAGCCGCAGGCGCCTGGAAGAAGCCGTAACGAATGCGATCCCAGATGGCGAATTCGGATCTGACCGGTCTTGCGAGTGATGGTGCCAACGGCGTTCCGCCGTGGCACCTCACGGCGCAAATTCAGGTATTGCGAATTCAAGATCACGAGTGGTCATGGGTCGATAGCGGGGGCAGCGGTGTCCCGGTGATCATGCTGCCCGGTGCGCTCGGTACATGTGAGGTCTTCTACAAGCAACTTTCCGACACACGCCGCGATATCCGCATGATCGCGGTGACCTATCCCGGAATATCCGAGCCGGAGCGGCTGGCGGATGGGCTCGGCAAGTTGATGGATCACATCGAGCTTCCCAAGGCGCACGTGCTGGGATCGTCGTATGGCGGATACTGGGCGCAGTTCTTTGGTGTGTCCCATGCAGACCGGTTGGAAACCTTGACCATCGGCAACAGTTTCGTCGAGCCGTCCGGGCTGTTCGCCAATCCGCTGTTTAACCCGGAATGGATCTTGAAATCGAGCGCCGAGGAATTACAGCTTGCCTGGAAAGATGCTGTTTCCAAGGCGCCGGCGAGCGAGCTCCGCAGCCTGCAACTCGATATGCTGTCAGGCCGGCAATCTGCGGAAAATTTCAAGGGCAGGGTGGTCGGTGTCGTTACAGCGAAACCGTGCCCGAAACTCAATCTGGCGCTTTCGAAATTGACGGTGCTGGACTGCGACGACGATCCGGTTGTCGGCCCATCGATGAGAGAGGCCGTCCGCGCACGATACGCCGGCGCAACGCTGCGAACGCTGCGAACTGGCGGTCACTATCCGCATATTCTCAACGAGAAGGTCTACGGCGAGACGCTGCGGTCCATGTATCTCTAAGCGCCTGATAAAGAGGCGTGCCTCAAAATTGCAAGAATTGACAGGGGAGGAAAAGCACGTGACACGTTTTTTCAGTATGCTGGATGCGGGCAAGCAACGCTTGTCCAACGGGTTTAAAATTCTCTGCGTTGCCTTGTCGGCGATGGCAGTTTCGGCGCCCGCGAGCGCTGCTGATCCGATCAAGATTGGCTTCAGCATGGCCTTGTCCGGCGGCATCGCCTCGAACGGAAAGGCAGCGCTGCTCGCGATCAAGATGTGGGCCGAGGAGATTAATGCCAAGGGCGGACTGCTCGGACGTAAAGTCGATCTGGTTTATTACGACGATCAGAGCAACCCTTCGACAGTCCCAGGCATCTACACCAAGCTCATCAGTGTCGATAAGGTGGATCTCGTTTTCTCGCCCTACGGCACGAACCTGATCGCGCCGGCGATGCCCGTTGTGATGCAGGCCGGTTACAGCATGATGAGCCTGTTCGGCGTCGGTGTGAACGATCAGTTCAATTACGATCGCTACTTCCAGATTATGCCAATGGGGCCTGAATCGGCCTCGGCGATTCCGACCGGCTTCTTCGATGTTGCGATGAAGCTCGATCCCAAGCCCAAGACGATTGCTCTCGTGGGTGCCGATGCCGAATTCGGCAAAGTGACCGTCGATGCTGCGCGCGCGATTGCAAAGAAGAACGGTCTGAAGATTGTCTATGATCGGTCCTATCCGCCGAACACCGTCGACTTCGCGTCGATTGTCCGGTCGATTCAGGCGAGCAGCCCTGACCTCGTTTTCATGGGATCCTATCCGCCCGACTCGGTGGGAATGATCCGGGCCGCGCGTGAAGTCGGCTTGAAGACGATGCTGCTGGGCGGCGGCGCTGTCGGCCTGCAGTTCGCAGCCATTAAGACGCAGCTCGGTCCGCTGCTGAACGGCGTCGTCGGCTACGAACTCTACGTTCCGTCACCGACGCTGAACTTCCCCGGCATCAAGGACTTCATCAAGCGTTACGAGAAGGAAGCACAATCGCAGGGCGTCGATCCACTGGGCTTCTACGTGCCTCCGTTCGTTTACGCAGGCGCCCAGATCCTCGGTCAAGCCGTGGAAAAGACAGGCTCGCTTGACCAAAAGGCCCTCGCTGCGACGCTTCATCAGAATTCCTTCGACACCGTTGTGGGCAAGATCAAGTTCGCAAAGAACGGCGAATGGGATAAAGCCCGTGTTCTGCTCATTCAGTATCAGGGCGTTACCGACAACAGCATTGATCAGTTCCGCAAGGAAGGTACCCATGCCATCCTGTATCCGCCGGAACTGAAGTCCGGGACTCCTCGCGTCCCATTCCAGGACGCCAAATGAGAATGCGTCATGGATTCCGGTGGGCGGGGTAGCGCGTAATGGTTATCTCTGCCGATCTGATAGCAAACGCCGTCATAGCGGGCCTCCTTCTGGGAGGCTTCTATGCGGCGATGACGCTGGGCTTGACGATCTCCTTCGGATTGCTCGACGTCGTCAACATTGCTCACCCTGCGTTCATCGTGACCGGTTCATATATCGCGTACACCATCAACACCGCCTTCGGGATCGATCCGATCGTTGCCGGATTCATGGCCAGCCCCTTGGCATTCGTCGCGGGGGTGCTGCTCTATCGGTTCTATCATGAGAGTTTTGAAAAACGGGGCGACGACTCGTTGCGCGGGCTCGCGTTCTTCTTCGGAATCATGCTCGTCATCGAAGTGTCGCTGATTCTTGGATTCGGCGTCGATTACCGGACGGTTCAGACGGCCTATCAGGATGTAACACCTGTTGTCGCCGGAATGGATTTTCCCCTCCGGATGACGATTCCGTTCGCCATCTCGATCTTTCTGGTCGTCGCCGTTCAGCTTGTCTTGTCCTTGACCTTCTTCGGCAGGGCATCACGGGCTGTTTCCCAGGATCATGTGGCGCTGCGCCTGATGGCGGTTGATCCGGTTCGCGTGAAGTCGATCGCGTTTGGCGTCTCTGTCGCGCTTGCGACGATTGCAGGGTCGCTGCTGATCGTTATTCAACCGGTTGAGCCATCGATCATGTGGCTTTACGTCGGAATTCCATTCGCCATCTGTGTGCTGGGCGGCATGGGAAGCGTGTCTGGGACCTTGATAGCAGGGCTTCTTCTCGGGGTCGCCGAAAGCATTACTGCGGTGTTCTGGGGACCGTCATGGTCTCCAGCGCTGGCCTTTGGTGTGCTGCTCGTTGTCATCGGGTTCAGGCCCGCCGGCCTGTTTGGGAGATGACCGTGAGGGCAACTTGGTTTTATGTAAGTTTGCTCGCAGTTACGGCCATCATTTTCCTGGCAACGCATCTGGTGGGAAATGACTACGCTTACTTCGCGGGCTACGTCATTTTGCAGTACGTCGTTCTCGCAACGGCGTGGAACATTCTTGCGGGTTACACCGGATACATCAACTTTGGCACCGCTGCATTCATGGCTGTCGGGACCTACTCAACAATCGTCATCTCAAAGCTGACGTCACTGCCGCTTCCGCTGTTGGTGGTGATCGGTGGATTGATGTCGGGCATTCTCGGTCTGCTGACCGGGTACATGACGATGCGTTTCAAGGGCATTTTCTTTTCGATCGCAACGCTGGCGCTCGCCATTGTCCTCCAGACGCTTGTCGTCAACTGGTCCTACGTCGGAGGTTCGCGAGGCGCCTACGTCCTGCGTCCGGCAAGCATCGCGTTCTTTCAGAACTATGCGCAGTATCTTTTTGCCATCATGCTGGTGCTGGCGATGTTCGCAGTAAGCGTCGCGCGGGCCATCGGCCGTTCGACGATCGGTGTCGGTCTGGCAACGATCAGGGACGACGAGACCGCGGCCGAGGCTTGCGGCGTGCCGACGTTCAAGCTCAAGCTGTTTGCCACGGCCGTGAGCGGTGCGCTGATGGGAATGGCCGGCGCGCCGCTTCCATATTACCTGACCTACGTTGAACCGACATCGGCATTCAGTCTGAGCTACACGGTCAACAGCATTGCCATGCCCATTATCGGCGGGATGGCGAGTTGGCCGGGCCCGGTGATCGGCGCCATTTTGCTGGGGTCGATCCAGCAACTCGCGACCGTCACCATTTCGTCCTCGCTCAATTTGCTTGTTGTCGGTGTCCTGCTGTTGGTTTTTGTGACTGTCGCGCCGAATGGGATCCTTGGTCTGATTTCCAGTCTTCGGAAGAGGGCGGGACAATGAGCGAATCGAAAGAAGCGCTGCTCTCCGTTCGTGGGCTGGAAAAGAAGTTCGGCGGTTTCACCGCGTTAAAATCGTTCGATCTGGACATCAAGCCGGGCGAACGTATCGGTGTTATCGGCCCGAACGGTGCAGGCAAGAGTACGCTTGTGAATTCTCTCACCGGAACGATCCGGGCGGATGCCGGAAAGATCATTCTGGATGGACAGGTCATCGACAACCTTGCCGCGCATAAGCGCGCGAGAATGGGATTGATGCGGAGCTTCCAGCTGCCGCGTCCTTTCAAGAGCATGAGCGTCATCCAGAACATCCTGGTGCCTATCGCCTATGCGCGCCCGTCGCAGGATGGGAAGGTTTACGACCTGGCGCGGGCGCAAGACGAGGCCAGGGAAATCCTGCAAGCGATAGGTCTCGGCAAGAAGGCTGATTTGCCGGCGATGTCGCTGACGCAGGTCGATATGCGCAAACTCGAGTTGGCCCGAGCCATGGCAGCCAAGCCGAGAATTCTGTTCTCGGATGAGGCAATGGCAGGGCTTTCCGACAGCGAAGTCGATGAAGTTCTGGATTTGCTGTTCTCCATCAACAAGGATGGAGTGGCGATTGTGATGATCGAGCACATCATCAAGGCGGTGACGAAGTTTTCTCAGCGTATTGTGGTGCTCGTCGCCGGGCAGAAGCTGGCCGACGGAAATCCGCAGGAGGTACTTTCCCTTCCCGAGGTAGAGAGGGCGTATCTTGGCGAATAGTTTGATGATCAATGAAATTGATGCCGGCTATGGGCGCAACCGGGTTCTCACCAAAGTTTCGCTTTCGGTAAATCCCGGCGAAACGGTTGTTTTGTTGGGGACCAATGGCAACGGGAAAAGCACTCTCATAAACAGCATCGCGGGATTGGTGCGTCCGGAAGCCGGCGAAATTGTCGCGACTCTCGGAGGAGAAACCCATTCGCTTATCGGAAGTTCGGCCGATCAGATCGCCGGCCTTGGTGTCAGTCTTGTGCCGGAGGGCCGACGGCTGTTCCCAAAGATGACCGTTCAAGAAAACCTCATGCTGGGCGCAAACCGGAAGGCCGCGCGAAGCGAAATGCAAGGCAACCTGTCGTATTGTTTCGATGCGTTCCCGGTACTCAAGGAGCGGCTCAACCAATTGGCCGGGAGCATGAGCGGTGGCGAGCAGCAAATGCTTGCGCTGGCGCGCGCCCTGATGTCGTCGCCCAAGATCCTTTTGATCGACGAGCCTTCGGTTGGCCTGGCGCCGATCTATGTCGCCCGGATGATCGATAAAATTCAGGATCTCAAGGATCGCTTCAAGCTGACAATTCTGATGGCCGAACAGAATTTCCGCCAGGCCAGCCGCATTGCCGATCGTGGATATGTGCTGGTCCACGGAAAGATCGTCTTTGAAGGCAAAACCCGCGACGAGCTCGTGGACAATGATATCGTCCGGAAGCTCTATCTCGGGCTGTAGGCGTGGCTTGCTTTGCTTACTTTTTTGTCGCGCGTGCGAGAAACTGAACCAGCGCCTTGCGATCGTCGTCTGAGCCGATGACTTGCTCGGGCATTTTGGTGCCGGGTGTATAGGCTGCGGGTCCGATCTCGAAAAGTTTCGACACCGTTTCCGGCGTCCAGATGATGTCGAGTTTTTTCAGCGGCTCCGAGAAATTGTAGTCCGGCAGGGTTGCGATCCTGCGCCCAAAGATCCCTGACAGCGTCGGGCCCGCCTTGTTGCCCTGATCCGGCGTGAGCGTGTGGCAGGCGACGCAGGCACGGAAAATCTCAGCACCACGATCACCGGCGTAAGCGGCAAGCGGATCGTTCGGACTTTTCTGAATGGTGGCTCCGACAGGCTCGCCCGTGAGCGCATTCCAACGCCGGATCATGCTGTCGGTGCCGCCGGTGAGAAGCGTACCGTTGTCCGGCATGAACGCGACTGACCATACCGGGAGTCCAGGTCCAACCAGCCTGCGCGCAAGCGTCCGCGCCTTACGGTCGATAATCGCGACCGATCCCCGAATATCGGCGGCTGCGAGCAGCGCGCCATCCTTTGACATCGCCATCGCGATCACGGGGATCGGCCCTGCAGTGACCTCGCCTACAGATTTGCCTGCATGGTCGAGAAAATGAACTTTGCCGTCTGCGCCGGCGGTGACGATTTCGCCGTCGTCGGACACGACGACCGAATTGAGCGGCGCGGGCAGGGTGGTGATGGACGGGGCGGCGGTGCTGTCGAGTGGCCAAATGCGGACGGTCAGGTCGTAACTCACGCTGATGAGAGTCTTGCCGTCGACGCTGAACGCGACGCCGTTGACGTTCTGCGTGTGGCCTTCGAGAATCCGCGATGTCCCGCCGGTGAGAGGCCAGAGCCGCACGGTATGATCCCACGATGCCGAAGCGAGGGTTGCGCCATCAGGTGACAGCGCAAGTGCGGCGATCGGCGCGGTGTGGCCATCAAGCACGATGTCAGGCTGCTGTTTGCCCGAACTCCAGATCGCGATGCGGCCATCCGCGCCGGCGGTCGCGGCACGCCCGTCCCTCAGCAGGGCGGTAGCGTTGACGGCGTCAGCGTGAAACCGGAAAACCTGTTCGGCAGCGTCGCGACCGAGCGACCATCGGATTGCGCTGCCGTCGAAACTTCCCGACAGCAGTGTTTGTCCATCGGGTGAAATCGACAACGCCCGGACCGGCCCGCCATGGCCTCGCAACTGGGCGACAGCAGGCGCCGCGCTGAATGATGCAATCAGCGCGCCGATTATCAGCAGCACGTGAAGCCGATAGTTTCTGACATGCCCGTCAGCGTTCCGCACGCGTGGTTCCCTCTAGGCAACGCGTATCGAAGCACGAAAATCAGGTTCAATAAACCGATACGGAAGCGTTCGGATATGCGGCGAAAGCCGCAATGTCAGGCGAAATAGCGAATCTTGCCGGCCGGTGCGGTGTCGTAGCCCGCGAGATCGTCCGCGCGTTGTTTGAGGGCAGGTTGCGCAATGAAGGTCATTAGCGCTTGCAGCGCAGGCTTGAAGTAAGCACGCTGCCGCATCAGCAGATCGAAGTTTTCCCAAAGCAGTGGCATAAAATCGAGACCGGCAGCCCTGGCGGCCGCGCGCGTCGCGATGCCGCAATCGGCTTCGCCCGCGCGAATGGCTGTCGCGAGATCAGGTCCGGTCAGGCACGGCGGATCGAGTCGGCGCAGATCCTTCAGCTTCGCATCATGTTGCTTGAGCAATGAACCGAGCAGCATTTGTGCGCCTGCGCCCGCTTGCCTCATGGCGATCGTGGCTCCGGACGCGAGAACGTCAGGGATACTCATGAGCTTTTTCGGATTTCCCGGCTGGAGCAAGAGGCCTTGTTCGCGGCGCACGAACCCGACCAGCACGGCATCGTGTAAACTTGGTATCGCGCGCACTGCTGCAATATTGGCGTCGTTGCCAGAATTCGGCGTGTCTTGTTCCGTGTGGAAGTGGATCGCGGCAGCAATTGCTTCGCCCCGCAGCACGCGGCCGACGCCGCTCTCCGTTCCTTCAACAAGCGTCGCCAGCCCGGAGCCGGACTCGCGCAAACTCCACTCGAGGAGCGCGTCCTGACTTCCGCCGACGATCAAAGGCGCATCCGCTGGGGCCATTCCGGCCGGCCGCATTAGTCCTGACAGCACCCACCGATCGAGTTCCTCGCGCGGGAAAAGCCACTTGCCCGTCACTTTGGTGCAGGGGATCGCGCCTTCAGCCACAAGCTCATAGAGCTTGCGTTCGCCAAGCCGCAGGTACTCGGATGCCTCGCTTGTGGTCAGGAAATCCATCCTGCATTTATATGCATATTGCTGTTTCAATTCAATTCGTTGACATAACTGAAAAATATGCAGGACAAGGCATTGGGAGGAAAATCATGCTGGACGGGCTGAGCGCCTGGCAATTGATCACGAGCGGCGATGCGACGCTGTTCGCCATCGTCAAATTGTCGCTGGCCGTGAGCCTTTCTGCGGTCGTGCTGGCGGCGGTCGTCGGGTTGCCGCTGGGGGCATTGCTCGCGCTGATGCGCTTCCCGGGACGAAGCGCGATCGTCGTGCTCGTCAACGCGTTCATGGGACTGCCTCCGGTCGTGGTCGGTCTTGCGGTCTATCTGTTGCTGTCGCGGTCCGGACCGCTCGGCAACCTCGGCATCCTGTTCACGCCCACGGCGATGATCATCGCGCAGGCGATCCTGATCGTGCCGATCATCGCGGCCCTGACGCGCCAAACCATTGAAGATCTCTGGATCGAATACCGCGATGAATTGTCGGCGATGGATGTCGGTCCCCTCGGTCGCGTCACGACGCTGCTGTGGGATGCGCGCTTCAGTCTGCTGACCGCACTGCTCGCGGGATTTGGACGCGCGGCGGCGGAAGTTGGTGCTGTGATGATCGTCGGCGGCAATATAGAGGGCTTCACCCGCACTATGACCACGGCGATTGCGCTCGAAACCTCGAAGGGCAATCTGCCGCTCGCACTCGGTCTGGGCATGATCCTCGTGGTGATCGTGCTTGCGATCAACGCAGCGGCTTGGGGCGCACGAATCTGGTCCGAACGGCAGGCGGGATGACCATGCGGGCGCCGGTGACAGATCTTCCAGTCGCGTTCGATCGTGTCACGGTGCGCGCCGGCGCTACGACGATCATCGATCGTCTCACGCTGACATTGGCGTCGGGTTCACCGACGCTTGTGGTCGGGCCGAACGGCGCTGGCAAAAGCACCTTGTTGCGCTTGTGCATGGGACTTGCGGTGCCAACCGAAGGCCGCATTACATGGGGCGGCCGCGCCGACAGGAAACCGACGCGCCGCGCCTTCGTGTTTCAGCGGCCAGTGATGTTGCGCCGGACTGCGGCCGCTAACATCGCGTATGGCCTGACCCACGCCGGCTATCCGCTTGAGAAGGTGGCGGCACGCACTGCCGAATTGCTGGAGCGTGTGGGCCTGTCGGACCTGGCAATGCGTCCCGCCCGTCGGCTGTCCGGCGGCGAACAGCAGCGACTGGCGCTGGCGCGCGCCTTGGCGCGCGACCCCGAACTGCTTCTGCTCGATGAGCCAACCGCGAGTCTCGACCCCGCGGCCACGCGCAGCGTCGAGGAGATTGTTCGGAGCGCTGCGCAGTCGGGCATCAAGATCGTAATGGCCTCGCACGATCTCGGTCAGGTGCGGCGCCTTGCGGGCGACGTTGTCTTCATGGTGCGTGGCGCGGTGTGCGAACAGACGCCAGCGGAAGATTTTCTCAAAAATCCGTCAACGCCGGAGGCTGCGGCTTTCGTGCGCGGCGATCTCGTTGTTTGAACTCGAAAGGACACATTATGAAACATCGATCAGCATCTTTTGCCGTTGCGCTCTCGCTGCTCGCGGTGGCATTCGCAACGCCGGTCTCCGCGCAGGACAAATCCATCGTGGTGGCATCAACCACGTCGACGCAGGATTCTGGCTTGTTCGGTCACATCCTGCCCTTGTTCGAGGCCAAAACCGGGATCGAGGTGAAGGTGATCGCGCAGGGCACCGGGCAGGCGCTGGACACGGCGCGGCGTGGTGATGCCGACGTTGTTTTTGTGCATGCCAAGTCGCAGGAAGAAAAATTCATCGCCGAGGGGCACGGCGTAAAGCGCTTCGATGTCATGTACAATGACTTCGTGATGATCGGCCCGAAAAGCGACCCGGCCGGCGTCGGCGGATCGAAGGATATCGTTGCCGCACTGAAAACCATTCAGGGAAAAGCACTGCCGTTCGTTTCGCGCGGCGACAAATCCGGCACGCATTCGGCTGAACTTGCGCTGTGGAAGCAGGCGGGCGTCGATATCGAGGCAACCAAAGGTCCGTGGTATCGCGAAATCGGGCAGGGCATGGGCGCCGCGCTCAATACGGCAGGAGCGATGAATGCCTATGTGATTTCCGACCGGGGCACCTGGCTCTCCTTCAAGAATCCTGGCGATCTGGTGATCGCGGTCGAAGGCGACAAGCGGCTGTTCAACCAGTATGGCGTTATCCTGGTGAATCCCGAGAAGCACCCAACTGTCAAAAAAGATCTCGGCCAGAGCTTCATTGACTGGATCCTGTCAACGGAAGGCCAGGGCGCCATTGCGGCTTATCAGGTCAACGGCAAGCAGCTGTTTTTCCCGAATGCCGAGAAAAAGGCGTCCTGAGGAGAGGGCTCAGAACGCAAATTGAAGCGGCTGTCTTACTTCTTGGTTTCGGGCGGACAGTCGGGCCGCACTGCCATCGGTTTTCCGTCGCTTTGCACCGTGGGAGCGGCGGAATTTGCGTGTCCGCCTGCGGATGGTAGGATGGCGCTCTTTTCAACGCCCATCGACGTATCACCGGTCTTGGCGTTGCCGGAAGTCGTGCCTGCCGACGATGTGGTGTTGCAGCTCGTTTCGGGCTTGTCGGAAGCGGCTGGTGTTTGTGCCGGCGAGGGCGTTGCGGCGAACAGTGCCACAAAGGCAGCAACGATGATTTGAGTGCGCATTTTGAGCCTCTGTGTGGGTGTAAAAGGAATGAATGAAACGTCCTCTCCAACGTGCCATGCTTGAGATGGTTCCCCGGTGCGCGCTGTTGATGCTTTGCAGAACGATCCGCTATCGAGCGTCAAGATGACACAGCGTTTGCCGGCTGCGCTGACCCCGCTCGATGTTGCCCTTCATTTGCTGCTTGACTGCGTGGGCCCGGTTGAACCTGTCGTTGTATCTGTTACGGACTCTGTCGGTAGCATTGCGGCTGTAATTGCGCCGCTGCAACTGGCGCATCCGGCGTTCAATATCGCGGTCTCCGACGGCTGGGCAATGCGATCCGAGGATATTGTCGGCGCATCGTCCTACTCGCCACTGCCGTTGGCCGCCTCGCCGGTATGGGTTGAGGCGGGCGATCGGATGCCAGCCCACTGTGACTGCGTGCTCGATGCCGATCTGGTTGAAGAGCTTGGACCGATGTTTCAGGTTCTCGCTGAGTCTGTTCCCGGTCATGGCATTCGTCGGGCGGGGGACGACATCGCCGCCGGGCGTTCGATCATCGCACCGGGGCAGCGGTTGAATGCGTTCGATCTGCTTGCAGTACGTGCCGCCGGGCTCGATCGCATTCCGGTTCGATCTCCGCGTATGGGCGTGATCAATGTGCCGTCCGGCGATGGCAATACCGCATCCTCGCAATTCATTTTTGAATTTGCGAAAGCTGCCGGTGCGCGTGCCGTCGTCTTGCAGGCAGAGAGACGCCATGCGTCCAGCATTTCCGCCGCTGTGGAGAGCGACGCTTACGATCTGATTGTAGCTGTGGGCGGCACCGGCCTCGGCCATACCGATTCAACGATCGACGCGCTGGCGGTCCATGGAGCCCGTTTGATTCATGGACTTGCACTCCAGCCCGGGCGCACCGCGGCAGTTGGAATGATCGGCTCGACGCCGGTGATCGCTGTTCCAGGCGCTCCCGATCAGGCGCTGGCTGCGTGTTTGGTACTGGTTCAGCCGGTGCTGGATCGGCTCACGGCGAGGTCGCCGCGACGAGAACTTATCCGGCCGCTTGCGCGTAAGATTTCCTCGTCTATCGGTGTTGCGGAGATCGTCTTGCTGGAAAAATTGGATGAAGCCTGGATGCCGGTTGCCGTTGGACAACTCTCCCTTGAGGCAATCGCCCGCGCTGACGCATGGCTCGCCGTGCCGGGAGACAGTGAGGGCTATGCAGCCGGGACAACAGTCGGCGCGTTTTCTCTTCGCGACATGATGTGAGACTTTCACGATGATCAAGCCGAAGGCGTCGTCAAACAATGCAAACGTCGATCAGGATCAATTTCTGACGATCCTGTCGCGTGAGGATGCGCTTGCACGCTTTGAGGCTGCACTGTTCCCGCGCGATCTGCCGGCAGACGATCTCGCGCTGGCCGATGCGCTCGGGCTTGCGCTGGCGAACGATGTCGTGGCGGCCGTCGATGTGCCGCCGTTCGATCGCTCCAATGTCGATGGCTTTGCCGTACGCTCCGCCGATTTGGCGTCTGCAGGCGAAGCGCTGCCGGTTCGCCTGGGTTTGAACGATGAGGTAATTGCTTGCGGCACCGCGCCGCGACTGCCGGTGACACAAGGCACGGCGACGCCGATTGCAACGGGCGGTCCCATTCCCCGCGGCGCCGACGCCATTGCGATGGTGGAACACACGCAACCCGCAGGAGGTGACGCAATTGAGATCAGACGCTCGGCGTCACCCGGCCAGTTCGTGTCCTATGCGGGATCGGACATCGCGCGGGGCGAGGTTTTACTGCGCGCGGGAACGCTGATTGGTTCGCGTGAGATCGGAATGCTCGCGGCATCCGGAGTTGCGCGTGTCCCGGCGGTGAGAAAACCGCGGGTGGCGATTATGTCCACCGGCGACGAATTGGTACAGCCCGGCCAGCCGCTGCGTCCCGCGGCGATCTTCGACACCAATGGCGCGATCGTGACGGCGGCCGTGTCGGAGAATGGCGGCGAAGCGCGTTTTCTCGGCGCATTTCCCGACGATGAGGACAAGCTCGAAGCCGTGATGCGCGAGGCGCTGGCAACCAGCGACATGCTCATTCTGTCGGGCGGGACATCGAAAGGCGAGGGCGACGTTTCCCATCGTATCGTCGCGCGGCTTGGCAAGCCCGGCATTGTCGCGCATGGCGTCGCGCTGAAGCCTGGCAAGCCGCTGTGCCTCGCGGTATGCGACGGCAAGCCCGTCGTCATCCTGCCGGGGTTTCCCACGTCGGCCATGTTCACTTTCCATGACATGATCGTGCCGGTGTTGCGCCGTCTCGCCGGCTTGCCACCCCGCAACGATGCGCGGGTGACGGCGAAAGTGCCGGTGCGGGTTGCTTCCGAACTCGGCCGCACGGAATTCGTGATGGTCTCTCTGGTCGAGGGCGACGACGGATTGATTGCCTATCCGACCGGAAAGGGCTCTGGCGCGATCACGTCGTTCGCTCAGGCCGATGGATTCTTGAAGATCGACGCACTCGCCGAACAGATGCCAGCAGGCACACAAGCGGAGGTCTCGTTGTTCACGCCGCATGTGCGTGTGCCGGATCTCGTCATCGTCGGCAGCCATTGCACGGGGCTGGATCTGATCACAGCACCACTGGCGCGTGCCGGTCTGTCCGTACGTTCGATCTCGGTGGGAAGTCTCGGCGGACTGGCGGCGGCGCGGCGCGGCGAATGCGATCTCGCACCCATCCACCTGTTGGATGAGAAGACCGACACATACAACACGCCGTTTCTTATGGGGGGGCTCGAACTCGTGCCGGGCTACCGGCGTATGCAGGGCATCGTGTACCGCGCAGGCGACAAGCGTTTTGAAGGTCTGAGCGTGGAAGACGCGGTGCGGGCCGCGCTGAAAGACCCGTCATGCCTGATGGTTAACCGTAATCAGGGCGCTGGCACCCGCATTCTGATCGACCGCCTGCTGGGCGAAGCACGGCCGGACGGCTACTGGAACCAGCCACGCTCGCACAATGCGGTGGCGGCCGCTGTGGCTCAGAACCGTGCCGACTGGGGCATGACCATTGCTCCCGTCGCTCATGCGGCGGGACTTGGATTTATTCCGTTTGCCGAAGAGCATTACGATTTCGCGCTCGTGACGTCGCGCAAGCAGCGCCCTGCGGTTCAGGCGTTTCTCCGCGCGCTCAGTTCGCCGGATGTGCAAGGGACGCTGGAGCAGGTGGGTTTCCGGCCGGCGTAACTCATCCGGATCACGCGCCTCTGTCGAGCGCAGCGAACCGCTCTGCTTCCGCGATATCCTCGACCGTATTCGCGTTGAAGAATGGATCGAGCGGATCGGTCGGCCACGTCACCGTCGCGAGTTTATAGCGAGCGGTCCAGCGATCGATCTTGCGCATGTCTTCTGCCACCAGCGCGTGACGCAGTTCGCCGCGCAGCGCGACGTTCCATAGTCCGATCACAGGGTGGATCTGATCGCCGGAGGCAGCGACCGCGAGTTGCGCGCCTTCCTCGGTCCGTGCGCGCTGTAATCGCACAACGAGATCGCGCGGCAGGAACGGGCAATCCGTCGCGGCGCTGAGAACCCATTCGATATCCGGCCTGTGCGCCACAGCCCAGTCGAGCGCCGTGAGCACCCCGGCAAGAGGCCCCGCAAATCCTTCAACGGTATCCGCGACGACAGGCAATCCGAAGGAGGCGAAACGAACCGGATCGCCGTTGGCGTTGAGGATGAGCCCGTCGCACTGCGGCGCAAGCCGCGCGATCACGCGCTCCAGAATGGTGCGGCCGCCGATGGTTTTCATCGGCTTGTCGCCGCCGCCCATGCGCCGCGCGAGGCCGCCAGCGAGAAGCACGCCAAGCGTCGATGGCCGATCGTCAGTCATCGTCGCCGCCTTTGCGACGATGGCGCGGGGATTCTTCTGCGACGAAGGCGAGGTTCTGGTCGAACACGATCCGCTCTTGCCCGGAAAGCGCGATAAATCTCTTTCCCTTGGTGCGGCCGACCAGCGTCAGTCCCACTTGCCGTGCGAGCTGGACACCCCACGCCGTGAACCCGGACCGCGAGACCAGAATCGGAATGCCCATGCGGACAGTCTTGATCACCATTTCGGAGGTCAGACGGCCCGTCGTGTACATGATCTTGTCGGCGACATCGACGTTGTGCCGCCAGGCCCAGCCCGCGATCTTGTCGACCGCGTTGTGGCGTCCAACGTCCTCCATGTAGCAGATCGGCTCGCCTTCCTTGCACAGCACACAACCGTGGATAGCGCCTGCTTCGAGATAGAGCGAAGGCGCGGTGTTGACCGCATGGGTCATCTGATAGAGCCATGACGTACGCAACTCGGCTTGCGGCAGGGATGCGCCCTCGATGGCCTCCATCAGGTCGCCGAAGGCTGTGCCTTGCGCGCAGCCGGAGGTGAGCGTTTTCTTCTTCAGTTTCTCTTCGAAATTGGTGCCGTGCTCGGTGTAGACCACCACCACCTGCAGATCGTCGTCGTAGACTACCTCCGTCACGACGTCGTCCGGCTTCAGCATGTTCTGATTGAGCAGGTAGCCGAGCGCGAGATACTCGGGATAATCGTTGATCGTCATCATCGTGACGATTTCCTGCGCGTTCAGATAAAGCGTCAGTGGGCGCTCGACCGGCACACTGATCTCAACCGGAGCGCCGGTCTGGTCGATGCCGGTGACACGCTCGGTCAGCCGCGGATTCTTCGGGTCCGGCATTACGCGCGGCGCGGACACGCCTTTCAGCTTTAGCTCTTGGGATTTCGCGGTCCCGGACTTGATCCGTGTTTCGGTCATGGCTTACTCGATCACGATACGCGGCGCGGGCCTCGCCGCAATGCCGGTGGTGACGGACGTCCAGAGCCGGCGGGCGATGTCGATATAGTGCTTCGCGTGAACGCCTTCAGGGTCGGTCGCGACGATAGGGCGTCCGTCGTCCGACGTCTGACGGATCGCCATGTCGAGCGGAATTTCGCCCAGATAAGGAATGCCGCGCTTCTCGGCTTCAAGCCGCGCGCCCCCGTGGCCGAAAATCGGCGTGACATGGTTGCAGGTCGGGCAGCAAAAGCTGGACATGTTCTCGATCAGTCCCAGCAGCGGCACGTTGACCTTCTTGAACATCTCGATGCCGCGCCGCGCGTCGATCAGTGCGATGTCTTGCGGGGTGGAGACAATGACCGCTCCGGCCAGCGGCGTCTGCTGCGACATGGTCAGTTGCGCGTCGCCGGTGCCCGGCGGCAGATCGACGACCAGAATGTCGAGGTCATTCCATGCGACTTCGCGCAACATCTGCGTGATGGCCGATATTACCATCGGCCCGCGCCAGATCATGGCGTTGTCTTCCTCGACGAGAAAGCCGATCGACATCACCTTGACGCCGAAGCGCTCCATTGGCTCAAGCATACGCGGACCCAGCAGGCGCGGCTTTCCGCGCAAACCAAACAGCCTCGGTTGCGACGGTCCGTAAATGTCGGCGTCGAGAAGCCCGACCTTCAATCCGATTGCTGCGAAACCGAGAGCGAGATTGCACGACGTTGTCGACTTGCCGACGCCGCCCTTGCCGGAAGCCACAGCGATGACATGTTTGACGCCGGGAATTCCCGAGGCTTTCGATGTCGCGGGGGCATGCGGGGTAGGATGGGTGACGGGCAAATCCGGTCTCCTGATCGATGATGCGTGCGGGCGCGTCAGCTTACTGCGATCCGAACGGATCGTTCTTCTTGGCTTCGCGCGCGCGCAGATAGTCCTCGGTCGACATCACCGGCGGGCGCTGCGGCCCGGCGTGCGGGTCGAAACTCTCGTTGACGACGGCCTCGACGCGGCAATCCGCGCACATCTTGATGACATCGAGCCGCCGCGCATTGGCGCCCTCGAACATCCAGTGTTTTTCCTGCAGCTTCGACAGCACGCGCTCGATCGAACTCCGGGTTCCGAACGGCGTACCGCAGGCGATGCAATGAAACGGCTCTTCTTCCTTCAAGACACGCAGCGGCGCATTCCAGGCCTGAAAATCAAGGCGCGGTTCCAGCGTGATGACATCCTCCGGGCAAGTCGACTCGCAGAGCCCGCACTGGACGCAAAGACTTTCGGTAAAGCGCAGCATGGCGCGGTCTGGATTATCCGAGAGCGCGTGGGTGGGGCACGCGGTCACGCAGGCATGGCAAAGCGTGCAGCCTTCGACGTTCAATTGCACTCCGCCGAACGGAGCGCCGGACGCAAGCGGCACGACGTCGACAGGCGAGGGGGCAGCAAGATGCAGTTCCCGGAATGTCGTCTCGAGCACGCCGCGCTTTGCGCCGCGCGGCATGAAATTCGCGGGAGTGCTGCTCGCGATGCCGGCAGGCATGGCGTCGAGCATCGCGCGCAATTGATCGGGGTCGTCGGTCTCGATCACGCGGACAATGCCTTCACCGAATCCGATTGCGGCAACGATCGTTCCCGACATATCAGCGGCGCGATGCAATCCGGCTGTCTCATGCCGGGGCTGCGCTCGCGTCAGCAACGCGGCGCCCGCGCCACCAAAGGCGAAGACGGCGGCAATAGCTTCAGGCCCAAGCTGCGTAACTTCATTGACGCGGACCGGAAGCACATTTGCCGGCAAGCCGTCGCCGAACCGCGCGAGCGCACCGATGAGCGGTTCGCCGTGATCTCCGTCATGAAACAAGACGACGGCGTTTTCTCCGCCTGCCTTGCGATAGGTTTGGAGCAACGTCCGCAATCGCCGCATCAAGGCGTCGACGCTGGGCAGCGAATAGGACGCCGCGCCGGTTGGACATACCGACGCGCATGACCCGCAGCCTGCGCACACGTTCGGATCGATGGCGACGGCATTGCCGTTCGATGTGATCGCGCCGGTCGGACACACATCGAGGCACCGCGTGCAGCCGGTAATGTTGGAGCGGGAGTGCGCGCAGATCGACTCTTCAAAATGAATGAAGCGCGGCTTGTCGAAGGTGCCGACGAGATTGCCTGCATCCGCAATCGCGCGCTCGACAGCCGCTCGGTCGCGCGGATCAGCGCGCAAATAACCGGGCCGCAACTCGTGAGCCGGAAACAGCGGCAGGCCGCCGCTGAGGTCGAGAATGAGATCGCATGTCGAGGTCGCGCCGTTGCGCGAGGCTCCAAACAGCAGCTTGTTGCGCGAGGATGGCGACGGCAGAGCATAGTCGTCGATAGCGAGCTCAAATTTCCCGAGATAGCCGCGCGCGTTACGGATCGTCCCCTTCAGGACAGGAAACTCATTGACGGCGCGCGGTGTCAGGTCGCCCGGCTTGGTAAGTATAACGGTGATATCGAGACGATCGGCGAGGCGCCTGGCCGCATTGATGGCGACGTCGTCGCAGCCATAAATCAGCGCGACGCCGTCGCTCTCCAGCGTGACCAGCGAGATTGGCGGCATCTCTTCCGAGGCCGCCGCTATGAGCGCGGCGGCCTTCGGTCCGGCCGCTGCGGCGTCTTTCGACCAGCCGCCGGTTTCACGGATGTTGACGAAGGTGAGCGGAACTTGCGGGAAGTCCTCGGCGACCTCCTTGAACAGCGGCGCTTCTTGGGTGCAGGCCACGGTGATCTGCTCGCCTTCGGCGAGAGCCGCCTTGAACTGTCCGAGGTCTAGTCCGCAGAGCTGGTTCGCCTGCGACATGTTGGCCGCACAGCCGCGCCCGATCGCTTGCGCGTCGAGTGGCATGGTCTTCTCGCAACTGCAAATCAGAAGGCGGGACTTTGCGCCATTCATACTCTACGACCTTGAACCTTCCTCAGCCGCGCGACTATCTCACAATATGGTGCTGCAGGTGCCATCAGCGCAAGCACCGGCACCTTGACCGAGATAGCATAGACTGCCCAAATACAAAGAGCTTAGGGAATTTTTCTGCGATGATGGTTTCGCGTACTGCGCGGGCAGAACCGCCGCTCGATCTGCCTCCGGGCTATACGCTCGTATCGCTTCGCGAGTACGGAGACGCGTTTGCCCATGGCTGCGACATTGCGGCCGAAGCCGGTGCCGGAACGCTGGTTTGGGTCCGGCGCTACGATCTCGTCGAGTTCGCGGTTGTGCTCGAACCGGACGAGCCGCTGGTGTCGGCACGCCGGGCATTCTTTGCGGGCATGAATGCGACTGCGGATGCCATTGCGGTCCATTGCCCGCCAGAGCGTCAGGTGAGTTTTACGTGGCCGGATACGATCCTGTTCGACGGCGGTGTGCTCGGTGGCGTGCGGCTTGGCTGGCCAAAAGATTGTGGCGAGGAGGACGTGCCGGAGTGGCTGGTGCTCGGCGTCATGTTGCGCGCTGCGGACATGGCACATGTCGGGGAAGCGGAAGCGGCGGGCGGAGTTGCGCTGTTGAACGAAGGATTTGAGATGGTGGATACCGAGGCGATGATCGGCAGTTTCGCTCGGCATCTCATGACGGCATTCGATCAATGGAACGAGCGCGGCTTCGATCCGGTGGCGCGTGACTACCTGGAGCGGCTTGCCAAGGATACCGCCGGCGCACGGCGAGGGATCGACGTCAATGGCGATTTGCTCGTCAAGACGTCCGCGCCGAAGGAACCGCCGGGGCGAAGTAGCCTCGTCGAAGGCCTCGCAAAGGTGGGGTGGTACGATTCGGAGTATCGCGCTCCGAAGATGGGGTGAGGCGGATGATGAAACTTCCGCGCACGATCAGGCTGGATCCATCGGACACGTTTGTGTTCGAGCGTGCAGCCGAGCCCGGCGAATGGGCCGTGTCGGGCGCGTTCGTGTTTTGGAACAGTGATCCTGCTGCGCTTGGACAAAAACAGCGGGTCGCACTGCGATCCGGCTTTCTCGGCATCGACAGTCTCGGCTGGTCGACATTGGCCGTCGTTACCGAAGCAACCGAGATTGAATTGCTGGCCGTCATCGACCGGCTGGCGGCGCAGCTTGTGGCGACATTCGGCGCGCCGGATATCGAAGCCGCAAGGGCTGCGGCAGAGGAGGAAGTCGCGTTTGCTGCTTCCCTGTGCGATCACCCGCCGCAGACGATTCTGGCGGTGCAACGGAGCGTTGAAGACGGTGAGATCCGCGAGCGCTTCCGCACACTGAAGCCGCGCGAAACGGAGCGGGGTGCGGATCGATTGCACCATCATGCACCGGCCTTTACCTTCCATGAGATTGAGGGCGACGAACCGGTCGAAGAGGTCGATCTTCTCGGACTGGACAACACGAATCGTATCAAGGCGGATCGGACATGAGAGAATTCTGGGTGGCGTCGGGTCACCACCTGACGCGCCGTGCCGATCACGGCGGGCTGATTGCGACCCCTGAACTGATCATGGCGTACCTCGCGCGACCGGAATTGATGCCGCCCGATGACGCCTGCGACGCTGAACGAAAGCTGCACGCCGGTCTGTTGGCCGATCCGCTTCGGCCGGTCTCCAAAGCGGACATTGCGGCGCTTGCCGACGCCGACGCGCGCGAGAACTGGACGTTCATGATGGCGTTTCGCGACCGGCTTCTCGCGGCGCCCTCGCTTGAGGCCGTTTATGTGTCGCTGGCACGCAAGGGCGCGAGCGATCTGCCGCCGATCTTTCTCTCGCAACTGTGCCACCTGATCCTGCGAAATGCGCTTGAGGGCTGTGAAGATCCCTATGTGCTGCGCGCAGCGGAACTATTCTACCGCAGCCAGAAGGCCACGATTCATGAAGGCTCGCTGCTGTTGGCCGACGCCGAAGTCGTGGAGGCGCAGCACAACGCACAACACGACATCCATTCCTCGCCATTGACCGCGATGCTGCAGCCGCAGCAGGCTTTTGGCGAGATCGACGTTATGGATGACGACAACGCGTGGACCTATTGGTCGCGCTCGGATGCCCACGCGATGGTCATGAATCTCGGCGGCAATCCCAAGGCGCGCGACGGACTTTGCCGCGTGATCGAACGCTGGATCGCTCATCTTCTCGGCGTCACGGTGAAGGCTGAAACGGTCGCGTCGATCGAGGATCGCGATTGGCGCTGGTTTGTCGGCCTCGACAGCGAAGGCACCCGGATCGGAAATGCTCTATGGAACGGCGATACACCGGGCGCGGATGCAGCAGGCCGGATCGTCGCGTTAATCCGCCTGACCTTTGATGATGCGCGTTTTGTCGATGAACGTGTGGGTGCAAAACCGATCTATCTCATTCTGGCGATGGATGCGGACAAGGTGGTGCGCCTGAAGCCGCAAAATCTAGTGGCAGGCCTGCCGCTCGCGTCCGCTGCGAACGTCGCGTGAGTGACCGGCAACGGGAGGGTCAGCAATAACGATGACCGAGGTGTCCCGCGAAGTTGGCGTCGTGCTGCGCCGCCGCACAATCGATAATCCCTGGATCGACCATATGTGGTCGCCTGTGACGATTCTCGAGCATGTGCCGGCAACTGCGCCGTGGACGGTGCTGTCTCGCGAGGGCGATGCGACGCTGTACTATGCCGGCTGCGCGACGATCGAGTTGTTCAGCACGGATACGGCCAGTTACCGCGACAATCTTGCCGACGGCACCCCCAGGATATGGATTGCGCTGCGGCGGCAGGACGGTGGTCCCGAGCTTGAATTGACGAAGGTGACCGCCGATCCGACCGAAGGCGAAGCGATGTTCGAGAGCGGCATCGATGTCATCGGTACGGTTCCGATGCCGCCGGATATTGCGTCGTGGATCGCCGCGTTTGTCGACGAATTCCATGTCGAGCAGGTGTTCCACAAGCGTAAGCGCGACCGTGCGAATGTTGACCGTAAGCCCGACTACGATCCATCCGTCGAGCGGAAGGATGACACATGAGCCAGGATGAGAAAGGCGGCGAAAAGGATCGTGGCGAGAGCTTCCTGTCGCGCTGGTCGCAACGCAAGCAGGAGGCGAAACTGCCGACTGCCGGGGATCCGGCTGCAAAGGCCGATGAAAAGGCGGAAGCGTTACCTGCGCCGGTTGCCGAAAGCGTTGCCGAAGAGGAATTCGATCTTTCGAGCCTGCCGAAACTCGAGGACGTCACGGAGACCACCGACATCACCGGGTTCTTGCGCAAGGGCGTTCCGGAGCATTTGCGAAACGCGGCTCTGCGAAAATCGTGGGCGCTGGATCCTGCGATCCGCAACTACGTCAATCCGGCGCTGGACTACGCCTACGACTGGAACACGCCGGGCGGTGTGCCGGGAAACAGCGAGCTCGCGGCCGGGACGGACATCGCGAAAATGGTTTTACAGATCATGGGTAGTGATTCGGCTGCTGCCACTCCGCAAGAACCGGAGATCCAGCCCCTGAGTGATGCCGCCGGCGAGTCCGTCGATATTGATGCGCTGCAAAATCCTCAGCCGGATTTACCGCTTCAGCAGGTGAGATTGTCCGCAGCGGCAACCGCTTCAGCTCCCGCATCGGTTGATGATCCACACTCCGAGCATACGCCGGTTGAAAATGCGCGAAGTGCTGCATCCGACGGAGTCGGTGCACCGCAGCAAGAGGTGCGACGACATGGCACTGCAAAACCAAGGGTTTAGACAAAAGTCTTCGAGACATAGGACGAGCCTATGGTACACATTAGAACTAGAACAGTTCTAGTGAACGAAGATGCCTCGTTTGAAGGCACGGGTGGGGGGAACTCGGTTCGCACCATGCGGGACGCCGGTTTAGAGCAGGCAATCAAAGCAGCAGGCGGTGTTGCATCGCTGGCGAGAGCTGTGGGTATTTCGCAGCCTTCGATTTCGGCCTGGTCGCGCATTCCAGCGGAACGAGTCCTGACTATCGAGGCGCTCACCAGCGTTCCGCGTTTCATCCTTCGTCCCGATCTCTACGGATCAGCGGGGGCTGACGTGTTATCGACATCTAAAATTGATGAAATCGATCAGCTTCGCGCTGCAGAGTACGGGTTGCTTTCGTTGTTGCTCGGCAAGGCGCCCGACACGGAAACGCTTTCGCGCGTTGCAACGATCAAAGGCGACGCGTCTGATCTCGGCATGGCCCATGTCGAACTGGCCACAGCGGCCGAGATGGACGGGCACGCGGCCAGCAGGGAATTTTTCGATCTGTTCATTGGTCTGGGTCGCGGCGAGTTGCTGCCCTACGCCTCGTATTATCTGACCGGCTTTCTTCACGAGCGTCCCTTGGCGCGCGTCCGTGAAGACTTCGATTTGCTTGGAATCGAGCGAGCAGGACTGTCGCGCGAGCCGGAAGATCACATCGCGATCCTGCTTGAAGTCATGGCCGGTCTCGCTCGCGGGGAGTTCGATGCGGACTTCGCCATGCAGGCACGATTTTTCGAGCGGCATCTCAAGCCATGGGCGGCGCGAATGTTTGCCGATCTCGAGATGTCGCAATCCGCCAAATTTTACCGCGCGGTCGGCCGCGTCGGGCGCGTCTTTATGGAACTGGAATCAGAAGCTTTCACGCTGTCCGAGTGAAGCGGGAACGCAAAACGGAATCGACTGGAAGGAGATCGCGATGAGCAAACCGTCCAAGATCAAGATGCCCGACACGAAGGGGCTCGACCGCCGCCGGTTCTTCATGATGGGCGGATCGGCCGTCGCTGCCGCTGCGGTCGTGCCGATGGCGAGCAGCGAAGCTGAAGCGGACGAGTCGCAGGCCGAGCGCGTCAAGGCCCGCTACAAGGAAACCGCTCACGTCAAGGACTACTATCGCGTCAACCGCTATTGATGGAAGCACGCACATGTTGATCAAGCGAAAAGAAGGATCGGCCGGACGCGCGCGGTTGCAGGGTATCGCCGCTGGACTGGCTTCAGGCGTTCTTGATCGCCGCACGTTTCTGCGCCGTTCCGGTTTGGTGGCGGGCGCAGGCGCTGCGATCGGATTGTCGCCGCTCGGATCGGTGCGCAAGGCGCAGGCCGGTCCGAAGATTGTCGGCGCGCCGACCGAGATCAAAAAGAACGTTTGCACACACTGTTCGGTGGGCTGCACGGTGATCGCCGAAGTGCAGAACGGCGTTTGGGTCGGCCAGGAACCGGCATGGGATAGCCCGATCAATCGGGGTTCGCATTGCGCCAAGGGCGCGTCGGTTCGCGAACTGGTGCACGGCGACCGCCGCCTGAAATACCCGATGAAGTTGGTCAACGGCGAATGGCAGAAGATCGAATGGGATCAGGCCATCAATGAAATCGGCGACAAGATGCTCGAGATTCGCGCCAAGTCCGGCGCCGACTCCGTGTATCTTCTCGGTTCGGCCAAGTTCTCCAATGAAGGCGGCTACCTGTTCCGCAAGTTCGCCGCGTTCTGGGGCACCAACTCGATCGACCATCAGGCGCGCATCTGTCACTCGACGACGGTCGCCGGCGTAGCCAATACATGGGGCTACGGCGCCATGACCAATTCCTACAACGATATTCGCAACTCGAAGACGATCGTCTTCATGGGATCGAATGCGGCCGAAGCTCATCCGGTATCGCTCCAGCACATTCTGACCGGCAAGGAAATCAACCGCGCCAACGTCTTCGTACTGGATCCGCGCTTCACGCGCACCGCCGCGCACGCAACGGAATATGTCCGGTTCCGCAGCGGCACCGACATCGCGGTGATCTGGGGCATGCTCCATCACATCTTCGCCAATGGCTGGGAAGACAAGGAATACATCGCTCAACGCGTTTACGGGATGGACCAGATTCGCGCCGAAGTCGCGAAGTGGACGCCTGAAGAAGTCGAGCGGGTCACGGGTATCCCCGGTGAACAGGTGAAGAAGGTCGCGGAGACTTTCGCAAAGGTGCGTCCGTCCACATTTATCTGGTGCATGGGCGGCACGCAGCACACCGTCGGCACAGCGAACGTCCGCGCCTATTGCAACCTGCTTCTCGCCACGGGCAACGTCGGTGTGTTCGGAGGAGGGGCCAACATCTTCCGCGGCCACTGCAATGTGCAGGGCGCAACCGACATCGGCCTCGATATCACGTCGCTGCCGCTTTATTACGGTCTAGTCGAAGGCGCGTGGAAGCATTGGGCCCGGGTCTGGGAGGTCGATTACGACTATCTGCAGGCGCGCTTCGATGAGGTGCCTGCTAAGGCTGGACGTCCGGCCCGTACCCGCAAGCAGAACATGGAATTGCCGGGCATCCCGTGGACCCGTTGGTTCGATGCGACGCTTGCCAAGCCCGATGATGTCGATCAGCGCGACACCGTGAAGGGTGTCGTCATCATGGGGCACGGTGGCAACACCATCCCGCGAATGACCGAAATGGTGAAGGGCCTTGAAGCGCTCGAACTGCTGGTGGTCGCGGATCCGCATCCCACCACCTTCGCAGCAATCTCCGAGCGCAAGAACGGCACGTACCTGCTGCCCGCGTGTACCCAGTTCGAGACGTCGGGTTCACGCACAGCCTCGAACCGATCCCTCCAGTGGGGCGAGCAGATCGTCAAACCGATTTTCGAATCGAAAGACGATTACGAAATCATCTACCGGCTGTCGAAGAAGCTCGGCTTCGCCGACCCGATGTTCAAGAACATCAAGGTGGAAAACAATCGCCCGATCCCGGAAGACGTGCTGCGGGAAATCAATCGTGGTGGCTTCTCGACCGGCTATTCCGGACAGTCGCCGGAGCGCCTCAAGGCGCACATGAAGAACCAGGGTAAGTTCGACCTGGTGACGCTACGGGCCAAGAAGGATGAGCCGGAGATCGGCGGCGATTATTACGGCCTGCCGTGGCCGTGCTGGGGTACGCCGCAGATCAAGCATCCGGGAACACATACGCTCTACAACACGAACCTTCATGCGAAGGATGGCGGCGGCACGTTCCGCGCGCGCTTCGGTGTGGTGTACGAAGAAAAACAAGCCGACGGTTCGGTGAAGAACGTCAATCTTCTGGCCGAAGGCTCCTACAGCAAGGGCTCGGAACTGACCGATGGTTATCCGGAGTTTACCTATGGCGTGCTGAAGAAGCTCGGTTGGGACAAGGACCTCACCGAAGCTGAACTTGCCACCATCAACAAGATCGGCGGCAACAATCCGGACGGCGTGGGTTGGGCAGTCGATCTGTCCGGCGGCATCATCCGGGTCACGCTCGAGCATGGCGTGATGGCGTATGGCAACGGTAAGGCCCGCGCGGTGGCGTGGAATCTTCCCGATCCGGTGCCGGTCCATCGCGAGCCGATCTACACACCGCGTCCTGAGCTGGTTGCGAAGTATCCGACACGTCCTGACGGACGCCAGTTCCGCATGGCCAATCTCGGCTTCTCGATTCAGAAGGCGGCGGTGGACAAGGGACTTGCAAAGCAATTCCCGATCATCCTCACTTCTGGACGGTTGGTGGAATATGAGGGCGGCGGCGAAGAAACGCGATCCAACCGCTGGCTTGCTGAATTGCAGCAGGACATGTTCGTCGAGGTCAATACGTCCGATGCCGCCGAACGAGGCATCAAGGATGGCGGCTGGGTCTGGGTGACGGGCCCGGAAAACGGATCGAAGGCACGCGTCAAGGCGCTGGTCACCGATCGCGTCGGCAAGGGCGTAGCGTTCATGCCCTTCCATTTCGCGGGCTGGTTCCAGGGTGTTGATCAGCGCTCCAAGTATCCGAAGGGCGCAGACCCGATCGTGCTCGGTGAAAGCGTCAACACGATCACCACCTACGGCTACGATCCGGTCACCGGTATGCACGAGGGCAAGGCGACCCTGTGCCAGATCCAAACGGCGTGAGAGGAGAATAGAAGATGGCTCGCGTCAAATTTCTTTGTGATGCCGACCGTTGCATCGAGTGCAACGCCTGCGTGACGGCCTGCAAGAACGAACACGAGGTGCCGTGGGGCATCAACCGCCGGCGCGTCGTCACCATTAATGACGGCAAGCCCGGTGAACGCTCAGTGTCGATGGCCTGTATGCACTGTACGGATGCGCCTTGCGCCGCCGTTTGCCCGGTGTCGTGTTTCTACACCACGGCGGATGGCGTCGTCCTTCACTCGAAGGATCTCTGCATCGGCTGCGGATATTGTTTCTATGCGTGCCCGTTCGGCGCGCCCCAGTATCCGAAGGTTGGAAACTTCGGCTCGCGCGGCAAGATGGACAAGTGCACCTATTGCGCGGGCGGTCCGGAAGCAGACTCCACCCCGGCCGAATACGCAAAGTACGGTGCCAACCGGCTGGCCGAAGGCAAGCTGCCGATCTGCGCCGAAATGTGTTCGACCAAATCGCTGCTCGCAGGTGACGGCGCCATCATCGCTGAAATCTACAAGGAGCGTGTGATGAAGCGTGGCTACGGGTCGGGCATGTGGGGTTGGAAGACAGCCTACAGCGATTCACCGACCGGCTAGGGCAGGTTGCCGAAGGCCGTTCAGTGGCCTTCGCATCATGCTCAGGTCTTTCTTGAACGGAAACTGGAAGGTCGTACCGATGTCGATCTCGCTCTCAACCCTCAAGGCCCTATGTGCCGCTCTGGCGCTGCTGTTTGTGCTTGCGCAGCCGGCAGGGGCGCAACTGTCCTTCAAGCCTACCGCCGATGCCGTGCATGAAGACCAGCTTCTCAAGGCGCTGAAAGAGGGCGACAAGATCACCGGCAGGATCACTATTCCGGACCCGATGGCGTCGAGCCTGATTCAGCCCGCCGGTCGCGACTGGCGCGATTTTCAGCGTCACAAATTGCCCATCATCGGCGGTGTCGCTATCATCGGGATGCTGGCTCTTCTCGCGATCTTCCTGGCCGTGCGCGGGCGTGTTCGCGTCGAACACGGATTTTCCGGCATCAAGATTCTTCGCTTTGCCAGTTTCGAGCGGTTCACGCATTGGCTGACGGCGACCTGTTTCATCATTCTTGCGCTGTCCGGTTTGAACATCAGCTTCGGGCGCGTGCTGATCCTGCCGCTGTTTGGCGCGGAAGCGTTCTCGACGCTGACGGCCTGGGGCAAGATTGCTCACAACTACCTGGCATTCCCCTTCATGCTCGGCCTCGTGATCATGTTCCTGATCTGGATCAAGGATAACATTCCGGGGAAGCTTGATCTTGTATGGATCAGGAAGGGCGGCGGTATGTTGAAGAACGGCGAGCATCCGCCGGCCAAGCGCTTCAATGCCGGTCAGAAGGGAATCTTCTGGATCGTGATGATCGGCGGCGTGCTGATGTCGCTGTCGGGCTGGTTCCTGCTGTTCCCCTATATCCCCGCCAACGTCACGGCGCTGCAGTTCTGGACGGTCATCCATGCTGTGATCGCCATGCTCTTTATCGCTGCCATGCTGGCCCACATCTATATCGGGACGGTCGGCATGGAAGGCGCGTTCGATGCCATGGGTACGGGCGAGGTGGACCTCAACTGGGCCAAGGAGCATCATTCTCTCTGGGTCGAGGAAGAGCAGGCGAAGGGCCGTGCGCCCGATACCGGCAGCACGCGGCCCATGCCAGCCGAATAATTCAAGCTATCGATCAGGCGCATATCTATATAAAGGGACTGTCCGGCATGGTCGGGCGGTCTCTTTGAGTTTTTGGAGTGCGGCATGAAGGTGATAGGTCTTTCGGGGTGGAGCGGGGCAGGCAAGACGACGCTGCTTGCGCGGCTGATCCCGCATCTGATCGCCGAAGGTTTGCGTGTCTCAACGATGAAGCACGCCCACAGCAATTTCGATGTCGATGTTCCCGGCAAGGATTCCTGGCTGCATCGGCAGGCTGGCGCAACCGAGGTCCTGATTTCGTCGGGACGCCGCTGGGCCTTGATGCACGAATTGCGTGGCGCGCCTGAGCCTCCCTTCGCCGAGCTGCTGGCGAGGATGTCGCCGGTGGATCTCCTGATCGTTGAGGGCTTCAAGGCTGATCCGCATCCCAAGATCGAGGTTCATCGCGCCGCGAATGGCAAGCCGCTGATGTTTCCGAAGGATACGACGATCGTCGGTGTGGCCGCCGATATTTCGGTCGAAACGAGGTTGCCATCGGCTCATCTCGATGACATCGCAGCGATCGCGCGCATGATGCGAGCCTTGGCGGTGCGTATTGAAGATTTACCCGTGCGAGAGGCCGCGGGAGCCTGACGATATGGCCCAACTCTCCGATGATTGTTTCGCGTTCGGCGGTCCGATGATGTCGGTCGATGACGCCGTTGCCACGATCGCGGCCCGCGTCAGCTCGGTAACGGAGACCGAATGGGCCGATCTTGCTGACGCCGATGGCCGTGTCCTCGCATCAGACATCAGAGCGCCGCTGGCGTTGCCGCCATTCACCAACTCAGCCGTTGATGGATATGCGGTGCGCAGCGCCGATCTGCCCCGCGCAGGCGAGCAGGCGTTTTCAGTGTCCGGACGCGTTCAGGCAGGGTCGTCAGGTTTGAATGCAATCGCTCCCGGCGAAGCGGTTCGCATTTTCACTGGTGCGCCGATGCCCGCGGGCGCCGACACGGTCTTCATGCAGGAAGATGTGCAGATCGATGGGACAGGCAAAGTCGTGCTGCCGCCCGGCCTCAAGGCGGGCGCCAATGTGCGGCCCGTGGGCGAGGATATTCCCGAGGGCCATGATGCGTTGTTGGCGGGGCGGCAGTTGCGGCCGCAAGACATCGCTCTCATCGCGGCATTGGGGTTAACTCGCGTTGATGTGAGACGCCGGTTGCGCGTTGCCGTATTTTCGACCGGCAATGAAGTGGTGTCGCCCGGCGCGCGACGCGGCGCTGCCCAGTTGTTCGACTCCAATCGCTTCATGCTGACGGCGATGCTGAAGCGGCTTGGATGCGAAGTTAGCGATCTCGGCATTTTGCGCGACGAGCGCGCTTCTCTCGCGTCCGCTTTGAAGGAGGCCGCCGCCCGTCACGATCTCATCGTCACGTCGGGCGGCGTCTCCACGGGAGAAGAAGATCACGTCAAAGCCGCGGTGGAGAGCGTAGGCACGTTGGTGCTGTGGCGTATGGCAATCAAGCCGGGCCGCCCGGTGGCGATGGGCATCATCGGCGGCACGCCGTTTATCGGTCTGCCAGGAAATCCTGTGGCAAGCTTCGTGACGTTTACCTACGTCGTTCGTCCGACTGTTCTGGCGCTGGCCGGGACGGCACAAAAGAAGCCCATACCGATGCCGGTGCGCGCCGCCTTTAGTTACACAAAGAAGATCGGCCGCCGTGAGTATGTCAGGGTCAGTTTGCGCAAAAGCGGCGAGGGCGCGCTGGAGGCGGTGAAGTTTCCGCGAGAGGGCGCTGGCCTTCTCTCCTCGCTGGTGGATACCGACGGGCTGGTCGAACTCGGTGAAGAGATCGCCATGGTCAACCCCGGCCAGATCGTCGGGTTTATGGACTACTCAAGCTTGGTTTAATGCTCAGCTCGGCCCGACCAGGTTGTGGCCGGGATCGCCAACGCGAGCGCCACTTGTCGTGAACGCGACGTAGCCGGGCTCCTGAAACGTGTTGAGCAGCACCGACACGGCGGCTGCGGAAAGTCCCGCGAAAACCAGTGCGACGATGAAGATTCTCATGACACGTTTTCCCCCGACAAATCACTTGTTCCGGTTCCATTTTGGGCGTCGGCACTGAGCAAAGCAAGCCGCGCTTTCGTCGCACGTCCCGGATCAAACGAAACGTGCAAGGCCTTCTAAAATGGTGCATCGCAAGATGCGTCGCATGGGGCCGTTGACGGCGAATAGCGCCTCCGCCATTGAGGGGTATGGCCATGACCAAACTCGATCTCACAGGGCTCAAATGCCCGCTGCCGGTATTGAAGACGCGCAAGGCGCTGAAGGCGCTGACCGTGGGCGAACGGCTGGAGGTGCATTGCACCGATCCACTGTCGGTCATCGATATTCCGAACCTGATCCGGGAGACCGGAGATCGCGTCGAAATCACCGAGCGCGCCGAAAAACGAATCGTGTTCCTGATCGAAAAGATGGATGGGGCTGTCGCTTGAGCGGCCCCGTCTGGCCAACGGAAATTCGGCTTGCGAAAGACCGGCGCTCGCTGCGTATTGCGTTTGATGACGGCGCCAGTTTCGACCTGTCTGCGGAGTTGCTTCGTGTCACCAGCCCTTCCGCCGAAGTGCAGGGCCATTCCGAGGCGGAGCGGAAAACCGTCGGCGGCAAGCGCAACGTCGCTATTCTGTCGGTCGACCCGGTCGGAAATTATGCGGTGCGGATCGGTTTCGACGACATGCACAATACCGGGATCTATTCTTGGGCCTTTCTGTACGATCTCGGGATCAATGCCGAAACGCGCTTTCAAAACTATCTCGACGATCTGGCCGCGAAAAATCTGAATCGCGACAAGCCCGGCGTTCGTTAGCGATGTGTGATGTGCGGCGGCACACCGCAGGCAAGCGTGACCACCGGAATTTCATTTCATATTGCGGAACAGCGGAGCAACCGGCGTGATGCCGAGGCACAAACCTTGGAATAATTCTTGGCATATTGAATGCCAGGCCCTATCCTCCGAGGCTAAGAAGACCTTGGGGAAGAGACAATCGAATGAGCCACGGCGTCCAGAAAGTTCAGGCATTCGACCATCCGGGTGAGGGCCGCCGGCGCGCAAAATCGACACCGAAAGGTCGGCAAATCGATCCGCAAGCGGCTGAAGAAATTGAGCTTTTACTTGGCGACCGCTCCCGGCAGCGCGACCTGCTGATCGAGTACCTCCACCTTATCCAGGACAAGTACAACCAGATTTCCGCGGCCCATCTCGCGGCACTCGCCGACTCGATGAAACTGGCATTTTCCGAGGTGTTCGAGACCGCGACCTTCTATGCGCATTTTGACGTTGTGAAGGAAGGCCAGCCGGATCTGCCGCCGCTGACCATCCGCGTTTGCGATTCTCTCACCTGCGCGATGCTCGGCGCGGAAACGCTGTTGAGCGAATTGAAGAAGAACGCAGGTCCCGGCGTCCGTGTCGTCCGCGCACCCTGCGTCGGGCGTTGCGACACCGCGCCGGCTGCGGAAGTCGGACATCATTTCGTCGATCATGCGAGCGTCGAGAGCGTTCTGGCCGCGGTGAAAGGCGGCGACACGCATGCGCATCTGCCAAAATACGTCGATTACGAGTCCTACGTCGCCAACGGCGGCTATGCGCTGCTGAACAAGCTGCGCTCCGGCGCGATGCCAAAAGAGGATTTGCTGAAGGCGCTCGATGACGCGTCGCTGCGCGGTCTCGGCGGCGCTGGTTTCCCTACCGGCCGAAAATGGCGTGCCGTACTGGGCGAGCCCGGTCCGCGCCTGATGGCGATCAATGGCGATGAGGGCGAGCCGGGTACGTTCAAGGATCGCTACTATCTCGAAACCGATCCGCATCGCTTCATCGAAGGCATGTTGATCGGCGCACATGTCGTCGAAGCGACCGATGTCTATATCTATCTGCGCGACGAATATCCGGCGTCGCGCGAAATCATCGAACGCGAGATCAAGAAGCTGCCAGCGGGCGGACCCGTGCTGCATCTGCGCCGGGGCGCGGGCGCATATATTTGCGGCGAAGAATCCGCGCTGCTGGAAAGCATCGAAGGCAAGCGCGGGTTGCCGCGCCATAAGCCGCCATACCCGTTTCAGGTCGGTCTGTTCGGATTGCCGACGCTGATCAACAATATTGAGACGTTGTGGTGGGTGCGCGATATCGTCGAGAAAGGTGCCGGATGGTGGCAGGGGCAGGGGCGCAACGAGCGCCACGGTCTGCGCAGCTATTCGGTTTCTGGCCGCGTGAAAAATCCCGGCATGAAACTCGCGCCCGCAGGCGTCACGGTGCGCGAGCTGATTGATGAATTCTGCGGCGGCATGGCCGATGGACATACGTTCCACGCCTATCTGCCGGGCGGCGCTTCGGGCGGAATTCTACCGTCGTCGATGGACAACATCCCGCTCGATTTCGGCACGCTGGAAAAATACGGCTGCTTCATCGGTTCCGCCGCCGTCGTCATCCTGTCCGACAAGGATCAGGTCAAGGACGCCGCGCTGAACCTGATGCGTTTCTTTGAAGATGAGAGCTGCGGCCAGTGCACGCCGTGCCGGGTTGGAACACAGAAGGCGGCGACGCTGATGGAACAGCGCGTCTGGAACCGCGACCTGCTTGATGAATTGAGTCAGGCGATGCGCGATGCATCCATCTGCGGTCTGGGTCAGGCGGCGTCGAATCCGCTGACCACCGTCATCAAATATTTCCCAAATGAGTTCGCGCCCAAGGAAGCTGCAGAATGAGCAAGATTCAGTTCGAGCTTGATGGGAAAATGGTCGAAGCGGCGCCAGGTGAATCCATCTGGCAGGTTGCAAAGCGCGAGGGGACGGAAATCCCGCACCTGTGCTATTCGCCTGAACCGGATTACCGCGCCGACGGCAACTGCCGCGCCTGCATGGTCGAGATTGAAGGCGAGCGCGTGCTCGCCGCCTCCTGCAAGCGTATGCCCAATGTCGGCATGAAGGTGAAGTCAGCCAGCACGCGTGCCGTCTCCGCCCGCAAGATGGTGATGGAGCTTCTGGTCGCCGATCAGCCGGCGCGTGAAACCTCGCACGATCCCGACTCCAAATTCTGGAACTGGGCCGACAAGGTCGAGGTTACAGAAAGCCGCTTCCCCGCCAATGATCGCTGGGCCGGCGATAGCAGCCATCCCGCGATGAGCGTCAATCTCGATGCCTGCATTCAGTGCGGGCTGTGCGTGCGCGCGTGCCGCGAAGTTCAGGTCAACGACGTCATCGGCATGGCGTACCGCAATCACGACGCCAAGATCGTGTTCGATTTCGACGATCCGATGGGCGAGTCGACCTGCGTCGCCTGCGGCGAATGCGTGCAAGCGTGCCCCACCGGCGCGCTGATGCCGTCGGCATACCTCGACGCCAACCAGACCCGCACGGTTTACCCCGACAAGAAAGTGGATTCGCTTTGTCCGTTCTGCGGCGTCGGCTGTCAGGTGACGTATCAGGTCAAGGACGAGAAGATCGTCTATGCCGAGGGGCGCGATGGCCCGGCTAATCACAACCGGCTTTGCGTCAAGGGCCGCTTCGGCTTCGATTACATTCACCATCCGCATCGCATTACCAAGCCGCTGGTGCGTTTGCCGAACGCCGAAAAGAGTTCAACCGATCAGGTCGATCCGGCGAACCCGTTCACGCATTTCCGTGAAGCGTCGTGGGAAGAGGCGCTCGATATCGCCGCGAATGGTCTTACCAAAATTCGCGATACCAAGGGCGCCAAGGCGCTGGCCGGTTTTGGCTCGGCCAAGGGCTCGAACGAGGAGGCCTATCTGTTCCAGAAGCTGGTGCGCACCGGCTTCGGCTCCAACAATGTCGACCACTGCACGCGGCTGTGTCACGCCTCGTCGGTGGCGGCGCTGATGGAAGGCGTGAATTCGGGCGCGGTGTCCGCACCGTTTTCCGCCGCCGCCGATGCCGAGGTCATCATCATCATCGGCGCCAATCCGACGGTGAATCATCCGGTCGCCGCGACCTTCATCAAGAACGCCGTGAAGAAGGGCGCCAAGCTGATCGTCATGGATCCGCGCCGGCAAGCCTTGTCGCGTCATGCGACAATGCATTTGCAGTTCAAGCCGGGTGCCGACGTGGCGATGCTCAACGGTATCCTGCACACGATCGTCACCGAAGGGCTGACCGATGCACAATACATCGCGGGCTATACCGAAGGCTTCGATGACCTCAAGGAGAAGATCAAGGACTTCCCGCCCGAGAAGATGGAGGCGATCTGCGGCATTCCTGCGGAGACTCTGAAAGAAGTCGCGCGGATGTACGCCAAGGCGAAGTCGTCGATCATTTTCTGGGGCATGGGCGTCAGCCAGCATGTCCACGGCACCGACAATGCGCGCTGCCTGATCGCGATGGCATTGACCACCGGACAGATCGGCCGTCCGGGAACCGGATTGCATCCGCTGCGCGGCCAGAACAACGTGCAGGGCGCATCCGATGCCGGTCTCATTCCGATGCTGCTGCCGGATTATCAGCCGGTCGGCCGCATCGACTTGCGCGAGCCGTTCGAGAAGGTTTGGGAACAGAAGATCGATCCGGTTCCGGGACTGACCGTTGTCGAGATCATGGACGCGATCCACGCCGGCACTATTACCGGCATGTACATCGAGGGTGAGAACCCGGCGATGTCCGATCCGGATCTGCAACATGCCCGCGAGGCGCTGGCCAAACTAGAGCATCTCGTGGTGCAGGATCTGTTCGTGACCGAAACGGCATTCCATGCCGACGTCATCCTGCCTGCGTCGGCGTTTGCCGAGAAGGTAGGGTCATTCACCAACACTGACCGCCGCGTGCAGATCGCGCGCCAGGTCATCAAGCCGCCTGGCGATGCACGTCAGGATTTGTGGATCATCCAGGAAATCGCCAAACGCATGGGATGCGACTGGAATTATGCCGGTCCCGCCGATGTGTTCACCGAGATGGCAAGTCTGATGCCATCGCTAAAGAATATTACCTGGGAGCGGCTGGAGCGCGAGGGTGCGGTGACCTATCCGGTCGACGATCCGTTCAAGCCCGGCAACGAGATCATCTTCACCACCGGCTTCCCGACCCAGAGCGGCCGCGGCAAGATCGTGCCAGCGCGTGTCACTGCACCGGACGAAATTCCGGACGCAGACTATCCGATGGTTCTTTCCACCGGCCGCGTTCTCGAACACTGGCACACCGGCTCAATGACCCGACGCTCCGAAGTTCTCGACAGCATTGAGCCTGAGGCAACAGCGTTCATGTCGCCGAAGGACATGCGCAAGCTCAATGTGTGGCCCGGCGATTTCGTCCGGCTGGAGACTCGCCGCGGCGCCATCGAGGTCAAGATTCGTTCCGACCGGGACGTGCCGGAGAACATGGTCTTCATGCCGTTCTGCTACGCCGAAGCGGCCGCGAACCTGCTGACCAACCCGGCACTCGACCCGTATGGAAAAATTCCGGAGTTCAAGTTCTGCGCGGTGAAGGTGGAGCGCGCCGAACTGCGCACTGCGGCGGAATAGCAGGCCTGCGCCGCGCGAGGCGCGGCAACGGCTATGATTCCCACACGACCTTCTGAGCCGAGGCGGCCATCAGACGAGGCCGCCGTTGGCGCGGAGCACCTGACCATTGATCCAGCCGCCGTCGGGGCCTGCCAGAAAAGACACAACGCCGGCGATCTCGCTCGGCTGAGCGAGCCGCTCCAGCGGCGGCATCTTTGCGAGACGTTCAATGAGCTCCGGCGATTTGCCGTTCAGGAACAAATCGGTGGCGGTCGGGCCGGGCGCTACGGCATTAACCGTGATGTTGCGGCCTCGCATTTCCTTGGCAAGGATGGCGGTCAGCGTTTCGACAGCGGCCTTGGTCGCGGCATAGATGCCGTAATTCTCAAGCTTTGTTCCAACCACACTCGTCGAGAAGTTGATCACGCGTCCGCCGTTGCGCAGCCGTTTTGCGGCTTCGCGCAGGCCGTTGAAGGTGCCTTTCAGGTTGATGGCGATCATCCGGTCGAATGCTGCGTCATCCGCGTCCGCAATGCTGGAAAGCGTCATGATGCCCGCGTTGTTCACCAGCACGTCGACGCCGCCGAACGCCGCTTCCGCCGCATCGAACATCCGGCCGACAGCGGCAGGGTCGCTGACATCGGCCTTCGCCGAGAGGGCGCTGCCGCCCGCAGCTTCGATCTTGTGGGCGAGTGCTTCCGCTTCAGCCTGGCTGCCTGAATAGTTGATGACGCGAAGCCGTCCCTGGCGAGCCGCTCGGCGATCGCAGCGCCGATTCCGCGCGAAGCTCCGGTGACGATTGCAACCTTCTTGGACGTCTTGGTCATTTCTGATCTCCATCCCCGGCTTCATCCGGTTCGCGGGACTATGTCCATTTTCTGCCGGTGAACAATCTGACTGTCGGTTCGCTTGGCCCCGACCGAACTGAACGCCGTTTTCGTCTGCCAGGCCTTCGACTTGACCACGATCAACGTAACGCTGAGGGCGAATGCGTGTCGCGGAGAGGCATTCACAGTTGTTAAAAAGTCCTTGCCGCCAATACAATGAGCAGATCAGCTAAATCTTATTTTTGATAGTTATTTCAATATGATGTTTAGGTTTCCTCTCCGGCAATATGTGCCGTCACATGGTGTCACACGACTGTCATCCAACCTCCATAAAAGCTCTATGCCGGACCTCTAAAGAGACGGCCTCGGGAAGCAAGCTTTGATGATTGTGCACCCGCTCACACGATGGAGAGACCCAGTGAATTTCATTAAAACAGTCGTTGCTGCTGGCCTTGTCGCCGCATCGACGTCGGCATTTGCCGCGGACATCACCGGCGCGGGTGCGACGTTCCCGTTCCCCGTCTATTCGAAATGGGCTGACGCCTACAAGAAAGAGACCGGCAACGGCCTGAACTATCAGTCGATTGGCTCGGGCGCCGGCATCAAGCAGATTCAGGCCAAGACGGTGACTTTCGGCGCGACCGACGCGCCGCTGAAGGCTGAGCAGCTTGAGAAGGACGGCCTGATCCAGTGGCCGATGGTGATGGGCGCGATCGTGCCGGTCGTGAACCTCGAAGGCATCAAGCCGGGCGAACTCGTGCTCTCGGGCGAACTGCTCGGCGATATCTATCTCGGCAAGATCACCAAGTGGAACGACGCGGCGATCGTTAAGCTGAACCCGAAGCTCAAGCTGCCGACCGATGCCATCACGGTGGTGCGCCGCTCGGACGGTTCGGGAACGACCTTCAACTTCACCGACTATCTGTCGAAAGCCAACACGGAGTGGAAAGCCAAGGTCGGCCTCGGAACTGCCGTCGAGTGGCCCACCGGCGTCGGCGCCAAGGGCAATGAAGGTGTCGCCGGCAACGTCGGTCAGACCAAGAACTCGATTGGTTACGTTGAGTACGCCTACGCCAAGCAGAACAAGCTGACCTACGCCGCGATGATCAACAAGACCGGCAAGACCGTTCAGCCGACCGTCGCTTCGTTCCAGGCTGCTGCGTCCAATGCCGATTGGGCCAAGGCTCCCGGCTACTATGTAATCCTGACCGACCAGCCGGGTGAAGGCTCATGGCCGATCACCGCCGCAACCTTCATCCTGATGCACAAGACCCCGGTCGATAAGGCTGCATCCGCGGAAGCGATCAAGTTCTTCAAGTGGTCGTTCGAGAAGGGCGGCAAGATGGCTGAAGACCTCGACTACATCCCGATGCCGGAGCCCGTGGTCAAGCTGATTGAAAAGACCTGGTCAGCGGACATCAAGAGCTAAGCAAGCGTCCCGGAGGAGAGGCCAGCCTCTCCTCCGTTTTCTTTGATGACGTCGGACGCCGATCAGAGCGCGTGGCTTCCGGCAGACTGAACTAGAGTGAATGGGACAGGGGACCAGCGTGGCAGAAATGGCCGTTCAGAGCACCTCTATGGAAGCAGCCGGGCCTTACGATCGCGCGAGAGCCCTGAGCGCATTCAAGTTCGGCGACAAGGCCTTCTACTGGACAACCCGGGTCTGTGCGCTCGCGGTGCTTCTCATTCTTGGCGGCATCATTCTCTCTCTGATCGCGGGCGCATGGCCGGCGATGAAGGAATACGGATTTGCATTCCTGTGGACGCAGCGCTGGGCGCCGTCCGCAGACCCACCGGTTCTCGGGGCGCTCGGTCCGATCTACGGCACGCTGGTGACGTCGGTCATCGCGATGATGATCGCCATTCCGGTCGGTATCGGCATCGCGATCTTCCTGACCGAGCTTTGCCCGCAATGGCTGCGCCGGCCCATCGGCATGGCGGTCGAGCTTCTGGCTGGCGTTCCGTCGATCATCTACGGCATGTGGGGTTTCTTCGTGCTCGGCCCGTTTCTGGCGAACACGTTCCAGCCTTTCATGATCCGGATCTTTGAAGGTGTTCCGGTCCTAGGCACGATTTTCGCGGGTCCGCCGTCCTATTTGAGCCTTTTCAACGCTGCGTTGATCCTGGCAATCATGGTGCTACCGTTCATCACGTCGATTTCGGTCGACGTGTTCAAGACAGTGCCGCCCGTGTTGAAAGAAGCGGCCTACGGCGTCGGCTGCACGACGTGGGAAGTGGTCCGCAACGTCGTCATCCCGTATACGCGGGTCGGTGTGATCGGCGGCATCATGCTGGCGCTCGGTCGCGCGCTAGGCGAGACGATGGCGGTGACCTTCATTATCGGAAACTCGTTCCGCATATCTTCATCGGTGTTTGCGCCCGGCACGACAATCTCGGCGGCCATTGCCAGCGAATTCGCCGAAAGCGACGGACTCCATCAGTCGGGCCTCATTCTGCTCGGCCTGTTGCTGTTCGTGTTGACGTTCTTCGTGCTGGCAGCAGCCCGGCTGATGCTGATGCGTCTCGAAAAGAAGGCGGGAAACTAGGCATGATCCGGAAAAGTGGACACCGGTTTTCCGACAAGATCATGCCTCTTCAGGTGATGTCATGAACCCGATTTATGCCTCCCGCCGCCGCTCCGACATCGTGGTGCGATTTCTTTGCCTTGGGGCCGCTCTTTTCGGCGTCACCTGGCTCGCGCTGATCCTGTTCACGTTGTTCTACAATGGTCTCGCGGGTCTGAATCTTCAGATCTTTACCGAGAACACGCCGCCGCCGGGATCGACCGAAGGTGGATTGCTCAACGCCATTGTCGGCTCGATCATCATGACCGTCCTCGGCGTCGGCATCGGTGCGCCAATCGGGCTGTTTGCCGGTACCTATCTCGCCGAATACGGCAAGCACGACCGGCTGACCTCGGTGATCCGTTTCATCAACGACATTCTGCTGAGCGCGCCGTCGATCATTATCGGTCTGTTCGTATACGGCGCGATCGTCATTCCGATGGGCGGCTTCTCGGCTTTGGCAGGTACGCTGGCGCTGGCCGTGATCGTTATCCCCGTCGTGGTGCGTACTACTGAGGACATGCTTGGCCTTGTTCCCAATCCACTGCGTGAAGCCGCGTCCGCGCTGGGCTTGCCGCGCTCGCTCGTTATCAAGCGCATCGCTTATCGGGCCGCACGTTCGGGTCTCATCACCGGCGTTCTGCTCGCGACCGCACGCGTCGCCGGCGAAACCGCGCCGCTGTTGTTTACCGCACTCAGCAATCAGTTCTTCAGTCTCGATCTCACCAAGACGATGGCCAACTTGCCCGTGACCATCAACAACTTCGTCCAAAGCCCTTATGAGTATTGGAAACAGCTCGCATGGAGCGGGGCTTTGCTTATCACCTTGACCGTACTTGCCCTTAACATTGGCGCGCGCATCCTTGGCGCCGAGAGGACATCGAAATGAGCGAGCAGCTTTCTGTCAGCGTAGACCTTCCTCGTGGGCACGCGCCGGGATTGGCCGGCCAGCTGGACGCGCGGCCCAAGGTGACGGCGCGCGATCTGAATTTCTATTACGGCGAGCACCACGCCTTGAAGAACATCAACATTGCCCTTGGCGAGAACCGCGTCACTGCGTTCATCGGTCCATCGGGCTGCGGCAAGTCGACCCTGTTGCGGATATTCAACCGGATGTACGATCTTTATCCGGGCCAGCGCGCGACAGGCCAGCTCATGCTGGATACGACCAACATTCTCGATCCGAAGCTCGATCTCAACCTGCTGCGCGCGCGGATCGGAATGGTGTTCCAGAAGCCGACGCCGTTCCCGATGACCATTTACGAAAACATCGCGTTCGGGATTCGCCTGTACGAGAAAATCTCCAAATCCGAAATGGACGGTCGTGTCGAAGCCGCGTTGAAGGGCGGTGCGCTCTGGAACGAGGTCAAGGACAAGCTAAATGCGAGCGGCCTCAGCCTGTCGGGTGGTCAGCAGCAACGCCTGTGCATCGCACGGACGGTCGCCGTCCGTCCGGAAGTGATTCTGTTTGACGAGCCTTGCTCGGCGCTCGATCCGATCTCCACCGCCAAGGTTGAGGAACTGATCCAGGAGCTCAAGGAAGATTACACAATCGCCATTGTGACGCATAATATGCAGCAGGCGGCGCGTGTGTCGGACAAGACCGCGTTCATGTATCTCGGCGAACTGGTTGAATTCGACGATACCAACAAGATCTTTACGTCGCCGACAGATCGGCGGACGCAGGATTACATCACTGGCCGTTTCGGCTGACGCGCATTTCGCGGGAGAGACAAATCATGGGTTCAGATCATACCGCCAAGGCGTTCGACGAAGACCTTCAGGAACTCAACCGGCTTGTCGCCGAGATGGGTGGCCTGGCTGAGCGACAGATCGTCGATTCTGTCGATGCGCTGATCCGGCGCGACGTTGCGCTGGGCAAGCGCGTCGTCGCCGCCGACGTCGAGATCGACAAACTGCAGCATCTGATCGAGGAGCGTGCCGTGCTGACCATCGCGCGCCGCCAGCCGATGGCGGTCGATCTGCGCGAGATCGTCGGTTCCTTGCGTGTTGCGACTGACCTCGAACGGATCGGGGATCTCTCGAAGAATATCGGCAAGCGTGTTTCGGCGTTGGACAGCGATTTTCACCCTTTGAAGCTGATCCGCGGCCTGGAGCACATGACCGATCTCGTGCAGTCACAGGTGAAATCAGTGCTCGACGCCTATGCGGCACACGATCTGCCGGCTGCGATGACGGTCTGGAAGGGCGACGAGGAGGTCGACGCGATCTGCACCTCGCTGTTCCGCGAGCTTCTGACCTACATGATGGAAGATCCGCGAAACATCGGGTTCTGTATTCACCTGATGTTCTGCGCCAAGAACATCGAGCGTATCGGCGATCACGCGACCAACATTGCCGAGACGGTTTTCTATATGATCGAAGGCCAGCAGATGCTCGATCAGCGCCCGAAGGGCGACATGACGAACTTTGCAACGGCCGCGTCAGGCAGCTAACTTGCAGGATGATGAATTGAAGGACCGCTCATGAGCGCCCGCATTCTTGTGGTCGAAGACGAAGAGGCGTTGACGACGCTGCTTCGTTACAATCTGGACGCCGAGGGTTACGACGTCGAGACCGTGGCCCGCGGCGATGACGCCGATACGCGGCTTAAGGAGCATATCCCAGATCTGATCGTGCTTGACTGGATGCTTCCCGGCCTGTCGGGAATCGAGCTTTGCCGCCGCCTGCGCGCGCGGCAGGAGACCAAGCAGATTCCGATCATCATGTTGACCGCGCGCGGCGAGGAAAGCGAGCGGGTGAGGGGACTTGCGACCGGCGCAGACGATTACATCGTCAAGCCGTTCTCGGTTCCCGAGCTGCTGGCGCGGGTCAAAGGCCTATTGCGGCGTGCAAGTCCCGAACGCCTTGCGACGGTTCTGGCGTTCGGCGACATCGAATTGGACCGCGACCGGCGTCGCGTTGCGCGTTCGGGCCGGCCGATCGATCTCGGCCCTACCGAATATCGCCTGCTGGAGTTCTTTCTTGAGCACCCAGGCCGCGTGTTTAGCCGGGAACAGCTGCTTGATGGCGTATGGGGACGCGACATCTACATCGACGAGCGCACGGTTGACGTACACATCGGTCGGCTGAGGAAGCTGCTGAACCTGGGCCGCGAGTCGGACCCTATCCGCACCGTCCGCGGCGCGGGCTACGCTCTCGATGATCGTTTCGCCAAGGCCGAGTGAGTTTGGTTCCGGTTCTTTCGCATTGCAGCGAAGTCACATTTTTGTGGCGGGCGGCATCCAAGTTTCGTGGCGCCAAAATCGAACTCCGTGGTAGCTTCGATGGTGATGATGGCACGAAGTCCGTCATGCAATGGGCAAGGAGACCGCAAATGGCCTGGAAGACCCCCAAGATTGTCGAAGTGCCGGTCGGCATGGAAATCAACATGTACGCCTGCGCGGCGCGCAAGTAAGCGGCATTCTCGTTATCAGGCTCGCGGCTAAGCGGTCCGGTTTGCGCTAGGAATTCCTTCATATGTGAAGGCTTTCCGGCGCGAGGCCGGGTTTTCTTGTGTCTGCGGCGCTGCCCCTTATGAGATCGAATCGAGGACGGAGCTCCCTCATGCGCGTCGTCGTTCTCGGGGCTGCGGCGGGCGGGGGCGTACCCCAGTGGAATTGTAACTGCGATGTCTGCCGCCTGGCGCGCAGCTCGCATCCGGAATTGCAGTCGACTCAGACATCGATTGCGGTCAGCGCCGACGGTGAGCACTGGTTTCTGGTCAACGCCTCGCCTGACTTGCGTCAGCAATTGATTTCGACGCCGCAGCTTCATCCCAAGGCCGGTCATCTGCGCCACAGTCCTGTCGCAGGCGTCATCCTGACCAATGGTGAGGTTGATGCCGTCGCCGGATTGTTGTCGATGCGCGAGGGCTCGCCTTTTTCGATCTACGCGCACCCACGTGTGCTCTCCATTCTCAAGTCGAACAGCATCTTCAACGTGCTCGATGAGACGCGCGTGCGGCGCGAGGCTGTCGAATTCGATAAACCGTTCGAACCGAAGCTTCCTGACGGCTCACCGTCTGGTCTCGAAATTCTTCCCTTTGCCGCGCCGGGCAAGCGCGCCTGGTATCTGGAAGGGGCAGCCTTTCCTATCGACGGCGATGAGGCGGGGGATACGCTCGGATTGCGGATCACTGACAAGGCAAGCGGGGAACATCTCTACTTTCTCGCAGCCTGCGCGGCGCTCACCCCCGATCTCAGGCAGCGCCTTCGCGGCGCGTCTCTGGTTTTCTTTGACGGTACGCTGTGGCGCGACGACGAATTGATCGCGGCCGGCCTTGGCACCAAAACCGGTCAACGCATGGGGCACATGGCCATTTCCGGTGAACAGGGCGTGATCGCCGGGCTTGAGGATCTCGGCATCGGGCGCAAGATTTTCCTGCACATCAATAATTCGAATCCGGTTCTGCTGCCGGGCGCCGCCGAGCGCGAAGCCGTGGAGCGCGCCGGCTGGCAAATTCCTTCGGATGGCACGGAGATCACCATTTGATCGCGACGAGCGTATTTGCATTGAAGACAGGTACGCCGCTTGCAAATGCGGAGGACCTTGAGGTTGCGCTGCGCGGTATCGGCGCGACGCGCTATCACAATCTGCATCCGTTTCACCGGTTGCTTCACGGCGGCAAGCTGAACAAGGGGCAGGTTCAGGCCTGGGCGCTCAACCGCTACTATTATCAGAGCTCCATTCCCATCAAGGACGCGGTGGTGATTTCGCGCTTTCGCGACCGCGATATTCGTCTCGAATGGCGACACCGCATCGAGGACCACGATGGCGACGTCGGCACCGAAGGGGGTATCGAGCGCTGGTTGAAGCTGACCGAAGGGCTCGGCCTCGATAGCGCTTATGTCGAATCCGCCGAGGGAATTCTGCCTGCTACGCGCTTCGCGGTGGATGCCTACGTCCATTTCGTTCGCGACAAGACGCCGTTGGAAGCCATTGCGTCCTCATTAACCGAACTTTTCGCGCCGAACCTGCATGAGGAACGCATTTCGGGAATGCTCGCGCACTACGACTTCATCAATCCGAACATCATGAGTTACTTCAAGCGGCGCATGGAGCAGGCGCCGCGCGACGCCAATTTTGCGCTGGATTTCGTCAAGCGGCACGCAAAAACACCCGAAGAGCGCGAAGCTGTCTGCAATGCGTTGATTTTCAAGACCAACGTGCTCTGGGTCCAGCTCGACGCGCTCTATCATGCCTATGTCGACGGCCATATTCCGCCGGGTGCTTTCGTGCCGGAGCGCGGCTGATGGCATTGCGAAGCCGGCGGATCGACATAACTGAAGGGAGCAGGCCCGTGCTGGCGCGTCATGCCAGGCTGAAGTTCGACGAAGCGCGGCAGGTCTGGGTGATCCTGGTGCCGGAGCGCGTACTTGCGCCGGACGAGATTGCGGTAGAGATTTTGCAACTCTGCGATGGCGTCCGTAACGTCGATCAGATCATCGATGTGCTTGCCGCAAAGTATGCTGCCGATCGCGGGATGATCGGCGCTGATGTAATGGCCATGCTGCGGGATCTCGCCGAAAAGGGATTTCTTGCAGAGGCACAGGATCCGAAGTCATGAGCCCGACGCTCACCGATGCTTCTCCGGTTCGCGCCGATCCAGCCGATGGATTGGCGGTGCTGGAGCAGCGCAGATCGCAGGCCGAAACATTCGGGATTCCGCTGGCTGTTCTGGCCGAGCTGACCCACCGCTGCCCTTTGCAATGTCCGTATTGCTCGAACCCGGTAGAACTGGAGCGAGGCGGCGCGGAGCTTTCCACCGACGAATGGAAGCGGGTGCTGAGCGAACTCGCCGCGATTGGCGTGCTGCAGATCCATTTTTCCGGTGGCGAGCCGACGGCGCGCAAGGATCTCGCAGAGATCGTTCAGCACGCAACCGACGTCGGGCTTTATTCGAACCTCATCACCTCGGCGGTTCTGCTTACGAAGGAAAAGCTGACTGCATTGGCCGATGCTGGGCTGTGCCATGTTCAGATCAGCTTTCAGGGCAGCGAGCAGAGCGTCGCCGACCGTGTCGCGGGGCTGAAAGATGCGCACGCGAAAAAGATCGAGGCCGCAGGTTGGGCGCGAGAGCTCGGACTACCGCTGACGGTCAACGCGGTCATGCATCGACAGAACCTGTGTCAGCTTGCGGACATCATCCAGATGGCGGTCGATCTCGATGCCGACCGGCTCGAAGTCGCCAATGTGCAGTACTACGGCTGGGCCTTGAAAAACCGCGCGGCACTGATGCCAACCATCGCGCAGATTGACGAAACCTCCCGTATCGTCGAGGAAGCCGAGGTGCGGCTGAAGGGCATCCTCGCCATCGATTATGTGGTGCCGGATTACTACGCGTTGCGCCCAAAGAAATGCATGGGCGGGTGGGGAAGGCAGTTCTTCAACATCTCACCGTCAGGTAAAATTCTGCCATGTCATGCGGCTGAAACCATTACCGGCCTGAAATTTGAATCGGTGCGCGATCATTCCATCGCCTGGATCTGGCAGAATTCCGAAGCCTTCAATCGCTATCGCGGCACCGGCTGGATGCCCGAGCCGTGTCAGAGTTGTGAGTTCAAGGAGATCGACTACGGCGGCTGCCGCTGCCAGGCCTTCGCGCTGACGGGCAATGCTGGCAATACCGATCCCGCCTGCGCGCTGTCGCCTGCACACGAACAGATTTTCAAAACGGCTATGAGAGAATCCGTGGGAGACAGCCGCCGCTTCATCTATCGCAACTTCGCGGGCGGCACGCTTGAGACCGACACACGCGAGATTGATAAACATGGAGCCTGACGCCGCGGACATCACGACACCAGGCAAATCCGATCGCTTTGCGCCGCTCACCGCGCGGCATCTGTCGGTGGGCGATGGTCACGAAATCTACGTCGAAACAGTCGGCCGCGCCGACGGCATTCCCGCGGTCTATTTGCATGGCGGCCCCGGTAGCGGCTGCCAACCCGATCATCGGCGGTTGTTCGATCCGCTTCGGTTTCATGCAGTGCTGTTCGATCAGCGCGGGGCGGGCAGAAGCCGTCCCAAAGGATCGCTTGAGGCGAATACGCTGCCGCATTTGATCGCGGATATGGAGGCGATCCGCGAAAGTCTTGGCTTCGAACGTTGGCTTGTGGTTGGTGGATCGTGGGGCGCGACACTGGCGCTGGCCTACGCACAGGCGCATCCGCAGCGCGTCAGCGGTATCGTCCTGCGCGCGACGTTTCTCGGCACCCGCAGCGAACTGGAGAGCGCCTTCCTCAAAAACCTGCCGCGCCTCTATCCAGAATTGAATGAGGATTTTATCGGAGTGTTGCAGCCCGAGGACCGTGATCGGCCACTAGATGCGTATTGGCAGCATATTCTCGATTCTGATCCGACTGTGCATGGGCCCGCGTCCCGCGCATGGCACGACACCGAGCGCATTCTGTCGGAGCACAAGCCTGCCAAAACCCGGCTGGATATTGCCGCTGTGAACGATGTGAGGCGCGGTCTTCCGTCTACGCCATTCATGGAGGCCCATTATTTTCAGAACGATTGTTTCATGAAACCCGGACAACTTTTGGAAAATGCGGGACGGTTGAAGGGCATTCGCGGGATCATCGTGCAGGGCCGCTACGATTTGCTGTGTCCGCCGTCGACCGCTCATGCGTTGATGGCGGTTTGGCCCGATGCGAAATTGAGGATGGTCGAGGCCGCGGGGCACTCTTTGTATGATCCTGGGGTGAGGGATGCTGTTGTTGCTGCGATCAACGACCTAGCCTACTATTTTACCCGCGCGCGTTAGATCTCTGTTGCGCGAATCTCAGTTTGGCAGCGTCACGTTGACCTCAAGTCCGGAATACCACGCGGCGAGGTCCGCGATGTCGGCGTCAGACAACGGCTTTGCGACAACGCTCATGGTTTCGTCTTTGCGTTCCTCCGAGCGGAAAGCTTTCATCTGTTTTTCAATATACATCGCGGGGGACCCGGCAATATTCGGCGCCATCGGCATTTTCGAAATGCCGTCGATGCCGTGACAGGCCGCGCACATTTGCGCCTTCTTGCGTCCGGCCTTGGCGTCGGCAGCATGAGCCGGGTCCGTCAACCCGGCTGTCCCCAGAACAAGCAGGGCGAGGGCTGTGCGCACGATCATTTCTTTTTCCCTTGCGTCGTCAGGCGTTGGAGCACCATTGATATTGCGCCGCGAGACAGATGGATATCCGTCTCGCGGCGATTCTTGATATTGAACCCGACGCTTACTTGCCGTCGTAGGTGATGCGATACAGCGCTCCGGCAAGATCGTCGGAAACAAGCAACGAGCCGTCACGCAGCGTGGCAATATCCACCGGCCGCCCCGTATACTCGCCGTCGGGCGTCAGCCAGCCGGACGCAAAGACTTCCGTCTTGTCCGCGCTGCCGTCAGCCTTGAGCGAGGTGAACATTACGCGTGCGCCGACGGGATCAGTCCGGTTCCAGGAGCCGTGCTGGGCGGAGAAGATGCCGCCGCGATACTTCGCCGGGAACGACTTGCCGTTGTAGAACGTCATGCCGAGATCGGCGGCATGTGCGTCCATCTCCACTTCGGGGTAGGTCACGTTGGCGGGCGGCGTGTCGGCCTTGTACTCGGTAGTGCGAACCTTGCCGCCGCCGTAATAGGGGAAGCCGAAGTTCTGTCCGGCCTGCGTGATACGGTTCAGTTCGCCGGGAGGGATGTTATCTCCCATGCCATCGACCTGATTGTCCGTAAACCAGAGCTGATTGTTCTTGGGGTTGAAGTCCATGCCGACCGAATTGCGAATTCCGCTAGCATAAACTTCGCGGTTCTTGCCGTCCTGATCGATCCGGATGATGCCGCCGATGCCGTGCTTTGCGAAACCTTCGAGCTTGTCCTTCGCCGGCACGTTGAAGGGCTGACCAAGCGAGACGTAGATCTTCTTGTCTGCGCCGACGCGACAGACGCGCGCGGTATGGTTGAAGCTCTCGTCTTCCTTCGGGATCAATTCGCCTTGCGGGACCACCACGGCGACCGCGATGTCCGGGCTTTCATAGAAGAATTCCGCAGCGGGGAAATTGAGAATGCGATTTTGCTCGATGACGAAGAGGAAACCGTCCTTGGAGAAACAGACACCGTTCGGGATGGTGAAGTTTACCGAGGGCGCGAATTCCTTGACCTCTTCCGCAAAGCCCGCCTTGCCACGATCGGTGACGGCGTAAACCTTGCTCTTGCGCGTGCCGACGAACGTCACGACGCCTTGCGGGCCGACGGCGATATGCCGCGCGTCCGGAACCAACGCGTAGAGGCCGATCTTGAAGCCCGGCGGGAGCTTGATCTTGGCGAGATTAGCCTTGATCGCATCGACCTTGCGGCCAGTCTGCGGCACGGTCGGGATTTCCGTGACGCCGGTCTTCTGGAAGTTGCCGAGCTTGTCGAGGTTGTTATTGTTTTGCGTTTGGGCCGAAGCCGACATCGCCGAGGCGCAGATAAACGCTGCGACGGCGACCGAATTCAGCGCATGATGCTTAAAAGCGTAAAACATGATCTTAATCCTCCCGGGGGTTCGATTTTTTTGACGTTTTACGGGCGTGAGCCTATCGCACGTTTGTGACGACGCAAGGTGAGCCGCGCGCAAATCATTCTGGCGGTGCAGCATTGAAAAACGCCATCGCGTGATCGTGATTTGTGGCGGAGACCGGGTGCGACATTAGGGCCGAAAGCCGCGAGGCGTTTGGCTTCTTCGACTGCATACGGAGACCGGAGTTGTATCAGATCGTGACGATCATGATGGCTTATCGGGCAGTGAAATTCCGAACGTCGATGCAAGATCGGAAACCTGATCGGGCGTGAGGCCGCGCGGGTTCATCCCGCGCAGCATTAAATAGAGCTTTGCGGTTTCTTCCAGTTCTTCCGTGGCGAAAACGGCCGCTTCGAGAGATTCGCCTGCAACCACGGGCCCGTGATTGGAGAGCAGCACGCAGGCGTATTTTCCGGCGAGCCCGCGAATGGCGTCAGCCACCGTCGCGTCACCCGGACGGTAATAAGGCAGCAGGGCCGTTGCGCCGCAGCGCATCACATAATAGGGCGTCAGCGCTGGCAGCGCGGCTTGCGGATTGATCTCGGGCAGCATCGACACGGCAACGCAGTGGGCGCAGTGCAGGTGGACGATGGCTCGTGCGGTGCTTCGCGTCTCGTAAAGCGCAGCATGGAGGGGAATCTCCTTGGTGGGAGCGTCCCCGGACCGCAGATGGCCGGAGGAATCCAGCCGCGAAATGCGTGCGGGATCGAGGAAGCCGAGGGATGCGTTGGTCGGCGTAACCAGCCAGCCGCCGTCGTCGAGCCGGACGCTGATATTTCCGGATGACCCCGGCGTCAGTCCGCGCTCAAAGAGCGAGCGTCCATAAAGGCAAATCTCCTCGCGGAGCCTGGTTTCGGTCATTGGTCATCCTTTGCGTTCGCTTTTCCCACGGTTTCGGGCATGGCTCAAACGCCATTTTGGCCACACCGCGGGGCATGCTACCAAGCGGTCAACCGCCCGCCGCCAAATGTGCGAGCACGCAACAAACTGGGAGATCATATGCCCGTTGGACGTATTGGAGTTGTCGGTCTCGGTTCAATGGGCTTCGGAATGGCGCTGTCGCTGAAGCGCGCCGGGTTCGATGTCGCAGGCTGCGACGTGACGCCGGAGACAGTCGCCAGATTTGCTGCCGAGGGCGGGCGGGCGGCATCGAGCCCGGCGGACGCCGCTCGTGACGCCGACGCTGTCGTCAGCGTCGTGGTCAATGCGTCGCAGACCGAAACCATTTTGTTCGGCGCGCAGGGCGCTGCCGAGACGTTGCCGAAAGACGCAGTGTTCATTTCCTCTGCGACGATGGATCCCGACGTCGCGCGCCGCCTTGCGAAGCAGCTTGAAGCCACCGGCCGCCATTATCTCGACGCGCCGATCAGCGGCGGAGCTCAGCGCGCCGCTGAGGGCGAACTGACAATCCTTGCTTCCGGCAGCAAGGAGGCTTTTTCCAGGGCGCGATCCGCGCTCGATGCGATGTCCGCGAAGCTCTATGAACTTGGGGACGCCGCAGGACAGGGCGCAGCATTCAAGATGATCAACCAGTTGCTCGCCGGCGTGCATATCGCCGCTGCGAGCGAGGCTATCGCGTTCGCCGCGAGGCAAGGTCTCGACATCCGTAAAGTTTATGAAGTGATTACTGCGTCGGCGGGCAATTCGTGGATGTTCGAGAACCGGATACCGCATGTGCTCGACGGCGATTACGCACCGCGCAGCGCGGTTGATATTTTCGTCAAGGATCTCGGCATTATTCAGGACATGGCGCGTACCGCGAAATTTCCGGTGCCGGTGTCGGCCGCGGCGCTCCAGATGTTTCTGATGACGTCGGCCGCAGGCATGGGCCGCGATGATGACGCATCGGTGGCGCGCATGTATGCCCGTGTGACGGGAACGAAATTGCCGGGTGAATAGCGCCCGACTATCGTAATCAAGAAAATGGAAATGTCCGATGCCCCGCTTTGCAGCCAATCTCAGCATGATGTTCAACGAAGTGCCGTTTCTCGATCGCTTCGATGCAGCCGCGAAAGCCGGTTTCACGGCGGTGGAGTTTCTGTTCCCCTACGAACATTCGCCTGACGACGTGGGAAAGCGCCTGCATCGCAATGGCCTGACGCAGGCGCTGTTCAATCTTTACCCCGGCGACTGGAATGAGGGCGAGCGAGGCTTTGCAGCTCTGCCCGATCGCTTTGCTGACTTGCAGGCGAGCGTCAAGCAGGCGTTGCCTTACGCTAAAGCGACGGGAGTGAAGCGATTGCACCTGATGGCGGGAATCGCTGATCGCTTCGACCCAAAGGCGGTAGATTCATTTCGCCGCGGAGTGGCGTGGACGGCCGAGGCGTTTGGCAGGGAAGGCATCACTCTCGTGATTGAGCCGATCAATCCACGTGACGTGCCGGGCTATTTCCTGAACGATTTCGATTTTGCAGCGGGCGTCATCGAGGATTTGAAAATTCCGAACCTGAAACTGCAGTTCGATATCTATCACCGGCAGATCGTCCACGGCGACGTGACGATGGCGCTGCGCAAGATGATGCCCATGATCGGGCATATCCAAATCGCCAGCGTGCCGTCGCGCAATGAGCCGGGCGGCGAAGAGTTAAACTATCCGTTCCTGTTCGATGAACTGGACCGGCTGGGTTACGATGGTTTCGTTGGCTGCGAGTATCGTCCAAAGGGCGATACCGTTGAAGGTCTCGGCTGGTTCGCGCCTTACGCGGCCAAGGCTAAGAAAGGAGCGCGCGCGTGACGTTGGCGCTAGGCTGCATCGCCGACGACTATACCGGCGCATCCGATCTAGCCAACACGCTGACACGCTGTGGCCTTCGCACGGTGCAGACCATCGGCGTGCCCGACGATGCGTTGGCGCTGCCAGATGTAGACGCTGTTGTTGTCTCATTGAAAAGCCGTTCCATCGAGGCTTCTCAAGCTGTCGCGCGGTCGAGAGAAGCAGATAAATGGCTGCGTGCGCGAGGCGCCCAGCATGTGCTGTTCAAGATCTGTTCGACGTTCGATTCCACCGATGCCGGTAATATCGGACCGGTGATGGATGCACTGCGCGCCGAATCCGGTGACGCCATTGTGCTGGTAACGCCGGCGTTCCCGGGAACGGGGCGGACAGTCTATCAAGGCAATCTGTTCGTCGGCAGCGTGCCGCTGAACGAAAGCCCGTTGAAGGATCATCCACTCAATCCCATGCACGATTCCAATCTGGTGCGGGTGCTGGCGCGGCAAAGCAAATCCAACGTCGGTCTTGTCGATCTTGCGACTGTGGGGAAGGGAGCGGCCGCAATCCGCGCGCGCCTCGCGGAGTTTACGAAACAGGGGATTGGCGCAGCCATCATCGATGCGGTGTTCGATCCAGAACTAGAAATTGTCGGTCAGGTCGCGCTCGACCATCGATTGTCGGTCGGCGCATCGGGAATGGGACTTGGGCTGGCGCGCGGATTGATAACGTCGGGCAGGGTGAAGAAAACCTCATCGTCCGTTAATGAGAAAGCTATCGGCGGTCCTGTGGCCTGTCTCGCCGGAAGCTGCTCGCAGGCGACGCTGACGCAGATCGTACAGGCAGAAAAATCGATGCCGGTGCTGCGGCTCGACCCGGAGAAGATCGTAGCGGGTGGAGCGGAAGCCGACCGCGCGCTGAACTGGGCGCGTGAGCATCTTGGGAAGGGGCCGATCCTGATTGCCAGCAGTTCGACGCCGGATCAGGTGGCGTCCTTGCAGGCGAAGCATGGCCGCGATGCGGCGGGTCATGCCATCGAGCAGGCGATGGCCGCGATCAGCGAAGGACTTGTCGCCGCGGGTGTGCGGCGTCTCGTGATCGCGGGCGGCGAAACGTCGGGCGCCGTGGTCGATCGCCTCGGCATTCCGGCGTTTCTGGTGGGACCGGAAATCGCCGCCGGCGTGCCGGTGCTTCGTTGTGTCGGCTGGAGCAAGGGCGAGGCTGTGTTGGCCTTGAAATCCGGAAACTTTGGTGGTCAGGATTTCTTCAACGACGCAATCCGTCTGATGCCGTAGTGTTCAATCTTCCTTGAACCCGTACTCCATGTTGTTGCCGGTCGCGCCGTAATATTTGAACGGCAGGAATTTTCCCGTCATCACGAACTTGACGCGATCGCCCTTCGGATTAGCGACACGTTCCATCGTGAAATCGAAGTCGATGGCGGACATGATGCCGTCGCCGAATTCCTCCTCGATCAGCGCCTTCCATGCTGGTCCATTCACCATGACCATTTCATAGAACCGGTAGATCAAGGGATCGGTCGGCGGCATTGGCGTGCCGTCACCGCGCATGGGAACTTCGTTGATCATCGCGGTTTCCGCCTTGGAGAGGCTGAACAGCGCGGCCGCATTGGCGGCCTGTGGCTTGGTCAGTTTCATCTGGCCCAGAATAGCGCCGACGATCAACGCATCCGAGTGCCCGCCGATCTGCTCGCAAATGTGTTTCCAGGTCCAGCCCTTCTCGCGTTTGATGTCGAGCAGCTTCTCCGTGAGGTCTGAGCGCTTCATGGCCTGTCTCCTTGGTTGATGCCGGAATGCTTCGATCCATCACGCAAGGCACATGCCAAGAGCTGATTGGTGCGCCACATCGCGTCCTGAGCAGTGACCAGATGACATGAACCCTGCGTATTCGGCCGGACAGGCTGCCGTGGAACTTTGATTATCAAAGTCAGCCATGTGAAATCGCGACTCAAACCGCTCGGGATTTCAGCACGAAACCCCGATTTGCCACCGGGTTAGGCAGTTCATGCCGGTTGTTAGCGCTTGATAGAGGCTTGCGCAGATGTTCTGCTCAAAAAACGAGCCATCGAGGTTGTCGCGTCGTGTCCATTACCGTCGCCCTGCATCATGTCACACACTATAGGTATGACCGGCCCGTCAGCCTCGGACCGCAGGTCATCCGCTTGCGTCCCGCACCGCACACGCGCACGCGAGTCTCCAGCTATTCGTTGAAAGTTCTGCCCGAAAAACATTTCGTCAATTGGCAGCAAGACCCGCAGGGCAACTGGCTCGCGCGTTTCGTGTTTCCGGAGCCCACGCGTGAATTCAAGATCGAGGTGGATTTCATTGCCGATATGGCAGTGGTCAATCCGTTCGATTTCTTCGTTGAGCCATATGCTGAGAAGTTCCCATTCGCATATCCACCAGATCTTGCCGACGAACTCGCTCCGTATCTGAAGACAAGCGTGCCGACGCCGCTTTTCGCGGAATACCTTGCCGGTATTCCGCGCGAAGCGCCGAGTACGGTGAATTTTCTCGTCGATCTGAACGCGAAGCTGCGCGAGAAAATCAATTATATCGTCCGTATGGACCCAGGTGTCTGGACTCCGGAAGAGACTCTTAAATCCGGTGCGGGATCATGCCGCGACTCGGCATGGTTGTTAATCGAAGCGTTACGTCATCTCGGATTGGCGGCGCGTTTTGTGTCCGGCTATCTCATTCAGTTGCGCCCGGACATCGATCCGCTGCAAGGCCCGCGCGAAGTCGAGGCCGACTTCACCGATCTGCATGCCTGGGCGGAAGTCTATCTGCCGGGCGCGGGGTGGATTGGCTTCGACGTGACATCGGGGATGCTCACCGGCGAGGGGCACATTCCGGTCGCGGCATCGCCGCATTATCGGACTGCGGCGCCTATCAGCGGCGGGGTCAGCGCGGCCAATGCCGATTTCGGATTCGAGATGAAGGTGACGCGCGTCAATGAAGCGCCGCGCATCACCAAACCATTCTCCGACGGTTCGTGGCAGCGTCTCGACGCGCTTGGCGAGAAGGTCGATGTTGACCTCAAGGCCGATGACGTGCGGCTGACCATGGGCGGCGAGCCGACATTCGTGTCGATCGACGACCTGGAATCCGCTGAATGGAATACGGCCGCGGTCGGCCCGACCAAGCGCGGCATCGCGGACGATCTTATTCGGCGTCTTCGCACGCGTTTCGCGCCGGGAGGCTTGCTGCATTACGGACAGGGCAAATGGTATCCCGGCGAAAGCCTGCCGCGCTGGGCGTTCGGACTTTACTGGCGCAAGGATGGAGTGCCGATCTGGCGCAATCCCGACTTGATCGCGCCGATGGAAGGACCGCGTTCGGCGAAGATCGAGCAGGCGGAAAAATTCGCCGCCGGAGTGGCCCAAAAGCTCGGCGTCGATGCGGGCAATGTGCTTCCGGCCTACGAAGATCAGGCGCACTGGCTGCTCAAGGAGAACAGTCTTCCCGGCAACGTCGATCCGAGCGACTCCAAACTGGCCGATCCGGAAGAGCGCTCACGTATGGCGCAGGTGTTTCAGCAAGGGCTTAACGTGCCGCGCGGTTTCGTGCTGCCGGTGCAGCGCTGGAACGCGAAAGCCACGAGCCGCTGGCGCAGCGAGAAGTGGAATCTGCGGCGTGGAAATCTGTTTCTGACGCCGGGCGATTCCCCGCTTGGGCTGCGGCTGCCGATGAATTCACTGCAATGGATTCCGCCGGAGGACTATCCGTATGTTGTTGAGCAGGATCCCATGGAGGAACGGGGAGAGTTGCCGGCTTTCGGGGCACCGCAATCCGAACCCGTTGCGCAGCCCCCAGTGTTCGACGGCGGCGCGCTGGCTGACGGCGCGCCACGTCAGTTCGTTCAGGAGCAGCAGGCCGGCGGGAAGGGTGGCGTCCGCACCGCGCTGTCGATCGAAATCCGCGACGGCATCCTGTGCGCGTTCATGCCGCCGGTCGAAAAGCTGGAGGACTACCTCGAGTTGATTGCGGTGGTGGAGGCCACAGCCGAGGACATGCAGATTCAGGTGCATGTCGAAGGTTATGCGCCGCCCTATGACCCGCGCGTCGAGGTCATCAAGGTGACGCCTGATCCCGGCGTGATCGAGATCAACATTCATCCGGCGAAGAATTGGCGCGAGATCGTCGATACGACCCTCAGCCTTTATCAGGAAGCGGCGCATGTCCGGCTCGGTGCGAACCGTTTTCTGATCGATGGACGCCACACCGGCACCGGCGGCGGAAACCATGTCGTGATAGGCGGAGGCACGCCGGCGGACTCGCCGTTCCTGCGGCGGCCCGATCTGCTCAAGAGCGTGGTGCTGTATTGGCAGCGACATCCGTCGTTGTCGTACTTGTTTTCGGGCATGTTCATCGGTCCGACCAGTCAGGCACCGCGCATCGATGAAGCGCGGCACGATGCGCTCTATGAACTCGAGATTGCTATCGCGCAGATTCCGCCGAAGGGCGAAAAGGTGCCGTTGTGGCTGGTGGATCGCACGTTCCGTCATCTGCTGGTGGATATCACCGGCAATACTCATCGGGCGGAAATCTGCATCGACAAGCTGTATTCGCCGGATAGTCCGACGGGGCGTCTCGGTCTTGTCGAATTTCGTGCGCTCGAAATGCCGCCGGATGCGCGCATGAGTCTCGCGCAGCAACTCGTGATCCGCGCACTCATCGCGAAATTCTGGCGCGAGCCGCAGGATGGCCGCTTTGTGCGCTGGGGCACGACGCTGCACGACCGCTTCATGCTACCGCATTTTCTTTGGGAAGATTTCAACGACGTTATGTCGGATTTGAAACAGGCCGGTTACGATTTCGAGCCGGAATGGTTCGAGGCGCAACTTGAATTTCGCTTTCCGGTGTTCGGAAGTGTGCAGCATGGCGGCGTGACGCTCGAATTGCGTCAGGCGCTGGAGCCGTGGCATGTGCTGGGCGAGGAAAGCTCGGGCGGTGGCACGGTGCGTTACGTCGATTCGTCCGTCGAACGCTTGCAAGTCAAGGTCAGCGGCTATGTCGAAGGACGGCACGTCATCACCTGCAACGGCCGCCGGCTGCCGATGACGGACACCGGGCGTTCCGGAGAAGCTGTAGCGGGTGTTCGCTTCAAGGCCTGGCAGCCGTCATCCGGTCTGCATCCGACGATTCCGGTTCATGCGCCGCTGACCTTCGACATCATCGACACCTGGAACGGGCGCTCGCTAGGCGGGTGCGTCTATCACGTCGCCCATCCCGGCGGCCGGAGCTATGAGACCAAGCCGGTCAACAGCTACGAGGCCGAGGCGCGGCGGCTGGCCCGATTCCAGGCCCATGGCCATACGCCGGGCCGGATTGAGGCGCCCGCCGTGGAGCGATCCCTCGAATTTCCCTTAACTCTCGACCTTCGGACGCCACTCCTGCATTGAGGCCACCGCAATAATCGGCGAAGTTGCTGCGGAAGCAAAAGGCGAGTCGGAATGGCCAATCTGGACGGCGGGGACACAAGGGCGCGGGCGGGGCAGCACGATCTTCTGGACTGCACCCGCGGCTACGCGCCACTACCCGGGATTCCGGACGAGTTTATCGATGCCAGGGGTGAGCCCCGGGAGGTCTGGACGCGGTTCTTCGACGCGTTCTCCGCACTTGGGTCGGGCGAGATCGAGCGCCGCTTTGCCTCTGCTGACCAGCACATGCGCGATGCGGGCGTCACCTACCGCGCACCCGGCGAGTCCGCCGACCGCTCATGGCCGCTCAGTCATTTGCCGCTGCTGATCGACGAGGGCGAGTGGAAACAGATTTCCGAAGGCGTCGCGCAGCGTGCGGAGCTGTTCGAACTGATCCTGCGGGATTTGTATGGCGAGGGCCGCCTCGTTGCGGATGGTGCGCTACCGGCCGCTGCGATCGCGGGCAGCAACGAGTATCTGCGATCGGTTTGCGGAGTGAAGCCGCCGGGCGGGCAGTATCTCAACCTTTACGCCGCCGACATCGGCCGGGGTCCTGACGGGCGCTGGTGGGTACTCAACGACCGGACGCAGGCGCCGTCCGGCGCTGGGTATGCCCTCGAGAACCGGTTGGTGCTGTCGCGCGCGCTGACCAACCTCTACACGTCGATGAATATCGAGCGCGTTGCGCCGTTCTTCGAGGCATTTCGTGAAAATTTGCGCGGGCTTTCCGACCGCGACGAGCCGCGCATCGGGCTGCTGACGCCGGGAAATTCCAGCGAGACCTATTTCGAACACGCGACGCTCGCGCGCTATCTTGGCTTCCTGCTGGTGGAAGGTGACGACCTCGCGGTGAGCGAGGACCGGCTGCACGTCCGTACGGTTGCCGGCCTGAAGCGTCTTGATGTGTTGTTGCGACGGGTCGATTCGAATTTTCTTGATCCGCTCGAACTCGACGCGCGTTCCATGCTCGGCGTACCGGGTCTGATCGATGTTCTGCGAAAAGGAGGCGTCGCGGTCGCCAACATGCCGGGCTCCGGCGTGATGGAGGCGCGGACGCTGCTCGGGTTCCTGCCGAGTCTCAGCCAGCGCTTCTTCGGCGAGGAGCTGAAGATGCCGCACATCGCGACATGGTGGTGCGGGCAAAAATCTGCGCGCGAGGACGTTCTGTCTCGTCTGGACGAAATGGCGATCGAGGGCGCTTACGGCCAGTCTGTTCCGGGTTTTCTTGGACATGGTCCGATTGTCGCCGCGTCGCTTTCAAAGGACGAGCGCGCGCGACTGGTCGAGGCCATCGGCAAGCGCGGTATTGATTACGTCGGGCAAGAGATGGTGCGCCTCTCGACCACGCCGGTATGGGACAACGGGCATATCTCGCCGCGCCCGTTTGTGCTGCGCGTGTTCGCTGCGGCGACGCCGAACGGTTGGACTATCTTGCCGGGCGGATTCTGTCGCATCGCCGATCAGCCCGACGCGCGGGCTGTCTCAATGGGCGAGGGCGCGCGCGCCGCCGATGTCTGGGTGGTATCCGAGAAGGAAGTCGCCACATCCACGCTGCTGCCGCCGAGCGATACTGTTCGTATCAAGCGTATCGCCGGATGGGTGCCGAGTCGTGCTGCGGACAATCTGTTCTGGCTCGGGCGTTATCTTGAGCGCGCCGAAGCCACGTTGCGGCTAGTGCGCGCGTTGGGCGGCGCATTACGGGAGCCTGGCAAAGGCCCGTCACCGATGCAGCCGATGATCGAGCGGATTCAGCGTCTGCTGGTGAGCTGGGGGGCGACTACGCCGTCGGCGCGCGCCAAACTGGCGACGACGGCTGCGCAGGCGCTGCAGTCCAAGGACAAATTCGGCTCCGCACTGTCGCTGCTTCGCTCGGCGCAGCGCACCGCAACGACATTGCGGGAGCGGCTTTCGCCGGACGCATGGCATGTCATCACCGGCATGGTCGAACGGCTGTCTGAGAAAGCCGATGACGACGAGGCTTTACTCGAAGCTGCAGAGTGGGCTTTGCAGTCCCTCGCGACATTCGCGGGTCTCGCACAGGAAAACATGAATCGCGCGGCCGGTTGGCGCTTTCTCGAAATGGGGCGTCGCGTCGAGCGTGCGATCAATACCGCGCGTTTCGCGCGTCAGTTTGCCTACGATACCGCGACCGGCGAGGATCTTGATCTGTTGCTGACGCTCGTGGATTGCCAGATCACCTATCGCTCACGCTATCTCGTGGGACCGTTGCTGGCCCCGGTGCGCGATCTGGTTGTTCTGGACGAATACAATCCGCGCTCGGTGGCGTTTCAGATCGCAGCCCTCAACGAACACATTGCGAGCCTGCCGAGTATGCGAGAGGGTGGCCTGATCGATCCGCCGCATCGTCTTGCCGTGACGCTTCAGGCCGCGATGACGGCTGGTGAAGCAGAAGCGTACGATACGAAGGCGATCTTCGCGCTCGAACAGAGCTTGCTCAATCTGGCTGACGCCATCGGATCGCATTACTTCCCGCACGGCAGCATCGCGACGCGGCCTGAGAAGTTGACGGGGTTTGCGTGATCTACGACATCCGTCATGTCACGACATATTCCTACGAAAGCCCGGTCAGCTTTGCCCGTTGTTCCTTGAGGCTTGAGCCAAAAAGCGGCGATGGCCAGCAACTGATCTCCCACAGTGTCGAGATCAAACCGGCTCCGGTGGAACGCTCACTGCGAACTGATTTTTTCGGCATCACCACCGAAGGCATTGTGATCGAAACGGCGCATCGCGTTCTTCGCATTGACGCGCGATCGCGCGTTGACGTGTCGCGCGCCGCGCCAAGCCGTGAGATGAGTTCTCCCGGCTGGGCGCAAGTGCGCGAGGCAGCGTTTGCTTCAAATGGCCTCGGCGCGTCGTCGCCGGTGGGGTATCTGTTCGCAAGCCCACTGGTGCCGATCAAGCCGTCGGTTACGGAATACGCTACGGCAAGTTTTCCGGCAGGAGCGGACATCTTCGCGGCAGCGGCCGATCTGATGCAGCGGATCAACCGCGATTTCGTCTACGACTCCAAGGCAACGGAAATCTCCACGCCGTTGCAGGAGGTCTTCGAAAAGCGGCGAGGGGTCTGCCAGGACTTCGCACATATCATGATTGCCGGCTTGCGCGGCCTCGGTTTGCCAGCGGCGTATGTCAGCGGTTATCTGCGAACCACGCCGCCGCCGGGACGTCCGCGGCTTCAGGGCGCGGACGCGACACATGCGTGGGCGTCGGTCTGGTGCGGCGAGGACATCGGATGGGTGGGATTCGATCCCACCAACGATTTGGTGGTCGGCAACGATCACGTCGTTCTGGCGGTCGGGCGCGACTATACCGATGTATCGCCGGTCGATGGCGTGGTCGTCGGCTCTCGCAAACAGAAGCTGACTGTCGCGGTGGACGTGATTCCGGCGGAGTAAGCACGCTTGCTAACTCTTGTGGCTGCCGTCGGCGCAGAACGAGGCCCGGACATTGCAATCCGACGGACTACGGCCCTCGTTGCGGCAGCGCGCCGAGGCTGCATCGATCGCCTGGCCGAGGGTCGCGCCCTCGGCGGTGAACGCGCCCCAATATCGGGTCCGCTTGATGCGCGCGGTGTAGAATGCCATCGCACCGCATTTGGTCGTGGATGAAACCTTGCAGCCGCGTCCGCCGTTGTTGACGCATAATGTCAGTGCCCGTGCTTCAGCCTCGTCACGGGTCGCCTTCTGCCAGGCCGCGCCCCAGGCACCGCGCGCGGCAAACCCGATAGCCGCCCATTGTTCACCGGAAGGGGGCGTTGGCACGGCCTTCGACTTCAGCGATTCAAGCCGAATTTTGGCGAGCGTTGCGAATGTGCCGTCGGGGTATTTGTCGAGATAGGCGGTAATCTCAGCCGGATTGCGCGAGTCTTTCACTGAATTCCAGAACGTGATCTCGACACTGGAATCCGTCTGTGCGAACGCGGCTCCGGGGTGCACCAATAAGGCAGCCGCGAGCGCCAGCGCGCAACAGATCGTCCGTAACATCACCAGCCTCATTCGGAGTCCCGCGCGCAGACTAAAAGCCAAAATTAGCGTTGTCGAGCGGACGCCAGTTGCGTTCAACCGAAAAAGAGCGTTGCAGTACTCAAAGGCGCGAAGCGCGACGGACACGGAAAAATTCAGAGATTGGGCCATGAATGAGTGCTTATTTCGAGGAGCTTGACTATCGCCCGACGCCGATGGGCGTGCTGACGCTGCGCCGCCGCAAAAATCTTGCGCAGGCTGTGGACATCTATGAGATCAAGCTCGGCGACGAGTTTTTGATGTCGAGCATGTTTACCGCGTCCGAGACTGCCCTGGCGCGTCTCGGCCTTGCCGAACTGTCGGGGCAGGGCCTCGATGTCGTGGTGGGAGGGTTGGGCCTTGGTTACACAGCCGAGGCTGTGCTGGAGAACACGCGGGTCGGGGCGTTGCTGATCGTCGATGCGCTTTCCGAAGTGATCGAATGGCATGAACGCGGCCTCATCCCACTTGGTGCGAAACTCAAGGCGGACGGACGCTGCCGGTTCGTGCACGGTGATTTTTTCGCCATGTCATCGTCGGTCGATGGCTTCGATCCAACTCAGCCTCAACGCCGCTTCGATGCGATTCTCGTCGATATCGATCACTCGCCACAAGACTTTCTACATCCGACTCACGCGTCGCTGTACAGCGTGGAAGGCTTGACGAAGGCTTCGAGCCATCTCCGATCAGATGGCGTGTTCGCGCTGTGGTCGAACGACCCACCGGACGATGTCTTTCTGAAAGTTTTGTCGAGCGCTTTTGCTGCTGCTAACGCGCACGTCGTCACCTTCTACAATCCATTGCAGGATCGGGAGGCGACAAATACTGTCTATGTCGCGAGGAAGAGGGCCACTGGCTGACGTCTTATTCGGCAGCCTTCATCTCTGGAACCCGATAATTGCCCTCTGCATCGAAGCGCGCGCAGACGCTGCCGTCCTGAGCCGTCCAGTCCGCGAACGGCGCGGGGCCGCACAGGAACATGTAGTAGTCGTATGGCGCACGGCGATCGTTGGACATGATGTACTGATAGTGCATGCGCCAATAATTGAACCGGACCTTGGCGAAAATATCGGGCGCGATCATCTTGCGAAACGGCACCTGCCAGATAAGCGGGTTGCACCGCCGCTCACCGGCGTCCGCGCCGATGCCGCTGACGGGATCGAATTCCCAGAAATTCATGAAGTCTTCGCGGGACTGGCAGTCGGTCCATAACACGCTGCGCTCGGCCGCGATTGCAGCGACCGTGCGGCGCAACGGTTCGGCGGCAGGGTGCATGGCCAGTGCCGGCATGATCGACCCGGCCGTCATCACCGACACGCGTGGTCCGTGCCGGCCGACGTCAGGATCACGTTCAAGCGCCTTTTCCATTGTCGCCAGCGCCAGCATCGCGCCTGCGCTGTGCCCAACGACAATAATTTCATCGGCCTCGTTCGCACGGGCAGCCGCAACAATGCGGTCGGCTAGAATGTCGAGCAGGCGGTCAAATCCCGTCGGCGTGCCACGTGCGAATTCGCGCAGGTAAGGCCAGCAGTTGTTGAGCTGGTTGACGAACATGCACGCCGCGACCGGATAGAAAAGTGCAAACCAGCCGGCGGAGAATGCAGCGGTGAGGGCGAACGTCACCACGCCAGGACTTGTCGGCGGGCTGATAAGGTCGGCTGCGTACCAGCCGCCCGTAAGCGCGAGCGCGATCCATGCCATCAGTATTACCTGCGAATAGATAAGCAGCACGCCCATGCGCCATGAGGCGCGGAATACCCGGGCCAGCGCGCCGCTGACGATGTCGTCGAACATCCAGCGCCCGGTGCGAACCAGTTGCAGCCAGAATGACTGCGCGAGATTCGACCGGATCAGGTGCTCGAGCCGCAGGAATTCGTATGTTGTCGAGACCTGCCAGTTCGAGCCCGTAGTCTCGACGGTCCAGTTGGCGATCTCATCGGACTCGTTATTGCAGTCTGAAAGGTTGCTGCGGACGCCCCAGTTCTCACGAAAGCGCTTCCACTCGCGCCGAAACATGCGGTGGAATCCGTCCGCGCCTTGAGGCTCGTAACCTTCAATAAAAAAAACGTGGCGCCGCCGGATTTGACTCACGCGCTATGACTTCGATCGTGTCGTCTTTTTTGCTTTTTTTGTTTGGCGGGATTTGGCCGCGGATTTCTTGGAGGATTTCTTCGCGGGCACTTTTTTCCCTTCCTTTCGCGCTTCTGAAAGGCCGATAGCAATTGCCTGCTTCCGACTCTTCACCTTCTTACCCGATCCTCCGCTTTTCAAAGTACCCTTTTTCCGCTTGTGCATTGCACGCGCGACTTTCTTCGCCGCTCCCTTGGAATACTTTCGGGCCATGATTGTCTCCGCGATTTGTTGTCGAGCACAAACAATCGCTGAGAATATCAATATGTTCCGATACGAATCTGGTGAATGCAGCGATAAGGAATTTCTGGCGGGTTAGTGGCCGCTCGCCGCGGTCACGATCCAGATCGAGCCGCCAAGAGGGATCGTATTACCTTTTTGATGCGCGGTGAGCGCCGTCCGAATCGACTGCGTCGCCGCAGCAATTTTATCCGGAGGCTGGCCTTCGAGCGCGCGGCTTGTCGGGCCGATGGCAAGCACGGTTTCAATAGCGGCATCGAGTCCGCGGCCGGTGGCAATGTCCAGCGACAAGTCGGCGCGCTCCATTGCGATGTCCGAGAAACCTGCTTCGTCCAGAATGCGGTGGACGCGTTCCTCGCGGGCGAAAGCAAACGGGCCGGGGTCTTCCGGTTTCACCTCGGGGAGCTTCGGCACGTGCTTGTAGGCTTCCTGAAGGGCCAGCATCATCCAGGGATTGTCGCGCGGTGTGCGCCAGCAGGCGAAGGCGAGGCGTCCGCCCGGACGAAGCGCCTTGCGCATGTTGGCAAAGGAAACCGAGGGCTGCGCGAAAAACATGACGCCGAAGCGGGAGAACAGCAGGTCGATACTGCCACCAGTAAAGGGATACACGGTTGCATCCGCCAACACGAACTCGACCGGCGAGCCGGAAGGGGCAAGCTCCCGCGCCCGGCCCAGCATAGGCTCCGAAATGTCGATGCCGGTGACGTGTCCGCCGGGGCCGACCCGTTTGGCCAGATCGAACGAAGTCGCTCCGCAGCCGCAGCCGACATCGAGTATGGCTTCCCCGCTTTTGACGGCGGCACGGCTGAGCAGGATTTCGGACACCGGCGCCAGCACTATGTCCTGAAGCTGCTGTCGGTCAGTCCAGTGGCGGCCGCCTGGGCCATTCCAGTAGGCGATTTGATCGGCATTGTGGTCGTCGATGGCGGACAGGGTCATGAGGCGCTCCGGTAGCTTAAGCCCTGTCTTAGGCCAGCCCGGGCGGCCTGAACAGAAGCGGTCCAACTATGTCCGGCCTTGTAGACCGCGATCACGCGAGACTATCTCACTCCCAAAAACAAGCGGTTATTGCGCAAGCCGGCCTGATAACGGCCGCGCGTATTTTGTTTACCAGGCGCGGAACAGAACGCTCGCGTTGACGCCGCCGAAGCCGAAGCCGTTCGACAGCACATGCTCAATCGCCATCGGCCGGGCTGCGCCGCGCACAAGGTCGATGCCTTCCGCGGCCGCATCCGGATGATCGAGATTGAGCGTGGCGGGCGCAATCTGGTCACGCAACGCGAGCACCGAGAAAATGGCCTCGAGGCCGCCCGCCGCACCAAGCAGGTGCCCCGTGGCGGATTTGGTCGAGCTTACCGCAACACGGCCTTCGGTGCCGAACACGGCCTTGATCGCCGCCAGTTCGCCGCTGTCGCCGACCGGCGTCGATGTGGCATGGGCATTGAGGTGCTGCACTTCCACTGGGGAAATTCCCGCTTGCCGCAACGCGATCTCGATAGAACGGCGCGCGCCGTCGCCATCGTCCGGGCCGGCCGTCATGTGATAGGCGTCGGACGTGGTTCCGTAGCCGACGAGTTCGGCGATCGGCGTCGCTCCGCGGTCGAGTGCATGATCGAGCGTCTCGATCACAAGAATGCCGGCGCCTTCGCCCATCACGAAGCCGTCGCGGTCCCTGTCGAAGGGGCGCGACGCGCGCCGCGGTTCGTCGTTGAAACCGGTCGAGAGCGCGCGGGCTGCGGCGAATGCGCCGAGACTGACGCGATCGATGCAGGCTTCAGCGCCGCCTGCGATTGCGACATCCGCTTCACCCGCGAGCAGGAGCCGCGCGGCATCGCCGATGGCCTGCACGCCAGCTGCACATGCCGTTACCGGCGCGCCCAGCGGGCCTTTGAATCCATGACGGATCGAAACCTGCCCGGCAGCAAGATTGACGAGAAACGAGGGGACGGTGAAAGGCGAGAGACGGCGCACGCCGCGTTCGTCGGCGGTGCGGACAGCATCGACGATGGCAGGAAATCCACCGACGCCGGAGCCGATGATGGTTGCGGTCCGTTCGCGCGAACGCGCGTCTTCCGGTTTCCATCCGGCCTGTGCGATCGCCTCATCCGCCGCCAGCAGAGCGAACTGGATGAAACGGTCCATCTTCTTCTGATCCTTGCGCGGCGCTGCGCGGTCCGGATCGAAACCGAATTCGGGATCATCCGCGATGTCAGGTACTGCGCCCGAGACCTTGGCAGGCAAGTCGGCCGCGGCGTTGTCCGACATCGCTCGGATGCCGGACTGTCCCGCGATCAGCCGTGACCAGTTGCTCTCCACGCCGACGCCGAGCGGAGAGACCGCGCCCATTCCAGTGACGACGATCCGTCGTATCGCGCTGTTTCGTTTCACGATCTCACCACAGGTTGCCCAGGAACAACGCAGCCCGCTTGCCGGGTGCGGTTACGACGCCAGCGGAACGAGCCGCCGGCGCATTGCAAGTTGGCGACGGCGATCAGTTGAGCTTGCGCTCGACCGCGATGGCGGTTGCTTCACCGCCGCCGATGCAGAGCGAAGCAATGCCGCGCTTCACGTTGTTCTTCTCCATCGCGTGCAGCAAGGTCACGATCAGACGTGCGCCGGTTGCCCCGATCGGATGGCCGAGCGCGCAGGCGCCGCCGTTGACGTTGAGCCTATCGCGCGGAATTCCGAGATCTTTCGCGGCTGCCATCGGCACCACGGCGAAAGCTTCATTGATTTCGAACAAGTCGACGTCGCTGACTTTCCAGCCCACTTTGTCGAGCAGTTTGCGGATCGCCGGAATTGGGGCAGTCGTGAACCAGTCGGGAGCCTGGCTGTGGGTCGAGTGGCCCTTGATTTCGGCAAGGATCGGCAGACCTTCGCGCTCCGCGATCGAGCGGCGCGTCAAAACCAGCGCAGCCGCGCCGTCGGCATTTGCCGAGGATGCTGCCGGTGTGATCGTGCCGTTGGCGCGGAATGCGGGCTTCAGGTTCGGAATCTTGGCGGGATCGACCTTCAGCGGATGCTCGTCATTCTCGACAACGCGAACGCCTGCCTTTTCCTTGACGGAGATCGGCGCGATTTCTTTTTTGAATGAGCCGTTCTGAACCGCATTGCGAGCGCGGGTCAGTGTCTCCATTGCGTATTCGTCCTGATCCTTGCGGCTGAACTGGTAAGCTTCCGCGGCGGCTTCACCGAAGTCGCCCATCGAGCGGCCGGTTTCGTAGGCATCCTCAAGACCGTCCATCATCATGTGGTCGATGATGCGGTCGTGGCCGACGCGATAACCGCCGCGTGCTTTTTGAAGGAGGTATGGCGCATTGGTCATGCTTTCCATGCCGCCGGAGACGACGATCTCTGCCGAACCGGCATTGATGATGTCGTGAGCCAGCATGGTGGCCTTCATGCCTGAGCCGCAAACCTTGTTGATGGTGGTCGCGCCTGTGGCATCCGGCAGTTTGGCGCCGCGCGCGGCCTGGCGGGCGGGGGCCTGGCCCTGTCCGGCGGGGAGAACGCAGCCCATGAAGACTTCATCGATTCGCTCGGGCGACAGCTTCGCCCGCTCAAGCGCCGCGCCGATGGCATGAGAGCCGAGGTTATGCGCGCTGAATGACGATAGATCTCCCTGGAAGCGGCCAAGAGGTGTGCGAACTGCGGATACGATGACGACGGGATCGGATGAAGACATGCAACTCTCCTGATGACCCGCGTGCGCAGGGATTGTGAGTTTGGATGACGAGTATCATATGAAGGGATACACAAATTGCAATCGGCGTGCGGACAATAAAAGCATGAATCCTGCGCCGACAAGCTGCCGCACGTTTAAAACGCACCCGTGGCATGCCAAAATTCGCATGACTTATTTTCTTGCGTCGGATGAGTTATTTTCGTCTATCGAGAAATGCCTGCATGTGACGCTGTGGTTCGCCGGTCAGGAATGACTTGCCGAACACGCCGACGCTGAGATTGATGGATTCGGTGAGCGCAAGCTCTTCCCACTGCCGCAGAAGCGCTTTCTGGTTCCGCATGACCTCGGGCCCGCACTCTGCAATTCCTCCCGCGACTACTGCAATCGCCGAATCGAGGTCGGCATCGGGCACGACCTGATCGACCAGTCCCCAGCTCAGCGCGGTGGGGGCATCGATTGTTGCGGCGGTCAGGATCAGCCAGCGGGCGCGGCCCCAGCCAATCAGCCGAGGCAGCAACGCCGCGTGGATGACCGAGGGAATGCCGACCTTGACCTCCGGCATGGCGAACTTCGCGTCTTGCGACGCGATCCGCAAATCGCACGCCGCAGCAAATTCCAGTCCGCCGCCGAGGCACCATCCCCGCAGCCTCGCGATCACCGGCGTTGGAAATTGCCGGACCGCTTCACAAAGGTCGCGCAGGCCGGTGATGAAGGTCTCGGCGGAAGCTTGATCAAGAATCGCCATCTCCTTGATGTCCGCGCCGCCGATCATGCTTTTCTCGCCGGAGCCCCGCACGATCAGAACGCGAATGTCGTGGTCGTTCGCGAGCTGTTCCAGTCCCTCCCGAACGCCGCGGATAACCTGAGAGTTGACGATATTGAGCGGCCCGGCATTGCTGATCGTTAATGTTGCAACGCCGTTTTCGCCGCGCACGACGTTGCAATAATCGTTGATGGTTTGCATGTATCGGGGCCTGACGGTTGCTGTTTTGGAGCTTGATGGCGATGGTGCGCGATCATCTTTCCCTCGTCAAATGCGGCGCATGGCAGCTATTTTCGCATATTGCGGGCTCCGGTGGGCGAAGATTGTGCTATTATATGATCTGAAACATGTGATGAGGCGCCGATGCGCTACTCGAAGGACCATAAGGCCGAGACCCACGAGCGGATCGTGAAGAACGCATCCGTGCGCCTGCGCGAGCGCGGCGCGGCGAGCCTCGGCGTCGCTGAGTTGATGAAGGAAGCCGGTCTTACCCATGGCGGCTTTTATGCGCACTTTGCCTCGCGCGATGCGCTGATCGGCGAAGCCTTTGCGCACGCCATGGACCAGACCGCGAAGCGGTGGCGCAAGCGCGCCGAGCAGGCGCCTGAAGGCAAGCAGCTATCATCCATCGTCAACGGGTATCTCACGGCCCAGCATCGCGACGATGTCGGCAACGGTTGTGCATTGCCGTCGCTGGGGGCGGAGGTGCACCGCGCGAGCCCCAAGACGCGCAAGGCCGTGGCCGCGAAGCTGGAGGAAATGATCGATGTCATTTCGGAGCAGATGCCGGCGCAAACCGCGAAGGCCGCACGGCGGGAGGCTATTGCAACGCTTTCCACCATGATGGGGACCATGATTCTGGCGCGGATGGCCGGGACGGGAGAATTTTCGGACGAGGTCCTCGCTGCGGGCCGACAGGGCGCGTTGCGGGTCGAGAATGTGCCGAAACCTCGCGTGAGAAAAACCAGGGCATCCAAGAGCGGCGCCTGACCAGCCCGGGTGTTTCGTCAAGGTGGTTCTTTGCGTAGCGCGCCACCGAGCTGTGCGCAGAACCCCGTTCCAATGCCCTCGCGGACAGTGCTAGCATCCTCAAAACACACGCTTTTGGAGGATACTTATGCGTACGATCGGGCATTTCATTGGTGGCCGCGAGGTCAAGGGCACGTCGGGACGTTTTGCCGACGTGTTTTTACCTATGACGGGCGAAGTTCAGGCCCAGGTCGCGCTGGCGTCCAAAGCGGAAATGCGCGCGGCGGTCGAGAACGCCAAGGCTGCCCAGCCGGCTTGGGCCAATACCAACCCGCAGCGCCGCGTTCGCGTATTGATGAAATTTCTCGAACTTGTGGCGCGCGACAACGATGCGCTGGCTGAATTGCTTGCGCGCGAGCATGGCAAGACCATTCCCGACGCCAAGGGCGACATCCTGCGAGGGGTCGAGGTTGTGGAATTTGCGCTGGGCATCCCCCAGCTGATGAAGGGCGAATACACGGAAGGCGCGGGTCCGGGCATCGATCTCTATTCGATGCGCCAGCCGCTTGGCATCGTTGCCGGCATCACGCCGTTCAATTTCCCGGCGATGATCCCGATGTGGAAGTTTGCGCCGGCGATCGCCTGCGGCAATGCGTTCATTCTGAAGCCGTCGGAGCGCGATCCCAGCGTGCCGATGAAGCTTTGCGAACTGATGCTCGAAGCGGGATTGCCGCCGGGCATTTTGAATTGCGTCAACGGCGACAAGGAAGCAGTGGACGCCATTCTCGACGATCGGGATATCAGCGCCGTCGGCTTCGTCGGCTCGTCATCGATCGCGCAGTACATTTACGAGCGTGCCGCGGCGACCGGCAAGCGCGCACAGTGCTTTGGCGGAGCGAAGAATCACGCCATCGTCATGCCCGATGCCGATATGGACCAGACGGTTGATGCACTGGTCGGTGCGGGTTACGGCGCTGCCGGCGAACGCTGCATGGCCATTTCTGTCGTTGTGCCCGTTGGCAAGACGACCGCCGACCGCATGATGGAAAAACTCATTCCTCGCGTCGAGAGCCTCAAGATCGGCCCTTCAACCGATCTCAGCGCGGATTTCGGTCCGCTCGTGACCAAGGCGGCGCTGGAGCGCGTCAAGGACTACGTCGAAGTCGGCATCAAGGAAGGCGCCAAGCTCGCCGTCGACGGTCGTGGCTTCAAAATGCAGGGCTACGAGAACGGCTTCTACATGGGTGGCTGTCTGTTCGACAACGTCACCAAGGATATGCGCATCTACAAGGAAGAGATATTCGGCCCCGTGCTGTCGGTGGTGCGTGCCAACGACTACAACGAAGCGCTGGCGCTGCCGTCGGACCACGATTACGGCAACGGCGTTGCGATCTTCACCCGCGACGGCGACGCGGCGCGTGACTTTGCCGCGAAGGTCAATGTCGGAATGGTCGGCATCAACGTACCGATCCCGGTGCCGGTAGCTTATTATACCTTCGGCGGCTGGAAGCGTTCGGGCTTCGGCGACCTCAACCAGTATGGTCCGGATTCCGTGCGGTTCTACACCAAGACCAAGACCGTCACCGCGCGTTGGCCGTCGGGCATCAAGGAAGGCGCCGACTTCGCCATGCCCACAAGCTAAGGACGGCGCGCCATGCAATTCGCTCTGACCGAGGATCAAATCGCGGTTCGCGACATGGCGCGCGAGTTCGCGGCCGAGAAGATCGCGCCGTTCGCGCTGAAATGGGACGAGGAAAAGTTTTTCCCCGTCGACGTGATGCGCGAAGCGGCGGCGCTCGGCATCGGTGGCATCTACATCCGCGATGATGTCGGCGGCTCGGCGCTGACCCGGTTCGACGCGGCGCTGATCTTCGAGGCGCTGGCGACGGGCTGTCCGACGGTGTCGGCGTTCATCTCGATCCACAACATGGCGTCATGGATGATCGACGCCTACGGCTCGGATGCGCAGCGGCAAAAGTGGCTGCCGCGGCTCTGTACGATGGAACTGATCGCAAGCTATGCGCTCACCGAGCCCGGCGCGGGCTCGGATGCGGCGGCGCTTGGCACGCGCGCGGTGCGTGACGGCGATCATTATGTTCTCAACGGTCAGAAACAATTTATCTCGGGCGCAGGCGCGGGCGATATTTATGTCGCTATGGTGCGCACCGGCGGCAACGGCGCAGGCGGCATTTCCACGCTGGTCATCGAAGGCAACACGCCGGGTGTGTCGTTCGGCGCCAATGAGCGCAAGATGGGATGGAATGCGCAACCCACGCGCGCCGTTATCTTCGAGAATGCACGCGTGCCCGTTGCCAACCGTCTCGGCGAAGAGGGGATCGGCTTCAAGATCGCAATGGCGGGCCTTGACGGCGGACGGCTCAATATTGCGGCCTGTTCGCTTGGCGGAGCGCAGTCCGCCCTCGACAAGTCGCTTGCCTACATGAAGGAGCGCAGGGCCTTCGGCCAGCGCCTCGATGAATTCCAGGCGCTGCAGTTTCGTCTTGCGGACATGGCAATCGAGCTCGAGGCCGCGCGTACCTTCTTGTGGCGCGCTGCCGCGGCGCTCGACCGCAAGGACCCGGATGCCACGATGTTGTGTGCGATGGCCAAGCGCTTCGGTACCGATGCGGGCTTCGAGGTTGCCAACCAGGCGCTGCAATTGCATGGTGGCTACGGCTATCTCTCCGAATACGGCATAGAGAAAATCGTAAGGGATTTGCGCGTGCATCAAATCCTCGAAGGAACCAATGAGATCATGCGCGTGATCGTCGCGCGCAAACTGATCGAGGGAGCGCGATGAGTGCGCACGCGACGGCGGTGGCCGGGGCGGACAATGACCTGATCGTTTGCCGGGACGGCGCGGCCGGAATCATCCGGCTTAACCGCCCGAAGACGATCAATGCACTGACATTGGGAATGACGCGCGGGATTGTGGCGGCGCTCGATACATTTGAGGCGGACCCCGGCGTGTCGCTGATCCTGCTGGAAGGTGCGGGGGACCGCGGGCTCTGTGCGGGCGGTGACATTCGCGGACTTCATGACAGTGCGAAAGCGGGCGGCGATCTCGGGCCGGTGTTCTGGCGCGAAGAATATATCCTGAACGCGCGCATCCCGGAATTTCCCAAGCCTTATGTCGCCTACATGGACGGTCTCGTCATGGGTGGCGGCGTCGGCATTTCGGCGCATAGCGCGTATCGGATCGTCACCGAGAAAACGAAAATGGCGATGCCGGAAGTCAGCCTTGGTTTTTTCCCCGACGTGGGCGGAACATGGCTGCTTTCGCGGGCGCCCGGCGAGGTCGGGACTTATTTCGCACTGACCGGAAAGCCGATGAGCGGGGCGGACGCGGTTTATGTCGGTGCCGCGGATGTGTTGATCGTGTCGGGCGATTGGCCGGCATTGCGCGATGCGCTTGCAAATGCACCGCTACAGGCGACTGGCGACGACGTTCGCGCAATTCTGAGACTTTTCGCGGTGACGGATGCTCAGGCGCCGATTGCGAACCATCGCAGCCTCATTGATCGCACTTTTGCACACAACACGATGGAAGAGATTGTTGCGGCCCTGAAACAGGACGGCTCGGAATTTGCGCTTGCGACGTTAAAGGCGTTGTCCGCGAATTCTCCGACGGCGCTCAAGGTGACGCTGGAGTTGCTTCGGCGCGCGCGAGGTTCCAAGTCGCTCAAGGAATGTCTGATCCGCGAGTACAATTCGGCGCTGACGGTTTTCACCAGCGCCGAGTTCGTGGAGGGCGTCCGCGCGGCCATCATCGATAAGGACCGCAGTCCGAAGTGGTCGCCGGCCAGGCTGGAAGATGTCACGCCGGACATCGTCGAGAAGTATTTTGCACCGAACGCCAAATACAAGCTGGTGTTTCCGGACTGAGTGGTCATTAAAACAACGATAACGAGGGCAGGACATGGCAAACGTCGCATTCATCGGTCTCGGCAACATGGGCGGTCCCATGGCGGCCAACCTCGTCAGGGCCGGGCACAAGGTGCAGGGCTTCGATCTTGTGCAGGCCTCGAAGGATGCAGCCAAGGCGGAGGGTGTGACCATTGCAGCATCAGCGGCGGATGCGGTGAAGGGCGCTGACGTCGTGGTCACCATGCTCCCGGCGGGCAAGCACGTTCTGAGCGTTTGGAAGGAGATCATCCCGTCTGTCGGCAAGAACACGTTGATGATCGATTGCTCCACCATCGACGTTGAGAGCGCGCGCCTCGCGCATGCCCATGCGACCGAACACAATTTGCCGTCGATCGATGCGCCGGTATCAGGCGGCACGGGCGGCGCGAAAAGCGCGACGCTGACATTCATGTGCGGTGGTGAGGATTTTGCTTTCGCTGCTGCAAAGCCTCTACTCGAAAACATGGGCAAGAAGGTCGTGCATTGCGGGAAAGGTGGTGCAGGGCAGGCCGCCAAGATTTGCAATAACATGATCCTCGGTATTTCGATGATCGGCGTGTCGGAAGCATTCGCTCTCGGCGAGAAGCTGGGCCTGTCGCATCAGGCGCTGTTTGATGTGGCATCTACCTCGTCGGGCCAGTGCTGGTCCCTGACGACCTATTGCCCGGTGCCGGGGCCGGTTCCGGCATCGCCCGCCAACAATGAATACAAGCCGGGTTTCGCGGCGGCACTGATGCTGAAAGACCTGCGGTTGTCGCAGGAGGCGGCAAAGGCGGCAGGCGCCGCAACGCCGCTTGGCGCTCATGCGGAAAGCATCTATGACGCCTTTGAGAAAGCCGGTCATGGCGGCATGGACTTTTCCGGCATCATCAAGCATGTGCGCGGGCTGCCATCGAAATAGGATTCATTGATGACGACATTCCAGGACGCGCGCGCATTCCTGCTTCAGCATCGCACCGACTACGACAAGGCCGTCGCGGACTTCCGCTGGCCCGATCAGAAGCAATTTAACTGGGCGCTCGACTGGTTTGACGCGGATCTGGCGAGCGCCGCGGAGAGCCGCGACCGCACGGCGCTCTGGATCGTCGACGCCGCCAGCAATACCGAAACCAGACTGACTTTCGCGGCACTGTCGCGCCGCTCCAACCAGACCGCGAATTTCCTGCGCGATCTCGGTTTGAAGCGCGGCGATCATCTGCTCTTGCTGCTCGGCAACGTGGTGCCGCTATGGGAAACGATGCTTGCCGCCATGAAGCTCGGCGTCATCGTGATTCCCGCAACGACGTTGCTGACGGCGGATGAGTTGCGTGACCGTCTCGATCGCGGCAAGGCGAGGGCGGTTGTCGCGACGCAGGATCAGGTCGCGAAGTTCGAAGGTCTGGGCGGCGAGGGCTTCACGAAGATCGTTGTTGCCGCGACTGCTGAACATAAAGGCTGGCGGCGGTTCGAGGACGCTGCAAACTATCCGGACGCGTTCACACCGGACGGCACGACTGGCGCCGACGACCCGATGTTGCTCTATTTCACGTCCGGCACCACGGCGAAGCCGAAGCTGGTTCTGCACAGCCACAGCAGTTATCCGGTCGGCTCGCTCTCCACGATGTATTGGCTCGGGCTTCAGCCGGGCGACATTCATCTCAACATATCTTCGCCTGGTTGGGCGAAGCATGCGTGGAGCTGCTTCTTCTCTCCGTGGAATGCGGGGGCAACCATCTTCATCGTCAACCAGCCGCGTTTCGATGCGAAAGGTTTGCTCGCGACCGTCGCGCGTTGTGGCGTGACCACGTTATGTGCGCCGCCGACGGTGTGGCGGCTGTTCATTCAGGAGCGTCTCGCGGATTACAAGGTTTCGGTGCGCGAAGTCTGCGGCGCGGGTGAGCCGCTTAACCCGGAAGTGATCGATCAGGTCAAGGCGGCATGGGGTCTGACAATCCGCGATGGCTACGGCCAGACTGAAACCACGGCGCTGGCTGGCAATTCGCCCGGTCAGCCGGTGAAAATCGGATCGATGGGCCGGCCGTTGCCGGGTTACAAGGTGGCTGTCGCGGACGCCGACGGCAATCCTGCGAAGGAAGGCGAGGTGCGTCTTGTCCTGGGCGCGCATCGTCCTGCAGGGTTGATGCTGGGTTATCAGGGCGACGACGGCAAGCCGAAGGGCGCGGACGGCGCGGTCTATCAGACCGGCGACGTGGTGTTTCTCGATGACGACGGCTATCTGACATTTGTCGGCCGCTCCGACGATGTGTTCAAGTCGTCCGACTATCGCATCAGCCCGTTCGAACTTGAGAGTGTGCTGCTCGAACATGATCTGGTGGCCGAGGCTGCCGTCGTGCCGACGCCGGATCCGATCCGGCTAGCGCTTCCGAAGGCTTACGTGTCGGTTGTGCCGGGCACCGCGATCTCGCGTGAAACGGCGTTGTCGATCTTCCAGTATGTCCATTCGCGCCTTGCGCCGTTCAAGCGCATTCGGCGTATCGAACTGGTGACGGAGCTGCCGAAGACGATCTCCGGCAAGATTCGCCGCGTTCAACTGCGCCGTCTCGAGCATGACAATGATCGGACGGACGCGCTGCGCGGCACGGAATTCCGGGAGGAAGATTTTCCGGAATTGCAGGTGGGCACAGGCGGAACGCGGTAGCTTCCATTCCCGGAGCCTGTTGCGATCAAAGTTTTCACTTGGCCGGGCCGCCGTTCTGTGGAATGTGCCAATCCAGTTCGAATTCGAAGCAGGGGACAGCCGGATGGGCGTTGCGATGAATCGCGAAGACTTTGTGAAGCTCGTGGGCCAGGAGCTCGGCGTTTCCGAATGGCATACAATCGATCAAAAGCAGATCAACGCCTTCGCTGACGCGACCGAGGATTTTCAGTTTATCCACATCGATCCGGAACGCGCCAAGCGCGAGACTCCGTTTGGCGGGACCATCGCGCATGGCTTCCTGTCGTTGTCGGTGCTGCCCAAGCTTGCCTATGCGACGATGCCGACGCTGAACGGCGCGGCGATGTCGATCAACTACGGTTTCGACAAGATCAGATTTCTGACGCCGGTGCGCGCGGGCAAGCGGGTGCGCGCGCGCTTCGTGTTGTCCGAGGTGACGATGAAATCGCCACAGGAACTACTGGCGCGTACCGCAACCACGCTCGAAATCGAGGATGAGTCGAAGCCCGCTCTGGTCGCGGACTGGCTCGGCATGCATTTCTTCGCATAATACAGGGAACGATCATGGCAATCAGATTCGATGGACGCGTCGCGATCGTGACCGGCGCGGGTGCAGGTCTCGGGCGCGCACACGCGCTGGGACTGGCGAAGCTAGGCGCGCGCGTGGTCGTCAACGACATGGGCGCTGCGCGTGACGGCAGCGGCGGCTCGGTCAGTCCGGCGGAAGCCGTCGTGGAAGAAATCCGCAAGGCGGGCGGCGAAGCGATCGCCGACGGCGCGGATGTCTCGAACTTCGAGCAGGTCAAGGAGATGGTCGCCCGCGCTGCGTTGAAGTGGGGCAGCGTCGATCTGATGGTCGCGAACGCCGGCATCCTGCGCGACAAGTCGTTCGGCAAGATGGAGCCGGACGATTTCGCCAAGGTTATCGCGGTGCATCTCACCGGCACGTTCAACTGCTGCCGTGCGGTGTGGGACGGGATGCGCGAGCGCAACTACGGACGCATCGTGGTCACCACGTCGTCGTCGGGTCTGTTTGGAAACTTCGGGCAGGCGAACTACGCCGCCGCAAAGGCCGGCATGATCGGCCTGATGAATGTTCTTGCCGAGGAAGGCCGCAAGACGAACATCCGCGTCAACACGATCTCGCCGACGGCGGCGACCCGCATGACCGAAGGCTTGATTGGGCCGGAAATTCTGGAATTGATGAAGCCGGAAGCGATCACGCCGGCGGTGCTCTATCTGCTGAGCGAGGACGCGCCGACCCGTACCATCATGGGCGCGGGCGCAGGTTCGTTCGCGGTCATCAAGGTCGTCGAGACCGAAGGCCTCAATCTGCCGAAGGACCAATGGACGCCGGACGCCATTGCGGCGAACTTCACGAAGATCGGCGACATGTCGACGGCACGCGATCTGGGCGGTGCGTTCTTCCAGACGTTCAAGTATGTCGAGCAGGCCGCGAAGGCGGCGGGTATCAAGCTTCCGCCGATGGGCGGTTGAGATCTTGAATGTCGCCATCATCGGTGCCGGTCCTGCGGGACTGATGGCGGCTGAGGTTTTAGCGGCGGGCGGTGCGCAGGTCACCGTCTATGAGCGTATGCCGTCTGTCGGGCGAAAATTTTTGCTCGCCGGACGCGGCGGCCTCAACCTCACGCATAGCGAACCGCTTGACCAGTTCCTGCCGCGCTATCGCGAGGCGACACCGCATCTGCGCGCGGCTATCGAGGCGTTTTCGCCCGACGCATTGCGCGCGTGGAGTGAAGGGTTGGGTCAACTGACCTTCGTCGGCTCGAGCGGCCGGGTGTTTCCCCAAGTCTTCAAGGCATCGCCGTTGTTGCGTGCATGGCTGCGCCGTCTCGATCAGCTGGGCGTGCGTTTCGTGCTCAATCATCGCTGGACGGGATGGAGCGCGAAAGGCGACCTGCAATTCGAGACGCCCGAAGGCCCAGCGTCGTTCAAGCCTGACGCCACCGTCATTGCCCTCGGCGGTGCAAGCTGGCCAAGGCTCGGCGCGGACGGTGACTGGACCGATGCGCTGAGCGCCAGGGGAATCGGTGTTACGCCGTTGCGCCCGGCCAATTGCGGATTTCACGTCGACTGGTCGAACCTGTTCCGCGACAGGTTCCAGGGAGAACCGCTGAAAGTTATCGCTTTGTCGTTCGGCGGCGAGACGGTCCGCGGCGAGGCAACGATTACGCGCGACGGCATTGAAGGCGGAGCGATATATGCGCTGTCCGCGCCACTGCGTGACGCGGTGCTTGCGAACGGCGAGGCCGTTCTTCACGTCGCGTTGCGGCCCGATATCCCGCACGCCGATCTGGCGAAGCGCCTCGGCGCGCCGAGAAAGAAGCAATCGCTATCGACCTATCTGCGAAAGCAGGCGGCCTTGTCTCCCGCCGCGATCGGATTGCTTCAGGAAGCGACCATTGCGTTCGGGTTGCTTCCATCGACAATGTCGCCTGATCAACTGGCGACATTCGTCAATGCGGTCCCTGTACGTCTGACAGGCGTTGCGTCGATCGATCGCGCAATCTCGACGGCGGGCGGAATTGCATTCGCCGAGATCGATACGCATTTCATGCTGCGCTCGTTGCCAGGCGTGTTCGTCGCGGGCGAAATGCTGGACTGGGAAGCGCCAACTGGCGGCTACCTGTTGCAGGCATGTTTCGCGACGGGCGCTGCGGCCGCGCGCGGAGCGCTGGACTATTTGAAGCGCTAAACCCCGCTCTCGATCTCCTCGCGAAGCATTTCGAGCGCGAGCCACTTTTCCTCGGCGGCGTCCAGTTCGGCCTGCGCCTTGGCGATGGCTGCTGACGCCGCGTCGAACTTCTTGCGGTCCTTCGTGAACAGTTCGGGATCGCTCATCAGGTTCTGCTGTTTGGCGATCTCGGACTGAAGCTTCGCCATCGTCTTCGGCAAGGTTTCGAGCGCGTGTTTCTCGTTGAAGTTGAGACGACGCTTTGAAGACGACGATGGCGCGGACGCTGCGCCCTTGCTTTCTCTCGGCTTGTCAGCCGCTGCAGATTCCGCCGCGCGCTGCTTCAGGTCTTCGCCGCGCTGTGCCAGCATGTCGGAATAGCCGCCGGCATATTCGACCCACTTGCCGTTGCCTTCCGGCGCGATCACCGACGTTACGACGCGGTCGAGGAAGTCGCGGTCGTGGCTGACAAGGATGACCGTGCCCTGATAGTCGCCGAGCATTTCCTCGAGCACGTCGAGGGTTTCGAGATCGAGATCGTTGGTCGGCTCGTCCAGCACCAGCACGTTGGACGGCTTGGCCAGCGCGCGCGCCAGCATCAGACGTCCGCGCTCGCCGCCGGACAGGACTTCGAGCGGCGTGCGGGCCTGCTCCTGCGTGAACAGAAAGTCTTTCATGTAGCTGATGACGTGCTTCGGCTTGCCGTTGACCATGATGCTGTCGCCGCGGCCGCCGGTCAGCGCGTCGGACAGCGTCGATTTCGGATCGAGGCTTTCGCGGTGCTGATCAAGCGTCACCATTTCGATGTTGGCGCCGAGGCGGATCATGCCGGTGTCGGGCTTGTCGGCGCCCGTGAGCATGCTGATCAATGTGGTCTTGCCCGCGCCGTTAGGGCCGACGATGCCGATGCGGTCGCCGCGCGCGACCCGGATTGAGAAATCATCGACGATGGGACGATCGCCATACGACTTGAAGATGTGCTTCGCTTCGATCACCAGCTTGCCGGAGCTTTCAGCTTCGGCTGCCGCGAGGTTCGCCTTGCCGGCGGTTCCGCGATAGTCGCGGCGCTGGTCGCGCAGTTCGAACAGGTTGCCGAGACGCTTGACGTTGCGCTTGCGGCGGCCCGAGACGCCATAGCGCAGCCAGTGTTCCTCGGCGACGATCTTGCGGTCGAGCTTGTGCTGGTCGCGTTCTTCTTCCGCCAGCACCTCGTCGCGCCATTCCTCAAACGCGCTGAAGCCTTTTTCGATGCGCCGGGTCTGGCCGCGGTCGAGCCACACGGTGGCGCGCGACAGATTGGACAGAAAACGCCGGTCATGGCTGATCATCACCAGCGCGGTGCGCCGGTTGGCGAGTTCGCCTTCGAGCCATTCGATGGTGGTGAGATCGAGATGGTTGGTCGGCTCGTCCAGCAGCAGGATGTCGGGCGAGGGCGCGAGCACGCGCGCCAGCGCCGTTCGGCGCGCTTCGCCGCCGGACAGATTGGCGGGATCTTCAGAGCCTGTGAGCCCGAACTGCTCCAGCAGGTATTGCGCCTGATAGGAATCGTCGCCCGGGTTGAGGCCGGCTTCGACATAGGCGAGCGTGGTCCTGAAGCCGGTGAAATCCGGTTCCTGCGGCAGATAGCGGATCGTCGCGCCGGGCTGCACGAAGCGGCTGCCGCGATCCGCTTCCACGAGCCCTGCGACGATCTTGAGAAGCGTCGATTTTCCGGAGCCGTTGCGGCCGATCAGGCAGACGCGTTCGCCGGCGGAGACGGCAAGCTCGACGCCGTCCAGCAATGGCGTGCCGCCGAAGGTCAGCGCGATGTCTTTTAACTGAATGAGAGGAGGCGCCATGTCGTCGGGGTACTCTTACTTCTGTTGCGCGCGCTGGATGCGGCGGATGGTCTGGTCGAGGGCCGACAGGAACGCGGAACGGTCGCGCGGTGAAAACGAACGCGGCCCGCCGGTGACTTCGCCGCTGGAGCGCAGGTCGGTCATCAGGTTGCGCACCGCCAGCGTCATGCCGATGGATTCTTCGGAGAACGGCTTGCCGTTCGGTGCGATGACATCCGCGCCCGCCTTGACGCAACGCGCCGCGAGCGGGATGTCGGACGTGACGACGATATCGCCTGTTTGCGCGCGTTCCGCAATCCAGTCGTCGGCGGCATCCATGCCCGCGCCTGCGGCAATCCGCTCGATCATTGGGTCGTTCGGGACCCGGATGAAATTGCCCGCGACCACGCTGACCGGCAGGCCGTGGCGCGCGGCGACACGGTAAATCTCGTCCTTCACCGGGCAGGCGTCGGCATCGACATAAATGCGGGTCGTTCGGGTCAAGGCGGTTCCGTTCAGGTTTGCGCTGCTGGTACCCCAGCCAAGCCAAAATGGCGAGCGAAAGGCAAGAAAACCGGACTGCGAGGCATGTGCGGGCGCATCTTGTCTTCGCCCCGGCTTTGCGGTCCATTTATGGCAAGAAACGCAGCAATTTGAGCAAGCCGAGGAACCTTATGACCGCGCTCAGGCCCTACAGCGTCGACGCCTACAATCTCGCCAAGAACTCCGAAAACAAGATGCACGACGATTCGGTCGCGCGCCGGTTCGGATTTCAGGGCGGGCTGGTGCCGGGTGTCGATGTGTTCGCCTACATGACGCACATGCCGGTGGCGAAATGGGGACGGGCGTTTCTGGAACGCGGGCTGATGGATGGCCGCTTCTTCAAGCCGGTGTATGACGGTGAGATTGCAGTCGTCACTGCGGAGGAAACCGCCGACGGTCTGGCCATCAAGGTGGAAAGCCGTGGCGAACTCTGCGCCACCGGCGTGGCCTCGATGCCATCCGAGATGCCGAAAATTGCGCTCGATGATTTCCAGAACGCCGCCGTCGTCGGCAAGAACGCACCCGCCGACGAGAAAACCTACGCGGCCGGCAAGTGGCTCGCCATTCCGCCGTTCACGCTGGGCGGGCAGGGGTCGTCCGATTACCTACGCGATGCCCGCGAAACCGATCCGCTTTATGCAAACGAGAAGATCGTTCACACCGGCATGTTGCTGCGGACGATGAACTGGGCGCTGATGGAGAACGCCATTCTCGGTCCGTGGATTCATGTCGGCAGCACGATCCGCTATCTCGCGACCGCAGGCGTGGACGACGAGCTCACCGTGCGCGCGAAGGTCACCGGCAACTACGACCGCAAGGGCCACAAGTTCGTGGAGCTGGACGGCGTGATCGTCGCGAACGGCACGAAGCTGATCGCGCATTGCCAGCATGTGGCGATCTACCAGCCGCGCGAAACGATGGCGGCGTAGCTTTTCGATTCAGTTTTCAAACAGCCAGACGTATTCGTCCTCGCGCCATGCGCGAGTTGGGCTTTTGGTTCTGCCCGCTCAAAACAGCGAGGGGCATGAAGCGCCGTAAGGCGCACCTTTGTCTTGTTTCGCTTCCGGCATCGCTTGCGACACGATGTGGTCCGGAAGCGCATCGCCTCACGGCGCTCCACTGCGGCGATTTTGGGCGAGAGGACCGTACTTCCGGGACAGGACGGACGCGGTGCGTCTTTATCCGGCGGGATTTCCCCGCCTTCATCTTGTCCGCGTCTAGCCGCGAACGGCAGAGCCCCATAGTGAGCCCGGACGGTGACCCCAGCCTCCCGAGCGTGTGTTTGCGAAACACACGTGCAGGCGCCGCATCCTGCTCCGCTTCAAAGCGCCCTCGAGAAGCGCCCCTCACGAACAGGACGTGCTGAACATAAGAGAGGTCCGGAGCGCGGGGATTCGTGTCCCCATCACGAAATGTTTCTGCGAGGACCGCAGCCGTGGATTCCGGGCTTGCGCCAAGCGGCGCATCCCGGAATGACGGGTGGGAAATCGCTTCACTCCTTCCGGCTTACATTCGCTGTCGCTTTCATGGCGCGGGGATTCCCGCTTGACCAACGCACAACTCGATGGTTATGCGTTAACCCATAACCACAAGGTTATGGGTTTCAAAATGTCTAAAGCTCACGACACGTTGTTCAGAACGCTCGCCGACCCGACCCGGCGGGCGATCTTCGAGCGGTTGTGCCGCGACGGAGAACAGACGGTGAGCGCGCTGACGGTTCGGGCCAAGGTCTCGCAGCCGGCCGTCTCGAAACATCTCGGCGTTCTGAAGCAGGCCGGGCTGGTGCGTGACCGCCACGAGGGCCGCCAGACACATTACAGCGCGCAGCTCGGCGCGTTGGCCCCCCTGATCGACTGGACCAGTCAGATGGCCGGCTTCTGGGAGAAGCGGTTCGATGATCTCGAAGACTTGCTGAAGAGGATGGATCAATGAGCACCGAAACACTCTCTATTGTTGTTGAGCGTGAGTTTTCTCACCCGCCGGAAAAGCTCTGGCATGCGCTCACGCAGCCGCACCTGATCGAGGAGTGGCTCATGAAGAATGACTTCAAGCCTGTCGTGGGCCACAGCTTCAATCTTCGTGGAGACTGGGGCGGCGTGCTGGACTGCGAGGTGCTCGCCGTCGAGCCGAACAAGACGCTGTCCTACACTTGGAATTTTGCGCACGACGATGCGGCCTTCAATCTGACGAGCGTTGTGATCTTTACGCTGACGCCCACGCGCACGGGGACCCATTTGCGCATGGAGCAATCGGGCTTCCGGCCGGATCAGAAGCAGGCCTTCGGCGGCGCCCGGCACGGGTGGCAAAAGTTCTTCGGAAACCTTGAGCAGGTGGTGGCGCGGGCAGACTGATGTCTGACGCACATCAGCGCCCGTGAATGAATGATGCAGAGTCAGAGGAGAGTTCTCATGAACTGGAACAGTACCATCCGGCAGAGCCATCGCTGGCTGTCGATTATTTTCACCGTGACGGTGATCGCGAATTTCGTCGCGATGTCATTGGGCACGCCGCCCGCCTGGGTGGTCTATTCACCATTGCCGCCGCTCTTCCTGCTATTGTTCAGCGGTCTCTACATGTTCGCGCTGCCGTATGTCGTCAGCATGCGGCGCAAACCGGAAGATGAATTGCGGGCGTAATCCAATGACTCCATCGGACAAGATCGATCAACTGATTGCGAAACTCACCGACTGGCGCGGCAAAACGCTCGCCAGTGTGCGCAAGGCCATTCTCGCGGCCGACAAGGAAATTATTGAGGAATGGAAGTGGATGGGAAGCCCGGTGTGGGAGCGCGACGGAATCATCGCGGTCGGTAACGCCCATAAGGAGAAGGTAAAGCTGACCTTCGCCCACGGCGCGAGCCTTCCCGATCCCGACAAGCTCTTCAATGCGGGTCTTGAAGGCAAGGTGTGGCGGGCGATCGATCTGTTCGAGGGTGACAAGATCGATGCGACGGCGCTGAAAAATCTGATTCGTGCGGCGATCGCGTTCAATCAGAACAAGAAAGCGAAGAAGAAGGCGGCGGCAACCAAGGCAAGGAAGAAGGCAGCGCCGGGCGCTCGGGCGAAGGCGGGCGAGAGCAGGCGATAGCCCTTCGCCTCGAATATCCCGCTGCGCTGTCATTGCCCGGTTGTCGCCGGGGACTCGTCATGTCCGGCGACGTTACTTCCGGAAAAATGTCGATAGTTCCTTCAGGAGAAACTCCGGCTGCTCCTCGGGAATCCAGTGCCCGCAGTTTTCAACGATGCCGCCGCGCACATTGGTACCCACGCGCTGCATGGATGACAGCGTTTCGCCGCCGCGCCCGAACGCGTCCGCGCCGCCGAACGCCAGAATGGGCATCTGAAGCTTCTGCGTCTTGAGAAACGCCTCGTTGTCGAGGACGTCCTGATTGAGCGTCCTGTAGTAATTCATACCCGTGCGCAGGGTCGAGAAATCCCGATAGGTGCGCAGATATTCCACGATCTCCTCTTCGCCGATCGCGTCGCGCACCCAGCCGAAGTTCGCATAGAACCAGCGGTAGTAGACGTCTTCGCGTCCGTGAATGAGCTGCTCGGGCATGTCCAGCGTCTGATGAAACGCGTGATGCCAGCGCCGGCCGTTCTGCGAGAACGTGCCGCTGCCGTCGCCGGGGATCGCCACGTCGAGGATCACAAGATTCTTCACGAGGCCGGGGTGATAGGCCGCGAGCGCGAATGCAACCGGCCCGCCCCAGTCATGCCCGACCACGAATGCGTCCTCGCCAGGCCGGATCAGGTTCAGAAGCTTTGCGATGTCCGCGCCGATGGTCTTCTTGTCGAACCCGCCGAGGGGCCGCGATGAATCGCCGAGGCCTCTCAGGTCAGGCGCGATGACAAAATAGTCCTTCGCAAGTTCAGGCATGATCTTGCGCCAGGCGTACCAGGTCTGCGGCCAGCCATGGAGCAAAACGACGGGCTTGCCTGAACCAGCGGTAACATAATGCAGGGTGACGTCGCCAAGGTTCGCGTGGTGGTGATCGGGCACAAAGGTCATCGCATATCCTGTTGTCAGCGTCGGGTTCATTCACGTGTGAATCACGCCGTTGTCCAGCGACATAACAAAAAAGGCGCTCCTTTCGGAGCGCCTTTTCGTTTGCGTAAGCTGAGTTCTGCTTACAGCGAGTAGTACATCTCGAACTCGATCGGATGCGGGGTCATTTCGAACCGCTCGACCTCGGTCATCTTCAGTTCGATGAAGCTGTCGATGAAGTCATCGTCGAACACGCCGCCGGCCTTCAGGAACGCGCGGTCCTTGTCGAGATTTTCCAGCGCCTCACGGAGCGAGCCGCAGACCGTCGGAATGGTCTTCAGTTCTTCCTTCGGCAGGTCGTACAGGTCCTTGTCCATCGCCGGACCCGGATCGATCTTGTTCTTGATACCGTCGAGGCCGGCCATCAGCATCGCAGCGAAGGCGAGATACGGATTGGCCATCGGATCGGGGAAACGCACTTCGACGCGCTTGGCCTTCGGGTTGGTGGTGTAGGGGATGCGGCAGGAGGCCGAACGGTTGCGCGCCGAGTAGGCGAGCAGCACCGGCGCTTCATAGCCCGGGACCAGACGCTTGTAGGAGTTGGTCGACGGGTTGGTGAAGGCGTTGATGGCCTTGGCGTGCTTGATGATGCCGCCGATGTAGTGGAGGCAGGTCTCGGAGAGGTCGGCGTACTTGTTGCCGGCGAAGGTCGGCTTGCCGTCCTTCCAGATCGACTGGTGGACGTGCATGCCCGAGCCGTTGTCGCCATACACAGGCTTCGGCATGAAGGTGGCGGTCTTGCCGTAGATGTGCGCGACCTGATGGATGCAGTACTTGTAGACCTGCATCTGGTCGGCCATGTGGGTCAGCGTGTCGAACTTCATGCCGAGTTCGTGCTGGGCGGAAGCGACCTCGTGGTGATGCTTCTCGACCTTGACGCCCATGCGGGCCATCGAGCCCAGCATTTCCGAGCGCATGTCCTGCACCGAGTCCTGCGGCGGAACGGGGAAGTAGCCGCCCTTGGTGCGGATGCGGTGGCCGAGGTTGCCGCCTTCATACTCGGTGTCCGAGTTGGTCGGCAGTTCGGACGAGTCCAGCTTGAAGCCGGTGTTGTACGGCGTGGTCTGGAAGCGCACGTCGTCAAACACGAAGAACTCGGCTTCCGGGCCGACGAACACGGTGTCGCCGACGCCCATCGCCTTGACCTGGGCTTCGGCCTTCTTGGCGATGCCGCGCGGGTCGCGGTTGTAGGGCTCGCCGGTCGACGGCTCGAGAATGTCGCAGACGATGACCATGGTGGTCTCGGCGAAGAACGGATCGATCGTCGCGGTGGTCGGATCGGGCATCAACGTCATGTCGGATTCATTGATCGCCTTCCAGCCCGCAATCGATGAGCCGTCGAACATCGTGCCTTCGGCAAAGATGTCTTCGTCGATCATCGAGATGTCGAACGTGACGTGCTGCCACTTGCCGCGCGGATCGGTGAAACGCAGGTCGACGTATTTTACGTCGTTGTCCTTGATCGACTTGAGGACGTCTTTGGCGGTCTTCATGAATACCCCTTATGTCTGCTTGGTCTGGTGTTTGTCGTCGTGGATTTTAGTCGTGATTTCAGTCGTGGATTTTCAGTCGAGGTGTGCTGGTCGTTCGTGGAGGGCGGCATCCGGATGCCGGTCGGGTCCGGCGAACGTGACGCTGCCGAGAGGCGAGGCGGTCAGGCTTAAATGGCGTCGAGGCCGGACTCTCCCGTTCTGATGCGGATGGCCTCTTCGATGTTGGACACGAAGATCTTGCCGTCGCCGATGCGGCCGGTCTGCGCGGCGCGCCGGATGGCGTCGATGGCTTTTTCGACAAGATCGTCGCCAATCACAATCTCAATTTTGACCTTGGGCAGGAAGTCCACGATGTACTCCGCGCCGCGGTAAAGCTCGGCGTGGCCCTTCTGCCGCCCGAAGCCCTTGGCCTCGGTAACGGTGATGCCTTGAATTCCGACTTCCTGAAGTGCCTCTTTCACCTCGTCGAGCTTGAAGGGCTTGATGATGGCTTCGATCTTTTTCACTGAGCGTCTCCCGGCACTTCCAATTGTTGCACGTCTATTTCCATATCGCGCGGTGTTGCGCACCTGATTTCGCGTACGGAGCCTGTTCCGCGGTATGAACCGTCTCTTTCCGGGCCGCGTGCCTCAGGCTGTGCGGCAAAAAAAGCCGAACTCCCCGCGCATCCGGCGGTGAGCACGACGAAACCAGGTTATCGCGCTAAAAGCAGGGTCCGTGCCAATTTATTAAGAGGTTGGATTCCCAAGTGTTGTCAGATTGTTAGCGGGGCGATTGCCTCATTGTACGGCGCGCTCGAACACCGCGAGAGCCTGCAAAAGAGGCAATTGCTCATAAATTAGCCGCTCAGATCGGCGCTCTGGCACCCACATTGCCTCAGGATGAGGCGAACCGAACAGGCAATTGGCAATGGAAGTTCTGACCGTTTCCGAGATGGCGCGCGCCGACCAGATCACCATCGCGAACGGCATGCCCGGCTTCGCCCTGATGCGCCGGGCCGGGCAGGCGGTTGCGATGGTCGCCGAGTCGATGTCCGGGCAGGGGCCGATCCTGGTGGTGGCGGGCCGCGGCAACAATGGCGGCGACGGCTTCATCGCGGCGGCCGAACTCGCCGCGCGCGGGCGCGAGGTGTCGGTGATCCTGCTGTGCGACCGCGCGACATTGACCGGCGATGCCGCGCTGGCGGCGGCGGAATGGAAAGGGCCGGTGCTGCCCTGCGATCCGGCCGCCATCGGCACGCCCAATCTGATTATCGATGCGCTGTTCGGCGCGGGGCTCAACCGCCCGGTGAAGGGCGACCCTCATGCGATGATCGAGGCGATGAACGCGAGCGGCGTTCCGATCCTGAGCGTCGATCTGCCGAGCGGCATCAACGGTGACACCGGCGCGGTGATGGGCGTCGCCGTTGAAGCATCCGCGACCGCGACGTTCTTTACCCGCAAGCCGGGTCACCTGCTGTTGCCGGGGCGCGTCCATTGCGGCGAGGTTCATGTCGCGGACATCGGGATCGACACGGGCGTGCTCGACGAGATCGCGCCCGTCACATACGAAAACGTGCCGGACCTGTGGGCCGATACGTTTCCGTCGCCGCAGATCGACGGCCACAAGTACGCGCGCGGACATGCGGTGGTCGCGTCGGGCGATGTGATCTCGACAGGCGCTGCGCGTCTCGCGGCGCGCGCGGCGTTGCGCGCGGGCGCGGGGCTGGTGACGGTGGCGTCGCCGCGCGATGCGCTCGCGGTGAATGCCGCGGCGCTGACGGCGGTGATGGTGCGCGAGACGGAAACGCCGCAGCAGTTTACCGAACTTCTTTCCGACAAGCGGTTCAATGTCTGCGTGATCGGGCCAGGAGCCGGTGTCGGTGAGCGCACGCGCGGGCTGGTGCAGGCGGCATTGTCCGCGCAACGCGCTCTGGTCCTCGATGCCGATGCGCTGACGAGCTTCGCGGGCGATCCGGAGCGGCTATTTGCGGCGATCAAAAACCAGCGCAATCCACAGGTTGTCCTCACCCCGCATACGGGTGAATTTGGACGGCTATTCAAAGGCTTGAATGCTACTGATCCAGATCATTCAAAACTCGAACAGGCGCGCCTAGCCGCGCAAGCATCCGGCGCGGTGGTGTTGCTCAAGGGCGCCGACACGGTGATCGCGGCGCCCGACGGCCGCGCGGCCATCACAGCCAACGCGCCGCCGTGGCTTGCGACGGCGGGATCCGGTGATGTGCTGGCGGGAATCCTCGGCGGAATGCTGGCGCAGGGCGTGCCGGCGTTCGAGGCGGCATGCATCGGCGCATGGATGCACGGCGAGGCCGCGCATGAGTTCGGTCCGGGACTGATTGCGGAAGATCTTCCCGATATGCTGCCGGCGGTGCTGCGAAATCTCTACGACGAGCTTGGGATTGCTTACTGAGGCGATGGGCGCGGGATCGCTTCATAAATGGTGTCGATAGTTCTGCGAAAGCGGACCGGCATTCGCTACTCCTGATCCATTGCATGAAGTGGATGAGGAGGCCGGGGTGGCCGTTTACGTGATCGCTCAGTTGAAATTCACGAACGAGGAACGCTATCGCAAGTATCAGGCGAAGTTCTTCGACGTGTTCAAGGACTCCGGCGGCAGGCTGCTGGCCGCGGACGAGAAACCTGTTGTTATCGATGGCGAATGGACACGCGACAAGGTTGTGGTGATGTCGTTTGCCGACGAGGCGCAGGCGAGGAGCTTTCTGGATTCGCCCGGCTATCAGGAAATTTCCAAAGACCGGATCGCGGGCGCGGATACCATCGGCCTGCTGGTCCAAGGGCTCTAGCGGGCGCTACTCCACCGCGTAACTGCGCACCAGTTTCGGCGCGGCCCAGTTCAGCGCGGTGGCCTCCATCAGCCATTGTCCGGCATGGTCCGCCGCGAACGCGATGCGCTGGGTCTGGCTCTTGTCGATCATCAGCGTGTCGAGCCAGAACGGTTTCCAGCCGTCATCGAGCCGGTCGAGCAGGCGGAAGTGGTGACCGTTCAGGCGGAACACCACGGGACTGGCGGCGGGATTCGTGATCGCCATCACGACGGTGCGTCCGCGCTTGACGCGATAGACCGGCGCGGTGGAGGCGTTGAGATCGCCAGGCGTGGTCCACTGCGCCTTCGGATCGAGCGACAGGTCCGAGCGCAGCGCGCCTTGCAGGTTGAGGCGTGCCGGAAGATTGCCCGGAGGAAACGCCGCCGCAGGCGGCAACGGTGCGGCACGGAGCGGTGCGTCGTTCGACATTACCAGCCGTGCGATGGTTCGCGGCGCAGTGCCGTCATGCATGACGATCTGCGAGATCGTGCCCGGTGCACGCGTTGCATCGATAAAAGCATCGATCCGCGATCCCGGCGCGAGCACGATCTGGCCGTCGCGCGCGGGAAAAGGTTCGGCGGGCGCGCCGTCGATCGCCATCACCCGCACGTCGTGATTCTCGATTTTGATGCCGACGGGGGAGCGCGGACTGCCGTTGACGAAGCGCAGGCGCAGCCGCTCGTTGACCTTCGCAGTGATGTCGAGGCTCGGCTTGCCGTTGACGGTGAAGGCCGCGGTGCTGCCTTCGGGGTTGTTCCCCGATGGAATCGAACTGCCGTCGGGCTTCAGCCGCCATTCCTCGATCAGCAAAACCTCGTCGCGGTCCACGGCGAGCGGCGGGTTGTCGTCAACGATGAGCGCCCGACCCGCGATCGGTCGGGCAGCGGTGTCGCCAAGAAGCTGCGCGCTGGCCAGAAAGGTTCCCGGTTGCCGCAGCGGCAGGACGAACGACGCCCGCCCGTTCGGTGGCACCGGCGCTTGCACCGTGAGCGGGGCGATGGCCTGCGCGCCGTCGATTCCGAGCCAGTTCAAGATGATAGGGGCAGGGAGTTCATTTGAAAGCGTAACCGCAAGGTCGCCCCTGGCGAACCGGAACGCGCCGGCGTTGGCTGCCTCGAGCGTCCAGACCTGGCTCGGGGGGAGCCCTGTGCCGAGCGACATGGTTCCCGGCCGGGCGCGTAGCGCCAGCGTCTGACCCGCCTGAGCCAATGCTTGTCCCTGAGCAAAGGCCGGCAGCCGCAGCCCGGAGGTGAGGGCGATTCCTCCCAGTCCGGCCAGTATTGCCCGCCGCGACGGCGAAAAAACCCGATTTGTCATGGGCTATGCGGACCATTTTTGATCCCGGCTGTCCAGCGGGCGCTTGGTCGCCGCGCGGGACCTCCAAGCGCGCCCTAAGGCCGCGTTGCGAAAGCCATTTTTTTGCTGCGAAGCAGTTGCCTCATGTTATAAGCCCGCCGCTCGCGGCTGTGCCGCTGGACTGAAGATGTGCGCTGCGCGGGCGTGGCGGAACTGGTAGACGCGCTGGGTTTAGGTTCCAGTGACGAAAGTTGTGGGGGTTCGAGTCCCTCCGCCCGCACCAAGCGCGAAATTCGTTTGCGCAAGTATTCTGGAGGAGACGTTTCCGTCGGGAACGTGTCCGCCGTGCCACCGATACATGCCGAACGGCTCTGCTGCCGAATGGCTTTGTGTCCAACAGATTGACAACGACCCGGCGACGCCGGGTCAAGCCGGAAGAAGATTGACGCCATGCAGGTCACAGAAACCCTCGCCGAGGGATTGAAGCACGAGTTCAAGGTCAGCGTTCCCGCGTCGGATATCGATGCCAAGGTGGATGCCCGGCTTGTCGACATGAAGGACAAGGTGAAGCTCAACGGTTTCCGTCCCGGCAAGGTGCCCGTCGCGCATCTCAAGAAAGTTTATGGCCGCTCCGTTGCCGCCGAGACCGTCGAGCAGCTGATCCGCGACACCAACTCCGGAATCTTCACGGAGCGCGGCTTCCGTCTCGCGACCGAACCCAAGGTCACCATGCCGACCGAGGAAAAGGAAATCGAAGCGATCCTCGACGGCAAGTCCGACCTGAACTATTCGGTCGCGATCGAGGTCGTGCCTGCGATCGAACTGGCCGACTTCAAGAGCTTCAACGTCGAAAAGCCGGTGGCGACTGTCACCGATGCCGACATCGATGAGGCGCTGAAGCGCATCGCCGAGCAGAGCCGCCCGTATGCCGCGAAGGCAGACGGCGCCAAGGCCGAATCCGGCGACCGCGTCACGGTGGCTTTCAAGGGCAGCATCGACGGTGAGCTGTTCGACGGCGGCACCGGCGAGGGCATTCAGGTCGTGATCGGCTCGAACACCTTCATTCCGGGCTTCGAGGACCAGCTGATCGGGATCGCTTCCGGCGAAACGCGCACCATCAAGGCGTCGTTCCCGAAGAACTATGCGGCTGCGAACCTGGCCGGCAAGGACGCCGAGTTTGAAACCACTGCCAGCGCCATCGAAGCGCCGCAGGAAGTCAAGATCGATGAAGAGTTCGCCAAGACGCTCGGCATGGAATCGCTCGACAAGCTGAAAGAGGCGATGCGCGAACGTCTGGTCGCCGAGTTCGCTGGCGCGTCGCGCCAGCGCGTGAAGCGCGTGCTGCTCGACAAGCTCGACGACGCACACAAGTTCGGTCCGCCGCCCTCGCTGGTCGAGGAAGAGTTCAAGCTGATGTGGAATTCCATCAAGTCTGAAATGGAATCCTCGGGCAAGAGCTTCGCCGACGAGAACACCACCGAGGAAGCCGCCAAGGCGGAATACGAGAAGATCGCAGACCGCCGCGTTCGCCTCGGCCTCGTGCTCTCGGAGATCGGCGAGAAGAACAAGATCACCGTCACCGACGATGAAGTCAGCCGCGCGCTGATCGACCGTGCGCGCCAGTCGCCGGGCCGCGAAAAGGAAATCTGGGATTTCTATCGCAGCAATCCCAACGCGCTGGCGCAGCTTCGCGCGCCGATCTACGAGGACAAGGTCGTCGACTTCATTCTTGAGCTTGCGAATGTCACCGAAAAGCAGGTGACGCGCGACGACCTGCTCAAGGAAGAAGACGACAAGACCGCCGCCTGATTGCGATCCCCGATTTCCGGTAAGGGGATTGGGGCCGCATTAACGATATGACCGAAATGAGCAGTGCGGCGCGTCCGCGCTGCTTTGCGTGCTTGGCCGAATCAGCTTCAACTCCCGCCACTTCGGGTTGCCTTTCGCTCTTGTGGCCGCCTTATCGGTCCATATGTGTAGTGTCCAACCCTTCTGCATCACGAGGCATTCCGGCCGGCTGCCTCCGCCAACCTTCAGGTGAACAATGCGCGATCCCGTTGAAACCTACATGAACCTCGTGCCGATGGTGGTCGAGCAGACCAATCGCGGCGAGAGGGCCTACGACATTTTTTCGCGCCTGCTGAAAGAGCGCATCATTTTCGTGACCGGACCGGTCGAGGACGGCATGTCGGTGCTGGTCGTCGCGCAGCTCCTGTTTCTGGAAGCCGAGAATCCCAAGAAGGAAATCTCGATGTACATCAACTCGCCGGGCGGCGTGGTGACATCGGGCCTCGCGATCTACGACACCATGCAGTTCATCCGTCCGCCGGTCTCGACCCTGTGCACCGGGCAGGCGGCGTCGATGGGGTCGCTCCTGCTGGCCGCCGGTGAGAAGGACATGCGCTTCTCGCTGCCGAACTCGCGGATCATGGTCCACCAGCCGTCGGGCGGTTTCCAGGGCCAAGCGACCGACATCATGCTGCACGCGCAGGAAATCCTGAACCTGAAGAAGCGTCTGAACGAAATCTACGTCAAGCACACCGGCCAGAGCTACCAGGCGATCGAGGATGCGCTGGAGCGCGACAAGTTCCTGACCGCCGAGATGGCGAAGGACTTCGGCCTGGTCGATAAGGTGATCGACAAGCGCGCCGAGGAAGCGACGCCGAAGCTGCCGTAACGCGAATTCCCGGCCTGGTTGCGAATAAGATGGACGCCCCTCAAGGGCGTCCGTTTTTGCATGAGGGTGCCGTCACCCGCTTTGGTGAATGCGAACGCTTTTTAGGGTTCCGCCCGCGCGCCGGTCTTGACCGGTTGCCGTTCTTGGCGGCTAATTATTGCCATTGATCCGGGACTGCTGGACCCGTCGTTTATTGCGATCCTTATTTTTTTGACGGCATCCATTGCGCTCCGGGCACACCATTTTCGATGAGAATGAAAACGTCCGGGAGCATCCGTCATGACACGCACAACAGTCGGCGTGGCCGCGTTTATCGTTTCGTTTCTGTCGGTCATCACCGGGCTTCCGGCTTCCGCCCTTGAACTCGAACAGGCCCGGGAGCAGTGCCGCAATTCCATCGGCCGGCCCACCTACATGGCGTGCAAGCAGGGCGGCGGCCCCCATGAGGCGTGCATGGCGCGGGCGAAGGCTGCCGCCACGCCGTGCGTGCGCAATGCGATGATGGCTGCCCGCCCGAAGGCGGCGCTGAACGACGCCGCCAAGATATCCGCTCCGAAGGCCGAGGACCTCGCCGCCGGCGCGAAACTCGCGAAAGAGAACACCACGCTGGTCGCTCCGCCGCGCTCGGTGTCCGACATTACGGCCATCCTCGACCAGCAGAAGCCGGACCCCGCCAAGATCGCGGAATTGACCGCAACCGCGGATGCGCCGGTCCCGGCGGGTCTGAAAGGCGGGGCGCTTGCGGACTTCCACTACAAGCGCGCGCAGGCACGAACACTGCTTGGCCGTTCGGAAGCGGCGCTGGCGGACTCCGAACTGGCGGTCAGCAACGGGCAGGGCGGCGACTACAAGACTGAAGGCAGCCGCTATGAGTCGTTCCTGATGCGTCACCTGCGGGATGCGGGGCAGCACAAGCGCGCCAATGCGTTGCTGCTGAAGCAGTCGGCGGCATTCGCCAACCAGTCGAAAGGCAGACTGTTCGTTCTGCAATACATCCAGACCCTGGGTTACATCCGGAACGGCGACACCAACACCGCGGAAAGCTACGCCGCGCGCAACCGCTCGCTGCTGGCCGAGGCACAGCGATGGCCGGTGTTCCCGATCTACGGCATGAACTGGCAGGCCATCGTGGAAGACGGCAACGCGCGCGTTGCCGAGGCCCGGGGGCGGTTTGCTGACGCCGAAGCGGCTTATCGCAAGGCGTCCGTTTTTTATACGAGTTCGCTCGCAACGCTTCCGAAATGGGAAACCCAGCCGCCGGAAGGACAGATCGAACGGTCGGCCGATTGGGCGCTCGCGCTGGAAGGCCGCACCAAGGTCAAGCAGGGACGGGTTGGTGAAGGCGAGGCGGATGTGCGCCGCGCGCTTCTCAGCCGGCTCAGCAAATCGGGAAAATTCCATGCCGATACCGCAGGCATTCTGGGGGTGTTCGTCTACGTCATCCAGGAGCAAGGCCGTTACGCGGAAGCCGAGCAGCTTCAGAGGGAAGTCATCAACATCTACAAAGGACTCGGCTACGCCGACGACTCCGGCCAGCTGGTCAACGCCAATGTCTTCCTCGCGCAGATTTTGAACCTCGAACGCAAGTACGAAGAGGCGACGAAACTCTACGATCAAGTGGACGTCTGGACGGCGAAGTGGGAACCGTCGCGCCGCGAGAACGTGAGCGGCGGTCTCGCCCGTGTCTCCATCATGCTGACGCAGGGCAATTTCGACAACGCGCTTGAAATTGCGCAACGCTCCTACGAGCGCGAAAAAGCGCGCTCCGGCGACAAAAGTTTGAACACGGCGGTGGCGCGCGGCTATTACGCCGTGACGCTGGCGCGCAAGGGCCGCACACCCGAGGCGCTGCAGGCGTTCAAGGAGTCGATCCCGGTTCTGCAGACCGCATCCGGCGGCAGCGATGACGACAGCGGGTCGACGGCGGCGGCGCGCGAAGGCCGCGTTCGTTTCGTCGTCGAAGGTTATCTCCGCACGCTGGCACTCAATCCGGCTGCTGCTCCGGCAAATGTCGCCGAGGAAACTTTCAGCTACGCCGATCTGCTGCGCGGACAATCCGTGCAGCGTGCGTTGCAGGCCTCGTCGGCCCGTGCGTCGACCAGCAACCCTGAACTCGCGAAACTGATGCGCGCATCGCAGGACGGCGAAAAGCAGATCGGTGCGGCTGTCGCCACGCTGAACAACCTCCTGGCCCTGCCGCCGGCGGAACGCGAGGACAAGGCGCTGAAGGCGACACAGGCGCAGATCGCGGCGTTGCAGGCATCGCGCGCGCAGACGCTCAAGGACATCGCGAAGAAGTTTCCGGATTACGGCAATCTGGTCAATCCGCCGCCGCCGAATGCGAGCGACCTGCAAAAGCAACTGACGGGCGACGAGGCGCTGCTGTCGTTCTACTTCGGCCGCTTCGACAGTTTCGTCTGGGTGGTGCGCAAGGACATGCCCGTGCAGTTCGCGCGGATCAAGATGTCGCTCGGCGACCTGAATGCCACCGTGACCAAGCTGCGCGAGGCGCTGGAGCCGAAGGCTGCCATGATCTCGGACATTCCCGCTTTCGATGTGAAGCTGGCGTCGCAGTTGTACGATCAGTTGCTGAAGCCGCTTGAAAGCAGCTGGAAGCCGGCGAAGAGCCTGATCGTCGTGACCAACGGCGCGCTCGGCCTGTTGCCGCTGTCGCTGTTGCCGACCGCGGCGGCCGAGGTGAAGACGGACGACGATCCGCTGTTTGTGAGCTATCGCAATGTTCCGTGGCTGGCGCGGACGCACGCCGTCACGCTGGTGCCGTCGGCCTCCGCATTGCAGACCTTGCGCAAGCTGCCGCCGGGCAAGGCGTCGCGGCAGGATCTGATTGCATTCGGCGATCCGTATTTCAGTAAGGAGCAAGCGGACGACGCGGCCAAGACCGACAAGCTGATCCAGGTCGCCGACGCATCGAACGTCACCCGCGGCGTGCCGTTGAAGCGGCGCAACAGCCCGCAGCTCGAGGGCGTCGACAGCGCGCAGCTCGGACAGTTGCCGCGTCTGCCGGATACGTCCGACGAACTGACGTCCATCGCGCTCGCGTTGCAGGCCGATCCCACCAAGGTGCTCAACCTCGGCAAGGAGGCCAACGAGAGCAAGGTGAAGTCGATGGACCTTTCGGGGTTCAAGATCGTCGCCTTCGCCACCCACGGGCTGGTGCCGGGCGAACTGGACGGCCTGACACAACCGGCGCTGGCGCTGTCAGCGCCCACGCTGTCGGATTCCAGCGGCGACGGGCTGCTGACAATGGAGGAAATCCTGTCGCTGAAGCTCGATGCGGATTGGGTGGTGCTGTCCGCCTGTAACACCGCAGCCGGGGCAGGCGCGGGAGCGGAGGCGGCATCCGGTCTGGGCCGCGCGTTCTTCTATGCCGGGACGCGCGCGCTGCTTGTGACGAACTGGTCGGTGCATTCGCAATCGGCCCGCGAACTGGTGACCGACCTGTTCAAGCGGCAGGCGGACGATCCCAAGCTGACGCGCGGCGAGGCGCTGCGGCAGGCCATGATGGCGCTTGCGGACGGGCCGGGCTACGCCGGCACGGACGGAAAAGCCGAGTTTGCCTATGCGCACCCGCTGTTCTGGGCTCCTTATTCGATCATCGGCGACGGCGGCGGACGTTAAGGAAACTGCTGCAAGCGGCTTTCGGAGAACATTGCCGTGCTGTAGTCTCGCGGCATTGCGGTTAGGGAGATTTCCAGATGCGGCGTTCTCTTTTGCGGGCGTTGATTTTAACCACCGGCATTGTTGTTCTGGCCTCGTCGCCGGTGAAGGCCGGTACGGTCCTCATCTCCGCGGACGAAGCAAAACTGCCGCCGCCGAAAGGCGCGGTGGCGGTTGCCAGCCGCGGAATTACGCGCGGCCCCAAGGTCGCCTATGTCGGCTCCGACGCCGCGCAGTCGCCGATGCGGCTGCAACTCAAGTTCGAATCCTTCGGCGGCGCCAAGATCGACACGGACTCTCTCAAAGTCACCTACATGAAGAACCCGGCCGTCGATCTGACGCCGCGGCTGAAACCCTTCGTGCAGCCGACCGGCATCGATATGCCCGGAGCCGAGTTGCCGCCCGGCGACCATCTCATTCGCGTGGATGTGAAGGACTCCGACGGCCGCGCCGCCAGCACCAGCTTCACGCTCAAGATCACACCCTGAGCCGCATGCCGGCCGATTGCCCCTTCTGCGCACAGCCCGTGGTCCCGCAAGCGCTCGTCTGCAGTTCATGCGCGCGCGACATCGCGGTTCCCGCGTCATTGATTGCGGAGCGCGATGAGCTTCTCCTCAAGCGGGAGGCGGTGCGCGAAGAACTCGCAAGCGCAAAGGCGGAACTTGAAACGCTTCGGCGCCGCCAGCGCATCTCGTTGCGGCGGCGCTGAGATGTCCATGCCGCGCGCAGCCGTCACGTCAAACATTCGGGCATTCTGATGGAGTGCCCTTTTTGCGCGGAAAAAGTCAAAGACGAAGTCCTCGTCTGCAAGCATTGCTCGCGCGATCTGCGGGTGGTGCGCCCGGTGCTGCTCGAAGTCGAAGGGATTGTCGAAGACCTCGAGAAACTGCGGCACGAATTCGACAGCGTCAAAGCGAAACTCTACCGGCGGCGGCATCCGGTCAGGTCCTTTGCGATTCACAGCATCGCCTACATCCTGATCCCGGCGGTCCTGCTGGTGGCGACGCATGTTCTGGTCACGATCGTGTTCAACGTGTCGCCGGTGTTTCTGCGCATCGCGTCGGTGCTGATCCCGTTGCCGTTCGGGGTGGCCATCCACGTCATTCAAAAGGTCGGCGTGCGCGGCGCGGCGATCGTCGGAATCGTGACCGCGCTGCTCAGCGTGTTCTGCATGCTGACCGTCACCGGCCTCAATGACCACGTTCCGATTCTTCCGGGGCCATGGGTCGAGTGGCGCGAGGTCCTCGAATATTCTGCGAGCATCGCGCTCGCCTTCGTGACCGGCAACATTCTCGCTATCCTGATCCTGCAGCTTCTTGCCAGTTCGCTGTCGCAGGGGGACCGGCCGAACGCGGCGGCCTATCGGATCGCGCGGGTGCTGGGCCCCTATGCCGGTGACGACCAGCTTCGGCGTCGCGCGCGGATTATCCAGGATCTGATCAAGACCGCCGGGCCGCTGCTGGGCATTTTGTCGACCGCCGCGGGGTCGATTTACACCGGTCTCAAGGGGATGCTCGGCTCCTAGCAGCCCTCCGTCAGGCCCCGGCGGAGTTCCGCAGCGGGTTATCCCGTGTCATTCCCGCAACGCTGCAATGAATTCGACCCCAAGAGCTCCTTAAAAGGCGCAAAATTGCGCCCAGATCACGGAGTTGGGTGGTTCAGCGATTAGCGAATTCTTGATAGTCGGGTGTCAGCATGGTTGGCTAGGGCCTGATGAGCGGGGATTCGATTGAACCGTGATTCGCACGGTAACTGGAGTGATGGGTCTTTTTTGGTACGGTTTTTGCTCCTATCTACACGTCGTACCGGCGTGTGCCGGGATGGGGCAAGCCCCTAGGACAAGATCGAGCGGCGGACGGAGATTGGAATGAGCAAGGTCGGTACGAGCGATTCGAAGAACACTCTCTATTGCTCGTTCTGCGGGAAGAGCCAGCATGAAGTCCGCAAGCTGATTGCGGGCCCGACCGTATTCATCTGCGATGAGTGCGTCGAACTGTGCATGGACATCATCCGCGAAGAGAACAAGTCCTCGCTCGTGAAGTCGCGCGACGGCATTCCGACGCCGAAGGAAATCTGCAAGGTTCTGGACGACTACGTGATCGGTCAGCAGCACGCCAAGAAGGTGCTCTCGGTCGCGGTTCACAACCACTACAAGCGCCTCAATCACCAGACCAAGCACAACGACGTTGAGCTTGCGAAGTCGAACATCCTGCTGATCGGCCCCACGGGTTCGGGCAAGACGTTGCTGGCGCAGACGCTGGCGCGCATTCTCGACGTGCCGTTCACCATGGCTGACGCGACCACGCTGACCGAAGCCGGTTATGTCGGCGAGGACGTCGAGAACATCATCCTGAAGTTGCTGCAGGCGGCCGACTACAACGTCGAGCGTGCGCAGCGCGGCATCGTCTACATCGACGAAATCGACAAGATTTCGCGCAAGTCCGACAATCCGTCGATCACCCGCGATGTGTCGGGCGAGGGCGTGCAGCAGGCGCTGCTCAAGATCATGGAAGGCACCGTGGCTTCCGTGCCGCCGCAGGGTGGCCGCAAGCATCCGCAGCAGGAGTTCCTGCAGGTGGACACGACCAACATCCTGTTCATCTGCGGTGGTGCGTTCTCCGGCCTCGAAAAGATCATTTCGGGACGTGGCCGCACCACATCGATCGGCTTCGCCGCCCAGGTTCTGGCACCCGAAGATCGCCGCACCGGCGAAATCTTCCGTCACGTCGAGCCTGAGGACTTGCTGAAGTATGGTCTCATTCCGGAGTTCGTCGGCCGTCTGCCGGTTGTGGCGACGCTGGAGGATCTGGACGAGGCTTCGCTGAAGAAGATCCTGACCGATCCGAAGAACGCGCTGGTGAAGCAGTATCAGCGCCTGTTCGAAATGGAGAATGTCGAACTCACCTTCGCGGACGAGGCTCTCGGCGCGGTGGCCCGCAAGGCCATCGAACGCAAGACCGGCGCACGTGGACTGCGTTCGATCCTGGAAAGCATCCTGCTCGAGACTATGTTCGACCTTCCGGGCCTCGAAGGCGTCGAGGAAGTCGTCATTTCCCGCGAAGTCGTCGAGGCAACGGCACGTCCGCTGTACATCTACGCGGACCGGGCCAAGGAAGAGTCCAGCGCCAGCGCCTGATACCGGCGCGGGAACCCTGAGAATTGTCCCGGAAGGGCCGCTGAACCATGTTCGGCGGCCCTTCCGCTTTCGGTCGAGACTTTGGAATAAGCCCAATTCACAGGGGTTTTTCGCACTCTTGACACCCCCATGCGGCATAGCCACCTAATGATGTGCTGCGGGACGAAGATCTTCCAAGATTCGCAGCGACCCGACCCGGGTAGGTGAGAGGCCATCGCGGCCACTGGCTCAAAAGAGCTCTTTCTTCTCCGGTACACCAAGGCACCTTGTGGCGGTTGCGTCAGAACGGCGGACTGCGTGCAAGGGGGCGCAACAAAAGGAATATGGGCATGACTGCCTCAAAGCCTCGTCCAACCATCGTTCACGGCGAAAGCCACTCCTATCCGGTGCTGCCGCTTCGCGACATCGTCGTCTTCCCGCATATGATCGTGCCGCTGTTCGTCGGCCGCGAGAAGTCGATCAAGGCGCTCGAAGAGGTGATGAAGAACGATGCGCTGATCTTCCTCGCGACGCAGAAGAACGCGTCGGACGATGATCCGGCCCCGGACTCCATTTACGAGATCGGTACGCTCGCCAGCGTGCTGCAGCTCCTGAAGTTGCCCGACGGCACCGTCAAGGTGCTGGTCGAAGGTCTGGAGCGCGCCAAGGCCGGCAAGTATTCCGATCGCGCCGACTTCTATGAAGCTGAAGCCGTGGCGCTTGCCGACGTCGATGCCAAGAGTGTCGAGGCGGAAGCCTTGTCGCGTTCGGTCGTCTCCGACTTCGAGAGCTATGTGAAGCTGAACAAGAAGATTTCCGCCGAAGTGGTGGGCGTCGTTCAGCAGATCACGGATTTCGCGAAGCTCGCGGATACCGTGGCGTCGCATCTCGCCGTCAAGATTTCCGACCGCCAGGGCATTCTGGAAACGCTGTCCGTCTCCCAGCGCCTCGAGAAGGTGATGGGCCTGATGGAGAGCGAGATCTCGGTGTTGCAGGTCGAGAAGAAAATCCGCTCGCGCGTCAAGCGCCAGATGGAGAAGACCCAGCGCGAGTACTACCTCAACGAGCAGATGAAGGCGATCCAGAAGGAACTCGGTGACGACGAAGGTCGCGACGAGCTGGCCGATCTGGAAGAGAAGATCGCCAAGACCAAGCTCTCGAAGGAAGCTCGCGAGAAGGCGACGCACGAACTGAAGAAGCTGCGGCAGATGTCTCCGATGTCCGCCGAGGCAACGGTTGTGCGCAACTATCTCGACTGGCTGCTGTCGATTCCATGGGGCAAGAAGTCCAAGGTCAAGAAGGACCTCGTTGCCGCGCAGGAGGTGCTCGATAACGATCACTACGGGCTTGAGAAGGTGAAGGACCGCATCGTCGAGTATCTCGCCGTGCAGTCGCGCGCCAACAAGCTCACCGGTCCGATCCTGTGCCTCGTCGGCCCTCCGGGCGTCGGCAAGACCTCGCTCGGCAAGTCGATCGCGAAGGCGACCGGCCGTGAGTTCGTGCGCGTGTCGCTTGGCGGCGTGCGGGACGAAGCGGAAATCCGCGGTCACCGCCGCACCTATATCGGCTCGATGCCCGGCAAGATCATCCAGTCGATGCGGAAGGCGAAGACCTCGAACCCGCTGTTCCTGCTGGACGAAATCGACAAGATGGGCGCGGACTTCCGCGGCGATCCGTCGTCGGCCTTGCTTGAGGTCCTGGACCCCGAGCAGAACGCGACGTTTGCCGATCACTATCTGGAAGTCGACTACGATCTCTCCAACGTGATGTTCATCACGACCGCGAATACGCTCAATATTCCCGGACCTCTGATGGACCGCATGGAGATCATCCGTATCGCCGGCTACACCGAGAACGAAAAGGTGGAGATTGCCCGTAAGCATCTCCTCCCGAACGCGATCTCCAAGCACGGTCTGAGCTCCAAGGAGTTCTCGATCGACGACGAGGCGCTGTCGTTCCTGATCCGCCGCTACACCCGCGAAGCGGGCGTGCGTAACCTCGAGCGTGAGATTTCAACACTCGCCCGCAAGGCGGTGAAGGAATTGATGATCTCGAAGAAGAAGTCGGTGAAGGTGACCGCGGCCGTGGTCGAGGAATTTCTCGGCGTGCCGAAGTATCGCTACGGCGAGATCGAGAGCGAGGACCAGGTTGGCGTCGTGACAGGTCTGGCCTGGACCGATGTCGGCGGCGAGTTGCTCACCATCGAAAGCGTCATGATGCCCGGCAAGGGCCGCATGACGGTGACGGGCAACCTGCGTGACGTGATGAAGGAGTCGATCTCGGCTGCTGCGTCTTACGTTCGCTCGCGCGCGATCAACTACGGCATCGAGCCGCCGTTGTTCGAGCGTCGCGACATCCACGTTCACGTGCCGGAGGGGGCGACCCCGAAGGACGGTCCGTCGGCGGGCGTTGCGATGACGACGTCCATCGTCTCGGTGCTGACCGGCATTCCGATCCGGCATGATGTCGCCATGACGGGCGAGATCACGCTGCGCGGACGCGTGCTGCCGATCGGCGGTCTGAAGGAGAAGCTGCTTGCGGCCGGACGTGGCGGCATCAAGACGGTCTTCATTCCGGAAGACAACGCCAAGGACCTCACGGAGATTTCCGACGCCATCAAGGGCGGCATGGAAATCATCCCGGTCGCGCGGATGGACGAAGTGCTGGCCAAGGCGCTGGTGCGGATGCCGACGCCGATCGTCTGGGAAGAGGATACCAAGGTGCTGGCGAAGCCTGACGCAGCGGACGAAGCTGCGGGCGGCCTGACCGCGCACTAAGCGGCCTCTTTGAGCGAAATGAAAACGGCGCCTTCGGGCGCCGTTTTTTATGTTCCGTTGACCGCAAATGGCAGCGATGCCGGGTTGCGCGCAAGGTGTCCGCCCGGCTAAAACACGCGGGCATCGCCGAGCGTAAGACGGCGTTGAGGGCGGCTAGCTCAGCTGGTTAGAGCATCTCGTTTACACCGAGAGGGTCGGCGGTTCGAATCCGTCGCCGCCTACCAATCCTTGTCACGGCACTGCCATGTTGCGTGCCTAAGCATTCGCGGTCGCTTTCCCATCTGTTCTGTTGTCGCTATCAGCGCGGAGTGTCGGATGAAGTACTTCCTGTGCCGCTTCATTCCTCCGGGCCCCGATTTTCTCAAGACGATGACGCCGCAGGACAAGTCGCTGATGAAGGCGCATGGCGAGTTCTTGCAGGCGCTGCTGGAAGAGGGCGGCGTGGTCGCGCACGGGCCGGTGGCTGATCCGGCCGGCGGCTGGGGCATGTCGCTGTTCGAGACAGCGGATGACGAGAGCGCCGATGATGTCCGCGCCGTTGTCGCGGAAGACCCGATGATCAAGGCCAATATCGGCGCACGCTACGAGGTGCTGCCGATGCTTCAGTTGCGGATGAGAAGCTAGAGTCCGGGACGGGAGATCAATCAGCCGGCCGGTGGCTTGCCGGTGTTAACCGCCAATTGCGCGGCGAATGCACGCTTGTAGGCGGGCCGCGCTTCGCCGCGGGCGATATAGGCCGACAGGTTCGGATATTCGTCCAGAATGCCCGATGGTTTCAGCCTCTGCAGCACCGACACCATCATCAGGTCGCCCGCGCTGAATGCACCATCGAGCCAGTCGGCGCTGCCAAGACGAACGGAGAGTTGCTTCAACCGTTCGCGGACGCGATCCGCGACCAGAGGCATGCGCTCCTTGCTCCAGGGCTTGGAGCCTTCCAGAATCCTGGCGGTTGCCAGTTCGAGGATCGGCGGCTCCACCGTGTTGATCGCGGCAAACATCCATGTGATCGCGCGCGCCCGCGCGTTGGCATCGTCCGGCAGCAGGCCCGCATGGCGCTCGGCGAGATGGAAGACGATCGACCCTGTCTCGAACAGCGCGAGATCGCCGTCCTCATAGGTCGGGATCTGACCGAAAGGATGAAGCGCCAGATGTGCGGGTTCCTTCATCGCCTGAAACGAAACAAGCCGAACCTCGTAAGGAAGGCCGACTTCTTCAAGCGCCCAGCGAACACGCGTATCACGCGCCAATCCCCTGCCGCCGTCGGGTGACCGTTCAAAGGCGGTAATGGTGATGGTCATCGTCTACGCCCGTTCCTCCCAGATCGCCGCGAGATGCACGATGGTGCGCACCGCCGCTTCCATGTCCTGAACGCTGACCCATTCGAGGCGCGAGTGGAACGCATGTTCGCCCGCGAAGATATTCGGGCAGGGCAGCCCCATGAAGGATAGCCGCGATCCGTCGGTGCCGCCGCGAATGCTGCTGAGGATCGGCTGAAGACCCGCGCGGCCGATGGCTTCCAGCGCGTACTCCACCACCTCGGGATGGCGGTCGAGTACCTCTTTCATGTTGCGGTACTGTTGCTTGATCGCAAGCGTATAGGTCGAGCGCGGGAAATCCTTCATCACGCCACGCACGATGTCTTCGAGCAGCGTCTCCTTGTCCTTCAGGCCCTGTTCGGAAAAATCGCGCACGATCAGCGACAGCGTCGCGCTGTCGAGACCGCCTTCAAGGCCGACCGGATGCAGGAAGCCCTCGCGGCCTTCCGTGGTTTCGGGTGCGAGATCTTTCGGTAGCCGGTCGACGATCCGCGACGCAATCTTGATTGCGTGCTCCATCTTGCCCTTGGCGAAACCGGGATGCGCGCTGACGCCCTGAATCGTGATGGTTACGCCGTCCGCCGAGAATGTCTCGTCTTCGAGGTGGCCCGCGCTTTCGCCGTCGATGGTGTAGCCGAAGTCGGCGCCGAGCTTCTTCAGATCGACCTTGTCCGCGCCGCGGCCGATTTCCTCGTCCGGCGTGAAGAGAATCTTGATCGGGCCGTGCTTGATCTGCGGATTGGCGATCAGGATTTTGACCGCATCCATGATCTCGGCAAGGCCCGCCTTGTTGTCGGCGCCGAGCAGGGTGGTGCCGTCGGTGGTGACGATGTCATTGCCGATCTGTTCGGCCAGCGCCGGATGTTCGGCGGCGCGGATGATCTGCTTCGGATCCGCCGGCAGCACGATGTCGCCGCCGGGATAGTTGCGGACGATCTGCGGCTTTACATCCTTGCCGGTGCAGTCCGGCGAGGTGTCCATGTGCGAGCAGAAGCAGATGACGGGAACGGTCTTGTCCGTCGTCGCCGGCAGCGTGGCGTAGACATAGCCGTGTTCGTCGAGATGGGCGTCCTTGAGCCCGAGATCGCGCAATTCCTGCGCGAGCAGGCGGCCGAGGTCTTTCTGTTTCTCGGTGGACGGGCAGGTGGGAGACGAGGCGTCGGACTGCGTATCGATTCGGACGTAACGCAGGAAGCGTTCGAGAACGGTGTGGGTGAATGCGATAGCCAACAGTTGCTCCGTCGTCCTGAGTGCGGCTTGCGGAATGTAGGGGCGCTGCTCTCAAAAGAAAACGCCATCCCGGCGTCGCGCGAAGCGGGCCGGAATGGCGCTAATTCCAGACGGAATGCCGAAGTTAGACGGCTTCCTTGAGTTCCTTGGCGGCGCGGAAGGCAACCTTCTTGCTCGCCTTGATCTGAATCGCTTCGCCGGTCGCCGGGTTACGGCCCATGCGGGCGGCGCGCTTGCGAACCTGGAGAATGCCGAGGCCGACGATGCGGATACGCTCGCCCTTCTTGAGGTGCTTGGTGATCTTGGTGACCAGATCGCCGAGGATGGCTTCGGCGGTCTTCTTGGACAACTCGTGCTCCTCGGCGAGCGCCGCGGCAAGGTGCTTAAGGGTCACGGTGGCAGGGGTAGCTGCTTTCTTCGCCATATTGATCCTCCTCTAGGGTACGTGGCTCTGCGAAAACTAACGATACATCAGGGCTTATTTGATTCGGGAGCAAACTGACTACGAGTTTTGCCTGTAAACAGTGCCTTATTTGCATCGACAGTGGAAAAGACACTGTCAGATAAGGGGATTCGCAACAACCTTGACTCGGCATGTCGCCCCCTTTAAGTCCCACCTCCTGTGCGGATCGCTTCGATCTACGCGGGAGTAGCTCAGTTGGTTAGAGCGCCGGCCTGTCACGCCGGAGGTCGCGGGTTCGAGCCCCGTCTCTCGCGCCACAAAATCAAGCACTTAGCCCATATTTTCTGGCGTTATTCGGCTCCGCAAGCCCATCCCCGCTGCTCTGCATCCCCGCCAATCGCGATTGTGCGTTTTGGCGCGCGCGCTCTCTCCTGTATGGCTATGGCGCGTCCGACCGGGCGCCAAGAAACCCCATTCCACAGGCAAGGAACGTGACGATGCCGACCAGCAGAACCGGGACCAACAGAACCTACAGGCTGGCCGTGATTCCCGGGGACGGCATCGGCAAGGAAGTGGTGCCGGAAGGCCTGCGCGTGCTGGAAGCGGCAGCCAAGAAGTTCAATTTTGAACTGAAACTCGACAACTTCGATTTCGCGTCCTGCGACTACTACCAGAAGCACGGCAAGATGATGCCGGACGACTGGAAGACCCAGATCGGCAGCCACGATGCGATCTTCTTCGGCGCGGTCGGCATGCCAGCGATTCTGCCGGACCATATTTCGCTGTGGGGCTCGCTGATCCAGTTTCGCCGGGAATTCGACCAGTACGTCAACCTGCGGCCCGTGCGCCTGATGCCCGGCGTGAAGTCCCCGCTGGCCGGCCGGAAGCCCGGCGACATCGACTTTTTCGTCGTGCGCGAGAACACCGAAGGCGAATATTCGTCCATCGGCGGACGCATGTTTCCGAACACCGACCGCGAGGTGGTGATTCAGGAAAGCGTCATGTCGCGCACCGGCGTCGACCGCATTCTGAAATTCGCGTTTGAGCTGGCCCAGAGCCGCCCGAAAAAGCACCTGACATCCGCGACCAAATCGAACGGTATCTCGATCACGATGCCTTACTGGGACGAGCGGGTCGAAGAAATGGCCAAGGCCTATCCGGGCGTGAAGTGGGACAAGTATCATATTGATATTCTGGCCGCGAACTTCGTGCTGCATCCGGACTGGTTCGATGTGGTCGTGGGATCGAATTTATTCGGGGATATCCTGTCCGATCTCGGCCCGGCCTGCACCGGCACCATCGGCATCGCGCCATCCGGCAGCCTCAACCCGGAACGCAAGTTTCCGTCGCTGTTCGAGCCGGTCCATGGCTCCGCGCCGGATATCGCCGGGAAAGGGATCGCCAATCCCGTGGGGCAGATCTGGTCGGCGGCGATGATGCTGGATCATCTCGGCGAGCCGGAAGCGGGGCAGGCGATTGTGACGGCCATCGAGACCGTTCTGGCCAACGAAAAGCTGCGAACGCGGGACCTCGGCGGGCAGGCCGATACGGTGGCGTGCGGCAAGGAAATCGCGCGTCTTTTGTCGTGACGGGGCAGCAACGGACTGCGACGAAGGTCGCAGATGTCGTTGTTCCCTGCATCTGCCATAGGCATCGCGCGTAGGGCCATCGGCAAGGCCCATCGGCACCGGAAATTCGTTCCCGGCGCGCGTTCCAGGTGGCGATTCAGGCTTCAAAACAGCTTGTCTTGCCCTCCCTGTTGCGCTGCGCTATCCCTTTCGAACCATTCCAATGTTTCGCGAATCCGCGAGACAAAATCGGGCAGCACGAGGGTCGCCGATGGGCGGAATTCTGCAAAACTACCTGCCGCTTGTTGTGTTCATCGGGGTCGCGACCGTCATCGGTCTTGCGCTCCTGGTTGCGCCCTTCATCGTTGCGTATCAGCAGCCCGATCCGGAAAAGCTTTCGGCCTATGAATGCGGTTTCAATGCATTCGACGATGCGCGCATGAAGTTCGATGTCCGGTTTTATCTGGTCGCCATTCTTTTCATCATCTTCGATCTTGAAGTCGCCTTCCTGTTTCCGTGGGCGGTGGCGTTCGGCAAGCTCGGCCTCGCCGGGTTCTGGTCGATGATGGTGTTTCTCGGCGTGCTGACCATCGGCTTCGCCTATGAGTGGAAAAAGGGAGCGCTCGAATGGGATTGAGCCCCACCGCGACGGCTTCTCCGATCATGCAGCCGGCGGTCTCGCAGGCGGCGACGGGGATTCTCGATCCGCGCACCGGCCTGCCGGTCGGCGCGGACGACAAGTATTTTCTCGAAGTGAACAACGAACTGTCCGACAAGGGCTTCTTCGTCGCCGCGACCGATGACCTGATCACCTGGGCGCGCACCGGCTCGCTGATGTGGATGACGTTCGGTCTGGCGTGCTGCGCGGTGGAGATGATGCAGGTGTCGATGCCGCGTTACGACGTCGAGCGCTTCGGCTTCGCGCCGCGTGCATCGCCGCGGCAGTCCGACGTGATGATCGTCGCCGGCACGCTGACCAACAAGATGGCGCCTGCGCTCCGCAAGGTTTACGACCAGATGCCGGAGCCGCGCTACGTGATCTCGATGGGATCCTGCGCCAACGGCGGCGGCTACTATCACTATTCCTATTCGGTGGTGCGCGGCTGCGACCGCATCGTGCCCGTCGATATTTATGTTCCCGGCTGTCCTCCGACGGCGGAAGCGCTGCTCTACGGCGTTCTGCTGTTGCAGAAGAAGATCCGGCGCACGGGAACGATTGAACGGTAATCGCACATGGACGACGCGCGACTCAACGCACTGGGTGAGACGATCGTTGCCGCGCTTCCGGGCGCGGCGCTGGGATACGCGGTTGCGTTCAACCAGCTCACGATCGCGGTTGATATTCAGAAAATCGTCGAGATCGTCCGCGTGCTGCGCGATGATCCGCGTTTCCGCTTCGTGAATTTCACCGACGCCACGGCGGTGGATTACCCCGGCCGCGAAAACCGATTCGACGTGATCTATCATTTCCTGTCGCCGGTGCTGAATACGCGCGTTCGTTTGCGCGGCGAGGCGAGTGAGTCCACGCAGGTGCCGTCGATCATCACAGTGTTTCCGGGCTGCGACTGGTTCGAGCGCGAGACCTACGATCTCTATGGCGTGATTTTCACCGGCCATCCCGACATGCGCCGGCTGCTGACCGACTACGGCTTCGACGGCCATCCGCTGCGCAAGGATTTTCCGCTGACGGGTTTCGTCGAGGTTCGTTACGACGATCAGGAAAAGCGTGTGGTGTACGAGCCGGTGCGGCTCAACCAGGAATTCCGCAAGTTCGATTTTCTCTCGCCGTGGGAAGGTGCGGACTACGCGCTGCCGGGTGACGAGAAGAAAAGCGGCGATGTGCCGCCGGCGCCCGGTGCTGCGCCTGCAAAGGCAGGTGCCTGATGAGCGAAGTTATCGGCGAAGCCCCGGGCATGCGTAACTTCACGATCAATTTCGGACCGCAGCATCCGGCGGCGCACGGCGTGCTGCGTCTGGTGCTGGAGCTTGACGGCGAAGTCGTCGAGCGCGTCGATCCGCACATTGGGCTGCTTCATCGCGGCACCGAGAAGCTGATCGAGCAGAAGACCTATCTGCAGGCGATCCCGTATTTCGACCGGCTCGATTACGTCGCGCCGATGAATCAGGAGCATGCGTTCTGCCTCGCCGCTGAGAAGCTGCTGGGCATCACCGTGCCGCGCCGCGGCCAGCTGATCCGCGTTCTGTACAGCGAAATCGGCCGCATCCTGTCGCATCTTCTCAACGTCACCACGCAGGCGATGGACGTCGGTGCGCTGACGCCGCCGCTGTGGGGCTTCGAGGAACGCGAAAAGCTGATGGTGTTCTATGAGCGCGCATCGGGGTCGCGGATGCACGCGGCGTTCTTCCGCCTTGGCGGCGTACATCAGGATCTGCCGACCAAGCTGATCGACGATATCTATAACTGGTGCGATCCGTTCCTTCAGGTGGTCGCGGACCTCGAAACGCTTCTCACCGGCAACCGCATCTTCAAGCAGCGTAACGTCGATATCGGCGTGGTGACGCTGGAGCAGGCGTGGGAGTGGGGCTTCTCCGGCGTCATGGTGCGCGGCTCCGGTGCTGCATGGGACCTGCGCAAGTCGCAGCCCTACGAATGCTACGCCGAGATGGATTTCGATATTCCGATCGGCAAGAACGGCGACTGCTACGACCGCTACTGCATCCGCATGGAAGAAATGCGCCAGTCGGTGCGCATCATGAAGCAGTGCATCGAGAAGCTGCGCGCGCCGGACGGGCAGGGACCGGTCTCGGTCGAGGACAACAAGATCGTGCCGCCCAAGCGCGGCGAGATGAAGCGCTCGATGGAAGCGCTGATCCATCACTTCAAGCTTTACACCGAAGGCGTTCGCGTTCCCGCGGGCGAAGTCTATGCTGCGGTGGAAGCGCCCAAGGGCGAGTTCGGCGTGTTCCTCGTCGCCGACGGCACCAACAAGCCCTACAAGTGCAAGATCCGTGCGCCGGGCTTTGCGCATCTTCAGGCGATGGATTTCATCTGCAAGGGTCATCTGCTGGCAGACGTGTCGGCCATTCTGGGCTCGCTTGACATCGTGTTCGGCGAGGTGGACCGCTGATGACGCAGCCGCCGATTATTTTTGATCGCAACACCGGCGTGATGACCGGCGCAACCGCATGGGAGCGCACGATCGGCTTCGCGTTGCTCGCGGGGTCAAAGGTCGGCGCGCATATCTATCATCGCGGTTACAACACGGCGGCCAATACCCTGAAGAAGCTGTTGCCAGCGCGTGACATCAACGTGATGCTCAATCCGGACGCCGCCTTCTCGTTTCCCTACGGTGACGGCTACTGGAGCAAGCTGCTGAACCGGACCTTCCTCTACGAGGAAGAACTCGAGATGCTGCTGCTCGACTCCAGGGATATCGATTACACATTTGTCGATTGCGGAGCGAACTACGGTTACTGGTCCGTCATGGTTTCCAGCAAGCGCTTCGGTTCTCACAAATCCATCGCTATCGAGCCATCTTCGCGCAACTTTCCGCGCCTTGCGCATAATGCGAAGATCAACAGCAGCCGCTTCTATCCAATCCACGCTGCGATCGGCTCCTCGCGCGGTACGGCGACGCTGTCCGGCAATCGCCATGAAGCGTTCAGCATCGCCGGCGGGGCTGACGAAAAGGGCGAGACTGTGTCGGTGCTCGCGCTCGACAACCTGATCGAGGACGGCAGGATACCTGCAACGGGCAAATATCTTATCAAGCTTGATGTCGAAGGCGTTGAGATCGAAGCGATGAAAGGTGGTGCGCGGCTTGCGCAGACCGATACCGTTTTCATTTGCGAAGAGCACGGCAACGATCCGACGCACGCAGTGACCCGCTACATTGTGGACGAGACGCCGATGAAGGCGATCATTCATGATCCGGTGGCCGACAAGTTCGAAGAGGTGAAGGATCTTGCGATCCTCGACCGGATCAAGACGCTGTCCCACATCGGATACAATGTTTTCGCGACGTCGAGCGCGTTCTGGGAAGAGCGCATCTACGGTTTGAATTCAGGCAACGCACGCCGCGCCATGACTCTTTGAGAGGTGACTCGATGAGAGAGCTGGCGCAATGATAAATCGAAAGAACTAAACGATGGCCGTCCGCCGTTTGGCCCCGAAAGACAAGCAGCCCACCAGCTTCGCGTTCAGCGCGGAGAATTTGGCGTGGGCGAAAGCGCAGATCGAGAAATATCCTCCGGGCCGTCAGGCATCCGCGGTGATTCCGGTCCTGTGGCGCGTGCAGGAACAGCACGACGGCTGGGTGTCGGAAGTTGCGATCCGTGCAGTCGCCGATCTGCTCGATATGCCCCACATCCGCGTGCTGGAAATCGCGACCTTCTACACGATGTTCCAGCTCGAGCCGGTCGGCAAGAAAGCGCACGTTCAGGTTTGCGGAACGACGCCCTGCATGTTGCGTGGTTCGAAGGATCTGATCGAGGTCTGCAAGCATCGCATTCATCACGATCCGTTCCATGTCTCGGCCGACGGCAATTTCAGTTGGGAAGAGGTCGAGTGCCTGGGCGCCTGTGTGAATGCGCCCATGGTGATGATCTGGAAGGACACCTACGAGGACCTGACGGCAGATAGTCTCAACCGCGTTCTCGATGGATTCGAAACCGGCAATCCGCCGAAGCCCGGCCCGCAGATCGAGCGCCAGTTCGCAGCGCCCGTCAGCGGTCTCACCTCGCTCCAGTCCGGCGCCACCGCGAAAAAACCTCCGAAAGGCGACAAGTCATGAGGGGTCCGATGCTTCGCAACATTGCGTTCCACGCGGTCTGCGCCGCGGCATTCATCTTCTTTCTGAATTTCTACATTCTGAAAACCGAGCTTCAGTCGGCTGTGTTCTGGGCCATCGGGTTCGGCGCGATGGCTGCGGGGCTCGCCTATCAGCAATCCAAGCGTTCAGGGTCTTAAGGTAGCGACAATGCTCGACGACAAGGACCGCATCTTCCGCAATCTCTACGGCCTCGAGGACTGGGGCCTGAAAGGCGCGCGCGCGCGCGGCGCATGGGATGGCACCAAGGCCATTCTCGACAAGGGCCGCGACTGGATCGTCGCCGAGATGAAGGCGTCGGGTCTGCGCGGGCGCGGCGGGGCGGGATTCCCGACCGGCATGAAGTGGTCGTTCATGCCGAAGGACAATGCCGACGGCCGGCCGAGCTATCTCGTGGTCAACGCCGACGAGTCCGAGCCCGGCACCTGCAAGGATCGCGAGATCATGCGGCACGATCCGCATCTCTTGATCGAAGGCTGCCTGATCGCCGGTTGCGCGATGGGCGCGCATGTCGGCTACATCTATGTGCGCGGCGAATTCATCCGCGAGCGCGAGCATCTGCAAGCCGCGATCGATCAGGCCTATGAAGCCAAGCTGATCGGCAAGGACAACGTCCACGGCTTCCCGTTCGACCTTTACGTTCACCACGGCGCGGGCGCTTACATCTGCGGCGAGGAAACCGCACTGCTCGAAAGCCTCGAAGGCAAGAAGGGCCAGCCGCGCCTGAAGCCGCCGTTCCCGGCCAATGTTGGCCTCTATGGCTGCCCGACCACGGTAAATAACGTCGAGTCGATCGCGGTCGCGCCGGATATTTTGCGCCGGGGTGCGGCATGGTTTGCCGCCATCGGCCGCCCGAACAATGTCGGCACCAAACTTTACGGCATCTCCGGCCACGTCAACACGCCTTGCGTCGTCGAAGACGCCATGAGCATCCCGTTCCGGGAACTGATGGAAAAGCACGGCGGCGGCATTCGCGGCGGCTGGGACAATCTGCTGGCGATCATTCCCGGCGGCGCGTCGTGTCCGCTGATCCCGGCGGCGGATTGCCAGGATCTGATCATGGATTTCGACGGCACCCGCGCCGTGAAATCGAGCTTCGGCACGGCCGGCGTGATCGTGATGGACAAGTCCACCGATGTGGTCGCGGCCATCGCGCGCATTTCCTATTTCTTCAAGCACGAGAGCTGCGGCCAGTGTACGCCGTGCCGCGAAGGCACCGGCTGGATGTGGCGCGTGCTGTCGCGCATGGTCGAGGGCCGCGCCCACAAGCGCGAGATCGACATGCTGCTGGAAGTTACCAAGCAGGTCGAAGGCCACACCATCTGCGCGCTCGGCGACGCGGCGGCATGGCCGATCCAGGGTTTGATCCGCGCCTTCCGTCCGGAGATCGAGCGGCGCATCGATGATTTCACGCGCAAATCGACGATCGACGACATCGGAATTCTCGATCCCGTCAACATGGTCGCGGCGGAGTAGTGGCGATGACCAAGATTCTCATCGACGGCAAAGAGATCGACGTTCCGGGCGAGTACACGCTGTTGCAGGCGTGCGAGATGGCGGGCGCGGAAATTCCGCGCTTCTGCTATCACGAGCGTCTCTCCATCGCCGGCAACTGCCGCATGTGCCTCGTTGAGGTCGCGGGTTCACCGAAGCCGGTTGCAAGCTGCGCCTGGGGCGTGCGCGACTGCCGTCCGGGTCCGAAGGGCGAGTTGCCGTCCGTCTCGACGCGTTCGCCGATGGTGAAGAAGGCGCGCGAAGGCGTGATGGAATTCCTGCTGATCAACCATCCGCTGGATTGCCCGATCTGCGATCAGGGCGGCGAGTGCGACTTGCAGGATCAGGCGATGGGCTACGGCGTGGATACGTCGCGTTTCGCCGAGAACAAGCGCGCGGTCGAAGACAAGTACATCGGCGCGCTGGTGAAGACCTCGATGAACCGCTGCATCCAGTGCACGCGCTGCGTCCGTTTCACCACGGAAGTCTGCGGCGTGCCGGAAATGGGCCTCACCGGCCGCGGCGAGGACGTCGAAATCACGACTTATCTCGAGAGCGCGCTGACGTCCGAGTTGCAGGGCAATCTCGTCGACATTTGCCCGGTCGGCGCATTGACCTCGAAGCCGTATGCGTTCGCCGCGCGTCCTTGGGAACTGGGCAAGACCCAGTCCATCGACGTGATGGATGCTGTCGGTTCCGCGATCCGTGTCGATACGCGTGGCCGCGAAGTGATGCGCATTCTGCCGCGCATCAATGAGAACGTGAACGAGGAATGGATTTCCGACAAGACACGCCACATCGTCGATGGACTGCGCACGCAGCGTCTCGACCGGCCGTATGTGCGGGAAGATGGCAAGCTGCGCCCTGCGACCTGGACCGAGGCATTCGGGAGGATTGCCGCGGCGGTGGCGCGTTCCGACGGCAAGCGCATCGGCGCGGTTGCCGGCGATCTTGCTGCTGTCGAGGAAATGTTCGCGCTCAAGGAATTGCTGACAAAGCTCGGCTCGAACAATCTCGCGACCCAGGACGGCGGCGCCTTCGATCCGAAGGCGGGCCGCGCGTCGTACATCTTCAATCCCACCATCGCCGGCATCGAGCAGGCGGATGCATTGCTGATCGTCGGCTCCAATCCGCGCAAGGAAGCGTCCGTGCTCAATGCGCGCATCCGCAAGCGCTGGCGCACCGGCGCGCTGAAGATCGGCGTGATCGGCGACAAGGCCGATCTGACCTACGGTTACGAGCATCTTGGCGCGGGCACCGATACGCTTGGCGATCTTGCCGCGGGCAAGCATTCCTTCGCGGACGTGCTGAAGGGTGCGAAGAATCCGATCGTGCTGGTAGGCGCGGGCGCTGCTGCGCGTCACGACGGCGCGGCTGTGCTGGCGCTGGCGGCGAAGCTCGCCGTGGATTTCGGCGCGCTCAAGGACGGCTGGAACGGATTTGCCGTGCTTCACAACGCGGCCTCGCGTGTCGGCGCGCTCGACATCGGTTTCGCGCCGAGCCCGGGCAGCTTGAACACCGCGCAGATGACCACCTTCGGCACCCTCGACGTGCTGTTCTCGCTCGGTGCCGACGATGTCAAGCCGGCGGACGGAACCTTCGTGGTTTACATCGGCACGCATGGTGACAAGGGCGCGCATCGCGCCGACGTCATCCTGCCCGGTGCCGCCTATACCGAGAAGGCCGGCATCTACGTCAACACTGAAGGCCGGGTACAGATGGCCAATCGCGCCGCGTTCCCTCCGGGTGACGCGCGCGAGGACTGGGCGATTATCCGTGCGCTGTCGGATGCGCTGGGCAAGAAGCTGCCTTACGATTCGCTGGGCGCGTTACGTCAGGCGATCTTCAAGGCCGTGCCGCATCTGATGCGGATTGACCAGATCGAGGCCGGCGATGCGGCAGGCGTGAAGACGCTTGCGGCGCGCGGCGGTTCGGTCGAGAAGGGCGCGTTCAAGAGCCCGGTCGAGGACTTCTACCTGACCAACCCGATTGCGCGGGCGTCCGCCGTGATGGCCGAGTGTTCAAAGCTCGCCTCGGGGCAAATCCTGACGGCAGCGGAGTGAATGTGATCCGATGACCGAATTCTTCTCAAGCGAGTTGTGGACGGGCTTTCTCTGGCCGCTGATCATCATGGTCGCGCAGAGCCTTTTGATGCTCGTGCTGCTGCTGGTCGCGATCGCCTACATCCTGCTCGCCGACCGCAAGATCTGGGCCGCGGTCCAGATCCGGCGCGGCCCCAACGTGGTCGGACCGTGGGGTCTGCTGCAATCCTTCGCGGACCTCCTGAAGTTCGTGCTGAAGGAGCCGACGATCCCGGACGGCGCGAACAAGGGCGTGTTCCTGCTGGCGCCGCTGGTCTCGTGCGTGCTGGCGCTGGCGGCGTGGGCGGTAATCCCGGTCAACCTCAACTGGGTGATCGCGGACATCAACGTCGGCATCCTCTACATCTTCGCGATTTCGTCGCTGTCGATCTACGGCATCATCATGGCCGGCTGGTCGTCGAACTCGAAGTACCCGTTCCTCGCGGCGCTTCGTTCGGCAGCCCAGATGGTGTCCTACGAAGTCTCCATCGGCTTCGTTATCATTACGGTCTTGCTGTGCGTCGGCTCGCTGAATCTCACCGCCGTGGTCGCGGCGCAGGATACGAAATACGGCATCCTCGGCTGGTACTGGCTGCCGCTGTTCCCGATGTTCGTGATCTTCTACGTCTCGGCGCTCGCGGAAACCAACCGTCCGCCGTTCGATCTGGTCGAGGCGGAATCGGAACTGGTCGCAGGCTTCATGACCGAATACGGCTCGACGCCGTATCTGCTGTTCATGCTCGGCGAGTATGTCGCCATCTGCACGATGTGCGCGCTGGCGACGATCCTGTTCCTCGGCGGCTGGCTGTCGCCAATTCCGTTCGCCCCGTTCACCTGGGTGCCGGGCGTGATCTGGTTCGTTCTGAAGCTGTTCTTCATGTTCTTCCTGATCGCCATGGCGAAGGCGATCGTGCCGCGCTACCGCTACGATCAGTTGATGCGGCTGGGCTGGAAGGTCTTTCTGCCAATCTCGCTAGCGATGGTCGTCATCGTCGCCGGTGTTCTGCAATTCGCGGGGCTTGCACCGAAATGAGGTCGAGAGGTACAGATTCATGGGCATAGCAAGCACAGCCAATTCGCTTCTGCTGAAAGAGTTCGTCTCGGCGTTCGTTCTCGCCATGCGTTACTTCTTCAAGCCGAAGCCGACGCTGAACTATCCGTTCGAGAAGGGGCCGATCTCGCCGCGCTTCCGTGGCGAACATGCGCTGCGCCGTTATCCGAACGGCGAAGAGCGCTGCATCGCCTGCAAGCTGTGCGAGGCGATCTGCCCGGCGCAGGCCATCACCATCGAGGCCGGTCCGCGCCGCAACGACGGCACGCGCCGCACCGTGCGCTACGACATCGACATGGTGAAGTGCATCTATTGCGGTCTTTGCCAGGAAGCCTGTCCGGTGGACGCCATCGTCGAGGGGCCGAACTTTGAATTCGCGACCGAAACGCGCGAAGAACTTTATTATGACAAGGCGAGGCTGCTCGCCAACGGCGACCGCTGGGAGCGCGAGATTGCGAAGAATATCGAACTCGATGCGCCGTACCGGTGAGGTGAAGGTATGATCGGTCCCGCGCTCTTCTTTTATTTGTTCGCCGGCGTCTGCGTGGCGTCCGCGATCATGGTCGTGACGTCGCGCAATCCCGTGCACTCGGTGCTGTTCCTGATCCTCGCGTTCGTGAACGCGGCGGGTCTGTTCATGCTGCTCGGCGCGGAATTCCTCGCGATGATCCTGATCGTCGTTTACGTCGGTGCGGTCGCGGTGCTGTTCCTGTTCGTCATCATGATGCTTGACGTGGATTTTGCGGAGTTGCGTCAGGGCTTCATCGAATATCTGCCGTTCGGCCTGCTGATCGGCGCGGTGTTCCTCGCCGAACTCCTGCTGGTGGCCGGCGGCTGGATCATGAATCCTGCGATCTCGAAAGCGATCACCTCGCCGATTCCGGGCGGCATCAGCAACACCGAGGCGCTCGGCCTCGTGCTCTACACGAAATATCTGCCTTACTTCCAGTTGTCTGGTCTGGTGCTGCTGGTCGCGATGATCGGCGCCATCGTGCTGACGCTGCGGCACAAGCCGAGCGTCAAGCGTCAGGATATCAATGTGCAGAATGCGCGCACTCCGGAGGCGGCCATGGCCGTGCGCAAGGTCGCCGCGGGGCAGGGCTTGCAGGACGCGGATTCCGGGGAGTGGGTGAAATGACGATAGGTCTCGGTCATTATCTCGCCGTCGCCGCCATCCTGTTCACGGTCGGCATTCTCGGCATCTTCCTCAACCGGAAGAATGTCATCGTCATCCTGATGTCGATCGAGCTCATTCTGCTTGCGGTGAACATCAATCTTGTCGCGTTCTCGTCGTTCCTCAACGACATCGTGGGGCAGGTGTTCGCGCTGCTGGTGCTGACGGTTGCGGCGGCGGAAGCCGCGATCGGGCTTGCCGTGCTGGTGGTGTTCTTCCGCAATCGGGGATCGATTGCGGTCGAGGACATCAATCTGATGAAGGGCTGACGGGGCGATGATCCAAGCTATTGTTTTCCTGCCGCTGATCGGCGCGCTCATCGCGGGCGCGGTGGCGCTCTATGGCGCACACGCGCGCAATCCGAGCGGCGACGAGATGGATCATGCGCATGGTCACGTGCACGGCGATCATGGGCACGACACGGCTCACGCGCACGTTGCCCATGACGATCATGGCCACGGCGATCATGCGCATGACGATCACGGCCCGGTCGAACCGCCGGCTGCCGGTTCGCGCGCGGCGGAAGTCGTCACCACGGCGCTGCTGCTGATCTCCGCGGCGCTGTCATGGATGACGCTGGTCGATGTCGGTTTCCTGCATCATGACGCGCGCGTGCAACTGTTCACCTGGATCGGCTCCGGCGACCTCGTCGTGAACTGGGCGCTGCGGGTCGATACGCTGACCGCCGTCATGCTGGTGGTTGTCACGTCGGTGTCGTCGCTCGTGCATCTGTATTCGATCGGCTACATGCACGAAGACCCGAACCGTCCGCGGTTCATGTCGTATCTGTCGCTGTTCACCTTCGCGATGCTGATGCTGGTGACCGCCGATAACCTCGTGCAGCTGTTCTTCGGCTGGGAAGGCGTCGGTCTTGCGAGCTACCTGCTGATCGGGTTCTGGTTCCAGAAGCCGACGGCGAACGCGGCCGCCATCAAGGCCTTCGTCGTCAACCGCGTCGGCGACTTCGGCTTCGCGCTCGGCATCTTCGCTGTCTTCATGCTGGTGGGGTCGACCGACTTCGACACCATCTTCGCCGCTGCTCCGGGCCTGACCGGCAAGACCATTCACTTCTTCCGCTGGGATGTCGACGCACTCACGCTGACCTGCCTGCTGCTGTTCATGGGCGCTATGGGCAAGTCCGCGCAATTCCTGCTGCACACCTGGTTGCCGGACGCCATGGAAGGCCCGACGCCGGTGTCCGCGCTGATCCACGCCGCGACCATGGTCACCGCCGGCGTGTTCATGGTGGCGCGCCTGTCGCCGCTGTTCGAGCTTGCGCCGAACGCGCAAGCCTTCGTGATGCTGATTGGCGCGACGACTGCGTTCTTCGCCGCCACCGTCGGTCTCGTGCAGAACGACATCAAGCGCATCGTTGCTTATTCGACCTGTTCGCAGCTCGGCTACATGTTCGTGGCGATGGGCGCGGGCGCTTACTCGGTCGGCATATTCCACCTGTTCACCCATGCCTTCTTCAAGGCGCTGCTGTTCCTGGGCTCCGGTTCGGTGATCGTCGCGATGCATCACGAGCAGGACATCCGCAACATGGGCGGCCTGAAGGACAAGATTCCGTTCACCTACATCACCATGGTGATCGGCACGCTGGCGCTGACCGGCTTCCCGCTGACAGCGGGTTATTTCTCCAAGGATGCGATCATCGAATCCGCTTTTGTCGCGCATAATCCGTTTGCGCTGTACGGCTTCCTCTGCACGGTCATCGCGGCGGGTCTTACCTCGTTCTATTCATGGCGTCTGATCTTCAAGACGTTTCACGGCGAGCCGCACGACCAGAAGCATTACGATGCGGCCCATGAGAGCCCGTACACGATGCTGGTTCCGCTCGGCGTGCTTGCGGTCGGGTCGATCCTGGCAGGCTTCCCGTTCAAGGAATTGTTCGCAGGGCATGGCGTCGAGGAGTTCTTCCGGGAGTCGCTGAAGAACCATCCGAAGATTCTGGAGGAGATGCATCACATTCCGGCGGCGATTGCGTATCTGCCGACAGTGATGATGGTGGTCGGTTTCTTCGTCTCGTATGTGTTCTACATCCGCAAGCCCTATCTGCCGGTCGAACTCGCTAACCAGCATCCGGGCATGTATCGGTTCCTGCTCAACAAGTGGTACTTCGACGAGCTCTATGACTTCATCTTCGTGCGTCCCACGAAATGGCTCGGGCGCTTCCTGTGGAAGAAGGGCGATGGCTTTGTCATCGACGGCTTCGGGCCGGACGGCATTTCGGCGCGCGTGCTCGATGTGACGCGGGGCGCGATGAAATTGCAGAGCGGCTACCTTTATCACTATGCCTTTGCGATGCTGATCGGCGTGGCCGGCCTCATCACCTGGTTCATGTTCGGTCTTGGGGGCCATTGATGACGAGTTCAGTCATGACCTGGCCCATTCTTTCGGTCGTCACCTTCCTGCCGGTGGTCGGCGCGATCCTGATTTATCTCAGCCGCGGCGACGATGAAGCCGCGCGCAGGAACGCGCGCTGGATCGCATTGTGGACGACGCTGGTCACCTTCGCGGTGTCGCTCATTCTGGTGATGCGGTTCGATGCATCGCAGCCGGACTTCCAGTTCGTTGAAAAGACGACCTGGCTTGCCAATGGCATCGGCTACCATATGGGCGTCGACGGCATTTCGCTGCCGTTCGTGATCCTGACCACCGCGCTGATGCCGTTCTGCATTCTCGCGAGCTGGAAGTCGGTCACGCTGCGCGTGCGCGAATACATGATGGCGTTTCTATTTCTTGAGACGCTGATGGTTGGCACGTTCTCCGCGCTCGACCTCGTGCTGTTCTACCTGTTCTTCGAGGGTGGCCTCATTCCGATGTTCCTGATCATCGGCGTGTGGGGCGGCCCGCGCCGGGTCTATGCCAGCTTCAAGTTCTTCCTCTACACGCTGCTCGGTTCGGTGCTGATGCTGCTCGCCATCATGGCGCTGTATCTGAACGCCGGGACCACCGACATTCCGACGCTGATGCATACCGCCGTGCCGCGCAACATGCAGACATGGGTGTGGCTCGCGTTTTTCGCGTCGTTCGCGGTCAAGATGCCGATGTGGCCGGTCCATACCTGGTTGCCGGACGCGCACGTCGAAGCGCCTACCGCGGGCTCCGTGGTGCTGGCGGCGATCCTGCTGAAGATGGGCGGCTACGGCTTCCTGCGCTTCTCGCTGCCGATGTTCCCGCTGGCGTCGCATGACTTCGCGCCGCTGATCTTCACGCTGTCGGCGATCGCGATTGTTTATACGTCGCTGGTCGCGCTGATGCAGGAAGATATCAAGAAGCTGATCGCTTACTCGTCGGTCGCCCACATGGGTTTCGTCACCATGGGAATTTTCGCGGGCACCACGCAGGGCGTCGCCGGCGGCGTGTTTCAGATGATCTCGCACGGCATCGTATCGGGCGCGCTGTTCCTCTGTGTCGGCGTCATCTACGACCGGCTGCATACCCGCGAGATTGCCGCCTATGGCGGCCTCGTGAACCGGATGCCTCTCTATGCCTTTGTGTTCCTCGTGTTCACCATGGCCAATGTCGGCCTGCCGGGCACCTCGGGCTTTGTCGGCGAATTCCTGACACTGCTCGGCACCTTCAAGGTCAGCATTCCGACCGCAACCGTCGCGACGCTGGGCGTCATCCTGTCGGCGGCCTATGCGCTGTGGCTGTACCGCAAGGTGGTGTTCGGCGTGTTCGACAAGCCGTCGCTGGCGGGCATCAAGGACCTGACGCTGCGGGAGGCCGTGATCCTCCTGCCGCTGGTGTTTCTCACCATTCTCTTTGGCGTGTACCCGCAGCCGGTTCTCAACATGTCGGCGGCGTCAGTGCAGCAGCTTGTCAATAATTACAACACAGCCATCACCGCCGTGAAAGCGGCGGCGCTGGTTCAGTAAACCGGATCGGGATGATGACTTTCGCAGGATATTCGCTGCTCCCCGTGTTGCCGGAACTGGTGCTGGCCGCCGGCGCCATGGCGCTGTTGATGCTGGGCGCGTTTCGCGGCGCGCAGACGACGCAGCTTGTCACCGGGCTTGCTATCGCTCTGTTTGTTGTGACCGGCGCGCTCATCTTCTGGCTGCCCGCGGGCAAGCTCACGACTTTCGGCGGCAGCTTCATCGTCGACGACTTCGCGCGCTTCCTTAAGGTTCTGTCGCTGATCGGCTCCGGCACGGCGTTGATCCTGTCGCGGGGCTATCTTGCCACGCAGGCCAGGATTTTCGAATACGCCATTCTCATCATGCTCTCGACCGTCGGCATGATGGTGCTGATCTCCGCTGGCGATCTCATCATGCTCTATCTCGGCCTCGAACTGATGAGCCTTGCGCTCTATGTCGTGGCGGCGAGCCATCGCGACGACACCAAGTCGACCGAGGCGGGCCTGAAGTATTTTGTGCTCGGCGCGCTGTCGTCGGGAATGCTGCTGTACGGCGCGTCCCTGATTTATGGCTTCACCGGCACAGTCAGCTTCGCGGGCATCGCGACGGAAGCGAAAAGCGGCAATGTCGGCCTGCTGTTCGGACTCGTGTTCCTGCTCGCGGGACTTTGCTTCAAGGTCTCCGCGGTGCCGTTCCATATGTGGACGCCGGACGTTTACGAGGGCGCGCCGACGCCGGTCACGGCGTTCTTCGCGTCCGCGCCGAAGGTTGCGGCGCTTGCGGTGTTCACGCGCGTGGCGCTGACCGCGTTCCCGGGCATTGTGCCGGAATGGCAGCAGATCATCGTGTTCGTCTCCATCGCCTCGATGGCGCTGGGATCGTTCGCCGCGATCGGTCAGAAGAACATCAAGCGCCTGATGGCGTATTCGTCCATCGGCCACATGGGTTTCGCGCTGGTCGGACTCGCCGCCGGAACGGAGCAGGGCGCGCAGGGCGTGCTGGTCTACATTGCGATCTATGTCGCCATGACGCTCGGCACCTTCGCCATCATCATCGCCATGAAACGCAACGGCAAGGCTGTCGAGACAATCAGCGATTTTGCGGGACTCTCGCGCACCAATCCGCTGCTGGCGTTCTTCTTTGCGATGTTCCTGTTTTCGCTGGCGGGCATTCCGCCGCTCGCGGGCTTCTTCGCGAAGTTCTACGTGTTTCTCGCGGCGATCAAGGCGGGCCTGTTTACGCTGGCGGTGATCGGCGTGGTGACCAGCGTCGTCGGCGCGTTTTATTATCTCGCCATCATCAAGGTGATGTATTTCGACGAGCCGAAAGAGGCGATGGAGCCGATGGGCGGCGAACTCCGGTTCGTGCTGGCGCTGGCAGGCGCGTTCAACATCCTGTTCTTCGTCTATCCGGCGCCGCTGGTGAGCGCAGCTTCGGTGGCTGCGAAGTCGCTGTTTTAATGACGTTCGCGCTCGGTCCACGGGCCAGAGCCCAGAACTATCGCGTGGAAGCGTTCGACAGCATCGGTTCGACCAACGCGGAGGCGCTGGAACGGGCGCGGGCAGGCGAGCGCGGCCCGTTGTGGCTGGTGACGGACCAGCAAACCGCTGGACGCGGACGCCGCCAGCGCGCATGGGTATCCCCGCGCGGCAATCTCGCAGCCACCATCGTCGAGACCGTCAATGTCCAGCCCTCCGTCGCTGCGACTTTGGGCTTCGCCGCGGGGCTCGCCCTCGAAGCGGCTTTGCAGACCATCACCGTGGAATACCGAATGCGATCCGGCGGCGCCGCCAACAGCAAGTTTCTCCTGAAGTGGCCGAACGACGTTCTGGCCGGCGGCGAAAAGCTGTCCGGGATATTGCTCGAAGCGGAAACCATTGGCGGCGATCTCGCGGTGGCTGTCGGCATGGGAACCAATGTGGTGTCCGCGCCCGAGGGCACGCCGTATCCCGCGACATCGCTTGCGGCGCTTGGCATCACCGTCAGTGCCGATGACCTGTTCATGGCCCTGTCGGATTCCTGGGCCGAGTTTCGTGGCATCTGGGACGATGGCCGCGGCTTTCCCGAGATTCGCCGCTTATGGCTTGAGCGCGCCGCCGGACTTGGCGAAGCTGTCTCCATTCAATCGAGTGGCGCCGGCGTTGAGGGTATCTTTGAAACCATCGACGAGACCGGCTGCCTGATCGTTGCGGGCCATGATGGCAAGCGCACGCCGATCGCCGCCGGTGACGTTCATTTTGGATCCGCTAAATCGTCTGGAGCAGCCTGATGTCGCGACCTGACGAACTGACTTTTGCGCCGCTCGGGGGCGTCGGCGAGATCGGCATGAACCTGTCGATTTATGGCCTCGGCAATCGCCACCAGCGAAGCTGGCTCGCGGTCGATCTCGGCGTCTCGTTCGGCAACGAGGAGCATCTGCCGGGCATCGACGTGATCATGCCGGACATCCGCTTCCTGGTGAAAGAGCGCAAAAACCTGATGGGTCTCGTGCTGACCCATGCCCACGAGGATCATTTCGGCGCCATCATCGACCTGTGGCCGCAACTGAAATGTCCGATCTACGCGACCCAGTTCAGCGCCTCGTTGTTCGAAGCCAAATGCGCCAGCGAGCGCAATCCGCCGAAGATTCCGGTGACGGTCGTGCCGTCCGGCGGACGGATCGACATCGGCCCGTTCAGCGTCGAGTTCGTCCCCGTCGCGCATTCGATTCCGGAATCCCACGCGCTTGCGATCAAGACGCCGGTCGGCACCGTGCTGCATACCGGCGATTGGAAGATCGATCCGACGCCGATCATCGGCAAGCCGACCGACGAGAAACGGCTGCGCGAGCTGGGCGATGAGGGCGTGCTGGCGCTGGTCGGCGATTCGACCAATGCGGTGCGCGAAGGCCGCTCGCCATCCGAGCAGGAAGTCGCAAAGAACATCACCGACCTCGTGAAAGCCGCGCGCGGGCGCGTGGCGGTGACGACCTTCGCATCCAACGTGGCGCGGCTGCGCGCCGTGGCCGATGCGGCGAAGGCCGCCGACCGCGAGGTGGTTGTGGTCGGACGCGCGATGGAGCGCGTGGTGCAGGTCGCGCGCGAGACGGGTTATCTCGACGGCGTGCAGCCGTTTCGCGGCATGGATCTCTACGGACATTTTCCGCCCGACAAGGTTCTGGCGCTGTGCACGGGCAGCCAGGGCGAACCGCGCGCGGCGCTGGCGCGCATCGCCAATGACGATCATCCGATGGTCACGCTCAACAAGGGCGACACGGTGATTTTCTCGTCGCGCACCATTCCCGGCAACGAGAAAGCCGTCGGCGCGATCATCAACGGCCTCGTGACGCAGGGCGTAGAGGTCATCACCGACCGCACGCACATGGTCCACGTGTCGGGCCACCCACGGCGCGACGAGTTGCGCGACATGATTTCGTGGGTGCGTCCGCAACTGCTGATCCCGGTGCATGGCGAGGCGCTGCATCTGTCGGAACACGCCAAGCTCGCGCGCGCCTGTGGCGTGCCGAAGGTGCTGATCTGCAAGAACGGCGATCTGGTACGGCTGGGGCCGGGCGATCCCGCGATCATCGAGGAACTGCCGAACGGGCGGATTTTCAAGGACGGCAACCTGCTGGAGACGGACAAGGCGCGCGCTGTCACCGAGCGGCGGCGGCTGGCGTTCGCCGGCTGCGCCTTCGTCGCTATCGCCGTCACCGACAAGGGCGAGCTGGCCGACGATCCCGAGGTTGATCTGGTCGGCATTCCGGAAAAGAATAAGGAAGGCGCGGTGATCGAGGACGACGTGTTCGACGTTGTCGTGTCTACGGTCGAGAGCCTGCCGCGCGGCAAGCGCCGCGATCCCGACGCGATTGCCGAATCCGTGCGCCGCGCCGTGCGCGCCGAGATCAACGAGCAGTGGGGCAAGAAGACGCTTTGCTATGTTCACGTGCTGATGGTTTGATTTCCCCGGTTGTTGTGTTGTGGAGAGAGTGATGCTGGGCAGGCTCAATCATGTGGCGATCGCGGTAAAGGATGCCGAGAAAGCCGCGAAGATCTACGGCACGGCGTTCGGCGCCGAGATTTCGGCTGCGGTGCCGCTGCCCGAGCATGGCGTCATCACGGTGTTCGCGACGCTGCCCAATACCAAGATCGAATTCATCCAGCCGCTGGGCAAGGATTCTCCGATCGCGAAGTTCGTCGACCGGAACGCCGACGGCGGCATCCACCATATCTGCTACGAGGTGCCGGACATCATCGCGGCACGGGATCAACTGATCGCGGAAGGTGCGCGGGTGCTCGGCGACGGCAATCCGAAGATCGGCGCGCACGGCAAGCCGGTGCTGTTCCTGCATCCGAAGGATTTTTCCGGTGCGCTCGTCGAAATCGAACAGTCCTGAGGGCTGCAAAATGAAACGAACGGATTCGAGACGCTGATGGTCTATTCGATCTCAACCGCGTTCGCGATTTACTTTGTGCTGTGGTGGGTCGTGCTGTTTGCGGTCCTGCCGTTCGGCGTGCGCAGCCAGATGGAAAACGGTGAGGAGATCGCGGGCACCGATCCCGGTGCTCCGAGCGTGCCGCGCATGGCGCGCAAGCTGCTCTGGACCACCGTGATTTCGGCTGTGATCTTCGCGGCCGGAATGGCGGCTTTCAAGGCGGGCTATTTCAACATCGAGCGCTTGACGAAGCTGATGGGCATTCCGCTCTAACGCGGGATGCTGCGCGCCGCCGAGGTGCTTTAGCCGACATGCAGTATAATGCGCTCGTCGCTCGCAGCGCACGTTCGCGAATCTTCCACGCGCATTGCGCGAACACTGATCCGCAGAAACACATCTCAAAGAAAAAAGAGCAGGGCCAAAGCCCTGCTCAAAAATCGTGTCGACCCTATTTTCCCCGATAAATTTGGATTTATCCTTGATTGAACGGGGCGACGCTGCTTGTGCGCGCCAGGGGCTCCTCCCGAGACTTGGACCACCAGCGGAATACGACGATTAGCCGCATCGCGCTGACGGGATTTTGTAGCCGAAGGATTCTGCCTTGTCACGTTTTTCAGCACTAAATGTCTACTTTTGCGGCACTGCACAAATAGCTCAAAACCATGCTGAAAACCGGCGATTTTCGCATTTTGTACCAGACCCGGTTGAGGGTTGGACGAGGAAGGTGCGGAACTACCATTTGACGCGCATTCCGGCATAGACCGCGCGCCCTGTGCCGGGCTCGAACAGCGGAGATGCGGCATTTGCCGTGCGCGCGATGCTCGAGCTTGCGATGTAGGCGGTGTTCGCGATGTTGCGCGCCTCGAGATAGATCGCGTACTTGCCGTCATCGACACCGGCCTTCAGTCCCCAGATGGCGTAGGCGTCGGACGTGAACGTATTCGCGTTGTCGACGTAATAGGCCCGCGGCACCCATTCGATGTTCGGCCCGATGTAGAACCCGCTGGTGTGCTTGTAGAGCAACTCTGCGCGCAGGAAGTGACGCGGCGCGCCGGGAAGCTGGTTGTTGCCGAAGGTCACATCGTTGTCGAAGCGGAAGTCGTTGTAGGTGTAGGCGAGGTTGACCCACACCTTGTCCGCACCGGGAATGTTGCTGAAGATGTTCTTGAAAACCGCAACGCCGAGTCCCGCTTCGATCCCCTGATGAATCGTGCGGTCCGCATTGACCACGTTGCACTGACCGGGCGCGCCATACATGCATTGCAGTTCGTTCTTGATCTCGGCGCGGTAGCCGGTGAGCTCCCAGGTCAGGTCAGGACGCCGTCCACGTGTGCCGACCTCATAGGTGGTCGCCGTCTGCGGCCGGATCAGATTAAACGGGATCGCGGGCGCGGCCGAACTTTCACCAAAACTCGGCACCTCGGCGCTGCGCGAGATGTTGGCGAAGGCTTGCCATGTCGGGTCGATGTCCCAGAGCAACCCGGCCTTCGGGCTCCATAGATTGAATTCCGTCGAACCGCTTGATGTCGCGCCGAACCGGGCCGTGCGATCGCGCGTGGCGTACAGGAACTGGGTGCCGCCGATCGCGGCGACGTTCGGCAGGAAGTAAAACGAATCCTCTACGTAGACCGATGTGTTCTTCGACTTGTCGACCGATGACGAGAGCAACGCGCCCTTATAGCCGCCGATGTTCGCGTACTGCTGGTTGTCGATAGTGCCGTTGACGACATTCACGCCGGCGATGAAGCGATTGCGGAAGCCGCCGATCAGCCGCTCGTCGGTCGCCTTGGCGAAGCCGCCGTAGTCTTTGTACTGGTAATCGAGCCACTGGAAGATCGGATGCATCAGGTGGCGGTCCACCGCGAACGCGCCGAACTCGACCGTGGTGGCGTCGAACCGGATTGTGGTCTTGTTGGCGAGGCGCACGCTGTCGATGTTGCGCTGCTGGTCGCCGGTGAGGTTTCCGGGAGCGGCTGTCTCGGGCGAAGTCAAAGCCGAGGTTTTGGTCACTGAGCCCGGGATGCGTTGCCGTATGTCGTTGGCGTTGATGTAGAAGCGCGTCTCGAAGTCCGGCGAGAACTGATAGCCGATGTTGCCGCTGGCGCGGGTGCTGTGGCCGGAACTGTGATCGCGGAAGCCCTCGGCGCTCTGGTTCGACGCCGTGAAGAACGCATCCCATGGGCCGTTGGCGCCGCCGACGCTGCCCTGAAAGCGGCGATAGCCGAACGCGCCCATGTCGATGCCCGCGCTGTTGACGCCGGCATCGCGGCCGGTCGGCGTCACGAAATTGATCGCGCCGCCGAGCGAATTCGCGCCGAACCGCAGGGCATTCGCGCCCTTGAAGACCTCGACATACTTGTAAGCGGTCGGGTCGATCTCCTGGAAATCGCCGTAGCCGTCGGACGTGTTGATCGGAATGCCGTCCATATAGAGCTGCACGCCGCGCAAATGGAAATTGCGCGACAGGCTCGATCCGCGAATCGAAAGGCGGGTGTCGTCGCCCCATTTCGGCTGTGCGAATACGCCGGGGACATATCCCAGAACATCCTTGATCGTGCTGGCGACGGAGTTGTTCCGGTACTCCTGCGCTGACACGACCGCGACTCCGCCGGGTGTCTGCTGAATCTCCTGACGCGCCTGTTCGGCGGTCTTCACGCCCAGCGGTCCGGGCGTCGCAGGACCCGATGCGGCCGGTGTGGTCGAAGCCGCAGCGGGTTGAGGATTGGTCGGGCGTGCTCCTCGATCTGTGACGGGACGAGCCTGTCTCTCGGCTTCGACGTTCACCGTCGGAAGCGTTTGCGGCGCGGTCTGCGCATGAGATTGCGCGGCAGTCATCACGGCTGCGATGGATGCGGACGCCAGCAGAATGCTGTGCGCCCGTAGGGATACGGAAAACATGGACTTAGTCCCACCAGTGACGTTGACGATTGAACGGATGCGCCGAAGCGCTGGTCGTCAGCTCAGGTGGGGAGGGCCGCGGGGCTGGTGATCGAGGACCGCGAAGCGCGCGATGCCGTCATCGTGGCGCACGGGCTCGAAGAAAACCTGCAACGCGATACGGATGGCCAGCGCGGGGGTATGCGGCAGGTCAGCCACTGCTGCTGCGCTGGAGACACACAGCGGGCAGCGGATGATCGGCTTGCCGTCATCGGTACCGCCGCCTGCATCTGCCGGCGACGAAGCGCCATTGAGACACAGTTCGTGCAGGGCATCGAGCTTGAGAGGGGAAACCTTGGCCAGCAGCGCGCTGGTCAGCATCACGTTGAAGACGAGCGCATAGGCTGCGACAAACGCAGCCCATCGTCCAATCGTTCTGATCCGTGCTGCACCCATTTTAAACCCCATCAGGCTGTTACCATGGGTGGAGGGAACCGCAAATCCCCCAAAAACCACACCCATGCTTCCTCTTGTGTTTTGCCATTTGATCCGCTTTCACTGAAAAGGTTCCTAGGCTTCGCTGCCGATTCCCTGACCAATCGAAAACCCTGAGTGATCCCATGCGATTGTCGCGTTTTTTTCTGCCAATTCTCAAGGAGACGCCGAAAGAGGCGGAGATCGTGTCGCACCGGCTGATGCTGCGCGCCGGCATGATGCGGCAGGAAGCGGCCGGCATCTATGCGTGGCTGCCGCTCGGCTTACGGGTGCTGAAAAAGATCGAAAAGATCGTGCGTGAGGAGCAGGACCGCGCGGGGGCGATCGAGCTTCTGATGCCGACGCTGCAACTCGCCGATCTGTGGCGCGAGAGCGGACGCTACGACGCCTACGGGCCGGAGATGCTGCGCATTGCCGACCGCCACAAGCGCGAGCTGTTGTACGGGCCGACCAACGAGGAAATGATCACGGAGATCTTCCGGGCTTACGTGAAGTCTTACCGGAGCCTTCCGCTCAACCTCTATCATATTCAATGGAAATTCCGCGACGAACAGCGTCCGCGTTTCGGCGTGATGCGCGGCCGCGAATTCCTGATGAAGGATGCCTATTCGTTCGATATCGACGAGGCGGCGGCGCGGCTATCCTACAACAGGATGTTCGTGGCTTACCTGCGCACCTTCGCGCGCATGGGCCTGAAGGCGATCCCGATGCGCGCCGAGACCGGACCCATCGGCGGCGATCTCAGCCACGAGTTCATCGTGCTGGCGGAGACCGGCGAGTCCGGGGTGTTCTGCAACAAGGACGTGCTCGACCTGCCGGTGCCGGACGCGAGCGTGGATTACAACGGCGATCTCACGCCGATCATCAAGCAGTGGACGGATCTCTACGCCGCCACCGAGGACGTTCACGATGCTGCGCGCTACGAGCGCGAGGTGCCGGCCGACAAGCGGGTGCAGACCCGTGGTATCGAGGTCGGGCAGATTTTCTACTTCGGCACCAAATACTCCGACATCATGAAAGCGGTCGTGTCCGGTCCCGACGGCGCGGAGAAGCCGGTTCATGGCGGCTCTTACGGCGTCGGCGTGTCGCGTCTGGTGGGCGCGATCATCGAGGCCTGCCACGACGAGAACGGCATTCAGTGGCCGGAAGAGGTGGCGCCGTTCCGGATCGCCATTCTCAATCTCAAGCAGGGCGGCAGCGATACCGACGCGGCCTGCGAGAAGCTCTATGCGGCGCTGACGGCCAAGGGCGTGGATGTTCTGTACGACGACACCGACCAGCGGCCGGGCGGTAAATTCGCCACTGCCGACCTGATCGGCATTCCCTGGCAGGTTTTGATCGGGCCGAAGGGGCTCGCCGAGGGCAAGGTCGAAATCAAGCGCCGCAGCGACGGATCGCGTGAGTTCATGAGCCTTGACGACGCGATCAATCGCTTCGCGCCTTAAGTCATACACCGATTTATGTACCGGCCGTGTCGCAGTTACTGCGGCACGAGACTAGAATTCGCCCGATTCGTGTGAAAATCCGAACCATGGAACCAACATGAGCGAGCCAGTTCGGACCCCACCTTTCGCGCCATTCGAATGGATGTTGTCGTCCCGCTATCTGCGGGCGCGGCGCAAGGAAGGGTTCATTTCGGTCATTGCCGGATTTTCGTTCCTTGGGATCATGCTCGGGGTGGCGACGCTCATTATCGTGATGGCCGTGATGAACGGCTTCCGCAAGGAATTGCTCGACAAGATTCTCGGCCTCAACGGCCATGTGGTTGTGCAGCCGCTGGAATCGCCGCTGACGGACTGGAAGGAAGTGGCCGAGCGCATCAGCCGGGTCGACGGGATTCGCCTCGCGGCTCCGGTGGTGGACGGACAGGCGCTGGCGTCGTCGCCGTTCAATGCGTCGGGCGTTTTCGTCCGGGGTATCCGGGCTCAGGACCTCAACAGCGTCACGTCGATCACCAAGAACATCAAGCAGGGCACGCTGGAAGGCTTCGACGAGGGGCAGGGTGTCGCGATCGGCCGCCGCCTCGCGGATCAATTGTCGCTGCGCGCCGGGGACAGCATCACGCTGGTGGCGCCGCGCGGCGCGGTGACGCCCATGGGCACGACGCCGCGCATCAAGCCCTACAAGGTCGCGGCGGTGTTCGAGATCGGGATGTCCGAGTACGACGCCTCGTTCGTCTTCATGCCGCTGGTCGAAGCGCAAGCCTATTTCAACCGCGCCAATGACGTGACCGCCATCGAGGTCTACACGACCAATCCCGACAAGATCGACGTCTTCCGAAAGTCGGTGACCGAAGCGGCGCAGCGGCCGATCTTTCTGGTCGACTGGCGACAGCGCAATTCCACGTTCTTCAATGCCTTGCAGGTCGAGCGCAACGTAATGTTCTTGATCCTGACGCTGATCGTGCTGGTGGCCGCGCTGAACATCGTCTCCGGCCTCATCATGCTGGTGAAGGACAAGGGCAGCGACATCGCGATCCTGCGCACCATGGGCGCGTCGCAAGGCTCGGTGATGCGGGTGTTCCTGATCACCGGCGCGGCCATTGGCGTGGTCGGGACTCTCGTCGGATTTCTGCTGGGGCTGCTGATCTGCATGAACATCGAATCGATCCGGCAGTTCATTTCGTGGATGACCAACACCGAACTGTTCTCGCCGGAACTGTATTTCCTGTCCAAGCTCCCGGCTGAGGTCGATGTCGGGGAAACCGCGGCAGTCGTCATCATGGCGTTGACGCTGTCGTTTCTGGCGACGCTGTATCCGTCGTGGCGCGCCGCGCGCCTCGATCCCATCGAAGCTCTCAGATACGAATGAGCGCACAGATGGAGCAGGGGGAAAATGGCGTTCCGGTCGTGTATCTGCACGACGTCCGCAGGCGGTACAAACAGGGCGAAGCGACGCTGACCATTCTCGACGGCGCAAGTCTGGCGCTGTGGGAAGGCCAGTCGGTCGCGCTGGTCGCACCGTCCGGTACGGGAAAATCGACGCTGCTGCACATCGCAGGGCTGCTGGAGCAGCCCGACGAGGGCGAGGTCTATGTCGGCGGGACCGCGACGTCCGGATTGTCGGACTCAGAGCGCACGCAGATCCGCCGCACCGACATCGGTTTCGTCTATCAGTCGCACCGGCTGCTGCCGGAATTCTCCGCGCTTGAGAATGTGATGATGCCGCAGATGATCCGCGGCCTGCCGAAGAAGGAAACCATCAAGCGGTCGCAGGAAATCCTGGCCTATCTCGGCCTGGCAGATCGCGTAACGCATCGGCCGGCGGAATTGTCAGGGGGCGAGCAGCAGCGCGTGGCGATTGCCCGCGCGGTCGCCAATGCGCCGCGGGTTCTGTTCGCCGATGAGCCGACCGGGAATCTCGATCCGCATACCGCGGATCATGTGTTCAAGGCGCTTACGCAGCTTGTGAAGGCGACGCGCGTCGCGATGCTGATCGCGACGCATAATATGGATCTGGCTGCACGGATGGACCGCCGTGTGTCGCTTCAGGACGGCCACGTCGTCGAACTCGACTGAACGCTGTTAGGTGAGCGCCGTTAGAGTACCGATTGATCAGTACGACCGGCGCCTGCGTGAATAAATCCGGTCATCCGGCTCGTCATAGCCGCCCTGGTAGAAATAGTTCCGGTCGCAGTAGGCGCGCTGCCCAGAGGCCGTGATCATGCACTGTGCGTAGGTGTAGTAGCTGCAATCGCCACGATCCGAGGTGTTCGGGCTGAAGAGACAGAACGGAAGGTTGCGCGCCTCGGCGGCGGAAGGCTGAAAGGTCAAGGCGGCGCCGATAGCCGCTGCAGCCAGAATCAAAGTTCGCATTGGGATCTCCTGTTCGGCTGACTGCCGACTCTCCGTTGGTATTTGTCCCACACAAAGCGGTTCAAGCCTGCGTGGTCAACTCACGTTCGCGCGCAACGGCGTCGCACGGCTGCCCCTGACGCCAATTTACGAGTCGTTAGCTTTGTTGGTTTCAGCGGCTTTTCCGGTGTTGGTCCCTGCTTGACTTTGAGAACAAATAAGGAACAATGTTCTTATTACGTTCTCATAGACCGATGAGGAGTTGGATCATGTTGAAGACGTTCGTGGAAGAAGCCGCTGCGCTGACCTCGCTGGTGCTTTTCGTTGGAATGATCGCGATCTGGGCGCAAGTCATTCCTCAGATGTAAAGCTCGCATCCTCGGGAATGTTCGAGAATGCCGAGAGGCTGGGGATAAGGATGATGGACCGACAGGTCGGCGTGTTCCGCGTGGACACCCACTGCTCAAGGCACCACCATCAGTCTCTCTGAGTCGCGGCTCCCGGAGTCGCCGGCTTTTCCTAGTCGCTCTGCATCGCAGGCTGTTCATCCACCGATGAATCGCGTTTGCGAAGGTTGCCAAGGTAAGCATGTCCAAAAACGTACCGTCGAAATTGTCCGCGTCGGATCCCGGATTCGTTCATCTGCACGTTCATTCGGCCTATTCGCTGCTGCAAGGTTCGATGACGATCGCCAAATTGGCGGAACTCGCCAAGGCCGACCGTCAGCCCGCGCTGGCGCTGACCGACAACGACAACATGTTCGGGGGGCTGGAATTTTCCGAGAAGATCGCCGGCTACGGCATCCAGCCTATTACCGGCTGTGCGGTGTCGGTCGATTTCGGCGATCAGGACATCACGGCGCGCAACGCGCTCGCACCCGCGCGCATCGTCCTGCTCGCGACCAATGAAGACGGCTATCGCAGCCTGATGAAACTGAACTCCCGCGCGTTTCAGGACACGCCGGTCAATCAGGCGCCTCACATCAAGGTTGAGTGGCTGGAAGGCGAGACCGGCGGCCTCATCGCGCTGACCGGAGGACCGGACGGGCCGATCGCGCAGGCGATCGTCGCCGATCAGCCCGCGCTGGCGCAGGCGCGCTGCGACGTGCTGGCGAACTTGTTCGGCGACCGGCTTTATATTGAATTGCAGCGTCATGGACTTGAGAGCGAGCGCCGCTGCGAATCCGTCCTGATCGACATGGCTTACGCGCGTAACCTGCCGCTGGTCGCGACCAACCAGCCGTATTTCGCAACCGCCGACGATTACGAAGCGCACGACGCGCTGCTTTGTATTGCGGGCGGGCGGCTGGTCTCGGAGACCGACCGCAACCAGCTGACCCCTGATCATCGCTTCAAGACTCGCGCCGAAATGGCCGTGCTGTTTGCCGACTTGCCGGAGGCGCTAGCCTCCACCGTCGAAATCGCGAAACGCTGCGCGTTCCGCCCGAAGACGCGCAAGCCGATCCTGCCGCGCTTCACGGTTGTCGGAAGTGCCAATTCGGATAATGCGGAAGGTGAGGAGGGCGCCGAGTTACGCCGTCAGGCCGAGGAAGGACTGGCGGGACGTCTTGCGACCCACGGTCTGGCCCAGGGCGTGTCCGAGGAAGAGTACCGCGCGCGTCTGGCGTTCGAGATCGACGTCATCACCCGCATGAATTATTCGGGCTACTTCCTGATCGTGTCGGACTTCATCAAATGGGCGAAAGCTCAGGGGATTCCCGTCGGCCCGGGCCGTGGTTCGGGCGCGGGCTCATTGGTGGCCTACGCGCTGACGATTACCGACCTCGATCCGATCCGTTTCGGCCTGCTGTTCGAGCGCTTTCTCAATCCCGAGCGCGTGTCGATGCCGGACTTCGACATCGACTTCTGTCAGGACCGCCGCGGCGAGGTGATCCGCTATGTGCAGGACCGCTACGGCCGCGAACAGGTCGGCCAGATCATCACGTTCGGAACCCTGCAGGCGCGCGGCGTGCTGCGCGACGTCGGCCGCGTGCTGCAGATGCCTTACGGACAGGTGGACCGGCTCACCAAGCTGGTGCCGCAAAATCCCGCAGCACCGGTGACGCTGTCGGCGGCGATCGCCAGCGAACCCAAGTTGCAGGCGTTTCGCGATGAAGATCCGGTGGTGGCCCGCGCCTTCGACATCGCGCAGCGTCTCGAGGGCCTGACGCGTCATGCCTCGACCCACGCCGCCGGCATCGTGATCGGCGACCGGCCACTCTCTGAACTCGTGCCCATGTACCGCGATCCGAAATCGGACATGCCGGTCACGCAGTTCAACATGAAGTGGGTGGAGCCGGCGGGACTGGTGAAGTTCGACTTCCTCGGTCTGAAGACGCTGACCGTGCTCGATGTCGCGGTGAAGCTCCTGAAGCAGCGCGGGGTCGAGGTCGATCTCGCGACGCTGCCGCTCGACGACAAGCCGAGTTACGAGATGCTGGCGCGCGGCGAAGTGGTCGGCGTGTTCCAGGTTGAAAGTCAGGGCATGCGGCGCGCGCTGGTGGACATGCGCCCCGACCGTTTCGAGGACATCATCGCGCTGGTCGCGCTGTACCGCCCGGGTCCGATGGCGAACATCCCGACCTATTGTGCGCGCAAGCACGGTGACGAGGAGCCTGAATACCTGCATCCGATGCTGGAGCCGATCCTCAAGGAAACGTTCGGCGTCGTCATCTATCAGGAACAGGTGATGCAGATCGCGCAGGTCATGGCGGGCTACTCGCTCGGCGACGCCGACCTGCTGCGCCGCGCGATGGGCAAGAAGATCCGCGCCGAGATGGACAAGCAGCGCGCCGGTTTCGTCGCGGGGGCCGTCAAGAACGGCGTGCCGAAAGGGCAGGCCGAGGTTATCTTCGAGCTGCTCGCGAAGTTCGCCGACTACGGCTTCAACAAGAGCCACGCAGCGGCCTACGCGCTGGTGTCGTACCAGACCGCCTACATGAAGGCGCATTATCCGGTGGAGTTCATCGCCGCGTCGATGACGCTGGACATGAACAACACCGACAAGCTGTCGGAATTCCGCGCGGAAGCGCAACGGCTCGGCATCAAGGTCGAAGCGCCGTCGGTCAATCGCTCGGGCGCGACGTTCGAAGTCAACGACAAGACGATCTATTACGCGCTCGCCGCGCTGAAGGGCGTCGGTGGCCACGCTGTCGATCTCATCGTCGAGGCGCGGAAAGAAGGCGCGTTCACGTCGCTGGCCGATTTCGCCGCGCGTGTGAATCCGCGTGCCATCAACAAGCGTGTCGTGGAAAGTCTCGCGGCGGCAGGCGCCTTCGACACCATCGACGCCAATCGCGCGCGGGTGTTCGCAGGCGCGGACGCCATCGTCGCGGCGTGCCAGCGCGGCCACGAAGCATCGACCAGCGGACAGAACGACATGTTCGGCGGTTCGGCGGATGCGCCGAGCATCGTGCTTCCCAATCTGGAACCATGGCTGCCGGCGGACCGCCTGCGCCGTGAATACGACGCCATCGGCTTCTTCCTGTCGGGCCATCCGCTGGACGACTACGCGACCGTACTGAAGCGTCTGCGTGTGCAGTCATGGAGCGAGTTCTCCCGCGCGGTCAAAACGGGCGCGACGGCAGGGCGTGTCGCCGCGACAGTGGTGTCGCGGATGGAGCGCCGCACGAAAACCGGCAACAAAATGGGCATCATCGGATTGTCCGACCCGACCGGCCATTTTGAAGCGGTGCTTTTCTCGGAAGGACTGGCGCAGTATCGCGATGTTCTTGAGCCGGGCTCCGCTGTTCTCATGCAGCTTGGCGCGGAACTTCAGGGCGAAGACGTGCGCGCGCGGGTGCTGCACGCCGAACCGCTCGACGATGCCGCCGCCAAGACGCAGAAGGGACTGCGCATTTTCGTGCGTGACGACAAGCCGCTGGAATCGATCGAGAAGCGACTGGTGGGCCATGCCGCGGCACCGGCGGGTGGTGCAGGCCGCTTCCAGCAAACCAAACCGGCGCCGGCATCGGCAGGTGCGAGCGACGGCGAAGTTACGCTGGTGATGATGCTCGATCTCGAAACCGAGGTGGAGTTGAAGCTGCCGGGCAAGTACCGCGTTTCGCCGCAGATTGCCGGCGCGCTAAAGGCCGTATCCGGCGTGGTGGACGTGCAGACCGTGTGACGATTTTGCGCAGGCGAACACATCGCCTTATTTCGACTGGTTTTCGTTCAACCAATGTTCATGCGGCACGGAATTGACTGTGCGATGGGCTGAACGAGGGACTGTTTCGATGCGCGGGATTCTCAGGCTCTTGAACGTCGCGGTGCTCATGGTGGCCGCCGTCGTGGTGTCGCCATTGGCGGCGCAGACCCCAACTCCTTCACCGCAAGCGAAGCAGCAGCAGGATCGTATCGCGCTGGTGATCGGCAACGGCAACTATCAGGGCTCACCTTTGGCGACGGCTGCGAATGACGCCGGCCTGATCGCCCAGACATTGCAGGCGGCGGGCTTCGATGTCGTCGGCGCGCGCGATCTCGACGGCGAGACGCTGCGCCAGACTTTCCGTGATTTCATCAACAAGGCCAAGAAAGCGGGACCGGATACTGTCGCGGTCGTCTATCTCGCAGGCTACGGCCTTCAGCTCGCGGGCGAGAATTACTTTGCGCCGGTCGATGCGAACATGGCACGCGACACGGACGTGCCGGTCGAAGGGTTGCGCGTCGGCGATTACATGCGCCAGTTGTCGGCGCTGCCACTGAAGGCGACAGTCGTCGTTCTCGACGCCGCCTACAGTCATCCGTTCGCCAAGGAAGGCCAGCCGCTGGCCGGTGGTCTTGCGCTGATCGAGCCTGAGCCCAGGAGCCTGATCGCATTCAACGCGGCGCCCGGAACGGTCGCACCGTCTCCGACGGGCAACTACGGTCCTTATGCGCAGGCACTGGCGGAAATGATCCGCACCGGCGGCATTTCGCTGCCCGAAGTTTTCAACCGTACGCGGCTGCGCGTCAACGATGTGACCAAGGGCGCGCAGGTGCCATGGGATGCGCAGAAGCTCGAAGGCGAGTTCATGTTCTTCGAGCGTGCGCCCGATGCGCCGCCGCTTCAGGCCGATCAAGGCGCCGCCGCGCGTTCAAAGCCGATCCGCGATCTCGGCGCGCAGGATGCTTACACAGCCGCGCTCGAACGCGATACGATTGCGGACTACGAGGCCTTTCTTGCGGCCTATCCCGACGATCCGATGGCGAAGCGGGTGAGGGCGATCGTTGCCGCGCGCCGCGAAGCAATCACATGGCGGCAGACCTACCGCGCAAATACGCAGCAATCGTACTGGTCCTATCTAAAGCGCTATCCGAAAGGCCCGCACGCCGCCGATGCGCGCCGCAGGCTGGCCAATATCGCTGCTGCGCTCGAGCCACCGCCGGCGTTCGACGAGTACGCCTATGACGTGCCGCCGCCGCCGGAATATGAGTACGAATATATCGATCGGCCCTATCTGATGTTCGACGATCCGGTGTTTGGTTTCGCGCCGCCGCCGCCGATCGCGGTGTTCTTCCTGCCGCCGCCGCCGGATGATTTCATCGTGCTCGATCCGCCGCTTTATTACGACGATGTGTACTATCTGCCGCAGCCGGTGTTCATTCCGATTCCGATTTACATCCGTGCGCCGTTTTACGTGCGGCCGCCGCGCAATCGTTTCCTGTTCACCAACATTCACAACACGAACGTCATTCAGAACATCATCAACCGGCGTCCGCCGTCGCTCGACGCGGCGCGACCCGGTGGCCGCCGTCCGGGAGGACGTGATGGCATAGCGGCGACAACGCGTCCCGCGTTTGCGCCGGCTCTGCCGCCATCAGCCACGCGCCGCGCAAACCTGATCCGTCAGGGCAAGGTGGCTGCGCCTGCGGGCGTGCTTCCGGGTCGCGATCGGCCGGGTCGTCCGGGGCAGGGCCAACCGGGTGACTCAGCCAGACCGGGTAACAACCTTCGCCCCGGCAATGTGCTGCCCGGCCAAACTCCCGGAGCCGGACCCGGCGCGCGTCCGGACAGGAACGGGCGGCCCGGCCCCAACGCCTTGCCGACGCCGGATGCGACCGGTCCGGGACGCGACGGTCATCCGGGACGGATCGACCGGGGTTCGGCGGGCCGGCCCGATGTCGCGCGGCCATCCGAGCGACCGGGAACCGTCGCGCCGTCAGGACCGTCCGCGCGGCCGCAAATCCGCCCTGAGCGGCCGGAGGGCCGGACCCGGCCGCAATTCCAGCGTCCGCCGATAGCGTCCCGGCCCCAGACAGCCCCCCGGCCACAGGTCCAGAGGCCTCAAATCCAACGGCCGCAGTTCCAGCGCCCGGTGGCGGCTCCAAGGCCGCAAATGGCTCCAAGGCCACAAATGGCGCCCCGGCCTCAGATGGCGCCCCGGCCGCAGATGGCCCCGCGTCCGGCTCCGGCTCCCCGTGCCGCTCCGGCTGCCCGGCCCGCACCGGCCGCAAGACCCGGCAAGCCGCCGGGTTGAGGGGCGCAGACCGAGCGCTTCGTCTCGCCGCAACCGGCGGGACTTCCGCCGTGAAATCGGCCGGATTTGCTTGCTTAACCACGGTCGCGTGGGTATAAGCCGCGCATCTCACACGGAAGCATGGCTCTCAAAGGCCGTCCGGTGGCACGCCGGGCCGAGACTTTTGTCGTTGGCTCGTAGTGCTCACACGCTTCCGGAGGAACCAACCGGAGAATAGAACTATGGCGTTACCTGAATTCTCGATGCGTCAGCTATTGGAAGCTGGCGTTCACTTTGGTCACCAGTCTCATCGATGGAATCCGAAAATGGCGGATTACATCTTCGGTGCCCGCAACAACATTCACATCATCGACCTCGCGCAGACCGTGCCGTTGCTTCATCGCGCGCTGCAGGCTGTCAGCGACACCGTCGCCAAGGGCGGCCGCGTGCTGTTCGTCGGCACCAAGCGTCAGGCACAGGACGGCGTGGCGGAAGCCGCGAAGCGTTCCGCACAGTACTTCGTCAACTCGCGCTGGCTCGGCGGCACGCTGACCAACTGGAAGACGGTGTCCGGCTCGATCAAGCGCCTGCGCCAGCTCGACGAGATGCTCGGCTCGGGTGAAGGCTCGCAGTACACCAAGAAAGAGCGCCTCACACTGACGCGCGAACGTGACAAGCTCGACCGCTCGCTCGGCGGCATCAAGGACATGGGCGGCTTGCCCGACCTGATCTTCGTGATCGACACCAACAAGGAAGACATCGCGATCCAGGAGGCCCAGCGCCTCAACATTCCGGTCGCCGCGATCGTCGACACCAATTGCGATCCGAAGGGCATCACCTACGTGGTTCCCGGCAACGACGACGCCGGCCGCGCGATCTCGCTGTATTGCGATCTCATCGCGCGCGCGGTGATCGACGGCATCTCCCGTGCACAGGGTGGCTCTGGCATCGACATCGGCGCGATGGCCAACCCGGTTCCGGAAGCCATTGAAGCAGCACCTGTCGGTTTTCAGGGTCTTGCGGGTCCGCGCGGCGTCGCCGACGACCTCAAGAAGCTCACAGGCGTGTCGGGCGCGATCGAGAAGAAGTTCAACGATCTCGGCATCTTCCACTACTGGCAGCTGGCCGAACTCGATCACGATACCGCCCACAAGATCGGCGAAGAAGTCGGTCTTCCGGCACGTGCCGATGGCTGGGTCGCCCAGTCGAAGGCGCTGACCGCGGAAGCGGAATAAGCCTCACACCTCTCGCGCGGCCGGTTGATCCGGCCGCGTCTTTCCCCGGACGGCGCGTGTTCCGCACAAGTGCGACCTGAATACGCGCGAGCTTATATGTAATCCTGCGCGTCGAACCCGGCTTGCCAGCACATGCTGCGCCGCGCGGCCCGCAGAGGCAAAGGACATCCGACGATGGCAACGATCACAGCAGCATTGGTCAAGGATCTGCGCGAGAAGACCGGCGTAGGCATGATGGACTGCAAGCAGGCGCTCAACGAGACCAACGGCGACATGGAAGCCGCCGTCGACTGGCTGCGCAAGAAGGGTCTGTCCAAGGCCGCCAAGAAGGCCGGCCGCGTCGCAGCCGAAGGCCTGATCGCGGCCATCACTGCGGGCACCAAGGGCGTCGTCGTCGAGGTCAATTCCGAGACCGACTTCGTTGCGCGCAACGAGCAGTTCCAGGGCCTCGTCAAGATGATCGGGCAGGTTGCGCTCAAGGCGGGCGCCGACGTCGAGAAGATCAAGGCGGCTCCCGTCGGCGACCTCACGGTCGACCGCGCCATTCAGGATGCGATCGCCACCATCGGCGAGAACATGACGCTGCGCCGCGCGGCCGAACTGTCCGTCAAGGACGGCGTCATCGCGAGCTACGTCCACAACGCGGTGCTCGACGGCCTCGGCAAGATGGGCGTGATCGTCGCTCTCGAATCGACCGGCAAGAAGGACGAACTCGCGACCCTCGGCCGCCAGATCGCCATGCACATTGCTGCTTCGAATCCGCAGGCGCTGGACGCAGCGAGCCTCGATCCTGAAGCCGTGCGCCGCGAGAAGGACGTGATGGCGGACAAATACCGTCAGCAGGGCAAGCCGGACGCCATGATCGAGAAGATCGTCGAATCGGGCCTCAAGACCTACTACAAGGAAGTCACCCTGCTGGAGCAGGCTTTCATTCACGACAGCGCCAAGACAGTGGCGCAGGCCGTGAAGGAGGCTGAGGGCAAAGTCGGCGGACCTATCAAGGTCACCGGGTTTGTGCGCTATGCTCTGGGCGAGGGAATCGAGAAGCAGGAATCCGATTTCGCCGCTGAAGTCGCTGCCGCTGCAGGCCAGGGGTAACGACATCCGCGCGCGTCGGTCGAGATTCTGAGCGCATTCAGCAAAGTCGTTTTGCTCCGGAATGCGCTCAATTCGAGAGAGTGAGCGATCGCATGGGTGAACCGGCTTACCGACGTGTTGTGATCAAGGTCTCCGGCGAGTATCTCGCCGGCGACCAGTCCTTCGGCATTCACCAGCCCACCATCGACCGCATCGCCAGCGACATCATCAAGGCGCGCGAGCTTGGCGTCGAAATCGCCGTGGTCGTCGGCGGCGGCAACATTTTTCGCGGCGTTGAAGTTTCCTCGCGCGGCGTCTCCCGCACCACCGGCGACACGATGGGAATGCTCGCCACCGTTATGAATTGCCTTGCGCTCGAATCCGCGCTCGAGCGCAAGGGCCAGTCGGCCCGCTCGCTGTGCGCTTTCGTCATGCCGCAGATCAGCGAACTGTTTACGCGCAGCGCAGCCCACAAATACCTCGCCGAGGGCCGCATCGTGCTGCTCGCCGGCGGCACGGGCAATCCGTACTTCACCACCGACACGACCGCTGTCCTTCGCGCATCGGAAATCGGCGCGCAGGCGGTACTCAAGGCCACCAATGTGGACGGCGTCTACAGCGCCGACCCGAAGAAGGACAAATCCGCCAAGCGGTTTGACCGGCTGAGCCATTCGCAGGCGGTCGAGGGCGGCTATAAGGTGATGGACGCCACGGCCTTCGCGCTTGCCCGCGAAACATCATTGCCTATCATCGTGTTCTCGATCGCGGAGCCGGGCTCCATCGGCGCCATCCTGAGCGGCAAGGGCAAGGGCACAATCGTTTCCGGCTGACGCCGCGCAGCCATCGACGGCGCGAGCGAAAAGCCCGTGTTCGAACAACAAGATACAGGGTGCGGTCGATGAGTGGGCCGCGTCAGACTTGAAGGAGTAGCATCATATGGCCGCCGCGAACTTTGATATCAACGATCTCAAGCGCCGGATGGAAGGCGCGATCAGCGCGCTCAGGCACGAACTGGGCGGACTGCGCACCGGACGTGCTGCGATCTCGATGGTTGAACCCGTCCAGGTGGAAGCCTATGGCAGCCATATGCCGCTCAATCAGGTCGCGACCGTGAGCGTACCCGAGCCGCGCCTCCTGTCGGTGCAGGTCTGGGATAAATCGATGGTGAAGGCCGTCGAGACCGCGATCGTCAATTCAAACCTCGGCCTCAGCCCCGCGACCGAAGGTCAGGTCATCCGCCTGCGGATTCCCGAACTCAACGAAGAGCGCCGCAAGGAACTGGTGAAAGTCGCGCACAAGTATGCCGAAGCCGCGCGCGTCGCGGTTCGTCATGTCCGCCGCGACGGACTCGACGTGCTGAAAAAAGCCGAAAAGGATCACCAGATTTCGGAAGACGACGAGAAGCGTTTTTCGAACGACGTGCAGAAGGCGACCGACGCCGCGATTGCCGACATCGACAAGCTGCTCGGCACCAAGGAAAAAGAAATCCTCACCGTTTAAGAGATCGCGCGAATGTCCAACGGCGCCATGCCAAAGCCAGAGCCATCGGATCGTGCCGATGCGCCGCGGCATGTCGCGATCATCATGGACGGCAACGGACGCTGGGCGGCGGCGAGGGGATTGCCCCGCGCCGAGGGACACCGCCGCGGTGTCGAGGCGCTGCGCAAGGTGGTCCGCGCCACCGGCGAACTCGGCATCTCCTATCTGACGATCTTCTCGTTCAGCTCGGAGAACTGGTCGCGCCCTGCGAGCGAGATCGGCGATCTGTTCGGTCTGCTGCGCCGGTTTATTCGCAACGATCTCGCGACGCTGCATGCCGACGGTGTGCGGGTTCGCGTGATCGGCGAACGCGAGGGGCTGGAGTCCGATATTTGTGCGCTCCTGACCGAAGCCGAAGAACTCACGCGAAACAACGACCGCCTCACGCTGGTCGTGGCTTTCAACTACGGCTCGCGGCAGGAAATCGCCAACGCCGCGCAACGGCTCGCGCGAGAAGTCGCAGAGGGCAAGCGCGATCCTTCCACGATCACGCCCGAAACTCTCGGCCGTGCGCTCGATGCGCCGGATATTCCGGACCCCGACCTGATCATTCGCACCAGTGGCGAGCAGCGCCTGTCGAATTTTCTGATGTGGCAGGCCGCTTACAGCGAACTGGTTTTCGTCCCTGTCCATTGGCCGGACTTCGACAAGGCCGCGCTGGAAGGCGCGATTGCCGAATACGCGACCCGCGAGCGCCGTTTCGGCGGCCTGGTCGCGAAAACCGGATCGTGAGCGGCGTGACGCCGGATACGACCCCCACACCGGATTCCGTCAAAGGCTCGAGCAATCTCTTTATGCGCGTGATCGCGGCGCTTGTGCTTGCGCCGCTGACCATTGCAATTGCGTGGGCCGGCGGCTGGCCGTGGGTCTGCCTTGTGACGGCGGCAGCAGCGTTGCTTTACTTCGAATGGCTGATGGTCGTCGGCGCGTCGCACAACCGCATCGTCGCGGCGGTTGGAATTGTCGCGCTCGTGATCGCCGGGCCGTTTCTCGGGGGCGGACGCCTTGATGTGACGCTTGCGGTCATCGCGGCGGGACTTGTGTTGCTGGCAATTCTTGCGCGCGGTCGGCGCCTCTGGGTCACGAGCGGACTGGTATATGCGGCGGCGGCGCTTGTCGCGTCCGTTCTGGTACGCCTCGATGCGGACTTCGGATTTGTCGCGCTCATCTTCGTGCTGCTGGTCGTGTGGATGACCGATATCGGCGGTTACTTCGCGGGACGAGGCATCGGTGGACCGAAGCTCTGGCCGCGCGTCAGCCCGAAGAAGACATGGGCGGGCGCGGTCGGCGGACTGGTGCTGAGTCTCGCGGTCGCTGCTATTTTCGCGTTGCTCGGTTTCGGCAAGATGCTTCCATTGCTGCTGCTCGGCACGGTGCTGTCGGTTGTTTCGCAACTCGGCGACCTGTTCGAATCCGCAATCAAGCGCACGTTCGGCGTCAAGGATTCGAGCCAGATCATTCCCGGTCACGGCGGATTGCTGGACCGGCTCGACGGTTTCGTTGTGGCGATTGTTGTCGCCGCGGTTATTGGCTTTATGCGCGGCGGCCTCGATGGCGTCGGTCGCGGTTTCATGGTTTGGTGATGAGATGAATGCAGTTCCGTTGCGTAACGACAAGCCTGCCGCGTCCGCCCTGCGCAGCGTGACGGTGCTGGGCGCCACCGGTTCCATCGGCGACAGCACGATGGATCTGCTGCGCGCCTCGCCGGAGCGCTATCAGGTCGAAGCGCTGACCGCGAACAGCAATGTAGACGCGCTGGTCAAGCTCGCGAAGGAATTCAACGCGCGCTACGTGGCGGTGGCGGATGCTTCGCTGCTCGGTCAACTGCGCGACGCGCTGGCCGGAACGGGCATCGCGCATGGCGCGGGCGACAGCGCCATTATCGAAGCCGCGGAACGGCCGGCCGACTGGGTCATGGCGGCGGTCAGCGGCGCTGCGGGGCTGAAGCCTGCGCTGGCGGCGGCGGATCGCGGCGCGACCATCGCGCTCGCCAACAAGGAATGCCTCGTCTGTGCCGGTGACTTCTTCATGGACCGCGCGCTGAAAGCAGGGGCCTGCATCCTGCCGGCGGATTCCGAGCACAACGCGCTGTTTCAGGCGCTGGCCTCCGGCAACCGCGACGAACTCGTGCGCGTCATCATCACAGCCTCCGGCGGTCCGTTCCGCACGTGGAAAGCCGCCGACATCGAGCAGGCGACACTTGCGCAGGCGCTGAAACATCCGAACTGGACCATGGGGCAGAAAATCACCATCGATTCCGCGTCGATGATGAACAAGGGCCTCGAGGTCATCGAAGCCTCTTATCTGTTCGCGCTGTCGCCGGACGAGATCGATGTGCTGGTGCATCCGCAGTCCATCGTTCACGGCATGGTGGAATTCTCGGACCGCTCAGTAATGGCGCAACTCGGCACCCCCGACATGCGCACGCCGATTGCGCATTGCCTCGGCTGGCCCGATCGCATCGTCGGCCGCGCCGCGACGCTGGACCTTGCCAAGATCGGCTCGCTCACGTTCGAAGCGCCGGACTACACCCGGTTCCCGGGGTTGAAACTCGCTTACGACGCGCTCCGCACAGGCAATGGCGCGACAACCGTGTACAACGCTGCGAACGAGGTCGCGGTGGCGGCATTTGTCGCGCAAAAGATCCGCTTCGGCGGTATCGCGCAGCTGGTCGAGGCGACGCTGAACAACTGGGTACGGAGCGGAAATCTGGCGCCGCTGGCAAGCGCGGATGACGCGATTTCCGTTGACCATATCGCGCGAAATAGTGCTGCCGCCCTCTTGCCTCAAATTGCCTTAAAGGCATCCTAGTAGGTTGGGGACGGGGCCATGCGGCTTGCTGGTGAGGGATAGGCTTGTGGATTTTTTCCTGAATAGTTTCAGTACGTTGAGTCATGGCCTGATCGGCTACATTATCCCCTTCCTGTTTGTCCTCACCATCGTCGTGTTCTTTCACGAGCTCGGCCATTTCCTTGTCGCGCGCTGGTGCGGGGTAAAGGTCCTCACGTTCTCGCTCGGTTTCGGCCCGGAACTGTTCGGGTTCAACGACCGCCACGGCACCCGCTGGAAGGTGTCGGCCATTCCTCTCGGCGGTTACGTCAAGTTCTTTGGTGACGAGTCGGAGGCCAGCACGCCGTCGTCCGACACGCTCCAGACGATGACCGAGGCCGAACGCAACGTCAGTTTCCATCACAAGAAGGTCGGAGCGCGCGCCGCGATTGTCGCTGCGGGTCCGATCGCGAACTTTATCCTTGCGATTGTCATCTTCGCCGCGCTGTTCACGTTCTTCGGCAAGCCGAGCCAGACCGCGCGCGTCGATACCGTTCAGGAAAACAGCGCCGCCGCTTCGGCCGGGTTCAAGTCGGGAGACGTCGTCGCCGCTATCGACGGCACTGCCATCGAAAGCTTCACCCAGATGCAGCGGATCGTCAGCACCAAGGCGGGTACGCCACTGGTGTTCACGGTGAAGCGCGGTGATCAGGTCATCAAACTGACCGGCACGCCGCAGCAGCGCGACATCAAGGACAGCTTCGGCAACGTCCATCGTGTCGGCGTTCTCGGAATCACCCGCGCATCGGGGCCGGGGGACACCATCACCCAACCAGTGAATCCGGCGACCGCTGTTTGGCTGGGCGTCAAGGAGACCTGGTTCGTGGTGGACCGGACGGTCTCCTATATCGGCGGTATCTTCACCGGCCGGGAGAATGCGGACCAGGTCGGCGGCCCGATCCGGATCGCCCAGATCTCGGGGCAGGTGGCCACCATCGGTCTTTCAGCGTTGATTCACCTGGCTGCGGTACTGTCGGTCTCCATTGGCCTTCTCAACCTGTTTCCGGTGCCGCTTCTCGATGGTGGACACCTTTTGTTCTACGCCGTGGAAGCGATCCGCGGGAAGCCGCTGTCGGAGCGGTCGCAGGAGCTTGGATTCCGGGTCGGGCTGGCTCTGGTGCTGATGCTGATGATCTTCGCGACCTACAACGATATCCTGCATCTCGCCGCGTCCTGATTGCGGCTTTTTTACAGGCGTGGCCGAACAGCAACGTCTTGTTGGGAAATTGGAATTGCGCCGCGAAAGGTCGTTTGCCCATTTGGCAAAATTGGCTACAAGCGGTGCAACATTGGGGAATCTCCCGGTCCGGAAACGGGTCGGCTTTGGAATGACAAGGGCGCCTGGCGCATGATGGTTGGAATGCGAGTGCTACGGGGCGGCCTGGTCGCTGCCCTGGTCATGGTTGCTTTGCCGGTCGCCGCTGTGGCGACGGCGACGCTTGTGTCGTCTCAGGCTGCCGCCCAGACCGCGGCGTCCATTGGGGTCGAAGGCAATCGCCGTATCGAAGCCGACACCATCCGCTCCTATTTCAAACCAGGCCCCGGCGGGCGTCTGGACAGCGCCCGTATCGATGACGGGCTGAAGGCCCTGGTCGAAACCGGCCTGTTTCAGGACGTGAGGATCAACAACGCCGGCGGACGTCTCGTCGTCGTGGTTGTCGAAAACCCCGTCATCGGGCGCGTCGCTTTCGAAGGCAACAAGAAGGTCAAGGACGAGCAACTCTCGGCCGAAGTCCAGTCGAAGGCCCGCGGAACGCTGTCGCGCGCGATGGTTCAGGCCGACACCGCACGCATTACCGAAATCTATCGCCGCAGCGGCCGTTACGATGTCCGGGTCGAACCGAAAATCATCGAGCAGCCGAACAACCGCGTCGACCTTGTCTTCGAGGTCACCGAGGGTGCGAAAACCGGCGTCAAGTCGATCGAGTTCATCGGCAACCAGGCGTTTTCGTCCTATCGCCTGAAGGACGTGATCAAGACCCGCGAAAGCAACTTCCTCAGCTTCCTCGGCGGCAACGACGTCTATGATCCGGACCGCATCGAGGCCGATCGTGATATTTTGCGCCGCTACTACCTGAAGAACGGCTACGCCGACATTCAGATCGTTGCCGCGCTGACCGAGTATGATCCCGAGCGCAAGGGATTCCTCGTGACCTTCAAGATCGAGGAAGGCCAGCAGTACCGTGTCGCTTCGGTCGAGTTCCAATCCAGCATCTCGACGCTCGACGGAAACGCATTCCGCCCGCTGTCTCGTGTGAGCATCGGCTCGGTGTACAACGCCGAGGCCGTTGAAAAGTCCGTCGAGGAGATGTCGATCGAGGCGTCCCGGCGCGGCTATGCATTCGCGACGGTGAAACCGCGCGGCGACCGCAACTTCGAAGCGCACACGGTTTCAATTGTGTTCGCCATCGATGAGGGCCCGCGCACTTACATCGAGCGAATCAATGTTCGCGGAAACACGCGAACCCGCGACTACGTCATTCGCCGCGAGTTCGATATTTCCGAAGGTGACGCCTACAACCGCGCGCTGGTCGATCGCGCCGAGCGCCGCCTCAAGAATCTCGACTACTTCAAGACCGTCAAGATCGTTCCCGAACCCGGATCGTCCAGCGACCGCGTCGTTCTGAACGTCGATCTCGAAGAGAAGTCGACCGGCGACTTCTCCGTGTCCGGCGGTTACTCGACCGCGGACGGCCTGCTTGGCGAAGTCAGCATCTCGGAACGAAACCTGCTGGGACGCGGTCTGTACGCGAAGGCAGCCGTTCAGTACGGCCAGCGCGTGCAGGGTTACTCGCTGTCGGTCGTCGAGCCGTATCTGCTCGGCTATCGCGTCGCGCTCGGTCTCGACTTCTATCAGCGCAAGCAGCTCGCCTCGAGCTACGTGTCGTACGATTCGCAGTCGATCGGTTTCAGCCCGCGCCTCGGCTTCCAGCTTCGTGAAGACCTGAACCTTCAGCTGCGCTACTCGATCTCGCAGCAGAAGATCACGCTGCCGTATTATCTGACGAATTGTAACAACGACTTCGGATCATCGTTGTACTACCCGACTCCCGCCTATCTCAACGCCGGTGGCAGTGCGGCCTCCCCACCGGGTGGAGTTATTCCCGGTCCGTTTGCGGTCGGTGGCAATAACTGTTTCGCGGACGGCGAAGCTTCGGTTGCTGTGAAGCAGGGGCTTAACAACGGCGCGGTGACGACGTCGGCCATCGGATACACGCTGGCCTACAACACGCTCGACGACAACAAGAACCCAACCAGCGGTCTTCTCGCGACTCTGGCGCAGGATTTCGCCGGTGTCGGCGGCGACGTCAGCTATCTGAAGACCACGGGTGACGTTAAGCTGTACACACCGGTCGTGTCCGACATCGTCGGCGTCCTGCGCCTGCAGGGCGGTGTGCTGACCGACACGGGCAGCGGCATTCGCATGCTGGATCACTTCCAGATGGGTCCGAATCTCGTTCGCGGCTTCGCGCCGGTTGGTATCGGTCCGCGCGATATCACGCAGGGCACTTATATGGACGCACTTGGTGGTACCAAGTATTGGGGCGCGTCAGCCGAATTGCAGATGCCGTTCTGGTTCCTGCCCAAGGAAATCGGCATGAAGGGCGCGGTTTACGCCGACGCCGGTTCGCTGTGGGACTATCAGGGAGTGACATCAGGCGTTATCGGAGCGTCGTGTAACAGCACGCCTTTGATCAATGCCCAGAACCAGTGCATGGACATTGCTTCCAACGGCATGGTGGTGCGTTCATCGGTCGGTGTCGGCCTGATCTGGCAGTCGCCATTCGGTCCGCTGCGCTTCGATTACGCGGTTCCGCTGACCAAGGGTGCGAATGACCGCGTGCAGGAATTCCGGTTCGGCGGCGGTACCTCATTCTGAGTTCGGATCGGACTCGCACTTCGCATAAGGCGGATACCGAAACTCCATTCGGTATCCGCTGCATTATTTGTTGCAGGCATTTTCCCTCAGCGAGCCGGAGTTCCAGTCGCGGGAAAGTGCATTTCCCTGACCGCGGCGGGTGGAATGGCGCAGAGGACATTCTTTAAACGCCCGTCACCCGTGACGCTGGCGGATCTGGCCACCCTGACGGGGGCCACGCTTGCCGATCCATCATGCGCAGACCGGATCGTCACGGGCGCCGCCTCGCTTGATCGCGCGGGGCCCGGCCACCTCACATTCTGTGAAAGCCGGAAATACACGGCCCAACTCCAACAGACGCACGCAGGCGCGTGCTTGGTGAATGAGCGCATGGAGGGGAGCGTTCCCCTACACGTGGCCGTCCTGCGCGTCGCAGAGCCGTACCGGGCGTTTGTTGCGGCGATGCGGGCGCTATACCCCGATACGTTGCGGCCCGCCTCGTGGTTCGACAATGGCGGCGTTGCGGCGGGCGCGGTGGTGCATCCGTCGGCTCACCTGGAGGATGGGGTGGTGATCGACCCGCTGGCGGTGATCGGGCCGGACGTCGAAATTGGGTCCGGAACCGTGATCGGGTCGGGGGCCGTGATCGGCGCGGGTGTCCGGATCGGCCGGGACTGCAACATCGGCGCGAACGCGACGGTGCTGTGCGCGCTGATCGGCAACGAGGTCATCATTCATCCGGGCTGCCGGATCGGTCAGGACGGCTTTGGGTATATGCCCGGCGCGAAGGGGCATCTGAAGGTGCCGCAGGCGGGCCGCGTCATCATCCAGAACGGGGTGGAGATCGGCGCCGGCACGACTGTGGACCGGGGCGCCCTGAACGACACGGTCATCGGCGAGGGCAGCAAGATCGACAACCTCGTCCAGATCGGCCACAACGTCACCATCGGGCGAAACTGCATTGTGGTCAGCCAGAGCGGAATCGCGGGCAGCTCCACGCTCGGCGACGGGGTTGTCCTCGGGGCGCGGATCGGTGTGAGTGATCATGCGACGATCGGAGACGGAGCCATGATCGCGGCGCGAAGCAGCGTGGTCGGCGATGTGCCTCCGGGCGTGCGCTGGGGCGGCTCGCCGGCAAAACCGATCAAGCAGTTCTTTCGTGAGTTATTTGAGATCGAACGTCTCGGCCGGGAAGGCAGCGCGAAATCGAAATCGAAGCCGTCCGGGGCGGGCGACGAGGAAAAGACATAATGGACGAGCAGGCGCCAATCACCATCGAGGCCGTGGACATCGGGCAGATCCTGAAGACACTGCCGCATCGCTATCCCATGCTCCTGATCGACCGGGTGATCGACATCCGCAAGGATTTCAGCGGGATCGGCATCAAGAACGTCTCAGCCAACGAACCGCAATTCCTGGGTCATTTTCCCAATCGTCCGATCTATCCGGGCGTCCTGATGATCGAAGGCATGGCGCAGACCGCAGGCGTGATCGGCATGTTGTCGACCGAGACCGATCGGCCGACCGCCGTGTATTTTCTGACCATCGACAAGTGCAAGTTTCGCAAGCCGACCGGCCCGGGCGACATCATCCATTATCATATGAAGCTGGTCACGCGGCGGCGGGACATGTGGTGGTTTCACGGCGACGCCAAGGTTAACGGCGAAATCGTCGCGCAGGCCGACGTCGGCGCCATGCTGGCGGACTGATCCCGGCGGTCTGACGCGGCGCACGTCATCATGCGTAACAATTCATGACCGCATTTGTGCCGCCAATCGCCTAAGTGAAGGGTGGGGTTGAGTTATAAAATTGTCATGCCGTCCGCACGCTGTTTCACGACGTGCGAACGATGCTGACCAGAGGGGCTGATGAGCAAGATCGATCCAACCGCGCGAATAGAGGACGGAGCCGTCATTGGTGACGGTGCCTCGATCGGGCCTTATTGCATCGTCGGGCCGAACGTGACGATCGGCGCGAACTGCAAGTTGCACAGCCACGTCAATATCGTTGGCCATACTACTCTTGGAGCTGATTGCACGGTGTTTCCTTTTACGTCGCTCGGAACGGCGCCGCAGGATCTGGGCTATCGCGACGAGCCGACGACTCTGGACATCGGTGACGGCTGCGTCATTCGTGAAAGCGTCACCATGAATGTCGGAACGATCAAGGGCGGCGGCAAGACACGGGTCGGGAAGCGCGGTTTCTTTATGGCGTATGCGCATATCGGCCACGACTGTATCGTGGGCGATGACGTAATCTTCGCGAGCAGCGCGACGCTGGGTGGTCATTGCGAGGTGGGCGACTTTGTTTATTTCGGTGGACTGTCAGCCGCGCATCAGTTCGTGCGGATAGGACAGCAGGCGATGGTGGCGGGCGTGTCGGGCTTGCGCCACGACGTGATCCCTTACGGAATGGTCAGCGGACAATTTGCGCATCTCGTCGGCATGAACGTGATCGGGATGCGGCGCCGGGGTTTCACGGCGTCGCGTTTGAAGATCGTGCGGGAATTCTATCAGCAGTTGTTTCATGGCGGCGGTGTCTTCGCAGATCGGCTTGATGCGGGACGCAAGATGAAGGACCAAGATCCGGCGATCGCCGAAATTTTGCAATTCATCGATGACGGCAAGAAACGGCCACTTTGCATGGCCCACAACAATCCCGACAAGCCGAGTGAACGCGCGCACCGCGAGGTCTGATGGCGGCAGATTCTGCGATCTCATCGACAGTCGGCATCATTGCTGGAGGCGGTGTGCTGCCGTTCTCGGTCGCCGAGGCGCTGCGCGCGCGGGGCATCGCCCCTTTTATATTTGCCGTCAGGGGCTTTTGCGATCCGGTTCGCGTGACGCAGTTTCCGCATCATTGGGTTGCGCTCGGTCAGGTCGGCCGGTTGACCCGTCTGATACGTTCCGAAGGTTGTCGCGACATCGTATTCCTCGGCGGGATGGTGCGACCGGCACTGTCCGACATTCGTCTGGACTGGGGCACCGTGCGCGCCATACCCGCGATCGCCGCAGCGTTGCGGGGCGGTGACGATCACCTGCTGTCGGGCGTGAGCCGCATTTTTGAACGGTACGGCTTCCGCGTTGTCGGCATCGGCGACGTCGCGCCCGAACTGCTGATGCCGGAAGGAACCCTCACACGCCGAGAGCCTGACGCTGACGCGCTGGCCGACATCGCAAAGGGGCGCGACCTGCTGCGGGCACTCGGCCCCTTTGACGTCGGTCAGGCGGTTGTCGTCATTGACGGACATGTCGTCGCCGTCGAAGACATCGAGGGCACGGACGCTCTTCTGGCCCGGGTCGCGCGACTGCGCGAGGTGGGAAGAATTCGCGCCAAGGCCGGCCGCGGTGTCCTGGTCAAGACACCGAAGATCAGTCAGGACTTGCGCTTCGACTTGCCGACACTCGGCCCGAAGACTGTCGATGGCATTGTAGCCGCCGGTCTTGCCGGCATAGGCACCGTTGCCGGACATTCGCTCGTCGCCGAAGCCGATGTGATGACCGCAAAGGCCGATCAGGCTGGACTGTTCGTCACGGGATTGCCGCTGTGAGTTCGAGCGCCGCTCATGCCGACGCGCCGCGAACGATATTCCTGATTGCCGCGGAAGAATCCGGCGACCGGCTCGGTGCAGGGCTGATGGTCGCGTTGCGCGAACGGCTCGGACCTGCTGTGAGGCTGATCGGAATCGGCGGCCGCCACATGGCGGAGCAGGGACTCGACTCGCTGGTTTCAGTCCAGGGACTGTCGATCATCGGCTTTGCTTCGATCCCGAAGAAGTTGCCGATGATCCTGAAGCGTCTTCGCGATGCCACCGACGCGGTGCTGAAGGAACATCCCGATGTTCTGGTGCTGATCGACAGCCCGGATTTCACCCATCGTGTCGCGCGGCGCGTTCGTGCCCGCGATCCGTCGATCCCTGTGGTGAACTATGTTCCGCCGACCGTATGGGTCTGGCGAGGCGGACGCGCGAAGAAGATGCGCGCCTATGTCGACCGGGTTCTCGCGGTGCTTCCGTTTGAGAAGGACGTTCACCGCAGGCTCGACGGCCCGCCGTGCTCTTATGTCGGCCATCCGCTGCTGGAAGACCTCGACGCGCTGCGGCCGAATGCGGAAGAACTCGCGCGCCGCGTCACGGCGCCGCCGGTGCTTGTGGTGTTGCCCGGAAGCCGCCGCAGCGAGATCAGACGCAACATGGCGATCTTCGGCGAGACGTTGCGGCTGTTGCGCGCGCAGGGCGTAACCTTCGAGCCGGTGCTGCCGACCACGCCCGGATTGCTGGACAGTGTCCGTGCGGCTGCCGAAAGCTGGCCGGTGCCGGCGAGGATCGTGGTCAGCGACAGCGATAAGAGGGCGGCGTTCCGCAACGCGCGCGCGGCTCTGGCGAAGTCGGGGACAGTGACGCTTGAATTGGCGCTCGCCGGCGTGCCGATGGTGACGGCCTATCGCGTTACGGAAATCGAGGCCTTCGTCGCGCGCCGCGTGATCCAGACCTCGTCGATCATCCTGGCCAATCTTATTCTCGGCGAGAATGTCATTCCCGAGTTCCTGCAACAGGATTTCACAGCGGAGAATCTCGCGCCGGCGTTGCGCGATATTCTGGCCGATACGCCCGCGCGTCAGCGGCAGGTGGATGCTTTCGCGCGTCTGGAAGAGATCATGTCCACCGGCGGCAAGCGGCCGAGCGAGCTGGCGGCGGACGGCGTGATCGCCACAATGCGCATGATCCCGAAAAGTGGGAACCGGTTTTCGGAATAGATCAGCGCATCAAAAATAGCCGAAAGCACCTATTTTCCAAGTTGCCTTCAAACAAAAAGGCCGGTGCTTTCTTGCACCGGCCTTTTTCTGCGAATTGTTCCGCTTACTTGCGCTTGTCGATTCCGACGTAGTCGCGCGACGTGGCGCCCGAATAAAGCTGGCGCGGACGGCCGATCTTCTGCTGCGGGTCCTGGATCATTTCGCTCCACTGGCTGATCCAGCCGACGGTGCGGGCAACCGCGAACAGCACGGTGAACATCGAGGTGGGGAAGCCCATCGCCTTCAGGGTGATGCCTGAATAGAAATCGACGTTCGGGTACAGCTTGCGGTCGATGAAGTACGGATCGCTCAGTGCGATCTTTTCGAGCTCGAGCGCGATCGGGAGCAGCGGGTCGTTGGCGTGACCCGTCTCCTTCAGCACCTTGTGGCACATCTGCTGCATGATCTTGGCGCGCGGATCGTAGTTCTTGTAGACGCGGTGACCGAAGCCCATGAGGCGGACGTTGCTGTTCTTGTCCTTCACCTTGGCGATGAAGTCCGGAATGTTCTCGACGCTGCCGATGTCGGCGAGCATCTGCAATGCCGCTTCGTTGGCGCCGCCGTGCGCCGGTCCCCACAGGCAGGCGATGCCGGCGGCGATACAGGCGAACGGGTTGGCGCCTGATGAGCCGGCGATGCGCACGGTCGATGTCGAGGCGTTCTGCTCGTGATCGGCATGCAGGATGAAGATCTTGTCCAGCGCTTCGGCCAGCACCGGATTGATCTTGTACTCCTCGCACGGCACGGCGAAGCACATGTTGAGGAAGTTCTCGGCGAAGGAGAGCGAGTTCTTCGGATAAACGAAGGGCTGGCCGACATTGTACTTGAAGGCCATCGCGGCCAGCGTCGGGATCTTCGCGATCATGCGCATGGAGGCGATCATGCGCTGCTTGGGATCGGAAATGTCGGTGGAGTCATTATAGAAGGCGGCGAGAGCGCCGACCGATGCGACCATAACGGCCATCGGATGCGCGTCGCGGCGGAAGCCCTGGAAGAAGCGGGCCATCTGCTCGTGCACCATCGTGTGATGCGTCACGCGATAGTCGAAGTCTTCCTTTTGCGCCTTGGTCGGAAGCTCACCGTAGAGCAGCAGATAGCAGGTTTCGAGGAAGTCGCCTTTTTCGGCGAGCTGCTCGATGGGATAACCGCGGTACATCAGAATGCCGGCGTCGCCATCGATGTAGGTGATCTTGGAGTCGCAACTGCCCGTCGACGTAAAACCGGGATCGTAAGTGAACATGCCGGTCTGGGCGTAGAGCTTGCTGATGTCGATGACATCGGGCCCCACGCTGCCGCTCAAGACGGGGAAATCGACGGTCTTTCCTTCAACCGTCAGCGTTGCCTTCTTGGTGTTCGTCTTTGCATCCATCGTAAAGTCCCCGGTGACAGTGTTGCGCAGGGCAAGCGAGGCTCACGAACGCCATGTATATGGGGACGCAAGCGCTTTGTTCCAGAAGTGTGGCCCAAATGGGTAGCTCATTGCAGTGTGCGCTGCAAGATAGGCAATATCCGCCCAAAGTTGGGGCTGCCTTGCATGCGCCCCGGCTATGCGAGGGCCTGATCTTGCAGGCGTTCCAGACAGGTTTCCCGTCCCAGCACGGCCAGGACGTCGAATATGCCGGGAGAGGTGGTCCTGCCGGTCAGGGCGACACGTAACGGCTGGGCGACCGCCCCGAGTTTGAGATTATTTTCTTCGGCAAAGCTGCGCATGGCGGCTTCGGTGGTATCGGCTGCCCACGGGCTGACTGTTTCCAGCGCAGCTTTCAGTTTCCCGATCAGTTGGCGCGTCTCCGGCGTCATCACCGCCGCCGCTTTTGGTTCAAGCTCAAGCGGCCGATCGGCAAAGATAAAATGAGAGCTGTCGATCAATTCCAGGAGAGTCTTGGCGCGCTCCTTCAAGCCCGGCATGGCAGCCAGCAACTGGGCGCGGGTAGTGTCATTCAGCTTGGCTTTGATCGCCGCCCCGCCGGGCACGAATTGCAGCACATCCTCGAAGCTCGCCAGCAGCGTCTTGTCGTCCGTCGTGCGGATGTAGTGACCATTGAGATTTTCGAGCTTGGCGAAATCGAACCGCGCGGCCGAACGCCCGATCGCCGGCAGATCGAACTCCTTGATCATTTCGTCGGTCGAGAAAATCTCCTGATCGCCGTGGCTCCAGCCTAGCCGCACCAGATAGTTCCGCAGCGCCTCGGGCAGGTATCCCATGGCGCGATAGGCATCGACGCCGAGGGCGCCGTGACGCTTGGAAAGCTTCGAGCCGTCCGGGCCGTGGATCAACGGAATGTGAGACATGACAGGCACGTCCCATCCGAGCGCGTCGTAGATATGCTTCTGGCGGGCGGCATTGATCAGATGGTCGTCGCCACGAATGACATGCGTGACGTCCATGTCGTGATCATCGACCACCACGGCGAGCATATAGGTCGGGTTGCCGTCGGAGCGCAGCAGCACGAGATCGTCGAAGTTCTCGTTCTGCCAGACCACGCGGCCCTGCACCTGATCCTCGATCACGGTCTCGCCGGTCTGCGGCGCTTTCAGCCGGATCACCGGCTTGACGCCGGCGGGCGCTTCCGAGGGATCGCGGTCGCGCCAGCGCCCGTCGTAGCGCATGGCGCGTCCTTCGGCCTTGGCGGCCTCGCGCATCTGGGTGAGTTCCTCTGGCGTCGCGTAGCAATGATACGCCTTGCCCTCCGCGAGCAACTGCTCGGCGATTTCGCGGTGCCGCGCGGCGCGGGCAAACTGAAAGACCGTCTCGCCGTCCCATGTGATGCCGAGCCATTTGAGGCCGTCGATGATCGCGGCGATGGCAGGCTCAGTGGAGCGCTCGCGGTCGGTATCCTCGATCCGCAGCAGCATCTTCCCGCCCCGTCCGCGTGCGTAAAGCCAGTTGAACAGCGCGGTGCGTCCTCCGCCAATATGGAGGAAGCCGGTCGGTGAGGGCGCAAAGCGGGTAACGACGGGTTTGGTCATGGCAGCGTTCAGGAGCCTCGGGAAAGTGTTGGCGGGCCGTGTATCACACCGGTGGCGCAGTGTCTCAAAGCGAATTGCGACGAATTAAATGGACTTTCGCCGGGTGCCGCCGGTCACGGGAACGCCATTTGGCCTTGGCGGGGCCGCCCGGATTTGGCACATAGACGCCAACTTGAAAGGGTTTCAATGACTGACGAATCGGGTTCGGACGCGGGCGGCGACTTCATCCGCGACATTGTCGCTGCGGATCTTGCCGCCGGGAAGCACGCCGGCGTGGTGACGCGCTTTCCGCCGGAGCCGAACGGATACCTGCATCTCGGCCATGCGAAATCGATCTGCCTGAACTTCGGAATTGCCGAGGAATTCGGCGGGCATTGCAGCCTGCGCTTCGACGACACCAATCCGACCAAGGAAGAACAGGAATACATCGATGCGATCGAGCGCGACGTGCGCTGGCTCGGCTTCGACTGGGGCACGCACCTGCATTTCGCGTCGGACTATTTCGAGCAGCTTTATGGCTGGGCGCAGGATTTGATCCGCTCCGGGAAGGCCTATGTCGACGATCAGTCGCAGGAGGAAATCCGGCTGACGCGCGGCACGCTGACCGAGCCCGGACAGAACAGCCCGTTCCGCGAGCGGAGCGTTGCGGAAAATCTCGACCTGTTCACGCGGATGCGCGCCGGCGAATTTCCGAACGGCGCGCGCGTACTGCGCGCCAAGATCGACATGACGTCAGGCAACATCAACCTGCGCGATCCCGTGCTCTATCGCATCCTGCACGCGCATCATCCGCGCACCGGGGGGGCGTGGACAATCTATCCGAGCTACGATTTCGCGCATGGCCAGTCCGACGCCATCGAGCACGTCACCCATTCGATCTGCACGCTGGAATTCGCCGATCATCGGCCGCTCTACGACTGGTTCATCGAGAATCTTCCGGTGCCGTCGCGCCCGCGGCAGTACGAATTCGCGCGTCTCAATGTCACCCACACGCTGCTGTCCAAGCGCGTGCTGACGGAACTGGTGCGTGGCGGGCATGTCACCGGCTGGGACGATCCGCGCATGCCGACGCTTGCGGGTTTGCAGCGACGTGGCGTGCCGGCGGAAGCGCTGCGTGAATTCGTGAAGCGGATCGGTGTCGCCAAGGCGAACAGCACCGTGGACATCGGCATGTTCGACTTCGTGGTCCGCGAGACGCTCAACAAGAGCGCGCCGCGCCGCATGGCCGTGCTGCGTCCGCTCAAGGTGGTGATCGAAAATTATCCGGAAGGGCAGGTCGAACATCTCGACGCCGTCAATCATCCGGAGGTGCCGGCATTGGGATCGCGGCAGATTCCGTTCGGGCGTGAAATTTACATCGAGCACGACGACTTCATGGAAACGCCGGTAAAAAAGTTTTTCCGGCTTGCACCGGGCAAAGAGGTGAGGCTGCGCTACGGCTATTTCATCACCTGCCGCGACGTCATCAAGAATGCCGCGGGCGAAGTGATCGAACTGCGCTGCACCTACGACCCAGAAACCCGGGGCGGCAACGCGCCCGACGGCCGCAAGGTGAAGGGGACGATCCACTGGGTCGCCGCGTCGGACGCAGTGCCGGCTGAGGTGAGGCTCTACAATCTTCTGTTCTCGGCGCAGCAGCCCGACGCCGCCAACTTCGCGTCACAGATCAATCCGGACTCGCTCGAGGTCGTGACGGCGATGGTCGAACCGTCGCTGGCCGGCGCGAACGATCCCGGCACGATGCAGTTCGAGCGGCAGGGATACTTCTGCCGCGACCGCGACTCCACGCCCGGCAAGCTGGTGTTCAACCGCACCGTTGGATTGCGCGACACCTGGGCCAAGGTTGCATCCGAAGCGTGAAGATATAGTCGCGCATTCTGCATCCGTTCCGCTGTCCCTTTTGATGCACCGTCAGGTAGCATCCGATCGCGGGGACGCGCGGGCGGGGCGGCGCGATGGCCAGCCGGGACAACGATCAGCGGCGCACACAAGGCCGGGTGACCACCTGGCCGCCGCGGGGTGCTGCGCAGGCCGGCTCAGCCGCCGAAAGCGGCGCGGGTCTCTGGTCGTCGTGGATCGGTATCCTGAAAAGCTGGTTGCGCGCCGAAGCGGGACCGGGGCGGTTGCTGCCCTGGGTGCCGGTCGCGTTCGGCACAGGAATCGCGGCGTATTTCGCAGCGGATCGCGAGCCGGTCGCGTCCGTTGCCGCCGTGACTGCAGCCGTCCTCTGCATCGCCGCGTTCCTCGCGCGTAGGCACCCGATGTTTCCGGCGGTGGTAATGCTGGCCGCGCTCGCCGCGGGCTTCGCGACGGCCGCGCTCAAGACCGCCCGGGTCGCGCATGGCGTGCTGGCGCGTCCGATGTTCGCCGTGACGATGAAGGGCTTTGTCGAAACCCGCGATGAGCGCGAGCGCACCGATCGCTTCGTACTGCGCGTGGAAGAGATGGAAGCTCCGCGCAGCGAAATCAAACTCGAACGTGTGCGGCTGTCGGTCAAGAAAGGCACTGCGCCTGCGGTCGGCAGTTTTGTTGAGCTGAAGGCGCGGCTACTGCCGCCGCTGTCGCCGCTGCGCCCCGGCAGTTACGATTTTGGCCGCGACATGTATTTCGCCGGGATCGGCGCATCCGGATTCGCGATGGGCGCGATCAAGACCATCGAGGCGCCGCGCAGCGGCGGCACATATCTGCGTTATGCCGCGACGATGCAGGGGATGCGCGATGCAATCGACGCGCGGATTCGCAGCGTCCTCACCGGCGATTCACGCGCCATTGCAACGGCGCTGCTCACCGGACGCCGCGACGCGATTTCCACGCCGGTGAACGACGCCATGTTTATCTCCGGGCTTGGCCATGTGCTGTCGATCTCCGGCTATCACATGGCGGTGGTGGCGGGCGTCGTGTTCTTCGCGGTGCGTGCGCTGCTCGCGCTGTTTCCCGGATTAACGGTGACGTTCCCGATCAAGAAATGGTCGGCGGCGGCGGCCTTCGTCGCGGCGTTGTTCTATCTGCTGTTGTCGGGCGCGGAGGTTGCGACGCAACGATCGTTCTTCATGACGGCGGTGGTGCTGATCGCGGTGATGGTGGACCGCCGCGCCATCACGTTCCGCACGCTTGCGGTGGCGGCGATGATCGTGCTGCTGATCGCACCGGAGGCGCTGGTGCATCCGAGTTTCCAGATGTCGTTCGCGGCGACGCTCGGACTCGTGGCGCTGGTCCAACTCGGGATGCCGAACCTGTTCGCGTCGCCGGACAATACGCAGGTGGCGCGCGCCGCGTTGTGGGGCGGCCGCGAGATCACGATGCTGGCGCTGGCGTCGCTGGTCGCGGGATTTGCGACGATGCCTTACGCGGCATTTCACTTTCATCGCGTGACGCCCTACGGGGTGCTGGCCAATCTCGCGGCGATGCCGGTTGTCTCGGTGCTGGTGATGCCGGCCGGATTGTTGGGGCTGCTCGCCATGCCGTTCGGCTTCGACGGCGTGTTCTGGCGGCTGATGGATGTCGGCATCGGCTGGATGATGGCGGTGGCGCAATGGGTCGCGGCATTGCCGGGCGCCATCGGGCGGCTTGCGGCGTTCGGGACCGGGCCATTGGCGGTAATGAGCGCGGGCATCATCGTGCTCGGTCTGTTGCGGACGCCGCTGCGCTGGGTAGGAGCGGGGCTGATCGTGCTCGCAACGGCGTGGGCGCTGACAACACCGCAGCCGGATATTCTCGTGGCTGGCGATGGGCACACCGTCGGGGTACGCGGCAAGGATGGCAGGCTGCGCCTGATGCGCACCGGCAAGGATGCTTTCCTGTCGCGCGAATGGCTCGCCGCCGATGCCGATACCCGCACGGCGGCCGATCCGTCGCTGGTAGATGGTGTGTCCTGCGACAATGCGGGATGCGTGGTGCAGGCGGAAGGCGGCGCCACCGTCGCTCTCACGCTGAAACCTGGAGCTTTCGCGGACGACTGTGCGCGCGCCGCCGTGATCGTGACGTTGCGGCAACCACCGGCCGGTTGCGCGGCCACGGTGCTGGATCAGGACACGCTGCGCAGGCGCGGGACGCTCGCCTTGCGCAAGACCGCCGAAGGCTATGCCGTCACAGCCATCAGGCCGCGCGGCGTCGATCGCCCTTGGTCTGCGGCAGTTGCGGAGGATGAGCCACAGGCTCCAGCGTCTCGGCCGAATGTCCCGGCGCGCTCCGTCGATGCGACGCCCGCCGAAAGCGACCTCCAGCCGGACGATTAATTCTCGAGGCTCAATACTTCCGGAGCAGACCGATCAGCTTGCCCTGAATGCGCACGCGGTTGGGCGGCAGGATCCGGACTTCATAGGCCGAGTTGGCAGGCTCAAGCGCAATGGATGCGCCGCGTCGCCGGAAACGCTTCAGTGTGGCTTCTTCCTCGTCGATCAGCGCGACCACGATGTCGCCAGTGTCGGCGCTGTCGTTGCGCTGGATCAGCACGGTGTCGCCGTCGAGAATACCGGCTTCCATCATGGAATCGCCGCGCACTTCGAGGGCGTAGTGTTCGCCCGACCCGAGCATGTCGGGCGGCAGGCTGATGGTGTGGCTGCGGGTCTGGAGCGCCTCGATGGGCGTACCGGCCGCGATCCGTCCCATGACCGGCACGGAAACCGGGAAGTTCGTATCGTCCTCGTGGCCGGCGGAGCCGCTGCTGCGGACCTTGCCGAGGTTGCCCTCGATGACACTGGGGGTGAAGCCGCGACGGCCGTTGCCGCCGGCACCCGAATTCCCAAGCTCCGGCAGTTTGATGACTTCAATCGCGCGGGCACGGTTGGCGAGCCTGCGGATGAAGCCGCGTTCCTCAAGAGCCGTGATCAGCCGGTGGATGCCGGACTTGGAGCGCAAGTCCAGCGCGTCCTTCATTTCGTCGAACGAGGGCGGAACACCAGCTTCCTTCAGCCGCTCGTTGATAAAGCGCAGAAGCTCGTATTGTTTGCGTGTCAGCATCTATCTGGTCCCCGATCGCCTTTGCTCCGATGCCGCGCCTCTCTGGATACGGGCCGTTGGACGGCCAATCAGGAGTTGCGAGTCACTCGAAACAAATCATGAACGAACACTATCTGTTCCATATGTGTTCCGCAACCCCTTAATTTCACGTCAACGACGGGGAGCTTTAGTTGGGAAGCCGGAGGATCGTGCAGGGCGAGCCGGCAGGGGCCGCTGGTGCGAAGGGTGGGCGGACGATGAGCGCATCCGCCGCCGCCAGATTGCCCACCAGAGAACTGTCCTGAGGGCCTACCGAGGTTGCGACGGGCACGCCGTCGCCGCCGGTTGTAACCCTTGCCCGCAGATGATCCTGCCGCTTGTCGTTGGCTGGCAGCTCGCGCCCCAGCACGGCCCGCTCCAGGACATGATCGACCTGGGTTCGTCCCGACAGCGCGCGGATGAGCGGCACCAGAAACAGGAAGGCGCAGACATAGGATGACACCGGGTTGCCGGGCAGGCCGAGCACGCGCATCGGCCCGAGGCGTCCGTGCATCATCGGCTTTCCGGGCCGCAGCGCGATTTTCCAGAAAGCCATGTCGACGCCTTCGGCTTTCAGCGCAGTCTGAACGAGATCATGGTCGCCGACGGAAGCGCCGCCGGTGGTCACAAGAACATCGACGCCGAGATCGCGCGCACGCCGGATGGCGTCGGTTGTCGACTCGAGTGTATCGCGCGCGATGCCGAGATCGATGGGGTCCGCGCCTTCGTTGCGCGCGAGCGCGATCAGCGCGAACACGTTGCTGTGGACGATCTGGCCCGGCGCGGGCTTTGTGCCCGGCACGACCAGTTCATCCCCGGTCGCGAGGATCGCGACTCTTGGGCGACGATGCACCGGCAGTTGCGGATGATTCATGCTCGCGGCCAGCGCAAGCGCACGATCGGTCAGGAGCGATCCTCGCCGCAGCCCTGTTTCGCCTTCGCGGAAATCGATGCCCGCCGGCCGGATGTTTTTTCCCGCCGCGATGGCCTCGTTCACGATCACGGTGTCGCCGTCGCGCGCGGTGTCTTCCTGAATGATCACGGCGTCGGTCCCGGCCGGGATCACGCCGCCGGTGAAAATGCGCGCGGCTTGTTCCGCGCCGACGGTCGCATTGAACGGGCGGCCGGCGGCGACTTCGCCAATGACTTTCAGGCGTGCGCCCGAAACAGCATCGGCGGCGCGAACCGCATATCCGTCCATCGCCGACATGTCGGCCGGCGGCTGGGTGCGCAATGCTGCGATGTCACGGGACAGCGTGCGATGAAACGCGTCGTTCAGCGCGGCCATTTCTTCGGGAAGCGCGGCTGCGTCCTTGAGGACGGCGGCATAGGCTTCGGCGACCGGCATCAGCGCCATGGGACGCTCCTTACGAGTGGAGTGGATTTGACATTCGCTTCCACCCCGCAGCGAGTACGCAAAGCGAATGTCAAATCCGAAACTCCACTCGAAGTCTATATTTGCTAGTGGTCCTTTGGTTTTAACATTCGCATAAAGGCCTGCTGAAACGGGGTGCGAATGTTAAAACCGGACCACTAGTAGTCGGCGAGATAATGGCCGGACTTGCCGCCCTTTTTCTCGACGAGGCGAACGCCTTCGACATGAATGCCGCGCTCGACGGCCTTCACCATGTCGTAGATCGTGAGACACGCCACCGACACGGCGGTCAGCGCTTCCATCTCCACGCCGGTGGGGCCCTTGACCTTCACCGTCGCGCGCACGCGGCAGCCGGGCAGCTTGGTGTCGGGCGTGATGTCGATAGTGACTTTCGAGAGCGCCAGCGGATGACAGAGCGGAATGAGATCGGAGGTGCGCTTCGCCGCCATGATTCCGGCGACGCGCGCGGTGCCGAGCACGTCGCCCTTGGTGGCGTTGCCCTTCACGATCAGATCGAGCGTCTTGCGGGTCATGACGACATGGCCCTCGGCCACCGCCACGCGCTCGGTGTCGGGCTTTGCCGAAACATCCACCATGCGGGCCTCGCCCTTGGCGTCGATGTGGGTGAGGGCGGAGCCTGCTTTTGTCTTTGACTTTGTCCTGGATTTTTTGGCCACGTCAGCGCGTCCCGGTGGCGCGCTGCGCGCCGTCGCGCGCGAGCAGCGTGCGCGTGGCGGCCGCGACGTCGGCCTGCCGCATCAGGCTTTCGCCGACGAGAAAGGTCGACATGCCGACCTTTTCGAGGCGTGCAAGATCCTGAGGCGCGAAAATCCCGCTTTCACCGACGCTGATGCGATCCTTCGGAATCAGCGGCGCGAGTTCTTCGCTGGTGGCGAGTGTCGTCTCGAATGTGCGCAGGTTGCGGTTGTTGACGCCGAGCAGGGGCGAACGCAGCGTCAGCGCGCGATCGAGTTCTTCGCGATTGTGAACTTCGAGCAGCACGTCCATGCCATGGGCGAACGCCGCGTCCTCGATATCCTTCGCCGCGGCATCGTCGAGCGCGGCCATGATGATCAGGATGCAGTCTGCGCCGTGCGCGCGGGCCTCGGCCACCTGATAGGTGTCGTACATGAAATCCTTGCGCAGCACCGGCAGCGAGACCGCTGCGCGTGCTGCGACCATGAACGCGAGCGAGCCCTGGAACGACGGCGTGTCCGTCAGTACCGAGAGACATGCTGCGCCGCCGGCCTCATAGGCTTTCGCCAGAACTGGCGGATCGAAATCCGCGCGAATGAGCCCCTTCGACGGCGAGGCCTTCTTGATCTCCGCGATCAGCGCGTAATCGCCGCGGGCATGTTTTTCGCGGATGGCGTTGACGAAGCCGCGCGGCGCGGGAGCGGCCTTCGCACGCGCCTCGATTTCGGCGAGCGGAAGCGCACGCTTCGCTGCGGCGATTTCCTCGCGCTTGTAGGTTTCAATCTTGTCGAGGATATCGGACAAGGGCAGTTGCTCCTCAAGCATTGGAGACTGCGACAAGGCGCTTCAGCCTGTCGAGAGCCGCGCCAGTGTCCAGCGCCTTGGTACCGAGCGCAACGCCTTCCTTGAGGTCCTTTGCCTTGCCCGCGACCACGAGTGCTGCGGCGGCGTTCAGGAGCGCGACATTGCGATACGCGCCCCGCTTGCCTTCGAGCACATCGCGCAGCGCCTTGGCGTTGGCTTCGGCGTCGCCGCCTCTGAGTTCCTCAGCCGTGGCGTGCGGCAGTCCGCCGTCCTCGGGCGCAACCTCGAAGGTGCGGATGTTGCCGTTCTCGAGGGCTGCGACAAAGGTCGGGCCGGTGAGGGTGATCTCGTCGAGGCCGTCCGAGCCGTGCACGACCCAAACCGATTCCGCGCCGAGATTTTTCAGCACCTGCGCCAGCGGCTGCACCCACTGTTTCGAGAATACGCCGACCATCTGCCGTTTGACGCCAGCGGGATTGGAGAGCGGTCCCAGCAGATTGAAAATGGTGCGGGTGGCAAGTTCGACGCGCGTGGGTCCGACGTTCTTCATCGCCGGATGATGCGTCGGCGCGAACATGAAACCGATTCCCGCCTCGGCGATGCAGCGGCCGACCTCTGCGGGCGTGATGTCGATCTTGACGCCCAGTGCGGCCAGCGCATCGGCGGAGCCTGATTTCGACGACAGCGCGCGGTTGCCGTGCTTGGCGACCGGCACGCCGGCGCCTGCCAGAATGAACGACGCGCAGGTCGAGACATTGACCGAGCCCGATCCGTCGCCGCCGGTGCCGACGATATCAACCGCGTCAGCCGGCGCTTTCACGGTCAGCATCTTGGCGCGCATGGCGGAGACCGCACCGGTGATCTCGTCGATGGTTTCGCCGCGCACGCGCAGCGCCATCAGCAGGCCGCCCATCTGCGACGGCGTCGCTTCGCCGGACATCATGCGGTCGAACGCGGTCGCCGCCTCGTCGCGCGACAGGGCCGCGCCGGTGGCGGCTTTTCCGATGATCGCTTTCAGATTGTCCATAATCGAGGCTTGCCTGATGTGACGTTCGCCGATGAGCTTACTATTGAGCGGCGGCCGCCGCACCTGTCGCGACTGCAAACGCGTTCTGGTTGATCGTGACGCCGATCTCGGCCTCCAGCTTGGCGACATAGGCGGCGATCTGCTCTTCCATTTCCGCGCGCTGGAGATTTTCCTTCAGCTTCTTCACGTCATCGGATGCGAGATCGACCGGCGGCACGACCACGTCGGTGACCTTGAACACGATCCACTCGCTGGCGCCGTTGCCTTCGACCTGTCCCACGCCGTCCTTCGGCGTGCGGAACGCGGCTGCGACTAGCCGTTCGGGCACGTTCTTCGGGTCCGCGTCGCGCCGGAAGAGGGTGGCCTTTTCGACTTTGACGCCGGCAGCAGTCGCTTCCGCGTCGAACGCGGCGCCCTTGTTCAGTTTCTCGACGATCTCGGCGGCCTTGGTGCGAAGACGGGTCGAGACCTGTTCGTCGCGCCAGCGTGTCTCGACCTGTTCCTTCACTTCGTCGAGCGGCCGGTCGCGCGACGGCGTGATGCCGAGGACGTCGAACCAGAGTTCGCCGCCGTTGTACTGGACCGGCTCGTTCTCGACGCCGATGTTGCTGGCAAAGGCAGGTGTCGTGATGTCGATGCCTTGCGGCAGGCCTGTCACCGGCTTGCCGTCGAGCCCGCGGCCGGAGCGGTCGACAGCTTCGATGGTGACGGCCTTGAGCCCGAGTTTCTGAGCCGCTTCGGCGATGTTCGATCCGCCGCCGCGCTCGTCCTCGATCTTGTTGTGCAGGTCCTGCAACTGCGCCCGCGCGCGCTCCAGCGCGATCTCGCGCTTGATCGTCGCCGCTACGCTGTCATAGGTCGGGTTGGTGCCGGGCTCGACTTTCGTGACCTTCAGCAGCGCGGTGACCAGCGTGCCCTTGACCGGCTGACTGACGGAGTCCGGTGTGAGTCCGAAAGCGGCATCCGCGATCGCGGCATCGCTGATGGCGGCCCGCGTCACGTTGCCGAGGTCGATGTCGCTTGGGGTGAGATTGCGCTCCTTGGCGATGTCCTCGAACGACGTTCCGGCGGCGATGCGGTCGCGCGCGGCTTTCGCCTCGTCGGCGTTCGGGAACGGAATCTGGAACACCTGCCGGCGTTCCGGCGTCGCGTAACGCTCTTTGCGCTGTTCAAAAATCTTCTTGGCGTCGTCGTCGCTGACGTTGATCCACTTCGCAAGGTCGTCCGGCGTCAACGTCAGCACGGCGATCTTGCGAAACTCCGGTGCCCTGAACAACTGCTTGCGGTCTTCGAAATAGGCGGCCAGTGCCTCGGGCGAGGGAGGCGCGATGGTGCCGGCCTGAGCCGAGGTCAGCCGCAGGTAGTCGGCCGAGCGCTGTTCGTTCTGGAAGCGGACCAGTGCGTCAAGCTGGGTCTTGGTCGGCTCAAGTCCAGAGACCACCGTGCTGGTGATCTGGTTGCGCAGCAGGCGGCGGCGCTGCTCGGAGACATAGCGCTGCTCGGTATAGCCGAACTGGCGGATAGTCTGCACGAAGCGCTCCTGATCGAACTTGCCATCGACGCCCTTGAAATTCGGGTCGTTGGAAATCATGCGCGCCACGTCGGCGTCCGATTGTCCAAGGCCCAGGCGGCGGGCGTCTTCGTCGAGGGCTGCGTCGGCGATGACTTCCTGAAGCACCTGGCGGTCGAGGCCGAAGTTGCGCGCCTGCTCCATGGTGAGCGGCCGGCCGAAACGGCGTCCGATTTGCTGCACCTTGTCGGTGAACAGATTGCGGAATTGTTCAGTGGTGATTTCGGTGCTGCCGATCTTGGCGAGCGACGACTGTCCGAATCCCTTGAAGATGTCGGCAATGCCCCAGACGCCGAAACTGACGATCAGCACGCCGAACATGACGGACATCACCGTCTTGCCGAGCCAATTCGATGAGGCTTTGCGCATTCCTCGGAGCATGGGACCAACTTGATGTTCAGGAGGAGGGGTGGCGGCTCGCCGGAGGCGTTACCGCGTTGTTTCGCCGACATATAAAGGGGTGCCGGTTCCCTAGCAACCATGCTGACGGCGACGCTTCAGCGCGGTTAACGGTATGATCCCGAAAGCGGAACCGGTTTTTGGAAAAAGCCCTTATCCATCGGGGCCGCCGTGTGGAAACCCCGCCTGCGGAACTGGCGTCGGCGGAAGGCCTCTGCTAGCGCAAATCAACCCACCGTCACGCGAGATCAATCATGACCGACAAGCGCCGCCCCCTGATCGCCGGGAACTGGAAAATGAACGGCCTGAAAGCCTCAATGAACGAACTGGCGTCGATCTGGCAGGGTGCGGGCGATCTGAAGGGCAGGGCCGATCTCCTGATCTGTCCGCCGGCGACGCTGCTGTTCACCGCCACCGCCGTTGTGTCCGGATCGAAGGTTGCGATCGGCGCGCAGGATTGCCACCCGGCGGCCTCCGGCGCTCATACGGGCGATATTTCAGCCGAGATGCTGGCCGATGCGGGCGCGAGCGCGGTCATTGTCGGTCACTCCGAGCGCCGGGCCGATCACGGCGAGAGCGATGCGCTGGTACGTTCCAAGGCCGAGGCGGCCTGGCGGGCCAAATTGGTTGCGATTGTCTGCGTCGGCGAGACGCAGGCCGAACGTGACGCGGGGCAGGCGCTGGAGGTGGTGGGACGACAGCTCGCCGGATCGGTGCTGGATGGGGCGACCGCCGCCAATCTGGTCGTCGCTTACGAGCCGGTCTGGGCGATCGGCACAGGCCGCACCCCGACAACCAAGGATATCGAGGAAGTTCATGGGTTTATCCGGGCTAAACTCAATGAACGCTTTAGCCAGGAGGGGAGCGGTATGCGAATCCTCTACGGCGGCTCCGTGAAGCCCTCAAACGCAGCGGAATTGATGGCCGTTGCCAACGTCGACGGCGCGCTGGTCGGCGGAGCGAGCCTGAAAGCGGTTGATTTCCTTGCGATTGCGGCCGCGTGTCTCTAAATCACGGTTATTGATCGCGGTCCGCCGGGGGTGACAATCACCCCTGCAATCGTGTACAGACCGCGCAACTTCAACCCCCGCAAGCTTCATGTGCGCCCGGCTGCCGGTGCCAGAGGCTTGTGACGGAAGGTCACGATGCAGACTGTCATTATCGTCATCCATCTCATGCTCGTTCTCGGCCTGATCGGCGTGGTGCTGCTTCAGCGTTCTGAGGGCGGCGGCCTCGGCGTCGGCGGCGGAGGTGGCGGCGGTTTCATGTCGAGCCGTGGCACGACCAATCTCCTGACGCGCACCACGGCGATTCTGGCCGCGGGCTTCTTCATCACCAGCCTGTTCCTGTCGTGGCTCGCGAGCTACGAGCGCAAGCCAGCGTCGATCATCAACACCAGCCCGGCGCCGATCTCGCAGCCTGGCGCTCCGGCGGCACCGGCAGGCGGTCTGCTGGATTCGCTTCCGAAGGCCCCGGCGGCGCCATCCGCTCCGCAGGCGCCGCAGTCGAAATAAGGGACAAAGAATTGCAGTCATGCGCGAGTTGCTTGCCTGCAAGTCTCAGAGTTGCCTTCCAAGTCCCTGACTGAACTTACATATCCAAGTGGTCCACAGCGCTGCAATTCGCCGGCGTTTGTGTGCGTTTAGTTTTGCGAATCACGACGGCGGAGATAAAGGTTAAATCCCATGGCGCGGTATATTTTCATCACCGGCGGCGTGGTCTCCTCGCTCGGCAAAGGTCTGGCTTCAGCCGCACTCGGTGCGCTGTTGCAGTCACGAGGCTACAAGGTCCGCCTTCGCAAACTCGATCCCTATCTCAACCTCGATCCCGGAACGATGTCGCCGTATCAGCACGGCGAGGTGTTCGTGACCGATGACGGCGCGGAGACGGATCTCGATCTGGGTCACTACGAACGCTTCACGGGGCGTCCGGCGACCAAGGCCGACAACATCACCACCGGCCGCATCTATCAGGACATCCTGACCAAGGAGCGCCGCGGCGATTATCTCGGCGCGACCATTCAGGTCATTCCGCACGTCACCAACGCCATCAAGGATTTCATCCTCAACGGCAATGACGGCTACGACTTCGTGCTGTGCGAAGTCGGCGGCACCGTCGGCGATATCGAAGGCCTGCCGTTCTTCGAGGCGATTCGTCAGGTGAAGAACGACCTGCCGCGCGGCGACGTGATCTACATTCACCTCACGCTGCTGCCGTACATTCCAAGCGCGGGCGAACTGAAAACAAAGCCGACGCAGCACTCGGTCAAGGAATTGCGCTCCATCGGCATCCAGCCGGATATTCTTCTGTGCCGCACTGATCGGGAAATCCCGAAGGAAGAACGGCGCAAGCTGGCGCTGTTCTGCAATGTACGCGAAACCGCCGTGATCGAGGCGCGCGACGTCGACAACATCTATGCCGTGCCGGAGGCGTATCACGCCGCGGGCCTCGACGACGAAGTGCTCGCCGCGTTCGGCATCGTCGATGTGAAGCAGCCCGCGCTGGATTCGTGGCATGTCATCAACGAGCGCGTCCGCAATCCGGAAGGCCAGGTGACCATCGCCATCGTCGGCAAGTACACCGGCATGAAGGACGCTTACAAATCGCTGATTGAAGCGCTGTCGCACGGCGGCATCGCCAACAAGGTGAAGGTCAATCTCGACTGGATCGAGTCGGAAGTCTTCGAGAACGAGGATCCCGCGCCGTTTCTCGAACACGTCAACGGCATTCTGGTGCCTGGCGGATTCGGCCAGCGTGGCGCGGAAGGCAAGATCAAGGCGGCGCAGTTCGCGCGGGAGCGCGACGTTCCGTATTTCGGCATCTGCTTCGGGATGCAGATGGCGGTGATCGAGGCCGCGCGCAATCTCGCGGGTATCGAAGCGGCCAACTCCACCGAATTTGGTCCGACGAAAGAACCGCTGGTCGGCCTGATGACCGAATGGCTGCGCGGCAACGAACTCGAGAAGCGCACCAAGGCGGGCGATCTCGGCGGCACCATGCGTCTCGGCGCCTATCCGGCGACGCTCAAGAAGGGCAGCCGCGTGTCGGAGGTCTACGGTGGCGCGACCGAGATTTCAGAGCGCCATCGCCACCGCTACGAGGTCAACACCGCTTACAAGGACCGGCTCGAACAGCATGGCCTGCGCTTCTCGGGCCTGTCGCCCGATGGCGTCCTGCCGGAGATCGTCGAGTACGAGGATCATCCGTGGTTCATCGGGGTGCAGTATCATCCCGAACTGAAATCGCGTCCGTTCGAACCGCACCCGCTGTTCGCATCGTTCGTGCAGGCCGCGATGGTCCAGAGCCGGCTGGTCTGATCCGGACGTATCTGGCCGCACCTCCATTGCGCTGGCCGGAGTGTTTCAGGATGCGGAATGACTGAAGGCGAACGCCGACAATCTGCGAAAGGCTCCGTGCCGGAAGTAGGTGCCGCACGCGCGAAGCCTGCCCGCACGGAGACCCCGTCGCCGTGGGGCGCGCCATCACAGCCGCCACCGCAATATCCGCAGCCGGCGCCGCCACAGGCGCCCGCGCGCCGCTGGCGTGGCGGGGGAACGCTGGCGTCGGTTCTCTTCGCCGGCCTGCTGCTGGCAGGCGTCCTCATTCCCGCCTATCGGGATATCTCATCGCCGGGGGCGTGGTCCTACTGGAAGGACGTTTTCGTTTCTTCCAGCATGACGGCGTCAGCGGTCTCCATGCCAGACGGCCGCAAGGCGCTCGCCATTGAGGGACGGATCGGCCCCGGCGCCGCGAACTGGTTTCGTGAGCAACTCGACGCGGCCAAGCTGACCGCCGGAGATACGATCTTCCTGTCGTCGCCCGGCGGCTCGCTCGATCAGGGCCTCATCATGGGCGCGGTGGTGCGATCCCGCGAACTGACGACAGTGGTTGGGAAAGTCGATTCCGGCGGCCGTCCACAGCCTTCACGTTGCGCCAGCGCATGCGTGTTCGTTTTTGCGGGCGGCAAAGTCCGCGAAGCCATGCCGCGTTCCGTGCTCGGCGTGCACCAGTTCACCAGCACTTCGTCGAAGGGCGAGGAGTCCGCGAGTGACATCGTGGCGCGAACCCAGCAGACCACTGGCATCATCCTCGACTATATGACCCGGATGGGCGTTTCCCCCTCGATCATGCAGGCGATGACGGCGAGCAAGGATATCCGTTGGCTCACCGAGAAAGAAACGTTCGATCTGAATCTGGTCACGGCGCGCTACACCGTACGCTAGCGGTGATTTACTTCGGGCATCCCGAGGTCTGGTCGCCGGTGCGGGCCGCCGGTTTTCCGTTGATGTAAATCCCACCTGCGCCGCCGACCACAACACCGCCGCAGCTTGTCTTGCCGCTGGAGATGGCGGCCGGCTTGCCGTTGATGAAGACGTTCGAGGACCCTTCCGCGATCACGCCGCCGTCGCTGGTCGTGTCGCCCTGACGCGCGGCGGGCTTGCCGTTGAAGGTGACACCGGCCGCGCCGCCTGTCACCACGCCGGGTGTGCCGGGTGATTGCGCGTGCGCGAAGCCCGAGACGGTCATCGCCACAATGATCTGGCAAAGCAACAGGGGCCGCATGTGAACCTTCCGCATATGTTCTATGGTCCGGGAGCCGCTTGATAATGAAACAATCAGGCCACTATATGCCGGATCGGGAGAGCCTGCATAATACCAGTCGTCGCCGTTCGCGCGCCGGTTCAAACAACAAGGTGCCATGACCATGATCCAAGAAATGCGTGTCTATCGCTGTCTGCCGGGGCGGCTTCCAAATTTGCTGAAGCGCTTCGAAAACCATACGCTGAAGATCTGGGAAAAGCATGGGATCCGTCAGGCCGGTTTTTTCACCACGGTGATCGGCCAGTCCAATCAGGAATTGACGTACTTCCTCGCATGGGAGTCGCTGGCTGAACGCGAGCAGAAATGGACCGCGTTCATGAACGATCCCGCCTGGCTATCGGTGCGCGCGGAAAGCGAAAAGGACGGTCAGATCGTCGAGAACATCGTCAGCCAGCTTCTGACGCCGACAGCATTTTCATCGGTGAAGTAAAGGCGCGCGTCCCCGATGCCTCGCGGTCTCGATCATATCGTCCACGCCGTTCGCGATCTCGATGCGGCGGCGGATTTTTATCGCCGCGCCGGCTTCAAGGTCAGCGCGCGCAACAGGCATCCGTGGGGCACGCACAATCATGTCGTGCAGTTCCCCGGCTTCTTCATCGAGGTGCTGACGGTCGGCGAACCCGAGAAGCTGCGAGAAAAACCTCACGCCGAGGGGCTGGCGAAAGTCTTCGGCATCGCCAACCGCGACTTTATCGCGCGCGGTGATGGTTTCTCGATGCTCGCGCTCGAGAGCGCCGACATCAACGCGGATGTGGACGATTTCAGGCAGCGCGGCATCGGCGTCTCGAAGGCTTTGCCGTTTACGCGCGACGCGACATTGCCGGATGGCTCGGTCGTGACGGTGGGCTTCACACTGGCGTTCGCGCGCGATGACATGTCGCCGCATGCCGGCTTCTTTGCGATTCAGCACCGCGATCCGGCCATGTTCTACAAAAGGGAACTGCAACAGCACGCGAATGGCGCAAGCGGTGTGCTCGGCGCGGTCCTCGTCGCCGACAATCCGAGCGATCATCATATTTTTCTCAGCGCGGTCACCGGCGTTCGCGACCTGCACGCAAGCTCGATCGGCGTGACGGCTCGCACGCCGCGCGGTGATGTTGAGATTGTGGAGGCAGTGTCATTTCGCGATCGCTTCGGCGTCACGCCGAAGGCCGATGGCGAAGGCGCATCGCTGAATGGATTGCGGCTTGCCGTTCCGGACATCGATGCGGTTCAACGGGCGCTGGATGGCGGTGGGATTGCGTCGCACCGGCAGATGGGACGGCTTGTGGTGCCGCCCGAGGCCGCCTTTGGCGCAACCCTGATATTCGAGGCGCCCGAGAAGATTTAACCGGCCAGACTTGATCCGCCGCGGCTAGCTCGGCATGGTCAAAACGATTTCTGAAAAGGATATGCTTTGAACGCCAATATTTCCGCGGCTCCGGTGGTTTCCGCAGGCAACGTCAGGTTCGGTAACGCGCTGCCGCTGGCGGTGATTGCCGGGCCGTGCCAGCTTGAGAGCCGTGCGCATGGGCTGGAAGTCGCCGCCGCACTGAAGGAGATCGCCGCGCGCCTCAAGATCGGCCTCGTCTACAAGACCTCGTTCGATAAGGCCAACCGCACCAGTTCCTCCGCCGCGCGCGGCCTGGGCATCGAGAAGGCGCTGCCGATTTTTGCCGAGATTCGCTCGTCGCTCGGGCTGCCGGTCCTCACTGACGTTCACGAAGTTGACCAGTGCGCGCATGTCGCGGAGGCGGTGGACGTTCTGCAAATTCCCGCCTTCCTGTGCCGGCAGACGGACCTGCTGCTGGCGGCGGCTGCCACCGGCAAGGTCGTCAACGTCAAGAAGGGTCAGTTCCTGGCACCCTGGGACATGGCGAACGTCGTCGCCAAGATCACGGGCGGCGGCAATGCCAACGTGCTGGTGACCGAGCGGGGCGCGTCGTTCGGCTACAACACACTCGTCTCCGACATGCGCGCGTTGCCAATTCTCGCGCGCACCACCGGCGCGCCGGTGATCTTCGATGCCACCCATTCGGTGCAGCAGCCGGGCGGCAAGGGCACATCGTCGGGCGGCGAGCGCGAGTTCGTTCCGGTGCTGGCGCGCGCGGCGGTGGCCGTCGGTGTCGCGGGCGTGTTCATCGAAACCCATCCCGATCCGGACAACGCGCCGTCGGACGGTCCCAACATGGTGCCGCTGAAGGATTTCGAGGCGCTTGTGAAAAACCTGATGGCGTTTGACGCGCTCGCTAAATCAAAATCGTAATGGCCGCCAGATCATAACAATCAAAACATAAAAAGGGCCGCGAGCGTAACGCGGCGTCCAGCCAGACCGATGCTGCCGATCCTCAACGTCATTGCGGCCACCACCTTCGCGGCGGCATTGTCGTCGCGCTCGATGGAGCCGGTGTTGCCGCTGGTTTCCGGCGACTTCGGCGTGACGGCTGCTACCGCCGCGAGCCTGTCCGCAGCCGCCGCCTTGTCGTTCGCTTTCGTGCAGCCGATCCTCGGCGCGGTGGCCGATATGTTCGGCAAGGCCAAGTTGATGATCGTCTGTCTCGTGCTGCTCGGCGCCGCGAACATCGTGGGCGCGATGGCGACATCGTTCGAGATGCTGTTCCTCTCGCGCATCCTGTGCGGTTTTGCCGCCGGCGGCACCTTTCCAGTCGCCATGGGTCTGACCAGCGATCTCGTGCCGACCGCACAGAGGCAGGTTGCGCTCAGCCGCGTCCTGGCCGGCGCGATGACCGGCAATCTTCTGGGTGCGACGGCATCCGGCATCATTGCGGATTTCGTCGGATGGCGCGGTGTGCTGATCGTGCTCGGATTGATCGTGCTGGCGGCCTCTGTCGCAGTCACGATGGGCTTTCGTCGCGGCGGCGTGGCGCGCGCGTCCGGCGGCATGAGCTTTACGGCGCTCAAGGACGGCTATCGCACCATCTTCGCCAATCCCAATGCACGCGTCTGCTACGCGGCGGTGTTTATCGAAGGCGCGCTGGTGCTCGGCCTGTTCGCGTTCGTGGCCGCGTTCCTGTTCGAACTTGGCGAGACCCGCGCATCGATCCCCGGCGTGGTTATCGCCGCGTTCGCGGTCGGCGGATTGCTCTACACCATGACCGTGTCGCGGCTGTTGCCGAAACTCGGCGTCAAAAGCCTGATGATCGGCGGCGCGGCCGTCGTCGCATTGCAGTTCATTGTCGTCGCCTTCGGCCCGCGCTGGGAAGTGCAGGCGGTCTCGCTGCTCATCATGGGCTGGGGGTTCTATTCGCTGCACGGATCGTTGCAGGTTTTCTCCAGCGATCTCGCGCCGCAAGCGCGCGCGTCGGCGCTGTCGCTGCATGCGTTCTTCTTTTTCATGGGCCAGGCGATCGGCCCGATCATGTACGGCTTTGCGCTGTCGCACTTCGGCAAGTTCGCAACGCTGACCATGAGCGCGGCCGCGATCCTGATCCTCGGCGTCGTCGCCGCGCGTTTGCTGAACCGCGAGCGCAACGACGAGCCGCCGGAAATGGCGGATATCTAGCGCACGTGCAAATGAATCAACCTCGGCCGCGATAGGGCGGAACGCCCTGATCCGGCATCCACACGTTCGTCGGCAGTTTTCCGGCCTGCCAGAACACGTCGATCGGCATGCCGCCGCGTGGGTAGAAATAGCCGCCGATTCGGAGCCAGCGCGGCGCCAGCAGCGTCGTCAGCCGCTTGCCGATGGACACCGTGCAATCCTCGTGGAACGAGCCGACGTTGCGGAAGCTGTTGAGATAGAGCTTGAGCGACTTCGACTCCACGAGCCATTTGTTCGGCACATAATCGATCACGATGATCGCAAAGTCCGGCTGGCCGGTGACCGGGCAGATCGACGTGAACTCCGGCATCGTGAACCGCGCCACGTAATTCGTGTCTGTATGCGGATTGGGCACGCGGTCGAGCGTGGCCTGGTCGGGCGAGGCGGGCAGTTCGACCTGATGGCCGAGTTGCAGCGACCGGGCGGCGGCCTTGGGGGCGCGAGGCTTTTTCGACATGACTGTCTCCGTTTGCCGTCTGATAGCCGTTCTTTATCAAAACGTCACGAGATCAAGCGCTTGGCTTGGCCTTTTCGAGCGCGGCGCGTTCCTGTAGAAGCGGCCCCAAATCCCCGAACTGACTCCTGAAAGGGCGCACATGACCGCAATCGTCGACATTATCGGCCGCGAAATCCTCGACAGCCGTGGCAACCCGACCGTCGAAGTCGATGTGGTGCTGGAAGACGGCTCGCTGGGCCGCGCCGCCGTGCCGTCGGGCGCATCCACCGGCGCGCATGAGGCTGTCGAACTGCGCGACGGCGACAAGGGCCGCTATCTCGGCAAGGGCGTGCTGAAGGCGGTGGAAGCCGTCAACGGCGAGATCTTCGACGCCATCGGCGGCATGGAGGCTGAGCAGCAGGTCCAGATCGACGACACCATGATCGGACTGGACGGAACCCCGAACAAGAGCCGCCTTGGCGCCAACGCCATTCTCGGCGTGTCGCTGGCGGTGGCGAAGGCCGCTGCGGAATCGCTCGGCATGCCGCTCTACCGCTATGTCGGCGGCACCTCGGCGCGCACGCTTCCCGTGCCGATGATGAACATCGTCAACGGCGGCATGCACGCGGACAACCCGATCGACTTCCAGGAAATCATGGTGATGCCGGTCGGCGCCAAGAATTTCGCCGAGGCATTGCGGTGTGGCGCGGAAATTTTCCACACGCTGAAGGGCGAGTTGAAGAAGGCCGGTCACAACACCAATGTCGGCGACGAGGGCGGCTTCGCGCCCAACCTGCCGTCGGCGGACGCGGCGCTCGATTTCGTCATGAGCGCAATCGGCAAGGCTGGCTACAAGGCCGGCAGCGACGTGATGCTGGCGCTCGATTGTGCGTCCACCGAGTTCTTCAAGAACGGCTCTTATGTTTACGAGGGCGAAAACAAGACCCGCTCGCGCTCGGAGCAGGCCAAGTATCTCGCAGACCTGGTGTCGCGCTATCCGATCGTCTCCATTGAGGACGGCATGGCCGAAGACGACATGGACGGCTGGAAGGAACTGACCGATCTGATCGGTTCGAAGTGCCAGCTTGTCGGCGACGATCTGTTCGTGACCAATGTCACGCGCCTCGCGGACGGCATCAAGAACGGCCGCGCCAATTCCATTCTGATCAAGGTCAATCAGATCGGCTCGCTCACCGAAACGCTTGCGGCGGTCGAGATGGCGCACAAGGCGGCCTACACCGCCGTGATGTCGCATCGTTCCGGCGAGACCGAGGATTCGACCATCGCCGATCTCGCGGTGGCGACGAACTGCGGACAGATCAAGACGGGCTCGCTGGCCCGTTCGGACCGCACCGCCAAGTACAACCAGTTGTTGCGTATCGAGCAGGAACTGGGCGCACAGGCGATCTACGCGGGCAGGTCGGCGCTCAGGGCGCTGGCGTAACTAGCGCTGCGCCGGAAGATACGGCGACGCAACGCTGGGTTTCGTTTTCATATCGGGCTTGCGGCTTGCCTTGGCGGGCCGCACTCGCTTGAGTGGCGTCCGCTAAAATCAAGTTGCGGGAGAACGACGCCATGCAAGGTCCGCTCGCCGGAATCAAAGTCATCGAAATCGGACAGGCGCTTGCGGGTCCGCTGGCGGGCGCGATTCTGGCCGACATGGGCGCGGACGTCATCAAGATCGAGAAGCCCGATGGCGGCGACGACGCACGCAGCTGGGGACCTCCCTTCATTGAGGAGGCCTCGATCATGTTCCACGTCACCAACCGCAACAAGCGGTCGGTGACGCTCGATATGAAGAGCGCGGCCGATATCGAAAAACTCAAAGGGCTGGTGCGCGACGCCGACATCCTGATCCAGAATCTCCGTTCGGGTGTCGTGAAGGATCTCGGCATCGGCCCCGACGACATGCGCGCGATCAACCCGCGGCTGATCTATTGCTCGATCTGGGCGTTCGGACCCAAGGGCCCGCTGTCGAAAGCGCCGGGGTTCGATCCGCTGCTGCAGGCGTTCGGCGGCGTCATGATGCAGACCGGCCGCCACGAAGACCCGCCGACGTTCTGCGCGCCCGCCATCAACGACAAGGCGACCGCGCAGTGGTGCGTCATCGGCGCACTCGCGGCCCTTCAGCAGCGCCATGTCACGGGACAGGGATGCGTGATAGATACCTCGCTGCTCGATAGTGCTGCGTCGTGGGTGGATTCGTCGCTCGCGAGCTATCATGTCACCGGCGAGCTTTCCAATCGCACGGGCGCTGCGACGCCCACCATCGTTCCGTATCAGGTGTTCGATACCGCAGATCGCCCGTTGGTGATCGCGGCCGGTTATGACCGGCTGTTTCACAAACTCGCCGGCGCACTCGGTTTTCCGGAATGGGCGACGGACCCCAGATTCGCGCGGGGCAGGGACCGGTTCGTCCATCGCGATGTGCTGATTGGTTTGATCGTGCCCGTGATGCGGGAAAAACCGCGCGCGGAGTGGATCGCATTGTTCCAGTCGCTCGGCGTGCCGTGCAGTCCGGTCAACACCATCGCGGAATTGCAGCAGACCGAGCAGTTCAAGGCGTCCGATCTGATGCGCACCCTGCCGGGCAGTGAACTGCCGGTGGTGGGTTTGCCGATTTCATTCGACGGCGTGCGGCCGCATCCGCATTCCGGCGCGCCGCGATTGGGACAACACAACGACGACGTGCTTGGATAATCGCACAATTGTGAGCCAGATTTAATGCACTTGCATCGTTCGGGCCGGGCGGCTAATCCGGGCTTCTCGCGTGTTCAGTAGTTGAAAGGATCGTCTCATGGCCTCTACCGTTGCCGTCATCGTCGGCAGTCTCCGCAAGGAATCCTTTTCTCTGAAGATCGCGAATGCGCTCGCCAAGCTGTCGCCGCCCGCGCTGAAGTTTGAGATCGTCACGCTGCACGGTCTGTCGTTCTACAATCAGGATCTTGAGGCCACTCCGCCGGCGGACTGGACGGCGTTCCGCGAGAAGGTCCAGGCATGTGACGCGGTGCTGTTCGTCACGCCGGAATACAACCGCTCGACATCCGGTGTTTTGAAGAACGCGATCGATGTCGGTTCGCGCCCGCCGGGCAAAAGTTCGTTCAACGGCAAGCCGACTGGCATCATCAGCAACTCGCCGGGCGCCGTCGGCGGCATGGGCGCTGCCATGCACCTGAAGTCCATTCTTCCGGGCATTTCCGGGCCCATCATGCAGCAGCCCGAAATCTATCTGAACGGGGTGGGCGATGCGTTCGACGACAAGGGCAACCTGACCAAGGAAGCGCTGGAGAAGGTCCTGAAGGCCTACATCGACGCCTTCGCGGTCTGGGTCGAGCGCATCAAGAAATGACGGTGCGGTGATAAGGATAGCCCGGTTCTTAGCATTCGATTAACCGGGTTATCGCATCGTGCGGCATGGTCTCACGCTCGCGACTCAAAGCCATCATGACCGGCCTCGCGCTCTATACGATCGCGGCGGGGCTGATCGCCTATTTCGGCGTCAATGCCTACACAGGCAAATACGGTCTGAATGCCCGGCAGGAGCTTGATCAGGAAATTGTGTTGCTGACCGCAGAATTGGCCCGACTCAAAACCGAGCGCGCCGCCGCCGAAAAGCGCGTTGCGCTGCTTCGTTCGGATCGGGTCGACCCCGACATGCTCGACGAACGTGCGCGTTATCAGCTCGACTACGTGCATCCGCGCGATCTGGTGAAGATGATCGGCCAGAACTAGGTTTCAAATTTCAAAAATCGTTCGCTTTCGAGTCTAAAATTGCGCTCGCTGCATTGCGATATGAGCGCGCGAATTTGCAGCATACGCAATCCTTTCATGGCGATGTGAGTTGGAGTAGAGAGGGTTACATCCGCTCTCTCATCCGGACATGACATGGTTTCCCAGAAAGACTCGGCTCCCCAAAAAGAACCGGCCTCGAAGAAAAGCGCCGCCAAGGACGCTGGCAACGGTTCCCGCAATCCCAACAATCTGAGTTTTACCAAGGAGCAGGAGCTTCGCGCATTTCGCGACATGATGCTGATCCGCCGTTTCGAGGAGAAGGCAGGCCAGCTTTACGGAATGGGCGCGATCGGCGGTTTCTGCCATCTCTACATCGGCCAGGAAGCGGTCGTGGTCGGCATGCAGATGTCCCTTGAGCAAGGCGACCAGATCATCACCAGCTACCGCGACCACGGCCATATGCTGGCGTGCGGCATGGATCCCAAGGGCGTGATGGCGGAGTTGACCGGACGCGAAGCCGGTTATTCCAAGGGCAAGGGCGGCTCCATGCACATGTTCAGCAAGGAGAAGAACTTCTACGGCGGTCATGGCATCGTCGGTGCACAGGTTCCGCTCGGCACCGGTCTCGCTTTCGCCAACCGCTATCGCGGCAACAACAATGTCAGCATTGCCTATTTCGGCGACGGCGCTGCCAATCAGGGGCAGGTGTACGAGAGCTTCAACATGGCGGAGCTGTGGAAGCTTCCCGTGATCTACGTCATCGAGAACAACCGTTACGCCATGGGCACTTCGGTTTCCCGTTCGTCGGCGCAGACCGATTTCTCCAAGCGCGGCGCGTCGTTCAACATTCCGGGCGAACAGGTCGACGGCATGGACGTCCGGGCGGTGAAGGCAGCGGGCGACAAGGCGGTGCAGTGGTGCCGCGAAGGCAACGGGCCGTACATCCTGGAGATGCAGACTTATCGCTATCGCGGTCACTCGATGTCCGACCCTGCGAAGTACCGGACGCGCGAGGAAGTGGACAAGGTCCGCCATGACAGCGATCCCATCGAGCAGGTGAGACAGCGTTTGCTCGACCTCAAGGTCGGCGAACAGGACTTGAAGGCGGTCGACGCGGAAGTGCGCGAGATCGTCAATGAGGCCGCCGATTTCGCCCAGCATGCGCCTGAGCCGGACGCGTCCGAGCTTTACACCGACATTTACCGATAAGCGCGCGCAGTTCGCGCAAGTTAGTCCGGAGCGACCATGCCGATTCAAGTTCTGATGCCCGCGCTTTCGCCGACGATGGAGAAGGGCAACCTTTCCAAGTGGCTGAAAAAAGAGGGTGAAGCCATCAAGTCCGGCGATGTCATCGCCGAGATCGAAACCGACAAAGCCACGATGGAAGTCGAGGCGACCGACGAGGGAACGCTCGGCAAAATCCTGATCGCCGAAGGTACCAACGACGTCGCGGTCAACACGCCGATCGCGACCATCCTGAGCGACGGCGAAAGCGCGGCCGACCTGGGCAAGACTCCAGCAGCTGCTGCGGCCAAGGCCCCTGAAAAGGCCACTGAACCTGCAGCTAATGTTAAGCAGGAAGTTGAAGAGTCCCGCTCACCTGTCGGAGAAGGCAAGCCCCAGATCAGCGCGCCTGCTCTGGTTGCCGCTCCTGCGGCCCCGGTCGAGCCGGACCCCGAAGTGCCGCCCGGCACCGAGATGGTGAAGATGACGGTGCGCGAAGCGCTCCGTGACGCGATGGCCGAGGAAATGCGCCGCGACGAGGACGTGTTCGTGATGGGCGAGGAAGTCGCCGAGTATCAGGGCGCTTACAAGATCACGCAGGGACTGCTGCAGGAGTTCGGCGCGCGCCGCGTGATCGATACACCGATCACCGAGCACGGCTTTGCCGGCGTCGGCGTGGGCGCAGCGATGGCGGGCCTCAAGCCCATCGTCGAATTCATGACGTTCAACTTCGCGATGCAGGCGATCGACCAGATCATCAACTCGGCTGCGAAGACGCTCTATATGTCCGGCGGCCAGATGGGTTGCTCCATCGTATTCCGCGGTCCGAACGGCCCCGCCGCGCGCGTCGCTGCACAGCATAGCCAGGATTATTCGGCGTGGTACTCGCAGATTCCCGGCCTCAAGGTCGTCACGCCGTATTCGGCGGCGGACGCGAAGGGGCTTTTGAAAGCCGCGATCCGCGATCCCAACCCGGTGATCTTCCTCGAAAACGAAATTCTCTATGGCCACACCGGCGACGTGCCGAAGCTTGACGATTACGTCATTCCAATCGGCAAGGCGCGCATCGTGCGTGCCGGCAAGGACGTGACGCTGATCGCGTGGTCGAACGGCATGACCTACGCGCTGGGTGCCGCCGACGAACTCGCCAAGGAAGGCATCGAAGCCGAAGTCATTGACCTGCGCACGCTGCGCCCGATGGACACCGAGACGATCATCAATTCGGTGAAGAAGACCTCGCGCGCGGTCGTGGTCGAGGAAGGCTGGCAGCAGTCCGGCGTCGGCGCGGAAATCGCCGCGCGGATCATGGAGCAGGCGTTCGATTATCTCGACGCGCCGGTCGCGCGCGTATCGGGCAAGGACGTGCCGATGCCTTACGCGGCCAACCTTGAAAAGCTTGCATTGCCGACGGTGGCCGAAGTCGTCGCCGCCGCCAAAGCCGTTTGTTATCGCTAAGAGAGCAGGACCAGGATCATGCCGATCAATATTCTGATGCCTGCGCTGTCTCCCACGATGGAAAAGGGCAACCTGTCCAAGTGGCTCAAGAAAGAGGGCGACAAGGTCAAGTCCGGTGACGTGATCGCCGAGATCGAGACCGACAAGGCCACGATGGAAGTCGAGGCCGTCGATGAAGGCACGATTGCCAAAATTCTGGTGCCGGAAGGCACGCAGGACGTGCCGGTCAACAACATCATCGCGGTTCTCGCCGGCGACGGCGAGGACGTGAAAGCTGCGGGAGCAGGGGCTGCGTCCGCGCCGCCTGCAAAATCAGAAGCGTCCGCACCGGCTCCGAAAGCCGCAGCGCCTGCCGCCGCGCCCGCTGCACAAGCTGCCGCGCCGGCACCTGCGAAAGCCGCTCCACCAGCAGCGCCCGCCGCGGCACCTGCATCGAACAACGGCGCGCGCGTGTTCGCGTCGCCATTGGCGCGTCGCCTTGCCAAGGAAGCCGGCATCGACGTGTCGCGCGTCAACGGATCGGGTCCGCATGGCCGCGTCGTCGCGCGCGACGTCGATCAGGCCAAATCCGGACAGGGTCTCAAGCCTGCCGCTGCGGGTGCTCCGGCTGCGGCAATCGCAGGGGGCGCTGCTCCCGCGATGTCCGATCAGCAGATTCTCGCGCTGTATGATGAGGGCAAATACGAAAGCATCCCGCACGATTCGATGCGCCGGACCATCGCGCAGCGCCTTACCGCTGCGACGAATTCGATGCCGACGTTCTATCTCACGGTGGACTGCGACCTCGGCAAGCTCAATGCCGCGCGCGAGGACATCAACGCGGCCGCCGGCAAGGACAAGGACGGCAAGCCGCTCTATAAGCTGTCGGTCAACGATTTTGTCATCAAGGCGATGGCGCTGGCGTTGCAGAAAATTCCCGAAGCCAACGTATCGTGGACCGAAGCCGCGATGCTTCGTCACAAGCATTCCGACATCGGCGTCGCGGTTGCGTTGCCGTTCGGCTTGATCACGCCGATCATCCGGCAGGCCGAGATCAAGACGCTGTCGGCGATCTCCGCCGAGATGAAGGATCTCGCCGCGCGCGCCAAGGGCAAGAAGCTCAAGCCGAACGAATATCAGGGCGGCACGTCGTCGGTGTCGAACCTCGGCATGTACGGCATCAAGGACTTCACGGCCGTGATCAACCCGCCGCAATCCTCGATCCTTGCCGTCGGCACCAGCGAGGATCGCGCAGTCGTGCGCAACGGTCAGATCGTGGCGGCGAGCATGATGAGCGTGACGCTGTCCTGCGATCACCGCGCTATCGACGGCGCGCTCGGCGCGGAACTGATCACCGCGTTCAAGAAGCTGATCGAAAATCCGGTGATGATGGTCGTGTAGGCCGGGAGCGCGCATGCGCCGGTTTCTGATCATCGCTCTGGCCTGCGCGCTCGGTCTGGGGGCCGCATTCGCTTTCGGTTTCGCCGCGAACCTGCTGCGGCCGTGCACCGGCGAGCAACTGTCCTGTTCGATGATCAAGGCTATCGGGTTTATCTACACGCCAATCTTCGGCGCTGTTGCGCTGATCTGTTTCACGGTCGCCGTGTTCTGGAAAGGCAGCGCGCAGGCCCTGAATATCGCGCTGCTGGTGCCACTCGTGCCGTTCCTGCTGCTGGTCGTGATGTTGAAATATTCGGACATCTCGGTGCGTGAGTTTCATGACATCCGCGAGCCCGACATTCAGGAAATTCTGCAGATCGCCATTCCCATAGTCCTCACCCTGGTTGTGCCATGGGCCGTGCTCCGGCGTTTCGCGAACTGGCTCGAACCCGGGAAAGTCGCCGACACGTCTTTCAGTGGAGGCGTCCGCTGAGGAACTCCCTGACCATCGGATCGGCTGGATGGACGCTATCCGCGGTTGCGGTCATGATCCTGTGCGCGAGCACCATGGCGAATGCGCTGGCGCGTCCGAAGGTCGTAAAGCTGTCCCACGCACCCCAGTCGGTGCTGTTCATCGGCAACAGCTATTTCTACTACAACAACAGTTTGCATGATCATGTGCTCAACCTGTTGCGCAGTGCCGACCCCGCCGGCAAATACACAGCAACCTCTGCGACCATCAGCGGCGCGTCGCTGACCATGCACGATGTAGACAGGCTTCTTTCGTCGCACGGGCGCAACGAATTCGACGCCGTGATCATGGCGGACTGCAGCTGGTGCGCTATCGACCGCAAGGTGGTGTTCGCGAAGACCGTCGCGAAAGATGTTGCAATCGTGCGCAAGCACAACGCGCAGCCCATCCTGTTCATGACATGGGCCTATGCCGACAAGCCCGACATGATCGAAAAGCTGGCGGATGCTTACACGGCTGCGGGCAACGACAACGACGCGCTCGTGATTCCCGCCGGTCTGGCATTTGCGCAGGCGCGAACCCAGCGTCCGGAACTCGCGCTCCATGTGCCGGACAAGAGCCATCCAAGTCTGGCAGGCACCTATCTGGCCGCCTGCGTCGTGATGGCCTCGGTCTATCGGCGCTCGCCGGTCGGCAATAAATATCACGCAGACCTTGATGATAAAACCGCGGCGTTTCTGCAGGACGTCGCGTGGGCAACAGTGCAAGACTACTACCAACAATAGTGCGCTATCGGGCGAATGGAGTTCTTTATGGCTGATACATCTTTTGACGTTGTCGTGATCGGTTCGGGACCCGGCGGCTATGTAACGGCCATCCGCGCCGCGCAACTCGGTTTCAAGACCGCCATTGTCGAGAAGGCGTATCTCGGCGGTATCTGCAACAACTGGGGTTGCATTCCGACCAAGGCGCTGCTGCGCTCGGCGGAAATCTACCACTACATGAAGCACGCCAAGGATTACGGCCTGTCGGCGGACAACGTCTCGTTCGATCCGAAAGCCGTCATTGCGCGCTCGCGCGGCGTGGTGAAGCGCCTCAACGGCGGCGTCGAATACCTGATGAACAAGAACAAGATCACGATCATCTGGGGCGAGGCCACGCTCGATGGCGGCGGCAAGTTCACGGTGAAGAAAACTGAAGCCGCAGCACCCAAGGGCGCGCTGGGCGAGGGTGTCTACACCGCCAAGCACATCATCGTAGCGACCGGCGCGCGTCCGCGCGTGCTGCCGGGCCTGGAGCCCGACAAGAAGCTGGTCTGGACCTACTTCGAGGCGATGAACCCGGACAAGATGCCGAAGTCGCTGCTGGTCGTGGGCTCCGGCGCCATCGGCATCGAGTTCGCGTCGTTCTATCGCACCATGGGCGCGGAAGTGACCGTGGTCGAGGTGCTGCCGCAGATCCTGCCGGTCGAGGACGCGGAGATCGCGGGCTTCGCGCGCAAGCAGTTCGAGAAGCAGGGCATCAAGGTTCTCGCCAACACAAAGGTCACCAAGCTCGACAAGAAGGCCGACAGCGTGGTGGCCACCATCGACGACGGCAAGGGCAAGCCGGTGACGATGGAAGTCGATCGCGTGATTTCCGCGGTCGGCGTGGTCGGCAACATCGAAGGCTTCGGGCTTGAGAAGCTCGGCGTGAAAACGGATCGCGGCTGCATCGTCATCGACGGTTACGGCAAGACCAACGTGCCCGGCATCTATGCCATCGGCGATGTCGCCGGTCCGCCGATGCTGGCGCACAAGGCCGAGCATGAGGGCGTCATCTGCGTCGAAGCCATCAAGGGAATGCATCCGCATCCGATGGACAAGCTGCTGATCCCGGGCTGCACCTATTGCCACCCGCAGATCGCATCGGTCGGTCTCACCGAGGCAAAGGCGAAGGAGGCGGGCAAGGATGTCCGCGTCGGGCGTTTTCCGTTTGTGGGTAACGGCAAGGCCATCGCGCAGGGCGAAGACCAGGGCATGGTGAAAGTGATCTTCGACAAAAAGACCGGCCAGTTGCTCGGCGCGCACATGGTCGGGTCGGAAGTCACCGAACTGATTCAGGGTTTCGTGGTCGCGATGAATCTGGAGACCACCGAGGAAGAACTGTTCCACACCATCTTCCCGCATCCGACCATCTCGGAAACCATGAAAGAAGCGGTGCTCGACGCCTACGGGCGCGTCCTCAACATGTGAGCAACGCGGCGCCGCGGCGTCGATCACAGATTTGCGAACAGGCGGGAACAACTGCCTTTTGCCGGGATTGAGGTTGGTGGTTCCGACAGGAGGTATCGATGCGAAATATTGTTCTAAGCTCGATCTGTGCTGCTGCGATTGGTCTGTCGTCCGTGAGTGGCGCTTTCGCCCAGGCCTCCGGGATGGATCGGCCCGGTGCTCCGGCCAGCAACCAAACCAACGTAACCGGTCAGACAGCAGGTTCCGACACCGGCATGAATTCGATGAACAAGATGAAGAAAAAGAAGATGTCGAAGTCCAAGATGAAAAAGGGCGGCATGGAAAAGAAGACGTAAGCGACGTCCTTGCCGTCGATCTGAAAAAGGCCGGCCTAGGGGCCGGTCTTTTTCATGTGGGTTTCATTTTATTGTCGTTCGCGCGGAGGCGGTGCCGCGCTAATCTCCGTTCCTGAGGATTGATCGGGGAGGGTTTCGTGAACGACGCACAAGCATTTTTGAGCCAGCCGGGCGTTGGCTTCTTCACGATGCTCCTGATCGGCGCCATCGCCGGATGGATCGCCGAACGCGTGACGTCCTCGGATCACGGCATCTTCACCAACATTCTGGTCGGCGTCTGCGGCGCGTTCGTCGGCGCGAAGCTGGCCGAGATTGCGCAAGTGCAGGTATTCGGCTTCTGGCGCACGCTCATTTCGGCGTCGGTGGGAGCGGTCATCCTGCTGTTCGCATGGCGCATGATCCGCGGCAGGTAGCCGTCTAAATCCAGCCTGACTTGTCGAACTGATCGGCGCCGCGTCGTTGCCGCGGTGCAACGAATGTGGCTTGGCTACAACACTTGGTGAACATTTAACCCTCGCCTCAGCAAGCACTTGCGTGTGCCGCGATTTAGCCACACGCCTCCATGAGATCATTCCTTCGTAGGCTAAGTGCCACAGCATTCGCGAAGGTATTGGAAAATCCTGCTTTTTATAAGGAGGTTTCCGGATGTCACGGGTGGCTGCGGGTAAGGGTTCACGATGGACGCAAAGACCAACATCAAGGCGAGACTTCCAAGCCGTCACGTCACGGAGGGGCCCGCGCGCGCGCCGCATCGCTCCTACCTTTACGCCATGGGCCTCACCACCGAGCAGATCCACCAGCCGTTCGTCGGCGTGGCGTCCTGCTGGAATGAAGCGGCTCCCTGCAACATTTCCCTGATGCGCCAGGCGCAGGCCGCCAAGAAGGGCGTCGCCTCGGCCAACGGCACCCCGCGCGAGTTCTGCACCATTACCGTCACCGACGGCATCGCCATGGGCCACGATGGCATGCGCTCGTCGCTGCCATCCCGCGAAACCATCGCGGATTCGGTGGAATTGACCGTCCGCGGCCATGCCTATGACGCCCTGATCGGGCTTGCCGGCTGCGATAAGTCCTTGCCTGGCATGATGATGGCCATGCTGCGCCTCAACGTGCCGTCGATTTTCATCTATGGCGGCTCGATCCTGCCCGGCAATTTCCGCGGCCAGCAGGTCACCGTTCAGGACATGTTCGAGGCGGTCGGCAAGCATTCGGTCGGCGAGATGTCGGACGAGGATCTGGACGAAATCGAGCGCGTGGCGTGCCCGTCGGCGGGCGCCTGCGGCGCACAGTTCACCGCCAACACCATGGCGACCGTCTCCGAAGCCATTGGCCTTGCGCTGCCGTACTCGGCCGGCGCACCGGCGCCTTACGAAATCCGTGACGCATTCTGCATGGCCGCCGGCGAAAAGATCATGGAGCTGATCGCCAAGAACATTCGTCCGCGCGACATCGTGACCCGCAAGTCATTGGAAAACGCCGCAGCGGTTGTCGCGGCATCGGGCGGCTCAACAAATGCTGCGCTGCATCTGCCGGCCATGGCCCACGAATGCGGGATCGACTTCGATTTGTTCGACGTCGCCGAAATCTTCAAAAAGACACCGTATGTCGCGGATTTGAAGCCCGGCGGTCGTTATGTCGCCAAAGATATGTTCGAGGCTGGCGGCATACCACTGCTGATGAAGACGCTGTTGGACAACGGTTTCTTGCACGGCGACTGCATGACGGTCACCGGACGCACGATCGCCGAGAACCTCAAGAGCGTGAAATGGAATCCGCATCAGGACGTGGTTCGTTCAGCCGATAATCCGATCACCGTCACCGGTGGCGTCGTCGGCATGAAGGGCAATCTCGCGCCCGACGGCGCGATCGTGAAAGTCGCTGGAATGTCGGTGCTGAAGTTCACGGGACCCGCGCGCTGCTTCGATTGCGAAGAAGACGCGTTCGAATCCGTGAACAAGAAGACCTACAAGGAAGGCGACGTCATTGTGATCCGCTACGAGGGCCCCAGGGGCGGCCCGGGTATGCGTGAAATGCTCCAGACCACTGCGGCGCTGACCGGGCAGGGCATGGGCGGCAAGGTCGCGCTCATCACCGACGGACGTTTTTCGGGCGCCACCCGCGGTTTCTGCGTCGGCCATGTCGGACCGGAGGCGGCCGTCGGCGGTCCCATCGGCCTGATCCGTGATGGCGACATCATCGAACTCGATGCGGTCAACGGCACACTCAATGTGAAGCTGACCGATGCCGAACTGGCCGAGCGCAGGAAAGCCTGGAAGCCACGCGAAACCTCGGTCGGCTCCGGCGTGCTCTGGAAATATGCCCAGCAGGTGGGACCTGCGGTTAAAGGCGCTGTGACCCATCCCGGCGGGGGTGGTGAGAAAGTGTGTTATGCGGACATCTGAGCGCATTGGCATTGCTGCTGCCCTGACCGTCGCGATTTTCGCGATGGGTCCGGCCGTTGCCTTTGAAGGTAGCGCGCCGGGCAATCAGGAAGCAGCATTGCCGATGGTTGCCGCTCCAACCGGCGTTCCGGTTTTGAAGAAGCCGGTTCCGCCCGGTGAAATTCCCCAGCAGGCGAGCGCCTTGACGGCCTTGCAGTATGCCGCCGAAGGCGGTCATCCGGTGGCGCAGTGGAAGCTCGGGCGCATGTACGCCAAGGGCGACGGCGTCGCGCGGGACGATCTGCGCGCCTACGACTATTTCAGCAAGATCGCCAACGCCCATGCCGAGGACAGCCCGTCGGCGCCTCAGGCCACCATCGTCGCCAATGCGTTTGTCGCGCTGGGCCGCTACTTCGTGTCCGGCATTCCGAACAGTCAGGTGAAAGCCGATCCGGAGCGTGCGCGGGAAATGTTCGCCTACGCGGCGTCGTATTTCGGCAATGCCGAGGCGCAGTACAATCTGGCCCGGATGTACCTCGACGGCGTTGGCGCGCCGCGTGACGCGAAATACGGCGTGCGCTGGCTCGCGCTTTCGGCGCAGAAGGGCCAGCATCAGGCGCAGGCGCTGCTCGGCCAGATGCTGTTCAACGGCGACCGCCTGCAGCGGCAGGCCGCGCGCGGCCTGATGTGGCTGACGCTGGCGCAGGACAGCGCCACGCCGGACGAGACCTGGATCAAGGACAGCTACAAGACCGCGATGGCCAAGGCGTCCGAGGATGACCGGGCAATGGCCTTGCAGATGCTCGAGCGCTGGGTTCAGGGCCGCCGGGACTGAGCGGGCAGGGCTCTCGATTGGCCCGGCACTTCGCTACTGATTGATCTCGGGCTCGACCAGACGCGACAGATTTTTCAACGACTCCTGCCAGCCGAGATAGCAAGCCTCCACTGGAATGGCGTCGGGAATGCCTTCCTGCACGATGTTGATCTCCGTGCCGACGGAGACTTGCTTGAGCTCCACCGTCACCTGCATTTCACCGGGCAAATTCGGATCGTCGAACTTGTCCGTGTAGCGCACCCGCTTGCCGGGCACGAGCTCCAGATATTTCCCGCCGAACGAATGGCTCATGCCCGTGGTGAAATTGCGGAATGACATCCTGAAGGTGCCGCCGACCTTTGCGTCGAAATGATCGACGGTGCAGGTAAAGCCGTTGGGCGGGAGCCACTTCGCCATGGCGTCCGCCTCGATAAACGCGCGATAGACCTTGTCGGGCTTCGTTGGAAGAACGCGGTGCAATCGAACGGTACCCGGCATGACTGCTTCTCCTGAGGCGGCAACCTTCGTTGAGTCGATGCAATCTTCGCTGGCTTGATGACGTCTTGATGGCCGTTGCGTTCAGTTCAGATCCAGATCGATCCAGACCGGAACGTGATCCGACGCTTTTTCCCAGCCCCTGACGTGACGGTCGATGCCGGCATCGCGCAGCCGGTCGCTGGCCTGCGGCGAGAGCAGCAGGTGGTCGATGCGGATGCCGTTGTTCTTCGGCCATGCGCCGGCCTGATAATCCCAGAACGTGTATTGGCCGGGCTGATCGGACACCGCGCGGAGCGCATCGGTCAGGCCGAGGTTGAGCAGGGCGCGGAAGCGCTCTCGGGTTTTCGGCAGGAACAGCGCATCGCCCGCCCAGGCGGCCGGATTGTAGACGTCGTCCGCCGTCGGAATGACGTTGAAGTCCCCCGCCAGCACCAGCGGTTGCTCGCCCTTCATGCGCTCTTTCGAATACTCAAGAAGTCGCTCCATCCATTTGATTTTATATGGATATTTTTCTGTTTCCGGCGGGTTTCCGTTGGGCAGGTAGAGACAGGCAATGCGCAGCGTTCCGCCTGAATGAGACACCACGCCCTCGAGGAAACGGGCGTGCAGATCCTCCGGATCGCCGCCCAGACGCGGCGTGGTTTCGTCGAACCGATACTTGGACAACAGCGCTACGCCGTTGAACGTCTTCTGTCCGTGGGTGACGACGTTGTAGCCGAGCGCCTCGATGGCCTCGCGCGGAAACGCCTCGTCCTGACACTTGATTTCCTGGAGGCAGACGATGTCCGGGGACCGCTCCTTGAGCCATGTCAGCAGGTGGTCGAGCCGCTGACGGACAGAGTTAACGTTCCAGGTGGCGATCCGCATGCTCGGTTCCGTTAGCTACGTGGGTGATATTTCATGTGTATGGCATACCATGACCGGCGCGGCTGTGATAAGCCGATGACAAATAACGCTGGAAAACCAGTGAAAAAGGGGGCGGGGAACGACGGCTTGCCACGGGATGGACGGCCTGCACCTGCGAGACGAAATGGCGCAAAAGACTTTCAAAAGACGCGGCCTGCTGATTGCAGGCCTCTGCGTTGCGGCGGTCGCTGTCTATACAACCCGCGGCATGTGGATGAGCGGAGCGACCACGGCGAAGGCGCCACAGCGGGCCCGTGCCGTATCCGTCGAACTCGCGAAAGCCGAGAAAAAGACCGTCCCGGTCGATGTCGATTCCATCGGAATGGTGACGCCGATTTCCAGCGTGGCGCTGAAATCCCGTCTCGAAACCACAATCGTCGAAGTTCATTTTCAGGATGGCGCGCGAGTGAAGGAGGGCGATCTCCTGTTCACGCTCGATGCGCGCCAGATCGATGCGCAGATTGCGCAGGCGGAAGGTAATCTTGCGCGTGACCGGTCGCAGCTAGTCGCCGCCGAGCGCGATGTGAAGCGCTTCGGTGAGCTGATTACGAAAGGCGCGACAACGCAGGTCAATGTCGACAATGCGAAAACGGCGCTCGACAATGCCGCGGCGACCGTTCAGGCCAATCAGGCGCTGCTGGACAATCTGAAGGTTCAGAAAAGCTACACCCTCATCAAGGCGCCGATCAGCGGCCGCATCAGCGCCGCCTCGGTCAAGGTCGGTAATTTCGTCCGGCCGGCCGATACCTCGGCCCTCGCCACCATCAACCAGATGGCGCCGGTCTATGTGACCTTCGCGATCCCGCAGCGGGTGCTGAGCGACCTGCGCGACGCCATGAAGGACGGGCAGTCGTCGGTGACGGCCACGATCCCGGGCAGCGGCAAATCGGAAACCGGCGTTGTTGCGATGGTCGAGAACTCGGTCGATCCCACCACCGGCATGGTGACCGTGCGTGGCAGCATGGGCAACGAGAGCGAGCTGTTGTGGCCCGGCATTCTCGTCAACACGACGCTGACGGTTCGCACCGAAAATGCGGTCGTCGTGCCGTCGGTCGGCGTCCAGCGCAGCCAGACCGGGAACTTCGTGTTCGTCGTCAAGGATGGCAAGGCACAGGTGCAGCCCGTTACCATCAGTCGCACGTTTCAGGGCACTTCGGTGATCGACAGCGGGCTGGAAGGCGGGGAAGATATTGTGGTCGATGGGCAATTGCTGCTGTCAAACGGCACGTCCGTCGAGCCGCGCAGCCGCAAGGCCGGAGCCTAGTGATCCGATTCTAACATTCGCGTCCCTTCTCAGCAGGCATTCTCGCGAATGTTAGAATCAAAGGATCACTAGCAAATATAGATTCGAGTGTCCTTCCGATCCGCCGTTCGCTGCGGAAGGCGCTGCAAGGCAAAGCGAACGGCGGATCGGGACACTCGCGCATGAATCTGTCGGAGCTTTGTATCCGCAGACCGGTGATGACGACGCTGATGACGGCGTCGATCATTGCGTTCGGCGTGTTCGGATTTCGGCTGCTGCCGGTTTCCGCGCTGCCGAAGGTTGATTTCCCGACCATTCAGGTGACGGCCACGCTGCCCGGTGCAAGCGCCGACACGATGGCGGCCTCCGTCGCGGGGCCGATCGAGCGCCAGCTCTCGACCGTCGCAGGCATTTCCTCGATGTCGTCCTCCTCGTCGCAGGGCACGACCTCGATCATCATTCAGTTCGACCTCAACCGAAACATCGACGGCGCGGCCCTCGACGTGCAGACCGCGCTGACCATCGCGCAGCGCCGCCTGCCGGTCGAAATGCTCGTTCCGCCGAGCTTCCGGAAGGTGAACCCCGCCGACTTCCCCGTGCTGTTCGTGTCGCTGAGTTCGGAGACGCTGCCGCTGTCGACCGTCAACGAATACGGCGACATCACCATCGGCCAGACGCTGTCGCAAATTCCCGGCGTGGCGCAGGTGCTGATCTACGGTCCGCAGAAATTCGCGATCCGCGTGCAGGCCGACCCCGAAGCCGCGGCGGCCAGAGGTCTTTCACTCGAAGACATTCGCGCGGCGGTGTCGCGCGCCAATTCATCGACGCCGGTCGGCACGCTGAACGGCCCGAAGCAGGACATTGCGCTTCAGGCATCGGGGCAGCTCAACAAGGCGATCGACTACCGTCAGGTCGTGGTGGCGTGGCGCAACGGCTCGCCGGTCAAGCTCGATGAGGTCGCGAAGATCTACGACAGTGTCGAGAACGACAAGGCCGCGACCTGGTTCAATGGCACCCGTTCGATCGTGCTGGCGATCCAGAAGCAGCCCGACGCCAACACGGTCGCGGTCGTCGATGCGGTGCGGGCCAAGCTGCCGTCGCTGCGTGCGCAGATTCCGCCTTCCATAACCATGGACGTCACGCTGGATCGTTCGGTGTCGGTTCGTGAATCCGTCGCTGACGTGGAGGAGACCTTGCTGATCGCGGTCGGTCTGGTGATCGTGGTGATCTTCCTGTTCCTGCGGTCGGCGTCCGCAACCTTCATTCCCGCGCTCGCGGTTCCGATCTCGCTGCTCGGAACCTGCGCCGTGATGTATGCGCTCGATTATTCCATCAACAACATGACGCTGCTGGCGCTCACGCTGTCGGTGGGGTTCGTGGTGGACGACGCCATCGTCATGCTCGAAAATATCGTGCGTCATATCGAGCAGGGCATGAAACCGTATGAAGCGGCGCTGAAAGGCGCCCGCGAGATCGGTTTCACCATTCTGTCGATCACGTTCTCGCTGATCGCCGTCTTCATCCCGGTGCTGTTGATGGGCGGCATCGTCGGTCGCGTGTTCCGCGAATTCGCGGTGACCATCTCCGTCGCCATCGTCGTGTCCGGCTTCGTATCGCTGACGCTGACGCCGATGCTGTGCGCGCGCGTCCTGAAACCGCACGATCCGCATCACAAGCCCAACATCGTGTTGCGCGGGTTCGAGGTGATGTTCGACGGCTGGCTGCGTGCCTACGAATGGGCGCTCGACCGTGTGCTCGCCTACAAGTCCATCATGCTCGTTGTGACGTTCGCGACGCTCGGCGCAACCATCTGGCTCTACATCGTCGTGCCGAAGGGCTTCTTCCCGCAGGAAGATACCGGGTTTCTGAGCGGCACGACGGAGGCCGCGACCGATACATCGTTCATGGCAATGAGCGAGCGGCAGAAAATCCTTGCCGACATTTTGCGCGCGGACCCTGCGGTCGAATTCGTGAACAGCACGGTCGGATCGGGTGGGCCTAATCCGACGGCGAATTACGGGCGGATGTTTATCGGCCTGAAACCGAAGGGCGAGCGTGAGCCTGCTCCGATCGTGATGTCCCGGCTGCGGCAGAAGGCACTTCAGGTGCCCGGCTTGCAGGCCTTCTTCCAGGGCATCCAGAACCTGAACATCGGCGGACGCGCGTCCAAGAGCCAATACCAGTACACGCTGCAAAGCGGCGACACTGAATCGTTGTATCGCGTCGCGCCGGAAATGCGCGACCGCATCGCGAAGGTGCCGGGGCTGCTGGACGTCACGACGGATCTTTACATCAAGAACCCGCAGCTGACGGTCGACATCGACCGCGAGAAAGCCGCCGTCTACGGCGTCACCGCCGATCAGATCCGCAACCAGTTGTTCAATGCTTACGGCGCGCGGCAGGTGGGCACGATCTACATGCCCTCGAACGACTACCAGATCATTCTGGAAGTGCAGCCGAAATTCCGGGTCGATCCGACCGACCTGTCCAAGCTGTACGTGAAGACGGCGAACAATCAGACGATCCCGCTGGACGCGGTGGCCAAAATGGTGCCGACGGTCGGGCCGTTGCAGATCAACCATCAGGGCCAGCAGCCGGCGGTGACGATTTCGTTCAACCTCCAGCCGGGCACATCGCTCGGCTACGCCGTCGATCAGATTGGCAAGATCGAGCAGGAGTCGAATCTTCCGGCGACCGTCGCCACCGGATTCTCGGGAACGGCGCAGGTCTTCCAGGATTCGCTGCGCGGGCAGGGCGTGCTGATTCTCGCCGCCGTGTTCGCGGCGTTCATCATTCTGGGCATTCTCTACGAGAGCTTCATCCACCCGATCACAATCATCTCGGGCCTGCCGTCGGCCGGCATCGGGGCGATCCTGACGCTGATGCTGTTCAACATGGAAATGTCGGTGATCGCGATGATCGGCATCGTCATGCTGGTCGGCATCGTGAAGAAGAACGCGATCATGATGGTGGACTTCGCCATCGGGCGACGTGCCGTCGGTCTGAGCGCGGAACACGCTATCCGCGAAGCGGCGCTGCTGCGTTTTCGCCCGATCATGATGACGACGTTTGCCGCGATCTTCGGCACGCTGCCGATTGCGCTGGGCACGGGCGCGGGCGCCGAACTGCGCCAGCCGCTCGGCGTGGCGGTAGTCGGCGGTCTTCTGGTGTCGCAACTGCTGACGCTGTTCATCACGCCGGTGATCTACATTTATCTCGACCGTATCGATCGCCGCCTGAAGCGCCATCTCGATCCGACCTTGCAGGACACGCCGGACGTCGAGCCGCCGCGCGTCGCCGCGGCCGAGTAGAATCCGATGTCATTCAGAACAATGCGAGGGTGGTGGTACGTCGCTGTCGCCGCCATGGCGATGGCTGCCGCGCCGCCCGCCCGCGCAGTCGAGGAGCCGATCGAGATCTTCGACGCTCATCTGCATTACAACTGGGAGCCGACGCCGTTCTATCAGCCCGACGAAGTGCTCGCGCTGTTCAAGAAGCATCGCGTCACCGGCATTCTCGCGACCAGCCGCCCCAACACCGGCACCCACGCGCTGATGGATGCGAAAGCCGAAGGGCTTTGGGTGGTGCCGTTCATCCGGCCCTATCGTGTCCGGCCCGACATCCAGACATGGTTCAACGACCCGACGATCTTCGATCTGGTGCAGGAGGAATTCAAGCGCGGCTATTATCGCGGCGTCGGCGAGTTTCATCTGTCGGGAAAGGCTGCGGCCACCGAGTGGGTGAAGAAGGCCGTCGACTTCGCGGTCGCCAACGATCTTTACCTCCATGCCCACGCCGACGATGAAGCCGTCGAGATTCTGATGCGCCACAACGGGCGCGCAAAAATCATCTGGGCGCATACCGGCTTCGGCCTGTCGTCGGCGCGTGTCGCGGCGATGCTCGCGACCTATCCGCAACTGTGGGGCGAACTGTCCTATCGCAGCGGCATCACCGGCGCGGGCGGCGTGCTCACCCCGGAATGGCGGGCGATGTTCGAGAAATATCCGGACCGCTTCCTGCTCGGATCGGACACATGGATCAGCGAACGCTGGTCCAGCTACGGCGCGATCATGGCCGAGTACCGCGGCTGGCTCAAACAGCTGCCGCCTGCGGTCGCAAAGCAGATCGCGCACGGCAACGCGCGGCGGCTGTTCGCCGCCAACTAATCCGGTTGTCGAGAAATCAGATCGAGAAACTCGTGCCGCAGCCGCAGGACGCGGTGGCGTTCGGATTGACCACGCGGAATGACGCGCCGATCAGGTCGTCGACGAAGTCCACTTCCGATCCGGCAAGGAACGGCACCGACGCCGGGTCCACCAGCACCACGGCGTTGTCGCGCTCGATCACGAGATCGTCGTCCGCTCTGGCGCGCTCGACGTCGAACTTGTACTGGAAACCCGAGCAGCCGCCGCCCTCGACGCTGATGCGCAGCATCGCGCCTTCACCCTCTGATTTGAGGATGGTGCCGATTCGCTTCGCGGCCCGCTCCGAGATTGTGACATTGCCGGCAGGGGCGAGTTCGGTGGTCGTCATGACGTCTCCGACATCCGGGGTGTTTGAATGTCCCGGTAATGCATAGTTAAGTGCGTCGGACGCCGGAATCAAACGCCGAAAGTAGAATAATTCGCATGTCGGTCGGAATGGCTGCCCCTCCCGTGGTCTATGGCTGCGACCCGGATCAAAGCCGCGGCAGGCGGTTCAACGAGCCCCCGAGCCTGCGGCGCAGTGCCTTCCGCCGCGACTGCGACCGGGTGATCCACGCCAATGCGTTCCGGCGTCTGAAGCATAAAACCCAGGTCTTTGTCTTTCATGAAGGCGACCATTACCGCACCCGCCTGACCCACACGCTGGAAGTGGCGCAGATCGCCCGCGCGCTGGCGCGGCAGCTCGGCCTCGACGAGGACCTGACCGAGACGCTGGCGCTAGCCCACGACCTCGGCCATCCGCCGTTCGGCCATGCCGGGGAGCGGGCGCTGGACGAATGCCTGCGCGACCACGGCGGCTTCGACCACAACGCGCAAAGTCTGCGCGTGGTGACCTTGCTGGAGCGGCGCTATCCGGCCTTCGACGGCCTGAACCTCACCTGGGAAGCGCTGGAGGGCATCGTCAAGCACAACGGCCCCCTGATCGACCGCAACGGCGAGCCCGTGGGGCGTTACCGCGAGCGCGGCGTGCCGGTCGGCATCTCCGATTATGTCGCCCAGCATGATCTCGAATTGTGGAGCCATGCCTCGCTGGAGGCACAGGTGGCCGCCGTCGCCGACGACATCGCCTATGACGCGCACGACATCGACGACGGATTGCGCGCGGGGCTGTTCACGGTGGACGATCTCGGCGCCATCCCGCTGATTGCGGACATCAACGCCGTCATCATTGCCCGCTATCCCGTACTCGACGAGGCGCGGCGCGGCGCCGAGCTGGTGCGCGAGCTGATCTCGTATCTGATCGAGGATGTGTTTTCGGAGACCCGCAAGCGGCTCGCTGTGGTGAAGCCGCACGGTGTTGCGGATGTGCGCAATCATGACGGCACGATTGTCAGCTTCTCGGCCGAAGCCGAAAAGGCGGAGGCGGCCATCAAGGGCTTCCTCAAGGCGCGGATGTATCGCCACGAGCGCGTGATGAGCGTGATGCGGGACGCCGAAACCGTGGTGAGCGATCTCTTTGCACGCTACCGGGCCGAGCCGGGCGACCTGCCGGCCGAGTGGCTGGCGCACGAGGGCGACGAGGACGACGCCAGCCGGGCACGGCGGATCGGCGATTTCATTGCCGGAATGACCGACAGATACGCCATTATCGAGCATCAGCGGCTTTTTGACTTGACCCCGGATTTGCGTTAGGCGGCGGCTTGGAAAAGCGGCGCGACAACTGGTTTTTATAGGCGAATGACGGATACTGCCTCCTCCCAACATCTTTTCGCAAACGTACTTTCACGCGTGCATGGCGTGTGCGCGGCGCTGGCCGATGAGGGCGTTTTGCCCGCAGGTCTCGACCTTGCGCGTGTCGTGGTCGAACCGCCGCGTGACGCAACCCACGGCGACATGGCAACCAATGCTGCGATGGTGCTGGCCAAGGACGCCAAGGCGAAACCGCGCGAGCTTGCCGACAAGATCGCCGACAAACTACGCGCCGATCCGATTGTCGAGCGCGTCGATGTCGCCGGTCCCGGATTCATCAATCTGACGCTGAAGACGTCGGCATGGTTCGGCGCGTTGCGCACGGTGCTGGAGCAGGGCAGCGGTTATGGCCGCAGCGCCGCCGGTGCAGCCGAGAAGGTCAACGTCGAGTACGTCTCGGCGAACCCGACGGGGCCGATGCATGTCGGCCACTGCCGTGGCGCGGTGTTCGGCGACGCGCTGGCGAGCCTGCTGTCGTTTGCCGGCTTCGACGTGACGAAGGAATACTACATCAACGACGCGGGCGCGCAGGTCGACGTGCTCGCGCGCTCGGCGTTCCTGCGCTATCGCGAAGCGCTCGGCGAAGCCATCGGCGAAATTCCGGAAGGGCTTTACCCGGGCGATTATCTTGTGCCGGTCGGTGAGGCGCTTGCGAAAGAGCATGGCGACAAGCTGCTGAAGCAATCCGAGGCGGAGTGGCTCCCGGTGGTGCGCGCCAAGGCCATCGCGATGATGATGGAGATGATCAAGGGTGATCTCGCCGCGCTCAACATCAAGCATGACGTCTTCTTCTCGGAGCGCTCGCTCAACGAGAACGGCAACGACCGCGTCGGCGCGACCATCGCGGGCTTGCGCGAGAAGGGCGATGTCTACGAAGGCCGTCTGCCGCCGCCGAAAGGCGCGCCGGTCGAGGACTATGAGGACCGCGAGCAGACGCTGTTCCGCGCCACCGCGTTCGGTGACGATGTCGATCGTCCGCTGAAGAAATCCGACGGCTCGTACACCTACTTCGCCTCCGACATCGCGTATCACAAGACCAAGGTCGACCGCGGCTTTCTCAACATGGTCGACGTGTGGGGCGCGGACCACGGCGGCTACATCAAGCGCGTGCAGGCGGCGATCAAGGCAGTCACGGCGAACAAGGCCACGCTCGACGTGAAGATCGTGCAGCTCGTGAAGCTGCTACGCAACGGCGAGCCGGTGAAGATGTCGAAGCGCTCCGGCGATTTCGTCACGCTGCGCGAAGTCGTCGATGAAGTCGGCTCGGATGCAGTGCGCTTCATGATGCTGTTCCGCAAGAACGACGCGGTGCTCGACTTCGATCTCGCCAAGGTGATCGAGCAGTCGAAGGACAACGCGGTGTTCTATGTCCAGTACGGACACGCGCGCGGGCATTCGATCTTCAAGAATGCGCGCGAGACGGTTCCATCATTGCCGGAGGATGAAGCAGGGCGCGTTGCGTTCCTGCGTCAGGCGAAGATCGAGCGGCTCTCCGACCCGGTCGAACTCAGCCTGATCCGGCAGATCGCGCTTTATCCGCGAATCGTGGAAGCGGCGGCGGTGGCACACGAGCCCCACCGAATCGCTTTTTACCTCTATGATCTCGCGAGTGAATTTCACGCGCTTTGGACCAAGGGGCGCGATTTGCCCTATTTACGCTTCATTATCCAGAATGATGCAGAAGTAACAATCGCGCGACTTGCCTTGGTTCAAGGCGTCGTCTCGGTTCTGGCTTCCGGCCTCGCCGTGCTCGGCGTCCATGCTCCAGACGAGATGCGATAGTTGGGGGATTTTGACCGCCGCGGGGAAACGGGTGGCGGCAGCGTGAACAGCGGTCGCTCCGTTTGAATGACGGGTGCGGCGCTTTCCCGAAGGGGATGCAACATCGCAATGGCTAACCAATATCGCGACAGACCGTTTCCAGCGGATGACGACTACGGTCGGGATCATTCAGGCACCCCGCAGCAGGGCGAGAGCGATCCGCTGGCTGAACTGGCGCGGCTGATCGGGCAGACCGATCCGCTCTCCGATTTCGGACGCGATCCAAAAATCCAGTCATCGCAGGTCCAGCCGCCACGGCATGAACAGCACGATCAGTATGATCAGCACGATCAATACGACGCGCAGGACACCTACGCCGAGCAGGAAGAAGAAGCGCCGGTCGCCCGTCCGTCCTGGCTTCAAAATCTGACCGCGGGACGTCGGCCCCAGCGGCAAGAGCCTGCCTATCAAGCTCCGGTCTATCGCGAGCAGGATCACTACGATCCGCGTTATGCCGACGGGCAGCATGATCCGGCCCAGGCCCATCAAGCTCCGCATTTCGATCATTCCGGTTACGACCCGTTGCCGTCCGAACAGTCGCGCGGCCAGCACGTGGCCGCGAGCGACCGGTACGACGACGTTCTGTACGGACGGCCCGACCACGATCCCGCCCGCGACGACTACGCGCAGGGCGGGGCTTACGACGACGGATATGACCGGCCGCCCTACGATGAGAATTTCGAGCACGACGCACCGAAGGCGCGGCGCGGCGGGACCATGACGGTTGTCGTGGTGTTGCTGCTCGCGGTTGTCGGCACCGGCGCTGCCTTCGCTTACCGGACCTTTGTCGGCTCTCCGCGCAGCGGCGAGCCTCCGGTCATCAAGGCCGATGCCGGACCGAACAAGGTTGTTCCCGCCGCTGGCGCGAACGACAGTTCGGGCAAGCAGATCTACGACCGCGTCGGCGACAAGACCGCCGAGCGCATGGTGTCTCGCGAAGAACAGCCGGTCGACGTCAACGCCAAGACCGGGCCGCGCGTGGTGTTTCCTCCGCTGACCCAGAACGCCAATCCACCATCGGTGGCCAACGCGTCGATGAACACGCGGCCGACCGGCGCAGGCGTCGGCAACGGGGCATTGAGCGGCGAGGAGCCGCGTAAAATTCGCACCCTGAGCATTCGCCCGGATCAGGCGGAAGCCGCTGCCGCACCGGCCCCGGCACCTACAGCAGCGCGTGCCCAGGCTCCAACTCCGGTGCAGCGCACGCAGGCGCCGGCCAGCACCGCCTCGACCGGTGCGCCGCAAGCCAATGCACCGGTTGCGTTGACGCCGCCGCAGCCGGCTGCCGCCGAAACGCGATCCAGGATGGCCGCGCTTCCTCCTGCCGCGAGCGGGAGCGGAGCCTTCGTGCAAGTCTCGTCGCAGAAGTCCGAGGCTGACGCGCGGGCGTCCTTCAAGGCGCTGCAAGGCAAGTATTCGGGAATTCTCGGCTCACGGTCGGTTTCGATCCGCCGCGCCGACATCGCCGGGAAGGGCACGTTCTATCGCGCCATGGTCGGACCGTTCGGGACAGGCGAGGAGGCGACGCAGTTCTGCGTCAACCTGAAGTCCGCCGGCGGACAATGCATGGTCCAGCGGAACTAACGTCTGATAATTTCTGGCCGATGCGACGGACGCTGAACCGTCATCCTGAGGTGCGAGTTCTTGCGAGCCTCGAAGGATAACTGTGCGAATATCGCCGTCGCCCTTCGAGGCCTTCGCTACGCTACGGCACCTCAAGGTGACGGCTTCGCGCCAGATCCTTGAGATAGGCCGCATTTGCGGTGGATGACACCCGCAAATACCCCTGAATTTCCCTGCTTTCCTTGACCCTGGAGCCGCGCGCGGGCTAATCGCCGAGGATGACCGCGCGCGCATTCATCACGGGTGTTTCGGGAACCGCTCTGACCGACGACGAGCGGGCATTTCTGCGCGACACCCGTCCGTGGGGTTTTATTCTTTTCAAGCGCAACGTTGAAAAGCCGGACCAAGTCATTCGGTTGGTTCAGGATTTACGATCTGCGATAGGGCGCCCCGACGCGCCGGTCCTGATCGACCAGGAAGGCGGGCGGGTGCAGCGGCTCCAGCCGCCGCAGTGGCCTATCTACCCCCCCGGCGCGGTCTTCAGCGCGCTGTACGACATCGACCCCGGCGCGGGGCTTGAGGCCGGTCGCCTGACCGCGCGCCTGATCGCTGCCGATCTGACCGATCTCGGGATCACCGTGGACTGCCTGCCGCTGGCCGACGTGCCGGTTCCCGGTGCGGACGGCGTGATCGGCGACCGGGCTTATGGGACATCGCCGGACAAGGTTGCGGCCATTGCCCGGGCGGTCACCAACGGGCTGGTTCAGGGCGGCGTGTTGCCGGTTCTGAAGCACATTCCCGGCCATGGAAGGGCCACGGCGGACAGCCACTTTCGGTTGCCGACGGTCGATGTTCCCGCAGCGGAACTCGCCAAAACGGACTTTGCGGCCTTCGCGCCGCTGGCCGATTTGCCGATGGCAATGACGGCACATGTTGTGTTTAGCGCGCTGGACCCCGCCCAACCGGCGACGACATCTGCGACAATCATCGCAGAGGTGATTCGCGGAACAATTGGATTCCAAGGTTTGCTGATGAGCGATGACGTTTCGATGAACGCCCTGCAGGGATCGATTGCGGAGCGGACCCGCGCCAGTCTGGCGGCGGGCTGCGACGTGGTCCTGCATTGCAACGGCAAGCTCGACGAGATGCTCGAGGTTGCCGGCGAGACGCCTGTGCTTGCGGGCGAGGCGCTGGCCCGCGCGGATCGCGCGCTGGCGTCGCGCAAGCCGCCGCAGCCGTTCGATCGCGTCGCCGCGCGTGCCGAACTCGACCGGCTGATAGGGCGGGCAGGGAGCCTCACGTCATGAGCGCGGAAATCCTGTCATTCGAAACCGGATTGCCGGCGGAACGCGCCGAGGACGAACCGGCGCTCGTCGTTGATGTCGAAGGCTATGAAGGTCCGCTGGACCTGCTGCTTGCGCTCGCGCGTCAGCAGAAGGTGGATCTCTCCAAGATTTCCATTCTGGCGCTCGCCGATCAGTATCTCGTTTTCATCGAAGCGGCGCGCAAGCTGCGGCTGGAACTGGCAGCCGACTATCTCGTGATGGCGGCATGGCTCGCGTATCTGAAATCGCGCCTGTTGTTGCCCGAGCCTCCGGAGGCCGAAGGGCCGAGCGCCGAGGATCTGGCGAACGCGCTGGCCAACAGGCTGCGCCGACTCGAACAAATTCGCGAGGCGTCGAACCGCCTGATGACGCGGCCGCAACTGCGCCGGGATATTTTCCCGCGCGGCCAGCCGGAATCGATTGCGCAGATCAAGCACGCCCGCTGGACCGCGACGCTGTACGATCTGCTGACGTCCTACGCGACGCAGCGCCAGCAGCGTGTGCTGGCCACCGTGCATCTCACCAAGCGGACGGTGTGGTCGCTGTCGGAAGCGCGCGCCTCGCTCGAGCGGCTGGTCGGCTCCGCCGAGTCCGAGGATTGGGCGAGCCTTGACGAATATCTGATGCGCTACGTGATGGACCCCACGCAGAAGGCGACGGTGTTCGCGTCGAGCTTCGCTGCGGCGCTCGAACTGGTGCGCGAAGGCACGCTGGACCTGCATCAGAAAGAAGCGTTCGCGCCATTGTATTTTCGTAAGCATATCGGGAGTTTGCCTCCTGACGCTCACACAGCGTCGGAAGCGCCGGTCGAGTAAGTGGAAGAAGGAGACAAGGCCATGCCAAGTCCGGCGAGAACGAGTGTGGCGGCAAAGCACATCGCGCCCGTGGAGCAGCAGTCCTCGGACGAGGTCGTTGCGCGCCCCGAGGAACTGCGTCTCCTCGAAGCCCTGCTGTTCGCATCGACCGAGCCGCTCGACGAGGCGTCGCTCGCCAAGCGGATGCCGGAAGGCGTCGACGTGAAAGCGGCCCTCGCGCAGTTGCAGGCCGACTACGCCATGCGCGGCGTCAATCTTGTGCGCGTCGCCAACAAGTGGACCTTCCGCACCGCGGGCGATCTCGCCTGGCTGATGACGCGCGAAAGCACGGAGACGCGCCGCCTGTCGCGCGCCGCGATCGAGATGCTGGCGATCATCGCCTATCACCAGCCGGTGACGCGCGCCGAGATCGAGGAAATCCGCGGCGTGGTGACGTCGAAGGGCACCCTTGATGTGTTGCTGGAGACCGGCTGGATCCGTCCGCGCGGACGCCGCAAGACGCCGGGACGGCCGCTCACATTCGGCACCACGGAAGCCTTCCTGTCGCAGTTCAGCCTGGAGGCGCTGGGCGATCTGCCGGGTCTCGATGAATTGAAGGGCGCGGGCCTGCTGGACACCCGGTTGCCGGGCGGCTTCTCTGTTCCATCGCCCTCGGATGATCCGGCGCTGCGCGACGACGAGGAGCCGCTGGAGCCCGGTGATCTCGAATTGACGCTGGCGCCCGCCGTGGAGCCCGAAAAGAGCGGCGAAAGCTGATGTCAGGTCCCGGTTTCGCGCTATCGCGCGGACCGGAAGACGAACATTAACTCTCGTGTCAATGCGCCGGTTTGCGCAGTCATGACGCGGGGTTAATCCTTGTTTTTGACACCTCCGCAGCCTACTTTCCGGTCAGATTTGGCCGGACATAAACCGGCGCGTGTTTGGAGGATGGCAGTATGGGTTCGTTTAGTATCTGGCACTGGATCGTCGTCATCGGCGTCGTCCTGCTGCTGTTCGGCCGCGGCAAGATTTCGGACCTGATGGGCGACGTCGCGCAGGGCATCAAGGCCTTCAAGAAGGGCATGGCGGACGACGACGTGAAGCCGGCCGACAAGCCTGCCGAGCCAGTCAAGACCATCGACAGCGCGCCGTCGGCCACGTCGTCGCGAAGCGATGTCGGAAGCAAGGTCGTCTGATTTCAGACTTCGCTTTTTTTGAGTGAGTGCGGGGCAAAGCTCCGCAAACGGATCTTTCCATGTTCGACATCGGGTGGAGTGAACTGGTCGTCATCGGCGTCGTGGCGCTGATCGCCATCGGCCCGAAGGAGCTGCCCGGCGTGCTGCGCATGGTCGGGCAGTGGATGGGCAAGGCCCGCCGGATGGCCTCCGAATTCCAGGGCCAGTTCAACGAAGCGATGCGCGAAGCGGAAATGGCCGACATCAAGAAGACGTTCGATGACGCCTCGGCTGCGGCGAAAGATCTGTCGCCGACCAATCTGCTGACGTCGCTGAACAAGGACGTCGAGGACGCGATCAATCCGCCCGCAACGCCGACCACGCCCGAGCCGCCGACTGCTGAAACCTTCGCGGAAGCCGAAACACATGCGCCGGCACCCGAACCATCAAATGTGACGCCTTCGAGCGTCGCGCCTGCGCCGGACGCCAAAGCGTCATGAGCACCGAAGACATCGAAGCCACCAAAGCGCCGTTGATGGATCACCTGATCGAACTGCGTTCGCGGCTGATCAAGGCGCTGCTGGCGTTCGGCATCGCGTTCATCTTCTGCTTCTTTTTCGCCAAGCAGATCTACAACGTGCTGGTGTGGCCGTTCGTCTGGGTCGCCGGGCCTGAGAATTCCAAATTCATCTACACGGCATTGCTGGAATACTTCCTGACGCAGTTGAAGCTCGCCATGTTCGGCGCGGGCTTCATCTCGTTTCCGGTGATCGCGGCGCAGATCTACATGTTCGTCGCGCCCGGCCTCTACAAGCACGAGCGCGGCGCGTTCCTGCCGTACCTGATCGCGACGCCGATCTTCTTCGCGCTGGGCTCGCTGCTGGTTTATTTCCTCGTGCTGCCGATGCTGATCCGTTTCTCGCTCGGGATGCAGCAGGTGGGCGGCACGGAAACAGCACAGATCGCGCTGCTGCCGAAGGTCGGCGAATATCTCTCGCTGATGATGTCGCTGATCTTCGCGTTCGGCATCGCGTTCCAGCTGCCGGTGGTGCTGACGCTGCTGGGGCGGATCGGAATCCTGACCTCGAAACAACTGCGCGAGAAACGGCGCTATTTCATCGTGGTGGCGTTCATCATCGCCGCCGTGCTGACCCCGCCGGATGTCATCAGCCAGATGTCGTTGGCGATTCCGCTGCTGGTTCTCTACGAGGGCTCGATTTGGTCGGTTGCGATCGTGGAGAGAAACAAGGCCAAGCAGGCCACGGGGACGACCCCGCCGGCAGACACGCCTCCGTCGCCTCCCGCCACGACGCCTGCGGAGTAGGGCGGTTCGCTCTCCCTGTCGTACAGCCAGTCGTGTGTTCGGGGTATTGTGGCTGTCATGCCCTCGATTCGTCATGCCCGGGCTTGGCATTTTTGTCGCGCAAGCGGCATAGATTTGCTTGCGATGGCATCCACGACTTGTTCTAACGCACGCAGAAATAGCGCCAATGGCCGGGAAAGCCCGGCCATCACTGGAAATTTGCCATGCACGATATTCGCTGGATTCGCGACAACCCGGATGCGTTTGACGCAGCATTGAAACGGCGCGGGCTTGAGCCGCTGTCGAAGCCGTTGATCGCGCTCGACGAGAAGCGACGCGCGGCCATTCTGGCGTCGGAACAGGCGCTGGCGCGGCGCAACGCGGCGTCCAAGGAAATCGGCGACGCCAAAAAGAACAAGGACAACGCGCGCGCCGACACGCTGATGGCCGAGGTCGGCGAACTCAAGACGAAGCTTCCCGAACTGGAAGCGGCGGCGAAGAAATACGAGGACGACCTCAAGACCGAACTCGCGCAAATTCCGAACCTGCCGCTCGACGAGGTGCCCGACGGCGCCGACGAGCACGGCAATGTTGAGCATCATCACTTCGGTGCGAAGCGCAACTATGCGTTCAAACCGAAGGAGCATGTCGAACTCGGCGAGGCCATGAAGTCCATGGACTTCGAGGCGGCGACGAAAATGTCCGGTTCGCGCTTTGTCGTGCTGAAGAAGGGGCTCGCGCGGCTGGAACGCGCCATCGGCCAGTTCATGCTCGACCTGCACACCAACGAACACGGCTACACCGAGGTCAATCCGCCCCTGCTGGTGCGCGACGACGCGATGTTCGGCACGGCGCAGCTGCCGAAGTTTCGCGATGATCAATTTGCGGCAGGCGCAATCGATAGCGGCGGCGAGGGGTATTGGCTCATCCCCACCGCTGAAGTCCCGCTGACCAATCTCGTCCGCGACTCCATTCTCGACGAAAAAGAACTGCCGATGCGCCTGACCGCGCTGACGCCATGTTTCCGCGCGGAAGCGGGCGCTGCGGGGCGCGATACGCGCGGCATGATCCGCCAGCATCAGTTCACCAAAGTCGAGTTGGTCTCGATCACCACGCCGGAAGAGTCGAGGAACGAACACGAACGCATGCTGGCCTGCGCCGAGGAAGTGCTGCGGCAGCTCGATCTGCATTATCGCGTGATGACGCTGTGCACCGGCGACATGGGCTTCGCGTCGCAAAAGACCTATGACATCGAAGTCTGGATGCCGGGGCAGGGCGAGAGCGGCATGTACCGCGAGATTTCGTCCTGCTCGGTGTGCGGCGATTTCCAGGCGCGGCGCATGGACGCGCGCTCGCGCGGACCCGACGGCAAGCCGCGCTTCGTGCATACGCTGAACGGCTCGGGCACGGCAGTGGGCCGTGCGCTGATCGCCGTGATGGAAACCTATCAGCAGGAGGACGGCTCGATTGCCGTGCCGGACGTGTTGCAGCCGTATATGGGCGGCCTCAAAGTGATCGCTAGGGAAGAAAAATAACATGCGAATTCTCTGTACGAACGACGACGGCATTCACGCGCCGGGCCTCAAGGTCATCGAGGAGATCGCGCAGCAGCTGTCCAGCGACGTCTGGGTGGTCGCGCCCGAAATGGATCAATCCGGCGTCTCGCATTCGCTGTCGCTGAACGACCCGATGCGGCTGCGCGAACTCGACGACCGCCACTTCGCGGTCCGCGGCACGCCGACCGATTGCGTCATCATGGGATCGCGCTTCATCCTCAAGGACAAGCTGCCCGACGTGGTTCTGTCCGGCGTCAACAAGGGCCGCAACGTCGCGGAGGACGTGGTTTATTCCGGCACCATCGCCGGCGCGCTGGAAGGCACCATTCTCGGCCTGCCGTCGTTCGCGCTGTCGCAGGAATTTTCGCTTGAGACGCGCAACAAGCCCCTGTGGGAGACGGCGCTGAAGTTCGGTCCCGACGTGATCCGCAATGTGATGAAACTCGGCGTGCCGCGCGACACCGTGATCAACGTCAATTTCCCGGCGTGCATGCCGGAAGAAGTGAAGGGCATCGCGGTCACGCGGCAGGGCAAGCGCAATCAGGGCTTCCTGCGCGTCGACGAGCGTCGCGATGGCCGCGGCAATCCGTATTACTGGATCGGGTTCGAGCGGCTGGCGGTGATCGATGTACCAGGCGAGGGCACCGACCTTGCAGCACTGGATGCGAATTTCGTGTCGGTCACGCCGCTGCGGCTCGACCGCACCGATGTCGTGTTCTCGGAAAAGCTCAAGGGTGTTCTGAAGTAATGATCGACGTCGTTCCGACGTCCTACGCCGCGATGCCCTTCAGCACGATCTCGATCGTGCGCGCCAGCGTTTCGACCTGGAACGGCTTTTGAATCGTGATGCGGTCGCGGAATTTTTCCGGCAGGCCCTGCGCGCCGTAGCCGGTAGCGAACACGAACGGCCGCCCGCGCAACTGCACGGCCTCGGCGACGGGAGTAATCACCTTGCCGTTGACGTTGACATCGAGGATGGCGATGTCGAAGTCGGTCGACTGAACCAGCCGGACGCCTTCGTCGATGTCGCCCGCTTCGCCGGCAATGGCATAGCCAAGCTCTTCCAGCATGTCGGCGACCATCATGCGGATCATCACTTCATCTTCGACGAGCAGAATCGACGTGCGCGATCCTGCTTTTACGATGCCCGACATTCGTCCCCCAAACCACACATCCGGACCAGTGTCCCGAATCCGACGTTTGCCCGTGTTGCAGCGGCTTCGGCTGCCGGAATAACATAATTATTCCGCACATAACTTCTATCAGCGCGTTGGGTTCCATCAAGGGAACCTGTATGCAAAAAACCGATCCTGCGATGCGTGTCAAATGATACCACAGATCGAACAGCCGTTTTGTCCTTAGATCGTTGAAGATTCATGCCGCCGCCCTTACCAACGCCCCACGAAAAGATGATGTTTCAGCTGAACCTGCGGCAGCGCGGGATCAGCGACCAGGCGGTACTGAAGGCGATGGAAGACGTGCCGCGCGAGCTGTTCGTCATGTCGGCCGACCGGCCCCATGCCTACCGGGACACGGCGCTGGGGATCGCATGCGGCCAGACCATCAGCCAGCCGTTTGTGGTGGCCTACATGACCGAACAACTGCAACTGGAGCCGTCGCATCGCGTGCTGGAGGTCGGGACCGGGTCTGGTTATCAGGCCGCGATCCTGTCGAAGCTCGCCCGGGACGTCGTGACGCTGGAGCGTTTTCGCACGCTCGCCGACCGCGCCAAGCTGGTTCTTGCCGAACTCGGATGCAGCAATGTCGATGTGGTTCTCGGTGACGGGTTCAGCGTGCCCGAGACGCTCGGCACGTTCGACCGGATTATCGTGACCGCCGCGATGGAGGACATTCCCGACGCGCTGCTCGGGCGGCTGGAGCCGGGCGGGGTGCTGATCGCGCCGGTTGGGCCAGTGGACGACCGTCAGGTTCTCACCCGCGTGGTCCGAACCGGCGATGGCTTCAACCGGCAGGACCTTGTGGCGGTGCGTTTCGTGCCCGCGCTGCAGGGCATCGCCCGCGAGATGTAAGCGGCGCCTGCGGCACGGACGGCGAGGCAGGTTTGGTGCCTTAAAGAGTTATTTACTCGGACTGTGTTTACTCAAATTTGTGTTAGTTGCGTACAAGTGAGTAACCATGTCCCGCTTTGTCGAGTTGATAAGCTCGCGCCGTGCGCCGCATTTTGTGGTCCTGGCGCTCGTCTCGGTCGGATTTGGCGGATGTAGCGCCGACACCCAGACACGGTTCCAGGACAACTCATTCTCCAATCCGTTTGCGTCGCGCAACAGCGCGCCGGAGGCGACGGGGTCCGTTCAGCAGAGCGGCAACTATCAGCACAATTACCAGCAGCAGCCGCGTGAGCTTCCGCAGTACAGTCGGCCGCGCTCCGCGCCGATCGTATCCGCGCCGTTGTCTCAGCCTGTTGCAACCTCGGGCGGCGGACGCGGGATGGCGTCGTATACGCCGCCGTCGTCACCCATCGAGACCACCGGAACGGTCGCGCCGCGCTCGGTCGCCGCGACCTCCGGATACAGCCGCGAGGGCGGCACCACGATCATCGTCGGCACCGCAGACACGCTCGATGTCATTTCGAAGCGCTACAACGTGCCGTCGTCGGAAATTCTCAAGGCGAACGGCTACGGCGGACCGCGTGTGTTGCAGCCGGGTCAGCAGCTCGTGATTCCGCGCCGTGTGGCGCACGCCAGTCCGCCGGCATTATCGCCCGCGCCGGGCACCAAGGTTGCGGCCGGTCTTCCGGCAAGTGTGTATGTCGTCAAGTCAGGCGACACGCTGATGAATCTGTCGCGTCGTCACAACATCCCGCCCGCGCAGCTTGCCGCGGCGAACCACATTCCGGTGACCACGCAGCTCAAGATCGGCAGCAAGATCAACATTCCGGGCGGCGCTAAATCCGCTGCTGTTGCTGCCGCGCCCGCACCCCAGCTTGCTGCGGAAGCGCCGAAGCCTGCGCCGGTTGCGGCTCCCGCTGCCAAGCCCGTCACAGTCGCGTCGGTCGAGCCTCAGCAGAAGGCGCGTGTTGCGACCGAAACCAACGATCTGCCTGAAGCCCAGTCGCCGGTGAAGGCCGCCGACGCGACCAATGCGCTGCCGACGTTTCGCTGGCCGGTGCGTGGCCGGGTGATCACGGCTTACGGCGCGAAGACCAACGGCAAACAGAATGACGGCATCAACGTCGCAGTGCCCGAAGGCACGCCCGTGAAGGCCGCCGAAGACGGCGTGGTCGCCTATTCGGGCAACGAGCTCAAAGGTTATGGCAATCTGATCCTGGTTCGGCACTCCAACGGTTACGTCACCGCGTATGCCCACGCGAGTGAACTGATGGTGAAGCGCGGAGATTCAATCAAGCGCGGCCAGGTCATTGCTAAATCGGGTCAGTCGGGAGAGGTGGGGTCGCCGCAGCTTCACTTCGAGATCCGTAAAGGATCTTCAGCCGTCGACCCGCTTCAATTCCTGAACGGCGCGTAAGCCACTTAAATTTTCTAGATCCACTATGTCCCCCGGCGAAAGCCGGGGGATTTTTCTTTTGCGGACTGTTTCTCTCATGTGTCAGGCGAGCTTACTCGGCGGTGTCCATGACGCAGGCCAGTTCGGATTTTGCGGTCGCTTCCTCGAAGCCGAAGATTAGGAAGCTGATCACGGCCAGGATCCACGCGCCGATGCCGCCATAGAGCATCACCCAGCCGAAACCCTTGACCAGTGCCGCGTGAACGGCAGCACCGGATGGATCCTGAACGGACAGCACCGGATACGCCTGTTGCAGCGAACTGAAATTTCCCGTGGCGATGGCCGAGGCGATTGCGCGCAACTGCTGGCCGTCGAGCGCGGCGGTGAGCGTTTCGGGAAGGGACCACTGGATCGCTTCCAGCAGGATCAGCCCCATCACCGCGATGTTGATGGCCAGCGAGATCAATCGTGCGCTGATGTCGATCCCGGACGCCATGCCTGCGCGGTTGCTCGGGACGGCACCGGTAGTGGTGTTGGTGACCGACGTATTGGTCAGGCCAAGTCCGATCCCGGCCAGAAGCGCGCCGGGTAGTACCGTGAGCCAGCTCGCCTGTTCCAGGCCGCTGCCGAAACGCATGGCGATAAAGCCGGCGCCCATGACAGCCATGCCGAGAGGAATGACAATGCGGGCGCCGTGACGCCGGAGCAGATAGTCGGCGATAGGAGGCAGGATCAGAAACGGAATTGTATAGGCCAGCAGCAGGAACCCGACGGCCTTGCTGTCGAGGCCAAGACCACCCTCGAAGTAAATCGGCAGGTAGATCATGAACGGCCAATAGCAGAAGTTCATGCCGATGCAGCCGATGATGGCGCCGCTAAATTTTCGGATCCGGAACACCGAGAAGTCGAACATCGGTTGCGCGGTGTTGCGCTCCACGAGCACGAAGGCGGTGAAGCTTGCAATTGCGATGGCCGCGAGCCCGATCGCAGTCGTTATGCCGAGGTCTGCGCCTTGCGTGATCACGTAGGTCAGGCCGAAGACGGCGATCGTCAACGTCACGATCCCCCAGCCATCCAGCCGCTTGGCGTGCGGATCTCGCGATTCCAGAATCCCGATACTCGCCGGGATGAGGGCCAGTATCGTCAACGGAACATGGATCAGGAACACCCAGTGCCAGCTCGATAACGCGGTAATCATGCTGCCGATGATCGGGCCGAATCCGAGACCAACGCCGCTGATGACGCCCCATGCGGTAAAGGCCCGGCCGCGCTCACGTTCGTCCTGATACTGGTGCGAGATGATAGCAATCGAGCAGGTGAGCATGGCGCCGCCGGCGAGACCTTGCAGAAACCGGGCGACGATCAGCACCGATGCGCTCTGCGCCAGCCCGCACATCAGCGAGGTAATGCCGAATGCGATCGTGACCGTGGTGAAAACCCGCTTCCGGCCATAGCGGTCGGCGAAGGTGCCGGTCGCCATCAGCACGGTCGTGCAGGCGATGGTGTAGGCGTTCATGATCCATTGCAGATCCTTGAAATCCGCGGGCAGGGCTGTTTCCAGCGTCGGCAGGATGACCGGGACGCTGGATATTTCGAGGCCGAACATCAATGATGCCAGACAGACGCCGATCAGCGCGGCAGTGTTTCTGGTTGAGGGCGAGACGCGCATGTAAAGTCCTTTTCAACCCGACGCGGATGTCGCTGGTGCGGGCTGACGGATATGGGCGCTATCCTTTCATGACGGAAATGAATTGATTTTATTGATTTCAGTTCTGGTCGTCATATATGTGGGTCTATGGATTTCGAGCCCACATTGCTTCGCGCCTTTGTTGCCGTCTGCGAGACCGGCGGATTCACGCGCGCGGCGCAGCGGCTGCATTTGACCCAATCCGCCGTCAGTCACCAGATCCGGCGGCTGGAGGAGCAGGTGGGGCGGCCGCTTCTGTATCGGACCACGCGCAAGCTGACCCTGACCGAAGACGGCGAGGATTTTCTGCGCCACGCCGAACAGATTTTGCAAAGCCAGGAGGCGCTGACGCGCCGCTTTCATTCCTCCACAGCCTCCGGCGCCGTCCGGCTGGGCGTTCCGGAAAATTTCATCGGCGATCGGCTGCCGCAACTGCTTGGCCGGTTCGCTCGCAGCTACCCTGAGGTTCGACTCGAGGTCTCGGTCAGTGTCTGTCTTGACCTGCAGGCCAAGGTCGATGCCGGCGACCTCGATCTTGCGGTGGCGATTACCCGACTGGATCAGGAGAACGGAACAGTTCTTCGTCAGACGAAATTCGTCTGGGCGGCAGCCGACACTTTCAAGCGGCCGCAGAGTTCATCACTGCCATTCGCGTTCTCTCCGCCGCCGTGCGCGCTACGCGCGATGGCTGTCGATGCGCTCACGGCTTCCGGCATCGATTGGCATGTCGGATTCACGTCGGCGAACCAGCATGGCCTGAAGGCGGCGGTGCAAGCGGGGCTGGCGGTGTCGATCTTCGCCCAGGAGGAAATCGAACCATGGATGATGGTTCTTGACGGCAACGACGGCCTGCCGCCTCTGCCGGAAGCAAAGTACGTCCTGATCAGCAAACATGGCGACCTGATGCCATGCGCAGCCGAGTTGGGCCGGTTGATCGTTGACGAGGCGGGCTTCTGGCGCAACCCGTCGGGGACGGAACGCGCGCGCTTGACGGCGGTCCAGTAAACTTCGCCTTCGTCGGTGCCCGTGCGGTCTACTTCGCCGCGAGCCGCACGCCCATGCGGCCCGCAAGCTCCTGCGTGAACTGCCACGCCACGCGGCCGGACCGCGACCCGCGCGTGGTCGACCATTCGAGCGCTTCGCGTTCGAGTTGGTCGTCGGCCATCTTGACGCCGAAGTGCTTGCAGTAGCCGCGCACCATGTCGAGATATTCGTCCTGGCTGCACTTGTGGAAGCCGAGCCACAGGCCGAAACGATCCGACAGCGACACCTTTTCCTCGACGGCTTCGCCGGGATTGATTGCCGTCGAGCGCTCGTTCTCGATCATGTCGCGCGCCAGCAGGTGGCGGCGGTTGGACGTCGCATACAGAATGACGTTATCGGGCCGGCCTTCGATGCCGCCTTCGAGCACCGCCTTCAGCGATTTGTAGGAGGCGTCGTTGCCGTCGAACGACAGGTCGTCGCAGAACACGATGAAGTGGAAATCCGATTCCCGCAGCAGCGACATCAGCAGCGGCAGGCTTTCGATATCCTCGCGATGAATTTCGATCAGCTTGAGCCGGCCGCGCACCTCCGGCATCGCGTTGACGCTGGCGTGCGCCGCCTTGACCAGCGACGACTTGCCCATGCCGCGCGCACCCCACAGCAGCGCATTGTTGGCGGGCAGGCCCTTGGCGAAGCGTTCGGTGTTCTCGATCAGGATGTCGCGCATCCGGTCGATGCCCTTGAGCAAACCGAGATCGACGCGGCTGACTTTTGGAACCGGGACCGGCCGTCCGTCCGGATGCCAGACGAAGGCATCGGCGTTTTTGAGAGAATCGGCACCGGACGGTTTGGCGGCGGATGCGTTCAGGCTGGCGGCGATGCTCTCCAGCGCTAGGGCGATGCGCGACCCAGCGTCGCGCGCGGCCGAAGCCGCAGGGCGTTTTGTCGCGGTTTTCAGCGCCTTGCCGGGACGCGCCCTGACAGTGGCGGCGGGAGCCTTTTTGGAGGCCTTTTTATTGGGTTTTTTGGACATGAATCAGCACCACAGAACCAGACCGGTAGGGCACCCTTAGCGAGGCCTTTGAGCGCCCGCAAGCGCCACAAATGCATGGGCAAATCGACATCTCCGGTCCCGTTGCAATTGGGCGGTCTGCCGCTATAGTCCGCGCAAATTCGGCCAAAACGGCCAATAGCCTTCGCGTTTTGCCCCCTTGGCGCACGCCTTTCCGAGGACTTTCGAATGTTCATTACTCCCGCCTTTGCTCAGGCTGCCGGCGCCGGCGACACCAACAGCATGCTGATGTCGCTGCTGCCGTTCGCGCTGATCTTCGTCATCATGTACTTCCTGATCCTCAAGCCGCAGCAGAAGAAGCTGAAGGACCATCAGGAACTGGTGAAGAACATCCGCCGCGGCGACACCGTCGTGACCAATGGCGGCCTCGTCGGCAAGGTGACCAAGGTGGTCGATGACGACCAGATTGAAGTCGAAATCTCCGACGGCGTGCGCATTCGTCAGATGCGCCAGATGATTTCCGGCGTGCGGACCAAGGGCGAGCCTGCCAAGGACTCCAAGGAAGAAACCGCCGCGAGCTGACGCGCTCCGACTGCTGCGGCTTCATTAATCTGACGGGTTATCCAGTGGTCCGATTCTAACATTCGCACCGTCTCGCATCGGTAGCGCTTGCGAATGTTAGAATCAAAGGACCACTGGTAAATATAGATGCTAATGTCCCTTCGTGTCCGACGTTTGCACGAGGGGATGCTGCAAGTTAAAGCAAACGTCGGACACGGGACATTAGATGTTGTATTTTACGCGGTGGAAGGCGCTGGCGGTCATCCTGACCGCCTTCATCGTCTGCCTTTGCGCGGTTCCGAACTTCTTCCCTGAATCGACCGTCAAGACCTGGCCGAAGTGGGCGCAGCGCCACATCGTGCTCGGCCTCGATCTTCAGGGTGGCTCGCATATCCTGCTCGAGGTCGACTCAAACTCGGTCAAGAAGGACAAGCTCGATCAGGTGCGTGACGACACGCGCCGCGTGCTCCGCGATGCCAAGGTCCCCTATACTGGTCTCGCCATTCGCGGCGACAACGTAGAAGTCCGCATCACCAATCAGGCCGATCTGGCCAACGCGCTCGCCAAACTGCGCGAACTCTCGCAGCCGCTGGGCGGAATCCTCGGATCGAGCGGCCAGCGCAGCGTCGAAGTCAGCGACGCCGGCGGCGGGTTGATCCGGCTGACCGTGCCGCCTGCAGCGATCACCGAGCGCATCCGCCAGTCGGTCGAACAGTCGATCCAGATCGTCGAGCGCCGCATCAACGAACTCGGCACCGTCGAACCGCTGATCCAGCGTCAGGGCGTCGACCGCATTCTGGTGCAGGTGCCCGGATTGCAGGATCCGACCCGCCTCAAGGAATTGCTCGGCAAGACCGCCAAGCTCGATTTCCGCATGGTCGATGCGACCGTGCCCGCCGATCAGGCCCAGCAGGGCCGGGTGCCTCCGGATTCCGAACTGCTGATGAGCGCGTCCGCACCCAAGACGCCCTATGTCATCAAGAAGCAGGTGCTCGTCTCCGGCGGCGACCTGACCGACGCGCAGCCCGGCTTCGACCAGCGTTCGGGCGAGCCGATCGTCTCCTTCCGCTTCAACACCTCCGGCGCGCGCAAGTTCGCGCAGGCCACGCTGGAGAATGTCGGCCAGCCGTTCGCCATCGTGCTCGATAACGAAGTGATTTCGGCGCCGGTCATCCGCGAACCGATCACCGGCGGCTCCGGCCAGATTTCCGGCAGCTTCACCGTGCAGGGCGCGAACGATCTCGCGATCCTGCTGCGCGCGGGCGCATTGCCTGCGCCGCTGACCATCATCGAGGAACGCACCGTCGGCCCCGGACTCGGACAGGACTCGATCGCCGCGGGCGAACTCGCGTCCTATGTCGGCTCGGTGCTGGTCATCGTGTTCATGCTGCTGACCTACCGGCTGTTCGGCTTCTTCGCCAACGTCGCGGTCGCCATCAACGTCGCCATGATCTTCGGCATCCTGTCTTTGCTCAACGCGACGCTGACGCTGCCCGGCATCGCCGGCATCGTTCTGACGGTCGGCATCGCGGTCGACTCGAACGTGCTGATCTATGAGCGCATCCGCGAGGAACTGCGCGCGGGGCGCACGGCGATCTCGGCCATCGATGCCGGCTTCACGCGGGCGCTCGCGACCATTCTGGATTCGAATATCACCACCTTCATCGCGGCGGCCGTGCTGTTCTACATCGGAACCGGTCCGGTGCGCGGCTTCGCCGTGACGCTCGGCATCGGCATCATCACCACGGTTTTCACGGCTTTCACCGTCACGCGATTGATCGTGGCGATGTGGGTGAGCTGGAAGCGGCCCAAAGTCGTGCCGATTTGAACGTCAGAACGGACCACTAGACTGTGACCCACACCATCATCATCGCGCTCGCCGTCTTCATCGTCGTCCTGACGGTGCTCAGCATTTATGGCGTGATTCCCGCGCTTCGCATCGTCCCCGACGAGACGAAGTTCGACTTCATGCAGTTTCGCCGCATCAGCTTTCCGATCTCGGCGCTGGCGTCGCTTCTGGCGATCGGCCTGTATTTCGCGCACGGATTGAACTTCGGCATCGACTTCAAGGGCGGCACGCTGCTGGAAATCCAGACCAAGTCGGGTCCGGCGGACATCGCGGCGTTGCGCGCGCAGTTGAACACGCTGAATTTCGGCGACGTCCAGCTTCAGCAGTTCGGCGGTCCCTCCGACGTTCTGATCCGCATCGCCGAACAACCCGGCGGCGATCAGGCGCAGCAGGCAGCCGTGCAGAAGGTTCGCCAGTTGCTGGGCGACAGCGTCGATTATCGCCGCGTCGAAGTGGTCGGGCCGCGCGTGTCGAGCGAGTTGCTGGCTTACGGCACCGTCGGCCTGATGCTCGCGATCGCAGGCATCTTCATCTATCTCTGGTTCCGGTTCGAGTGGCAGTTCTCGCTCGGCGCGATGATCGCCAACGTCCACGACATCGTGCTGACGCTGGGATTCATGTCGATCACCCAGATCGAATTCGACCTGACCAGCATCGCGGCGCTGCTCACCATTCTCGGCTATTCGCTCAACGATACGGTCGTCATCTATGATCGTATTCGCGAAATGCTGCGGCGTTACAAGAAAATGCCGATGACCGATCTGCTCAACACGTCGATCAACTCGACGCTGTCGCGCTCGATCATCACCCACGTCACCGTGACGCTGGCGTTGCTCGCGCTGCTGCTGTTCGGCGGCAAGGCGATCCACTCCTTCGCGGCGACGATGACCTTCGGCGTTGTGCTGGTCGGCACCTACACCTCGATCTTCATCGCGGCGCCGATCCTGATCTATCTCGGCGTGGGCGAAAACCGGGGCGGCGAGGACAAGCCGCCGAAACCCTGATGACCGATCACGAGCCGGACGCGCTGCACCTTCCGCGATCCGCGCCGATCGAAGCCTACGGCAACGGCGGATTTCGGTTCGCCGAGATGTCGCATCGCGGCTCGCTGCTGTGCCTGCCCGATGCGATCTGGGCATGGCCCGTCAGCGATCCGGCTCAGATCGATCGCTATTCACTGGCGCGCGTGTTCGAGAACGCGAATGCCATCGATACCCTGCTGATCGGAACGGGGAGCGGGGTCTGGATCGCGCCCGCGCCGCTGCGGAACGCCTTGCGGTCTGCGGGCATTGTCCTCGATACCATGCAGACCGGGCCCGCGATCCGCACCTACAACGTCATGATGGGTGAACGCCGGCGCGTCGCGGCCGCGCTGGTCGCGGTGCCATGAGCGCCCATGACGCCGAAGCGTTCTGCGCCGATCTGGTGCGCGCGCAGGATTTCAAAAGCTACGCCGCAAGCCTGTTCGTATCGCCTGAAGCGCGGCGGTCATGGCTGGCGCTGGCGGCCTTCAATGCCGAGGTCGCGCATGTCCGCGATCATGTCAGCCAGCCGTTGCCCGGCGAGATCCGCTTGCAGTGGTGGCGCGATGCACTGACCGCCGGCGGGCAGGGTGCGGTCGAAGGCAATCCCGTGGCGGCGGAATTGCTGCGCGCGATTTCGCTTCATGATCTTCCCGTCGAGAGGTTCGTGCGCCTGATCGATGCGCACGTCTTCGATGTCTATGACGATCCGATGCCGGACATGGCGGCGCTGGAAGCGCATTGCCGCGACACGGCATCGGCGCTTTACGCATTGCGCGCGCGCGTGCTCGGGGCGAATTCGCCGGAGATCACGCGCCTTGCCGAACATGCCGGCATTGCGGAAGGCCTGGTTGACGTGATGTTGGCGCTGCCACGACACGCTGCGCGGCGTCAGCTTTATCTGCCGGCCGATTTGATGAATCTCCACGGCCTGATTGCCGAAGAGGTTTTCCTGCATCAGGCAAACTCGCCTTTGAAAGAGGCGCTGGCGCACCTGCGCCGCGAGGCGGGCTCGCAGATGGATCACGCGCTGGCGATGCTGGCGGATACGCCGCCCGCTGCGCGCGCGGCCTTCCTGCCACTTGCGACGATCGGGAAGACGTTGGCCCGGCTGGAGACGTCCCATCCGTTCACGCCGCCATCGGCGTCACGGCTTCGCATCCTCTGGACGACGTGGCGCGCGGCGAGCGCGAAACCGTTCAGGGCGTAAAATTTACCTTCATCCCAGATCGGCTAAATCTTCCGGTGCAAGCTGGAGAGCGGCTGCACGCACGTTATCTTCCAGATGTTCGATCGATCGCGTGCCGGGTATTGGCAGCATGACCGGAGACTTGGTGAGCAGCCACGCAAGGGACAAGGATGCGTGAGTCAAACCGGAACGCGCGGCAACTTGCTTTATCTTGCGTGCCTTGAGGCCGCGTTTACCACCCAGCGGATACCAGGGCAGAAAAGCAATTCCAAGACGCTCGCAAGCGGCGAGCACGTCTTCGCTGGTTTGGTCTCGCAGGTTGTACATGTTTTGAACCGACACGATGGGCGTGATGGAGAGTGCCAATTCGAGTTGCGCCACCGTGACGTTTGAAATGCCAAGATGGCGAATTTTGCCTGTGCGCCGTAGTTCAGCGAGCGCTCCAACAGACTCACTAAATGGCACGTTGGGGTCGGGTGCATGAAGCTGATACAAATCGATGCGTTCCAGCCGCAAGCGCTGCAAGCTCCCTTCAACTGCCCGTCGCAAATGGTCGGGGCGGCCGTTTTCGACCCATGATCGGCGGTTCGGTCGCACTAAACCGCCTTTCGTGGCAATTACCAGATCTGGCGGATAGGGATACAGCGCCTGCGAGATCTGTAACTCGTTCGCCTCGGGGCCGTAGCTATCCGCAGTATCAATGAAGTTTACGCCAAGCTCGATGGCCTTATGCAGAACCCGGTTCGCGTGCCCTCGATCCCTTGGTCTTCCCCACGCTGAATCTCCGCAGAGGCGCATTGCGCCGAAGCCCAATCGATTAACCGTCAGATCGCCGAGGTTGATCGTGCCGGCGAGCGCGGCGTTTGAATGGAGAGACTTTTCCATCCGCAACTCCATCGTGTCGGAAGCAAGATAGTTTGTCACGGATGCGACGATGAAACCACAGGCCGCACGAATCCGGCAACTCTGCCTTCGGCTTTGCAGAAGTCTGCCAACGCAACTTCCACATGGTGAGCGGCCGCGGCGTCTGTCACGATTCTCGTAAATTCGAGGTACCGAATTTTCGAGGTGATGACATGGCGACATCGAACAATGACAGGCACGTCGAGCGTGTCGGCAAGCTCCATTGGGCAGCGATCGGGCTGGCCATTTTGATGACTCTGGGGATACTTGCGCTAGCCGTCCGGGTCGAAAATGCCGGACCACCCAAACCGGACAGAAATCGAATCTTCGACAATTTGAAGTCGATGGACTGATAGCTTTCCAGGGACAGACAGTGCTGCCGGGGTTGCGACATCCTGATTATTGAACCGTTCGTGATCGATAGCAGGTATACGCCGGGTTTTCCCGGCGGTTCGATCCGGTATTCTTAAAAGCAATTACAAGGTCGAGTCTTTTGGGCATCACCGGGAGGTTTTCAGCAATGCGTATTTCAAGTCTTGCAGGCTGCTTGTTGCTCGCCGTTTCCATCCTCAACAACTCCGCCGTTCAGGCGGCGGCTGTCGACCAGAGCACGGTCTCGGTCGGCGGCGTGTCCGCGGCCCTGTTGAAACCCGCACATCCGAGAGGTGGAATCATTCTGCTGGCCGGAGGCAGCGGCAACATCGGCGTCGGTCCCAATGGCACGATCGCCCGCACAGGCAATCAGCTGGTGCGCACGCGCGCCGCGTATGCCGCGCGCGGTTTCGCCGTGCTGGTTCCTGATTGCTGCGTCGATGTGGCCGCAGCCGTTCAATACATGCACAGCTTTGGAAAGGTCACGCTGGTCGGCACAAGCCGGGGCACGCAACGCGCGGGACAGGCGATCGCGGCGGGCGCGCGGCCCGACCGGCTGGTGCTGACCTCGGGCTTTCTCAGCAATGCCTCAGGAGGTTCGGACAACGTCATGAGCATGCTCGGCTCGCCTGCTGCGCTGCCGCCGACCCTGATCGTGCATCACCGGCAGGACGGTTGCGCGAAGACGTTGCCCGCAGGCGTGGCTCCGTTTGTTGCGTGGTCTCAGGGCAAGGCGCGCGTAGCCTGGCTTGATGGGGGCCAGAGCACCGGTGATCCGTGTGAAGCGTTTGCTCATCACGGCTTCGCCGGTCAGGATGGTCAGGTGGTGTCCACTGTTGCGGGATTCGCCGCGCGCTAAACGCTTGCCGGGTGTCCACCGATTTGAGACAGGCAACGCGCCGCTGCGTAGCAGTGTCGCGATGCTGTTCAAGGTCCGAATTGTTATTCGGACTTTACGTGTCAAGTCGTTTTCGGCGCAATGCGAGCGCTGAATCCGAATCCGATTGCGCGCCGCCATCCGGCCGCCACTTCGCCTTTTGCGGCGAAGTTCGTCACCAATTTTCCTTTTGAAAACGGCGCGACTTTTCACTGCGAGAGTTGCCGAAAACTATGCCGCGTCGGACACCCGCAGCGTCTCCGCAATCCAGCGATCGAGGTCCGCCAGCGCCCGCGCGCTCATCGCCTGCTTCTTCGCAACCGTCTTCTCATTGCCGCGCAGCCGCGTGCCGTCCGGCTTCTTTGTCGGCGGCGATGCCAGCGGCGGAAACAATCCGAAGTTGATGTTCATCGGCTGGAACGAGCGCGGACCCGCGTCGATGGTCTCGATATGCCCGCCGGTGATGTGTCCGAGCAGCGCACCGAGCGCGGTCGTCGGAGGAGGCGGTGCGATCTTGTTGCGCGTTGCGTCGGCCGCGGCGAACAGACCGGCGAGCAGGCCGACGCCTGCGGATTCCACGTAACCTTCGCATCCGGTCATCTGGCCTGCGAAGCGCAGTCGCGGCTGTGCTTTCAGGCGCAACTGGGGATCGAGAAGTTGCGGAGAATTCAGGAAGGTGTTGCGATGCAGCCCGCCGAGCCGCGCGAACTCCGCGCCTTCAAGACCCGGAATGGTGCGGAATACCTGCGTCTGCGCGCCGTGCTTCAGCTTGGTTTGGAAGCCGACCATGTTGTAGAGCGTGCCGAGCTTGTTGTCCTGCCGCAGTTGCACGATGGCGTAGGCCTTCACCGTGGGATCGCGCGGATTGGTCAGGCCGACCGGCTTCATCGGTCCGTGGCGGAGCGTTTCATGTCCGCGTGCGGCCATGATTTCGATCGGCAGGCAGCCGTCGAAGTAGGGCGTGTTGGATTCCCACTCCTTGAAGTCGGTCTTTTCGCCTGCGATCAACGCGCCGACGAAGGCATCGTATTGTTCGCGCGTCATCGGGCAATTGATGTAATCGGCGCCGGTGCCGCCGGGACCGACCTTGTCGTAGCGCGACTGAAACCACGCGATGTCCATGTTGATGGAGTCGCGATGCACGATGGGGGCGATGGCGTCGAAGAAGGCGAGGGCGTCTTCGCCGGACAGGCTGCGGATCGCATCGGCCAGCGCCGGCGATGTCAGCGGGCCGGTCGCGACGATGACGTTGCGCCATTCGTCCGGCGGCAGTCCTGCGATTTCCTCGCGGCGAATGTCGATCCGCGGATGCGCTTCGAGCGCCACACTGACGGCTGCGGAAAAGCCGTCGCGATCCACCGCGAGCGCGCCGCCGGCGGGCACCTGATTGGCGTCGGCGCTGCGCATGATGAGGGAGTTGAGCTTGCGAAGCTCCGCGTGCAGCAGGCCGACGGCATTGTTGGCGGCGTCGTCCGAGCGAAACGAATTGGAGCAGACCAGTTCGGCGAGGCTGTCGGTGCGGTGCGCGTCGGTCGTCCGGACGGGGCGCATCTCGTGCATCACGACATCGATGCCGGCGTTGGCGATCTGCCAGGCGGCTTCCGAACCGGCCAGTCCGCCGCCGACGACGTGGATGGTGTTTGCTTGTTCTTTTGATTGTGTTGTCATGGCTCACAACTAGAGCCGGTCAGGTCATGACGCAACGTCGATATGGGTCCGTCAGTCGTGATGAGCCGTTTGTCGTGTTGCGAGCCCCAGACACGACAACGCCCGCGCAGGGCGGGCGTAATCCGTTCGTGATGCAGTTTGCGGCGGTTAGCCGTTGTAGGCGCCCGCTGCAACCCGCTGGATGTCGGAGCGGTCAAGCCCGATATCGGCCAGTTCCCGATCGCTCAACTGGGACAGCTCAGCAACATTGCGCTGATAGTCGCGGAACGCCTGGATAGCGCGGATAAATGAGAGCAGCATGGTTTAGTCTCCTTCGTATTCGCGATTCAGCTCTTGGAGTAGCGTCATCGTTGGAACTGAATATAGGGGCAGATTCTGCGATGCAACACTGCGAATGCTGCGACGCAGCTAAACCATCAGCGCATGGCTTGCGTAAGAAGTGATTAATCTTTCAGCTAGGATTTGACTAAAGCAGGCAGCGAAGTTTTACTGCGGCGTCGGAAATAGGCTGATTTTAGACATGAATTTCATGTGCTTGCCATAAACTCAGCTTGATCATGAATGGCCAAGTTGACCGGTAACTCAGTAAGGGTTGTGGTTTTAGCTATGCTTTTATGGCACATCGCGTCAGGCAAGGCCAAGCGATTTGCACATATCGTTCCATGCGAGCGTAAAATCGAACAATAATTCATTTATTTGGTGATGCGGACACGCGCCTCCCAGTTCCGGCTGTTCCAGATCTTCGAATCGTAGACGTTCCAACGGCGGCGTGGCATAGCCGCTGGATGCGAAATCGACACTCTACTCGCAGACTGCTGCTGTCTCTGGCGCTCTCACAAGCGCTGGCGTTTCAAGCCCTGATTCTGGCGTGGAGCGGGGCGCAGGCTCTCGCGGGAGGGGGGACCGGCGCAATCGGAGCCATCTGCTCCGCCGCATCCGCGAGCAATAACGTCGGCGGTACCGAGCCGCCTAACAAGCCGGCCCAGCATCAGGACTGTCTAGCGGCCTGTACAGCCGGTCACACAGGCGCAACGCCGCCTGAGCCGGTCCTGTCGCTCTCTGATCCTGCAGTTTTTGGCCAGATATTCATGCCGGCCGAGGCGCCGCTGCTGGAACGATCCGGAGCACAGGCTTTTCTGGCGCGAGCTCCTCCGACGCTGACCTGAGACCTTATCCGGAATTCTCTCTCAGCATCATTCGAGGACAACATGATCATCAACTTCCGCAGCCCTCAGTGGCTGCTTGCCAGCGCTGGATTCACCGCTTTGGGCGTCATCGCTTCCCAGTCATCCGCGTTCGCACATGTCACGCTCGCGACCGGTGAGGCACGTGCCGGCACTTATTACAGGGCGGTGTTCCAGGTGCCGCACGGCTGCGACGGCACCGACACGAAAACAATCCGCATTCAAATTCCGGAAGGCGTGATCGGTGTGAAGCCGATGCCCAAGGCCGGCTGGACGCTCAACATCACGCGCGGCACTTACGCCAAGTCCTACACGAGCCACGGCAAGGTTGTGACCGAAGGGCCGAAGGAGGTGGTCTGGTCGGGAGGCTCTCTGTCGGACGACAACTACGACGAGTTCGTCTTCACGAGCTTCATCACCGATTTTCCCCCAGGGCAGGCGATCTATTTTCCAACATTTCAGCAGTGCGCAAAGGGTGAAGTCCGCTGGGACCAGATCGCACCGGCAGGACAGAACCCGCACGATCTAAAATCTCCCGCACCCATGTTGCGGATCGCGACCGATAACACGTCTGGCGCGTGGGGACATGCGGATCACGGCAACATGCAGGGCACGGGCGCGGCGCCGTCTTCCGCGGGCAGCGATATGCTCAAGGCAGGCGATCTGGTTGTAGCCACGCCGTGGACCCGCGCCACACCGGGCGGCGCCAAGATTGCGGGCGGTTATCTCAAGATTACCAACAACGGCAAGTCCGCCGATCGCCTCGTGAGCGCGGTTTCAGCCGGTGCGGACCGTGTAGAGATCCACCAGATGTCGATGACCGACGGGGTGATGAAGATGCGGCCGCTGCCGGACGGATTGATCATCAAGCCCGGGGAGACCGTCGAACTGAAACCGGGTGGCTTTCACATGATGTTCATGAACATCAAGCAATCGCTGAAACAGGGCGATAAACTGAAAGCGACATTGACGTTCGAGAAAGCAGGCAAGCTTGACGTGAGTTTTGACGTCAACGCGATCGGCGCAACAGGCGAGCCAGCGCATAAGCATTGAGCGGCACACACATATATAACGAGGTACGGGCTGAGCCTTCAGGCTCGGCCCGTGACGCTCCTCAACGAAAACTTTATCGATCCTTGCGGCCCCACGAAAACAGGTTGACGGGGAAATCCGCCGCATAGCGCCGCGTCTTCTGTTGTGGCGGCGGTTCATATGGCATCGTCACAGGTTCGATCACCCTGCGGTAGAGGTGCCAGGTGGCATGACCGAGCACTGGGATGACGACTGTCAATCCGAGGAAGAAGGGCACTGTTCCAGCAACCAGCAATGCAGCGACGATCAAGCCCCATGCGGCCATCGGAATCGGATTTTGCACCACCGCCCGAACCGAGGTGAGCATCGCATCCATTGCACTGGCGTGACGATCAAGCATCAGTGGAAACGAAACGACGCTGATGCAAAGTGCTACGAGTGCGAACAGGAAGCCGACGCCGCAGCCGACCACGATCAGTTTCTGGCCTTCGGACGTTGTAAGAACGCGATGAAAGAAGTCGGGGAAGCTTGAAGCTGGCGCATAACCGAACGTCGCGCTGTAGATCGATTGCGCGGCCGCGAGCCATACCAGGAACAGGACAAGAAGGAGCGCGCCGAAAACTAGCATGGCGCCGATGGATGGCGATCGCAGCACGCTCAACGCATGGGACGCAGTTGGCACCTGTCCCTGTTCGCGCCGTCTGCTGAGATCGTAAAATCCGAGAGCCGCGAACGGTCCCAGCAGCGCGAAACCGGCGGCGAGCGGAAACAGCAGTGGCAGGATCGAATAACCGAGGACGGTCCGCGCCAGCACAATTCCGAGCACCGGATAAATCAGCGCCAGCAGCACGGCGTGAGTGGGGACGGCTTTGAAGTCCTCCCATCCCAGACGGAGCGCGTCTTTTAGGTCTGCTAGATAGATTGTTCGAACGGTGTATCTCGCAGGATCGGACGCGAGCGGAAGCGTATTGATGTGTGTGGACGCTGGGTTGCTCATGGTGGCTATCTCCTAATCACACAGCGTTTATGACGCTGTGATTGCTCGTAAGGTGCACCGTGCGAGCCTCGAGGTTATCACGAACGCTAAAAAGAACATCTGCGAAAGCATCACGATTGCTTGCCGGCAACGACGAAGCAAACGCAGCAAAATTTCGGGGAGAGCCAACTCAACAGGTAAAGCGGATTCGTCCGCTTCTGTACATTGTGGCACCTTTTTGGCGCAATTGACTCAAATCGCTACGGAGTGAGGTCATCTCCTGCATTGGCAAGTCGTGACCGGGCGTCTACACTCTTTTGTGACCGGTGAGGCGCAGCCGGGGTAGCGGGGAAGAGGCGTCAATCAAGATCCACCAACGACGGGTTATCGGGAGTTTTATAATGAGCATTTTTGGAAAGATCATGGGCGCGATTTTCGGCACCAAGGCCGAAGCTGCTGAGCCCGCCGGCGGTGCTGGTTCTGCTGCTGGAGGCGCGGGCGTGCCGATGGTTGATGTCGCGCCGATCCTCGACAAAGCCGTTGCTGCCAAGGGCGAGAAGCTCGAATGGCGTACTTCGATTGTGGACCTGATGAAGGCTCTCGATATTGATTCGAGCCTGGGCGCCCGCAAGGAACTCGCGAAGGAATTGAAGTACGACGGCGACACCAACGATTCTGCCAAGATGAACATCTGGTTGCACAAGCAGGTGATGACCAAGCTTGCAGCCAATGGCGGCAAGTTGCCGGATGATCTCAAGCACTAAACCGCTCACGCTTGAATTCTTGAAAGGCCCGCCATTGGCGGGTCTTTTTCGTTGCACCGCACGCAAAAGCTTTCTGCGAACTCCCTATCCAAATCGCTGGTACCGGAATACAAAATGCCAGCGCCGTCTTCGTGGATGTCACGAGGCCGTAACACGGCGCGATCAAGCCGCATCTCGGGAGGGTGCGGTAGGTTCGAGATTACCAAAACCCGCGCAAAGTCCGCAGAACAGGGAATAGACATGACCGAACTCAATCGCAGGAACATTCTCGCCGGAGGTGCCGCCGCTCTGGCCGGCACTGTCACGCTCGGCGACGCCGCGCAGGCGCAAGTCGGCGCGAAGGCAATATTTCCAGTGGCGCAGACGACGATACCCATTGTCGGCGTGAAGGAGGTGTTTCCTGTCCGCCGCATCTACTGTATCGGCCGCAATTACGCGGCGCACTCGCGGGAGATGGGATCCGACCCGACGCGGGAGCCTCCGTTTTTCTTCCAGAAACCGACCGACGCTATTCAAAACGTCGCGATAGGCGCTGTTGGCGATCATCCTTATCCGCCGCTCACCAAGAACTATCACTATGAAGTCGAACTGGTGGCCGCGCTGAAATCAGGAGGCGCCAACATCTCGCCGGAGAAGGCGCTCGATTGCGTCTACGGGTATGCGCTCGGTCTCGATATGACCCGCCGCGATCTGCAACGCGCAATGGGTGACCAGAAGAAGCCGTGGGAGATCGGCAAGAGCTTCGACCATTCTGCTGTGCTCGGCCCGATCCACCCGGTGACCAAGACCGGCCATTTTACCAAGGGAGCCATCTCACTCGCAGTGAATGGTACGGTGAAACAGAGCTCCGACCTCAGCAACATGATCTGGAGCGTGGCGGAACAAATCTCGAAACTGTCGGAAGCTTGTGAGTTGAAAGCAGGCGACATCATCTATTCCGGCACGCCGGAAAATGTGGGCCCTGTCGTGAAGGGCGATGTTGTGCTTTGCAAGCTGGCAGGCTTGCCGGATATGTCGATCAAGATCGTCTGACAGCGGCAATTGATAAGAAGAGCCCGCTAAATAGCGGGCTCTTTTCGTTAAGCTGCGAGATCGGAAAACTCCGGATGCTTGTTGAGATAGTCGACGACGAATCCGCAACCAGCCACGACTTTCAAATTCTCGCCGCGTATCTGCTCCAACGCACCTTGCACCAGTTTCGATGCGATGCCGCGTCCGCGCAGCGCGTGGGGCGTCTCGGTATGGGTAATGATCACCTTACCCGGGATAAGGCGGTAGTTGGCGAACGCGATTGCGCCATCAACGTCGAGCTCGTAACGGCCGAGAGCGGTATTGTTGCGGACAGTCTGATTCATGGATGAGCGTCTCGTCGTTATTTCAGCAGATCAGCGTACTCGGTGTGTTTTTCTATGTAAGCTTTCACGAACGGGCACCGGGGCACGATCTTTAACCCCGCTGCGCGCACCTGATCGAGCGCTCCCTTGATGAGTTTCGATCCGACGCCCTTGCCTTCGAGTTCTTTCGGTACCTTGGTGTGGATGAACGTAATGACGCCATCTGCGACTTCGTAGTATGTCGCGGCTATATGGCCTTCGACATTCAGTTCGTAGCGCTTCTGGGCCGGGTTGTTCTGGACTGTCTCGGTCATTGTCTGCTTTCTCGATCCTAGGGAGCAACAAAATCGCCCTGGCGGGTCTTGTAAAGACCTGCGGGATTCATACGTCAATTGCAGACATACTCCGATGCGGCCCAAATGGTCGTATTAAGTCGGAATGTGAGGCCCACGGGCCGCCGGCGTATGCCTCTTACAAGGAGGTTTTACAATGTCTGGCACTCGGTTTTTCGAAACTCATCGGACATGGGAAGATTGGTTCGGCATGGCGATGGGCCTGCTGATCGTCCTCTCGCCATGGATCACTGGCGAAGCGAACCATGGACTTGGCCAGCAGTCGGAGCCGGGATTAGCAATTCTAAATGCGGTCCTGGCCGGTGTCCTCGTATTTGGCCTTGCCCAGATGGAGTATATTGCGCTCCGGCGTTGGGAAGAGGCGGGTGAGATGGTGCTCGGCCTGTGGCTCGTCGTCTCGCCTTACGTCCTCGGCTATGCGAGCGACGGCGTGCTCAGATTCTGGCACACCGGCCTTGGTGGCTTCGTAATCCTGCTGGCGGCCTTGAAGCTTTGGCAGGATTGGGATTTGACGGACCAAGATCTTGCCCGCCACGGGCAATGAGGCCTTGAGGCGCGCGGAAAATGTTCGCGCCAGATGAACTGGTGACTTGCCGGCTCTTGATCGAGCCGGCAGGTCTCCATCATCGCTGCGGCATCACTATGCCGCATGATCTCCGAATAACGGCGCCTTGTGAATCATACGTGCTATGATCGCCGTCGCGCATGACGCATTTCGAAACCTGGACAGTCTGATGGCGAATGAAAAAGGCCCCAACATCAAGAAGAAGCAGAAGTGCAAGAATTGCGAAGGCAAGGGCTTGTTGAAGAAAGGCGATAAGGTTGTGACCTGCCAGCGATGCAAGGGCACGGGCGTGAGATGACCGCTTTCGCGGTCATTCGTTAGTGCATTTGCCGTCTCACACCGGCCGTCTCACTCCGCCGCTTCCTCCGCATCACGGATTTTTCCGGCGCGGCCCTTTTTGAGGACCGGTGCCAGGAACTTTCCGGTATAGCTGCGGGGCGCCTTGACGATGTCTTCCGGCGGACCCCATGCGACGATTTCGCCGCCGCCGTCGCCGCCTTCGGGTCCAAGATCGATTACCCAATCGGCCGTCTTGATGACCTCGAGGTTATGCTCGATCACGACCACAGTGTTGCCTTGTGCGACGAGTTCGTGAAGCACCTCAAGCAACTTGGCGACGTCATGGAAATGCAGGCCCGTGGTCGGCTCGTCGAGAATATAGAGCGTGCGGCCGGTCGCGCGCTTGCTGAGTTCCTTGGCGAGCTTGACGCGCTGGGCTTCGCCGCCTGACAGCGTTGTCGCCTGCTGACCGACATGGATGTAGCCCAGGCCGACGCGCTGCAACGTCTTGAACGTTTCCCGCACGCGCGGCACGGCCTTGAAGAAATCGGCAGCTTCATCGACCGTCATGTCGAGCACGTCGGCGATGGATTTGCTCTTGAACAGCACGTCCAACGTTTCGCGGTTGTAGCGCTTGCCTTTGCAAGTATCGCAAGTCACGTACACGTCCGGCAGGAAATGCATCTCGATCTTGATCAGGCCGTCGCCCTGGCACGCCTCGCAGCGACCGCCCTTCACGTTGAATGAGAAGCGCCCGGGCTCGTAACCGCGCGCCTTGGATTCCGGCAGGCCGGCGAACCATTCGCGGATCGGTGTGAACGCGCCGGTATAGGTCGCGGGATTGGAGCGCGGCGTGCGCCCGATCGGCGATTGATCGATGTCGATGATCTTGTCGATATGCTCAAGCCCTTCGATGCGATCGTGCGGGGCAGGGCCTTCCGACGCATTGTTGAGCTTGCGCGCGATCGCCTTGTAGAGCGTATCGATCAGCAGCGTGGATTTTCCGCCGCCGGATACGCCGGTGACGCAGGTGAATAGTCCAAGCGGAATCTCTGCCGACACGTTCTTGAGGTTGTTGCCGCGCGCGTTGATCACCTTGATGGTACGGCGATGATTGGGCGGCCGCCGCTCCGGGATAGGAACGAACATCTCTCCGGTGAGATATTTTCCGGTGATCGACTTCGGATTGTCCATCACCTGCTGCGGCGTGCCTTGGGCGACGATGTTGCCGCCATGCACGCCGGCGCCGGGACCAACGTCCACGACGTAGTCGGCGGTCTCGATGGCGTCTTCATCGTGCTCAACCACGATGACCGTGTTGCCGAGGTCGCGCAGCCGCCGCAGCGTATCGAGGAGACGTGCGTTGTCGCGCTGGTGCAAGCCGATGGAGGGCTCGTCAAGCACATACAACACGCCGGTCAGACCGGAACCGATCTGCGATGCCAGGCGGATACGCTGGCTTTCGCCGCCAGAGAGTGTTCCGGACGCGCGTGCCAGCGTCAGATAATTCAGGCCGACGTCGAGCAGGAACGACAACCGTTCGCGAATCTCCTTCAAAATCCGCGCGGCGATCTCGTTCTGTTGCTTGTTCAGTTGTTTCGGAACGGTCTCGAACCATTCCCCGGCACGCAGCACGGAGAGTTCCGAAATCTCGCCGATGTGCTTGCCGCCGATCTTGACGCACAGCGCTTCCGGCTTCAGCCGATGGCCGTGACAGGCCTCGCAGGGAACATCGCTGAAATACTTGCCGAGTTCCTCGCGCGCCCACTCGCTTTCCGTCTCACGAAAGCGGCGCTCGATGTTGGTGACAACACCCTCGAACGGCTTCTTGGTGTCGTAAGAGCGCACGCCGTCCTCATAAGAGAACTTGATCTCGTCGTCACCGGAGCCAAAGAGGATCGCGTTTTGCGTTTTCTTAGGCAAATCCTTCCACTTGGTGTCGAGCGTGAATTTGTAGAACTTGCCGAGCGCCGTCAGCGTCTGGATATAATAAGGTGATGACGACTTCGCCCACGGCGCAATCGCGCCCTTGCGTAGCGTTGCGTCCTTGTCGGGAATCACCAGTTCGGCATCGATATGCTGTTCGACCCCGAGGCCGCCACATTTCGGGCAGGCGCCGTAAGGGTTGTTGAATGAGAACAGCCGCGGTTCGATCTCTGGAATCGTGAAGCCGGACACGGGACACGCGAATTTCTCGGAGAACAGGATCCGCTCCGGGCCGCTTTTGTCGTGAATTTTCGCGGTTTTCTTGTCCGCCTTTTTGTCGGGGACTGGTGTGCTTCCGCCAGGCGCGTCCGCAAACTCAACGACCGCGAGGCCCTCGGCGAGCTTCAACGCGGTTTCGAACGATTCGGCGAGCCGCTGCGCCATGTCCGGGCGCACGACGATGCGGTCGACCACCACATCGATGTCATGAGGGAATTTTTTGTCCAGCGTCGGCGCTTCGGCCAACTCGTAAAACGTCCCGTCGATCTTGACCCGCTGGAACCCTTTCTTGAGATATTCCGCCAGTTCTTTCCTGTACTCGCCCTTGCGGCCACGCACGACCGGCGCCAGCAGATAAAGGCGCGTGCCTTCCGGCAGAGCCAGAACCCGGTCGACCATCTGGGAGACGATCTGGCTTTCGATGGGAAGTCCTGTTGCCGGCGAATAGGGAATGCCGACACGTGCCCACAGCAGGCGCATGTAGTCGTATATTTCGGTGACAGTTCCGACCGTGGAGCGAGGATTCTTGGATGTTGTCTTCTGCTCGATGGAAATAGCCGGCGATAGACCGTCGATCTGATCGACGTCAGGTTTCTGCATCATTTCCAGAAACTGGCGGGCATATGCCGACAGCGATTCAACGTAGCGGCGCTGGCCCTCGGCGTAGATCGTATCGAAGGCGAGGGAGGATTTTCCGGAGCCGGACAGGCCAGTGAAAACCACGAGCTTGTCGCGCGGAATTTCAAGATCGACGTTCTTCAGATTGTGTTCGCGCGCGCCGCGAATCGTAATGGCCCGCATGCTCGATCCAGCAGTCGATTTGCGAGCCGCCTTGATGACTTCGTCCATTGGGAGTTCCGATAGCCCGTTGTGCGCAAAAGCGACGTTGTCTCCGGAAACGCGAGGCGGCGCTTGCCGGTTGCCTGTTGTCGTCAGATTTCTGTGTCCGGAACATAGGAAGAACGGGGTGGGATTTCCAGTCCTGTTCGCAAGTCATCAACGATTTGCTGTGTCGGCGGAAAATCGGGCGCCAAATGCCCCGAACAGCCAAACAAAAAGGCCGGCTCAGAGAGCCGGCCTTCTGTCGTCCTGAAAAATTCAGGCAGAGTTAGTCAGGTCTGCGAAGATCAGTACTTCGCGACGACCGGGCCACCCCAGTTGAAGTGATAGTTCACGCCAACCTTCACAGTGTGGAGGTCGTCCTTGTAGGTGAGCGTGCCAGGAGCGACGCCAGCCGACACGAACGTGGTGTCTGCGAAGTTGTAGTACTGGTATTCGATCTTCGCCGACCAAGCGGGGGCGAACATGTATTCCAGACCACCACCGACGGTGTAGCCGGTCGATTCGCGGTTGGTCACGCCCGGCAGGAAGCCAGCGGTTGCAGCAAGGCCGTTGTCGTCACGGAATGCAACACCGCCCTTGGCGTAGATCAGGCCCGGACCCCAGGTGTAGCCGAGGCGGCCGGTGACCGAAGCGAGCCAATCCGAACGATCGCGCAGGGTGTTGGCACCGTTCGAGAACGTGCGGTCGTTGTTCGACAGCGCGCTGATCTGGCCTTCGATACCGATCAGCCAGTTCGGAGCGAACTGGTAGTCAGCACCGATCTGACCGCCGCCGAGGAACGCAGCGTCGCGGCTCGAGCCGGTGAGGCCAACGATGCTGGTCGCGAAGGCGTCGTCGCCACCGAAGGCGGCGCCGATGTGCGCACCGACGTAGATGCCCGACCAGTTGTAAACAGGCGCGGCGTAAACGGGTGCCTTGGTGTAGGTGCGAGCTGGCAGGTCAGCAGCGACCGCCGATGCAGTACCGAGGGCAATGAAGGCCACGGTGCCGAGCAAGAACTTCTTCATCTCATCTTCTCCAGTTTTAAATCCGCTTCGATTTATCGAAGCAGTTATCCAAGGCGCGTACGCAGTGGGATTCTCGATTTCGTGGTCGGAATATACTCGGTCCTGCTGAAAAAGCCGTCTCCGAAATGCAACACTCGAAAGCGAAGTGCAGCCAGCCTAAGACAAGGAATCAGTTGGGTTATTCGTCCTGAGAGTTCCATGATTCGATCACGTTTTCGTCACTTTTCAGGAACCGCTGACCAACATTCTTTTGTCTATCAAAGGGTTCCCTTTTGAGTTCCGCTTGCGCCGGAACAAAAAGAGTACATATTGTGTCTGCAATAAAGATTGCTTCCGTGTGTGGATAACCGTGGAGGCGGCATCGTTGCAGGGGCGGGAGCGTATAGGGTCGTCCTTGAAGCGGGCACATCCCTTTATTGGGATCGCCGTCCCGCGAACATAAATCCTCGCAGATTCGGGCGCACCGTATGCGTGCGCGAAAGTGGAGAACGGCAATGGCGGGAAGCGTCAATAAAGTCATTCTGGTTGGAAATCTCGGCGCCGACCCTGAAATCAAGCGAACGCAGGACGGCCGTCCAATCGCGAATCTCAGCGTCGCGACGTCGGACACGTGGCGCGACAAGAATACCGGCGAGCGCAAAGAGAAGACTGAGTGGCATCGCGTCGTCATCTTCAGCGAAGGTCTCTGCAAGATCGCCGAGCAGTATCTGAAGAAGGGTGCCAAGGTTTATCTTGAAGGCCAGTTGCAGACGCGCAAGTGGCAGGACAAGGACGGCAAGGATCGCTATTCGACCGAAGTCGTTCTGCAGAACTTCAATTCAACGCTGACGATGCTGGACGGCAAGAGCGGCGGCGGCGGTTCGTTCGGAGCTGAAGAGGGCGGCGGCGACTTCGGATCGTCCGGTCCTTCACGTTCGGCACCGCCTCGTCGCGTGGCGGCCGGCGGCGGCCGCAACGATGACATGAACGACGATATTCCGTTCTAAGTCGGTTCGTCTTTGATTGGATAACGCGAGGACCGGTGAGATTTACCGGTCCTCAGTTTTCGATGCCTCTTAAGTTAGGACAGCAGGGCTGCACGACGCCTTCTGTTGAATTTCATTTTCAAGTCTGCGTTACTTTGCCCGGAGACAGTCGATGAGCCTGGCGCCGCTGCTCGATGCGCCCATGGTCATCCAGTTGCACGCTTTCGCTGCGGTAGCTGCGATTGGGCTCGGCATTATTCAGTTTGCATCCACGAAGGGCACGCTGCCACACCGGACATTGGGCTGGATCTGGGTTGGGCTGATGGTGACTGTTGCAGTCAGCTCGTTCTGGATACATGGCCGTCAGATTAAACTGGGCGGGCCATGGAGCCCCATCCATCTGCTGTCAATCTTCAGCCTGATCATGCTTCCGCTCGGTGTCTGGTACGCGCACAGGCATCGCGTGAGGGGGCATCGCATCACGATGATTTCGATTTTCACGGGCGGACTGGTGATCGCGGGATTGTTCACGTTCGTGCCCGGCCGCATCATGCACGCGGTCGCATTTGGCCCATAGCGCTTGCGCGGAGGCCTACTTTTCCGCCCTGAAAACACGCAATCGAAATCGATTCTTGAGCGGACAATAAGCTATTGAGAATACAATATTTTTTGCTCTGTTTTCGAGTCCGAAAGCGGTTGGCTTTGGCGAGTGATTTCGCCTATATAACAATAGTATTTAGCACCTAGGATTCGCACGTTGGCCGACCAAGAAGATCCGCCGTCCGGCCCCCCCGAGACGACCGATATCCGTCCCGTTTCGATCACGGATGAGATGAAGCGCTCCTACCTCGATTACGCGATGAGCGTGATCGTGGCGCGTGCGCTGCCGGATGCGCGCGATGGTTTGAAGCCGGTGCATCGGCGCATTCTCTACGCGATGTATGAGAACGGCTTCGAGTGGAACAAGCCGTATCGCAAGTCGGCCCGCACCGTCGGCGACGTGATCGGTAAATATCACCCGCACGGCGATCAGTCGGTCTACGACGCGATGGTGCGCATGGCGCAGGACTTTTCCATGCGTGTGCCGCTCATCGACGGGCAAGGCAATTTCGGTTCGGTCGACGGCGATATGGCCGCCGCGATGCGTTACACCGAGTCGCGCCTTGAGAAGGTCGCGCATTCGCTGCTCGATGACATCGACAAGGACACTGTCGATTACCAGCCGAACTACGACAGTTCGGAACGCGAGCCGAAGGTTCTGCCGGCGAAATTTCCGAACCTGCTGGTCAACGGAGCGGGCGGCATTGCGGTCGGCATGGCGACCAACATCCCGCCGCACAATCTCGGCGAGGTGATCGACGCCTGTGTTGCGCTGATCAACGATCCGGCGCTCGGCATCGACGACCTTATCAACATCGTTCCCGGACCAGATTTCCCGACCGGCGGCATCATATTGGGCCGCCAGGGCATTCGCGCGGCGTACCATCTCGGCCGCGGTTCTGTCGTGATGCGCGGCAAGGTGAATATCGAGACCATCCGCAAGGATCGCGAAGCGATCGTCGTCTCCGAAATTCCCTATCAGGTGAACAAGGCGAGCATGGTCGAGCGCATCGCCGAACTGGTGCGTGAGAAGAAGATCGAAGGCATTTCGGATCTGCGCGACGAATCCGATCGCGACGGGTATCGCGTGGTCGTCGAGTTGAAGCGTGATGCCGTCCCTGAGGTCGTGCTGAATCAGCTTTACAAATTCACGCCGCTGCAAACCAATTTCGGCTGCAACATGGTTGCGCTCGATGGTGGTCGTCCGCTGGTGATGAACCTGAAAGACCTGCTGACGGTCTTCATTGCGTTCCGTGAAAGCGTGGTTTCGCGGCGTACCAAATTCCTGCTCAACAAGGCGCGCGATCGCGCTCATATTTTGGTGGGCCTTGCCATCGCCGTGGCGAACATTGACGAAGTCATTCGCGTCATTCGCACATCTCCCGATCCGAACACCGCGCGCGAGACCCTGATGTCGCGTGAGTGGCCGGCCAAGGACGTAGCGACGATGATCACGTTGATCGACGATCCACGCCACCGCCTAGCCGAGGACGGGACCGCAAGGCTTTCGCTGGAGCAGGCCAAGGCGATCCTCGATCTGCGATTGCAGCGCCTGACGGCGCTCGGCCGCGAGGAAATTTCCGAAGAACTCGACAAGCTCGCGCTGGAAATCGCGGATTACCTCGACATCCTGCGCTCGCGTGCGCGGATTCAGTCGATCATCAAGGACGAACTCGGCGCCGTGAAGGCCGAATTCGCCACACCTCGCCGCACCGTCATTATCGATCAGGAAGGCGAGGTCGAGGACGAAGATCTGATCCAGCGTGAGGACATGGTCGTGACCGTCTCTCACGCGGGCTACGTCAAGCGCGTGCCGCTGTCAACTTATCGTGCGCAGAAGCGTGGCGGCAAGGGCCGGTCGGGAATGCAGACGCGTGACGAGGATTTCGTCAGCCGCCTGTTCGTGGCTTCGACCCATACGCCGGTGCTCTTCTTCTCGTCACGCGGTCAGGTCTACAAGGAAAAGGTCTGGCGTCTGCCGATGGCTGCGCCGAATTCGCGCGGCAAGGCGCTCATCAATATCCTGCCGCTTGAGCAGGGCGAGCGCATCACCACCATTATGCCGCTGCCCGAGGACGAGTCGTCGTGGGCCAATCTTGACGTGATGTTCGCCACCACCGGCGGCAACGTCCGGCGTAACAAGCTGTCCGATTTCGTCGATGTACGCCGTTCGGGCATTATCGCCATGAAGCTCGACGAAGGTGAAGCCATCGTCGATGTGCAGATCGCCACGGAGAATGATGACGTGCTGCTGACTGCCGCGGGCGGGCAGTGCATTCGGTTCCCGGTCACCGATGTGCGCGTGTTCCAGGGCCGCACCTCGATGGGCGTGCGCGGCATCGCGCTTGGCGAGGGCGACAAGCTGATCTCGCTGACGATCCTGCGACATATGGATGTCAATGCAGACGAGCGCGCGGCTTATCTGCGCCGTGCCAACGCCGTGCGGCGTGGTGGCGTCGAGGAAGAGGCGGGCACCGATCAGGAAGAGGCGACGGGCGCGATCGAACTGGGTGAGCAGCGCTATGTCGAGATGTCGGCTTCCGAGCAGTTCGTGCTCACGATCAGCGAGAACGGCTACGGCAAGCGCAGCTCGTCGTTCGAGTACCGCACCACCGGCCGCGGCGGAAAGGGCATCGTCGCGATGTCCGTCAACAACCGCAACGGCAAGCTGGTGGCGTCATTCCCGGTCGAGGACAGCGACCAGATCATGCTGGTGACAGACGCAGGGCAGCTTATTCGCTGCCCGGTCGAGGACATCCGCGTTGCGGGCCGGTCGACCCAAGGCGTGATCGTGTTCGATACGGCCGAGGAGGAACATGTCGTCTCCGTCGAGCACATCACCGACGATGAAGCGGAAAACGGCAACGGCGGCTAGAACCTTGTCCCGGCCTATCGGGCCGGGATCGTGACCTAGATTTCGATTTCAGTTCCGAATTCGACGACCTGTTTAGTGGGCACGCCGAAGAACGCCGCCGTGCGTTCCGCATTCCGCTGAAGAAATGCGAACACGGTTTCACGCCACACCCACATGCCCGCGATTTTCTCACTCGGAATGATCGTCTCGCGGCCGATGTAATAGGTGATGTCACTGAGATCGATGCCCGGAAGTTTGCCCTGTTCGCAGGCAAGCTGCAGTCCATCCAGGATGACCGGGTACTGCATAAAACCGAAGTGGAGGATTACCCGCGTGATGCCCTCGATGACCTCAATTACCTCGGCCCTGTCTTCGTTAGGGATGCGCGGGGCCTCCGCAATCAGGACAGTCACGAGAACGACACGTTGATGCAAGACGTGGTTGTGTTTGACGAACTGCGTCAGCGCGAGCGGCACTCCATTCGCCGCGGAGGCGAGAAACACGGCCGTGCCCGGAAGCCGCGTATGGCATTTGCTGATCGCGGTTTCGATCAGGTCTTCTTCCGGCTGGCGTAGCGCGCCTCGCGCGGCTTCGACGAGCTTCACGCCGCTACGCCATGTCAGCATCAGGAATGCGATGACGGCTGCGATCAGCAACGGAAACCAGCCGCCTTCAAACAGCTTGGCCGAGTTTGCCGCGAAGAAAATGCAATCGATCACAAAGAAGAAGCCATTGACGGCGATGACAATGATCGGCGAATACCCCCACTGAATGGCGACCAGCGCTGCCAGCAGCGTTGTAATGGCCATCAGCAGCGACACGGCGATGCCGTAGGCCCCGGCGAGTGCATCTGATGTGCCGAAGCCGATAACGGCTCCCAGCGTTGCGGCGGCCAGCAGCCAATTGATCAATGGGACATAGATCTGGCCCTTTTCGTCACTCGCCGTGTGCTGGATATGCATCCGAGGCAGGAATCCCAACTGGATGGCCTGCTGCGTGAGGGAGAAGACACCTGTGATGATAGCCTGCGATGCAATCACCGCAGCGACGGTCGCAAAAGCAACGAGCGGGTAGTGTACCCAATCGGGGGCCAGTTGGAAGAACGGGTTTTCAAGAGCCCCGCGATCGGTCAGGAGCAACCCCGCTTGCCCGAAGTAGTTCAGCACAAGGGCTGGCAGCGCAATCGTAAACCATGCGAGTTGGATCGGTGTGCGGCCGAAATGCCCCATATCCGCATACATGGCCTCGCCGCCAGTTACTGCGAGGAACGCTGCGCCCAGGATCGCAAACGAGATGTGGAAATTCTGGCTGGTGAGAAACGTCACTGCGTAGGTCGGGCTGAGGGCCACGAGAACATCGGGATTTTTCGCGATGCCATGTATTCCCAACAGCGCAAGAACGATGAACCAGACCAGCATAAAAGGCCCGAATATTCCGCCGATGAAGCCGGTGCCCTTACGCTGCATCAGGAAAAGACCGATCAGGATGACCACAGTGATGGGAACGACGGCAGGCGCCAGCGAAGGTGCATCGACCTTCAATCCTTCAACGGCACTGAGGACCGAGATCGCAGGCGTGATGGCGCCGTCGCCATACAACAGCGCAGCGCCGATTAGTCCGACGATAAGCAATTTCGCGCGCCACGTTCCAGGTTGAGCATCGCGAGCGTGAAGAAGCGCCAGAAGTGCTACGATCCCGCCTTCGCCGCGATTGTCCGCCCGCATGATCAGCATGGCGTATTTGAACGAAATAATGAGAATCAGTGCCCAGAGGATCAGCGAAACCACGCCGAGAATGGCTTCGTTGGTGAGGGCGCCGCCATGGCTTGCTGCCTTGGCGGCCTCCTTCAAGGCATAAAGCGGGCTGGTCCCGATATCGCCATAGACGACACCAAGGGCTCCGACCGTTGCGGTAATGGGAAGTCCGGGGCTTCGGACTGAGGCTGCGCCATGCACGGCAGTCACTTGCTACCCCCGTCGCTTCGCAAGCATCCAAAACGGACGCCTGCTACAGTCTGCTACCGGGAGCGGAAAATTGCCATGCCGTGCGCTGAATTATTCAAACGGACTGCGAGCGCCAGCCGATTGTGCCGGGGAGTCGTTGAACCGCTAGCCGCGGTCTGTTGTCACCCGCCGTACGGGCTGGATCACGGCTTTTGAGTTTGTGCGGCGCAAGCAGGACGCCTCGATGTTGGGCCAGTTCTGTCCGGCGCAGGTGCTGCCGACGAAAGCGATCGGCAATCGGTCAGCCTTCGCAAGCGCATACGGTGCGCTTGCCTCAACGGAAGGTGCAAAACTCGGGAAAATCGTCACGGCGGCTGCAATGAATGCCGCGATTGTCACTGCCGAGAGTGCCTTTAACATGGTCCGCGTCCCCTGCGATGCTGGCCTTGACGACCGCTTGCGGGGATGACGCGCGGCCGCAGGTAAAGGTTCACGGGATCCTAAAATTTTTAACGCGGGAAACCGCCGCATCCACCGGAACCGTCGCTGCTTGCGGCGGTCGCCGGGCCGGGTTAGGAGGAGGGCATGTCCCGTATTGCGCTTTACCCTGGGTCATTCGACCCCGTTACCAATGGCCATCTGGATGTGGTGCGACAGGCGTGCAGCCTGGTCGACCGGCTGATCGTGGCGATCGGCATCCACCCTGGAAAGGCCCCTCTGTTCCCCGCCGAGGAGCGGCTGCAAATGGTCCGCGAGGTCTTCGCGCCCATCGCAGCCAAAGCCGGGTGCGAGATCGACTGCGTGACCTTCGACGATTTGACCGTGACGGCCGCGCAGCGGGCGGGGGCCACGATCCTGATCCGCGGTCTGCGCGACGGCACTGATCTCGACTACGAAATGCAGATTGCTGGCATGAACCAGACGCTTATGCCGGAGGTCCACACCGTTTTCCTTCCCGCGTCCGCCACCGTCCGCCCGATCACCGCCACACTGGTGCGTCAGATCGCAGGGATGGGCGGCGACGTTTCGCACTTCGTGCCAAAGGCGGTCGCCGCTCGCCTGAAGACAAGATTTGCCGGCTAATCAGCGTCCCAGCAATCCGGAGTCGTCATGATCCGCATCCTCGCCGTTCTCACGGCATTCGTCCTTGCAACACCAGCGTTTTCTCAGGCGCTTCCGCCCGGTCTCGACAAGGCCAATGCCATTGTCATCGACACCACAAAGGGTCGCGTGATCGTCAAGCTGCGCACCGATCTTGCTCCGCAACACGCCGAACGTCTCAAGCAGCTGGCGCGCGACGGTTATTATAACAACGTCCCGTTCCACCGCGTGATCGACGGCTTCATGGCCCAGACCGGCGATGGCCAACGCTTCAACGGCACCGGCGGATCGAAATATCCGAACCTCCCGGCGGAATTCTCCAGCGTTCCGTTCAAGCGAGGTGTTGTCGGCATGGCGCGTTCGAGCGAGCCGAACTCGGCCAACTCGCAGTTTTTCATCATGTTCGCTGACGGCAGCTTCCTGAACAACAAGTACACCGTGATCGGCGAAGTCGTGTCCGGCATGGACGTCGTGGACAAGATCAAGCGCGGCGAGCCGGTTCAGGATCCCGACAAGATGGTCAAGGTGCAGGTCGCCTCCGACATCAAATAATTCAATCTCAGGCAATCCGCGGCCCGTGTGGGGCAAAGCGGCTTTCCCAATCCGCAAAGGAAATATCATGGCAGACAATGAAAACACCCTGATTCTGGAAACCACGCAGGGCCCGGTGACCATCGAGATGCGACCCGACCTGGCGCCTGGCCATGTTGCGCGCATCAAGGAACTTGTGCGCGAGGGATTTTATGACGGCATCGTGTTTCATCGCGTCATTGAAGGCTTCATGGCGCAGACCGGCTGCCCGCAGGGCACCGGCACCGGCGGCTCGGGCAAGAAACTGAAAGCCGAGTTCAACAAGGAGCCGCATGTGCGCGGCACGACGTCGATGGCGCGCGCTGCCAATCCGGATTCCGGCGACAGCCAGTTCTTCATTTGCTTTGACGACGCTGCGTTCCTCAACGGCCAGTATACGGTCTGGGGCAAGGTGACCTCTGGCATGGAGAACGTCGACAAGATCAAGCGCGGCGAGCCGGTGCAGAATCCTGACAAGATCGTCAAGGCGCATATGGCTGCTGACGCGGCCTGATCGGCGCTGTAATCTCTCTTCGAGAACGGATGGCCGGGCATGTCCCGGCCATCGACATTTGAGCATCATGCGTACTGATCTGTTTGATTTCGACCTGCCTGAAGACAATATCGCGCTGCGGCCTGTCAGCCCGCGCGATGCCGCACGTATGCTGGTCGTGCATCCGGAGCAGCCGCTCGCGGATGCCGCGGTTCGCGATCTGCCGCAGTACCTCAAGGCGGGTGATCAGCTTGTGGTCAACGATACCAAGGTCATTCCCGCGCAGTTGACCGGCCGCCGGATTGGCCGCGAGACGGAGCCGAAGATCGAGGCCACGCTGATCAAGCGCATCGACGGATCGCGCTGGCAGGCGCTGGTGAAGCCGGCGAAGAAACTCTCCGAAGGCGATGGCGTGCGCTTCGGCAACGAGGGTCGCGTCTGCCTGCTTGGAAATCTGGACGCGCAGGTCGAACACAAGGGCGAGAACGGCGAAGTCACGCTGGCGTTTTCGTTCCACGGCCCGATTCTGGATCAGGCCATCGCCGATGTCGGCGCACCGCCACTGCCGCCCTATATCGCCTCGCGGCGGACACCGGACGAACGCGACGCTGCCGACTATCAGACCATGTTCGCTGTCAGCGAAGGCGCGGTCGCAGCGCCAACCGCGGGACTGCATTTCACGCCGGCACTCGAAGCCGCTCTAGAAGAACGTGGCATCGGTTTGCACCGTGTCACGCTTCATGTGGGCGCGGGCACGTTCCTTCCGGTCAAGACCGACGATACGTCCGCTCACAAGATGCACGCGGAGTGGGGCACCGTCTCCTCCGAAACGGCCGAGGCTTTGAACGCCGCACGGGTCAAAGGGGGCCGGGTGGTCGCTGTCGGGACGACGTCCTTGCGCCTGCTGGAAAGTGCGGCTGCCGACAACGGCACGATCCAGCCGTTCGGGGGCGAAACCGCTATTTTCATTACCCCCGGTTACAGGTTCAAAGCCGTCGATATCCTCATGACGAATTTCCATCTGCCGCGCTCGACGCTGTTCATGCTGGTCTCGGCCTTCAGCGGACTGGAGACCATGCAGCGGGCCTACGCTCACGCCATCGCAACCGGCTATCGGTTTTATTCGTACGGCGATGCGTCTCTGTTGTTTCGCAAGCCGGCCTGAGTTGGTCCAATGAGCCTTCCCAATCACTTCAAGCTGCTCGGCCGTGACGGCGAGGCGCGGACCGGCGAACTCACGACGCCGCATGGCGTGGTGCGCACACCTGCCTTCATGCCTGTCGGCACGGCAGGCGCGATGAAAGGCATCCACTGGCGCGATATCCGCGACACGGGTGCGGACATCGTGCTCGGCAACACCTATCACCTCATGCTGCGGCCGGGCGCGGAGCGGATCGCCAAACTCGGCGGATTGCAGAAATTCACCACATGGAACGGTCCGATGTTGACCGATTCCGGCGGCTTTCAGGTCATGTCGCTTGCGAAGCTGCGCAAGGTGACCGAGCACGCTGTGACCTTCAGTTCGCATATCGACGGCAGCAAAGTGGAGTTGTCTCCCGAACGCGCCATCGAGGTGCAGCGCCTGCTGGGTTCGGACATCGCCATGCAGCTTGATGAATGTGTGCGGCTGCCGGCGGAGCGCGCGGATATCGAGCGCGCCATGCAGTTATCGATACGGTGGGCCGAACGCAGCAAGCGCGCTTTCGAAACCGCACCTGCGGGATACATGCTGTTCGGCATCGCGCAGGGCGGCGATATCCCCGAACTGCGCCGGGAAAGCACCAGTGCCCTGATCGATATCGGTTTCCACGGCTATGCCGTCGGAGGTCTTGCCGTGGGCGAGCCGCAGGCTGTTATGCTCGCGATGATCGAAGAGGTCGCGCCGTTGCTGCCGCAGGAGCGCCCGCGTTACCTGATGGGCGTAGGCACGCCGGACGACATGCTGGAGGCGATCTCGCGCGGGATCGACATGTTCGATTGTGTGCTGCCGACACGCAACGGCCGCCACGGCCATGCCTTCACGCGAGGCGGTGTAGTGAATTTGCGCAATGCCCGTCACGCCGACGATCCGCGCCCGCTGGACGAGGAGAGCAACTGGCGATCGACGAATAGCTATTCTCGCGCCTATTTGCATCATCTGATCAGGTCCGACGAAGCGCTCGGCGCGATGCTGCTGTCGGAGATCAATATCGCGTACTATCAGAGCCTGATGCAGGGCGCGCGCGCTGCAATCGCGGCGGGGTCCTTCGACGATTTTCGTGCATTGACGCGCGCGGAATGGGCGGCGGGAGATATTCCGCTGCGTTGAGCCTTCAGGTTTAGCTGCAGACGATCCTTGTGGAGTGCTTCGTGACGAAGCCATACCCGCAGTTGTCGCAGGTCCACAGATAGCTGATCACCTCGTCGGAGAGAAACGCGGATGCTTCCGCGGCTATCATCGAGTCCGCGCAAACCGAGCAGATGGGCCGGTCTGCCGTGCGCGAAGGCAGTCGTGACGGTTTGGTCGACAGGATCTCAGCAAGCGCTGGCATCGTGACCTCCCTTACGAGTTTAAGCCTGTGTCGAGTATAGGCTCGGGAGTTTGAAGATGTCGCAACACAAATGCGTTCCTTTTGCGAAATACCATTTTGCGATGCAGCGCATACGCGGATGTGATTGCCTCTTGCGCGCGTCGCCGCCGCACTCTTAATGGTGGAAGTCTTTCGCTCTGCGCAACTTTCTCTCACAATGCACTGATTGATCTGGAGAACCCGGCATGGACACCAAAGCAAATCCTGGCGCTTCACAAACCCACCGCCCCGGGCGCGGACAAATCTACGACAGCATCGTCGATGCATTCGGCGACACGCCTACTGTCAAGCTGCGCCGTCTGCCGGAGCAAAACGGAGTAAAGGCGACAATTCTCGCTAAACTTGAGTATTTCAATCCGGCGGCCAGCGTGAAGGACCGTATCGGCGCGGCAATGGTCATTGCCATGGAGAAAGCCGGCATCATCAATGCCGATACCGTGTTGATCGAGCCGACGTCCGGCAATACCGGCATCGCGCTGGCTTTTGTCGCGGCGTCGCGCGGCTATCGGCTGAAACTGGTGATGCCCGAATCGATGTCGATCGAGCGTCGCAAGATGCTGGCGTTCCTCGGCGCCGAAATCGTCCTGACGCCAGCCGCTCAGGGCATGAAGGGCGCGATTGCCACGGCGGAAGAACTGATCCGCAACACACCGAATTCCGTGATGCCGCAACAGTTCAAGAACCTCGCCAATCCTGAAGTTCATCGACGCACGACGGCCGAGGAAATCTGGAACGACACCAACGGTAACATCGACGTGTTCGTGGCCGGCGTCGGCACCGGCGGCACGATCACCGGCGTGGGCCAAATCCTGAAGCCGCGAAAGCCATCGTTGCGCATTGTTGCCGTCGAGCCGGTGGAGAGCCCGGTCCTATCGGGCGGCCAGCATTCGCCGCACAAGATTCAGGGCATCGGCGCGGGTTTCGTGCCGGACGTTCTTGATCGCAGCGTGATTGATGAGATCGTCAAGGTCGACAGCGCAACTGCCATCGCGATGTCCCGCGCACTTGCGCGCAACGAGGGCATTCCCGGCGGCATCTCATCGGGAGCAGCCATCGCCGCCGCGCTCGAACTCGGCAAGCGGCCGGAGAATGCGGGCAAGACCATTCTTGCGATCGTGCCGTCATTCTCCGAGCGCTATCTCTCGACGGCGCTGTTCGAAGGAATTTGATATGGCATCACCTCCAAGACGACCGCGCACACTGAGCGACGCCAAATCGGAAGCCGAGGCCGCATTCAAAACCGTTACGACCAAAGCGCCGGAGGCAATTCCGAAGCAGGCGGCGATTCCAGGTGTGAAAGAACTCGTCTCGTTGCGGATCGATCAGGATGTGCTGGAGCATTTCCAGGAGGATGGCCCGGGATGGCAGGACCGGATCAATGCCGCGCTTCGCAAGGCGGCTGGAAAAGACGATTGAGGATTTAAGCCACGCGATTGACGCGCGCGGCTTCCTTCTGGGCATCGAAGTCACGCCGGCGGCGCGCCAGATCCTCGGGCGACATGCGTTCGATGTTGTTGTAATCGAGTTTCCATGAAGCGTCCGCGCTCCAGCGCAGCGGCGACTGAACCGTGGTTTGTGGACCTGGCGCGTTTTCCAGCACCTTCAATGCCAGTTCAAGTGTTAGAGCCTGCGACGAGACGTCTTGCGGTTTTCCGGCGGAATTGCCCAATGGAAAATCGCTGAACAGAAATCGCGGCACGGCCGCGTGCTCGACGATGTCCTTGGCGCAACCCATCACCACCGTCGCAATGCCATTGGCTTCGAGATGCCGCGCCGTCAGCGCGATGGTCTGATGACAAACCGGGCAATTCGGCACCAGGACAGCAACATCGACGTCGTCGGCCTTGCAGCGTGCGAGAATATCGGGCGCATCGATGTCGATCGTCGCGCGGTGGCTGCGGTTGGTCGGCGCGCCGAAGAAATGTGGCGCGACCGATCCGATACGGCCCTGGGCGGCAAGGCGACGCAATTGGGCCAACGGAAACCATGTGTTCATATCGGTCGCGGACGTATGCACACGGTCGTAGGCGATGTGGGATATGCGAAGGTCATGCTCCTGCGATGTATCACCAGCATAGACCTGATAGAATTTCGCGCTGCCGTTATACAAGGCGCCCGGTCCCTGATCGCCCTTCGATGGGTCGAAGCGCGCGGCAGTGGTGATGATCGCCACACGCGATGACGCGAGCGGTTTTGTCAGGGGTTGAAAAGGAGCGGCGATGTGATGCGCCCAGCGATAGGGCGTGTCGTATCCGATGGCGAGGTAATAGTCGCGCGTCCGCTGCATGTACGGAACAGGCACGTCAAAATCACGGGCGGCATCCTGTGAAGACGCTGGCAAATCCGTCATGGCGCATTCCCCGAAAACTGGCGAACTAGACGTAGCAGATGCGCTTAACGTCAGCCATATTCAAGGGAATGATGTCGGCCATTCCGGCATCGCGGGCAAGGAAACCAACCCGATGACGGGACCCAGGAAGAAAGACAAGGCTGCGGATGGCGGTAAGCGGAAAAAGCCTGCCGCTGACCCGACCAAGGACGCGCCGTTCAGGGTCGATCCCGATAGCGGCGACTTCGCCATTCCTCGAAACGATCTTAGCGAAGAAGAACTCAAGGAGCTGGAAGACCGCAGGCGCTGATACGCGGCCAACGGCCCAGTCAGAGGATGCGAAACCGCGGAGCCAGAAGATCAGAGAGCGGACAGGTCGGCAGGCACACTGCCGAAGGCTTTCAAAAGCGTCGCATCCTTGAAGTCGCCCGTCATCGGATCGCCCGAGCGTGTGAAAGCCACAGCACCGACGATCCCGGGCGCTCGTGAAAGCGTATCCGCACGTCGAATCGCGGTGGAGGCGCTCTGAAATTCTTCCGCAGCACCGGCCACGACAGACCCTTCGTCGTCGGCGCAAAAGGCAAGAGCAACATAGTAGGAGATATCAGGCATCTGGATTATCCCGTGATGCGTGCATCATGTTCTCTATTTGTTCCAGCGTCAATGAGCGCCTGCGGATAGCTGGCGGCTCGTGTCGCCTCGGTTGCAAACGGGCAGGGTTCCGGCGCAGGTTCGGACAGCGTTTCCCACCGTCCCCAAGGGAATTCCACAACCCAAGCAAAGGCTCGGGGCTGCACTTGACCCACATCCACCCGCCACTTACACAGCCCGGCATGTGATCGGGTAGCTCAGTCGGTAGAGCACGTGACTTTTAATCATGGGGTCATGGGTTCGAATCCCATCCCGATCACCACAATCCAAGCCATCGGCGGACAGCATTCATGCGCCTTGCGCTCATCGCCTTGCTGATGGCTAGCGTGATCGGCCTTCAAACGGCTCGCGCCGATGACGATACCGACGCTGCTATCGAAATAGCCTCGTCAGCCATAGGCGAGGTATTGGCGCTGGGGGACCTGTGCGAATGGAATTTCGCGGCCAGGATCGACCGGCTGATTCAGGACGGCGCGAAATCGTTGCGGTTAAGCCCCGCCCAGCAGAGGGATGTCCGCGCCAGGATCGCCACCGCTCGTCAGCAGACGTTCGGACGGTTTTCAGCAACTGGACAGGCGCGTATGCGAGCGGATGTCTGCAAGCCGGAAGAGCGAACGCGGCTTGAGGCGATGATTGCAAAAATCTCGTTCGACTAGCCACATCGTCGATCGTGGATGTTCCCGGAAATCCGGAAAACAATCAGTTGATATCCGAACGGACATCCGACGTGACCGGTTGTTGAACCGTCATGTTCGTCGGTGTCGTTTCGCGGCGAAGCCCGATCAGTTCGGCCGCGCGCACCGTGGACGAACTCCAGAAGGTGAACGCATTGATCCGTGAGTTCTCGAGGATTGCGATGGCCACGGCGGACAGGAAGGGCAGACTCTGCAACACCAGCACGCCCGCGAAGATATTGATCTCCCGGACTTCCTTCGCATTGAACGCGACCAGCACGATTGCGCCGATGATGAGGAGGGTACCGATCACGGCTTCCCAGAACGCCTGGAATTCCACCGACATGAGCGAGAGACCGCCCTTGGATGTGCGCGCGAACGGAAGATGATCGGTGATCAGGCCGTTGGCGACGGCCCGCGACACGGTCCACTGCACCGACATGGCGGCGACCATCGCGCCTAGCATCTGGCCGACCTTCACCGGCACACGAAGCCGATAAAGCGTGAGGAAATGCGCGAGCGACACCACGAACGCCGCGATGATCGGCAGGGTGAGAATCTTGTCCGGAATCGCGATGTCGGCGAACGAGACGATCGGCACCCAGATCAGATTCAGAATCGCAACAACTACGCCGAGGCTTTCCGCGCCTAGCCAGTTCAGCCAGCCGAGCGCGAACTCGCGCTTCTGATCCGGTGAAAGCCGGCTGGCGTTGGGCAGGAACCGGCGCCAGTGCTTCTTGACGATCTGGAAGCCGCCATAAGCCCAGCGATGGCGCTGCTTCTTGAAGGCTTCGTAGGTGTCCGGCAGCAGGCCGTAGCCATAGCGCTTGTTTGTGTAGTGTGTCTGCCAGCCGTGCTCGATCACGGCGAGGCCGAGATCGGTGTCTTCGCAGATCGTGTCGCCGGCCCAGCCGCCCGCCATGTCCATCGCCGCGCGGCGAATGAGACACATCGTGCCGTGGACGATGATGGCATTGACCTCGTTCCGCTGCACCATGCCAATGTCGAAGAATCCGGCGTACTCGCCGTTCATGGCGTAGTGCATCAGCGAGCGATCGCCGTCACGATGGTCCTGCGGCGCCTGCACGAGACCCACATGAGGGTCGGCGAAGACGGGAACAAGGTCCTTCAGCCAGTCTGGCGTGACCACGTAATCGGCATCGATGATGCCGATGATTTCCGCGTCGGCGGCGGTCCGCGCCATGGCGATCTTGAGAGCGCCGGCCTTGAAGCCTTCGACCTTCTCGGCGTTGATGAAAATGAAGCGCTCGCCCAGTGCGCGGCAATGATCCTGGATTGGCTGCCAGAAGGTCGGGTCCGGCGTATTGTTGATGATCACGACGCATTCGAAATTCGGGTAGTCCAGCCGCGACACCGCATCGAGCGTCTGCTTCAGCATCTCCGGCGGCTCGAAATACGCGGGCACGTGGATCGAGACCTTGGGATGGAAGCCGCTCGCGACGGGCGTGACCGCGGCGTTGATAAGGCGCGACGGCTTGCGGCCAAATGCGATGGTTGCGATTTCCTCGATCCGGGCCATCGCGATCAGAACAAGCGGCACGAGCAGGATCAGGCCCAACGTCAGCGCGAATGCGGATCCGAAGACGAAGTAATGCGTGTTCCAGTAAGCGAAGACGGTTGCGAACCACGCGCCGACACCACTCGCGGCAGTGGCGAGGACGATCGATTGCATGACGGTGGGGCTGGCGAGACGAAAGATAGGGAGCGACAGCAGAACGCCGACCAGCAGGGCGATGCCGGCGACCTTCCAATAGTCGTGGTCCACGATAGGCCCGCTCCACGCGAATTTCGGTTCGCGGGAAGCATTAAGAATACCCCAGTAAGGGCCTACGCCACCTTCAAAAAACTTCCAAGGCTGGTCGATCGCTTCGACGATATTGTAATCCATTCCCACAGCTTCAGCGCGGGTCACGAAATTACGCAACACGGCAGCCTGCTCGAACGGGCCGGGGAACGCGTTCTTTAGATTGTACCCGGCGCTCGGCCAGCCGAATTCGGCAATCACCACCCGCTTGCCCGGAAAGCCGTCGCGCAGAAGCTGGTAGATGTACATCGCCTGATCGACGGCCTGCTTGTCGGTGAAATTTTCCCAGTACGGCAGGATGTGCGCGGCGATGAAATCGACGGATGACGCCAGTTGCGGATTGTCGCGCCAGATGTTCCAGATCTCGCCGGTCGTCACAGGAATGGTGGTTTGTTTCTTGACGCGCTGGATCAGCTCGATGAGGTCTTCGACCTTTTGCTCGCCGCGGTAGATGGTTTCGTTTCCGACAACGATCCCGATGACATTGGGATTGTGCTTGGCAAGATCGAGAGCGGCGGCGATTTCACGTTCGTTTCGCTCGACGTTCTTGTCGATCCAGGCGCCCACCGTGACCTTGAGGCCGAATTCTGCGGCAATCGCCGGGACGAGTTCAACGCCGCCCGTCGAGGAATACAGACGGATGGCCTTGGTGAGCGGAACCAGTTTTTTCAGGTCCGCCCGAATTTTCTCGGCGCTGGGAATATTGTCGACGTCGGGATGCCCGGTTCCCTCGAACGGAGCATAGGACACGCTCGGCAGCATTCCGTTGAAGTCGGGGGCTTTCTGCTCATCCCGCAACACCCCCCAGAGGGCGGCGTGAGCCGCAGTAACGCACAACAGGACAGCAACGATGGCGCGCATCAAGGAAAACCATACGGGGCCGAACGTGGAGGATCGCGAACCTGTCCCCTCGGTTCGGCAGCGTCAGAGGCAGCTTATCTATGCCGTGCAGCTTAACAACTCATATGGCGACATGGCCTTTTGAGGGCGCTGCCGCAATCCGATGGAAATTAAGCCGATTCGTTCCGCGCGCGGTATTTGCAGCCAGCTATTTCGCGGGTGCCGCCGGAGCGGCGGCGGCCGGGGCAGGCGACGTCCCTGCCGGGGCAGCAGGCGCCGCTGGAGGCGGTGCAGCCGCCGCCTGCGGCTGGGCGGCAGGGTTGATCCAGCACGCATGGACGCGGCCATTCAGGGTTTCCGCGACTTTCGGATCAATCGTGGCGCCGAAGCGCACCAGACAGCGGAACGCACCCTGGATGTGACCGCCGGGGCACCCGAACCGCTCGTAGAGATCGAGGTGACGGAATGCCGTATCGAGATCGTCGCGCCACATCAGCCCGACCACTCGTCGGCCGAGCCAGACGCATTCCGGATTTCCGGCAGGCCCGTTAATCGCCTGCGCGGCTTCCACGAACTCGTCGGCCTTGCGCTGGCTGTCCTTGGCGGCGTCCGCAGGGGCTGCCTGCTTGGGAGCCGAGTCCTGAGCGCGGAGATCACCGCTCTGGGCGATGGCAGCGCCAATGCCCACAAACAGGGCCAGGGCCGGAACGGCGACGCGCTGAAAAATTGCAACTCGAAACCCGGTACGAACCCGACGCATGAAATCCCCGATTGATTGTGCCTCGCAACGCGGCGGCACATAGATGCCTTCCCATTGCGGCGGAAGATTGCCTCTACCGCAACTGCCTGATTCCAATGAAGGACATTTATGTTTTTGTCCAGCAATGCGGAAGCTTGGGACGGTTTCGGTGGGGGTATGCGACGAGAAGACAGGGGGCGGCGGGCGGAGGGGGTCTTGGCAGACCGGCGGCGACCCGTTATCGACGTGCCTTCTTGGAGGACGGAACCAATTTCCCTTCGTACGCCGCTGGCCCTTCTCGTCATATCCCTGAGCGCTATTGCCGCGGTGTGGTGGTGGTTGGCCACGCCGATCGTATTGGCGCGCGCCCCCATCGACCCTGCCGCGAAGTTGGAATGCGTCTCCTACGCGCCTTTCCGGGGTGCACAGAATCCCCTTGAACCCGGACTGATCATCGCGCCGGAACAGATGGCGGAGGATTTCGCGCAGCTCGCCAAGGTCACCGGCTGCATCCGGACCTATTCGGTCGGCAACGGTCTCGACATGGTGCCCGAGCTTGCCCAGAAGGCCGGTCTCAAGGTGATGCTGGGAATCTGGATCGGAACGAACCGCGTCGACAACCGGGTGCAGATGGAAACGGCCATCGCTCTCGCCAAAAAGCATTCGTCTGTCGTCAGCGCAGTCATCGTCGGTAACGAGGTGTTGCTGCGCGGCGAAATGACTGCGGCCGATCTAGTGGCGAACATCCGCTACGTGAAGTCGAAGGTCGGCGCCATGCAGGTGACCTACGCCGACGTATGGGAATTCTGGCTCAAGAATCGCGACGTCTACGATGCCGTCGATTTCGTCACCATTCATATCCTGCCGTACTGGGAGGATTTCCCGATTCGCGCGAAGTATGCGGCCGGTCACGTCGAATCGATCCGCAAGCGGATGGCTGTCGCGTTTCCCAACAAGGAGATCCTGATCGGGGAAACCGGTTGGCCGAGCGCGGGCCGTATGCGTGAAGGCGCACTGCCGTCGCGAGCCAACCAGGCCCGGGTCGTTTCCGAAATTCTTGAACTTGCCCGCCAGCAGAAGTTCCGGGTCAACCTCATCGAAGCCTACGACCAGCCGTGGAAGCGGATGTGGGAAGGCACCGTGGGAGGCCACTGGGGCCTGTTCGATGCCGGCGGCGCGCGTGAGCTGAAATATCCAGCGGGTGAGCCCATCACCAACTTTCCCCGCGCGAAGGTTTATGCCGCCGCGGGCATGATTTTCTCGGCGCTCGTCTTTGGCGTGGCGTTGCTGACTCTGCGCCGCAGGCCATGGTCGCCGCGGTTGAGCTCCTGGGTCACTGTTGCGATCTGCGCAACCGCGGGTGGCGCACTGTTTGGCGTCGCACTCGAAAAGTTGCTGGTCGAAAGCCTTGGGATCGGTGGCTGGACTGTCGGCATTTTGCTATTCGCCGCCGCCGTGCTGTCGCCTTTGATCGTGGCCAATACTGTGATGTACGGCCGCGGTCTTCCGACATTTCTGGAGCTTATCGGTCCGCGCGATTATCGCACCGGCTCTCGGATGCAGACCATTCTCGGGGTCGTGCTGCTGGTGACGACGGCGCTCGCAACCCAGACGGCGCTGGGCTTCGTGTTCGATCCGCGCTACCGCGATTTCCAGTTCGCTGCGCTGACCATGGCCGTCGTGCCATTCCTGCTGCTGACCGCGCTCAACCGGCCGACCTCCGGCAGGCGTCCGATCACCGAGACCGTCTTTGCCGCCACGCTTGCGCTCTCCGCGCTCTATATCGGTTTCAACGAGGGACCTGCCAACTGGCAGTCGCTCTGGACTTGCGGATTGTATCTGCTGCTTGCGCTTACGCTGTCGCGGGCGCGGGTCGTGCGAACCCCAGAATAAGCAGCGCAATCGCGACGCCTGACAGTCCAATATTATAGAGCACGATCCCGAACGATGCGGCGATCAGCCCTGCGGTGAGCGTCACGATCGACGGCCGGATCACGTGCAGGGTCGCGATGACCAGCGCCGCGATGCCGAACACATAGTGCTTGAACAAATACATCATCAGCGTGCGCGTCTTGCACAGCATGGTTTGCAGGCCGGCCTCGCATTCGAGCCGTACCTGTGAAAATTCAATGGCCATGTAACGCAGGTACAGGGCGTATCCGACGGTGAGAAAACCCACGACCAGAATCCATTGCACCTGATACGGGGTCAGTCTGAACGGCTCTTTTTTCATGCGCCGAATATGGTTCGGATCGGATGACGACACAACCCGGGCGGCGCAAAGTTGAGCGGTTATTTCATGCCAAAAAATGAACTGAATGACGACGAACGAGGCTTCTCCTCGACCACTTCCGCGCGCACCCGGCTGCGCCGTTTCGGGCGGTGAACAGGGGCTTCTTGCGTCTTTTCGCTTGCACTCGTCAGGCTCAGGCGTTGGCCTTCATACACCGACGTCTCGCAGGGGCGATTCCTCTCGGTCAAAAGACCGGCGCAGACTTTCGCCGCTTCCGCCGCATCGGAAAGCGGCCCGGCGACCAGCCGCAACTGCATACCCAGACCGTCGTTGCGTTCCTTCACCACGATGATCGGCTGCAATGACGCGAGCTGCTGCGCGCCTGCCTTCAGCGCGCCGCGCCAGACGGCGCGTAGTCCCTCGACCGAGTTGGCGCCTCCGAGGTCGACCCCGAATTCGGTTCGACGCACGAGACTGGATGACGGGGTGTCTCCAGCCGCCGCATCGGGTGTTGCGAGAGTTGCTGTGACTTCGGGCGCTGGGGTTGGAGTCGTCGCTGGCGTTTCAGCCTTCTGCTCATCACGCTTCGCGGGAGCGGAAGGTGCAACTGTCGCGACTGGAGCGATCTTCGGAAGCGGCGCGGCGGGCTCGGCCTTTGTCTCCGCAGGCTTGAACGGTCCGATGGGATCGGCATCCGCCGGCGACATCAGCGCGGTTTGCGATGGCTCTGTGGAAGGTTCTTTCGATGCCGAGGGGGAAGGTGATGCCGGTGCAGGTGACCGCGCCAGCGCGCCGGTCACTGAGTCGAGCCCCTGCTCAAGCACAGTCACACGGGTGTACAAGCGGTCGCGGTCGGCGTTGAGCGTGTCGACCGCAGCCGCAAGCTCACGGGCCTTGTTCTGGCTTTCCTTGGCGATCCACTGCACCTGCTGGGATTGCCGTGCGAGCTCGGCGGATGCCATTTGATCGCGGTTGATCGCGGCGGGCGACCGTGTCGCGAGAATTGCGACCACCAGGGCCGCAACCGAGCCGACGCCCCAGGACGCCAGACGCCACATCGCGCGACCGTCGAATTCATCCTCCTCCGCGAGAAAGCGGTTGATCCAGCCGGTGCCATCGTCGTCCGTCAGGTCATCGCGGAACTGGTTGCGGTTCTTGGTCATAGCTCAGGCGCGGCCCTCCCGTGGCCCGGCGAATCATTCCGTAAAGATTAACAGAAGCTGGGGTTCGTGCGCGGGGGGAAGCACCCAAAACGCTTTTGTCCCTCTGCGCTCTCGGGTAAGACGACGCTGGCGCGCCTTTCGCGCTGCACAGGATGATGCATGAGCGGCAGAACAACTCTCACGATCGTGCTCGCGGCCGGCGAAGGCACGCGGATGCGATCGAGCCTGCCCAAAGTGCTGCATCCGGTCGCCGGCCGACCGCTGATTGCGCATGTCCTTGCGGCAGCGCCTGGCGGCATGGGGGACACGACGGCTGTGGTGGTCGGGCCGGATCATCAGGCAGTCATCGATGAGATCAGGCGCGTCCGTCCCGAAGCCAAGACCTATGTGCAGCGCGAGCGCCTCGGAACCGCGCATGCGGTGCTGGCGGCGCGCGAAGCTATCGCGGCTGGCGCTGACGATATTCTGGTGGCGTTCGGCGATACGCCGCTGATTGACGGTGCGACATTCGCGCGGCTGCGAACGGCGTTGAAGGACGGCGCGGCGCTGGCGGTTCTGGGATTTCGCGCAGCCGACCCTACGGGCTACGGGCGGTTGCTGATGGAGAGCGGCAATCTCGTTGCGATCCGCGAGCAGGCCGATGCCAGCGAAACCGAGCGCGCCGTGACTCTCTGCAACGCTGGCGTCATGGCTTTCGCGGGTAACACCGCGCTGAAAATTCTCGACAAGATCGGGAATGGCAACAGCAAAGGCGAGTACTATCTGACCGATGCGGTCGGTATCGTGCGTGAGCTAGGCTTGCGTGCGGCCGTGATCGAAACCGATGAGGACGAAGTGCGCGGAATCAACACCAAGGCACAACTGGCCGAAGCCGAGCAGGTGATGCAGGGCAAGCTGCGGCAAGCGGCGCTCGACGCTGGCGTGACGTTGATTGCGCCGGAAACGGTGTTCCTCGCGGCGGACACGACGTTCGGCAAGGACGTCACCATCGAGCCGTTCGTGGTGATCGGGCCGGGCGTCGCCATCGACGACGGCGCGGTGATCCACTCGTTCTCGAACATCGTCGGCGCGCGCATCGGCAAGAATGCATCGATCGGCCCTTATGCACGGCTGCGGCCGGGCACGGTGCTGGGCGAGGGCGTTCGCATCGGCAACTTCGTCGAGACCAAGGCCGCCGATCTGGAGGCCGGTGTGAAGGTCAATCACCTGACCTATATCGGCGATACGCATATCGGCGCGAACGCCAACATCGGCGCGGGCACGATCACCTGCAATTACGACGGCTTCGACAAGCACCGCACCGAGATCGGCGCCGGCGCGTTTGTCGGCTCGAATTCGTCGCTGGTGGCCCCGGTGAAGGTCGGCGCGGGCGCCTTTATCGGATCTGGCTCCGTTATCACGAAGGACGTGCCAGACGATTCGCTGGCGGTCGAACGCAGCGAACAGACCGTTCGGGAAGGTTGGGTCAAACGCTTCCGCGAGCTGAAAATGCTGAATCGGAAGCCCAAAAGTCAAAAGTAAGGCACGCCGCTTACGCCGCTGATTTTGTTAACGGTTTACCCTGTCTCAATCCGCAACAAATGTTGAGGCAGAACCGTGTTATTCCTCGGTACATAAGGCCGCATTGGGGCGGGCTGGAGACATCGAACCGCATGTGCGGAATTGTAGGAATTCTCGGACGGGGACCTGTTGCCGAGCAACTGGTCGACTCGCTCAAGCGTCTTGAGTATCGCGGATACGACTCCGCTGGCGTCGCCACGCTCGAGGGCGTGCTGCTCGACCGCCGCCGCGCCAAGGGCAAGCTCAAAAATCTCGAAGCCGTGTTGAAGACGTCGCCGCTCGGCGGGCATATCGGCATCGGCCATACGCGCTGGGCCACACACGGCAAGCCGACGGAAAGCAACGCGCATCCGCACGCGACCGACCGCGTTGCCGTTGTCCATAACGGCATCATCGAAAACTTTCGCGACTTGCGCGCGCAACTCGAAAAGCAGGGCGCGACTTTTACCAGCGAGACCGACACCGAGGTCGTGGCGCATCTCGTCAGCTCGTTTCTCGCGAAAGGAATGAAACCCGCCGAAGCCGTGAAGGCGACGCTGCCGTTGCTGCATGGCGCATTCGCGCTGGCTTTCATCTTCAAGGGCGAAGAGAACCTGATGATCGGCGCGCGCAAGGGCTCGCCGCTCGCGGTCGGTTACGGCGACGGCGAAATGTATCTCGGCTCCGACGCCATCGCGCTTGGACCGTTCACCGACACCATCAGCTATCTGGAGGACGGCGACTGGGCTGTTCTCTCCCGCGCCGACGTGACCGTATACGACGACAACAACGCCGTGGTCGAACGCGAGATCGTCAAGCACAACACCGCGAGCGCGCTGGTGGACAAGGCCAACTATCGCCACTTCATGGCGAAGGAAATTCACGAGCAGCCCGAAGTCGTCGGCCATACGCTGGCGCATTACGTCGACATGGCCACCGAGAAGGTGGCGATGCCGGTGAAGCTGCCGTTCGACTTCAAAGACATTCAGCGCGTCTCCATCACCGCCTGCGGCACCGCGAGCTATGCGGGCTTCGTCGCGAAATACTGGTTCGAACGTCTTGCGCGGCTGCCGGTCGAACTCGATGTCGCGTCCGAGTTTCGTTATCGCGAAGCGCCGCTGCGCAAGGGCGATCTCGCGATCTTCATTTCGCAGTCGGGCGAGACCGCCGATACGCTGGCGGCGCTGCGCTATGCCAAGTCGCAAGGCCTGCACACCATCGCTATCGTCAACGTGCCGACCTCGACCATCGCGCGCGAAAGCGAGACCGCGCTGCCGACGCTTGCCGGTCCCGAAATCGGCGTCGCATCTACCAAGGCGTTCACCTGCCAGCTCATGGCGCTGGCAGCGTTGGTGATCGAAGCGGGCAAGGTGCGCGGCGAATTATCGGCGGACGATGAAACCAAGCTGGTTCACGGCCTGGTGGAAGTGCCGCGCCTGATGACGGAAGCGCTCGCGCTTGAACCTCAGATCGAGAAGCTCGCGCGCGACATCGCCAAGAGCCAGGACGTGCTCTATCTCGGACGCGGCACCAACTATCCGCTGGCGCTGGAAGGCGCGCTGAAGCTCAAGGAAATTTCGTACATCCATGCGGAAGGCTATGCCGCTGGCGAACTCAAGCATGGTCCCATCGCGCTGATCGACGAGAAGATGCCGGTGGTGGTGATCGCGCCGCATGACCGCGTGTTCGAGAAAACCGTCTCCAACATGCAGGAAGTCGCGGCGCGCGGCGGCCGGATCATCCTGATGACCGACGCGCAGGGCGCGAAGGAAGCCACCGTCGAGTCGCTGGTGACGATCATCCTGCCCGACATGCCGTCCACCGTGACGCCGATGGTGTATGCCATCCCGGTACAACTGCTCGCGTACCACACGGCGGTTATCATGGGCACCGACGTCGACCAGCCGCGGAACCTCGCGAAGTCGGTGACGGTTGAGTAGACCCCTGAACTGACAATCGGTCGCAGCGCGCGTGGTTTGCGCCTGCTAAAGTCTGATACAATGATGTCGTAATGATTTGCGATGCTGCTTGCGTACTGTGATTGAGGATGGTTCGGTTCTGCGATGAATGAAACCACGCCAACCCTGGCTCCAGGAAACCTGCCTCCCGCCGGGCCGGACGTGCCGCGCGGTGCGATGGCGCGCCTGCGCACCTATTTTCTGACCGGACTGGTCATCGCCGGCCCGATCGCGATTACGTTCTACCTGACGTGGTGGTTCGTGACCTGGGTCGACGGCATCGTGCGGCCGTTCGTGCCGATCGCATACCGTCCCGAAACCTATCTGCCATTCGGCCTGCCGGGTTCAGGCCTGATCGTCGCCGTCTTCGCGCTGACGTTTCTCGGCTTCCTCACCGCCAACCTGATCGGCCGTACGCTGGTCGATCTCGGTGAAAACCTGCTCGGGCGGATGCCTGTGGTGCGCGCGATCTATCGCGGCCTGAAGCAGGTGTTCGAGACGCTGTTTTCCGGAAACGGATCGAGCTTCCGTCGCGTCGGCCTTGTGGAATTTCCCTCGCCGGGGATGTGGTCCATCGTGCTGATCTCGCAGCCGCCGAGCGTCGAGATCGCCGCCAGTCTTCCGGGCAAGGAAGAGTTCATCTCGGTGTTCCTGCCGTGCGCCCCGAACCCGACCACGGGTTTCTTCTTCTACGTGCCCAAGAGCAAGATCATCGACATCGACATGAGCGCCGAGGATGCGGCGACGCTCATCATGTCGGCTGGCGTAGTCCAGCCCGGCGGTGACGCGCAGAAGAAGGTCAACGCGCTGGCCGAGATGGCCAACGCCGCCCGCGTCGCGACAGCGTCGCAGACGCCCACCGCCGCCAAGGTGGACTAGTTTTGCTTCATTCGGGCGGCAGCGCGACAACTCGGTAACAGGCAGATCGGCACCATGCGCGCTATTACAACGCGATCGCTTGTCTGGACGGTTGTTCTGATCAGCGTTGTCGTGACCGTCGTGACCGAACTTCGGATTGCAGGCTACGGCGTCGGCACGTCGATTTCCGCTATCGCGGCTTATGCCGCGTTCTTCGTGAATATCGCGTGTTCGGGTCTGGGATTCAGGACTCCAGAGTGGCGATGGTGGGTCGGCAATTTCGCATTGAGCATACTGACCATGACCATGATCGGCGCTCCCACGATCCCGAGCGCGCTGTGGACGGCTGGACGCGTCTTCGTCGCACGGCATCTGACATAAGCGTCAGCCGGCACCGATCAGCGGCAGGGCTTCGTCGCGCTCATAGAGATAAAGCAGGCACCGCAGCGCATCGCCGCGCTCACCCTTGAGTTTCGGATCGGTCTGCATAATCCGCAGCGCCTCGTCGCGCGCCTGCGCGATCAACTGCGCATGAACCTCCGGCCGCGCGATGCGATAGCCGGGCAGGCCGCTCTGGCGGGTGCCGAGCACTTCGCCTTCGCCGCGCAGGCGTAAATCTTCCTCAGCGATGCGAAAGCCGTCGGCCGTCTCGCGGATCACCTTCAGGCGCGCGCCGGACATTTCCGTGAGCGGCTCATGATAGAGCAAGATGCATGTCGAGGCCTCCGAGCCTCGCCCGATGCGCCCGCGCAATTGGTGCAGCTGTGCGAGCCCGAAGCGTTCGGCGTTCTCGATCACCATGATGGTAGCCTGCGGGACATCGACGCCGACTTCGACCACGGTCGTCGCCACCAGAAGCTGAATCTCGCCGGCAGCGAACTGCGCCATCACGCGATCCTTCTCGGTGCCTTTCATCTGGCCATGAACTATGCCGACCCGTTCGCCGAAGCGCTTTTGCAGCGTCTCGAAACGCTTTGTTGCGTTGGTGAGGTGGTCGTGGCCTTCCGCTTCCGATTCCTCCACCAGCGGGCAGATCCAGTAGGCGCGCTTGCCTGACTCCAGCGCACGGTCGAGACCGTCCACGACCTCACGCAGACGGCTCTTGGCGACGGCGCGGGTGTCGATCGGCTGGCGGCCTGCGGGCTTCTCGCGCAGTTCGGAAATATCCATGTCGCCGAAATATGTCAGCACCAGCGTGCGCGGGATCGGCGTGGCGCTCAGCACCAGAACATCGACGGCGTCGCCTTTCTCGGTGAGCGCAAGCCGTTCGCGCACGCCGAAGCGATGCTGTTCGTCCACGACGGCCAGCGCCAGCGACTTGAAGATCACATCGTCCTGGATCAGCGCGTGGGTGCCGACCAGAAGATCGATCTCGCCGCCGGCAAGCCGCTCGATGATGTCGCGGCGTTCCTTGCCTTTCTCGCGGCCGGTCAGGATGGCGACGCGCATCCCCGCGCGCTCCGCTAAGGGAGCAACGGTCTTGATGTGCTGGCGCGCAAGAATTTCCGTCGGCGCCATCAGCGCCGCCTGCTTGCCGGTCTCAGTGACGGCGGCTGCCGCGAGCAGGGCGACCACTGTCTTGCCGGACCCGACGTCACCTTGCAGGAGGCGCAACATCCGCACCGGCTGGTTCAGATCGTCGGCGATGGCCTTCGCGGCGTCCTGCTGCGACGTCGTCAGCGCATAGGGCAGCGCGTCGATGATCTTGTGCCGCAGATGGCCGTCGCCGGCATTGCGCACGCCGGCGGGCCGGCGCAACTGCGCGCGTACCAGTGCCAGCGCAAGTTGTCCGGCAAGCAGTTCATCGAATGCGAGCCGAGACCAGAACGGATTCTGCGGCAGGATGTCAGTGAGTTCGTTCGGCTCGTGGACGCGATGCAGCGCCTCGGCAACCGGCGGAAAAGAACATCGTCGCAGCACCTCGGGGCTGATCCATTCCGGCAGCGTCGGCAGCTTTTGCAGCGCCTGCACCATGGCGCGGCGGATCGAGCCGATGGCGAGGCCTTCGGTGAGCGGATAGACCGCGTCGATCTGCGGCAGTTTCGCGAGGCCTTCCTCGTCCACCACCCGGTCGGGATGCACGATCTGCAGGGTGCCGTCGAACATCTGCGCGGTGCCGGAGACGTAGCGCTTCTCGCCCTTGGGCAGCAACTTTTCGATGTATTCGGGCTTGGCGCGGAAATAGGTGAGGACCACGTCGCCGGTCTCGTCGCTGGCATAGACCAGGTGCGGCGCTCTTGAGCGGCCGGGCGGCGCTGGGCGGTGACGGTCTATGGTCACTTCCAGTGTCACAACAGTGCCTGGAACCGCGTCGCGGATGGTCGGCCGCGCGCGGCGGTCGATCACGTTGGTCGGCAGATGCAGCAGCAGGTCCACCAGCCGCGGCGTCTCGCTGCGGTCGAGCAGGTAGCGAAACAGCTTGTCCTGCTTCGGCCCGACACCTGACAGGCTCGTCACGGGCGCAAACAGGGGATTGAGCAACGGTGGGCGCATCGTGGCGACTCGTTAGAGGGCTGCTTTTGCATATCCCGAATGCAAGGTCAGAGAAATGCTGACATCGGCAATCATGATGGCTATATCAAGCTTCCCGGCACGTCCGGGCTTTTTGCGTTGGAGAAGGCGACGGACATGACGGGAACGACACGATCGAGCGAGGGTCTCGATGACCGGCGCAAGCGGCTGCTGTATCGCTGCTGGCATCGCGGCACGCGCGAGATGGACATCATCCTCGGCGGTTTTGCCGACGCGAAGATCGGCGAGTTGAGCGATGCGGACGTGGCCGACCTCGAACGCCTGATCGAGTTGCCGGACCCGGATCTTTACGCAGCATTCAGCGGCGGGCAGCCGCTCGCGCCGGACTATGCGGACGGCATCTACGTTCGCATCAAGACCTATCTGGATGGTTCGCGCGCATGAAGTCCCCGACGCGGTCGCCCGCGCAATTGCTTCGTCCCGGCCATGCGCTGACGCTGTCCAATGTTTCGGAAGGCGCGGAAGGTCTGGTTGTGTCCGATCTCGCCCGCGCGGTCGCGGCCAAGAAGGACGCGCCCGCCGTTAGTCTCGCGGTGGTATGCCGCGACGGCCCGCGCATGGCGCAATTGGCGCGCGCGCTGGAATTCTTTTCGCCCGACATCGGCGTGATGCAGTTTCCGGCCTGGGACTGCCAGCCTTATGACCGCGTGTCGCCCCATGGCGGCATCCTCGCGCAACGCCTGACCACACTGGCGCGGCTGTCGCGGCTTCAGGGCAGCGAGAAGCCGCTGATCGTATTGACCACGGTCAACGCCATCGTCCAGCGTGTCCCCGCGCGTGAGGTGGTGGCGGCGCAAGCGCTGTCGGTCGCGCCGGGGCACCGCGTGCCGATGGATTCCATCGCGTCGTGGCTTGAACATAACGGCTATAGCCGCACCTCGACGGTGCGGGAACCCGGCGAATACGCCGTGCGCGGCGGCATCCTCGACCTGTTTCCGGCGGGACTCGACCAGCCGGTGCGGTTCGACTTCTTCGGCGACACGCTGGAATCGATCCGCACCTTCGACGCGGAATCGCAGCGCACGCTGCTCGACATGCGCGCGCTCGATCTGGTGCCGGTGTCGGAATTCCAGCTTGTCACGGAAACCATCAAGCGTTTCCGCATGGCGTATGTGGCGCAGTTCGGTGCGCCTGAGCGCGACGACATGCTGTACGAGGCGGTGAGCGAAGGCCGCCGCCATCCCGGCATGGAACATTGGTTGCCCCTGTTCCAGGAGCGGATGGATTCGCTGTTCGATTATCTCGGCGCCGCGCCTGTCGTGCTCGAACATCAGGCCGAGGACGCCGCACGCGAGCGCTTCACCCAGATCAACGACTATTACGAAGCACGGCGCGAGGTCATGAATACGCCGGGCGGCGGCGCGATCTACAAGCCGCTGCCGCCGGACCGGCTCTATCTCACCGACGCGGAATGGACCTCGCTGCTTGGCGACAGTTCACTGGCGCGGCTGACGCCGTTCGCGGTGCCGGACGGTGAAGGCTTCATCGATATCGACGCGCGGCAGGGCCGCGACTTCGCGCCGGAGCGCGCGGACACCAAGGTCAATGTGTTCGAGAGCGTGGTGGCGCACATCAGCGGGCTTCAGTCCGCGCGCAAGAAAGTGGTCGTCGCGCTGTGGTCCGAAGGCTCGCGCGACCGCATGGCCTCGATGCTGAAGGACCACAAGCTGCTCAACATCACCAGCGTCAATTCGTGGCGCGCGGTGCAGGCGACGCCGCGCAACGAGACCATGCTGGCGGTGATCGGCCTCGAATCCGGCTTCGAGACCGAAACCACCGCGCTGATTACCGAACAGGACATTCTCGGCGATCGTCTCGTGCGTCCGCGCAAGGCCAGCCGCAAGCTCGAGAACTTCATCTCCGAAGTGACATCGCTCGCCACCGGCGATCTGGTGGTGCATGTCGAGCACGGCATCGGGCGCTTTGTCGGCTTGCAGACCTTGCAGGTCGGCGGCGCGCCGCACGACTGCCTCGAACTGCACTACGCCAACGAGACCAAGCTGTTTCTCCCGGTCGAGAACATCGAACTGCTGTCGCGCTACGGCTCCGACCACAGCAATGTCGAACTGGACCGGCTCGGCGGCGGCGGATGGCAGGCGCGCAAGGCCAAGCTCAAGAACCGCATCCGCGAGATCGCGGGCGACCTCATCAAGATCGCCGCCGAACGGCATGTCCATGTCGCGCCGAAATTTCCGGTGCATCAGGGCACCTACGACGAATTCTGCGCGCGCTTTCCTTACGAGGAGACCGAAGACCAGCTTGGCGCCATCAACTCGGCGTTGCACGATCTCGACGCCGGCCGCCCGATGGATCGCCTGATCTGCGGCGACGTCGGTTTCGGCAAGACGGAAGTGGCGTTGCGCGCGGCGTTTGCCGTGGCGCTGGACGGCAAGCAGGTCGCGGTCGTGGTGCCAACCACGCTGCTCGCGCGTCAGCACACCAAGACCTTCACCGAGCGATTCAAGGGTTTCCCGGTCAATGTCGCGCAGGCGTCGCGGCTGGTGGCGCCCAAGCAGATGACGCAGGTGAAGAAGGATCTGGCCGACGGCAAGGTCGACATCATCGTCGGCACCCATGCGCTGCTCGGCAAGAGCATCAAGTTCAAGGATCTCGGGCTCCTGATCGTGGACGAGGAGCAGCACTTCGGCGTCAGCCACAAGGAACGGCTGAAGCAGTTGCGCGCCGAGGTCCATGTTCTCACATTGAGCGCGACGCCGATCCCGCGCACGCTGCAACTGGCTCTCACTGGCGTGCGCGAATTGTCGATCATCGCGTCGCCGCCGGTCGATCGTCTCGCTGTCAGAACATTCGTCGCACCGCACGATCCGCTGATGATTCGCGAGGCGCTGCTGCGCGAACGGTATCGCGGCGGCCAGGCGTTCTATGTCTGCCCGCGCATCGAATATCTCGCCGAGGCCAAGGACTTCCTCGACAAGCATGTGCCGGAGATGAAAGTCGCGGTCGCGCACGGCCAGATGCCGCCGACGGTGATCGAGGACATCATGTCCGCGTTCTACGACGGCAAGTACGACATCCTGCTCTCGACCACGATCGTGGAGTCGGGACTGGATATTCCGACGGCGAACACGCTGATCGTGCATCGCGCCGACATGTTTGGCCTCGCGCAGCTTTATCAGTTGCGCGGCCGGGTGGGGCGCTCGAAGCTCCGCGCCTATGCGCTGTTCACGCTGCCGGCGCAGCAGAAGATTACCGCGCAGGCCGAACGCCGCCTGAAGGTGTTGCAGTCGCTGGAAAACCTCGGCGCGGGTTTCCAGTTGGCCTCGCACGATCTCGACATTCGCGGCGCGGGCAATCTGCTCGGCGAGGAACAGTCCGGCCACATCAAGGAAGTCGGCTTCGAATTGTATCAATCGATGCTGGAAGAGGCGATCCTCTCGCTCAAGGCCGGCATCTCGGAGCCTGTCGCGGACCGCTGGTCGCCGCAGATCACGCTCGGAATGCCGGTGCTGATTCCGGAAGATTTCGTGGCGGATCTCTCGATCCGGCTGTCGCTGTATCGCCGCCTTGCGGATCTGGACACCGACGACGAAATCGAGAATTTCGGCGCGGAGTTGCGCGACCGTTTCGGCCCACTGCCGGACGAGGTCCGCTATCTGTTCCAGATCGCGGCGGTCAAGGCGTATTGCCGGAGAGCCAATGTCGAGAAGGTCGATGCAGGGCCGAAGGGCGCAGTCATCACGTTCCGCGACAACTCCTTCGCGCAGCCGGAGAAGCTGGTTTACTTCATCCGCCAGCACGGACAGGCCGCGAAGGTGCGCCCCGACATGAAGGTGGTGTTCTTCCAGGAATGGAGCACGCCCGAGGAGCGCGTCGAAGGCACGACCACGATCCTGCGCGATCTCGCCAATCTGGCGGAAGGCAAAAAGGCGGCGTGAGACGATACGACCGCGGGTCGAAACCCGCGGCCGCTCGTTCGTCAAACTATCTTACTTCGGATACTTGAACTCAGGCGCAGCCTTGAGTTGGTCCTTGGTCGTGTTCATCGTCGCGCGCCAGGTGTCCTTGTCCTTGTCGTACTTCACGTTGAGCGACGAGGGTGACACGGCGACATAGTGCTCGCCGACGCCGAGGAAGCCGCCGACCGAGAGGATCATGGCCTGAACCTGCTGGCCCTTGCCGATGGCGAGATCGGAGATTTCGCCGACCTTTTCATCCTTCTGGTTGTAGACGTTCAGACCCTTGAGCTTGGAGCTGAACATCTCATCCTTGGTGACGGTCGAGAACTTCGCCTCGGCGGGAGCGGTCCCGCTGGTCTGGGCGAGGGCTGGGGCAGCAAGAATCGCCAGCGCGGCGCCGATAAGTGCAATCTTCTTCATGGTAGCCTCCAATGCGATAGAGGCTCACCAATGCAGAGCTGGTTCGATTGTTCCGGACGATTCTGAAACTGTGGTGCCTGGAGTTTACGACGCCACGCGCTGCGTTTCGGTGTGGAGCCGCGCCAGTATAGCGGACGCGGTATCGCCCGGCATCAGTGTCGCCAGCGTGACATGAGGATCGAGCCGCTGCTCGCGCTTGGCGCTGTACATGGTGTGCTTCAGCACGCTGCCGAGCCGCCGTGCGATCACATGCGCATTGCGCAGATCGGTTTCGGCGAACACAACGAGGATCGCGCCATCGTCGTCGAGCGTTGCGAAATCCATCCGCCGCATCAGCCGGCTGAGAATGCGCGCCGCGTCGAGGCGCATCCGCTCGGATGTTGCGCCGTGGGCGAAGGTAATGCGGGCGACGGACAATCCCGCGCCGCGCGCGTGGGTGTCGGTTACCGCCGTTTCAAAGTCGCGGCTGAAGGCCTCGTTGGTCAGCAACCCGGTACGCGGATCGAGCAACCCGCCGACATCAATCGATCTCAGCGCGCGGGCGATGCGGGACTCGAACGCCTGCTGCCGGATCAGCGGGATGGCGAGGGCGGCAATGGTGTGCGGATCGCCGTTGGCGATTTCGAGATTTGGCAGATCGTAGTCGGCGATCAGCCCCGATCCGCTTCCGACCACCACCGGAAGGTTGCGGAAGCGGGCATCTTCCGAGAGCACCGTCAGGAAGGCGTCCAGAACGCGAAGCGTGAATCCCTCGCCGACGATGATGCCGTCAAGCTCGCGGGCGTTGAGATGCCGGGCGGCGGCCTCGATGCTGAGCGCGCCGACGACGCCCATCTGCTCGCCGAGCGCGACCGACAGGGCCGGATAGGACGCGCCGCGTCCGATCAGCAGCACGGTCGCGTCGTCAATCGGGTCGCTTGTCGGCATATGCGTCGATGTGGTGCGATCGTTGGCCAGACGGCGCAGCAGCGTGGCGTGCAGGGCACGCACGCGCAGCGCAGCGTTCAGACGGCTCACGAGACGTTCGGGGCTTCGTCCGGCCTGTGTGAACGGAAGAACATTGTGCGGCAACGATGCGCCGGGATCGAGCGCGATCACTGGCATATACGGATCGACGCGCGCGGCGCGTTCCGCGAGATCGGTCAACGCGGTCGCATTGTCTTCCAGATCGGCGGCGAGAACGGCAGCCGGGCGCAGCCGTGCGACCGCATCCATGGCGTCCGGCCAGTCGACATCCACCAATGGAAACGTTTTCACCTGCGCGACGGCGTCGGCTAGCGCACGACCTTCGAGAATATGGCTTTCCCGATTTGAGACAGTGACGATCGGGCCTTGCTGCGACATGGTTCTGCCATTCAGAGAAAAATACACACAGCCGAATGTGTCCGCCTGCGCGCGAAATCCTAGGCTGCGGGCCTTAATGGCAGGTCAATGTGAGCGTGGAATTTGGGCTTAGCTGGAACGGTCGCGAAAGGCTTCGACCATCAAAGGGTTAAGGCCCAACTCGCCCAGCGCTTCACGGGCGCGATGGTTGTCGCTGGCGCGGCCGGCGAGACGGAAGCCGTTGAGCTGGTCCGGCAGCGCGGTCAGCATCGCGCCTGCGGCAAGCCGCTTGGCCCATTCGTCAAGGTCGTCCGAGAGAAAGCGGTATCCACCGACACCGACGATTCCGACAGGCGGCGCGGTGATGGCGATGGCTCCCGTCGCGCGATCGGCGTGTGCGGCATAACCTGTGTCGACGTAGTCGGGTGAGGATGTTTCGGTCAGGGAGTCTCCCGACGGAGGACGATAGGCGGCGACCGGCACCATCGCGCCGCGCAGGGCCAGCGTCGCCTTCGGCGTTACGATAATCTCGCCGATGGATTTTGAGCTTGCGCCGCGCGGCGCGCCGAACGATCCGGCTGTGACAGGCGCGGGCGAGCCGTCATCCAGCCTGCGGGCGGCGAACAGGCCGATCTCGCCGAACAGATAGACGTCAGTCAGCGTCGAACTCGGGTCCTGCCAGTCGTCGCTGGTCATGACGCGGTCCGGCGTGCGCCAGAGACCGATCACATGCTTGATCGCGGTTTGCGGTCGCGCAAACACGCCGCTCTCCACCAGCCGGATGGCGAGCGGAGCGGGCGAAATCAGCGTGTCGAAATGGCCGTCGACGATCTGCTTTTCGAGAATTTGCAGATCCGCCGGGTGGTGCAGCGCGAGCGAGCCACCGCCGAGCAGCCACGTCACCACCGACGACGCGAACGCCGCGAACGAGGCAGGCGCCATCGCTGAAAGCAGCCGCGCGCCTTGGGGCAGCCCGCTTTCAAGGAACACTGCGAGGCCGCCCGCGATCAGTTGCGGATGGTTGCGCGGGATCGCGCGAAATCCGTCGGGCGTGACGTCGAACGTAATGATGGCCGGCCGCCGCGCATCCGGCGGCGCGGGCGGCAGCCAGCCGTTCATGCCGCTGGTGGTAATCTCGAGCGGTGCCATGCCTTCGGGCAAATCCTTGCCGAAGCCGAATACATTGCGGATCGAGAAGGCTTCTGCGGCGGCGTTGAGCGCGAGATCCGCATGATCGACAATCTCGATGCGGCTGGTGGACACAATGGCGCGCGCCCCGATCCGGTTCAGCGCCGTGGTCAATTCCGACTGCCGCCAGAGTTGCGGCAGCAGCGCCGCCACCAGACCCGCGCGGATGGCGCCCAGCACCGTCACCACGAACTCGATGGTGTTGGGCATCTGGATGCCGATGATGGAGCCCTGCGGCAACCCGGCCTCGACAAAGCGCGCGGCGATGGCGGACACGGCTTGATCGGCTTCCGCGAAGGTCAGCTGCACCGGCGCTTCGCCGGTGACGCGCTGCTTGTTCGGCGGATCGATCAGCGCTGTGGCGTCCGGCTGGCGGGAGACTGTGCGCCGAAACAGATCGTCCAGCGTCAGCGCCGCGCCCGTTGAGGTCGCGGGTGAAGCCGGCGCGGTCTGCAAGGTCTCGGTCACGTCTTCCACTATCTCAATACTCACGGCGCTTTTGCACCCGGCTTGTACCACCACGTTTCCGGCAAGCTGCCGGTGAGCGCGGTGGCCTTGGGCCGTTCTATCCGATTCCAGCGGGCGAGCCATTGCTGCTGGGCGTTATAAAGCGGGATAGCGTAGAAGCCCGCGATCAGCGCCCGGTCGAGTGCCCGCACCGCGGGAACAAATTCGGTTTTCTCACGCGCTTCGAGCATCGCCGCGATCATGGCGTCGATGGCGGGGGATTTCGCGCCCATGTAGTTGCGCGTGCCCTGATTGTCGGCAGCGGCGCTGCCCCAGTAGAATGCCTGCTCATTGCCCGGCGACAGGGATTGATCCCAGCGGTTCTGGATCATGTCGAAGTCGAACGAGAGCCTGCGCTGGTCGAACTGCACGGCGTCCACCGCGCGCACCGAGATGGCGATGCCCGCGCGCTTGAGATCGCGCTGATAGGCGAGCGCAATCCGTTCCTGATCGCGCGTGGTCACCAGAATTTCGAACGTGAGCGGCGCCCGGTTGCTCTTCTGACGCAAGACGTTGCCGTCGAGCTGGTATCCGGCCTGCGCCAGCAGCGCGAGCGCCGCGCGCAGCGTATCTCGGTCGCGGCCCGAGGCATCGGTCACGGGCAGGCGATAGCTGCCGTCCATGATGTCGGGCCGAACAGCGGCCGCGAAAGGCGCGAGCAGCTTCTGTTCCTGTGCGTCGGCCGGGCGCTTGTAGGCGGACAATTCGGAACCCGCAAAAAAGCCCGCTGAGCGGCCGTAAAGGCCGAAGAAGTAGTTGCGGTTGATCCATTCGAAATCGAACAGCAGCGTCAGCGCCTGCCGCACGCGAATATCCGCGAACACCGGCCGCCGCGTGTTGAACACCAGAAACTCCGACGGCTGCGGCGTACCCGGCTTGATTTCGTCGCGAATGACCTCGCCGCTGCGCGCCGCGGGGAAATTGTAGCCCTCGTGCCAGCGCAGCGGTTCGTGCTCGAAGCGAAAATCGTACAGCCCGCGTTTGAACGCCTCGAACGCGCCGTTGGCCTCGCGATAGTAATCCAGGCGGACCTCGTCGAAGTTCCACAGCCCGCGATTCACCGGCAGATCGCGGCCCCAATAGTCCGGGTTGCGCGTCATGGTTACGCTCGCGCCTGCACGCAAGGCGGTGACCCGGTAGGGGCCGGAGCCGACCAGGCCGGTGAGGGAGGTTTCCTCAAACGTGGCGAGGTCCACGGCGTGTTTCGGGAAAATCGGCATCAGGCCGAGGATGAGGGGGAGTTCGCGGTCGTTCGCCGCGCCGAAGTCGAAGCGGATGGTGCGCTCGTCCAGCGCCTCGGCTTTTTCGACCTTGGCGTAGTACAGCCGGTGATTGGGGCGGCCCTTGTCGCGCATCAACTCCCAGGAAAACAGCACATCGGCTGCCAGCACCGGCTGGCCGTCGGAGAACTTCGCCAGCGGATTGAGCCGGAAGGTGACGGTGTTGCGCGCGTCGTCGGTCGCGATGCTTTGCGCCAGCAGTCCATAGAGCGTGAACGGCTCGTCGTTGCCGCGCGCCATCAGGCTTTCGATCACGTAGCCGCGGATTTGCTGGACCGCGAGACCCTTCACGATGAAGGGATTGAGGCTGTCGAACGCACCCGGCACGCCGAAAACGATCCGTCCGCCCTTCGGCGCGTCGGCATTGGCGTAAGGCATGTGGGTGAAGTTTGCGGGCAGGGCAGGCGCGCCGTGCATGGCGATGCCGTGTGCCGGACCACCGGATGATCCTGCCGGTTGCGCATGGATCGTGCTCGACGCCAGCGCGGCCCAGATCGATGCAGCCCCGGCCAACGCGGCGCGCCCAAGCATTCGCTCCCGGCTTCTGCCGCTGCGGCGCAACGTGGATGGCACCTTGTTTGATTCGGCGGAGATCACGCCAAAATTTACCACGGCGGACCCGGATTATGCGGGTTACGACCGGCAAATATCACTGTTGGCATTGATCTTTTCGCAAGCCGTTGTATTGAAGGCGAGCAATTCGAGGACGGCTGCGCGCTCTGTCACGTATCCGCCTCAATTGGCTCCGAGACAGCCGCCGAACAAACAGGCATCCGGGCCCCAAGCGGGAGCGGGCGTTAAGGTTCAGAAAGGGTTTTCCACAATGAATTTCCGTATCTTGGCCGCGCAGGCCTCGCCGCGCAGCCGGGTGTTTGTCGCCCTGACCGCCAGTGCATTTTTGGCCGCTGCGACCATTTCCGGCGCACACGCCCAGGCGCCAGCTCCCGGCGCTCCAGCTCCGAAGGCCGCGCCCAAGGCTGCCGCACCGAAAGCTCCCGCGAAGGGCGCACCGGCACCTGCCGCTCAGGCACCCGCCACGGGCGCACCGGCGCAGCCTCCTGCCGACCAGCAGGTGCAGTTGATCTATCAGCCCTGGACCAAGTTCTGCATGAAGGGCCAGGACGCCAACGCCAAGCAGGTCTGCTTCACCGGCAAGGACGGCCGCATCGAGTCCGGCCAGCCGGTCGTCGCCGCCGTCATCATCGAGCCGGAAGGCGAACCGAAGAAGCTGCTGCGCGTCACCCTGCCGCTCGGCATGCAACTCGTTCACGGCACCCGCATCATCGTCGACGCCAACGCACCACAGCAGAGCCCTTACGTGATCTGCTTCGCCAACGGCTGCATGTCGGATTACGAAGTGACGGCCGACATGCTGAGCCAGATGAAAAAGGGCCAGAACCTCGTGGTGCAGGCGATCAACGCCAACGGCGCACCGCTGACGCTGGCGCTGCCGCTCGCCGAATTCGCCAAGGCCTATGACGGCCCGCCGACCGACCCGAAGGTGTTCGAGGAAACCCAGAAGAAGCTGCAGGAAGAACTGCAGAAGCGCGCGGCGGAAGCCCGCCAGAAGCTGGAGAACGCGGCCCCGCCGGCCGCCGCCAAGTAACACGCTTCAATCTGCCAACAACGAAGGGCGCGCAGCAATGCGCGCCTTTTTTGTTTGTGTGATGCGGATCAAAAACTAGGTCAGGGGATTAACCGAAGGCGGCTCCAACGCCGCCACGCTTTCGCTTGCCCCTTGCCAGGAGACTCACGACATGGCCGACAACGGTTCGCTCTCGCTGCCAGAACTTGAAGACCGTATCGCGATCCTGCGGGACAACATCCGGCAACTGATCGAGCAGGCGGCCGCCGCGTCCGGCGGTCAGGACGAAGAGCGCAACGCCGATCGCATCGCCCAGCAGACGGAAGAACTCGAAGCGCTGGTCAAGGAGCGCGACCGGCGCGGGGGGTAGCGCGAGCAAATCTCCGGCGTCGTTCCGGAGGGGTTGCCAAGCACGCGGAATGAAAGCGCGTTGGATGACGGCGGTGAGAACTCGGGAAACCGTCAGTTCAGCGACGGATTGCGGGGGCGATAGCCGCCCGACTTGTCCTTGACGAAAATCTCGGCGACCTGCGAATGGCGGATCGGCTCGCCGGTATCGTCAGGCAGCAGGTTTTGCTCCGAAACGTAGGCGACATATTCGGACTCGGAATTTTCGGCCAGCAGGTGGTAGAACGGCTGGTCCTTGTGAGGGCGCATTTCCTCAGGGATAGACAGCCACCATTCCTCGGTGTTGTTGAATTCCGGATCGATATCGTAAATCACGCCACGGAAAGAGAAAATCCGGTGGCGGACGATCTGGCCGATCTGAAACTTGGCGGTGCGCGCTTTTATCATCTCCCGTCGAATAGACCATGATTGTGGCCGATGCTAGGGGCTAAACCCTGAATTGAGCGGGGCGGGGGGCACCCCTGCGGCGCGGTCAATGCGGCAGTCTTGCCAAGAAATTCGAGTGCATATCCCGATGATCGATATCCTGAACCTTGCCCTCCCGTATTTCGGGTTGATCTTCATCGGCTATGCCTGCGGCAAGTACAAACGCCTGCCGGAGGCGGGCCTGGAGTGGATGAACTTTTTCCTGCTCTATGTTTCGCTGCCGGCGCTGTTCTTTAGAACCCTTGCAAGGACGCCGTTCGAGGAACTGAACAACGCGCCTTTCGTGATCGCCACGACGGCGGCGACCGCGAGCGCGTTCTTTCTGTCGATGTTCGGCGCAAAGCTGATCGGCAAACTGTCGATGCGCGAATCCGCGATGGCGGGACTGGGCGGCGGCTACGGCAACATCGGGTACATGGGGCCGGGACTCGCGCTGGCGACGCTTGGCGCGAAGGCGACTGCGCCCGTGGCGCTGATCTTCTGCTTCGACACCATTTTCCTGTTCACGGTCGTGCCTCTGCTGATGGTGCTGACCGATGGCGAGCGCCGGCCGCTGCTGCCGACCGTTGCTCTGGTGGCGAAGCAGATCCTGCTGCATCCGCTGATCATCGCGTCCTATTTCGGCGTGCTGGTTGCCGCGTTTCACATTCCGGTCCCGGTCGCGTTCGACAACATGTTCCAGTTTTTGCAAAGCGCCGCGGCGCCGGTGGCGCTGTTCGCGCTGGGCGTGACGGTGGCGCTGCGCCCGTTCGAGCGCGTGCCATGGGAGGTGCCGGGCGTCATCTTCGTCAAGCTGATCGCGCATCCGCTGATCGTGTTCGGGCTGCTGATGCTGCTCGGCCCGTTCCCGCCGGAATGGGCGGCGACGGCGCTGCTGCTGGCCTCATTGCCGCCGGCGCTCAACGTGTTCGTGATCGCGCGTCAGTACGATACGTGGATCGAGCCGGCATCGACGCTCGTGCTGATCGGCACGTTCCTATCGGTGGTGACGCTCACCAGCGTGATGTGGATGATCAAGACCGGCGCGCTGACGTTCCCGTAACTATCGGCTTCGGGCCGCAAGCGGACGTACCGCCTGTCTATTTAGATCGCCCACCTTGCATGGAGGGCAACGAACCGCAAATATCCAACCAACTTCAAGTGTCGCTCCAGGGAATTCCAGAACAATGCAGTTTGATGATGTTATCCTCGGCCGCCGGAGCATCCGTGGCTACAAACCGGATCCCGTACCCAAGGCGCTGATTGAGGAAATTATCGGTTTGGCGATGCGCGCTCCGTCGTCGATGAATACCCAACCCTGGAATTTCTACGTCATCACCGGCGAACCGCTTAATCGAATCCGAGCCGGAAATACGGAGCGGATGGTGGCAGGCGTTCCGCAGTCGCGCGAATTCCGCATCGGTCAGGCATTTGCCGGTCAGCATCGCGATAGGCAGGTTGGCGTCGCCAAGCAGTTGTTCTCCGCAATGGGGATCGCGCGCGATGACAAGGATATGCGACAGGACTGGGTTCTGCGTGGCTTCCGTCAGTTCGACGCGCCTGTATGCATCATCGTGACATATGATCGCGTGCTGGACGGCAGCGATGACACGCCCTTCGATTGCGGCGCCGTGGCAACCGCCTTGGTCAATGCTGCCTGGTCTCGGGGACTCGGCGCTGTGATCAACAGCCAAGGCATAATGCAGTCACCGGTGGTGCGGGAACATGCCGGAATAGCCGACGATCAAGTCATCATGAAAAGCATCGCATTGGGATGGCCGGATGAAAATTTTCCGGCAAACGCGGTGGTGTCCGAACGAAAGTCAGTCAAAGAAGCCACCGTATTCGTGGGTTTCGACAATTAACTCATAACGCCCCCGCCATGATGGCGAGAGGTCTTCGCGCATTGCGAAGCGGCGGATCGGGCCGAACGTGTTCCCGTCAGGCCGGTCTCGTCATCACGCTCGAAAGATCGTGAACCCGAGAATGAGCAGGATCAGGAAGATCACGCCGAAGATGTAGAACAGCACGCGCGCGATATCCGCCGATGCAGCGGAGACCCCGGTGAATCCGAACACGCCTGCGACGACCGAGATCAAAAAGAAGATCAAAGCCCATTTCAGGATCGTCATGGTGAAATCCTCACTTTTTCAGATCCGGTAAACTACGGGCGGATTGGAATGTTCCAACGTCATGGAACATCTCGCAGGCATACCGATTGTTCAGTAAGGAATCGAAATAGCTATGGGAGGTAGCTATGAGGGCAATCGGACTTGCTTTCGTGCTGTTGCAAATCCTGGTTTCAACAGCCGTTTTTGCGCAATCGACAAGCGGAATAGGTAGTGGAGCGGCCGGAAGGACCACTTCACCCGGAGCCGCAAGCGGCGGTTCTCTCGGCACGAGCGCAGGCGCACCGGGCACCAACTCCGTGGGTACGGCAGCACCGGCGTCAGGCGCAGGAATGACGACAGGATCCGGAGCATACGGCCTGCTCGGCACAGGTGATCCGGCGATCGACAAGCACGAGAAGGATGTGAGCCAAAAAATCAGGAGCATCTGCAAGGGATGCTGAGAGCTGCTCGGCGCAGGCCGGCCGTTGTGACTGCCGTCGACTTACCGCGACATGCTCCCGCTGCAAGCTGCGGTAAGCTTGGCGGAAAGCAGGGAGTATTTTCGATGACGGTTAATCATCCCAATGCCAAAAAGATATGGACGACGATTGAAATCGACAAGGATGGCGTGGAGACGGTCCTGGTTGTGGAAACCGACCTCGAGTTGAATGCCGCCGCCCCGGCTTTCGACGTCGCCAAGGTGGATGCTTTAATTGATGCTGCAACGAAAAGTTTTGCCGCCAGCGGCGGAACGATTGATCGTGTTCATCTCGTCCCGGTCAGGTGAGATCATTGCGTCGCGACAATTAACGTCCACGCCATGACGGCGACAGGCCTTCGCGCATCGCGAGGCGGCGGATCGGGCCGAGCGTGTTCAGCATGTGCATTCCGGCGGCGCGCAGCGATTGCGCGGGCAGGAAATCGCTGAGCAATGTGCGGTTCGCCATGTCCACCGCGAAAATCCTGCTGAACACATCGGCGCGGCGCGCGCGGGCATAGGCTTGCAGCACGGCGTCCGCGCCGGTATCGCCGCCCATCAGCAACGCATCGCGCACGATGTCGGCGAGATCCGCAGCATCGCGCAGGCCCATGTTGAGCCCCTGCGCGCCGATCGGCGGCAGCACATGCGCGGCTTCACCCACCAGCACGATGCGTCTGGCCGCGAGATGGTCGGGATTCTCGATGGCCAGCGGGAAGACGTGGCGGCCGGGCGCTATGGTCAGCTTGCCCAGGATCGAGTGCGATTGCTTTTCAAGCGCGAGTGCAAGCTGCGCGTCGTCGAGCGCCTTCAGCCGCTCGGCCTCGCCGGGTTTGACCACCCAGACCACGCTGGAGCGCTGGCCGGGAAGGGGCACGAACACGCAAGGCCCGGACTCGGTGTGAAACTCGGTCGAGCAATCGTTGTGCGGACGGGCGTGCGCGATGTTGAGCGTCAAGGCGGACTGGCCGAGGTCGCGCCGTTTGACGCCGATGCCTGCGGCCTCGCGACAGAGCGAATACCGTCCGTCAGCTCCGACGACGAGAGAAGCCGTGAGGGACCGGCCCTCCTTAGTCGAGACGGTGACGGCGGACTCATCGCTAACGACGGATTGCGCCTCGTCATCGATACGAACGAGGTTCGGCAATTCCGACGCGCGTTCTTCCATCGCGATCATCAGCAGGCGATTCTCGATGTTGGAACCGAAGGCCTCCATGCCGATCTCGCCCGACGAGAATTTCACCTCCGGCGAGCGGATCAGGCGGCGCGTATCGTCCACCAGCCGCATCACGCGCAATGCTGCGGACTCGTCGGCGCAGCGCCGCCACACATCCAGCGATTGCAGAAAATCCACCGAGCCGCCGAGCAGCGCCGTGGTGCGGTTGTCGGCATAGGGCGAACGCCGCGCGATCAGGGCGGTCGCGACACCGGCCTGCGCCAGCGCAATGGCGGTTGCGAGCCCGGCGGGCCCACCGCCCACGACGGCCGCCTGATAGTGGGAAAGTTGATCGGTCATCGGCACATGTATGGTCGGAATTTCCGGGCGTCACAATCCATTTTGGGCGTCATCTTGCGGAGCATTTAAGGCAATTCCGGAGCGGGTTTCCCTCGGCGTTCCCAGATCGTGCGGCCGGATATGCAAAAGACAGGGAATCCTGATAGTCACAACGGCAGATGAGCGAGCCCGGTCAGGACCAGCCCCCATATTCCGCCAAGGCGCGCCGCCGCGCGTTCGGCGTTCACATTTTTACGGCGCTGGGCGGAGCGATCGCACTGATCGCCATGCTGGAGGCGGTGAGGGAACACTGGGCGGCGATGTTCGGCTGGCTGGGCCTGGCGCTTCTGATCGATGGCCTCGACGGGCCGCTGGCGCGCAGGCTGAACGTCGACGAGGTGCTGCCGAACTGGTCCGGCGATACGCTGGATCTGGTGGTCGATTTCCTGACCTACGTTTTCGTGCCGGCCTATGCGATCACCGCGAGCGGGTTGCTGATCCCGCTGGCGACGCCGCTGCTCGGCGGGGCAATCGTCATTTCCGGCGCGCTGTATTTTTCCGACCGGCGCATGAAGGGCGACGACAATCATTTTCGCGGGTTTCCCGCACTGTGGAACGCTGCGGCGTTCTATCTGTTCCTGCTGAAGCCGCCGGCTGCGGTTGGCAGTATCGCGCTCGCCATTCTCGTGGCGCTGACCTTCGTGCCGTTCCACGTGATGCATCCGCTGCGCACCGTGCGCTTCCGCAAGCTGAACATCGCGCTGATCGCCATCTGGGCGTTGCTGGCGTTGTACGCGATCGCCGCCAATTTTGCCGTTTCGCCGTGGATCTCCGCGGTGCTGTGCGCCATCGGCGTTTACGTTCTTCTGAGTGACGTGTTGATCCGATTATTGGGCTGGAGCCGCGCATGATGGAATTGCTGATGAGTCCCGAAGCGTGGGTCGCGCTGCTGACCCTGACGGCGCTCGAAATCGTTCTCGGCATCGACAACGTGATCTTCCTGTCGGTGATCGTGTCACGGATTCCGCCCGCGCAAGCCGAGAAGGCGCGCAAGATCGGCCTTGCGCTCGCGCTGGTATTCCGGATTGCACTGCTGAGCATTCTGGTCTGGCTGATCGGTCTCACCCAGCCGGTCATCACCATCGCCAAGTTCGCGCTATCATGGCGTGACATCATTCTCATCGTCGGCGGTCTGTTCCTGATCGCCAAGGCCACCCACGAAATTCACGCCGAGGTCGAGGCGCGGGATGAAGAGGATAGCGCGAAGGCGACGCCCAGCGCATTCTTCTGGGTGATCGTCCAGATCATCGTGATCGATCTGGTGTTCTCGATCGACTCCATCATCACCGCCATCGGCATGGTGCAGGAGATCGAAATCATGATTGCCGCGGTCATTATCGCCGTCGGCGTGATGTACGTCTCGTCGGGGCCAGTGGCCGCATTCGTGAAGGAGCATCCGACCACCAAGATGCTCGCACTGGCGTTTCTTGTCCTGATCGGCGTCGCGCTGGTCGCGGATGGCTTCCACTTCCACATTCCGCGCTCGTTTATTTATGTCGCGATCTGCTTCTCGGCGGCGGTGGAGGCCTTCAACATTCTCGCCAAGCGCAATCGCAAGAAGCGGGCGAAACGTGTCAGCGCCTAGGCGCGGCGGCCGGGCGCGTTGACAATTTGTTGCCGATGGACTTCGCTCCCGGTTGGGATCGTTCAAGAAAAGGCTCGGGAGAAACCATGACCAAGGCTGTGCGCGTCCATCAGGTGGGCGGTCCGGAAGCGATGATCTTTGAAGACGTGGATGTCCCCGCGCCCGGCAACGGCGAGGTGCGCATCCGCCAGCACGCGATTGGCCTGAATTTCATCGATACCTACTACCGCACCGGTCTCTACAAGGCGCCGGGCCTGCCGTTCATCGTCGGCAACGAAGCTTCGGGCGAAGTGATTTCGGTCGGACCGGGCGTGACCAATTTCCATCCAGGCGATCGCGTGGCGTACTACTTCAACCTCGGCGGCTACGCGACCGAGCGGAACATCCCGGCGGACAAACTGGTGAAGCTGCCGGATCACATCACCCATGAGCAGGCCGCCGTGCTGATGCTCAAGGGGCTGACGGTCTGGTACCTGCTGCACAAGACCTTCAAGGTCGAGCCGGGTCATCGTGTGCTGATCCATGCGGCGGCCGGCGGCATCGGCTTGCTCGCATGTCAGTGGGCGAAGGCGCTGGGTGCAAATGTGATCGGCACCGTCGGCACGAAAGAGAAGGCCGAACTGGCGCTGGCCAACGGCTGCGATCACGTCATCCTCTACAAGGAGGAGGATTTCGCGGCGCGCGTGAAACAGATCAGCCGTGGCGAATTGTGCGACGTGGTCTATGACGGCGTCGGCAAGGATACGTTCGCGGGATCTCTCAAGTCGCTCAAGCAGCGCGGATTGTTCGTGAGCTTCGGCAACGCCTCGGGGCCGGTGCCGCCATTCTCAATAGCCGAACTCAACAATCACGGCTCGCTGTTCGCGACCCGCCCGAAACTCAACGACTATGTCGGGACGCGCAAGGAACTGATCGAGGGTGCGGACACGCTGTTCGCGGCCGTTATCAGCGGCACGCTGCATGTGCCGATCAACCACGCCTATGCGCTGAAGGATGCGCAGAAGGCGCACCGCGATCTCGAAAGCCGCGTCACGACGGGATCGTCGATCCTGAAGCCGTAGTTTTTGCTGTCATTGCGAGGAGCGTAAGCGACGAAGCAATCCATTCCTTTATGCAAAGAGGGATTGCTTCGCTTCGCTCGCAATGACGAGAAAAATACCTAAAATCCCGCCACGGTCCCGTGCAGATCGTACTGATCTGCGCGGTCGATCTTCGCGGTGACGATGTCGCCGACCTTCAACGGACGGCGGCTTGAGACGTAGACGCTGCCGTCGATCTGCGGCGCATCGGCCTTCGAGCGGCCTTTCGAGACGGTCGGGCCGACTTCGTCGATGATGACCTGCTGGCGGGTGCCGACCTTGCGCTTGAGGCGTTGCGCGGAAATCTTCTGCTGCCGCGCCATCAAGGCATTCCAGCGCGCGGTCTTGATCTCTTCGGGCACCGGATTCTCGATGGTGTTCGAGGTGGCGCCCGCAACCGGCTCATACTTGAAGCAGCCGACGCGGTCGATCTGCGCCTCGTCCAGCCAGTCGAGCAGATACTGGAAATCGGAATCGGTCTCGCCGGGAAAACCGACGATGAAGGTCGAGCGCAGCGTGAGATCCGGACATTCGTCGCGCCACTTCTTGATGCGGGCGAGAGTCTTGTCTTGTGCGGCGGGGCGGCGCATCTGCTTCAGCACACCGGGAGAGGCGTGCTGGAACGGGATGTCGAGGTAAGGCAAAACCTTGCCCTCGGTCATCAGGCTGATGACTTCGTCGACATGCGGGTAGGGATAGACGTATTGCAGCCGGACCCATGCGCCGAGTTCGCCGAGCTCGCGCGACAGATCGAAAAACTTCGCGCGAACCTCGCGGTCCTTCCAGATGCTGGTCGCGTATTTGATGTCCACGCCATAGGCCGATGTGTCCTGCGACACCACCAGCAATTCCTTGACGCCGGCGGTGACAAGTTTCTCGGCCTCGAGCAGGACCTCTTTCGCCGGGCGTGACACGAGATCGCCGCGCAGCTTCGGAATGATGCAGAAGGTGCAGCGATTGTTGCAGCCTTCGGAAATCTTCAAGTAGGCGTAGTGGCGCGGGGTCAGCTTGATGCCCTGCGGCGGCACCAGATCAATGTGCGGGTTGTGCAGCGGCGGCAGCGCGCGATGCACGGCGTCGAGCACGCTCTCATATTGCTGCGGGCCGGTAATCGACAGCACGTTCGGGTAGGCTTTCTCGATCTGCTCGGGCTCCGCGCCCATGCAGCCGGTGACGATCACCTTGCCGTTCTGTGCCATGGCTTCGCCGATGGCGCCGAGCGACTCCTGCTTGGCGCTGTCGAGAAAGCCGCAGGTGTTGACGATCACAATGTCCGCGCCGTCGTGCTTGCGCGCGAGTTCATAGCCTTCGGCGCGCAGCCGCGTAATGATGCGCTCGGAGTCCACCAGGGCCTTGGGGCATCCAAGCGACACAAAACTGACTTTTGGGGCGATGCCCTGTTCCATTGTTTCCAGCCTGATGGGGAAGTGCAGGAGCTATCCCTGATTACCCGCAAATACAAGGCTTTAAGCCCGGGATGGACGCGTGCTAGGGTTGTTTTGCCGGAATGTGAGTGGGAATGACCGCGGATTCGTCGTTCAAGATCGTCATCGTCGACGAAAGCCCGATCCGGACGGCAATCCTGAAAGAGGGATTGCGGGATGCGGGCTTCACCAGCGTCGAGCATATTTCCGAGATGCATAACCTGCTCGCGCGCATCTACGCGCTCGATCCCGACGTCATCCTGATCGATCTTGAGAACCCCAGCCGCGACATCCTGGAACAGATGTTCCAGGTCAGCCGCGCGGTGCGGCGCCCGATCGCCATGTTCGTCGACCAGAGCGACGCCGCCTCGATCCAGCAGTCGGTCGAGGCCGGGGTATCGGCTTACATCGTGGATGGCCTGAAGAAGGAGCGGATCAAGCCGATCCTCGACCTTTGCATTTCCCGGTTCAACGCCTTCTCCAAATTGCAGGACGAACTGGATCGCACCAAGTCGGCGCTGGAAGATCGCAAGATTCTGGATCGCGCCAAGGGCCTTCTGATGAAAGCCAAGGGCCTGACGGAAGAAGAAGCCTATGTGCTGATCCGCTCGACCGCCATGCGCGAAAAAAAGAAGATCGGCGAAATAGCCCAATCGATCATTACCGCGGCGGAGTTGCTGAAATGACGGATACACCGCTCAGGATCGGTTTCATTCCGCTGGTCGACGCCTCCGCGCTGATCGTCGCGGTGGACAAGGGTTTCACCGCCGCCGAAGGGCTGGACGTGACGCTGGTGCGCGAAGTGTCGTGGTCAAATGTCCGCGACAAGCTCAATATCGGCCTGTTCGATGCCGCGCATCTCTTGGCGCCGGTCGCTATCGCATCCACGCTCGGCTTGTCGCAGGTCAAAGTGCCGATCGTGGCGTCCTTCAATCTCGGGCTGAACGGCAATGCGATCACGGTATCGCCCGCACTGTATGCCGCGATCATGGGCGAGGCCGAAGGCGAGCCCACGAATCCGATGGTCACTGCCAAGGCGCTTGCGCGCGTCGTCGCGGCGCGGCGCAAAATCGGTGCCGAGCCGCTGACATTCGGCATGACGTTTCCGTTCTCGACCCATAATTACCAGTTGCGGTTCTGGATGGCCGCGGGCGGCGTCGATCCTGACGAGGACGTGCGCCTCGTGGTGCTGCCACCGCCCTACATGGTGGAGAGCCTCGCCAACGGCCACGTTGATGCGTTCTGCGTCGGCGCGCCATGGAATTCGGTCGCGGTCGATCTCGGCGTCGGGCATATCCTGCATTTCGTGTCGGATATCCTGGAGCGCGCGGCGGAGAAGGTGCTCGCGGTGCGCGAGGCGTGGGCGTTGAAGAACCCGGACGTCCTCACCCGGCTGACGCGGGCGCATGGCCGCGCCGCCGATTTCATCGAAGACCCGGACAATCGGGGCGAGGTGGCGCGCATCATCGGGGCCCCGGAGCGGATCGGGGTCGATCCCGAGGTGATCCAGCGCACGCTCGACGGCCGCCTGAAAATCTCGCCGGACGGAACGCTTCGCGAAAGTGGCCGCTATCTGCTGGTCGGGCGAGAAGGCGCGGCGCGGCCTGATCCGGTTCAAGCGGCCTGGCTTTACGCCCAGATGGTCCGCTGGGGGCAGGCGGCCTATTCAGCGGAGGCGCTGGAAACCGCCCAGAGGGTGTTCCGGCCTGATCTCTACGACGCCGCACTCGGTGCGTCTGCGCGGCCGGTCCATGCCGTAGCTGACGGTGTCGGCGCATTCGACGGGGCTCCATTCGATGCTGGCGATATCGTCGGGCATCTTGCGTCTGTCGCCATCAAACGGCGTCAGCCCTAACAGCGATTCCAGGTTCATTGATGCGTGCCTACTTATTGTGCGACGCGCAATAAATGGGCAAATGCCATTTGGAGAGGCCGAGCCCTTGGCCTGCTTCATCTGAAGGCACACCCGCAACTCACTGTAAAATATGGACTTGCTGCGTTGCACGCGGCTGGCACGATCCTTGAATAGCTTAGGGCAGGCCGAGACGAAGGCCTGCCGGGTCCACCGATGGCCCAAACAGCAATGCCGCTGTCTCGAGGAGCCTCATAGGCGCGTCTCGAGGTGGCGGCTTTTTGTTTTTGGACGATGCGACCTGCGCGTGAGGCGATTGAACGGCAGTCAGACAGCGACACGGTCGAAAGGACAACAGACACGATGACGAAGACCACCAAACAGGGACTCGCAAGCCGCAAGATGAGCCGCCGTGCGCTGCTCAAGGCCGGTGCCGGCACGGCGGCGCTGCTCGCCGCGGCCCGCATGAATTTTCCCGGCGGCGCATTCGCGCAGACCGCCGGACCGGAAGTGACCAAGGCGATCTTCGGTTACATCGCGCTGATGGACGCATCGCCGCTGGTGATCGCGAAGGAAAAGGGTCTGTTCGCGAAGCACGGCGTGCCCGACGTCGAGGTCAACAAGCAGGCCTCGTGGGGTGCCACGCGCGACAATCTCGTGCTCGGCGGTGAGAAGAACGGCATCGACGGCGCGCACATCCTGACGCCGATGCCCTATCTGATCTCGGCCGGCAAGGTGACGCAGAACAATGTGCCGACGCCGATGTACATTCTGGCGCGCCTCAATCTCGATGCGCAGGCGATCTCCGTTTCCAACGACTACAAGGATTTGAAGGTTACCGCTGACGCCTCCGCGCTGAAGGAAGCTTTCGCCAAGAAGAAAGCCGAAGGCAAGGACGTGAAGGTCGCGATGACTTTCCCCGGCGGCACCCACGATCTCTGGATCCGCTACTGGCTCGCGGCCGGCGGCATCGATCCCGACAAGGACGTCTCGACCATCGTCGTTCCGCCACCGCAGATGGTGGCGAACATGAAGGTCGGCAACATGGACGCGTTCTGCGTCGGTGAGCCGTGGGGCGAGCAGCTCGTCAATCAAGGCATTGGCTTCTCGGCTTGCTCGACGGGCGAGATCTGGTCGAAGCATCCGGAGAAGGCGCTCGGCATCCGCGCCGAGTTCGCCGACAAATATCCGAAGGCCACGCAGGCGATCCTGATGGCGGTGATGGAAGCGCAGCAGTGGTGCGACAAGCCCGCCAACCGCGCGGAAATGTCCGAGATCGTCGGACGCCGTCAGTGGTTCAACGTGCCGGTCGCCGACATCATCGGCCGCGCCAACGGCGACATCAACTACGGCAACGGCCGCGTCGTGAAGGGCACCAAGGAGTTCATGAAGTTCTGGCAGGACCACGCGTCCTACCCGTTCAAGAGCCATGACGCCTGGTTCGTCACCGAAGACATCCGCTGGGGCAAGTTCGAGCCGGCAACGGACGTCAAGGCGATGGTCGACAAGGTCAACCGCGAGGACATCTGGAAATCGGCCGCGAAGGCGCTCGGCGTCGCCGCTGCGGATATTCCGGCAAGCACGTCGCGCGGCAAGGAAACCTTCTTCGACGGCAAGGTGTTCGATCCCGAAAATCCGTCGGCGTACCTCAAGAGTTTGTCGATCAAGCGTATCGAAGCCTGAGAAACCCGCGGGCCGCCCCACGCAGGGGCGGCCTCGCACCTAACGCAACCGAGGCCTTCTCATGAACATGCCGCTCGTCAAAACGACCAGCTCCATTCCGGCGCAGAATGTGCCGCAGGCTCCGGCTCAAGCCGCGGCCATCGTCGCGCTGCCGAAATCATCCAGCAACTTCATGACGGACACGCTGTTTCCCAATCTGCGTGCGCTGGCCGCGCGGGTCATCCCGCCGATCATCATGGTCGTGCTGATCTTCGCCATCTGGCAGATCCTCTGCATGAAGCCGGGAGCGACGCTGCCTTCGCCGTCGCGCATCTGGGCCGACGCCAAGGACCTCATCGTCGATCCGTTTTTCGTGACCGGCCCGCAGGACATCGGCCTCGGCTGGCGCGTGATGACCTCGTTGCAGCGCGTGGCCGTCGGCTTTGGCCTCGCAAGCGTCGTCGGCGTTCTGGTCGGCGCGATCATAGGTCAGTCGATCTGGGCGATGCGCGGCCTCGATCCGATCTTCCAGGTGATGCGTACCGTGCCGCCGCTCGCATGGCTGCCGATTTCGCTGGCGGCGTTCCGCGACAGCAACCCGTCGGCGATCTTCGTGATCTTCATCACCTCGATCTGGCCGATCATCATCAACACCGCCGTGGGCATTCGCAACATTCCACAGGACTACCGCAACGTCGCCGCCGTGGTGCGGCTGAACCCGCTCGAGTTCTTCTGGAAGATCATGATCCCGTCGGCGGCGCCGTACATCTTCACGGGCCTGCGCATCGGCATCGGTCTGTCCTGGCTCGCCATCGTCGCGGCCGAGATGCTCACCGGCGGTGTCGGCATCGGCTTCTTCATCTGGGACGCATGGAATTCGTCACGGCTGTCCGACATTTTCGTGGCGCTCGCCTACATCGGCATCGTCGGATTTGTGCTCGATCGCATCGTCGCCTTCGTCGCGAACATCGCGACGCGCGGCGCACAGGCAAGCTGAGGAGAACCGCAATGACTTATCTCAAAATCGATCACGTCGATAAGGTCTTCACCCGCGGCTCGACCCAGAGCGAGGTGCTGAAGGACATCAACCTGACCGTGGAGCAGGGCGACTACGTCTCGATCATCGGCCATTCCGGATGCGGCAAGTCGACGCTGCTCAACATCATCGCCGGGCTGACCAACGCGACCCAGGGCGGCGTGCTGCTGGAAGGCCGCGAGGTGAATTCGCCGGGACCGGATCGCGCCGTGGTGTTCCAGAACCATAGCCTGCTGCCTTGGCTCTCGGTCTACGACAACGTGCGCCTCGGCGTCGACAAGGTGTTCGGTTCGACAAAGACCCGCGCCGAGCGCGATGAATGGGTAATGCACAATCTCAATCTCGTGCAGATGACCCACGCCAAGGACAAGCGCCCCTCGGAGATCTCCGGTGGCATGAAGCAGCGCGTCGGCATCGCCCGCGCGCTGGCGATGGAGCCGAAGGTGCTGCTGCTCGACGAGCCGTTCGGCGCACTCGATGCGCTGACCCGCGCGCATCTCCAGGACTCGGTGATGGCGCTGCATCAGAAGCTCAACAACACGGTGATGATGATCACGCACGACGTGGACGAGGCCGTGCTGCTGTCCAACCGTATTGTGATGATGACCAACGGCCCGAGCGCGCGCATTGGCGAGGTGCTCGACGTGCCGCTGCCGCATCCGCGCAAGCGCCTCGAACTTGCTGCCAACCCGATCTACCTCAAGTGCCGGCAGCGCGTTCTCGAATTCCTCTACGAGCGTCATCGCTTCGTCGAGGCAGCTTGAAGCAGGGTTGAAACGAAAGGAGCACACGCCATGACTCCCACGCAGGTTTCACTTGTTCAGGACAGCTTTGCGAAGGTCGTGCCGATTGCCGATCAGGCGGCGGTGATCTTCTACGACCGGCTCTTCGAGATCGCGCCGCAGGTCAAGCCGTTGTTCAAAGGCGACATGGCCAAGCAGCGCCGCGCGCTGATGGGAACGCTCGGCGTCGTGGTCAACGGCCTGTCCAACCTGCCGGCAGTTTTGCCGGCGGCGAGTGCACTCGCCAAGAAGCATGTCGGTTACGGCGTCGAGGCCGCGCACTATTCCATCGTCGGCGCGGCGCTGCTCTGGACGCTCGAGAAGGGGCTTGGCGAGGCGTGGACATCCGATGTCGCCGGCGCGTGGGCGGAGGCCTACGGCACGCTATCGGGTTTCATGATCGGCGAGGCTTACGGCCAGCAGGCAGCGGCGGAATAGGAGTCGCGACGGTGAGCGAGCCTCTTGTCATCATCGGTAACGGCATGGCGGCGGCCCGCCTTGTCGAGGAAATGGCCAAGCGCGCACTCGGCCGATACGCCATTGCCGTGATCGGCGACGAACCGCGGCTGGCCTACAACCGCGTGCTGCTGTCATCGGTGCTGGCGGGCGAGGCGACGTCGCAGGAGATTGAGCTGAAGTCCGCCGCCTGGTGGCGTGACCGTGGCGTTACCGTCACTTACGGTTGCGCGGCGCAGTCGGTCGATCTCGCTGGACGCACGGTGCATCTCGCGAATGGCACGAACGTCCCATTCTCCAAACTGGTGTTCGCGACCGGCTCGACGCCGTTGCGGCTGAATGTGTCGGGCGCCGATCTTGCGGGTGTTCACACTTTCCGCGACAGCCGCGATGTCGATCAACTCATTGCGCTAGGCAATGCGAAGGCGCGCATCGTGGTGGTCGGCGGCGGTCTGCTTGGACTGGAAGCCGCATATGGCCTCGCGAAAGCGGGATCGAAAGTCACGCTGCTGCACCTGATGGATCGCCTGATGGAGCGTCAGCTCGATGCGCCTGCGGCGGCGCTGCTGAAGCGGCTGGTCGAGATGAAGGGTGTCGAGGTGGTGCTCGGCGCGAACACGAAACAGATTCTCGGCGAAAGCCGCGTGCAAGGCATTGAACTGGCAGATGGCCGAACCATCGAGGCGGACGCGGTTGTTTTCGCGGCGGGCATCCGGCCGAATGTGTCGCTGGCGAAAGACGCAGGCGTCCCGGTCAATCGCGGCATCGTGGTCGACGATCAGTTGCGCACCGGCAGCGCCGGAATCTACGCGCTCGGCGAATGCGCGGAGCACCGCGGCACCTGCTACGGCCTTGTCGAACCTGCTTATGAGCAGGCGCGGGTGCTGGCCGATCATCTGGCCGACGGCGCGACGGATTATTCCGGCAGCGTTGTTGCCACCAACCTGAAAGTCTCTGGCGTCAGCGTGTTTTCGGCCGGCGATTTCCTCGCTGCGGCCGATAGCGAAACCCTCGTGTTCAACGATGAACGACGGGGCACTTACAAGAAACTGGTGGTGGCCGAAGGCTGCCTCAAGGGAGCGGTCCTGGTGGGCGATACCCAGGACGCGCTCTGGTATCTCGACCTGATCAGGACAACGGCGTCCATCGAAGCGATTCGCGGCGACATCATGTTCGGTCGCGCGCTCGCACAACCCGACCCGTCCCGATCAAAGGCCGCATGAAAAATGTCCGGTGATTTTTCTCCCGACCAGAAACGCTATCTCGAAGGTTTTGTCTCCGGCCTCAGCGCCTCACGCGTGGCGCGGACCAATGTTCCGGCGAAATCCGAACCTGTCGGACCCGATGCCATTCACTTCAAGGCGCAGGACCGCACCGTGGCCGCCGGCGGCAAGCTGGTGGATCAGGAAAAGTGGAAACGCGACGAGCATCCGTTCGACGCCTATCCGCGCCTCGTCAAACAGGCGGAGACCAATGAGGCTCCGAAGCCTGCGGACAATTTCCGCTGGCGTTACTATGGCATCTTCTACGTTGCGCCGACGCAGTCGTCCTACATGTGCCGGATGCGGATTCCCAATGGCATCCTGACCCACTGGCAGTTCGCAGGCGTTGCCGATCTCGCCGAGAAATTCGCCGGTCCCTATGCCCACGTGACGACGCGCGCCAATCTCCAGTTGCGTGAAATCGAGCCGAAGAACGCCGTCAACATCATCGAGGGTATTCAAGATCTGGGCCTGACCTCGCGCGGCTCCGGCGCGGATAATATCCGAAATGTCACGGGGACATCGACGGCGGGTGTCGATCCGCAGGAACTTCTTGATACTCGGCCCTACGCGAAGGCATGGCACTTTCACATTCTCAATGAACGCGCGCTGTACGGTCTACCGCGCAAGTTCAACGTCGCATTCGACGGAGCGGGGCGCATCGCCACGCTGGAAGAAACCAACGACATCGCCTTTCAGGCGGTAGAGATAATGGATGGTCACGGCGTCGATGCGGGTATTTATTTTCGGCTCTCGCTCGGCGGCATCACCGGTCACAGGGATTTTGCCCGCGACACCGGCGTCATTCTCAAGCCCAGCGAGGCGATCGGAATTGCCGACGCCATCGTGCGCGTGTTCATCGAGAACGGCGACCGCACCAACCGCAACAAGTCGCGGCTGAAGTATGTGCTCGATAGCTGGGGCTTCGACAAGTTTCTCTCGGTTGTCGAAGAAAGACTCGGTCGCAAGCTGGTGCGCATCCCGGCGGAGGCCATTGCGCCGCGCCCGGCCTATGATCGTCTCGCCCATATCGGCGTGCATCCGCAGAAGCAGGCGGGGCTGAACTGGATCGGCGTTGCGCTCAAGCTGGGGCACCTGTCGCCGGAGCAAATGCGCGGTCTGGCCAAGCTCGCCGCCGATTTTGGCGACGGCGATATTCGCCTCACGGTCTGGCAGAACCTCCTGATCTCCGGCGTGGCGGACGCAAATGTCGCGACCGTCGCCGCAGCCATCGACGCGCTCGGGTTGTCCACCACGTCGTCGGCCATTCGCGCCGGCCTGATTGCTTGCACCGGCGCGACCGGCTGCCGCTTCGCCGCCGCTCATACCAAAGAGAACGCCGACGAGATCGCGGCCTGGTGCGAGGAGCGGGTGCCGCTGGAGACGCCGGTCAACATCCATCTCACCGGTTGTCATCACTCCTGCGCGCAGCATTACATAGGCGACATCGGGTTGATCGGCGCGCGGGTGCCCATCAACGACGACGGCGATACGGTCGCCGGCTATCACGTCCATGTCGGCGGCGGGTTCGGCCCGGACGCGGTGATCGCGCGCGAACTCATCCAGAACGTGAAGGCCGAAGACGCGCCGCAGACCATCGAGCGCGTGCTGAAGGCCTATGTCGCGAACCGGACATCGAGCGACGAGACATTCATCTCCTTTGCCAAGCGTCATGATGTGGATGCGCTGCGGCAGTTGATGGACGAAGGAGTGGCGGCATGAACCAGATGTCTCCCACGCCGAACTTCGAGATTATCCCGGAGACTGCGCCATTCTCCGACGAGCAGCGTTCGTGGCTCAATGGTTTTTTCGCCGGATTGGTATCACTCGACAACGCCGTAACGCCACTCTCGCCGGAGCAGGGCGCTGCGGTGATGAAGGGAGCCGCCGGAGACGGCGACGACGGGGAAGCGCCGTGGCACGACCAGACCATGCCGATTGCCGAGCGCATGAAACTCGCGGCGGGCCGTCCGGTTCGCCGCAAGATGATGGCGGCGATGGCGCAGCAGGATTGCGGCCAGTGCGGCTACAACTGTCATGACTACTCGGAGGTCATCGCCAGCAAGGCCGAGGCGCGACTGAACCTCTGCGTGCCGGGCGGCAAGGAAACCGCGCGAATGCTCAAGTCTCTCTATGAAGAGCTTGAGGCAGCGCCTGCCGCCGCATCGTCCCCCGTAAGTGTGCCTGCGGCCGCGCCCGTCGTCGCCACGCCGCTGGCAGAGCCCGGCCGCTCGCGGGACAATCCGGCGAAAGCCTCGTTCCTGTCGCGGCGGTTGCTCAACAAGCCGGGCTCCGAGAAGGAAACATGGCATATCGAGTTCGATCTTGCGCCGGCCGGTCTCGATTATGTCGTGGGGGATTCCTTCGGCGTGTTCGCACGCAACGAGCTCGGTCTGGTGGATCAGATCATCGCGATGCTCGGCGTGTCGCATATGACGGAAATCAACGGCAAGCCGCTGCGCGAGGTTCTGCTGAACGATGTATCCTTGTCTCCCGCGCCCGATACGCTGTTCGAGCTGATCTCGTTCGTGACCGGCGGCGCGCAGCGAGAGAAGGCGCGGGCGCTGGCATCCGGCGACGATCCGGATGGCGATGCGGCCAATCTCGACGTGCTGGCGGCCTTGCAGAAATTCTCCGGCGTCCGTCCGCACCCCGAAGCCTTCGTTGAGGCGCTCGAGCCATTGCAGCCACGGCTCTATTCGATTTCGTCGTCCAATAATGCGACGCCCGGCAAACTCTCACTAACCGTCGATTCCGTGCGTTACGTGATCGGCAAGCGCAAGCGCCTCGGGCTCGCCTCGACGTTCCTGGCGGAACGGATCAATCATGGCGAGGAACTCGACGTCTATGTGCAGAAGGCGCACGGCTTCGGCCTGCCGCAGGACCCGAACACGCCGGTCATCATGATTGGCCCGGGTACCGGCATCGCGCCGTTCCGCGCATTCCTGCACGACAGGCAGGCGACGAAAGCTCCGGGCCGCAACTGGCTGTTCTTCGGCCATCAGCGCAGCGATTACGATTTCTTTTATTCCGACGAACTAAACGCGATGAAGACATCCGGCGTGCTGACGCGGCTGTCGCTGGCATGGTCGCGCGACGGCGCCGAGAAATTCTATGTTCAGGACCGGATGCGCGAAGTCGGCCGCGAACTGTGGAGCTGGCTCGCTGACGGTGCGCACGTCTATGTCTGTGGCGATGCCAAGCGGATGGCGAAGGATGTCGAGCGTGCGCTGGTGGACATTGCGGCGCAGTTCGGCGCGCGCACAACGGACGAAGCCATCGCCTTTGTGGCCGATCTCAAGAAGAAGGGCCGCTACCAGCAGGACGTCTATTGATGAAAGACGGGGCGGGAACTGTCATTTTGGCGGAGATGGTTCGTTCTCCGCAGGGCCAGGCGGGAGGAATTTTCTCTCTCCCGGCGCGGACGACGGCAACTTTATCGTCTTTTTGCCGATCGGCTTGTAAGTCACTGACGGAGCAATTCAATATCGCATCTGATGATCGATTGGAGATCGGCGATGCGCGATGTTGTGTCTGGACTAGAAGCCCGTGCCCGGGCGACCTCGGCTTCCGGGCAACCGGCAGACCGCATCCATATGCTCGCTGTTTACGGCGCGTTCGCATTGATTGCCGCCATCGTGTTCGGCACGATCTCCTATCATCCGTTTTGATTTCTGATCCGTTTGTCGTGCGGGTTTCCGCATGACAAACGTCGATTCCTCACTCGCTCCCGTCAAAACCACATGTGCCTATTGCGGCGTCGGCTGCGGCGTCATCGCGACGCCTGACGGCAAGGGCGGCGCGACAATTGCGGGCGACAAGGAGCACCCCGCGAATTTCGGGCGGCTGTGTTCCAAGGGATCGGCGCTCGGCGAAACGCTGGGCCTGCACGAACGGCTGCTGCATCCCATGATCCGCTGTTCGAACGACAGGTTCGAGCAGGTGGACTGGACCGACGCGCTCGATCATGTCGCCAACCGGCTTCAGCACATCATCGCCAAGCATGGACCCGGCTCGGTCGCATTCTATCTGTCGGGCCAGTTGCTGACAGAAGACTACTACGTCGCCAACAAACTGATGAAGGGTTTTGTAGGCACGGCGAACGTCGACACCAATTCGCGGCTCTGCATGGCTTCGTCGGTAGCGGGTCATCGCCGCGCGTTCGGCGCCGACATCGTGCCGGGATGCTATGAGGATCTCGAGGAGGCGGATCTGCTGGTGCTGGTCGGGTCGAACGCTGCATGGTGTCATCCGGTGCTGTTCCAGCGGATGATCGCCAACAAGCAGACGCGCGGCGCGCGCATCGTGGTGATCGATCCGCGCGAGACCGAAACCTCCGGCGACGCGGACCTGTTTCTCGGGCTGAAGCCCGGCACCGACACTGCTCTGTTCAGCGGATTGCTGACCCATCTCGCCGACAACGGCGCGGTCGATCAGGCCTATATCGACACGCATACCAGTGGCTTCGACGACGCGATCGCGAAAGCGCGGCGCATTGCCGACGGCGTGACAGCGACGGCGCTGGCGACAGGACTTGCTGAATCCGATGTCGCGGCGTTCTTCCAGATGTTTGCGAAAACGGAGCGCGCGGTGACGCTGTACTCCCAAGGCGTCAACCAGTCGGCGCAGGGCACCGACAAGGTCAACGCCATCGTCAATTGCCATCTCGCGACCGGCCGCATCGGCAAGCCGGGTGCTTCTCCGTTTTCGCTGACAGGCCAGCCGAACGCCATGGGTGGTCGCGAGGTGGGCGGCCTCGCCAACCAGCTTGCCGCGCATATGGGATTCACGCCGCCGGACATCGACCGCGTGCGCAGGTTCTGGAAAGCGCCGCATATCGCAACGCATGAGGGGCTGAAGGCTGTTCAGATGTTTCAGTCCATCGGACGCGGCGAGATCAAGGCGCTGTGGGTGATGGGCACCAATCCGGCGGTGTCGCTGCCGAACGCCGACGCGGTGCGCGCGGCGATGCGCAAGCTCGATCTGCTGGTGATCTCGGAGAATGTGCAATCCAACGACAGCGTCAATTCCGGCGCGCATGTGTTGCTGCCCGCACATGCGTGGGGCGAAAAGTCCGGCACGGTAACCAACTCCGAGCGGCGGATTTCGCGGCAGCGCGCGTTCCTGCCGCCACCGGGGCAGGCGAAGCCCGACTGGTGGATCGTGAGCGAGGTCGCCAAGCGTCTGGGGTATGGCGCGGCGTTTGCGTACAAGTCTGCCGCAGATATTTTCCGCGAACACGCAGAACTGTCCGCGTTCGAGAACAACGGCAGCCGCGACTTCGACATCGGCGCGTTCACATCGCTGTCGGACGAGGGCTTCGACGACATGAATCCGTTCCTGTGGCCGATGGCGAGCGGCGCGAAAGGCGAGACGCCGCGTTTCTTCGCCGAGGGCGGGTTCTTTACCAACGATCGCAAGGCGCGCTTTATCGCGCCCGACATGCCGATGCTGCGGGGAGAGACGTCCTCGGCGCGGCCATTGCGCCTGAACACCGGACGCATCCGTGACCAGTGGCACACCATGACACGGACCGGCATGAGCCCGCGTCTCGGCCAGCATTTGCCGGAGCCGTATGTCGAGATTCATCCTGACGATGCCGCGCAGGCGAATATTGTCGATGGCGGCTTCGCGAGACTCGCGACCGATCTCGGCCAGTGTATTCTCAAGGTCGTCGTCAGCGAACGGCAGCAGCGCGGTATGCTGTTCGCGCCGATCCACTGGAGCGAGGAAAATTCGTCCGGCCGTATCGGCGCGATGGTTGCGCCCTTCACCGATCCGTTCTCCGGTCAGCCCGAAAACAAGGCCACGCCCGTGGCCATCGAGGCTTTTGCTTTCACCCAGCGCGGCTTCGTGTTGTCGCGCAAGCCGATGTCGTTTCCGAAAGGTGTGTGGTGGGCGCGTGTCGCGGTCACGGGCGGTTACGGCTATCTGTTGGCCAGCAACGCCGAACCTGTATCCTGGAAGTCGTATCTCGCGCCGCTGGGTGAGGCAGGGCACATTGCCGAGTATGAAGACGCCGCACGAGGAGTCTATCGCGCAGCTCAGTTTGCCGGCGAGGCGCTTGAGGCGTGTCTGTTCATGGGACCGGCGACCGATGCGCCGGACTGGGATGCGGTGAAGGCGATCTTCGCGGCGGAGACGATCGGCGACGAGCAGCGGCGGTTGTTGCTGTCAGGAAAGTCCGCCGATGGTCTCGCCAGTGACGGTCCGGTCGTGTGCGCTTGCTTCGGAGTCGGCCGCACCGCGATCTGCGGCGCGATTGTGGATGGTGCACGTACCGCCGCCGACATCGGTGCGAAACTGAAGGCGGGCACAAACTGCGGGTCGTGCATTCCCGAACTCAAGCGGCTCATCGCGCAGACGGATGCGCCGCAGCCGCTGGCGGCTAGCGCTGCGAGCTGAACGGCGCGATCTTGATCCCGCTGCGCTCGAGTTCACCGCGGACCTGACGCGCGATGTCGATGGCGCCCGGCGTGTCGCCATGGATGCAGACCGTGTCGATCTTCACCTTGATGACTTTGCCTGACGCCGAGGTGATCGCTCCGTCCTGCACCATTCGCACCACGCGCTGGGCGATCTGCGGTGCATCGTGCAACACCGAACCCGGCTTGCTGCGTGCCATCAACTGCGCATCGTCTTCATAAGCTCGGTCGGCGAATACTTCATGGATCAGCTTCAGCCCTGCTGCTTCACCGGCGCGCACCAGCGCGGAGTTCGGCAGCACCACGAAATACAAATTGGGATCGACGGCCTTGATCGCGGCGGCAATGGCGCGCGCTGTCATGTCGTCGACGCAGCCGACGTTGGAGAGCGCGCCGTGGGCCTTCACGTGCGTCACCTTGTGACCGGCCAGCGCGGCCACCGCCTGCAACGCGCCGATCTGGTAGGCGACCATGGTTTCGATCTCGGACGACTTCAGGCCGGGAATCGGCCGCCGTCCGAACCCGTGCAGGTCGCGATAGCCCGGATGCGCGCCGATGCTGACGCCACGTTGCTTCGCGAGCTTCGCGGTCTTGAACATGATGTCGGAATCGCCCGCGTGAAATCCGCAGGCGACGTTGACGCTGCTGGCGAGGCCGAGCATCGCGTCGTCATTGCCCATCTCCCACGCGCCGAAACCTTCGCCGAGATCGCTGTTGAGATCGATGGTCATGACTCTGTACCTTGTGTGAGATTACAGCTCGCCGGTGTCGATGGCATTGACCGCGACGCCCGCGACATTGGCCTTTTGCAATTCGACGAGATTGAGGCTGGAGCCACCCGCCTCGTGAATCCGGGCGGGCAGGGATTGCAGGAATTCGGATAGCTTGCGCGCCTCGGCCTGCGCGTCCTCGACGCTGATGGCCTTGAAGCGAAAGATTGAACCCGACTGCATTTGCGCGAAGCGGCCGAGGTCGGCGCTGATGACTGTCGCAATTTTGGGATAGCCGCCGGTCGTTCCGTGATCCGCCATCAACACGATGGGCTGACCATTGCCGGGCACCTGAATGCTGCCGTGGACCGCGCCGTCGGAGACGATGTTGTGACCGCCGGAATGTTCGACCTTCGGACCCTCCAGGCGATAACCCATGCGGTCGCTGGTGGCCGAGATGCGCCACTCACTGTTGAGAAACACATCGCATGCCGCGCCGAACTCGTCGTCCTGCGGTCCCATCACAACGCGGATCGCCGATGCCGATTGATCGTAAGTGTCCAGCGCCCGTTCGTGCGGCGCGAGTTGCGCCGTGCCGACATCCAGCGCATCGCCTGGCTGCAGCGGGCGGGGAAAGGGGCTGCCGAGGCCCGAACGCGCGTTGACGGAGAGGCTGCCGAACACCGGCTCGCCCGCGATGCCGCCCTCGATTGCGAGGTAGCTGAACATGCCCTGGCGCGCCGCGCCGAGCTTGAGCGTTTCGCCTTCCGCGATCAGCGCCGTCTGATGGTGGGCGAGCGGTGTGCCGACAATATCCGCGACACGCACGGCTCCCGACAAGGCGACGCGAACAGCGCCATTGCGCGCAGTGAATGATGCGCCGAACGGCCCGATTTCGATAGCGGCAGCAAACGGCGCGTTTCCCGCCAGATAGTTCGCGACGGCAAGCGCCACACGATCCATCGCGCCGCTGGTGGTGAGGCCGTAACGCTGCGCGCCGAAGCGTCCGGCATCCTGAACCGATGTAGCGGGTCCGACGGTGACGACGACAAGCTGACTCATGACGCGACCAGTTCGGCGACGGTCTCGCCGCGCTCCGCCGCGCGATCGAGCGCGGCAAACTCACCGGCGGGGATGGCATGGAAGTTCACGGCGTCGCCGGGCTCCATCAGGAACACCGGATCGCGGCGCGGATGGAACGTCCGCACCGGTGTGCGCCCAAGCAGGTGCCATCCGCTCGGGGCCGCGAGGCATTGCACGCAGGCCTGCACGCCGCCGATGGAGATGGTGCCGGGCGGTGTCTCCGTTCGCGGACTCTCGCGCCGTGGTGTTGCGATGGCGGGATCGAGCCCGCTGAGATAGGCGAAGCCGGGCGTGAAGCCGATCATCGCCACGCGATAATCGCCGCCGGTGTGCCTGGCGATGACGTCCGAGGTCGAAATGCTGTGCGCACGCGCGACATCGTCGAGATCGGCGCCGTAGTCGCCACCATAGACCACGGGTACACGCCAGCGCCGGATCGCGGTTTCGGGCGGGACAGGCAGTTGCGCCAGCGCGAGCAGCTTTTCCGACAATGCCGTGTAGCTGACCTGAACCGGATCGTAGTGAACCAGCAGCGAGCGATAGGTCGGGACAGTTTCAAGAACGCCAGCAATGGCTTCCGTTGCAACATTACGATCGAGGTTAAGGACCAGCCGGTTGATGGCCGGATCGATGCTGCGGCCGAATTCGACGGTCAGGGCGGTGTCGCCGGACGGCAGGATGCTGGGCGGGGTTGTCATCGATTGGCCGTTAAGTCTCGCGGACAAGGCTGAGCGCAGTTGTCCGATAAACGGCTCCAAATGGCAAATAAGTCAGCGTTATCGCGACGCATAAACCTGCATTACCGGTCACGCGAATGTCGCCTTGACGCCAAGCCGCGCTTTCGCAAAAAGGCAGGCCCACCACGCCGCTGATGGCGCCCCAAACCGGAGTTTCCCGACATGTCGCTCTCGCCAGACGCCATCGCAACGCTGAAAAAGATCACGACTGCCACCATCACGACGATCCTTCTCAAGAAGGGACTTCGCAATGTCTGGCTGCGCGGATCGCGTCCGCTGCGTCCGGGGCAGGAGCGCCTGGTCGGCCCGGCCTTTACCTTGCGTTTCGTGCCAGCGCGTGAGGATCTTGCCACGCCGGAATCGTGGTCGAAGCCGATCTCGACCCGCACCGCCATCGAGGCGATGCCGGCGGGCTGCATCGCGGTCGTCGATGCCATGGGCATTACGGATGCGGGCATCTTCGGCGACATTCTCTGCGCGCGTATGGCCAAGCGCGGCGTCACCGCGTTGGTCACCGACGGCGTGGTGCGCGATCTCGAAGGCGTGCTCGGCACCGGCCTGCCGGTGTGGTGCGATGGCGCGTCCGCGCCACCGTCAGTGGCCGGCCTGACGTTCGTGAACTGGGGCGAGCCGATCGGATGCGGCGGAGTTGCAGTGTTTCCCGACGACGTGATCGTCGCCGATCAGGACGGCGCGGTTCTGATCCCGCAGGCGTTCCTCGAACTCGTTCTCGCGGAAGGTCCGGAGCAGGAAGCGATGGAAGGCTGGATCGTCAACGAGGTCAACAACGGCGCAGCGTTGCCCGGCCTCTATCCAATGAACGCCGAAACCAAGGCGCGCTATGCTGCGTCGAAGAAATAGGCGCAGAACTTATTGGGCATGATCTGATCCCGAAAACCGGTTCCCGTTTTTCGGGATCATGCCTTGGCGCGCCGCCAGCCGACCACGGAGGCTTCGACGAGGCTTCCCGATTCGCTGTTGCGCCATTCGCCGTTCACCCGGCGACATGCGAACGGAAGCTGGTAGGTTCCGCTCTTGTCCTCGCACAATACCTGAACAGCTTCTTCGGGCGGCGGTTCACCGTTGCCATCGAACTCGGCGAGCCGCTGCAAACGTGTTGCCATCGGCAAACTCCCTTCAACTCGAAAATGCACGCGCATCGGGCAGCATCCACCGACGTGACCCGAGCGCGGAAACCTCAATGAATCTATGAGATTTGCGTTTTTCGTATGACGCTGCGCCGGGAACCCCCGCGAGACAGATTTTCCACAGAAGCCCCGGTGTTTCATCGAATGGAACAAGCATTGATTTACGTCTTTCCGCCGACGATGGGCGGCGGAAAGGAGTAGTCTCATGCGGCAGCTTGCAATCGCACTTATCGGCGCGGGCGGGATTGTCCTGCTTGCTGGCGCCGTGCGGAACCATGGCTGGTCACTGGCCGATCAGATCTGCGCTCGCGGCGCAATTTTGTGTGACAACCCGTGGTGGGTGCTCATCGCCATCGCAGTCCTGCTGTTTATGGCGACGATCCAGACCATCGTCAAAACGTGAGCGGCGTAGCGTTCGCTTACATCGCGAGGGCCTGACAGAACTCGTCGAAGGCGACGGTCTGCGCCGTCAGTCCGACCGCGGACGCATCGGCTCCGGCAGTATTCTGCGTCTCGATTTCGGCAGGACGCGCCTGCGTATCGCGCGACGCGTCCGCGAACCTCGGTTGCTCGAAGCGCTTGGCGCCTTCCGCGTCGATGGCGAACAACGGGCGATATTTGCCGAAGTTGCTGTCCTCGAGCATGATGAAACTGCGGTTGTCCAGCATTCGCCAGTGTCCGTCGATGCGCGCCGCAACCACCGCATGATCTTCACCGCTCGCGGTTTCGCGCATGATGACGAGCCGGAGATCGTCAGCCGCGACACCGGCCGCGCGCAGCGCAACCAGCTTGGCGATCGCATAGTCCTCGCAGTCACCTGCGCCGGCCTCGAGCGTGGCCAGCGGGGAGGTCCAGTGGTCGTCGACGCCGTACTGCGCACGGTCGCTCACCGGACGGATCGCGAGATTGAAGGCGCGATTGACTTCACCCAGACGTGCAACACCGTCGCGGGCGGCAGCGGCTTTCACGATCGCAAGAAATTGGAGGGCGGGCTGCGATGTGCAATGCGCAGGATCGCGATCGCAGTCGGCGACGATGGCCGCTTCCGCCGCTATCGCGCGCTCGACATTGCTCCATTTGGTGCGAAGGGGACTTTCTGGAAGCATCGAGGTCGAGAGGCCAAACGGCTCCGGCGGAGGGCTCTGCTGAGCCGCCGATGGTGTGAGGACCTCATCCCTCAGCGCATAAGCTGCTGCATGAGCCGATCCGCCCAATACGCTGAGAATTAACGCGAATACAACAGCGCTCGCGCGCGCATAAATCCAAGCCGACATGTGACGCCCCGTGTCCGGACATCGGCTTGCTTATGCGAGCACGTGGCCGGATCATTCGTCACAAGGAGTAGGCTGGGCAGCCTTTTCGACGGCTTAAAGATGGGAGGAATGGGGTGATTTGAATTCAAATATGCGGAACTAAGGCTGAGCACATTGTGTAAAATTGTAGATAGGGCTAACGCGCCAGCGCTTGGCTATAAAATCACGTCAGGGACAATAAAGATTCGATCTATAGCCAAGTTCCAAAGTACATAAACTTAAGATTGAATATAGATGATATTTTACCGGACGACGCGTGCGCCGTTTTGGTGGCCTTTAGGCTGTTTTTGCCTTGGCAGCCGGGCGGTCATTGTCCGGAAAATCGGGAATACCGTTTTTATCTCACCAACTTAGAAAACCAGGCTGCGTCGGCCAAGTCTCCGTGGAGCAACATTACTTAAAATAAGAACGGCAAACCATGGCCTTTAGTTCAATCCGCTATGGAGCCGCGATCTTTGATGCTATGAATTCGAGATTATCGATTTCTTAATTATGACTTTTTGATGCGGGCGGGCTGAGTGAATTTCGCCGGACCATTTGACTCCAAATTGCTGAATGACTCCCCAGTTTCGCTGGATGGAGACGCTTTCGCGTTCGGCGCGAAGCCGGGCTTTGTCCAGCATCATCCCTCAGACGCACACGTCGTTGTTCCCGACGCGCATTTGCTGTTTTCCGGCAGTTATGTGCGGATCGGCAATGACCTGATTATTTCAGGCTCTGACCAGAAATTCGTTGTCGGAAACTATTTCAAGGGTGAGGCCAGACCCACGCTGTCGTCCAAGGACGGAGCGACGCTCTCGGGCCAGATCGTGGATGCGCTGACCGGCCATGTCGTTTACGCCCAGGCTGCTGCGCCTGGGGCGGCTGCCGCGCAGGTGATCGGTCACGTCCTGAAATTGTCGGGAAGCGCCAGCGTCATTCGCAACGGCGTATCCGTCGAACTCCACATCGGCGATGCCGTACAGAAAGGCGACGTGGTCCAGACCGGATCGGATTCGTCGGTCGGTCTGACGTTCATCGACGGCAGCGCATTCGGCATGACTTCGAATGCGCGCATGGTGCTCAACGAAATGATCTACGATCCGAACGGATCGTCGAACTCGTCGCTCATCAGCCTGGTGCAGGGCACGATCACTTTCGTCGCAGGACAAACCGCCAAGAATGGCAACATGCGCGTCGAGACGCCGGTCGCCACCATGGGCATTCGCGGCACGGCCGTGCTGGTGGAGATTTCCGCCAACGACGGGCCGACGAAATTTTCGGTGCTGGTCGAGCCGGACGGTCACACCGGCTCGTTCAACCTGTATGACAAGACGACAGGTCAGCTGATCGGGACCGTCTCACAGGCCGGGCAGGTGACCTTCGTGTCGAGCCTCGGTGTTGGCCAGACGCCAACGGCTGTTGAGCAACTCAAGACGCTTGCGGACCAGCAAAGCGAGAAGTTCATTATCCAGCAGGTCTTCCAGCTTTATTTTCCGAACTATACGCCGGACGACGCCAAGCCGAATTCACCCAAGAGCAATCCGCGAACCGACATCGGCGTTCCGGAAAACAACATCGGGAAATACGCATTCGATCCGGTGACGGGGCGGCTGACCTATACGGTGATCACGCCAATCACCAATCCGGATACGCACCAGACGACCGATACAAAGATCGTGTTCTACAACATCAAGGCGGCGTTCACCGCGACCGCTCTCTCGGCCAAGGAAGAATCTCCGGGCGATCCGTCGACCAACGGACTCATCAAGCTGAAGGACGCCGTTCATATCGACGATCCCGACATCAACGTCGGTCCCTTTTTCGACGTTGCGACGCCTTTCGTCGCGCATAGCGGCGTTCTGACCGCCGCATCGACGACCGCGACGCTGACGCTGGCCGCCAAGGCGGCGCTCCATCTCGACACGCTGCTTACGATCGACCAGATCACCGGGGATGTGAGCTTCAATCGGGCGGACTTCAACTTTCTAGCCGCGGGTGAGAAGGCCGAATATGTCATTCGCGTCACCGCATCGTCGGGGCCGGATAGCGCGAACGTTTTCATCAAGGTGACCATCACCGGCGAGAATGACGCGCCGACCATTGAGACAGCTTCAACGGTCGACACCGGCGGTGTCACCGAGGATTACGTTCCGGTCACCGACAATCTTAAGACGTCCGGTACGATCGGATTCCAGGATTTCGATCTGACGGACGGCCATACGGCATCGTTCGCGTTGAAGTCCGCGATTTCAAGCACGCACCTGCCGGGATTCGTCGACGGCGCAGTCGGCACCGTCAGCGGCGTGGTTGGTCTCGGTTCTTTCAGCCTCGATGCGGTCAGCGAAATCCTGACGGATGCGACGAACACCGGTCAGGTCGGATGGCATTTTGTGTTGCCGGACAACGATCCGGTGCTGCAATCGCTGGCGGCCGGCCAGACCATCAAGCAGGTCTATACGATCACCATCACGGACGGCAGCGGGGTCTCCGTGACTCGCGACGTCGAGGTCACGATCACCGGCACGAACGATGCGCCGGTGCTGACCGCCGATACATCAATCCATCAGGCAGACGAGGTGCCCGACATCACGGGCGCGCCGAATTCGGTCGTCGATGTCGCCACCGGCACGCTGGCATTTGTCGACGTCGATCTTTCGGACACTCACACTGCCAGTGCCGCGCTTCATCCCGGCGCGGGATCGGTCGTTTGGTCAGGCGGCTATTACAGCGGTATTCCGCAGGCCACCCGCGACGCGCTTAACAGCGCGATGACGGCTGCGGTGTCGGAGAGCAATACCGATACCCTCAATTACGGCTCGGTCGGCTGGGAGTTCAAGCTTCCCGATCATCTGTTCGATTTTCTGGCGCACGGCGAAACCCTGACGCTGATCTACGATGTCACCATCACGGACAACAACGGCCTTTCGTCAACCAAACAGGTCACCGTTCAGATCGGCGCCTCGAACGACCAGCCGGTGATCTCGGTGAGCGAAGACGCGGCGGTCAAGGAAGATGTCGGCGCGGTCTACGGCATTCTGAAGGACACGGGTTCGGTGACGTTCACCGACGCCGATCTGACCGATACCCACAAGGCGCATGTCGCCTACAACAACGATGCTGCGGGAAGCGCCGGGGTGCCGCTGTTGCTGGCGAACGCGCTTGCGACGGCATTGACGGTTCCTGCGTCGGCGCTGGGCGCCGGCAACCATACGTTCAACTGGGATTTCGCGCTGGACACCAATCTTGTCCAGTACCTCGCGGAAGGCGAGACGATCACGGCGAGCTATACCATCACTGTCGAGGACAACAGCAACGGCGCCAACGATACGTCGGCCGGGCAGGTGGTGACCGTGACTATCACCGGCACCAACGATGAGCCGATGATCACTGTGACCAATCCGGCAAGCGACACCGAGGGGAACACCGGCGCGCCTGATACCGTCTCCGTCACGGTCGCGGACCACGTGTTAATTACGGACGTCGATACCACGGACGTACATGTACTTTATGTGGCCGATACGCTGGCCTTCGATGCCGGCAGCCCTGCCCCGGCAGGCGGCGTGTTGGCCGATCTGTTCATACTCAATGAGACGGACGGCACGATCAGCTACGATCGCGCGGCTTTCGATTATCTGGCTGCGGGCGAGCATGTCACGGCGACATTCACCTTCGATGCGTCATCCGGACTGGACACGGTTCAGAAGTCGATCACGGTGACGATCGATGGCGCGAATGATGCGCCGGTCGTAAGCGGCGCGGTGCTCGCTACGGTTACGGAAGACGGTGCCACAAGCACGCTGGATGCGCTTGCCCATGCATCCGACGTCGATAACGGACATACACTGTCGGTCGTCAACCTCCCGAACACGCTACCTGCAGGCGTGACCTACGACGCCGTGGATCATACATTCACGTTCGATCCCGCGGACCCGGCCTATCAGTCGCTTGGCTATGGCCAGTCGACGGTCGTGACCGTCGACTACGGTGTGACGGACGGCATCGTCACCACACCGACTGCTGCTTCGGTGTCGTGGACAATAAACGGCACCAACGACGCGCCGGTACTAAACGGCGACAACGTTTCCGTATCGGAAATTGACGACAGTAGCCCGGGGCTGCCTGAAGGAACAACAAAGGTGTTCGGTGTCACCTTGTCCGATCCGGATGAAACGGGCTCGTTGAGTGTCAGTGCAACAGCCGGGGACGGCACTGTATCAGGCGTGAGCAACGGAACGGTTACGTCCATCAACGGCAATCTGACCAGTGGGATCACCTACACTCCGAACAACACGGTGCTGAACGCTAACGACAAGGTGACGCTGACCGTGACCGATGGCCACGGTCTTAGCGATACGATCAACTTCATTTTCAAGCAAAACGGCACCGGCGGCGCAACGCTCACAGGCACGGCGGGCAAGGATCTCATTTTCTCGACCGGCGGCGATGATACGATGACCGGCGCGGCGGGGCACGACAATTTCGTGTTTGCGCCGTACTCAGGGCACGACACGATCACGGATTTCTCAATCGGAAGCGACAAGATCGATTTCAGAGCCCTGACCGGCATCGACACGACGGCGCTGACGGCCTTGCTGAACACCGCCGATCATACTGGCGGGGATATGCTGCTCCACCTCAACGGCACCACGGATACCCTGCTTGTGAAGGGCGTTGCTTCGCTGAATACCAGCGATTTCATCCTCCACGCTTGATGCCCCGGGTAGGACGTAAACATTAACTTCGATGGTGTTTCCGGCTGCAACAACAGCTCGTGTTGTGGCAGGATGGGCGGGTCGATGCGCCATCATTGATGAACCGCAGATTGGCGTCGCGACACAGCCAGCCAGGTACCGATGCAATCCGCGAAGACATCACATCACGGGCATTCTACCCGTTCCGAACTGGGGTCGGCGCTTAACGCCTGCCGCAGCGCGTTCATCGGCGTCGGCGTGATGAGCTGTGTCATCAACGTGCTTTATCTGACCGGCTCATTTTTCATGCTGGAGATTTATGACCGCGTGCTGCCAAGCCGCAGCATCCCGACGCTGGTGGGCCTGATCGTTCTCGCAGGCGGCCTCTATGTCGTCCAAGGCATCCTCGATCTGATCCGCGGCCGCATCCTCATCCGGATCGGATCGACTCTGGATGAAATGCTGAGCCGCCGGGTGTATGAAACTGTCGTGCGCCTGCCGCTGCTCGTCGGCAACCGCAGCGAGGGTCTCCAGCCGCTGCGCGATCTCGACAACGTCCGCTCGTTCCTGTCCGGCATGGGGCCTGGCGCGCTGTTCGACCTGCCGTGGCTGCCGCTCTATCTCGCGATCTGCTTTGCCTTCCATCCGCTGATCGGCGTCACCGCGCTGGTCGGCGCCATTCTGCTGATCGCGCTGACGATCCTGACGGAATATCTCACCAGCGAGCCAATGAAGCGCTCCACGGGTCTGGCGATGCGTCGGCAGGACCTTGCGCTGGCGAGCCGCCGGAACGCCGAGGTTCTCACCGCCATGGGCATGGCGAGCCGGGTCGGCCGGCGCTGGGAGGAATCCAACCGCGATTATCTCGCGAGCAACCAGCGCGCGAGCGACGTCGCCGGGGGCCTCGGGGCCATCGCCAAGGTGATGCGCATGATGCTGCAATCCGCCGTGCTCGGCGTCGGCGCGTATCTCGTCATCAATCAGCAGGCGACGGCCGGCATTATCATCGCCGGATCGATCCTCAGCGCGCGGGCGCTGGCGCCGGTCGATCTCGCCATCGCGCACTGGAAAGGCTTCGTCGCCGCACGGCAGAGCTGGCACCGTCTCAACCGGCTGCTTGGCATGCTGCCCGAGCAGACCACGCAGACCTTGCTGGAATCCCCGTCGAACAATCTATCGGTCGAAGCGCTGAGCGTCAGCCCGCCGGGCGAGCAGAAGGCCGTGGTGCAAGACGCCACCTTCGCCCTTAAGGCGGGGCAGGCCGTCGGCATCATCGGGCCGAGCGGATCCGGTAAATCCTCGCTGGTGCGGGCACTGGTCGGCGTCTGGCAGCCGCTGCGCGGCAAAGTGCGGCTCGACGGCGCGGCGCTCGACCAATGGGCGCCGGACGTTCTCGGCCAGCACATCGGCTATCTGCCCCAGGACGTCGAACTGTTCGCCGGAACGATTGCCCAGAATATCTCGCGCTTCGCCGACAAGCCGTCATCGGATGATATTCTTGCCGCGGCGAAGGACGCGCGCGTGCATGAACTCATCATCGGCATGAAAGACGGCTACGACACGCAGATCGGAGACCAGGGCAGTGTGCTGTCGGCCGGACAGGCCCAGCGCATCGCGCTTGCCCGCGCGCTCTATGGCAATCCGTTCCTCGTGGTGCTGGACGAGCCGAACTCGAATCTCGACAGCGAAGGCGACGCGGCGCTGAACAAGGCCGTGCTCGCGGTTCGCGAGCGGGGCGGCGTCGTCGTGGTCGTGGCCCATCGTCCCATCGGCATCGAGAGCGTCGATCTGGTGATGGTGCTGAAGGACGGGCGGGTTCAGGCCTTCGGTCCGAAAGACACTGTGCTCGGTCAGGTGCTGCAACGTCCGGTCTCGTCATCTCCCGCGATCAAGATTGTCTCTGACAAGGGAGCGCACTCATGAAGGGGCCGAGCCTCGCAGGGACCGAAGGCAAGATCCGCGGCATTCTCAATGCGCTGTTTGCGCCGCTGGAGCGCATCGCAATCTTCAAAGGCCTCGACAAGCCGGGATCGCGCAAGTCGATCCGTCTGCATCTGATCGTCGGACTGGTGGTCGTGACGTTGCTGACCTGCGGGCTGGGCGGCTGGGCCTCGACCGCGCAAATCTCCGGAGCGCTGATCGCGCCGGGTTCGATCGTGGTCGATTCCAATGTCAAGAAAGTTCAGCACCCGACCGGCGGTGTCGTCGGCGAGGTGAGGGCGCGCGACGGCGACCGGGTCAAGGCCGGCGACATAGTGGTGCGTCTCGACGACACGATCACCAAGGCGAGCCTCGCGATCGTCACCAAGGGCCTCAACGGCCTTCTGGCGCGCAGGGCGCGGCTGCTCGCGGAGCAGGACGGCGAGGAGCGTGTGATCTTTCCGCCGGAGTTGATGGATTATTTTTCCGATCCGGAGGTGCGATCGCTGATCGGAAACGAGGTCAAGCTGTTTCAGGTTCGTTCGTCCGGCCGCGTCGGCCAGAAGGCGCAGCTCAAGGAGCGCATTTCCCAGCTGAAGGAAGAGATCGGCGGGCTTGAAGCGCAGGAGAACGCCAAGTCCCGCGAGATCGAACTCATTCAGAAGGAACTCGTCGGCGTCCGTGATCTGTTCGCCAAGAACCTCGTGCAGATTTCCCGGCTGACGGTACTGGAGCGCGATGCGGCGCGGCTCGACGGCGACCGCGCGCAGTTCATTGCCCAGAAGGCGCAGGCCAAGGGCAAGATCACCGAAATCGAATTGCAGGTCATCCAGATCGACAAGGATCTCTCCAGCGAAGTCTCCAAGGAGATGCGCGAGATCAACGACAAGATCGGCGAATTCGTCGAGCGCAAGGTTACCGCCGAGGATCAATTGCGCCGCATCGACATCCGGGCACCGCAGGACGGCATGGTGTTGCAGTCAAGCGTCCACACCGTGGGCGGCGTCATCACCGCCGGCGACGCCATCATGCTGATCGTGCCCGAGGCCGACAATCTGTCTGTCGAGGCCAAGGTCAACCCGCAAGACATCGATCAACTGCGGATCGGGCAGAAGACGCTGCTGCGGCTCTCCGCCTTCAATCAGCGCACGACGCCGGAGTTGAACGGAACGATCAGCCGCATTTCGCCGGATACCACAACGGACCAGCGGACCGGCCAGAGCACCTACACCATCCGCATCTCGCTGCCGCCTTCCGAAGTGGCGAAGCTCGGGGACGTCAAGCTGATCCCCGGCATGCCGGTTGAGGCTTTTGTACAGACCGGCGAACGCACTATGATATCCTATCTTGCGAAGCCGCTAAGCGACCAGCTCATGCGCGCATTCCGGGAAAAGTGACGGATACCAATTACGGACATGATGCGGGCGATATTGAAATCGGTGGTCCGTATCGTTGCGCGTGTCCGGCTGTATGCGAGGCATTTCGGCTACGGACGATTGTTATGTCTTCTTCTGCTGATCGCGTTTCTCGGCCTGAGAGTCACAGACCCGTATCCGCTTGAGGAATTGCGCGTCCGTACCTTCGATGCCTACCAGATCCTCCAGCCGCGCAAGATCACGCAGCGCCCGGTCGTCATCATCGACATCGACGAGAAGAGCCTTGCCAAATACGGGCAGTGGCCCTGGCCGCGCACGCGCGTCGCCGATCTCGTGCAGCGGCTGACCGATCACGGCGCCGCCGCTATTGCCTTCGACATCGTCTTTGCGGAGCCGGACAGGCTTTCGCCCGCAATCGCCGCCGATTCATTTCGTGGCCTCGACGAGGAAAGCCGGGCGAAACTGCGGGCACTCCCCAGCAACGATCAGGTACTCGCCAATGTGCTGCGCCGGTCGCCCGCCGTGCTCGGTGAATCCGGACTGCCGACATTCGTGCAGCAGCCTGAACTAAAACTGCCGTTGACGGGACTTGCCACCCTGGGCGGCGATCCGCGGCCGTTCCTGCTGCAATTCCCGGGGTTGCTGCGGAACGTTCCTGTCCTTGAGGAGGCAGCGCCCGGGCGCGGGCTGTTTACGATCCGCACCGAGCGCGACGGCATCGTCCGGCGCGTCCCGATGGTGATGCAGGCGCAGGGCGAACTGATGCCCTCGCTCACGTTCGAGATGCTGCGCATTGTCACAAAGTCCGACACTATCCTCATCAAGTCCGATGAAGCTGGCGTCAAAAGCGTGGCCGTGCCGGGCTTTGAAATCCCGACCGATCGCAATGGTCAGCTCTGGGTGCATTTCGCCAAGCACGATGCGGCGCGCTATGTGTCCGCCGCCGATGTGCTGGAAGGCGTCGTCGGTCCCGATCAAATCTCCCGCAAGCTGATCCTGATCGGCACTTCGGCCGTGGGCCTGCTCGACGTGAAGACGACGCCTCTCGATCCGGTCATGCCGGGCGTCGAGGTGCATGCACAGGTGCTCGAAAGTGCGCTGACCCGGTCCGTGCTGTCGCAGCCGAACTATGCGGTCGGCGCGGAGTTGCTGGCCGCGATCGTGTTCGGCGTGGCCATTATCTGGCTGGCACCCATTCTCAGCGCCATTACCCTGCTGGTGTTCGGCGCTGTCATTGTCGCGATCATGGTCGCGACATCCTGGTATTTCTTCACGGAAAAACGTCTGCTGCTCGATTTCACATTCCCGTTGATCGCGAGCACCGCGATCTATCTCGTCCTGGTGTTCAGCAGCTATTTCCGTGAACAGGCGCAGCGCCGCCGCATCCGATCCGCGTTCGGTCAGTACCTGTCGCCCGCGCTGGTCGAGCAATTGGCGCAGTCGCCGGAAAAACTGGTGCTCGGCGGCGAAGAGCGCGACATGACGATCATGTTCAGCGACGTGCGTGGCTTCACCACGATTTCGGAATCGTTCAAGCACGATCCGCAGGGCCTGACATCGCTGATGAACCGGTTCCTCACGCCGCTGACCAACGCGATCCTCGACCGCAAGGGCACCATCGACAAGTACATGGGCGACGCCATCATGGCGTTCTGGAATGCGCCGCTGAACGATCAGGCGCACCAGATCAATGCTTGCGAGGCGGCGCTCGACATGATCGACCGCATCGAGGCGCTGAACGTGGAGCGCGAGCGCGAAGCGATAGCCGCCGGCAAGCCGTTCATTCCGATGCGTGTCGGCATCGGTCTGAACACCGGAACATGCGTGGTTGGAAACATGGGCTCCAATCTGCGGTTCGACTATTCGGTGCTCGGCGACAGCGTGAATCTCGCCTCGCGGCTCGAAGGACAATCGAAATCCTACGGCGTGCCGATCATCGCAGGGTCAGCAACGGCGCTGGCCGCAAAGGACAAGTTTGCGATTCTCGAACTCGACTTCATCACCGTGAAAGGCAAGAAGGAGCCGGAAGTGATCTATGCAATTGCCGGACGGGAAGATGTCGCGACGTCCGGTCAGTTTCAGCGACTGCGCAACTTGAGCATCGAAATGCTGGCCTGCTACCGAAGCCGCGACTGGGACGGCGCGATGGCGGCGATTGCAAAGGGCCGCATCGCCGATGAAGCAAAAAGCTTCCACGGGCTTTACGATCTCTATTCGGAGCGGATTGAAGCGTTCCGGAAAACGCCCCCGCCGGACGACTGGAATGGCGTCATGGCTCTCACGTCCAAATAGCAAATGAGGCGAAAGGCAGCCGCTACCGTTAGCCTTGCCGTCTGGCAAGCCATTTTTTTGAGTGCTGCCGCACCGTATCGTGCTGGTGATCATGACAACCGCATGCAATTCTTGTGAAGGATTCATTGAGTTTTTTCATGCCGACCAAAATGTCCGTGCGGTTCTGGGGTGTTCGCGGGAGCATTCCATGTCCAGGCCCAAATACCGTGCGCTACGGCGGCAATACGTCATGCGTCGAGGTGAGGTGCGGGGATCACCGTCTGGTTTTCGATGCGGGGTCGGGATTGCGCATGCTTGGCAATGCGCTTGACGACGAGGCCCCGAAAGTCGATGTCGATTTGTTTTTGAGTCACTGCCACATCGATCATCTGATCGGCTTGCCGTTCTTCACGCCGGCGTTCACAACGGGAAGCCGCCTCCGTTTGTGGGCCGGTAATTTGAAGCCGGCGGGCGGGATCAAGGACACGGTCCGGAAGCTGATGAGCTATCCGCTGTTTCCGATCGAAATCGAAGCCGCATCCGGCAAGATCGACTTCACCGATTTCACGCCCGGCGACGTTCTCAACCCGCAGCCGGGCATCAAGGTCCTGACCGCGGCTCTCAATCATCCGGGCGGCGCGACAGGATACCGCGTCGAATTCGACGGCCGCGCGATCGCCTATATCACCGATACCGAACTCAGCGGCGAGGAGATCGATCCGGGGTTGCTTGCGCTTGTCCGCGACGCCGCGCTGGTCATCATCGACACGACATATACCGACGAGGAATTGCCCGAGCATGTCGGCTGGGGGCACTCGAGCTGGCAGCAGGCCGTTCGGCTGGCCAACGAAGCAGGCGCCCGGACGCTTTGCCTATTTCACCACGATCCCGAGCATGACGATAACGAGATGGACCGCATCGGCGCGGCGGCGGCCAAGGCGCGACCCGGGACCCTGGTCGCACGGGAAGGCCTGTCGATTGATATTTGAGCGGCGTACGCGGCCTGCCGGCTGTGGAGCGCTCCCGGGGCAAGGAGCCGCCGGTAAAAGCGGATCGTGTCACAAGGTCGTCATTTGAATTGCCGCAGTGCGGTCGAGAAACGTTGTTCCGCGGGGCGCGGAACGGCATAATGCCTGCAAGATTTCCTTCAGCACCAGGTTGATTCCGATGGATATGTCAGGACTCGTTTCCGGAGCCGGCGGATTTATCGCGTCCGCGTTCGTGGTGGCCGGCTACACGATGCGGACGATGATCCCGCTGCGCATCTTCGGAATTCTTACCAACGTCGTGCTGATCGTGTTTTCCGTCATGCACCATCATTACCCGGTGATGGTGCTGCACATGATCCTGCTGCCGCTCAATGTGTACCGGCTGCGGGAAATGCTGTTGCTGGTTCGCGAGGTCAAGAAGTCGGTCAGCAGCGACCTGTCGATGGCCTGGTTGAAGCCGTTCATGACGGAGCGGAAATGCGCCACAGGCGAAGTGCTGTTTTACAAGCACGAGAAGGCGGATGAGATGTACTACATCGTCAGCGGCCGCTATCGGCTGGTCGAGTCCGGCATCGAGATTCCGGTTGGCGCTCTTGTCGGCGAACTCGGGATGCTGTCGCCATCCAACAAGCGGACCCAGACGCTCGAATGTCTTGAGGGTGGTCTGGTACTCAGCGTGACCTATACGAAAGTGCAGGAACTTTACGTCCAGAATCCCGAATTCGGATTCTATTTTCTGCGGCTGGTCAGCGCGCGCCTGTTTCAGAATGTCGGAAGGCTCGAAGCCCAACTCGCCCAGAGCATTGCTCAGGCCTCGTCATGAAAATACGAGTCAAGGTTCCGCCGTCGCCGTTCCGGCTGCTGAAGGAGCGGTACTTCGGCGAGGAAACCCGCAATCCGAGGGTTGCGCGCGCAGCGCTGGCGCGACTGTCGGCGCGGCTGCCGGAGGATGTTGTCCCCATCGTCAGTCAGGCCGTTCATTCGCTGATCGACTATCAGGATCCCGACTATGCGTTGAGCTACCTTGATCGTATCGAGCGGTATGTCGGCCACGCCGGCATCACATTGCCGAATCTCGGCGAACTCGCGCAGTTGCTGTCGGACCGGATGCACTTCGAGGACCCGATTGCGATCGCACAAATCAAGCTGACAGAGGCGGGGGGCGTGAATGCTTTGCCGAACGCCGCATCCGTCGACAGGGTGGAGCGGTTTCGCTGGGATGAAGTGATCCCGATGCTCCCTCCTGCCGCCGCCGCGCCTGCGATGGATATCTTCCAGCGGCTGCGGCTGGCGCGGCTTTCGCGCAGGTCGGTCACGATGCGATTCTCGTCCACGGGCCGGTTTTCGCTTCGCAAACTGAAATGGCTGGCCGCGCTGCGTATCACGCGACCTTTTTCCCAGCGCTTCAAGGTGGAAAGAGTGTGGGTGGAGCGATGGCTCCACATGGTCGATCGAAGTCTGGTGAAGCAGCCGGAAGCAACCGTTGCGGTCGTGCAGACAGCCAGCCTCATCAAGGGGCATGGCGATGCCTACCAGAACGGCCTCGCGCAGTGGAATGCCATCATCGATGGTCTCGTCAAGCCGACATGCGACGGGACGCTGCCGCTTCCGGCGCTTGGCGACGCCATTCAGCAGGCGCGCGATGCCGCGATCGGAGAGCAGGGTCAAAGCCGCTTGTTGAGCGCGGTAGAACAGCTAAGAATGCAGGCGCTGGCGCGGGCATAGGCGCGGCGGGTAGATGGCCTATCCTTCAAAACTGCATTACGATGACGATGAAGCGCGGGCCGGTTTATTTCGACGGGCGCACATGCGCAAAAGGGGACATAGATGAAGACATTTTCCGGACGTTTTTTTGGTTTGTTTTTTGGCTTTGCAGCCGTTCTGGCGCTGTCCGCCTTTGCCGGCATCACGGATGCGCGTGCGGCGGATGAATTCAAGCTCAGCAGCAACCAGCGGATTTCCTGCGGCCGCGGCCTCAACGCCGGCAAGCTTCAAAACATCAATTGCAAATCCTACGCCTATCTTTTCAACACGCGGACCTCGGAATTCTATCGTTGTCAGGTGAGCGTCGGCGTGACCCGCGATAATAAGGAAGTTCTCAAAGTCGATACCGACGGCGCGTGCGTGATGAAGGCGCGCGTTTTCCCCGGCGATTCGTCCTATACGTTCGATGCCACGGAGACCGAGCCGCCGAACACCAACTCATTCTTCGGCTCGGGCGGAACGGCGATCTGGGCAAGCGACAGCTCCAAGCTCGCCGTCAAGGGATGCATCCTGCTCAATGTCGGCGTCGGTCCTGACGTGCTGAAGTGCGTGGATATGACCTTCGGCAAATAGACCGCCGAAAACCGACACGGTCCAGCCCTGAATTCATCTCTTCAGGAACATCGCCAGTACGATCAGGCCAATCACGACAACGATGCCGATTGCCCAAGTGCTCAGCCGGACGTCACTGGTGAGTTCACGCGTGGCTTCGTTCTTGGCAATTTTTAGATCACGCTGGCGATTGTCGTGCTCAGGTTCACTCACGGCCTCTCCTGGATGAGCGCTGAAGGGCCCACCTGTCGGCGGTTCTGATTGCCCATACCAGCAGTGTACCCAGTGCAGCGATCAATCCGCAAAGAACAAAAGCAAGATCGGCAGCATTCAATGTCAGGTCCATCGGAAACATCCCTGGTTCGCGCCCGGCCCGCAGGGTCGTATCAAGCAGGATTTGTGCCGAATTATGCCGCGTTGACACGGGTAGGGGATCTTGCGGCTTTTGTCTGGCAGGAGATCAAATTCACGAACGGTGGCGTTTGTTCCCGGAATTGTGATTGTCAGCCCATAGGAAGCTTTGAGGTCCGATGGGGTTGATACCCATATTCGGGCGTTTTGAAACTCAAACGAGGTATTGCCATGGCCTATATAAAGCGGAGCTTGCTGGCGCTCGCCGGACTGCTGGCATTGAGCCAGGGACCGGCCCAGGCGACCGAGTATCCTTATTGCATGTTCCATGTCGAAGCGTTCGGCGGCGGGATCGAGCGGTGCGATTACATGACAATGGATCAGTGCCGGATGAGTGCTTCCGGCTTGAATGGATCGTGCACATCCAACTGGCGGCTGGCATTGAACCGGAGCCACCAAAACGAAGATATGTCTCAGCCCCCACGGAGACGGATTCGCCAGTAAGGCGTGAGCCGGCTGCGCTGCTGACCGGGTGGTATCTGCAAACGATGGCGGAGAGGGGAAGGATTCGAACCTCCGACACGGTTGCCCGCGTACCTCGAACGGTGCCTTAAGCCACTCAGCCACCTCTCCGAACTGAAATATCGACGCCCGCGTCAGGTGCGTCCGACGAACTCCACGCCGATGATGGAGCCTTGCCGCCAGATCAGCCGGCAGTGCGTCACCCGTCTCACGTCTTTCGTGAGAGCGAGGCTCAGTTTGCTACCGATGGGCCTGTCGTCGCTCAGCTTGATGCGCGCTCCGCCGGTCGACAGATCGAGAATGGTGCAGTTGCGTTTCGCGAACCCGCCATCGAGCGTCATCCATGCCTGATGCTGCGTGGTGTGCCGGGGTTTGCGGTTCTCTCTGCGGAAGATGGCCATGAGCGTCGCTCCGTAATCGGAGCGTTTTCATACCAACGGGAAGTTTCCGAAAATTTGAATCAAAGCGCGAATAAGGGCAGGGGCTGTTAGGATTTCATTAACCGGACGGATCCCGGTGGATCGGGCGCGGACGGGCTGCTTTCGGGGATGATGGCCTTCGGCGGAAGCGGAACCTGGGACAGCAAGGCGCGTTGTTCAACTGGAGGAGACTTCGGTGGCGCGAAGCCATATCGATGGCGCTTCGAAAGCGGAAAGGGAACGGACCCGCACGGTCCGGGTCGCCGTCGCGTTCGGACTAGCGATCGCTGCCTTGCTGATCGCGCTCTTCGCGACCTTCCGCTATCTCGGCACCGAGGAGCCACGCGTCTCGCTCGCCTGCGCGGCGAAACTCTATAGTCCCTATGACCCCAAGAATCTCGAGCAGTGCATGGCCGTTTGCATGACATGCAGCGCGGGCGTGAAGACGACGTGCGCGACGTCGTGCACGCTCAAGGGAGCGCGCTAGCAGCGCCGTCGGCCCTCAGGACGGCGCAACGATTTGCAGGGCGAAGTTCGATTTGCCGTCTATCGAAACCGCGCAAAACAGTCATAAAATGGTTGTCGAGGATTAGGCCCGTGGGGAGACGGTATGATTCGATACGCCATTTTCGGTTTGATAGGACCATGTCTGGGCGGCTTCATTCTACTGGCCGTCGGAACGCCGGCCGGATACTGGGACAAGCCTTACTCCGATGACTTGGCGAAGCTGTTCAAGATTCTCTTTTCGACGCTGCAATACAATTATCTGTTCGGCATCATACCCGCGCTGATGACGGGCGCGGTCGATGACATTCTCGCCCACGTCCACAAGATCAACCCGGTGGTCCGTATGTTTTTGACCGGCGTGTTTGCATTCATCTTCGCAGCAGTGATGTACGGCAGTTCGCAACCTCAGACGGGCTTCGCGCATTTTGCGACCTTTGGCCTTGTGGGCCTGATTCCCGCGATGCTTTCGTCCTGGCTGGCGCATAAGGTCCTGGAACGCCGAGGCGCGCGGACAGCGTAACGCGGCGATGTCGGGCAGGGGCGACGCTGTTCGCGTTGACGAACTGCCATGGGCTGCCCTAAAGAACCGAATTGGCGTTGAGCGGCCTCGGCTAAGCGGGGCGCTTATTCTTGAATAACCAAGCAACGTCAATGGTTTGGAAGGGTGGCCGAGTGGTTTAAGGCACCGGTCTTGAAAACCGGCGTGCCTGCAAGGGCACCGTGGGTTCGAATCCCACCCCTTCCGCCATACAACATCGATCTTCCACGTATCCGAACTTCAGCGCCAAACTTTTTCGGCCATGCGCGAATGGCTGGAATGGCTTTGTCGTGCGCGGTCGCGCGACGCCCAGATGCGTTTGCCGGTGTCACGATTCGCGATCTGATTTGCACCGTGTCCGTTCGCACACACGCAAAACAAAAACGCGATTTCGCACGCGCGCATAACAGGTGCGAAGGGGCAAATAAGTCACAGTCTGCAGGTGAAAAACATGGTTCAGGAATGTACAAACAAGATGTCATGCAACCGTCATGTGCCACGGTTAGCACGGCTCGTGTCTGCTTCTACCGAGCAGATTCACGCGAACTAAGATTTTCTCACGTCGTCCTGTTTGGAAGTTTCGCTCGATCGGTCCGCGCTTCATGCGCGGTGTCAGAAAGCGGGATCAACGAGGCGGTTGAGGGGGAATTGGGGACCACCTGCGGTGTGATTTGCGCCAACGGACTTACGCTCACAGAGCAAAACTTGGAGGTACTATGAACACGATAAAGAGCCTTATCCTCGGCACAGCGGCGGGTTTCGTCGCGATCGCCGGGGCACAGGCAGCTGATCTTCCGGTGAAGGCGAAAGCCGTTCAGTACGTGAAGGTCTGTTCGCTCTATGGCGCGGGATTCTACTACATCCCCGGCACCGAGACCTGCATCAAAATCGGCGGCTACGTTCAGTTCGACGTCAACCTGAATGCAAACTCGTACAACAGCCCTTACATTCAGGGCAACAGCGCGTTCGGCAGCCGGGATCGTGACTTCTTCACCACCCGTCAGCGCAGCCAGTTCACGGTTGATACCCGCACCGCCACCGAATACGGCGTTGTTCGTTCGTACTGGGACGTGAAGTTCCAGTTCACCTCGAACACCGACAACATTGCAGGCGGCTTCATCGAAGTTGACTACGGCTTCGTTCAGTTCGCCGGGTTCACCTTCGGTAAGTCGGTGTCGGCGTATAACACTCCGTGGAACAACTCTCCCGCCAACAGCAACACGTCGAATCTTTTCGGCGGCGGCGACAACTCCACCGGCGTGAACAACATCAACTACACTTGGCAGTTCGGCAACGGTGTTTCGGCCCAGATCGGCCTCGACGAGCCGAAGACGACCCTCGCTCAGGGTGGTTATGCTCGCGGTCTGCTGATCAACGTGAACCCGGGCACCCCCGTCACGGCGGCCCAGATCGCTGGCAGCACCTACGCCAACGCTTACGGCGGCAACGCTGCTCCTGACATCGTCGGCAACATCCGCGTCGATCAGGCTGCGTTCACTGCACAGCTGTCCGCAGCTGCGCACAACATTCACGCCAACTACTACGGCGCGAACGAAACCACTGGTCATCCGTCGGATACCTGGGGCTTCGCGGTTCAGGGCGGTCTTCAGCTGAAGAACCTTCCGACCGGCCCGGGCGACAAGCTGACCGTTGACGTTGCTTACGCGAACGGCGCAAACCGTTACATCATCGGCGGCACCTTCGGTAACTCGTACGCTGTGTACGGTGGTGGTTCGGACTTCCCCGCTAGCTACCAGAGTGTCGCTCTCGGCGTGAACGCTGACGGCGTCTACGGCCAGGGCGGCAGCATCGAAAAGACCGACGCCTACGGCGTTCGTGTTGGCTTCGTGCACAACTGGAACCAGAACTGGGAATCGGGCCTGTTCGGTTCGTATTCGAAGGTCGACTTCAACGGAACCGCGACCAACCTGTATTGCAACATGTTCAATGCAATCAGCGGTCCGAAAGCCAACGGTTACAGCTGCAACCCAGATTTCGCGATCTGGCAAGTCGGCAGCCGTCTCGGCTGGACCCCGGTTCGGAACCTGACGTTCTCGGCCGAAGTCATGTACACGGCAATCGACCAGTCCTTCACCGGATCGGCCGCTCTTGCTCCGGGCGGGTTCAAGCCAGCCGCGACCTACGACTTCAAGGATCTCGGCACGCTCAGCGGCAACCTCCGCGTTCGCCGCACGTTCTGATCGTAACCGTCTAACGGCGATTACAACGAACTAACGAAAACCCCGGCAGGAAACTGCCGGGGTTTTCTGTTCACCGCGCATGACATCGTGCTTGAAAAGGATCGAACCTGAACCGCTGCGGCGTCACATTGCGCGGGCATCGGCGGGGATCTGCATCTGTCCAATGGCGGACTTCACAACGCGCAATTCGCCCCTATATTCGATTGTGTCGTCAACAATGAAAGGAGGTGGTCCAGTGTCTCATTCCAAGCGCTGTCACCTCGCTGAGGCCGCCCGCTAAGCTCTCTTGAGCTTCGGACAGGGCGGTCTTTCCGCCTGGTTCAGCGAGATTGGGGAAGGCGTTCCGGGCAACCCGGAGCGCCTTTTTCAGTTGGATGCGCAGAAGATGGACGCAATCGGACAGCATCCTGCGAAAACTGGCAGCCAACGTATCATCGCATGCTGACCAAAGCGCCCCAGGCAGCAGCAAGGCCGGCGCCGACCAGAAGATAGACGGGATGCCGGCAGAACGTGTCGCCATACAGGCACATCTGGGCGCCGAACCGGCCGAGATGACTGTGGTCGGCTGCATAAAAAAGACCGGCGACGACAACGAGAAGACCTGAGACAAGAAACATTCAATCATCCTTTCTGTATGAGAGATGACGATGGACGCTCATTTCCGTTTCGGACGATCCAGACGCGTCTCCCGAAATAGTCCCACCAGCGCCGCGCGGCGCGGTGTATCAGCACGAATGCTGCGCAATCAGGGCCATCCAGATCAATAAAACCGAAATCCAGCCGGTCATCTGTTCTCGCAACAAACACTCTGGGAGCTGGAAGACGGCGAGAATCCCAAGAAATATGAACAGGGGAGGCTGCAACCCGACGAAAATCAATCTCCGGTTTACCAACCCCTGAGCCGGACCTTTTTCGGCGCGGAAGCAATGGGTTAACGTAAGCGGCGTATCAGTGCGAACGTCGGCCGGGCAGGACCCGGTAGGCAAGCTGGTGCCGAAAGTGCTATTTGGGGTTCTATGGGGATTTGCGTCACTGAAACAGGCAGGGGAATCGCCCGCGTCGCGGCGGCGGGAGCCTTGTGCCTCCTGGTCGCCAATTGCGCCGGGTCGAACAAGTTGTCCAGCCGCGTCGATCCGAAATACGGTGTTTCGAGCAGCCCGCGCGTTGTCGATTTCAACGAGGCTGTCCCGAAAGGCGGCGGCACCTATCGCGTCGGGAAGCCCTACGTGGTCGCAGGCCGCACCTATGTGCCCGAAGAAGATCCGAACTATCGCGCCGAAGGTATGGCCTCCTGGTATGGCGATGCGTTCCACGGGCGCCTGACGGCCAACGGCGAGGTGTTCGACATGACGTCGCTCACCGCAGCACATCCCACCATGCCGCTGCCGAGCTACGCACGGGTCACCAATCTGGCCAACGGCAAATCCGTCATCGTCCGTGTCAACGACCGCGGTCCGTACCACGGCAATCGCCTGATCGATGTCTCCAATACGGCGGCGAAACTGCTGGAGTTCCGCGAGAACGGCATCGGCCGCGTGCGCGTGGAATATGTCGGCCGGGCCCCGCTCGAAGGATCGGACGACCGGCAGCTCATGGCGACGTTGCGGACAGGGGAGCCCGCGCCATCACCCACAGGCGTCAGGATCGCATCGGCGCGCCCATTCATCCCCGACACCATGCCCTCGCGCGGCGTGACTCGTGGCGATGTGCCATTGCCCTCAGGGCGGCCGTATACCCTCGGCCATACGCCAGATGACGCGGCTGCGGGCTCGTCGGAGGTCTCGGCCTCGCGCAGCACACGGCCCGGAGGCCGCCGCTTCGAGCGCAGTGCGCCCGCCGAAACCGAAGTGGCGGACGAGCCTCCGGCGATGACAAGGCCAGTCGCCGCCTATGCGCCGGGCCTGCGCGATAACAGCTTGAGCCTGATGTCAGGCCGCGGGCTTTATTAAACCGGTTCCCGCTTTTCGGGATCATGCACCCCGCACGCCGTTCAGGAATTCAACCAGCGCGGCGTTGACCTCGTCGGGCCGCTCTTGCTGAATCCAGTGACCCGCGCCGTCGATCAGGAGCTTGCGCTTCAGGTTCGGCAGCACCCGGTCCATCTCGGTGACCCGCTTGCCGCCGATAATTCCGGTCACGACCGCGTCGTTTGCGCCGGCAATGAAAATGGACGGCTGATGGATTTTCGCGCCATGCCATGGCGCGGTCAGCTCCCAGTTGCGGTCGATGTTGCGATACCAGTTCAGCCCGCCGCGAAATCCCGTGCGCTTGTAGGTATCGACAACATGCGCATGGTCCTGCGCATTGACCCATGCCGGAAGCGGCCGCTCGATCGCCGAATCGCCCAGAAATCCATGACCGTCTTTCAGGAACAATGATGCTTCGACTCCGAACGAAACGGCGCGCATTGTAAAGTCGACATCGCGCTCGAACTCGGCTTCCGCGACGCCCGGCTGCTGGAAATACTGCCAGTAGAAATTGGTGGTGCCGCTCTTCGCCAAAGTATCCAGCGGGCGCTCACGTCCGCGCCACGGCGGCGGGACGCTCAAGCCCCCGACGGCGGTGAAGATATCGGGCCGGAACAGGGCCGCGTGCCATGCCACCGGCGCACCCCAATCGTGACCGATGATAATAGCCTTGGTCTCGCCCAGCGCCGCGACCAGAGCGACCATGTCGCCGACCAGATCGAAGATCGAATAGTTTTCGATGTTCTGCGGCGCCGAGGTTCGCCCATACCCGCGCATGTCGGGAGCAACTACGTGAAAGCCGGCCGCGGCAAGCGCGGGGAGCTGATGCCGCCATGAATGGGACAATTCCGGCCAGCCGTGACAGAGCAGGACCAGCGGCCCCGAGCCTTGCTCGGTCACAAAAATGTCGATGCCGTTGGCTGAGATCATTCGCGATGACGACATCATGTTTTGCCTTTTTTGGGAGATTTTTGCTGGTCGAGGCCCCAAATCCGGACGATAGGCAATTTACCGGCGATCGGTCGAGGACCGGCGGCACGTTGTTTGGTATCAGCCCAACTGATACAACGCGATCCTCAGGAATCTCAGCATGGCAGCCATTCTAACAGCACCCCGATTTCGCGGGCGTCCGAGCGGACGGCTTTGGCGTCTCGTCGCGGCTGCTCTGGCGGTCGGCGTTGCGCTGGGCGGCATCGCCCATGCGGCCAATAACAGCGTGCAAGGCGCCAAAAAGGACGATGCCTACGACACTGATGCGCCCACCGCGATCCTGATCGAGGCGAAGTCGGGCAGTATCCTGTTCGAGAAAAACGCCGACGAACTTCGCGCCCCGTCCAGCATGATGAAGCTGATGACGGCGGAAGTCGTTTTCAACGCGCTGAAAAAGGGCGAGATCAAACTCACCGATGAATTCAGGATCAGCGAGAACACCTGGCGCAAGGGCGGCGCTCCGTCCGGCGGCTCGACGATGTTTGCTGCGATCAACAGTCGCGTCAGCGTCGATGATTTGTTGCATGGCGCGCTGATCCAGAGCGGCAACGATTCCTGCATGGCGCTCGCGGAAGGTCTCTCGAACACCGAAGCGGCTTTCGCCGAACGCATGACCAAGCGCGCGCGCGAACTTGGCATGACGAAATCGACGTTTGGAAATTCCAACGGCCTGCCGGATCCCGCTAACAAGATGACCGTTCGCGAACTCGGCCTGCTCGCGCGGCATATCATTCTGACCTATCCGGATTACTACAAGCTCTTCAACGAGCGCGAGTTCACCTGGAACAAGATCCGTCAGCAGAATCGCAATCCACTGCTCGCCATGCTTGAGGGCGCCGACGGACTGAAGACCGGATTCACCAAGGAGGGCGGCTACGGCATGGTCGGTTCCGCCGTGCAGAACGGCATGAGGCTGATCGTCGTGGTCAACGGCCTCGAGGACTCGGACGATCGCGCACAGGAAGCCAAGAAACTGCTCGAGTGGGGCTTCCGCAATTTCGAGGCGCGGACGCTGTTCGCCGCCAACCAGACGGTTGGCTATGCGCGGGTGTTCGGCGGTGAAAGCCGCTCCGTCAAACTGGCAAGTCCCGAGCCTGTTCGAGTCATGGTGCAGCGAAACGGCTCCGACAAGCTGGTCGCCCGTATAGTCTATACCGGCCCCGTCCGCGCGCCAGTCGAACCCGGCCAGGGCGTCGGCGTGTTGAAGGTCTGGCGTGGCAGCAACATAGCGCTAGAATCCCCGCTGGTGGCCGCGGAGCCGATCGGAGCAGGGTCCTTGACCCGCCGCGCTGTTGATGGTGCCAGCGAACTCGTCCTCGGCCTGTTCCGCGCCGGCGCGGAGAAGCTGTGACATGAGCGAAGCCAACAAATCCCGGAAGCCCGCTCGCGGGCGCTTCATTACCTTTGAAGGTGGCGAGGGCTCCGGCAAATCGACGCAAATTCAGATGCTCGCGGACCGGCTCAACGCGGCCAAACTGAAGACGATCACGACGCGCGAGCCCGGCGGATCGGCGGGCGCGGAGATCGTGCGGCACCTGCTGCTGTCCGGCATGGCCAAGGCTTTCGGTCCCGAAACGGAATCGCTGCTGTTTGCGGCGGCGCGCGACGACCATGTCAGCCAGGTGATCGAGCCCGCGCTCGAACAGGGAACGTGGGTGTTGTGCGACCGCTTTACGGATTCGACGCGCGTCTATCAGGGCGAGCTGGGGAAGGTCGATCTCAAGCTGATCCGGGCGATGGAGCGCGTGACGATTGGCGATCTCAAGCCTGACCTCACGATCATTCTCGATGTTCCCGTAGCTGTCGGTATGGAGCGAGCCGTCAAACGTCGTGGAACGGCGCTTCCCGATCGCTTCGAGGGCGAAGGCCTGAGCTTTCACGAGAAGCTGCGCGAAGCCTACCGCCGGATCGCAGAGAACGATCCGAAGCGCTGTGCGCTGATCGACGCGAACGCAGATCCCAAGATCGTTGCGGAGCGGATATGGAAAGCGCTGCGGGATCATCTGTTTTCGGTAGCCGCCGTTCGCGAGACCACCAAGGCATGAGCGCGCGCACCGCTGAACCCGAAACCGCAGTTCGTGCCCCGCGCGAGACGACGTCGCTGTTCGGCCATCGCGATGCCGAGCAGACGCTGCTGAATGCCTATCGGAGCGGCTGCATTCCGCACGCGTGGCTGATCGGCGGGGCACAGGGCATCGGCAAAACGACGCTGGCCTATCGCATGGCACGCTTCGTGCTCGCACATTCCGATCCTGCCGCACGCTCTGTGCAAGATGCCGACAATCTCTATGTCGATCAGGACCATCCGGTCGCGCGGCAGGTCGCGGGCGGAAGCCATGGCGGATTGCTGACGCTTGAGCGCACGGTCAACGACAAGGGCACCATGCGCACCGTCATTACAGTGGACGAGTCGCGTGAAACCATCGGGTTTTTCGGCTCGACGGCAGCAAGCGTCGGCGGCTGGCGTGTCTGCGTGGTCGATACGGTCGATGAACTGAATGCCAATGCCTCCAATGCGCTGCTGAAAATTCTCGAAGAACCGCCGGCGCGCTCGCTGTTCCTTCTTGTCAGTCATACTCCGGCGCGCGTGCTCGCCACCATCCAGTCACGCTGCAGGAAGTTGCCGTTGCGGCCGCTGGAGACGGATGACGTTGTCAGGGCAGCCGCGGAAGCGGCGGGATTGAATCGGAGTGACGCAGCGCTGCGCGAGGCTGCGGATGCGGCGGAGGGGAGTGTCGCGCGCGCGCTGACGCTGCTTGGCGGCCAGTCGCTCGGACTGCATCAGCGGACGCTTGCCTTGCTGAACACCTTGCCGCATGTCGATCAGCGCGCGCTTCATGCGCTGGGCGATGCGCTCCCGCTCAATGATCGCGTCGGTTTGAAGGCTTTCGTCGATACGGTGGACCGCTGGCTGACGGGACATCTGCATGAGCCGGACGCTGGCGCAAACCTGCCGCGCCTTGCACGGCTCGCCGAGGTATGGGAAAAGATCAACCGTGCCGCGCGCGACACCGAGAGCTTCAATCTGGAGCGAAAACCGTTGGTTTTCTCTGTATTTGATATGCTCGCTGAAGCCACCGGGGCTCGCCCGCAGGCTCGCTAATTGGACAATCGCAGTGGCTTTGCAGCACCCTGTTTGAGTGATCGCGCACACGTTGGCGTCGTTTTGAAATTCTAAGGAAGCGTAATGGCCAAGACCAAGAAAACCGCCGCGAAGAAAAAGAAAGCAGTCAAAGCGGCGCGCAAGTCCGTCCCGCGGCGCGCGAAGGTTTCTCCAAAGAAAAAGGCACGCAAGGCGGTCACGAAAAAGACGGCCAAAAAAGCTGCGAAGAAAACCGTCAAGAAAGCCGCAAAAAAATCGACAGCAAAGCGCGCCGGGAAAAAGGGCGCCGCAAAGAAGGGCACCTCAAAAAGGGCTGGCACCAAGACGTCCGCGAAAAAATCCGTCACGAAGCAGCGCTCCGCGAAAGTCGCCGGGAAGGCAGCAAAACCTGCCAAGCCCGTGACGGCAAAAGCACCGGCAAAACCTGCGAAGCCGAAAGCGTCGGCTGCGCCGCAGAGCGCCGCAAACACCGGCTCGAAGAATTCTTTCTACATCACGACCGCCATCGTTTATCCGAACGGTGCGCCGCACATCGGCCATGCCTATGAAGCTATCGCGACCGACGCGCTGGCGCGTTTCCAGGCGCTGGACGGCAAGGACGTGTTCTTCCTGACCGGCACGGATGAGCATGGCCAGAAGATGGTTCAGACGGCGCAGAAGGAGGGTATCTCGGCTCTCGATCTGGCAACACGAAATGCGGGATTGCTTCGTAAACTCGATGAGAAGCTGAACGTTTCGTTCAGCCGCTTCATTCGCACGACGGAAGAGCAGCATCATCGTTCAGTCCAGGAAATCTGGCGGCGCATGACCGACAATGGCGACATCTACATTGACAGCTACGCCGGCTGGTACTCCGTGCGCGACGAGGCTTATTACGCAGAGGACGAAACAGTCGTTGGCGAAGATAACGTCCGGCGCGGACCGCAGGGCACACCTGTCGAGTGGGTTGAGGAGAAGAGCTATTTCTTCGAGCTCTCCGCATATCAGGACAGGCTGCTGGCGCTATACGAGAGCCAGCCGGATTTCATCGGACCCGATTCCAGCCGGAGCGAAGTCATCAGTTTCGTCAAGGGTGGCCTCAACGATCTGTCGATCTCGCGCACCACGTTCGACTGGGGCGTTAAGGTGCCTGGCGACGAAGAGCACGTGATGTATGTCTGGGTCGATGCGCTGACTAATTACATCACCGGCGTCGGCTTTCCGGAAGAAGGCGACGCAAACTGGCGGTTCTGGCCGGCAGACGTTCATATCATCGGCAAGGATATCATTCGCTTTCATGCCGTGTACTGGCCGGCCTTTCTCATGTCCGCCGGAATTCCCTTGCCGAAACGTGTTTATGCGCACGGGTTCGTTCTGAACCGCGGCGAGAAGATGTCGAAATCGCTCGGCAATGTCGTCGATCCGTTCTACATGGCCGAGCTTTATGGCGTCGATCAGTTGCGCTATTTCTTCTTGCGCGAGGTGCAGTTCGGGCAGGATGGCGGCTACAGCCATGAGGCCATCGTCGCGCGCACCAACGCGGATCTTGCCAACGATCTCGGCAATCTGGCGCAGCGCTCGCTCTCGATGATCGGCAAGCAGTATGGCGGCGTGCTGCCGGAGCCGGGCGCGTTCAGCGATAACGACAAGGCCATTCTGGCGATGGCCGACGGGATGCTCGAGCAGGCGCGCACCGCGATGGGCACGCAGCAGATCCATCACGCGCTGAATGCAATCTGGGCGGTGGTCGCCGAAGCTAATCGTTATTTTGCGGGTGAGGCGCCATGGGCGCTGGCCAAGACCGATCCTGCGCGCCAGCAGACGGTGCTGTATGTCACCGCCGAGGTGGTGCGGCAGATCGCGATTCTCGCGCAGCCTGCGATGCCGGATGCCTGTGCCAAGTTGCTGGACATTCTCGGCGTTGCGAAGGACGCGCGGGACTTCGCGGCACTCGGCACACGGATCAAGGGCGGCACACAGTTGCCGCCGCCTGCGCCGATTTTCCCGCGCTATATCGAACCCACGGAAGAGAAGCCGGTTTAAGCCTGATGCTTGTTGACAGTCACTGCCATCTCGACTTTCCGGACTTCAAGGATGACCTTGACGCGATCGTCGCACGCGCTGAAGCCGCCGGCGTCGGCCGCATCGTTACGATTTCCACGCGCGTGCGCCGGCTCGACGGATTGCTGGACATCACGTCGCGGTTTCCCAATGTCTATTGCTCGGTCGGCACCCATCCGCATAACGCCGATGAGGAAGATGGCATCACGTCGGACGAACTGATCGCGCTCACGAAGCATCCCAAGGTGGTGGCGCTGGGCGAGGCGGGGCTGGATAACTTCTACAAGGATGGATCACCGGAAGCGCAGGAGCGGGGCTTTCGCGCACATATCGCGGCGGCGCGCGCCACCGGATTGCCGCTGGTGATCCACACCCGCGAAGCCGACGAAGCTTGCGGCCGTATTCTTGAAGATGAAATCGGGAAGGGGCCGTTCAAGGCCGTGCTGCATTGCTACACCGGCGGACGCGAGCTTGCGATGAAGGCCATCGCACTCGGGCTGTCGATTTCCTTCACCGGCATCCTGACCTTTAAAAACTCGCAGTCCATCCGCGACATCGCTGCCGAACTGCCGGCGGATCGCATCATGGTGGAAACCGACGCGCCGTATCTGGCGCCGGGAAAATTCCGCGGTAAGCGCAATGAGCCGTCCTTCGTGGTCGAGACCGCCAGAGTTCTGGCGGAAACGCGTGGCGTCTCGCTTGAGGAGATCACGCAGCAGACCACGGAAAATTTCTTCAGGTTGTTCGACAAGGTGCCGCGTCCGGACGCGAAAGCCGCATGACGGTGACGCTGACGATACTCGGCTCCGGATCGTCCGCCGGCGTGCCGCGCCCGGCGCTGGGCTGGGGCGCTTGTGATCCGAACAATCCGAAGAACCGCCGCCGCCGATGTTCGCTGCTGGCCGAGAAGGGCGATGCGGGTGCCCTCACGCGCGTTCTGATCGACACCTCGCCCGACCTGCGCGAGCAACTGATCGACGCCAATGTCGACCATCTCGAAGCAACATTTCTCACCCACGAGCATGCCGACCAGACCCACGGCATTGACGATCTGCGCTCCGTAGTGCTGCATCAGCGCAAACGGATTCCGGTCTATCTCAACGCATCCACCGGCAAGGATATTCTTTCGCGCTTCGCTTACTGTTTCGAACAGGCACCGGGCAGCGATTATCCGGCGATCCTCGAGAAGCGATCGATCGAGGCCGGTGAAACCGAAAGCATTGACGGGAAGGGCGGCTCCCTCGCCTTGTCCGCCTTCCTGGTTCAGCACGGCAATATTCCGGCGCTCGGCTACCGTATCGGCAATGCCGCCTACACGCCGGACCTTCATGACATTCCGCCCGAGAGCTTTCACGCGCTGGAAGGTCTCGACCTGTGGATCATCGACGCGTTGCGTTACGCACCGCATCCGAGCCATTTCAGCCTCGACGACGCGCTGTCATGGATTGAGCGTTTCAAACCGCGCCGCGCGGTGCTGACCAACCTGCATTCCGATCTGGATTACGAGGTGCTCCGCACGAAGCTGCCGCCCGGCGTGGAGCCGGGCTATGACGGAATGCGTTTGACGATCGAAGTGTAAGAGTTACGCCGAAATCGCCTTCGCCGAATTGGCCTGATCGCGCAGCATGAACTTCTGAATCTTGCCGGTGGATGTTTTCGGGATCGCACCGAACACCACGGACTTCGGAGTCTTGAAACCCGGCATCTGGCTTCGGCAGTAGGCGAGGATTTCCGCCTCGGTAGCGCTGGCGCCGTCCTTCAACTCGATGAATGCGCAGGGCACCTCGCCCCATTTCGCGTCCGGCTTGGCAACGACGGCTGCGAACAGCACCGCCGGATGCTTGTACAGTACGTCTTCGACCTCGACCGACGAAATGTTTTCACCGCCGGAGATGATGATGTCCTTCGAGCGGTCCTTGATGATGACGTAGCCGAACTCATCGAGCACGCCGAGATCGCCGGTGTGAAACCAGCCGCCTTCGAAGGCTTCCTTCGTGGCCTTCTCGTTCTTCAGGTAGCCTTTCATGACGATGTTGCCGCGGAACATAACCTCGCCGATGGTCTCGCCGTCGCGCGGCACTTCCTGCATGGTTTTAGGGTCGAGCACGCTGACGGCTTCCTCGAGGGGATAGGGCACGCCCTGACGGCGCTTGAGCTGCGCGCGCTGGTCCGCCGGCAAATCGTCCCAGCCCGGTTGCTCGGCGCAGACGGAGGCGGGGCCATAGACCTCAGTCAGCCCGTAAACGTGCGTGATCTTGATGCCGATCCGTTCCGCGCCTTCCAGCACGGCCACGGGAGGCGCTGCGCCGGCGATCAGCCCGGTGATGAACTTCCCGGCTTCGGCCTTTGGCGCGCCCGGCGCGTTGATCAGCGAGTTGTAGACAATCGGCGCGCCGCACATGTGGGTGACACCGTGCTTTGGAATCAGCTCGAAAATCTTGGCCGGATCGACCTTGCGCAGGCAGACATTCACGCCGGCTGTCGCCGCAATCGTCCATGGAAAGCACCAGCCGTTGCAGTGGAACATCGGCAGCGTCCAGAGATAGATAGGATGCGTGCCGAGGTTGCCGGCCAGGATGTTGCTCACGGCGTTGAGATATGCACCGCGATAATGCGTGACGACGCCCTTGGGATTGCCCGTGGTGCCGGACGTGTAACTCAATGCAATGGCGTCCCATTCATCCTGCGGCTGATGCCAGGCAAAATCCGGATCGCCGGATGCGACGGCTGCTTCGTATTCGAGTTCGCCTATCCGCTTGCCGCCGGCGAACGCCGCGTCATCGACGTCGATCACAAGCGGCTTTGGACCCTTCATCAGGCCCAGTGCGTCAGAAATCACGCCTGAGAACTCGGGATCGACCAGAATGATGCTGGCGCCTCCGTGATCGAGTTGGAACGCGATCGACGCCGCATCGAGGCGGATATTGAGCGCATTGAGGACCCCGCCGGCCATCGGGACGGCGAAATGGACTTCATTCATGGCCGGGATATTCGGCAGCATCGCTGCAACGGTGTCGCCACGGCCGATGCCGCGGCCGGCGAGATATGACGCGAAGCGCTTGCAGCGCTCATAGGTCTGCGCCCAGGTGAATGTACGGCCTTCGTAGACGGCGCTGACATGGTCCGGATAGACGCCGGCACTGCGCGCGAGGAAGCTGAGCGGAGAGAGCGGCACATAATTGGCCGGCGTCTTGTCCAGACCGACGCTGTACTGGCCCTGACCGTTGCTCATATCCGAACTCCCTGAGGTGCCGCCGCTGCTCGGTCGGGCATTTGCAATCGTTTCTACATCGGCATCCTGTGCGGTCAATCACCGAGGGCGCTGTTGCGGATAACGAGCGCAATTTAGGCCAATGTTTTCAGATATAACCCAAGATATATCGATCATTTTATCGGGTATTGAATAGATCATATTGAAATCACAGTGATATAATATATTCCATAATATACCTTATGCGAATCGAGCGTTGGGCTTTATCGGGTCAGGCACATGGAGCTTCGATGACTCCCGATCACCCCAGCGGCTCCAGGATGAGCCCTTCAGCGCCTCGCAGGCTCACTGTCCTACGCACCGGCTCAGTCTGCCTGTCCATGAAGGTCGACAGCAGTATCCGTCCACGCGCAGCCACCGCAGCGAACTCTAGCGCGGCCGGCGCTTCGCCCAGGTTGAGCGCGACAAGCAGTTGCCGGCCCTCGTAGGCGCGCTCGAACACCAGCAGATCGCCAGCGACTCTGACGGCATTGCAAGCGCCTACGGCCAGTTCGGGCCGCATCCGGCGAAGACCGATCAGGGCCCGGTACAGACTGAGCATTGAGGCTGCATCCTGATGTTGGGTCGCGACGTTCGTCCGCGCAAAATCATCGCCCAGCGGCAGCCATGGCTCGCCGGTACTGAACCCGGCATAGGACGTCGAATCCCATTGCATTGGCGTACGGCAGCCGTCGCGTCCCAGGCCGGTGCCGGGCAGATTTTTCTCCCATGGATCCCTCACCCGATCCGGCGGAATTTCAGCCTGCGCCATACCGATCTCGTCGCCATAATACAGCGTCGGCGTTCCGCGCAGCGTCAGCAGCAGCATCGCGGCAACGCGGGCTTGATCGTGACCGACGCGGCTGGCGATGCGCTGCCGGTCATGATTGCCGAGTACCCAGTTCGGCCAGGCATCCGGCGGCAAGGCTTTCTCGTAATCGTCGATGAGTTTCGCGATGGCTCGCGCATTCCACGGCGTCGAGATCAGCGAAAAGTTAAATGGTAAATGCGCGCCGGTGAGGCCGGGGCCGTAGTAAGCCACAAGCTTTTCCGGCGGCAGATAGATTTCTCCGATCAGCACGCGATTGTCGAACTCGTCGATCACCCGGCGCATCTCCGCTACGACGGCGTGAACTTCCGGCCGGTCGGTCGAGTACAATGGGATCAACTGCTCATACGGCTGCCGCCCCAGTCCGAACTCGGTATTCGGCGGATTGTCGCGTAGCAGATCGTCCTTGATCAGATGCCACATCACATCGACGCGAAAGCCATCGACGCCACGTCGCAGCCAGAACCGCATCACGTCGTGCATGGCATTGCGCACGTCCGGATTGCGCCAGTTCAGATCGGGCTGGCTGCGCAGGAACGCGTGGTAATAGTACTGATTGGTGTGGGCATCGAATTCCCATGAACTGCCGCCGAATTCGGAAAGCCAGTTGTTCGGCGGGCCGCCCTCGCCGCAGCCGTCGCGCCAGATGTACCAGTCGCGTTTCGGATTGTCTCTTGATGTGCGGCTTTCGACGAACCATGGATGCCGGTCGGAGGTGTGATTGGGCACCAGATCGAGAATGACCTTCAGCCCAAGGTCGTGCGCCGCCGCGACCAGTGCATCGAAATCGTCGAGCGTCCCGAACAGCGGATCGATTCCAGTGTAGTCGGAAATGTCGTATCCAAAATCGTCCATCGGCGATGGGAAGATCGGCGATAGCCACAGTGCATCAACGCCAAGCTCGACCAGATAAGGCAGCCGCTCGATGATGCCCTTCAAGTCACCTACTCCGTCGCCATTCGAATCCTGAAAGGAGCGCGGATAGATTTGATAGAGGATGCCGGACCTCCACCACGGAAAACGCTCACGCATGGGTCACGCTGAATGATTGGGAGAATCCGACAGGCGCTCGGCACTTAGGCGCATGCTCAAGTCGTTGGCAAGACACGCTTGAACCCTGCCCGCGTGAAGCCGATAATCCGTGGATGAATCGTTGTCGCGCAATCGCCTGACATAAAACGTTCACATCGCAATTTGCACAGGCGCATGCATGAACTTCCGGATGCCACGGCAACAACAGCGCGGGCCCGTCCGGTTCGACTCGGACACGAGGCGCTGGACTATTATGGTGGTCGTGTTGATCGGCTCGCTCGGCGTCTATGCGGTCGAGCGCTGGATGCGGACACCGGATACACCTGTGACTGGCAATGCCTTCGTTGCTGATGGCGATACGCTGACGATTTCAGGTACCCGGATTCGCCTGATCGACATTGACGCACCTGAACTGAATCAAATGTGCCTCGATGCCCAGGGCCGCGATTGGCCGTGTGGACGGCAGGCGTCGGCGCAATTGCGGGGTCGTATTCGCGGCCAAGATCTGAAGTGCCAACCGAGATCGATCGACAAATTCGGCCGTACGCTGGCGACCTGCTCCCTGCCCGATGGTACCGATGTCAACGCCTGGATGGTGCAGCAAGGCTGGGCCATGACATCCGGTTTCGCGAATGTTTATGGCGCGCAGCAAGAAGAGGCAAAATCCGCCAAACGCGGGTTGTGGGCGGGAACGTTCACGCCACCGCGCCAATGGCGGGACCAGCACCCGCGCAACGACAACAATCGAAAAGACTGACTGCGCGTGCCGACTAGCCGGCTTTCGCCAGACATGGCTGTTCGCGCAAGTGGCGCTCGGTCGAAGCAGGATACTTTCGCAGCAATGCCGCCGGCCTGATCGGGCGTGGCACGAAGTTGCCGCCGCAGTTAGGGCACGCGCCGCCGAAGACTGTGTCCGCGCATGTCGCGCAGAACGTGCATTCAAATGTGCAGATCACCGCTTCAAGGCTCTCCGGCGGCAGGTCCCTGTCGCAGCATTCGCAGTTCGGCTTGAGCTTCATCATGGATGGCCTCCTCGGCAAGTTCAGGCGCCGAGACGCTCGTCGCGCCGGCGCAGCCAGTGAATCGCGGGCAGCGTCAGCAACACCATAACAGCCTTGCCGACAATTTGGCCTGCGAGGAAGTCAAGACTGCCAAACGCCAGCCACAAAAACAGCAGCGAGTCGGCAACAAGCCCGACGAAGCTGCTTGCAGCAACCGCCCGCACGAGGCCGCGCTTCTGCAACGGCGTATAGACCGCGAAGTCGGCCAGTTCGGACAGCAGGAACGCCACGGCCGAGGCGATCACCAATGGCGCGGGCGCGAGCACCGCGGAGAGTACAGTCCCTGCTCCGATTGCCGCCAGCCCATACGCCACACCGAGCCGCCGTTGCACGAGATCGCGCAGCACCAGCGCAAGACCCGCCATCAGCACGCCGCTGGGGGCCATGAGACCCGGCGCAACCGGGATAAGGCACGGGCCGTTCGGCGGACAGACGGTGCCGACATACTGGATGAGCCAGTTGGCGATCGGAATGCAGGCGACGTAGGCCGCGAGGAACATCAGACCTTCGATGCGAAGGCGCTGCGGCAGCGGGGTCATTGCGCTTCGGTGCCGGCTTGCGCCGCGTAGGCCGCCCATCCGCGCGCGCGCAGGCTGCACGCCGGACATTCGCCGCAACCGTAGCCCCAGTCGTGGCGCGCACCGCGTTCGCCGAGATAGCAGGTGTGGGAATGCTCAACGATCAGATTGACCAGCTCCTTGCCGCCAAGTTCTTCCGCCAGCTTCCAGGTGTCTGTCTTGTCACGCCACATCAGCGGCGTATGCAGTTCGAATGGACGCGCCATGCCGAGATTGAGCGCGACGTTGAGCGCCTTGATGGTCTCGTCGCGGCAATCCGGATAGCCGGAAAAATCCGTTTCGCACATGCCGCCGACGATATGGGTGATGCCTCGCCGATAGGCGAGTGCGGCAGCGAAAGTGAGGAACACCAGATTGCGGCCGGGCACGAATGTATTCGGCAGGCCGCCCTCGCCCATTTCAATCGCCGTGTCGCGCGTCAGCGCGGTCTCGGAAATCACGCCGAGGGTCGGAATATCCAGCGTGTGATTTTCGCCGAGCCTTGAATCCCATTCCGGCCGCAGGGCCACCATGCCGTCGATCAGTTTTGCCCGGCTCTCAAGCTCGATGGCGTGCCGCTGGCCATAGGAAAACCCGACTGTTTCCACGCGGTCGAAACGCGCCAGGGCCCACGCCAGACACGTCGCGGAATCCTGCCCGCCGGAGAAAAGCACCAGGGCAGCACTATTTTGAACCAATTCGCTCATGGATTGCCCTTAGCACCCGGACACCGCGCCGCCAATTGTCTCGAAGTTGCCGTTGCGGCATAGAAGGTAGGCCCTTTTCATACCTTGGTGCGCTATGCCTCCATCTCAAGACATTTCTACGCTGCTCGACATCATGGCGAGACTGCGCACGCCCAAAACCGGCTGCCCGTGGGACTTGGAACAGACCTTCGCGACCATCGCCCCCTACACGATCGAAGAGGCCTTTGAGGTTGCCGACGCCATCGCCCGTGACGATCTCGATGATCTGAAGGACGAACTCGGCGATCTGTTATTGCAAGTTGTGTATCACGCCCGCATGGCCGAAGAGCAAGGCGCTTTCGCGTTCGGCGATGTGGTGAATGCAATCAGCGCCAAGATGATCCGGCGGCACCCGCATGTTTTCGGTGACAGGGCCGGACAGATGACGCCCGATGAGGTGGCGGGCCTGTGGGGTAGCATTAAAGCTGAAGAGAAGGCGGAACGCGCGGCACTGCGCGGTGAAGCGGCCGACGCGGAGCCCGGCCTGCTCGCGACCGTAAAAAAGAGCCAGCCGGCGCTCGCGCGTGCGCTGGATTTGCAGCGGACGGCCTCGACGGTCGGCTTCGACTGGAACGATCCACGCGCGGTGCTGGCGAAAATCCGCGAGGAAGCCGACGAAATCGAAGCCGCGCTCGACAGCGGTAACCAGTCTCATATCGCGGAGGAAACTGGCGATCTTCTTTTCGCCGTCGTCAATCTGGCGCGGCACGCCAAGGCCGATCCCGAGATGGCGCTGCGCGCGACCAACGCGAAATTCGAAAAACGCTTCGCCTATATCGAACGCACACTTGCCGCGCGCGGCTCGTCGCTGGAGAAGGCAACGCTCGCGGAAATGGACGCTCTGTGGAACGAGGCGAAGACTCGCGCTCTAGATCCCGCGGCAACCTGAGCGATCAATGCACGCTCGGAACTGCGCCGAATTTGGCGATGGTGATCTCGCGTTTGGTCTCGTCAACGCGCACGGTCATCGTGAAGCGGCCGTTCTCCATGTGCTTGTCCAGAACTTCGGAATTCCGGTGCAGCCAGCTGATGCCGGCGCCGTCTGACGCATCGATGGAGAGATCGAGCGTCACCCGCGTTGCGGCCAGACGATCCTCGATGGCCGCAAGCAAGGCGTCGATGCCCTCCCCGGTTTCGGCTGACACCGGGAAACATGGACGCTCCGGCGGCCGGCGCGCGGCGATGTTCGCAAGATTGTCGCGCCCTTCCTGATCGAAGCGATCGATCTTGTTCCAGACCTCGATAATGCGGTGACCGCCGTCAGGATCGATCCCGAGTTGCCGCAAGATCGATTCGACGTCCTGCTGCTGGGCCTCGGCATCTTCGTGCGAAATGTCCCGGACGTGCAGGATGACGTCGGCCTCGATGACTTCTTCCAGCGTGGCGCGGAATGCCGCGACGAGCATGGTTGGCAGGTCCGAGATAAAACCGACGGTGTCCGACAGCATGGCCTTGCCGCCGTGTGGCAGGGTCAGCGCGCGCAACGTCGGATCGAGGGTCGCGAACAGCATGTCGGCGGCCTGCACGTCGGCGCGCGTCAGGCGGTTGAACAGTGTGGATTTTCCGGCGTTGGTGTAACCGACCAGCGCGACAACGCGGTACGGCACACGCTGCCGCCCGGCGCGATGCAGCCGGCGCGTTGCCTGAACTTTCTTGATTTCGGTTTCGATGCGCGCGATGCGATCGCCGATCAGACGGCGGTCGGCTTCGATCTGCGTTTCGCCGGGGCCGCCCATGAATCCGAAACCGCCGCGCTGGCGCTCGAGATGGGTCCATGACCGCACAAGCCGGCTGCGCTGATAATTCAGATGCGCGAGTTCGACCTGCAACGATCCTTCACGGGTTTTCGCGCGGCGGCCGAAGATTTCCAGAATAAGCCCGGTGCGGTCGAGCACCTTGGCCTTCCATTCCTTTTCAAGATTGCGCTGCTGGACCGGCGACAGCGCGCAATCCATGACCACAAGATCGACATCGCCGGCCTTGATCAGGCCAAGCATCTCCTCGACCTTGCCCTTGCCGAGATAGGTCGCGGGTCGGATTTCGCTCAGCGGTGCAACGACGGCTTCGGCAACGGTAAGATCAATCGCGCGTGCGAGGCCGACGGCTTCTTCAAGCCGTGCATCGGGATTGCGGATGCCATGGGATGTTGTTGGCGCGTCGGGATCGCCCCTTCGCGCACGCTTGTAAGGGCCGATGACCAGCACCCGCCCTGTATCGCCCCGCGCCGACCTTGGACGGTCAGCGCCCCCGTCAAACTCTCGGGGTTCCAAATCAGTTCAATCTCAAGCTGGCGCGTCCTCGCCGCCTTCGAACAACTGGATCGGAGCACCCGGCATGATGGTCGAGATCGCGTGCTTGTAGACAAGCTGCGAGTGACCGTCTCGCCGAAGCAGAAGGCAGAAATTGTCGAACCATGTGACAATGCCCTGCAACTTCACTCCATTGACCAGAAAGATCGTCAGTGGCGTTTTGGTTTTACGAACGTGATTGAGGAATGTGTCTTGTAGATTTTGTGCGCGGTCTGCCGCCATTTTCTTATCCCGCAGTCTTGTTTTTGGGCCAGGGCCTGCTCTCTTCGGAGCGGTGGTCCGGCTGCCGGCGTCCCTGAGATCCCCCTCCGGGTGCTGCACCGCGATTAAAGGACAGGCCCGGTTGTTAGGCAAGGCCGCTCACCCCGGCCGGGACGCCAAAGGGCGGCAAAACTTACGAAAATTCTGAAAAACGGTGAAATTCTTCCCGCAAGCGCATGGAAATAGCCCCCGGCTTGCCACCGCCGATTGGACGGCCGTCGATCCGCACCACGGGCATGACTATCTGGCTGGACGCGGTCACGAAGGCCTCGGCGGCTTCGTAGGCTTCAGCCGGGGTGAAGGGCCGTTCCTCAAGTTTGATCTGGAGCGACGCCAATACGTTCGTCAGAACGGCCCGCGTGACCCCGGCAAGTATGCCGCTGTCGGCCGATCGCGTGACCACGCGACCGTCCTTTGTCACGATCCAGGCGTTGCTCGACGCGCCTTCGGTGACCTGACCGTCGCTATCGACGAACCATGCTTCGTAAGCGTCGTTCTCGCGCGCCTGCTGCTTCGCAAGCACGTTGGGCAACAGCGATACCGACTTGATGTCGACCCGAGGCCAGCGGTTTTCCGGAATGGTGATGACGCCGATGCCGCGCGCAGCGGTGTCCTGATTTTTCTGGAAGCTGAGACCGCGCGCTGTAATCACCAGGGCAGGCTTCACCGGCTTCAGCGGAAACGCATGATCGCGCCGCGCCACGCCGCGCGTCACTTGCAGATAGACGATGCCGTAGGTGACGCGATTCCGCCGCACCGTTTCGTGAATGACGATTTCAAGCGCCGACAGCGGCATCGGCATATCGATCCGCAACTCGCGCAGCGATCGCTGCAGGCGGGTTAAATGGCGCGGTTGATCGACAACCTTGCCGCCTCGGATTTCGCAGACTTCGTAGACACCGTCGGAAAACTGATAACCGCGGTCCTCGATATTCACGCTCGCGTCCCGCATGTCGCGGTACTGGCCGTTCACATAGGCGATGCGGGACATGTGATCAGCCTACGCCCAATGCCTTGAGCTTGCGATGGAGCGCCGAGCGCTCCATGCCGACAAACTCTGCCGTGCGCGATATATTCCCCGAGAACCGGCTGATCTGCGCGATCAGGTAGTCGCGCTCGAACACTTCGCGGGCTTCGCGCAGCGGCAGGCCCATGATGTGTTCGCCGTTGTTGCCGGTCGGCATGGCGGGAATCATCGAACCGACATCCTGTGGCAGCATGTCCGCGGTAATCGCGGCATCGGCGTCGCCGCCGGCCAGGATCATGACGCGTTCGACGTTGTTGCGAAGCTGGCGCACGTTGCCGGGCCAGACGTGCGATTGCAGGACCGCCATCGCGTCTTCGCCGATGCGCCGCTTGGGCAAGCCCGTGGCCGATGAAATCTGATCCATGAAGTATTCCACCAGTTCCGGAATGTCCTCGCGGCGCTCTGACAGAGGCGGAACGCGGATCGGAACAACTGACAGGCGATGATAGAGATCCTCGCGGAATTTTCCTTCCGCGATCTCGGCTTCCAGATTACGCGCCGTCGAGGACACGATTCGCACGTCGACGCTGACCTTGGTGGTGCCGCCTGCCCGCTGGAACGTCTGATCGACCAGCACGCGCAGGATCCGATTTTGCGTCTCGCGCGGCAGATCGGCAATCTCGTCGATGAACAGGGTGCCGCCATGCGCTTCTTCCAGCGCACCGGGCTTGCGGCCGGTCTCGCCGTCCGACAATTCGATGCCGAACAGTTCGACCTCCATCCGCTCCGGCGTGATCGCGGCGGCGTTGATGACAACGAACGGACCGTCGGCGCGGCCCGACATCGCGTGCAGCGTGCGCGCGGCCAGTTCCTTGCCGCCGCCCGATGGACCAACAATCATGATACGGCTGTTGGCCTTCGCCGCGCGGTCGATGGTCTGGCGCAACTGGTTCATGCAGGGCGACTTGCCGATCAGCGTTCCCGACGACGGTGCGTGCTGCTTGAGTTCGCGCACCTCGCGCCTCAGGCGGGATGTTTCCAGCGCACGGTTGGCCACGAGGATCAGGCGGTCCGCCTTGAACGGCTTCTCGATGAAATCATAGGCGCCGCGCTTGATGGCCGCGACCGCCGTCTCGATATTGCCGTGGCCCGAGATCATCACAACCGGCACTTCCGGATGGTCGCGCTTGATCTGCTCGAGAAGCTGCAAGCCGTCGAGCCGGCTGCCCTGAAGCCAGATGTCGAGGAAAATCAGATTCGGCCGGCGGCTCGAGATTTCCGCCAGCGCGCTGTCGCTGTCGCGCGCGGTGCGCGTCTTGAAGCCTTCGTCATCGAGAATGCCCGCGACGAGGTCTCGAATATCTGCTTCGTCATCGACGATCAAAATGTCATTCGCCATGAATCACGCCCGCTCTGTCAATCGCCGGTTACGGCTTCTATTTCTGTTTTGGTGCCTTCGGTCGCGGCGTCTTTTGCCTGCCCCGAAATGGAAAATCTCATCCGTACCCAGGCGCCCCGTGCTCCGGGACGAAGGGCGGATGCGTCGTTCAATTCAATTCGCCCGCCGTGATCTTCCAGAACCCGGCCGACGATCGCGAGACCGAGGCCGGTGCCCTTCTCGCGGGTGGTCACGTAAGGCTCAAGCAAGCGCGCGCGGCTTTCTTTGGGCAGCCCTACTCCGTTATCCACAATGTCGATCACGATATCGTCGTTTTCGCGCGTCGCGATGACATCGATATGTCCGCGTTCGATTTCTCCAGCAGGGACCGCGCCGATCGCTTCGGTTGCGTTCTTGATGATGTTGGTCAGGCCCTGCGAGATCAGACGCCGGTCGAATTTCGCGTGCATCGGCTCCTGCTTGATGTCGACTTCAATATCGACATCGGGATGACCCACGCGCATCAGGAACACTGTCTGACGAACGGTGTCGGCGACATCCTCGCCTTCGATCACCGGCTTCGGCATACGCGCGAACTTGGAGAACTCGTCGACCATCTTCCGGATGTCATCGACCTGACGAATGATCGTATCGGTGCACTGGTCGAAAATGGGCCGATCCTCGACGATCACCTTGCCGAACTTGCGTCGGATACGCTCGGCGGAAAGCTGAATTGGCGTCAGCGGATTCTTGATCTCGTGGGCGATGCGGCGGGCAACATCGGCCCATGCGGACGTGCGCTGCGCTGTCACGAGTTCGGTGATGTCATCAAGCGTGATGATGTAGCTTTCGTTGGATTGCCCGGTCTGCTCGGAACTGACGCGCACCGACAAATTGCGTTCCACCTTGTCGCGGCTGATCTCGATCTGACCCTGCAACAGGCGTTGAGCGCTGCCGCGCGCCGTGGTCATGAGTTCGTTGAGTTCGGGAACGATTTCGGACAAAGGCTTGCCCATCACTTCCGATTCCGAATGCCCGATGAGCTTCTCCGCCGAACGGTTGAGAACGGCGATCTTGCCCTCGCCGTCAACGCCGATGATGCCCGCGCTCGCGGACGAGAGGACGGCCTCGATGAAGCGTCGGCGGCTGTCGATGAGTCCGCTGGCGTTGACGAGGTCGTCGCGCTGCGTGCGCAACTCCTGCGTCATCTTGTTGAATGTCTCGCCCAGAGTTGCGAGATCGCCTTCGGATTTGAGCACTGGCACCTGCACATGAAGGTCGCCGGTGGAGACGAGATTGGCCGCACCCATCAATCGCCGGATAGGAGCCACCAGCCAGTTGGCAAAGTTCAGGCCTAAGAGCACAGACGACATTAGCACCGTGAGCGCGATCACGGTAAACATCAGCGCGAACGCGACTTGAATGCCCAGCCGGCGCGATTCAAGTTCGGCATATTCCTTGACGCTGTCCTGCGTCTGCCGCAGCTGCGCCACCACGCGAGGATCAAGCAACCGCGCGACGTACAGGAACGTATCCTGGAACGCGCGCAGGCGAATGACCGCCGCGACGTAGTTCTGTTCGATGAACACGCCGATCTGCGGTTCATCCTCGGTCACGTTGCGGAGGAAGTCGGCAGCCGGAGTCTGGAAGTCCTGCTGGATGCCGGTGGCGGCCGTCTCAAGGATATTGCGATCCTTGTCGATGATCATCGCGCCAGGAAGGTTGCGCGACGCGGCGCTCGACGTGAGGACATTGCGGAAGGTCTGGCGGTCCTGATCGAACAGCGGCCGTGCACGTGCAATGTCGCTCGACATGCCGATAATGTCGCCGCGGATGAGTTGCGCGTGTTCGTAGACGTAGGCGTTCGCGACGATGAGCGAATTCTCGATCACTGCCCGCGTGCGGACCGAAAACAGCCGGTCGAGGCCGCGATCGATGGTGACATTGGCGACGATCGACACCAGCACCGCAGGCAGCACAGCGATCACCGAGAACAAGCTGACGATCTGAACGTGAAGACGGGCGGCGGCCCGGCCACGGCGTCGGGCCTGAACCACCTGCCACACCTCGCGGGCGATAATGCCCAGCAGAAGCAGGATGGTTGCGCCGTTGATCAGGAGGAACGTGACGACGACTTCGTGGGTGGGCGCAATCGGCGTCAGGCCGGTCAGCACGACGAAGGTCAGGAAGGCGGACAGTAGCGCTAGGCCAACCGCCAGCGGCGCGAACAGCCTGCGGAGCGGTCGGCCGGAGGACTCGGCAAACGACGGATCGAAGCTTTGGGCCGACGTCTCTGCTGCGGTCATGCGGGGGTCGGATCAGGCCAATGTGTGCCGGAGCACGGCGGTTGCCGTATCCAGTGATGCATTCATACCACAATGTTGCTGAATTGCGACATTTCCTAGGCGCGCTGTTCGATCGAACCACGGCTTCAAGCGGTTCTAAGAACGACTGAGCGCCCGCAAAGGCGCTTAGTCACCGGAATGCCACTGCCCTTGCCTAACCGCCGCTGCGATAGACCTGAATGTCGAGATCCCGAATCTTCTTGCGAAGCGTGTTGCGGTTCAGCCCAAGCAGGTCCGCAGCCCTGATCTGGTTGCCGCGATTGGCTGCCAGGGCCGCCGTAAGCAGCGGGACTTCGATTTCCTTCAGGATGCGGTGGTAAAGTCCGGGTGGCGGCAGCCCATTCGGAAAGCCCGCAAAATGCGATGACAGATACATCTCCACCGCGCCTCCGAGATTGTCGACGCTTTGCGGCATACTGCCGCCCGAGACCACGGCCGGCGGCGCCAGTTCGCCCTCAATAACAGATCCCGTAATGACGTCCTGCGGATAGAGCGCCGCCAGACGCCGCGCGAGGTTTTCAAGCTCGCGCACGTTACCGGGCCAGCGATGCTGCTTGAGCCGCTCGACCGCCTGCGCGTCGAGCTTCTTCGGCGGCAGGCCGTCCTTCTCCGCAAGAGCAAAGAAATGCCGGATCAGGTCGGGCAGATCCTCAATGCGTTCGCGCAGCGGCGGCAGCCGCAGCGGCACAACGTTGAGGCGGAAGAACAGGTCTTCGCGGAACAGCCCCTGTTGGATCAGGATGCGCAGATCCTTGTTGCTGGCCGCGACGATCCGAACATCGGTCTTGATCGGCGTGCGTCCGCCGACCGTGGTGTATTCGCCTTGCTGCAACACGCGCAGCAAGCGGGTCTGCGCTTCCATCGGCATGTCGCCGATTTCATCGAGGAACAGGGTACCGCCTTCGGCCTGCTCGAAACGTCCGGTCGCGCGGGCATTCGCGCCGGTGAATGCGCCACGCTCGTGTCCGAATAGTTCGGACTCGATGAGGTCGCGCGGGATCGCGGCCATGTTGACGGCAACGAACGGACCGTTGCGGCGCTTGCCGTAATCATGCAGCGCTCGCGCCACCAGCTCTTTGCCGGTGCCGGATTCGCCAGAAATCATCACCGTGAGGTCGGTCTGCATCAGACGCGCAAGCACGCGGTAGATTTCCTGCATGGCCGGCGACCGGCCGACCAGCGGAATCGAATCGAATTCGCCCTCATCCTTTGTAGCGACCGGCCGTTCCTTCGGCTCCGACAGCGCGCGCCCGACGATGGCGATCAGTTCCTTGAGATCGAACGGTTTCGGCAGATACTCATAAGCCCCGCGCTCGGACGCCCGGATCGCCGTCATGAAGGTGTTCTGCGCGCTCATCACGATGACCGGCAGATTGGGACGCATCTTCTTGATCCGCGGCAGCAGATCGAAGGCGTTTTCATCCGGCATCACGACGTCGGTGATGACGAGATCGCCCTCGCCCTGACTGACCCAGCGCCAGAGCGTGGCTGCGTTACCGGTTAGCCGCACCTCATATCCTGCACGGGACAGCGCCTGATTGAGCACGGTGCGGATGGCGGTGTCGTCGTCTGCGACAAGTATGCTACCTGCGGGCATTGTTCTTAGTCCTCATCTGCGGTTGGTGAGGCAGGCGACGGCATTCCCGGGCGCTCGTCGCTATTGCTATTGTTTTTGGTTGCGTTGAACATCGGCAGCAGCACGCGAAAAACAGTTTTGCGTGGCAGCGATTCACATTCGATGATGCCGCCGTGATCGCCGACGATCTTGGCGACAAGCGCCAGACCGAGACCGCTTCCGGTCGGCTTGGTGGTCACGAACGGATCGAAAAGATTGGCAAGGAGATCGTCGGGCACGCCGGGGCCGTTGTCCTTGACGCAGAACTCCAGCGGCAGCGACACGCGCGACTTCTTGCCGGGCACGGACAGGCGCACTCCCGGCCGGAATGCTGTGGTGAGCTGAATTTCGCCATCGGTTCCGAGATCCGCGACGGCTTCCGCTGCGTTCTTCACGAGGTTGAGAAACACCTGAATCAGCTGATCCTGATTGGCCAGCACGGGCGGCAACGACGGATCGTATTCTTCAACGAATTTGATGTTGCGCGCGAAACCGGACTGCGCGAGCCGCTTCACATGATCGAATACCGAGTGAATGTTCACCGGCCCACGCGCCACAGGACGCTCGTCCCCGAACACCTCCATGCGGTCCACAAGGGTAACAATCCGGTCCGCTTCGTCGCAGATCAATCGCGTCAGCGTGCGGTCTTCCGGTGACGCGGCCTGTTCGAGCAGTTGCGCAGCGCCACGGATCCCCGACAGCGGATTCTTGATTTCGTGCGCCAGCATCGCTGCTAGAGCAATGACAGAACGCGCGGCACTGCGATGGGTGAGCTGCCGGTCCATCTTGTCGGCAATGGTGCGCTCCTGGAGCATCACCACGATGTGGCCCGGGCGTTCGCTGAGCGGAGCGACATGAAGATCGACTTGACGGTCACCGCCAATGCGCGGTGTGCCGAGATCGACCTTGTATTCGTTCACCGCCGAACCGGTGCGGCGGACCTGATCGATCAGCGCCAGCAGCGGGCTACCGAACGGCACCAACTCGCGCAGCATCTGCCGCTGCAGATGCGGAATCGAGGTCTCGAAGAATGACTCCGCCGCGATATTCGCGTCGAGAATCTTGCCATCCGGCGCAATCAGCATCACCGGATTCGGCAACGCGTTCAGGATCGCTTCGCTGCTCGTGAATTGTGCGAGGTGTTTCTCGGCGACGTTGCTCATGCGGCGGCGCTCCAGGCAAATTCGCCAAAGGCGTCATGCAGCGAACGGCGCACGTGGGCCGGATCGGTCGCGGTCAAAATCGTCTGACGCCAACGCTTGAGGACGTCAGCTGATGCGGCGCTTCCCTTCGCGGCAACGTCGAGCGCCCAGCTGAGATGTTTGCGCGCATGACGTAAGCCGATGCGTGCCCCGTAGTGATCCACAACCTCATCATAGAGTTTGCAGACATAGCCAAGCTGATCGTCAAGCTGCGGCGCATGCTCTAACGCACCGCCGTCGAGACGCCTTGCGATCTGTCCCGGCAACCATGGCTGGCCCTGCGCGCCGCGCCCGATCATGACCGCATCCGCGCCGGAGGCTTCGAGCGCGCTCGCGGCCTGTTCAAATGAAGTAATGTCGCCGTTGACGACCACGGGCACCGTCACAGCTTCTTTCACAGGCCGCACAGCGGCCCAATCGGCACTGCCCTTGTAGAACTGGCAGCGGGTGCGGCCATGCACGGTGATGAGTTTGACGCCCGCCGCCTCGGCGCGCCGCGCGAGTTCAGGCGCATTGAGGGAGCTATCATCCCAGCCGAGCCGCATCTTCAGCGTCACCGGGACGCTGACGGCCGACACGGTGGCGTCGATAAGCCGCAGCGCGTGATCGAGGTCGCGCATCAGCGCCGAGCCGGACTGGCCGCCCGTGACGTGGCGGGCCGGACAACCCATGTTGATGTCGATGATGTCGGCGCCGGCGGCTTCCGCGATTCGCGCGCCCTCGGTCATCCAGTGGGTTTGACAGCCGGCAAGCTGAACCACATGCGGTCCGATGCCAGTCGCCTCGCAGCGCAGGACTGACATTGGCCGGCCGCGCGCGAGATCGTCGCTTGCAGTCATTTCTGAAACGACGAGGCCTGCTCCGAGTTCAGCAGCAATGCGGCGAAACGGGGCATCGGTCACGCCGGACATCGGTGCAAGAAGGACGCGGTTAGCGACCTGAATATCGCCAATGGTCAGTGGATTCTGACGTGCCGAAGCCATGCCGATCACTGCGTTTCTCGTTTTTTGGCGATCCCCGCTTCATTGCGGGAAGCGCATAGCTTAATTTCTAAGCATTTTGCGATCATGCCTACAGTTTAGCCAATTGCAAGCGGCATGCAAGTGCGACGCAACAATTCTTCCAGATTATTCACATAGATGCGGAATCGTGCTGTTTCTCGCCCAAATATGGTAAGGGCAGCGCCTAACGCCGCCGATATCCGGCTCATCCCGCTTTGGTCGTTAATTATCCATGCCCACTTCGAAACGGACTGCCGCCATCATCGTCGCCGCCGGCCGCGGACTGCGCGCCGGGACGGGCGGTCCCAAACAATACCGGACCATCGGCGGTAAAACCGTCCTTTCGAGGGCGATGGAGCCGTTCTGCACACATCCTGACGTGTTCGCGGTGCAGCCCGTCCGCAATCCGGACGACGCCGATATTTTCGATCAGGCGGTCTGCCATCTCAAATATCAGACGCCCGTAAACGGTGGCGCGACACGTCAGGCCTCCGTGCGTGCAGGGCTCGAAGCGCTTGCAAGCCAGGCGCCTGACATCGTTCTCATTCACGACGCGGCCCGCGCGTTCGTCACCGACAAGGTGATCGCGCGCGCGATTGATGCCGCGCTCGTTACCGGCGCTGCGATTCCCGTCGTGCCGGTGACGGACACCATCAAAGTCGTCGATGCCGACGGTGGCGTCACGGCGACGCCGGATCGCGCTCACTTGCGGATCGCGCAGACGCCACAGGCCTTTCGTTTCGATGTCATTCTCGAAGCGCATCGCCGCGCGGCGCGTGAAGGCCGCGACGATTTCACCGACGACGCAGCGATTGCCGAATGGGCGGGATTGACCGTTGCGACATTTGAAGGCGATGCTGCGAACATGAAACTGACCACCCCGGAAGATTTCGCGCGCGAGGAAGCGCGGCTCGGCGCAATGCTCGGCGATATCCGCACCGGCACCGGCTACGACGTCCACGCCCTCACCGATGGCGATCACCTGATGCTGTGCGGCGTGCGTGTGCCGTTCAATCGCGGATTTCTTGCCCACTCCGACGGTGACGTCGGGCTGCATGCGATTGTCGACGCCATCCTCGGCGCACTGGCGGATGGCGATATCGGCTCGCATTTCCCGCCGAGCGATCCGAAATGGAAGGGCGCTGCGTCCGACCAGTTCCTGAAACATGCTGTCGAACTCGTCGGCAAGCGTGGCGGGCGGATTGCGCATCTCGAAGTGACGATGATCTGTGAAGCGCCGAAGATCGGCCCGCTGCGCGACGTGATGCGCGCGAAAATCGCCGAGATCACCGGACTTCCCCAATCAAGAATTGCCGTGAAGGCGACGACAAGCGAACGGCTCGGGTTCACCGGGCGGCAGGAAGGCATTGCCGCAACCGCCAGCGCGACGATTCGTCTTCCGTGGGATACGAACGACGGGCCAGTCGCATGAGCGCCAGCGCCATCCGCGCCCTCTCCCGCTCGTTGCTGGATCTGTGCCGGATGCGCAAGCTGACGATTGCGACCGCAGAATCCTGCACCGGCGGACTGGTCGCGGCGGCACTGACTGAAATTCCAGGATCGTCAGACGTCGTCGATCGCGGCTTCGTCACCTACTCCAATGAAGCAAAGCACGCCATGCTCGGGGTCGAGACCTCGACGCTGGAGACGTTCGGTGCGGTGAGCAAGGAAACCGCGACCGCGATGGCGTTCGGCGCACTCGAACACGCGGACACCGATCTCGCGGTTTCGATTACCGGTATCGCCGGCCCCGGCGGCGCGACACCTGGAAAGCCCGTGGGACTGGTGCATCTGGCAGTCGCCGCACGCGACGGCCGCATCTCGCACAAGGAATGCCGGTTCGGCGCTGTCGGCCGCAACAACGTGCGCGAACAGTCTGTCGTGGAAGCGCTGAAAATGCTGACGGAGATGGCGCGCGGACCGCAGCCGCCGCTCAAGAAGCGCCCACGCGCCGCGGCCCATAGACCGCATCCGCGCGTTTCTCGAACGCCGCGGCGAAGCGTTGGAAAGCGGCGTCGAACAACCCGCCCATCAGCACCGCGAGCATCCGACTCTTGAATTCGTAGGCGATGAAGAAGCCGACATCGCAGGCGTCGTCCGACTTCGCCTCGAAGGTCCATCGGTTCTCGAGTTTGCTGAACGGGCCTTGCAGATACTCGACAAGGATTTTCAGGTTCGGCTTGTCCAGCGTGACGCGGCTGGTGAAGGACTCGCGCACCACCTGAAACGAGACGGTCATATCAGCGACAATCACCTCGCTGCCGTCCGGCTTAGCCGTCCGCTGCCGGACTTTCAGCGACTGGCACATCGGCACGAATTCGGGATAGCGCTCGACGTCAGCGACGAGATCGAACATCTTTTCCGCGCTGTGGCGGACACGGCGTTTGTTGGAGAATTGCGGCATCGGGAGTTAGCGATTGGCTGCTTCGCGAGCTGCCTGCAGCTTCGCGAAATCCTCGCCGGCATGATGTGAGGAGCGCGTCAGCGGGCTCGCCGACACCATCAGGAAGCCCTTGGTATAGGCGACTTTCTCGTAGCCACCGAACTCGTCCGGCGTCACGTAACGCATCACCGCATGATGCTTGAGGCTCGGCTGCAGGTACTGCCCGATGGTGAGGAAATCGACATCCGCCGAGCGCAGGTCGTCCATCACCTGCAACACTTCGTGCCGCTCTTCGCCGAGGCCGACCATGATCCCGGACTTGGTGAAAATGGCCGGATCCATTTCCTTGACCCGCTGCAACAGCCGGATCGAATGGAAGTAGCGCGCGCCGGGGCGCACGGTGAGATAGCGCGAAGGCACGGTCTCAAGATTATGATTGAACACGTCGGGCTTTGCCGCAACGACCTGCTCCAGCGCGCCTTCCTTGCGCAGGAAATCGGGCGTGAGAATCTCGATGGTCGTGGTCGGGCAGCTCGCGCGAATGGCGCGGATGGTTTTCGCGAAATGATCCGCGCCGCCGTCGGCCAGATCGTCGCGATCCACTGAGGTGATGACGACATGCGCGAGCCCGAGCTTCTGAACCGCAAGCGCGACATGCTCCGGCTCGGACGCATCGAGCGCGTTCGGCATTCCGGTTTTCACGTTGCAGAAAGCACAGGCGCGGGTGCAGGTGTCGCCCATGATCATGAAGGTGGCGTGCTTCTTGTCCCAGCACTCGCCGATGTTCGGACAGCCGGCTTCCTCGCACACCGTGACGAGGCCGTTTTCCTTGACGATGTTGCGGGTGTTGGCATAGCCGCGCGAGTTCGGCGCGCGCACGCGAATCCAGTCGGGCTTCGCCGGCGACTTTGAATCGGGCCGGTTGACCTTCTCCGGATGACGAGGACGCACCTGATTGGAAGACACCGTGTCGATCAGAACAACCATGAAAAGCCTGCGATTTCCTTCAACTTACCTAAGCCTGCGAACCGCTTGGTGCAAGCCGTCTGCATCGTGCTACCTTGGAATGAATATCACGTTTCCAGGCGATCCCGTATGGCCCTTCGCGCCCATCCCCTGCCCATAAATGCCCTGCCTGCATGATGGTTGAACTCCCACCCCGCCCCGCCTTGGGACGTCTGCTGACGCGCAAATTCTTTGCCCGCAGTGTCCATGACGTTGCGCCCGACCTGATCGGCGCGACCCTGCTGGTGGACGGCGTCGGCGGCATCATTGTCGAGGTCGAGGCCTATCACCACACCGAGCCAGCGGCGCATTCCTTCAATGGTCCGACGCCGCGGAACATGGTGATGTTCGGCCAGCCCGGCTTTCTCTACGTGTACCGATCCTACGGCATCCACTGGTGCATGAATTTCGTTTGCGAAAAGGAAGGCTCCGCGAGCGCTGTCCTGATCCGCGCAATCGAGCCTACCCACGGCATCCCGGCGATGCGGCGGCGGCGCGGGTTGCGCGAAAAGCGCTCGTTGTGCTCGGGACCGGGCAAGCTCTGCGAGGCGATGGCCGTGAGCGACAGGCACAATGGCCTCGCGCTCGATGCGCCGCCGATCGCGGTCTACGCGCGCACGCGCAAACAGGAGGTCGTCAGTGGCCTCCGCATCGGCATCACCAAGGCGGTCGAGCTGCCGTGGCGCTACGGCTTGAAGGGTTCAAAATTCATGAGCAAGCCGTTTCCGGCATAAGGCGAAACGGTGACGAACTTTGCCGCAAAAGGCGAAGTGGCGACATCTCAGCGGCACGCAGAAAATTCTGGATATTTGCATCGCGCTGACGCCGTACCGACGGATCGAGTGCCCGTTATGCGTAGCATGCATAACCAGGAAGGTGTGTTAGCTGCAACAAGCGGCATCCATCAAAACACAAGCACCTGTCATTCACGCTCATGAACGATCAGACCGCCACGTGGCACACCGCTTCGATCCGGTTGCCGTCGGGATCGCGCAGGAACGCTGCATAATAAGATGTGTGGTAATTGCGAAGGCCAGGCGCGCCCTCGTCGCTTCCTCCGGCCGCGATGCCGGCATCCCAGAAGGCGTCGACCTGAGTCTGCCACTTCGCCTTGAAGCACCAGTGACGGCCGGCGGCCTCCTCCGGCTTTGGTCCCTTGCGGATCGAGATGTAGACGCGGTCAGGATAGGCGGAGCGCGAACGCTCGCCGTAGCCGAGCCAGTCATCGCGGCGACCGACCTTGACGACGCCGAGCGCCTTCATGATCGCATCATAGAAACGCTCGGCCGCGGCAATGTCGGAGACGGTGATCGAAACATGATCGAGCATCTGACGCTCCAGGAAGTCACGCCGCGATTTTCATTCGCTCCGGCGCTTCAGCCAGCCATGGTGACGCTACCGCAGTTCGCAATCGACGATAAGACGGGTCTGAACCAAAGAATTCAAACCCGGCTGCTGTTCTCACGCGGGACGTCTGGAAAAATCGGTCAGCAGCGCAAACAGAATCATAAACAGCGCCGCGATCGCAACAGGCAGGAATGCAAATGCCGGGTTCTGGGTGATGTCCCATGCGATCCCGCCTGCGATCGAGGCGACGACCGCAACGCCGTAACCGATGGTGAAGACACCTGCCGACATGCGCGGCACGTCATTCGGCGACACCATCAGCGCGGGCAGCGCCAGCACAAGGGTCAGCACCACCGCGCAGGCAAAGCCGATAAGAGCTGCTGCTGCAATCACGGTCCATGGTCCCGGTGCGATGAGAATTCCGGCGAGACCAATAAGCCCGATAGCGCCGGCGCCAATCAGCGGCCATTTCTTTCGCTCCCAGCGGCTGGCCATCGCGAGCAAAATGAATGAAGCAGGCAACTGGCCGACATTGAGAGCCGTCAGCGCCGGGCCGATCAGCTCCGTTTGGCCGATGTGCAGCAGGTATCCCGGAAAGAAAGCGTTTGAGCAGAAATAGAGTTGATTGCCGCCGCCCATCATGAGGGCGATCTTCCAGAGCGACGGGTCGCGCCAGTCCGGCATCCAGACACGATGACGCGTGACCGGCGCACTCTTGCCGCCGGGCTGAAACAGGAAGATCACGAGCGCGATCGCAACAAGCGGGATCGACCAGAGCACGAGGCTGGCGCGCCAGCTTCCCGCGAGAAGCGGCAGGATAACGGCCGCGAACAGGACGGGGAAGATTTCGCCGCACAGCAGGCCGTTGGTATAGACCGCCGTGGCGAAGCCGATCCTGTCCGGCACCCACTGCCGCACTGTCGGCGGCAACGCAGGCTGCATGACCGCGATGCCCGCGGCCATGATGACCGTTGCGACATAAAGCACGGAGGTGTCGTATGCGACGCCGCGCAACGCCGACCCCGCCGCCGCTATCAAGAGTCCGATGATCAGCGCCGGCACGGCGCCCACGCGCGCAATCAGGAGCGAGCCGGGCACCGCGGCCAGCGCGAACAGGAAAACCGGGATCGCATTCAGGATGCCGACCTCGGTGCCGGACAGCTTGAGATCCAGAATGATGAGCGCAAGGACCGGCGGAACGGCGAGAATCGTCAGCCGCAGCCCGTTTCCGGCGAGCCAAAGGAGAACGAGCGAACCGAACGAGGATGACCGCTGCAACATCATGCAGCGCCTTTGAGCCGCTCCAGCGCTTCGAGAATTTTCGCTTTGCGGGCTTCCGCCTCGTCGCGCTTCTCACGCTGTTCGTCGATGACTTCTTCCGGCGCATTGGCGACGAACTTCTCGTTGCCAAGCTTGGCGTCGACACGCTTGATGTCCGCATCGGCCTGCGCGAGCGCCTTGTCGAGGCGGATTTTTTCCGCGCCGAGATCGATCACGCCCTTCAGCGGGATCGCGGCCACCTCGCCGCGCACCAGCAGTTGAACCGAGCCGTCCGGCGCGCGATCGGCAAACGAAATGTCACCGAGCCGCGCAAGGCGCTTCATCACGTCGCTCCAGCGCTCCGCGCGCGACTTGATGTCGGCGGACGCGCCCACCAGCACGAGCGGAAACAGCGTCGCGGGCGGAATGTTCATTTCCGCGCGCACCGACCGGATCGACGAGACGAGTTCGGTCAGCCAGCCGATTTCCGACTCCGCGGCCGGATCGCTGAACTGTTCGACCTCCGGTGAAATGATCACCGGCATGGCCAGCGGATCGCCGGACATTGCCGGTTCGATGATCGGCGCAGCCTGTGCCTTCAGCGGCCACTGCGCCAGCGCCAGCAAGCCGTCGCGCGTCTCGGTCACGGCCCAGAGTTCTTCCGTGAGGAACGGCATGAACGGATGCAGCAGCTTGAGGATTTCGTCGCGCGCCCAGGCGATGCTGGCCTGCGTTTCGGCCTTGGCCGGTGAATCCGCGCCCATCAAGACGGGCTTTGCGAGTTCGAGATACCAGTCGCAATACACGTTCCAGACGAAGCGATACATGATGCCCGCCGCGTCGTTGAAGCGGTAGGCCTGAATGGCTTCGGTGACCTCGACCGACGCACGCGCGGTCTCGTGCGCGATCCAGCGGTTGAGCGTTTCCTTGCTTTTGGCCGGATCGAAACCTGCGACCAGCGCGCAGCCGTTCATTTCGGCAAAGCGCGAGGCGTTCCACAGCTTGGTCGCGAAGTTGCGATAGCCTTCGACGCGCTGGGTCGAGAGCTTGATGTCGCGGCCCTGCGCCGCCATCGCGGCCAGCGTGAAACGCAGCGCATCCGCGCCGTAGTCGTCGATCAGATGCAGCGGGTCGATGACGTTGCCTTTCGACTTCGACATCTTCGCGCCCTTCTCGTCGCGGACGAGGGCGTGGATGTAGATCGTCGGGAACGGCACGTCTTTCATAAAATGAATGCCCATCATCATCATCCGGGCGACCCAGAAGAAGATGATGTCGAAGCCCGTCACCAGCACGTTGGTCGGATAGTAGCGCTTCACATCGACGTCGCTGTCCGGCCAGCCAAGCGTGGAGAACGGCCAGAGCGCCGACGAGAACCAGGTGTCGAGCACGTCCTCGTCGCGGGTGATGAAGCCGTCGCGTCTGGCGGGATCGCGCGCCATGGCGTCGCCCTGCTCCGCCGTGATGACGCCCTGCTCGACGTAATAGCCGAGCGCCTTGCCGACCGCTTCGTCTTCGGTCTCGGCGACGAACACCTTGCCGTCCGGTCCGTACCAGGCCGGAATCTGATGGCCCCACCAGAGCTGGCGCGAGATGCACCACGGCTGGATATTCTCCATCCACTCGAAGTAGGTCTTTTCCCAGTTCTTCGGCACGAACGTGGTCTCGCCGCTGCGCACCGCTGCAATCGCAGGCGCGGCAAGAGTCTTGGCGTCGACATACCACTGGTCGGTCAGGTACGGCTCGATGACGACGTTCGAACGGTCGCCGTGCGGCACCATGTGGGTGTTGGGTTCGATCTTCTCGAGGAAGCCGGCCTCTTCCAGCTTGGCGACGATGAGTTTGCGCGCGGCGAAGCGGTCCTTGCCGTCCAGTTCTTCGGCAAAGATCAATGCGGCTTCCGGAAGCCCGCGCAGATAGTCCTCGTTACCCGAGAGCGACATCCGCGCTTCCTGATCGAGCACGCTGATCGACGGCAGGCTGTGACGGCGGCCGACCTCGAAGTCGTTGAAGTCGTGCGCGGGCGTGATCTTCACCGCGCCCGAGCCCTTCTCGGGATCGGAATAGTCATCGGCGACGATTGGAATCAGGCGGCCGACCAGCGGCAGCACGACCTTCTTGCCGACGACGCTCTTGTAGCGGTCGTCCTCCGGGTTCACCGCGACGGCGGTATCGCCGAGCATGGTCTCGGGCCGCGTGGTGGCGACCACGATGAACGTGGATGCGTCCTCGGGATTGAATTGTTTGCCTTCCAGCGGATAGCGCAGGTGCCAGAGGTGGCCCTTGACCTCGATCTGCTGCACTTCGAGATCCGAGATCGCGGTGAGCAGCTTCGGGTCCCAGTTCACAAGGCGCTTGTCCTTGTAGATCAGGCCCTGCGCGTGGAGTTCGACGAACACTTTCGCGACGGCGCGCGATAGCCCCTCGTCCATGGTGAAGCGTTCGCGCGACCAGTCGCAGGATGCGCCGAGGCGCTTCAACTGATTGACGATGACCCCGCCCGACTCGGCCTTCCATTGCCACACGCGCTCGAGAAACTTGGCGCGGCCCATGTCGCGGCGGCCCGGCTCCTGCCGTTCCATCAACTGCCGCTCGACCACCATCTGTGTCGCGATACCGGCATGATCGGTGCCGGGCTGCCACAGCACGTCGCGGCCGCGCATCCGCTCGAACCGGCACAGGATGTCCTGCAGCGTGTTGTTCAGCGCGTGGCCCATGTGCAGCGAGCCGGTGACGTTCGGCGGCGGAATGACGATCGTGAAAGGCTCGGCGTCCTGCCGCTCGGGCCGTCCGGCCTTGAACGCGCCGGCGTCTTCCCACGCACGGGCAATACGGTTCTCGATCTCGGCGGGCTGGTAGTTTTTCTCGATCATCACGCTGCAATCAAAAGGAAAAGGCACGCGCTAGAAAGCTCCCAGCACGCGCCAAGTCAACACTTCAAAATGGAGGGCAGATCGGCCGGATCAGCGGCCGCGGGAGACCCGCTCGATCTCGGCCTTGACGATCCGCTCCACCAGATTGGGCAGATTGTCGTCCAGCCAGGATTTCAGCATCGGCCGCAGCATTTCCTTGACGAGGTCCTCAAGGGTCCGGGCGTTGTTGCTCAGGACGGTCGCGGCCAGCGAGTTGAATGCCGATTCCACAGCCGACACCGTCGAACCCGACAGGATCTGCGGCGCAGGCATTTCACGCGGCTGCGCCGCGGCAAAGGCCGGCGGATCCATGATCGGAGAGCGGTGGGTCGAGGTCTGGACCATGGGGGCTTCGGTGAATTCCAGATCGTCGTCTTCGGGGTCTATCTTGTTGAAGTCCGGCGGAGGCGCTGCCGGCATCGCCATCTGCTCGGTCAATTCGAACACGTCGGCGTCGTCCTCCGGTTCCTCGATCTTCGCCGGAGCGGCGGGCGCTGGTGCAGGCGCATCGAAACTCGCCATCATCGCATCGATTTCGGCCTGGCTGTTCTTTGCCGGCGCAGGAGCCGCCGCAGCGGGAGGCCGGGCCGGCACGACCTTGGACGGCGGAATACCTGTCATCGCCGGCCGCAGAGCAGCAGCCGCCGGGCGCGCCATCTCGGCTTTGGGAACTTCGGTTTTTGGCGTGTCCATTTTCGGCGGCGCTGCCGGAGGTGCGGCAGGAGCCGCCGCGGGCGCAGCCGCTGCCGCGCTTCCAGCGGCAGGCTTGGCCTCGTCATCGGAAATGATGCGCCTGATCGACGCCAGAATCTCCTCCATCGAGGGCTCTTGCGTCTTCGCCGGTTGCGTCATTTCCGACTCCACATCATCGGCTACCAGTTCATCCTGAGGGACATGCCGTCCTGAGACATGGCAAAAGCCGCACACCACCGCCACGAATCGCTTTGCGATCCTTAAGAACGGTATGTCATGGCAACAATTGATTGCAAGCAACGGCCGATGAACCGGGCCGGTTGATCACAGCGCTGATGGACTTGCGTGTGAGAGACCGGCGAACCGTCGGTCTCTGGAGTCGAACATCCGGAAAACCCTACCGCCGAAGCGGGAGGCGAATGTTACGACCGGACCGCTCTCAGCGGCCGTCGGGAGTCCGGACGCCGGCCCAGCTATCGCGAACCTGATGATAGTGGACGCTCGGATCGTAGACGTTGGTCGGCAGGTTCAGCACGCTTGGCGACAGGCGGCCGATTGAATTCAGCACGCTGTAAGATGCAACCACGCGATCGTGCTGTGCTGTCACCAGCGCGACGCGCGCATTCACCAGCGCCTGTTGCGCGTTAAGGACGTCGAGCGTGGTGCGCTGTCCCACCCGTGCTTCTTCGCGAACGCCGTTCAGCGCGATTTCGGACGCGGTCACCTGCGCCTGCGCCGACGACACCTGCGCCTTGCCGGCAACGAGCTGGCCCCACGCCTGCGCGACAGTGGCGCGGGTCTGGTCGCGGACCTGTTCGAGGTTGAGGCGCTGCTGCGCGAGCGATTCTTTCGACTGCCGGATCAGCGCGTATTCCGCGCCGCCCTGATAGACCGGAACCGTCAACTGGGCGACGGCGGATGCGCCGAACGCGCGGTACGACACCAGCGAGCTTTCATAGGATTGCTGCACGCTGCCCTGAAGGGTCACGGTCGGGAACAGCGCGCCTTCGTTGACCTTCACCTGAAGGAAGCTCACGTCGATGCCGTACATGGCGGCGGTGACGTTCGGATTTTCCAGCAATCCGCGATCAACGGCCGCCGCCAGCGTGGTCGGCAGGAAGCGATCGACCGGCGATCCCGCCGCGAGTGTGCCCGGATCGTTGCCGATGATGCGGCGGAAATTCGCGCGCGTGGTGGTAAGGTTTGATTCAGCCGTCAGAAGCTGCGTCCGGCCCGCCGCAAGCTGAGCTTCGGATTGCGCGACGTCGGTGCGCGTGACTTCGCCGACATTGAAACGATCCCGGGTCTGCTTGAGCGTCTGCTCCAGCACCCGCGTGTTGCTCTTCTGAACTTCAACGATGGCCGAGTCGCGCAGATAATCCATGTAGATCGTCGCGGCGGCGAACAGCACGGTCTGCTCGAGAACGCGCAAGCCTTCCCGCGCGGCGGAGACCTGACTTTCAGCAGCGCGCGTGCGGTTGGCGGTCTGGCCGCCATTGAACAGCGTCTGTGTGATGGTCGCACCGACCGAGCGCGGCGCGTTCACGCCGTTGATGCCGACCTCGCTCAAACGTCCGCTGGTCTGCGTGTTGGTCTGGGTATCGGTGTACTGGGTTCCGGCGCTCGCGGTGACGGCGACCTTCGGACGATAACCGGACAGCGCCTGAGGCACGTTCTCGTCAGTGGCACGGACGGACGCTCGCTGTGCGTTCAATTGTGGATTGTTTTGATACGCGCGAACGAGCGCGGCCTCGATTGTGTCGGCCATGACGGGAGTTGTCATGACGGAACCCATCAAGAGAGCCGCGAGAGCAACGCCCACGCTGAGCTTCATCCGATACCTAGCTTGCATTCATTTGTCCCCAAACCGGTTTTTGCTCGCCATGTGAGGCGCGTAAACCGGGTAACGTGAGTCGGGCAGAGCCCTTCCCCAGTCAGTCTATGCATCGCAAGTCCCGGGTGAAACCCCCCGCGCCGCGCCGCAAACGAAACAGTCCATATGGGACATTGCGGCCACACCTGCCCAATGGACAGGAAAACGGTCCTAGAAAGTGAACGCCGGGAGGCGTTCCAAACCCGGTAAAACCGGCGCGGACGCGTCAAACAGCACCCGGCTGCCGAAGTCGGCCGGTGACCGTGCGACCAGGGTCGCCCTTGGGGGCTGGTTGGCGGCGAACACCCCGACCAGCCGTCCGCCCATCTTGAGCTGCTCGTACAGCCGCTGCGGCTCGATCTCGGTGGCGCCGTCGAGAACAATGACGTCATAGGGCCCATGGGCGGAGTCGCCCGCGGCAGGCTCCGCGGCGGTGACGGTCGCATTGGTCAGTCCAAGGCCCGCCAAATTGGCTTTCGCCGTGGCCGCCAGCGCCGAATCCGGCTCGGTGGCGACGACTTCCCTGGCGAGATGGGCAATGACGGCCGCCGAATAGCCGGTGGCGCAGCCGACCACCAGCACGCGGTCGTTCTCGGTGATTGCGGCGGCCTGAAGCATTTTCGCGAGTACTGCGGGCTTGATCAGATGGCGTTTGGCCCGGCCGTCCGCCGCGACGTCGATGTCGAGGTCCAGATAGGCAATGGGGCGCTTGCCCTCCGGCACGAACGTCTCTTTCGGGACCGCGAGCATCGCATCGATGATCCGCAAGTCGGTCACGTCGCTCGGACGCACCTGACAGTCGACCATATTCTGCCGAGAGGTTTTAAAATCTGACATGGAGCAACCTCTAGACATGGTCTGGAAGAAACGAACATCGATCCGGCCGCGATCGGCCGGCGCGGTCCATATTTGCTGCAAGGCAGCGCGCGATGCAAGTCTGGCTGTGATATGAAACCGTGACGGTGACGACATCCCGGGGCCATCGAATATGGGGCATATGACTGGCAATATGACAGGGCGCCCTGCCCGTTTCCGGTTGTGCGCGATCCTGCGTGCTCTGCCGCTGGCCGCGTTGCTGATGTGCGCAGGCATTGCAGCCGCGCCCGCCCAGAGCGCCGGTCCCGCAACGGCGGCGTCCACGGATCAGCCCGCGCCGAAACGCAAGAAAGTCATCGACCGCGCCGCCGCCGTCATGAAGGCGCTGACCGACTATTCCGCCAGGCGCGGGCAGAAGCTTCCGGCACTCGCCGACTATTATGCCGCGAAAGCCGATCTCAAGGCCATCGACGACACCGCGCCGGAGGCCCCGCGCGCGAAAAAGCTGCTGGCGGCAATGCAGAAGAACGAGCGCGACTACATCCGCAAGCTCGGCGCGACGAAAAACATCAGCGCGAAGCTCGATGCGCTTGCGGGCAATGTCGATGGCCGCAAGCAATTCGCGGTCACGACGCGCAAGCAGATGCTGCGCCGGGGACTTGCGATGGACATCGCCACCTCGGGCGAACGCGAAACGGTTTTGAGCTACAAGTATTTCAAGATGGACCGGCCGACGGTTCTCAATCTCGCGGAGTCCGGCAAGATCTTCAACAAGGCGCGCGATCTCGGATTTCGCTCCATCGTCTTCACCAACGGTCACCTCACCTGGACCTATGACGTGGCGGCCAACACGTTTAAATGAAGCGTTTTGCAAATGACCGGCGACCGGCGCAAACAAAGCGATCAAGTTTTGGCGTCTGACAGCGGCGGACTGTCCGCGAGCGGACTTTCAAACGTCCGGCGGCAGATGCTGGAATTCGACGATCTGCCGCCCGAGGTGCGCGCGGCGTTGTCGTCGTCCGATCAGCCAAGCGATCAGATGATCGACGTGCTGTGCACCATGCATCGCAGCGGATACCCGGCGGCGGATTTGCTGAAGGTGATCGCGGCGAGCAACACCGGCAAGAACTAGTATCAGCCCCAGCCCGCGTTCTGAACCAGCAGCACCGCGACGATCACAGCAAGCGTCACGGCGGTGGCGATCAGCATCGCCCGTCCGCCCATGCCGCGCCCGATCCACCAGAGCAATGCCGCGCCCATCAGGACAGGAACGATGATATCGAGCGGCGTGCCCATTCGATGTCCTTGCGGAACGACCGTCAGTCTTTGGAATCGGTGTTGGACGCGTCTTTGCGGCCCATCCACTTGCGCTCGATCCATCCCAGCATATTGGCGAGCGGCAACTGGAGAAACGGAACATCCTGCGCGATCAGCAGCAGTCCGAGCGGCAGCATCCAGAGGCCGAGGATCGGCAGAATGCTGAAAATGCCGCCGAGAATCAGAAGCAAGGCAAGAGGAATGCGCACGAGGCGCGACGACGGCTCGCGAAGCCAGCGCACGAAACGGCCACCCTTGTCGGGAAGTTTTTGCGCGATCCACTCGAAATGGCGGTCGAGTTCGGCCTTCGCTTCAGCGCTCACGTCAAACCGCCTTGTTCCTGCCCGCGCACCGCTTGGGGCCCGTTCAAGATGACCTATGAACGACCTTGCCCGGCCGCAAGGCAACTCCGTGGCGACGTGTTGCCCAACTGGTTGATTGTCTATAAGAGTTGCGCCGCAAGGGGCCACGTGGCGGAGTGGTTACGCAACGGTCTGCAAAACCGTGTACACCGGTTCAATTCCGGTCGTGGCCTCCAGTTTTCTCTTAAGTCCGAGAAAACAATCTATTAGTCACGGCCTTCGTTTTTCAGCGATTTCCGCTTTGCAAGACTCGGGGCCTTTGTTATATGCCGCCCCATTGCTGCTTCAGCAGTATTCCTCGGTAGCTCAGTGGTAGAGCATTCGACTGTTAATCGAATGGTCGCTGGTTCGAATCCAGCCCGGGGAGCCAAACAAATTCAATCACTTACCAGCATCTAACGCGCGTCTAGAACGCCGCTTTCGCCTTGCCGCGACGGTTTTCCGGACGCCGGTAGTCGCGCTTCGGCCGCGGCTTGGGCGCCAGTTCCGGCATGGTCGCCTGCACCGCGCGGTATTGCGCCAGCATTCGCTGAAAAGTGGCGTTGAGCGTCGCCTCAATGTTGCCACGTCCCTCGAGCCTGCCGAGCACCATGCCCGCCGCCTCGATGGTCGACAGACCGTCGCTGCGCGGTTCCTTGCGCAGCTTGCCGTACAGCGAGGGCTGCTTCGGTCCGAGAATGATGCGGCGGCATTTCAGCATCCACGCATTGCGCCACCACAAGGCCTTGGCCTGGCTCCATGTGCCGTCGAGCAGCACGATGCCTTCGATGTCTTTCAGGATCGCGCGCTGGTTGTCCTCAAGTTCACCCTTGCGATTGACGACGACCAGATCGCGCTCGGTGTCGAGGTCCGCGAGTTTCACCGAGCCAAGATAGAGGATCGCCCAGTCCTGCGGGTCGACGGTGCGGCCGAGCGCCTTGGACAGGCTCGGCCACGACAGCCCGATCTTGTGGGTGGCTTTCGTGAAATGCATCGCGGCCAGCCGCCCGGTGCCAAGCGCCCTGTCCTGCTCCTGCGGATGTTGCAGGATCAGCAGTTCGATTTTGTTGGCGATCGGCTCCACGCTGTCGCAAATGCACAGCGGCAGCGGCTTGCCGCAGCGCTCGCAGCCTTCGATCTCGATGACGGCCTCTGCTGGCGACGCGGCTTTGGCGGGTTTTTTGGCGAGTGTTTTGGACATATGTCCGGCTATACGCCCCGCGCCGGACGGCAGCAACCGGCAAGTCGCTCGCGGCCCATCAGGCCGCCTGCTTCGGCGGAGGCGCGGCGCGCCCACGCAGCCAGCGGCCCAGCAGACGCCGGCGTCCCCCGCGCGGGATCAGATCGATGTCGCTCACGAGCTTGGCTCCGCCCTTGCGGCGTTCGAGCGTGATCTTCCGCGAGTGAAACGCCTCCAGTTCGGCGCGATGCGCGACACTGATGATGGTCGCGTCCTGCAGTTCCTCGTTGAGCAATTCCATCATCCTGTCCTGCCCGCGCGCGTCCAGCGCGGAGGTCGCTTCATCGAGCACGATGATGTCGGGCCGATGCAGAAGCAGACGCGCGAAGGCCAGACGCTGTTTCTCGCCGCCGGACAACGTCTGGTCCCACGGCGCCTCGTCCTCGATCTTCTCCTTGAGATGCGCGAGACCGACCTTGTCGAGCGCCTCGCCCATTTGCTCGATGGTCCAGTCCTCCGCCGCTCCTGGATACGCCACCGCGCGCCGCAGCGATCCCGACGGCACATAGGGTTTCTGCGGCAGCATGAACATGCGGCGGTCGGGGTGAAAGTCGACACTGCCGTCGCCCCACGGCCAGAGCCCGGCGATGGCGCGCACCAGCGTGCTTTTGCCGGTGCCGGATTCACCCGCCACCAGAACCCGCTCGCCCGGTTCGATTAAAATTTCCGACTGGCCGACGACGGCAGTGCCGTCATCGAGCGTCACCGACAGGTCGTTGAGGCGCAGCGCTGCCGTGCCGGTGGTCTCGCCGCGCTTGATCCGGTTGTGACCCTCGCCAAGCTCGGCGCGCTCAAGCCCGTCGAGCGACATCATCAGGGAAGCGATCCGGCGCGCACCCGCGTTCCACTCGGCAAGGCGCGGATAGTTGTCCACCAGCCAGCCGAAGGCATGCTGAACGATGGTGAACGCGGACGCGGCTTGCATGACCTGCCCGAGCGACATGCTGCCCTCGAGGAATTTCGGCGCGCAGAGCAGGATCGGGATCACCGGCGCGATCAGGCTCGATCCCTGCGACACGACCGTGGTGCGCATGTGCTGGCCGCAGAGCCTCGCCCATTGCTTCAGGACGTTGGTCAGCGATTTGTCGATCCCTGAGCGTTCCTCTTCCTCGCCGCCCAGCAACGCGATACTCTCGCCATTCTCGCGCACGCGCGTCAGGGCGTAGCGATACTCGGCCTCCGCCTGGTTCTTGCCTTCGGAGACAGCGACGAAATTCCGGCCGATGACCATCATCGAACCGCTCGCGATCACTGCATAGATAATCGCCGCGACGACGAGAAAGCCGGGAATGATGATCGTGCTGCCCGCGACCGACAGTGTCAGCGCGCCGCCGATCGTCCACAGCACGATGATGAACGTGGTTGCCGAGAGAAACGCCTGCGTTACGCCGGCGGCAAAATCGACCGGCGCGTCGGTGGCGACGCGCAGATCCTCGGCGATGCGGTATTCCGGATTCTCGTGATCGCCGCCGACCAGATTGAGCTGGTAATAGCGACCGTTCGTGAGCCAGCGGGAGACGACGGAATTCGTCAGCCACGCGCGCCAGCGGCGCTGGATCGTCATGCGCGCGAAGACCTGCGTGACGCCAACCACGATGCTGCCGACGGCCAGCGGGAAGAACAGCGCGGTCAGATGAAAAACCTGACCGGCGTCCTTCTTCTCGATGGCGTCGAAGATCGCCCTGTTCCAGACGTTGATGCCGTACTGGAAAGCGATCTGAATGACGATAAGCGCCAGCAGCCCGCCCGAGAGAGCCCAACTCAGTCTACCGCCGTTCTTGCCCCAAAATCCGCGCGCGCTGATCCAGAACCGCGTCAGCAGATAATCGCGTCTGATCTCCTCGGCTTCTTCGGGCGACAGTTCGGGATCGGGTTCAAGGATTTCGGGCGGCGGAGGCTCGACTGATTGTCCGTTTTCGGCGGCAACATCCTGTATTGGCGGCTTATTCATGCCCGACAACGCCAAGGGAACTCCAAAGTTCCCCCAGCATGTGCACCGCCGCGATTATTCGGCGGGCGCCGTCGCGGGCAGCGGCCTAGGTCTCTCCCGGCCCCGCAGCCGGTCGATCAGCAGGTAGATCACCGGCGTCGTGTAGAGCGTCAGGATTTGCGAGACGATCAGCCCGCCGATGATGGTGATGCCGAGCGGCCGGCGCAGTTCGGTCCCCGGCCCTGTCGCAATCACCAGCGGCACAGCGGCGAGCAGCGCCGCCATCGTGGTCATCAGGATCGGACGGAAGCGCGCCAGACTGGCCTCGAAGATCGATTCCTCGGACGACAGCCCGCGCTGCCGTTCGCCTTCAAGAGCGAAGTCGACGATCATGATGCCGTTCTTCTTCACGATGCCGATCAGAAGAATGATACCGATGAAGGCGATCACCGTCAGCGGCGTGTTGGTGATCTGCAAGGCCAGCAGCGCGCCAAGCCCGGCCGGCGGCAATGTCGAGATGATGGTCAGCGGATGCGCGAGGCTCTCGTACAGCACGCCGAGCACGATATAGACGGCGATCAGCGCGCCGAGAATGAGCAGCGGCTGACGGTTCGCGGTTTTCTGGCTATCGGCGGCATTGCCCGCGAATTCGCCGCGGATGCCTTCGGGCATGTGCAATTCCTCGACCGCGCGCGTGATGTTGTCGGTCGCGGTTTGCAGCGGCACGTTGGGCAGCACGTTGAACGAGATCGTGTTCGAGGGGAACGAGGCCTGATGATAGACCGACAGCGGCGACAGCCCGCGCTCCATCTTCACCACGGCGGACAGCGGCACCTGCGCATCGCCCGCACCGGCGACAAAGATCTTGTCCAGCGATGACGGATCGCCCTGCAACCGCTGATCGACCTCCAGAATGATCTGATACTGGTTTCGCTGCGTGTAGATGGTGGAGATCTGCCGCTGCGAGAATGCGTTGTTCAGCGCATTATCGATGTCCTGAGCCTGAACGCCGAGGCTTGCCGCCTTCTGACGGTCGATCGACAGGTTCAGCGCAAGTCCGCCGGCCTGCCGGTCGCTGGAGACGTCGGTGATGCCCTGCACATCTTCCATTTTCTTGGCGACAATCGGCGCCCACTTGGCCAACAGATCGAGATCGGAACTGATCAGCGTGTATTGATAGTCGGAGTCGCTTTGGCGGCCGCCGGCGCGCAGATCCTGCGCCGCGAACATGAACAGCCGGATGCCCGGCACCGAGCCCAGTTTCCGCCTGAGGCGATCGATGACGTCCTGCGTGCTCAGTCCGCCCCGCTCGTCCGGCGATTTGAGGCTGATGAACATGCGTCCGGTATTGTTGCCGCCGAAACCGCTGGTGCCGCCGATGCTCGATCCCACGCCGTCGACGGCGGGGTCCGCGACAACGATGTCCGCGATCTGCTGTTGCAGGCCGAGCATGGCCTGAAACGACACATCCGGCGATGCGCGCGTCGATCCGATCACGAGACCGCTGTCGTCCTGCGGGAAATATCCCTTCGGCATCTTGATATAGAGCGTGACCGTGAGCGCGATGGTCGCGAAGAACACCAGCAGCGTCAGAAACGGAAACCGCAGCACCACGCGCAGGGTCCGCTCATAGAACCGCACGATGGCCGACAGGCTGCCTTCGACCACGCGATCGAACCGCGTGGCGTCCGGCGAGATCGTGCTCTTGATGTAATGCGCGCAGATCATCGGCGTGACCGTCAGCGACACCACCATCGACACCAGAATGGCGAACGTCAGCGTAAGCGAGAACTCGCGGAACAGCCGCCCGATGATGCCTTCCATGAAAATCAGCGGCGTGAACGCCGCCACCAGCGACACGCTGATCGACAGCACCGTGAAGCCGATCTGCTTCGCGCCGAGCAGCGCCGCCTGATAGGGCTTCATGCCCTCCTCGAGATTGCGGTACATGTTCTCGATCATGACGATGGCGTCGTCGACTACGAATCCGACCGACACCACCAGCGCCATCAGCGACAGATTGTTGATCGAGAAGCCCGCGACCCACATCAGCGCGCAGGTGCCCGCCAAGGCCAGCGGCACCGAAATCCCGGCCGCGATGGTCGGCGTCGTGCGGCGGACGAACACGAACACCACGAGCATCACCAGCAGCGCCGTGGCCCCGAGCGTCCACTCCATGTCCTCGACATTGGCCCGGATCGTTCCGGTGCGGTCCGACAGGATCGATATGTCGATCCCGCCCGGAATCCACTGCTTCAATTCCGGCAGCAGCTCCTTCACGCGGTCCACCGTCTCGATGACGTTGGCGTCCTGCTGCTTCGTCACTGTGATCAAAACCGCCGGCTGCTTGTTGAACCATGCGAACGAACGGCTGTTGCGGGTCGCGTCAGAGACGTCGGCCACGTCGGCGAGCCGCACGAAGTTGCCGCTCGCGCTTTTAATGACGATGTCGCGGAACTGCGCGGCAGTGCGCATCTGCGGATTGGTCGCGATGGTCTCGCCGAGAACCGGGCCGTTGAACGCGCCGACCGGCCCGATGGCGTTGGCACTGACGATGGCCTGACGAACATCGTCGCTGGCGATGCCCGCCGTGGACAACGCGCCGGGATTGAGCTGGATGCGGACTGCCGGCTGATCCGCGCCGCTGACCGTCGCCTCGCCGACGCCGGGCACCTGCGAAATGCGCTGGGCGATCACGGTGTCCGCCACGTCGTAGATCGCGCTCGACAGCATGGTCTTCGAGGTCAGCGCGATAATCAGTACCGGCGATGCGGCGGGATTGGCTTTTCTGAACCGCGGTAGCGTCGGCAGGTCGGTCGGAAGGTCCGCGAGCGAGGCATTGATCGCGGCCTGCACGTCGCGCGCGGCGCGGTCGATGTTGCGGCCGATGGCGAATTGCAGCGAGATGTTGGTCGAGCCGAGCGAACTGGTGGACGTGATCTGGTCGATGCCGGCGATTTCACCGAGCCGCCGCTCCAATGGAGCCGCGACGGTCGAGGCCATGATGGTGGGATCGGCACCGGGGCGCGATGCAGAGACGCGGATCGACGGGAAGTCGACCGACGGAATGCTCGCGACCGGCAGGAACTTGTAGGCGACCGCCCCCACCAGAAACAGGCCGATGGCCAGCAGTGTGGTGCCAACCGGCCGCCTGATGAATGGTTCGGAGAGCGATGCCATCTTATTGCACCCCCTCGGTGGCTCCCGCGATCGGAGGCGACGGCTTGCCGGACTCGTCAGGCGGCACCGCGGCTTCGATCCGGCGATTGATCCGGTCGAGCGCGAGATAGATGACCGGAGTGGTGTAGAGCGTGAGGATTTGCGACACGATCAATCCGCCGATGATCGATACGCCGAGCGGGAACCGCAATTCCGAGCCGGTACCGCTTTCAAGCGCAAGCGGCAGCGCGCCGAACAGCGCCGCCAGTGTCGTCATCATGATGGGGCGGAAACGCAGGAGGCACGCCTGCACGATGGCGTCGTAGGCCGACATGCCGCGATGGCGCTCGGCCTCAAGCGCGAAGTCGATCATCATGATCGCGTTCTTCTTGACGATGCCCATCAGGAGAATGATGCCGATCAGGCCGATCACCGACAGATCCTGCCCGCACAGCATCAGAGCCAGAATCGCGCCGACACCGGCGGACGGCAGCGTCGACAGAATGGTGACGGGATGGACGTAGCTTTCGTACAACACGCCGAGCACGATGTAGATCGTGACCAGCGCAGCCAGGATCAGCCACGGTTGTCCGGACAGCGACTTTGCGAATTCAGCCGCATCGCCCGAATAAAGACCGACGATGTTGCCGGGCATCCCGATCCGGGCTTCGATCTCGGCCACCTTCTCGACCGCATTGCCGAGCGCCTCGCCCGGCGCGAGATTGAACGACAGCGATACCGCCGGAAACTGCGACTGATGCGAGATCGACAGCGGCGCGGTGGTGCGCACGATGCTGGCGACCGCATCGATCGGCACCTGCGCGTTCGGCGCGCCCGACGCCCCGGCCGCGCCCGGCACATACAGTTTCGACAGCACGGACGGATCGCGCTGATATTCCGGCATGGCCTCGAGCACGACACGGTACTGGTTGGCCTGACCGAAAATCGTCGAGATCTGACGCTGGCTGAAGGCGTCGTTCAGCGTATCGTTGACGGCCTGCACCGAGACGCCAAGCTGGCCCGCGCGCTGGCGGTTGATATTGACCAGAGCGCGAAGGCCGCCCTCCTGCCCGTCCGACGACACGTCGCGGAACATCGGATCGCGCCGCATTTCCTGCACGAGCTTGTTCGACCATTCGATGACGGACGGCGCATCCGTCGCGGTCAATGTGTACTGATACTGCGACCGGCTGGCCCGCGTGCTGATCTGGATGTCCTGCACCGCCTGGAAATAGACGGTCATGCCGGGAATGGACGCCACGCGCTCCTTCAGCCGGTTCACGACCACGGCGATATCGGTCTTGCGTTCGCCGCGCGGCTTCAGCGTCAGGACGAGACGCCCGACATTGGTGGTCGGGTTCACCGAACCCGCGCCGATCACGGAGACCACGCCGGTGATGTCGGGATCGGCCTTGATGGCGTCGGCGACCTGCGTCTGCCGCAGGCGCATATCCGTGAACGAGACCTCCGGACCGGCTTCGGTGACCGCCGTGATCGACGCCGTATCCTGCAACGGCAGGAAGCCTTTCGGCGCGACCACGTACAGCGCGAGCGTCGCGATGATCGTGAGGAACGTCACCACCAGCGTCGCGCGCTGATGCCGTAGCACCGAGAGCAGCGTCCGGTGATAGAAATCGACCATCTTGTCGATCCAGCCGCTGACCGTGGCTAGACCCGGCACCCTGAATTCCTCATGGTGCATCTTCAGCAGCCGCGAGCACATCATCGGCGTCAGCGTCAGCGACACGACCATCGATGTGACAACGGCAATTGTGAGCGTCAGCGCGAACTCCCGGAACATTCGCCCGACAAGGCCCGACATGAACAGCAGCGGAATGAACACCGCGATCAGCGAGACCGTCAGCGAGATCACGGTGAAGCCGATTTCGCTCGCGCCCTTCAGCGACGCCTCCATCGCGCTCTCGCCGTTCTCCATGTGACGAACGATGTTCTCGATCATCACGATGGCGTCGTCGACCACGAAGCCGGTACCGATGGTCAGCGCCATCAATGAAAGATTGTCGAGGCTGAAACCGGCGAAGTACATCACGCCGAAACTGGTGATCAGCGACAGCGGCAGCGCCACGCCCGCGATCAGCGTCGCGCGCAGCGAGCGCAGGAAGATCAGCACCACCAGCGTGACCAGCGCGACGCTCAGCACCAGCGTGAACTGCACGTCGTGAACCGACGCGCGAATGGTGACGGTGCGGTCGCTGACCACGGTCAAGTCCACGCCGGCGGGAACGGCCTTCTGAAGTTTCGGAATCTCCTCGCGGATCTGCCGCACCACCTCGATGACGTTGGCGCCGGGCTGGCGCTGGATCTCGATGACGACCGCGGGCTTGCCTTGATACCAGGCGCCGGTCTTCTCGTTCTCCAGACCGTCGATGATCCGGGCGACATCGCCGATGGTCACGGGCGAACCGTTGCGATAGGCGATGATGATGGGCTTGTAGGCGTCGGCGGTGGCGATCTGATCGTTGGCCGCGATGGTGTAGGCCTGCTGCGCGCCGTCGAGCGAGCCCTTCGGCCCGGACACGTTCGCACCGGCAATGGCCGTGCGCAGATCTTCCATCGAGATGCCGTAGGCGGAGAGTCTCGCGAGATCGGCCTGCACGCGAACCGCGGGCTTCAATCCGCCGAGAATGGAGACGCGGCCGACGCCGGAAATCTGCGCAAGGCGCTGCGCCATCATGGTGTCGGCGATGTCGCTCATCGCGCGCAGCGACGAGGTCTCCGACGTCATGGCGAGCGTCATGACTGGCGCGTCGGCCGGATTGACCTTCGCGTAGGTCGGCGGATACGGCAGGTTCTTCGGCAGCACGCCTGCCGCGGCGTTGATTGCTGCCTGCACGTCCTGCGTTGCGCCGTCGATGTCGCGGTTGAGATCGAACTGCAATGAAATCTGGCTGACGCCGAACGAACTCACCGAGTTCATCGACACCAGTGACGGGATCTGCCCGAGTTGCCGCTCCAGCGGTGCGGTCACCAGCGAGGCGGCGACATCGGGACTCGCGCCCGGCAATTGCGTCGTCACCTGCACCGTCGGAAAGTCGACCTGCGGCAGCGCCGATACCGGCAACGCCCAGTATCCAAGGCCGCCGCCGATCAGAAGCGCGATGCCGAGCAGCGACGTTGCAATCGGCCGATGGATAAATGGTTCCGAGACGCTCATCGATGCGCGCTCACAGGTTCGAATTTAGCCGGGCTCATTGCGGCGCTTTCGCGCCGCCGCCCGTTTGCTGTTGCCCGCCTTGCGGCGAGGCCCCCTGTTCTTTTTGCCCCTGTTCCTTTTGACCGTTGCGCCGTTCGCCGTTGCCGCGCTGGCCTTTTTCCCCCCGGCCTTCGCGCTTGCGCGGCGCAAGGTCCGGCGTCGGTGCCTGATAGTCCTTGCTGATGGTCACCTTCGCGCCGTCCGACAGGTTGGCGAAACCGGTGGTGACCACGCGATCCTCGACCGTGATGCCCGACGCGATGACGGCGTTGGTTTCGGTTTGCAGCGTGACGTTGACGGTCTTGGCGGTGACGATGTCGTCGTTGCCGATCACATAGACGAACGTGCCGGCTGGACCGCGCTGAACCGCAGCGGTCGGAACCACGACAGCCTTGTCCAGCGTCTGCACTTTCAGGCGGACATTGACGAACTGTCCTGGCCAGAGCTGAAAGTTGGTGTTCGGAAACTCGGCCTTGATCTTCACGGTGCCGGTGGTCTGATCGACCTGATTGTCGATGCCGCTCACGGTGCCGGTGTCCACGACGGTCTTGCCGTCGTTGCCGAACACGTCGACTGCCAGCGGTCCCTTCGCCGACGCCGCATTGACGCGGACAATCTGCTGCTGCGGCAGGCTGAACTGAATGGAGATGGGCTGCAGCTGCGTGATCACCACGACGCCGGTCGCGTCCGAGGTCTGGACGATATTGCCCTGATCGACCTGACGAAGTCCGGCGCGGCCCGACAGCGGGGCGATGATCTTGGTATAGCCGAGCGTGGCCTGCGCGTTGTCGACCGCCGCCTGATCGGATTTCACCAACGCTTCGAGTTGTGCAACGAGCGCTTTCTGGGTGTCCGCCTGCTGCGCCGAGCCGGCCTTCGCTGTCGCCAGTTGCTGATAGCGAACCAGATCCGTTCGCGCGTTGGTGAGCGTCGCCTCGTCCTGCGCCTTCTTGGCGACAGCCTGATCGTACTGCGCCTGATAGATCACCGGATCGATCTCGGCCAGCACGTCGCCCTTTTTGACGTCCTGACCTTCCTTGAAATTCACCGACAGCAGCTTGCCGTTCACCTGCGCGCGCACGGTCACGTTGTTCAGCGCGCGGACGGTGCCGACGCCGTCGAGATAGACCGGCACGTCCTCGATGCGCGGCGTCGCCGCGAGCACCGGGATCGCCTGATCGGGCCGGGTGCGGGTCGCGGTCTGACCCGGCTTGTAATAGTTCCAGGCGATGTAACCGAGGCCACCGATGATGAGCAGCCAGACTGCGATCGAGACGGTGCGCCGCCGCGCGCCGGAAGCCACGCGCGCCACGCCCTCACCGGCCGCTTTGGCCTTTTCGTTCAGCTCGGGCTTAAAGAGCATCCACCGGCCCTTCCGTCTTTGGCGACCAACCGCCGCCCAATGCCTGATAGAGAGTTACGACTGCAAGCAGCCGCGCGAGCTGGAACTGCGCCAGCGAATCTTCAGCCTGAAATAACGTCAATTGGGTGTTTAGCACAGTCACGATGTCGGCTGTTCCGGCGCGAAGCTGCCGTTCGGACAGCTCGAACGCCCGGCGGGACGACGCCACCACGATGCGCTGGAGCCGCAGCCGCTCGTTGGCCTGCTTGAGCGTGGTCAGCGCGGTGTCCACGTCGCTGAAGGCCGACACCACGGTCTTGCGATAGGTCTGGAGCAGTTCATCCTGCCGCGCTTTCTGCAGATCGAAATTGGCCTGGATGCGGCCCGCGTCGAAGATCGGCTGGGTCAATCCCGCGGCCATGTTGAAGAACGCCGACTGCGGCGTGAACAGCGCGGCCAGCGCCGCGCTCTGGTAGCCGCCCTGCGCGGTCAACTGGATGCTGGGAAAAAATTGTGCCCGCGCGCTGCCGACATTTGCCGTCGCTGACGCAAGCTGGTTCTCCTGACGCCGGATGTCCGGGCGCTGAGTCAGCAATTCGGACGGCAGTCCGGGCGTCACGCGGGGAATGGCAAGCGCGCCGAGCGATCCGCCGCTCAGGCGCACACGCTCCGGCGGACGCGCGACCAGCGTCGCCAGGATGTTCGCGTTCTGCGCCAGCGCCTGCCGCAGCGGCGGAATCGATGCCTTCTGGTTGGCGAGCAGGCTTTCCTGTTGCGCCAGATCGAGATCGGAGCCGGTGCCGGCATCGACGCGCGCCTTGATCGCATCAAAGATGCGCTGCGCACTGGCGATGTTGCGCGTCGCGATGTTGATGCGTTCCTGCGCCGCGACCACCTGGAAATAGGCATTGGCGACACTTGCGAGCGTGGTCAGTGTGACCACATCGCGATCGAAGCGGTTGGCATTCGCGGTTTCTTCCGCGGCCAGCAGTGCGTCGCGGTTCTTGCCCCAGAAATCGATTTCATAGCTCGCGCTCAGCGAGGCCGTGTGGTTGGTGACCTCGCCCCGGCCGCCGATGGTGCTGCCGGAGGTCACCACACCGGTGTTGCTCGACGACCGCGAGCGCGACCCGGAGAAACTTCCCGTCACGTTCGGCAGCAGCGCCGCACCCGCCGTCTGCGCCAGCGCGTCTGCCTGCCGGATGCGGGCGACTGCGGCGGCAATGTCGAGATTGACCGTCTGTGCCTCTTCCATCAGGACGGTCAGTTCTTTGGAACGAAAGCCGCGCCACCAGTCCAGCGCCGGCGGCAGGTCGGCCACGGAACTCGTCGCCGATTTGTAGGCGGCCGGGACGTCCAGCGCCGGGTCCGGCAAATCGGTCGTCAGAATGCAGCCGCCCGACGTGGCAGCCACCGCGAGTGCCGCGCACATCGCGAGTGAGGACCACGGGAACACTCCGCGCCTTGACTTCAGGGGCAACACGAACACCGGGGTGAACACTCTCCGAGGGGCCAGAATCTCATTCCGAAGGCCAGAATCTCATTCTAGCTGGCCGTTTGAACGGCGCACAGGGATGTTCAGGCGCCGCCCCCAACACAGCCGCAATCTGTGTTCGTTCGGTGTCACATCCGGAAATGCGACTTAGGCCTGCAAATCGAGGGTTTTCGGCGGCCGCCCGCGAAAAACGCTGCGTTCTCTTACGAAGAATTCATCTCGGAATCGCTCTCGGGACCGCGCATTGGCCGTCTCGGCAACGTCGGGCACACCGGCCTCAAGCCCATAACTCGAAGATTCGTGGGCCATCGGTTCAGCTACGAGGTCACGAGCCTGCTTATCGGTCTCGACAGGCTGGACCAAGCGGATCGCCAGTCGCGCCTGTTCGGCGTCGACCGCGCGGCGCTCTACAGCTTTCGTCCTTGTGCGCTCACGCCCGGCGCACACGGTATTGATCTCATCGACTGAAAAATGCTGGCTTGCGAACGTTCGCTGCGCTGCCGTTCGTGACCTTCAAAATCATGGCGGCGATTCACCGGGAGGCCTTGCGTCTTTGGTTCAAAGGCGCGAAACTTGTGACAAGACGAACAGCAAAGGACAGTTCGGCGGATCAACGGCCGACACACGCGAGCAGAAGATTTGGACACAGAGCCATATCCCACTGACGGAATTGCGCGATGTCTGACCTGATCATTCTTACCCCCGACAATGTCGAGGTGGCCCTGCCGGACGTGCCAAGACTGGTCCGGTTTGCCTTCAGCTTTTGCTCGAAACTCCGCCGCGGTACGCTCGACGTCACGCTGCCCGATGGCCGCATCGTGCGCTTCGGCGGGCTGGAGCCCGGCCCGGCCGCCGAGATGACGATCTACAATTACGAGTTCGCGCGGCGGCTCGCGCGCGGCGGCGACATCGGCATCGCGGAATCCTATCTGCGCGGCGAATGGGACACGCCGAACCTGACGCAGTTTCTCTACGTCTTCTGCGTCAATCACGATCTGATTCAGACCATGCTCGGCGACAAGCCGGTCGCACGTTTCGTGCAGTTGGTCCGCCACTGGTTCAACCGCAACACCAAACGGCAGGCGCGCCGCAACATCTACGCGCACTACGACATCGGCAACTCGTTCTATTCGGCATGGCTCGATCCGAGCATGACCTATTCGTCAGCGCTGTTTGAGGACGGCACCAGCGATCTGACCGCCGCGCAGCACAACAAGTACAAGCGCCTCGCCGAAGCAATCAATCTTCAGCCGGGCCAGACCGTGCTCGAGATCGGCTGCGGCTGGGGCGGGTTCGCGGAATATGTTGCCAAGAACTACGACACCAAGGTCGTGGGCCTGACCATCAGCACCGAACAGCGCGATTTCGCGCAGAAAAGGATGCAGGCCGCGGGCCTGAGCGACAAGGTCGAGATCCGGTTTCAGGACTATCGCGACGAGCGCGGGCAATATGACCGCATCGCGTCCATCGAGATGATCGAGGCCGTCGGCGAGCAATTCTGGCCGCAGTATTTTACCCAGCTTCGCGACCGGCTGGCGCCCGGCGGCTTCGCCGGAATTCAGGCCATCACCATTCAGGACAAGTTCTTCAACGCCTACCGGCGCGAGGTTGATTTCATCCAGCGCTACGTTTTCCCCGGCGGCATGTTGCCGTCGCCGCAGGTGCTGAAGAATCTCGGTGAGAAGTTCGGCGTTCCTGTTATCCGCGAGCGCATTTTCGGAGAAGATTATGCCAAGACGCTCGCAACATGGAGAGACAATTTCCGCGCGGCGTGGCCCAACCTGATGCCGCTCGGATTCGACGAGCGATTCCGGCGGCTGTGGGAGTACTACCTCGCCTATTGCGAGGCCGGATTCCTGTCCGGCAACATCGACGTGCGTCAGGTCGTGTTCGCGAAAGCCAAGTAACCGGCTGCTTTCGGCTTTACTCTGCTGGAACATCGGGCAGATCTCGCCTGCACGGGCCACCCTTGTCGGACCGGCGGGCGGCATCTAGGTTGAGGGCAGTCATTCGCCCTCCTTTGCTCCCGACACATCCGGTCCCAGGTCCTTCGCAATCATGCACATTCGCAAAGACGTCATCGACGCCATCGGCAATACGCCGCTCATCAAGCTGAAACGCGCGTCGGAAGCGACCGGCTGCACCATCCTCGGCAAGGCCGAGTTCATGAATCCCGGCCAGTCGGTGAAGGATCGCGCCGGCAAGCAGATGATCCTCGAGGCGGAGAAGCGCGGCGAACTGAAACCCGGCGGACTTGTCGTCGAAAGCACCGCGGGGAATACCGGCATCGGTCTTGCCGTGGTCGCGGCCGCGCGTGGCTATCGCACCATCATCGTCATTCCGGAAACGCAAAGCGAGGAGAAGAAGGACGTTCTGCGCCTGCTCGGCGCCGAACTGGTCGAGGTGCCTGCGCTGCCGTTCAGCAATCCGAACAATTACCAGCATGTCGGCCGCCGCCTCGCCGATGAGCTGCGCAAGACCGAGAAGAACGGCGTGCTGTTCGCGGATCAGTGGAACAACCTCGACAACCGCAAGGCGCATTACGTCTCGACCGGTCCGGAAATCTGGGACCAAACCGGCGGCAAGGTCGACGGCTTCATCTGCTCGATCGGCAGCGGCGGCACGCTGGCGGGAACGGCGACGTTCCTGCGCGAGAAGAAGAAGGACATCATGATCGGCGTCGCCGATCCGCGGGGTGCGGCGATGTACAACTTCTTCGATCATGGCGAGGTCAAGTCGACCGAAGGCGGTTCAGTGACCGAAGGCATCGGCCTCGGCCGCGTCACCCCGATCATCGAGGACGTCAAGGTCGACAAGGCCTATCTGATCGAAGACTCGGAAGCCGTGCCGATCGTGTTCGATCTTCTCGAGCACGAGGGCATCTGCGTCGGCGGCTCAAGCGGCATCAATATCGCGGGCGCCATCCATCTGGCGAAGGATCTTGGTCCTGGCCACACCATCGTGACCATCCTGGCCGACTACGGAACGCGCTATCAGTCCAAGCTGTTCAATCCGGAATTCCTGCGCTCGAAGAACCTGCCGGTGCCGGCGTGGCTGGAACGCAAGAGCACGATCAAGCCGCCGTTCGAGAAAGTGTGAGTCATTAAAGCGACGTCATTTCTGGATTCCGGGCCCGCGTGAAGAACGCGTCCCGGAATGACAACTTGGGCCGGTCACCGCAAAATCTGACTGAGAAACAGCTTCGTCCGCGCGTGCTGCGGATTGGAGAAGAACTTGTCCGGCGTGTTGGCCTCGATGATCTGGCCGGCGTCCATGAACACGACGCGGTCGGCGACCTCCTTGGCGAATCCCATCTCGTGCGTGACCACCAGCATGGTCATGCCCTCCTTCGCGAGGTCCACCATGGTGTCGAGTACTTCCTTGACCATCTCGGGATCCAGCGCCGAAGTCGGCTCGTCGAACAGCATCACCTTCGGATTCATCGTCAGCGCGCGTGCAATCGCGACACGCTGCTGCTGACCGCCTGAAATCTGGCCGGGATATTTGTCGGCCTTGTCCGGAATCCGCACGCGCTCGAGATATTTCATCGCCGCCGCCTCGGCATCCTTCTTCGGGATGTTGCGCACCCAGATCGGCGCCAGCGTGCAGTTTTCCAGCACCGTCAGATGCGGAAACAGGTTGAAGCTCTGGAACACCATGCCGACCTCGCGGCGCACGTCATCGACGCGGCGCAGGTTCGGCCCGAGTTCGATGCCATCGACCACGATGCGGCCTTCCTGAAATTCCTCCAGCGCGTTGATGCAGCGGATCAGCGTCGACTTGCCCGAGCCCGACGGTCCGCAGACCACGATGCGTTCGCCGCGTCCGACCGTGAGGTCGATGTCGCGCAGCACATGAAAATCGCCGAACCACTTGTTGAGTCCGGAGATGCTGACGATGGGATCTGCGCTCATGATTTCATCTCAGACATTCTTGTGGGCATTCAGCCGCCGTTCCACGAACAGCGAATAGCGCGACATTCCAAAGCAGAACACGAAATAGATGATGCCGGTGAATGCGAACCCGGTGAACAGCGTGGTCGGCGTCGCCCAGTTCGGATCGGCGAACGACGCGCGCAACTGGCCCAGCAGATCAAAGATCGCGACGATCAGCACCAGCGTGGTGTCCTTGAACAGCGCGATGAAACTATTGACCAGACCGGGAATGACGTGACGCAGCGCCTGCGGCATCACGATCAGGCCGGTCGTCTTCCAGTAGGACAGTCCGAGCGCGCTGGCGGCTTCCGGCTGACCGCGCGGCACGGCCTGCAGGCCGCCGCGAATGACTTCGGCGTTGTATGCGCCCGCGAACAGGGCAATGCCGATCAGCACGCGCACCAGTCCGTCCACGGTGAAATTTCCCGGCAGGAACAGCGGCAGCATGTAGGTCGCGAAGAACAGCACCGTAATCAGCGGCACCCCGCGCCAGAACTCGATGAAGGCAATCGAGAACACCCTGATCAGCGGAATGGTCGAGCGGCGTCCGAGCGCCAGCGCCATGCCGACCGGCATCGATGCGACGATGCCAGTGACCGACACCACCAGCGTCACCAGCAGGCCGCCCCATGAGCGGGTATCGACAATCGGCAAACCGCCGCGATCCAGACCCATCACCATGATCACGAGCGCCATGCCAACGAAGGTCGCGAGCGTCTTGAGCAGCGCGCGCCAGCCGTTGCGAAAGCCGCCGCTGACAACAAACACCAGCAGCGAGACGATGATCGCGGTCGCGATGAAATCGGCCCACAACGGCGAATGAAATCGCTCGGTGTAATCGCGCAGCCATGCCAGCGGCCACACCAGCAAGGCCAGCCCGTCGCCGATCCACCCGACCAGCTTGCCGAGAAACGCGACGGCTTGTCCGGGTGCGCCCGCGCCCGCCGTCGCCGTCAGGCGGCTGCCCGCATCCTGAAAGCTGGAAGCCAGCGCCGAGCCGAGATCGGCTATCCAGTGCACGGCGAAGCCATTCAGGCCGCCGCCGCGCAGCAGGAAAAATCCGACCACCGGATACGCTACGAAGAACAGTCCCGAGTTGAGCGCCTTCGCGGGCGCGCGCGGGATCAGCAGCGGCAACAACAAAAGCGCGCCGAGCACGAAGGTGAGATTGACCCGCCAGCGCTGGTCCGCCGGATAGAAGCCGTAGATGAACTGATCGAACTTCGCCTGCACGAACGGCCAGCACGCGCCGACCACACGCCCGACATTGGCTTCGAGGCAGGCATTGCGGTCGCTGCCCTGCCACACCGCATCCACCAGCAGGAATTTCACCGTGGGAACGATGGTCAGCCACAGCAGCAGCGCGCTCACCAAGGTCATCATGATGTTGAGTGGCGAATTGAACAGCCGCTGGCGCGCAAAGCCGATCACGCCCGTGGTGACGACCGGCGCACGACGCGGCTCGACGATGTTCTGCCGGACAAATGGGGCGGCCTGCTCCGTCATGCGGCGAGGCTCCGGTTCAGACGCCAGCCATAGAAGCTCATGAGCGCGCTGGTGATCAGCGACAGCAGCAGATAGACGCCCATGGTCAGTGCGATGATTTCAACCGCCTGCCCGGTCTGGCTGAGCGCCGTGCCCGCGAACACCGAGAACAAGTCCGGATAGCCGATGGCGACCGCGAGCGACGAGTTCTTGGTGAGATTGAGATACTGGTTGGTCAGCGGCGGCAGGATCACGCGCATGGCTTGCGGGATGATGACCTGCCGCAGCGTCTGTCCGCGTGTGAGGCCGAGCGAGGCGCCCGCCTCCATCTGCCCCTTCGGAACGGACTGGATGCCGGCGCGCACGATCTCGGCGATGAAAGCCGCCGTGTAGGTCGACAGCGCAATCGTCAGCGCGGCGAATTCCGGCAGCACGCGCGCGCCGCCGGCGAAATTGAACCCCTTCAACTGCGGCATGTCGAACGTCACCGGCGCTCCGAACATCAGCGCCGCCAGTGCGGGCAGACCGATCAGCATGGCCAGCACGTAAGGCCATATCGTCACCTTCTCGCCGGCGGCGAACAGCCGATGACGGGCGTAAGCACGCATCAGCAGCGCGGCGACGATGCCCACCACGACAGCCACGACGAAAACGCCGAATGCCTGCTGTGGAACGGGATTGGGCACGACAAGTCCGCGATTGCTCAGGAAGACGGAGCCGAACAGCGAAATGCTCTGTCGCGGGTTCGGCAGTGTCGCCAGCACCGCGAGATACCAGAACAGAATCTGGAACAGCAGCGGAAGATTGCGGATGAGTTCGACATAGCCGCCGGAAATGCGCGCCAGCAGCCAGTTCGGCGACAACCGTCCCAGCGCCACGGCGACGCCGATGATGGTTGCGATCACGATCCCGACGATGGAGACCAGCAGCGTGTTCAGCAGGCCGACAACGAACACGCGGGCGTAGGTGTCGCTTTCGGAAAACGGAATCAGCGCCTGGCTGACGGCAAAGCTCGCGGTGTTGGACAGGAAGCCGAAGCCGGACGCGATCCGTTGCGCCTGCAGGTTGGCGCGCGCGTTCTCGACGATTTCATAGCCGACCCAGACCACGGCCGCGACGAACAGGATCTGGATGACGACCCCGCCCCATCCCGCCTGCCCGCCGAGTGCGCGGCGAAGCCGTGCAACCAGTCGCAGCGGAGGTTTGCGGGGCTCGTCAGCCATCGCCGCGACCGGCAAGGCCGTCAACGAATGGGTGGCGCGTATTGAAGGCCGCCCTGATTCCAGAGCTTGTTCAGCCCGCGTGAAATCGCGAGCTTCGATCCCGCGCCGACATTGCGGTCGAACGACTCACCGTAATTGCCCACGGCCTTGACGATGCGGATCACCCAGTCCTTGGGCAGACCGAGCTGCTCGCCGAGATTGCCGTCGGTGCCGAACATGCGCTTCAGCTCAGGCTTGGCCGACTTCGCCATCTCGTCGACGTTCTTCTGCGTGACGGCGTATTCCTCGGCATTGATCATCGCGAACAACGTCCACTTCACGATGTCGAACCACTGGTCGTCGCCGTGGCGCACCACGGGCCCGAGCGGCTCCTTGGAAATCACTTCCGGCAGCACGGCGTGATCGCCCGGCGCGGCGAGCTTGAGGCGCTCGGCATAAAGCTGCGAGACGTCGGACGTGAACACATCGCAGCGGCCGGACTCGTAAGCCTTCACGGTCTCATCGGCGGTGCCGAACGCAATCAGCTCGTACTTCATGTTGTTGCCCTTGAAGTAGTCCGAGACGTTCTGTTCGTTGGTGGTGCCGGTCTGAACGCAGATCGAAGCGCTGTTGAGTTCCAGCGCGGAATTCACCTTGAGCGATTTACGGACCAGGAAGCCCTGCCCGTCGTAATAGGAAATGCCGGTATAGTTCAGGCCCAGCGATGTATCGCGCGACAGCGTCCATGTGGAGTTGCGCGACAGCACGTCGATTTCGCCGGACTGCAACGCCGTGAAGCGGTCCTTGGCCGACAACGGCACGAACTTTACCTTGGTCGCGTCGTTGAAAATCGCGGCGGCAAGCGCGCGGCAGACATCGACGTCGAGGCCGGTCCAGTTGCCCTTGTCATCGGGTGCCGAAAATCCGGGCAGACCCTGACTGACGCCGCAGGACAGGGTGCCGCGGTCCTTCACGCTTTGAAGCGTTCCACGATCCTTGGGCTTGTCCTGAGATTGCGCCTGAGCGCCATGGGAGACGATGGCGGCGGCAAGAACTGGAATAAGAGCGAGCGATACCCGTTTCATAGAATGGCCTTTCTCGATCGTTCGGCGGCGGCGACGAATAACGTCGCGCGAGACAAATCGATCCTGCGGAAGCTCACGGAACTAGTGGTTAAATATCTGACCGGCATAACAGAACGTCGGGCGCTGCGGGTCAAGGGGTTGACGCCGGCCTTCGCGGTCAGCTTACTTGAGCCAACAGCTTTAGGCAGCGTATTGCCTTTTTGTCGAGCAACCGCTGCGGCAAGATGTCGTCTCACAATGAACGTCACATGATTCCCCCAAAAGACCATCGCCCCGCAGACCGACTCGATCCGCAGACCGAACTGGTGACATCCGGCCGCGACACCGTCGCGCAAAAGGGCTTCATCAATCCGCCGGTCGTGCGCGGCTCCACGGTGCTTTATCCGACCGCCGAAGACCTCCACGCGCATCGCGGGGAATTTCAGTACGGCCGCCACGGAACGCCCACCACCAAGGCGCTTCAACAGGCCCTGATGGTCCTCGAAGGTCCGAACTGTGCCGGTGTTGGCCTGGCACCATCGGGCGTGGCGGCGATCTCCACGGCCCTGCTCGCGATTCTCAAGGCCGGCGATCACTTGCTCGTCATCGACAGCGTGTATCGCCCGACGCGCAATTTTTGTGACAGCCTGCTCAGGCGCTACGGCGTCGAGACCACCTACTTCGATCCGCTGATCGGAGCCGGAATCGAAAAGCTGTTCAAGCCGAACACCAAAGCCGTTCTGGTCGAGGCTCCGGGTTCGCAGTCGTTCGAGATGCCGGACATTCCCGCCATCGCCGCCGTCGCCCACGCCAGGGGCGCGCTGGTCATCGACGACAACACCTGGGCGACGCCGCTGTTTCACCGTTCGCTCGATCAGGGCGTCGACATCAGCATTCAGGCCGGAACGAAATATATCGGCGGCCATTCCGACATCATGTTCGGAACCATCTCCGCCAACGCGAAGACCTGGCCGCTGATCACCGAGGCGATCCGTCTGCTCGGCGTTTGCGCCGGTCCCGACGACGTGTTCCTCGCATTGCGTGGATTGCGGACGCTCGCGGTGCGGCTGGCCCATCATCAGCAGGCCGGTCTGGACATGGCGCGCTGGTTCGCCGCGCGTCCCGAAGTGCTGCGTGTGATTCATCCGGCGCTGGAAACCGATCCGGGACATGCGATCTGGAAACGCGATTTCACCGGCGCGACGGGATTGTTCAGCGTCGTGCTGAAGCCCGCGTCGAAGCAGGCCGTCGATGCTTTCCTCGACACGGTGACGCTGTTCGGCATGGGCTATTCGTGGGGCGGCTTCGAGAGTCTCGTGATCCCGTTCGATTGCGCGTCATACCGCACGGCGACCACGTGGAATCCGGGCGGCCCCACCCTGCGCTTCCACATCGGGCTAGAGAATCTCGATGACCTGAAGGCGGATCTGGCGCGCGGGTTCGAGGCGCTGAACGCGGCGACCTAGCGAATCTACGTCTTCTCAACCTTTGAGCCCGACCCGCGGCTCTTCAAGATCAGCATGATGTTGCGGATGTAGATGATCGTCGCGAGCGACTGTCCGAGAATGATGACAGGCTCGCGTTTGGCGACGCCGTAAATCAGCGTCATCACGCCGCCGCCCATCGAGAAGAACCAGAATGCCATCGGCACGATGCTCTGCCCCGCGCGCTCGCTCGAAATCCACTGCACGAGGAAACGCGCGGTGAACAGCAACTGCGCGATCAGGCCGAACGCCAGCCAGAAGTCGAACTTCGCGACGAACACGTCGTAGAGGTAGTCACCAAGTTCCTGACCGAACTGAATCAGCATCAGGTCACCTCCGTTGCCACCGGCGTCGACTTCTTGCGGCGGATCAGCCACCACACGCCGGCAAGATCCATGATCCCGATCCACAGCCGGTCGAAGAAACCGTAATTCGAAACACCGGAATGCCGGGGCCGGTCGATGACGTCGACATAGACGATCTCGAATCCTTCCCGCCGCACCAGCGCGGGGAGAAAACGATGCAGACCATCGAAATATGGCAAAGCAAGGAACACGTCGCGGCGCAGCGCCTTCAGGCCGCAGCCGGTGTCGCGGGTGCCGTCGCGCAGGATCATGTTGCGTACGCCATTGGCGACACGCGACTGGAATTTCTTGAAGCCGGTGTCCTTGCGGCCGACGCGCTGACCGGCAGCAAGGCCGACCTTGTCGCCGCCCTTTTCAATCGCTTCGATCAGCGCCGGCAGAAACGCCGGGTTGTTCTGTCCGTCGCCGTCGAGCGTCGCGACGATGCCGCCTCGCGCGGCGCGAATCCCGGTGCGCACGGCGGCGGATTGTCCGGATGACGCAGCATGGCGAACCTGACGCAGGTTGGTGCGCGCGCGCATTTCGGTTGCAAGCCGCTCGCCGGTCGCATCCGTCGAGCCATCGTTGACGTAGACGATCTCATAGGCCCAGCGGCCGTCCAGCGCGGCAGCGATCTCGGCGATCAGCGGCACGACGTTGTCCTGCTCGTTACGAACGGGAACCACAATCGATACGGCGGGGGCCGGCAGGCCGGAATTTGCTGGTTGTTCGCTCATGTACCGATGGGGTCCGAATGCCGCCAAAAACAGTCAAAAACCTGCTGCGGGCGACCGCTTCTTATGGTGCGAACGCCTCGCGGGCAACCCTTTTCAGGGCGGGCCAGGACGGCCCGGCCAGCGGCTCAATCGCACCGTCGCGGCCGATCTTGAAGCCCAGGCGGCGGGCCGCGAACCAGTAGCGGATGGCCATCGCGCCAACAACGCCCATCAGCGCGCCGCCGACCACATCGCTCGGATGATGTGCGAGCAGGATCACCCGGCTGATGCAGATCAGCACCGCATAGGCGAACATCACCAGCGTCACGCGCCGCCACACCGCCGACACGGCGAAGGCCAGCGCAAAGGCGGTGGTGGCATGACCGGACGGCAGGCTCGCAAATGCCGGGCTGCCGGAGAAATGTTCGAAATAGAACGCGTTGGCATTGCCGCCGACGAACGGCCTGCTTCGCCCGATGATGTGCTTGAGAACTTCGGTGCAGAGCACTGCGAACAGCACCGAGAAAAACACATATTGAACGCGCACGCCGAACGCGATCAGGACCGCCCGCGAAACCCCGATCAGCCGCGGCAAGATCAGCAGGACGATGAAGAGCACGCCTGCCAGCGTCCAGAGGACATATTCCGATTTCCCGAGATCGGTGAAATGCCGCAGCGGCCAAAGGCTGGGCGTTCCGCGCGCAGGCATCAGCTTGATGGTGGCGACGTCGACGGCGACCATCAGAAGTCCGATGACAACTGCCGTCAGCGCGGACAGTCCGAGCCACCGCCGCGCCAGAGAGCGCCGGGCCTCGGCGCGCCGCGAGTGGGATGGCGCGCGCACAAGGCGCGCCACCGATTGCCATGCATCCGAACCGAGTTTGGTCACATAATTCGCGCGATGGCTGCCGCTGATTTCGGTTGCCATTTCACTCGGTGCCTTCGGAACGGAACACCGCGACCGAGATCGCACGGCCCTGCGAGAAGTTGTAACCGTCGATGCGCGCGCCGGCATTGTAGCGCAGGCCGATGGCCTCGGCGCGCTGCGCAAAGGCCCGCTCCTCGCGCCATTCGACGAGCGCGAAGCGGCAGCTTCCCTGCAACAGGAAATCCGCGGCGCCAGAACCGTTGGTCAACAACGTCGACGTGCCGACCATGAACACCAGACTTGGCTCCTGGAAGCCCGCCGCAGCAGCTGACGGCCCGACGCATTCGACGCTGCGAAGCGCGCGCGCGATCTGAACGCTCGGGAACAGCGGCGCGAGCGAAGGCACCACCACGCCGTAGACGCACACGGCCATGAACCACGATGCGCCAATGGCGTTGAGCAGCGAGCGTTCGGCGCGATGGGTATCGAACATCCACCACGCGAACAGTCCGAAGATCAGTGCGCCGGCCGCAAACGGCCATGCCAGAAACTCCGGCTGCCGGAGCAGCATCATCGCGCCGATGATCGACGCGACGGTGATGAGCAAAGGTGCCACGAACCACCACGCCGATCCGCGCTGGATCCACGCCGATCGCGACAGCACGTTGCGTTCGAGCGCACCGACAATCAGGATGGCAATGGCCGGATAGAGCGGCAGCACATAGTGCGGCAGCTTGGTGATCACGAGTTCAAAAATGATCCACGCCGGCAGCAGCCACGCCAGCAGAAATTGCGCGCCGGGCTCGCGCCGCGCGCGCCAGACCGCCGGAGCCGCCATGCCGGCCAGCGTCGCGCCGGGCCAGAACGTCAGCCAGAACAACACGAAATAAAGTCCGGGAGGCGCGCCGTGCGATTCCTGCGGGCTCGCGACCTTGCTCAGCATGTCACTGCCGAGCGAGTCCGCGAAGAAGGTGTCGCCCGCTTTAAGAAAGATCGCGATGAACCACGGCAGCACCAGCACCAGCGTCCACATCAGTCCCCAGACCGGGCGCAGACGCCACAGCCACGCCGCGGAGCGATCGAGGATCGCAAGCGCGATCACGGGCAGCGCGACAAACATCAGGATCAGCGGACCCTTGAGCAGAATGCCCCACGCAATCGCGGTCCAGAAAATCGCCGCCCACTTCCACGGTTGCGGCGAGTCGTCCCCGCGCTGCCATGAGAGATAGGCGCGCGCCATCGCGCCCATGACGGCGACCGCCGTCAGCAGCAGCATGGCGTCGGTCTTGGCCAGACGCGCCTCGACGCCGAGCAGGATCGAACTGCACATGATGAGACCGGCGAGCAGCGCACCACGCCGCGTCACGAACGCCAGCGCCGTCCAGTAGGTCAGCAGCACCGCGCCGATCGCGCCGATCAATGAGGGGATGCGATACAGCCAGATGCGGACCTGCGCGCGCGGCAGGCCGAACTTCGACGCGGTCTCCACGACGACCGCCTGCGCCCAGTAAATCCCGACCGGCTTCTTGTAACGGACCTCGTCCTGGAAACGGATGTCGACGAAGTCGCCGCTCTCGACCATCTGCTTCGTCGCCTGCGCAAAGCGCGCTTCGTCGCGATCGACCGGCGGGATGTTGACGAATCCGGGCAGGAAAAACAGCAGGCCGACCAGCACCAGCAGCGCGACCGCGCGGGTATGGCTGCCGACCGCAAAATCGACCACGCGCACGAGCCCGCTACCGGGATTCTTCTGTTCCACCGGTTCGCGCGGGGCGCCAAATCTGGGTCTTGGGTAGGTCTCAGCCATCGGTTCCGCATACGCGGAAACCATTCTCCCGACAACAGGTTGAGCCGCCTCTACTGAATTCTCACGACAACTGTGTCCGCCGCGCCCGTCGCGTCCATGACGGTCAGCCGGACGAAGCCCGGACCGGGCGGTTCGACCAGCCGCTGGCGGCGGCTGTCGATGCCGCCGACCGCGACGCCGTTAACCAACATGGTCAGCGGCAGCACCCCGCCCGCCACCCGCACCGGCATCGCGGACTGGCTCGCATCGCCGCCGTAGGCGTCGATCCGCGAGCCGTTCAGCGGAAACTGGATCCGCAGCGCCTGCTCGCTTCCGGTGCGGATGAAGTCACCCGCAGGCCGGAAACGCCGCAGCGGCAACGGCAGCTTGGCGTTGCTGGCCATCAGCGTGCCCTTCGGGGCCTTGGCCAGCGGCATCGGAAGTTTTCCCGTCCGCGCGAACGCATCGAACAGGATCGGCGCCGCGGCGGTTCGTCCTATCAAACCTGGAACCGGCGCGCCGTCGGGGCGGCCGACCCAGACCCCGATGGTCATGCGGCCGTCGAAACCGACCGACCAGGCATCGCGGTAGCCGTAGCTGGTGCCCGTTTTAAACGCGAGCCGGTTATGCGGCGCGTTGTCCGGCGGCGGCGTGCCCATCAGCACGTTGCCGACCAGCCAGGCGGCGGACGGATCGAGCAGCCGCCGCGTCTCCGGCTCCGCCTTGTCGTCCGGCCGCACGATCTCGCGCAGCGCCACCGTCTCGCCCTGCCTGGGCAATCCCGAATAGAGCCGGACCAGATCGTTCAACGTGATGCCGACACCGCCGAGGCCCATGGCGAGGCCCGGCGTTTCATCCTTGGGCAGGATCAGGTTCGCGCCCGCCTGCTTGATGCGGGCCGTCAGCCGGCTCGAACCGACGCGATCGAGCAACGCGATGGCCGGCACGTTCAGCGACATCTGCAAGGCTTTCCGCACAGTGACGGTGCCCTGAAACGTCATGTCGAAATTTTCCGGCGCGTAAGAGCCGTAGCGGATCGGCCGGTCCTCGATCAGGCTTTCAGGATGCACGAAGCCATCCTCGAACGCGAGACCGTAGATGAAAGGCTTGAGCGTCGATCCCGGCGAGCGCACGGCGCGGGTCATGTCCACCTGCCCTGCGCGCCGGTTGTCGAAATAATCCGGCGACCCGACATGCGCCAGCACGTCGCCGCTCTCGTTATCGACCGCGAGAATGCCGACCGACACATCGGGCCCAAGCGCGAGCGCGCGATCCTTCGCCAGCGACTCGAGGGTTTTCTGGATGGTGGAATCCAGCGTGAGCTGAATGCGCGGCGTATCCTTCATGATCGCAAGCGACTGATCGGTCGAATGCGGCGCGAGCAGCGGCATCGGCTTGCGCAAGCGCGGCACCGGCTCCAGCTTCGCGTGCGTGGCATCGTCGGCCGAAACGCGGCCGTCCTCGACCATGCGCGACAGCACGCGATCGCGCGCGACCCGCGCCACGTCGGGATGACGGTCGAGCCGCCGCGTCTCCGGCGATTGCGGCAGCGCTACCAGCAGCGCGGATTCCGCGAGCGACAACCGCTTCGGCTCCTTGCCGAAGTAGGCGAACGACGCCGCGCGCACACCTTCGAGATTGCCGCCGAACGGCGCGAGTGTCAGATACAGATCGAGAATCTGATCCTTGGTCAACTGCCGCTCAAGCTGCACGGCGCGCACCATCTGGCGAAGTTTGGCGGCGACCGAGCGCTCCTGCCGCGGCTCCATCAGCCGCGCCACCTGCATGGTGATGGTCGAGCCGCCCGACACGATGTGCCCGCGCGTGACAAGCTGGAACGCGGCGCGTCCCATCGCCAGCGGATCGACGCCGATGTGCGACCTGAACCGGCGGTCCTCATAGTTCAGCAGCAGGTTGAGATAACCGGGATCGACATCCTTGACCTGAGCGGGCAACCGCCAGCGCCCGTCCGCCATCGCGAACGCGCGGAGCAGCTTGCCGTTGCGGTCCACAATCGTCGTCGAGATGTGCCGGGTCTGTTCGAACGGCAGCGGCGGCAGCGATGCGACCCAGATGACGCCAGCCGTAACGACGCCGGCGCCAAGCGCGCCAAACGCCAGCGCGGCGATCCTGACCCACCGCCAGCGCCGCGAAAGCGGCGTGGCTGGCGTTATGGTGTCGGGCGTCGTCATTTCGCCTTCGTCACCTCGACCGTTCCCGTGCCGGTGCGGCCATAGCGCGAGGGATTGTACATGTCCTCGACGTAAGCCTGCGGCAGCACGTACTTGCCGGGAGAGACCGCGCGCACGATGTAGGCGACCGTGAACACGGCGGTGTCGTCACTCGCGCGTTCGATGGCGGCGCTGAAGCGATCATCGCGGAACTCGGTGTTCTGCGGGTCCTCGCCGTCCTCGATCCAGTCGAGCGTGCCCGAGTCACCCGACGACACCAGCTTCGGATTATCGATCTCCAGACCTGCGGGGAGATAATCGACCACCATGATCTGACCGTATTCGGGCTTGGCTTCGGTGACTTTCAGCACCACGGCGAAGCGATCGTTCTGCTTCGCCTTGGACGGATCGGCGGGCTTGCCGTCGAGCGTGAAGTAATTGCGCTCGATCTTGAAGCCGTTGGCGACCGCAGGCTCCGGCGTGATCGGCGCACCGGTGACGGAAACCACCGCCTGCACCGGCGTATCGCCGGTGTTGGTGATCCTGACCGGCGTGGCCGCGATGTCGGCGCTGCGATAGTTGCGATACAGCGCGTTCTTCGCGGTCTCACCGTTGACCGAGACCGAGAGGCTATTGGCTTCCTTGGCGAGCGCCCGCGAGGCCAGCACCAGCCACGCATTCTCCTGCGTCGAGGTGTAGGGCGAAAGACCCCGCGCGGCCTCGACGCGTTCGACCGCGAGACTGATCGTCGCCTTCGGCGCGCTGCCTTCGCTGGCGAGCGACACCATCGCCGCCGCATCGCGCAGTGACGAGCCGTAGTCGCTGCGGCCGAACTCCAGCACCGGCTTCGGATTGAGGCTGCCGACCGCCGCCGAATAGACGCGTTCCGCGCGCGCCCGGTCGCCGACCAGCGCCAGCGCCGCGGCAAGCTGCGCCTTGGCGATGGGCGTTGCGATGTTGTTCAGCTTGGTGTCGGCGAGATAGCGCAGGTCGCCGATCGGCGCGGTGCCGTTCTTTGCGAGCACATAGAGACCGTAGGCCAGATCGCGGCCGCCATCCTTCTCCGGCTCGTCGGCGTTGACCACCGAATTGCGGATACGATCCAGCGCCGTCCTGAACAGAACGTCCGGCACCGCGAAGCCCTTTTCGCGCGCCCGCGTCAGGAAGTCGGTGACGTAGGCATCGAGCCAGGCATCGTCGCCGCCGGCCGACCACAGACCGAACGATCCGTTCGAGCCCTGGCGCGCCAGCAGCTTGTCGATGGCGTCCTTGATGCGCTGATCGACTGCGGTGTCCATCGCCAGATGGTTTTCCGCCGCGAGATCGTTGACATACAGCAGCGGCATCGCGCGGCTGGTGATCTGCTCGGAACATCCAAACGGATAACGATCCAGCGCCTTCAGGATGGTCGCGGCGTCGAGCGCCGTGGAGAGACCGACCGACAGTTGAACGCCGCCGGTGCCCTGCACGAGATCGCTGAACATGTCGGACGTGAGATTGAGGCTCTCGCCCTTTGCCAAGGTCCGCACCGAGCGCCGTGCAAGGATCTGCGTGGCGGCCTTGACGTCGAGCGCATAGTGACGCGCCAGTGCCAGCCCGTTCGGTCCCTTGATGTCCACGTCGAGTTGCGCCTGCCCCGCGCCGCCCGCCGCATCGATGGCGAGCGCAACGGAACTGCGTTGCTTGGCGGCAAGGCGTATGGTGGTCGCCGGGTTGCCGGTGAGCTTCACCGGGCCGGATGTCTTGACGCTGATGACGTAATCGCCCGCCGCACCCTCCACGTTGTCGAGATCGAGGCTCATGGTGCCGCGGTCGCCGTTCAGCAGGAAGCGCGGCAGCGTTGCGGTGAGCACGACGGGATCGCGCACGGTCACATCGGTATTGGCGCGGCCAACCTTGGTCGCGGTCCATGCGACCGCCATGATGCGCGCGGTGCCGGCGAACTCCGGAATGTCGAAGGTGACTTCCGCCGTGCCGTTGGTGCCGACCGTGACGATGCCCGAATAGAGCGCGAGCGGCTTCTGCGTCGGAGGGCTGCCTTGCAGTTCAGCGCCTGCGGCGTCACCGCCGGTGCGGATCTGACCGCGTGTGCCCTGCATGCCGTCGATCAGTTGCCCATAGAGGTCGCGGATTTCGGACGTCATGCGGCGCTGGCCGAGATAATAGTCATCCGGCGCAGGCGGTTTGTAGTTGGTGAGATTGAGAATGCCGACATCGACGGCCGCGACCACGATCTTGGCGTCTTCGCCGCGGCTGAGACCTTCGATCTTCACCGGCAGCTTGAGCGTCGTGCTCGGGCGAACCAGCGCGGGCGGCGTGAGACTCACCTTGAGTGTGCGCTCCGACTTGTCGATCCCGAACCATTTAAGACCAATGGCGCGGCCCGGCATCCGTTGGGCGGCGGCATCGAGCGGACGGCGCAGCGTGGCGACCACATAAGCGCCGGTGCCCCAGTCCTTGCCGACGGCGATGCTGATCTTGTTCTGGCCTTCCTTGATGTCGGAGGATTGCGTGGTCAGCAAACGGTCGCCGAGCACGTTGATGGTCAGCTTGCCGGCGCTGCGCGCATTGACCGACACGACCATGGTGTCGCCGGACTTGTATTCCGGCTTGTCGATGGATGTTTCCAGGAGGTCCGGCGTGTCGGCGCTGCCGTCCGAATACCAGCCGACATCGAACTGCACCGAGGTGATCGGGCCGTCCTGCTCGGTGGATTTCACGTCGAGCCGGTAGCGGCCCGGCTGCGGCGCGACCGTAATGCGCGCGGGCTTGTCGGCGGCAATGGTTACGTCGCCGTCGGCCACGCGCTTGGTGGATTTCACCGGCTCGTAATCCCAGGATGAGCCCTGCCGGTACCACTGATAACGCGACTCGAGTTTCATCAGTTCGTAGCGAAGCCCGCTGCGCGCCAGCGCCTTGCCGTCCGGCGCCACGAACACGACGTCGAAGTTGGCGGGATCGCCCTCGGCGACGTTCTTGTCGGCGAACAGCGGCTTCACGCCGATCAGCGCGTCGTTCGGCGCGACCGGAATGGTCAGCTTGCGTTCGACCGCACGGCCTCCGGTTTCCACCATGCGGACGAAGACCTGCGCTTCCTGCGGACGCGTCGAGGACGGCGGCTTGGCGAGACTGACCTTGAAGGTCGCCTTGCCGTTGGCGTCGGCCTCGGGAAGGTTTTCCAGCGGCGTGCGTTCGTTGCTCGACGTTTCCTCGTCCGCGACGCCGAACTTGTATCCGGCATAGCCCGGACGATCCGCAGCGGTGGCGATCAGCAGGTCGCCTTCGAGCGCGAGGCCCGAGGCAGGCGCGCCGTAGAGGAAGCGGCCATCCACTTCAAGTTCTGCTGGAGCTTCAGCCGTGATCTGCTTCGCTTTGGAACTTAAGGAGAATTCGATGCGATCCGCGACGTAATCCTCAACCATGAAGGTGGTTTCGCCGACGGACGGGGATTTCGGATCGGTGAACGCCCGGACCCGCCAGGTGCCGGTCGGCACCGCCGAATTCAACGGCAGCGTGAGACTGCGTCCGCCCGCGCCCTGATCGGGCACCACAGCGCGGCGGAATTCCACGCCGTCGGGGCGTTCGACCACCAGCGTCAGCGGCGCACCGACAACGCCGTTGCCCTTGCCGTCGCGCAGCAGCGCCGTGAGATACACCGTCTCGCCGGAGCGGTAGACGCCGCGCTCGGCGTAAACGAACGCATCAGGCCCCGCAGGCACGGCACGCCCGGAGACGCCGCGATCGGACAGGTCGAACGCATTGGATTTGAGGCTCAGGAAAGCGTAGTCGCCCTTCTCGCCGGAAACCGACAGCAACGCAGGCGACAGACCGCCCTCGCCCCGCGCCAGCCCCACCTCGAACAGCACATGGCCCGCGCTGTCGGTCTTGCGAGTGGCGAGAACTTCGTTGCTGCGGGACACGAGGCGAACCTCAGCGCCCGACGTCGGCTCGGTGCTCGCCAGCGAATTGACGAACACATGCACGCCATCGTTGCCCGAATAGGCGGTCAGGCCCATGTCGGAAACGATGAACCACTGCGTCGCCAGCTGGCCGGAGTCTTCATCGCTGGAGGCCGAGCCCGGCCCCTTCGCGGCAGCCGTCATCACATAGACGCCGGGCTGCATTTCGCCGACTGCCTGATCCACGGGGAAAGCGGTGATCACATCGGCATTCAACGTCTGCGCGGTGGCGATCTCGCCGGTCCAGACCTTGACGCCCTTCTCGTTGCCGAGGTCCGACAGTTCATAGCTCGACAGGCTGCGCTGGAAGTCGCTGCCCAGTACCGAATTGATGAGATTGCGGTCGCCGATCCTGAAGATGTTCACCGACACCGACGGCGTGTTGACGCTGACCAGCGGAATGCCGCGCTGGCCGGTGCGCGGCAGCACATAGGCGCGTCCGGTGAAGCGCACGAACGGCTTGCGGTCGCGCACGTAGATGTTGAATTCGGCCGACTTCGGCAGCGTCTCCTTCACGGTCGATGGCAGGCCGGCGCGCAGGTTGATGGTGTAGCGCTCGCCGTGCTTGAGGCCCTCGACGCAAAGCTGCTTCTCCTCGGACGTCAGCGCCGGATTGTCGGTGCCGGCCAGCGCGATGAACGGATTGAAGTCCGCCCGCTTGGCGAGGTCCTCCGAGAACTGGAAGCAGGCGCGCGGCGACGCCGAATCCGAATCCACGCTGTAATCCAGCAGCCGGAAGCCGCGCTCGTCGCGCAGCTTCTCGTACTGGCCGCGCACGTCGGCGACCTCGCGCTGATCCAGCGACAGGCGCAGCGCATCGAGCGCCGGACGCCACAGCTTCCGCTCCGCCAGCGCATTGCCCAGCACCGCCAGCGCATCGGCTTCCTCGGCCGGATTGGCGGCGCGCTGATAGGCGATGTAGGCGGCGGTGGATGCGCGTTCATAGAAGAACGTCCGCTCGCGGTTGTCCGTGGGACGGATCTGGAAAATGGTCCTGGCCAGCCGCAGCCAGTTGCCGCTGTCCTCAGGGACGACCGCCGTGGTCTGTCCGAGCAATTGCAGCGCGCTGCGCAGATCGTTGCGCTTGAACGCTGCATCCACATCGGACTTCAGCGTCGCCGCCGTCTTGTTGATGATCCCGGCTTCGGTCTTGATCTGGGCTTCGAGCCGGATGGCACTGTCCGCCAGATCGTCCCTCTTGAAGGCCTTGTCGGCCGCAGTTGCCGAGACGAGGCCGAGCGCCAGCGCGGCGCAAACCGAGAGGGCGCGAACCAGACCGATCATGTGAAAACTCCCTGCCGACAGCTATCAAAGGCTGCCTTGAAACGTAGACAATGCGCGAATCGTGACGGACTCATGGTCGTATCGATACCGGGCCGAAAGATTCTACGCGACCATCGCGCACCGACGGCGTGAAAGAGCGCGCCAAGCCAATGACCCGGCAAAAAACAAGAGTTTAGGTCGGGATAACCCAAAGGCAATGCAAGCCGTTGGATACTCCCGCCGGTTGGTCGGCCGGAGGCGCTGGAAGGTTCATGAATTTCGCGGCGGGTTGACGGTTTTTTCAATCGCATATGAGAGGGCCGACGACCCGAAGTGGAATCAGATTCCGTTGCCGAGGGTGAAGCAGAAGACGTCCGCGCTATAGGCGCGCTCGGGTCTGGGCGCGCAAAGATGGCTGCGCCCGTCAGGATTGTCCCGGTTCTTCTCGACTTTCTCGGGCGGGATACGAAGCCACTTGCCGTCTTCACGGCGTCTCGCAAACCAGACGCCGCCTTCATTGCGGGCCTCGGTCGGGTAGCAGTCGTGTTGACTGCAGCAGGACAAATGAGGGTTGTCCGGCCTCATCCACGTCGAATAAAATTTCTCGTGGATCGGGACGTCCTGCGGCGGGTGCTGATGTTGCGCGAATGCGCGGACGGCCCCGAACAAAAGTCCGGCGGACATCATCACGACGAAGCCGCGCCAAGCGATCATGGCACCACTCCGGCCACGCCCCGGCGAGACCCGGGACGAACGCCCCGGTGATAGTCTACCACCATACCAGCCAGAGAAGAATGATCGATACCGTGGATCGCTGCGTGGCCGCTTCGGCTCACTCCAGGGCCGCCGTCCCACGCGCTGCTGGCCGCAAGAAGGCCGAAAAATAGTCGTTCATCACGGGTTCTTTAGGATGATAAACGACAATAAACGATGGTATGTGATTTCAATTAGTTAAACGGTCCCATAGCTCAACTGGATAGAGTAACGGATTTCTACTCCGTGGGTTGCAGGTTCGAATCCTGCTGGGATCGCCAGTTTATTTTCAGATCTTGGGCTGATGCCGCAGCGTCACGCAGCGCGCGCGGGCCTCGCAAACAGCGAGAGCACTTCAAGCACTGGAATGTGAAAGCTGATCGGCTTCAGTTTCAATTGAACAGTCAGGATCGGCTCGTGACAACGAAGCCCCTTCCCGCCCTTCACCAGTCCCAGATCCCGAATGAGCTTGAAGGTCTTGCCATCGGCCATTCGAACGAAACGAACATTCTCAAACTGCTTGAGCATTCGCGCTCTCCTTGCCTCTGAGGAGAGCAGCCGTTCGTTACGATTCGGTCAATTCTTGACGACGCGGGAATCAGCAGTCCGGTTCAGTCGCGGCGTTTCCGGCCAACCGGCGGGTTGTCCGTCCATGTGTCGGGACGCGTCAGGCTTTGCCGCCACAGGATCACGGCCAATCCGACCATCGCGAGCGACGGGATCAATACGAAATACATTTGTCGATCTCAAAAATGATAAAATAATTGCCGAGCTTACCGCTGCGCGGCGGCGTTGGCAGTAGTAAAAAAGCGACAGGCCGCGACGATCTGCTTGCTCAACAATGCAGCAGCACACGGATGTGAAGCGTTACGTGCGCTCAGCGCCGCCGGCCGATCGCAACGCCGAGAACGAAAGCCACCAGCAATGAACCCAGCGGCGCTTCGCGCGCGACGTTGCTGAGAATGCTCAGCGGCATTCCGGGCTTCTTGGCGCCCTCCAGCATATCGCTCAGGGACTTCACCGCGGCAGACAGCTTCCTGATGCCGAACCGATCCTCGTTCTCGGCGGGATCCAGTCCTTCATAGATAAACGGCGGTTGCTGGATTTGGTCTGCCATTGCCGGCTCCTCGTTGCGCCCTTCGTTAAGAGACCAGCGGGGAATCCGTTCCGTGCGATGAGCATGACATCGCGCGCTTCACCCGCATCGGCGCGGCCATCCGAAAGCATCAGGGACTAAAGGATAAAGGGAATCCGGAACGAAACGCCTTATGGATTGTTGCAATGCGTCATAAGGAATTTGTTCAATGGCAGACGTCGTAAAAATCCCGGCCAAGCTCCCGCCGAGCGCCAAGCCACAGCCGTCCCGGCCCAAGCCCGGTCCTGCTTCGCATGGGGATGGGCTCGAAAGTCCCAGAAGCGTTCATTGCTAGCGTTCATTGCTAAAAACCCGCCGGCGTGAACCGGCGGGCCAATAGCAGAACGTCGCAAAAAACTTAAACGGCGTCTTTTGCAGCTTTAACGGGCCGCGCGCGAACGATCTTGCGGGCCGGCTTGGCCTTGAAGGTCATCGCTTCACCGGTGAAGGGGTTGGTGCCCTTGCGTGCCTTGGTCGCCGGCTTCTTGATGACAACGAACTTTGCAAAACCGGGGACCAGAAAGACGCCCGACTTTTTCAGTTCCTTGTAGCCGACCGACGCGAGTGTCTCGAGGACGCCCTTGACGTCCTTCTTCGCGATTTCAACTTCCCCAGCGATCTTCTCGATCAGCTGAGACTTCGTCATTTGAACTGCCATTGTGGCTCCTATTGATTCGTGCGTGCGTAGAGTACGTGCATTACGCGCGGAAAAAGAGCCCGCTCAACAAAAAAGGCCGCCAAAAGGCGGCCTTTCTGTCGATAAACCGAAATTCTGCGTGGATAACCGGGATTATCCAACCCGAAGGTTTTCAGCCGATTCCTTGCCACGGTTCGCCACGACCTCGTAGCTGACCTTCGCGCCTTCGTTCAGGTTGGAAAGCCCAGCCTTCTCGACCGCCGAAATGTGCACGAAAACGTCCTTGCCGCCGGTGTCCGGCTGAATGAACCCGAAACCCTTAGTCGCGTTGAACCACTTCACAGTACCTGTCGCCACGTCGAAACCTCCAAGAAGAATAGAAGCCGGATACCAAACATGAGAATGGCTTCATAACAAGCGAAACCCTTCAAATAAGCCGTTTCTTTCGCGGGCCGGTGACACAGGTCGTCTGTCTCCCAAAGGACACACTCCCGCCTTTGCGGCACGGGAAGCGCTCCGACAGGCTCTGCTGGAGGCATAAAGCAGCGGAGACCTCCCCAATATCGCCCTGAAATCTGCTACAAGCCGCCCGACACACCTCTGAAAAGAAAGAAATCGACTCGATGGGTTTTAAGGAGCCGAGTTTTGCCGACCGGCAGGCCGCCGCGCAAAACGCCAGGAAAAAAGTTCTCGAAAAGTTCAAGGCTCAGCCGGGACCTGACGATCCGGCCGTTCTGAAGAAGGCTGCGGAGCGGCAGGCGCAGGCGATCGCACGCGCGGAAGCCCAGAAGCTGCGCGAGGCAGCCAGATTGGAGAAGAAGGCGCGCGAAGCCGAACTCGCAGCGCAAGCCGAAGCCGAAGCACGCCGCATGCAGGCCGAGAAGGAAGCAGCGGAAGCGGAGTTGAAAGCTCAGCAAAAAGCCGCGCGCGATGCACGCTACGCGGCGCGCAAGAAAAAGAAATAACGTCAAACGATACAGGCCCGCTCCTGAACGGAGCGAGCCTGCAAGCATCAGCAAGACGGGATGAAGATTACTTCTTCATCTCGTCTTTTTTCATGCCGTCCTTCATCATTCCGTCTTTCTTCATGCCGTCCTTCGACATCGTGTCCTTCTTCATGCCGTCTTTCGACATGGTGTCTTCCTTCTTCATGCCGTCCTTCGACATCTTGTCCTGAGCGAAGGCGGCCGGCGCAAACAAGAGACCCAGCGACAAAACTGCAGCGGTGGTGCCGAGCGCGATGCGTGTGGTGCGTGCCATGTGACGTGATCCTCTGAAACCGTTTTCTGACGCGACGAAGGTCGCTTCAGGATCTTCGGGGAGGACCGCGCGTTGTTACACAGCGGCAGCGAATAATTTTCACGCGCGACGGTATTTTGGAACGCTCCACACGCCGCGAGACCCGGGCCGAAAGTATAGGCGTGTTCGCGCAGAAGTGCGGTGCAGCAACTGTAGCATTATGCGGGCGGCTCGGTCAGAATGTCGCAGGCAAACGCCCCGCGACGGCCAGACCCCGCCGACCGAAAAATCAAAAAAACAACAGGGAGACACATCCGATGCTGACACGCCGACATCTTCTGGCGACCACGCTCGCCGCACCCGCCATTCTCCGCTTTGGCCCAGCACAAGCCGCGACCACGCTGAAAATCTCGCATCAGTTTCCGGGCGGGACGATCGACAAGGGCGACTTCCGTGACCGGCTGACGCGCGTGTTCGCCGCGGAAGTCACCAAGCGCAGCGGCGGCGAAATTGTCGCAGAGGTTTATCCCGGCTCGTCGCTGATCAAGACCAATGCGCAGTTCTCCGCGATGCGCAAAGGCGCGCTCGACATGAGCCTTTACCCCCTTCCCTATGCCGGCGGCGAATTGCCCGAAACCAACATCGGCCTGATGCCGGGACTGGTGTCGAGCTACGATCAGGGACTGGCATGGAAGACCAAACCGGTCGGCAAGGCGCTGACCGATTTTCTCGCCGATAAGGGCATCATCCTCATCAGTTGGGTCTGGCAGGCCGGCGGTGTCGCCAGCCGCACGCGGCCGCTGGTCGCGCCGGAAGACGCCAAGGGCCTGAAGGTGCGCGGCGGATCGCGCGAAATGGACATGGTGCTGCAGACCGCGGGCGCCGCCGTGCTGTCTGTGCCGTCGAACGAAATCTACGCGGCGATGCAGACCGGCGCATGTGACGCCGGCATCACATCGTCGACCAGCCTGATCTCGTTCCGGCTCGAGGAAGTGGCCAAGCATCTCACGTCCGGCGCCGGTCAGTCGTACTGGTTCATGCTCGAGCCGCTGATGATGTCGAAGGCCATCTTCGACAAGCTGCCGAAGAACCAGCAGGACATCATTCTCAGCGTCGGTGCCGAGATGGAAGCGTTCGGCCGCAAGGGCGCGGAAGCCGACGACGTCGAGGTCGCCAAGGTCTACGAAAAGGCCGGGGCCAAGGTCAGCACGCTCGATGCTGCGACCGTCGGCAAATGGCGCGACATCGCGCGCGACACCGCGTGGAAGGATTACTCGGGGAAAACCGCGACGTCCGCCAACCTGATGAAGCTCGCGTCCGACGCCGCATGATGCACGGTTCGGTTGAAGACCAGCACGAGCTGGTCACCCCGGCCCCGAGCAACGCGCTCGTGGCCGGGTTCGCGCGCGCACTTGCACTCTGCAATCGCGTCATCGTCGTGCTGGCGGCGATCTCGCTCATTCTCGCCTGCCTCATCCTGAGCTACAGCGTCCTGTCGCGCAGCCTGTTTCACGCCGCGACCTACTGGCAGGACGAAGCGGCCGTCTTCCTGCTGGTAGGTGCGACATTCATGACCTGTGCTTTCGTGCAAGGGCAGCGCGGCCATATCGGCATCGAAGCCTTCGTCGGCCTGCTCTCTCCGACCGCGAACCGGATCCGGCTGCTTCTCGTGGACGTCGCCAGTTTTGCGTTCTGCGCCTTCTTCGCATGGAAATCGTGGACGCTGGCGCATGAAGCGTGGGTGGACGGCCAGGTCTCCAATTCGATGTGGAGCCCGCCGCTCGCAATTCCCTATGTCCTGATGGCCGCAGGCATGACGCTGCTGTGCGTTCAAATCCTGCTTCAGATCATCACCTCCTTCAACAAGGCTTCGCGTTCATGACCGTTCTGGGTATCGGCATCAGCTATGGGCTCGCGACGCTGGCCACGATGTTTTCGGGAATGCCGATCGCGTTCGCGCTCGGCGCCGTCGCGGTCGTGTTCATGGCGATCTACATGCCGGGAGCGTCGCTCGATACGGTGACGCAGAACGTTTACGAGGAGATGGCGTCGATCACGCTGCTGTCGATTCCGCTGTTCATCCTCAAGGGTGCAGCCATCGGAAAGTCCAAGGCCGGTCAGGATCTCTACACCGCGCTCCATGCGTGGCTGCATAAAATTCCGGGCGGCCTCGGCATCGCCAACGTGTTTGCGTGCGCGCTGTTCGCCGCGATGGCGGGATCGTCTCCCGCGACCTGCTCCGCGATCGGTTCGGCCGGAATTCCGGAGATGCGCAAGCGCGGTTATTCGGGCGGCTTCGCGGCGGGCATTATCGCGGCCGGCGGCACGCTCGGCATTCTGCTTCCGCCGTCCATTACGATGATCCTGTTCGCGGTCGCGGCCGAACAATCGCTCGGGCGGCTGTTCCTCGCAGGCATCGGCCCCGGCCTGCTGCTGGTGACGCTGTTCGCGGTCTACGCGATGTTTCGGTATCGCCAGGAATACGCCACCGCGAAAGCGGCCTATGAAGCGAACGGGCAGACATCGCCGATCCTGACCCAGGACGAATACACGATGTCGGAGCGCTTCAACGTGCTGCCGCGCGTGCTGCCGTTCGTGATCCTGCTCACCGGCGTGATGATCGCGCTCTACGGCGGTTACGCCACGCCGTCGGAAACCGCGGGCCTCGGCGGCCTGCTGGCGCTGCTGCTGATCGGCCTGATCTACAGCGTCTGGAAGCCGGCGGATCTTGCGCCGATCCTGACCTCGACGATCAAGGAATCCACCATGCTGATGATGATCATCGGCATGTCGCTGCTTTATTCCTACGTCATGAGCTATCTGACGATTTCCCAGTCGGCGGCCAACGCCATCGTCGCGATGCACCTGCCGAAATGGGAATTGCTCGCAGCCATCCTCGGCATGGTCATCGTGCTCGGATTTTTCCTGCCGCCGGTGTCGATCATCCTGATGACCGCGCCTATCATCCTGCCGCCGCTGCGGGCCGCCGGGTTCGACATCATCTGGTTCGGCGTGGTCATGACCATCGTCATGGAGATGGGGCTGATTCACCCGCCGGTCGGGCTGAACATCTTCGTCATCAGGAACGTGGCGCCGGACATTTCGCTCTCCGAGGTGATCTGGGGCACGATGCCGTTTCTGGCGCTGATGTTCCTCGCCGTGCTGCTGCTGTGCATCTTCCCCGGCATCTCGACCACCCTGCCCGATCTGGTGATGGGACGGGAGGCGATCCGTTAGCGGCGTAGCGCAATCATCATCAAGAGCGGGTGCGCTTGCTCGCATTCATCGCGGACGCCACACGGCTGACCGGCGGCTTGCCGAGGACGTTGCAGATCTCGTTGGTGGCGGCGACGAGCTTGTCCAGATCGACGCCGGTCGCGATGCCCATGCCTTCCAGCATGTAGACCACATCCTCGGTGGCGACATTGCCGGTCGCACCGGGCGCATAGGGACATCCGCCGAGCCCGCCCGCCGCGGAATCGATCAGCCGCGAGCCCTCTTCCATTCCGGCCAAGAGGTTTGCCAGCGCCTGACCGTAGGTGTCGTGGAAGTGCATCCCGACATTGGTCATCGGCATTTCGGAGCCCACCGCGCGCAGCAACTGCCGCGTCTTGAGCGGCGTACCGACGCCGATGGTGTCGCCGAGCAGGACTTCCTGGCAGCCGAGCTCCCACAACTTTGTCGTCACCGCGACGACTGCCGGCGGCTTGATCTCGCCGTCATAGGGACAGCCCAGCACGCATGAGACATAGCCGATCACCTTGACGCCATCGGCCTTGGCGCGCGCGATCACCGGCACGAACCGCTCGATCGATTCCGCAATGGTGCAATTGATATTGGCCTTCGAGAATCCTTCCGACGCGGAGGCGAAGACCGCGATCACTTTCGCGCCGGCGGCTTTCGCCACGTCATAGCCCTTTTCATTCGGGACGAGGACGTGAAACACGCTGTCGGGATGATGGTCGACCGCGCGCAGCACCTGATCCGAATTGACCATTTGCGGAATGGCCTTGGGCGACACGAAGCTGCCAACCTCGATGGTATGCAGTCCTGCCTTGATGAGATTTTCGATGAACGCGACCCGCGCTTCCACGCTGACCAGCGTCTTTTCGTTCTGCAGCCCGTCGCGCGGGCCGACTTCGACGATGCGGACCTTGTCACTCATGGGTTACGCCTTCGCGGGAGCTTCAGCCGGCTCAATCTCGGCCAGTTCCACGCCTTCCTGCACGATGTCGCCGACCTTGCACTTCAACTGCTTCACGACGCCTGCGAACGGCGCGCGCAGCGTCTGCTCCATCTTCATGACTTCCAGCGTCAGGATCGGTGCGCTCTTCTCGACGGACGCGCCCTCCGCGACCAGGATCGCCACCACCGTACCGGGCAAGGGTGCGACGACGCGGTCCGCGCCGGCCTGCTCCTCGTCCTCGGTGCCGAACGGATCGACCCAGTGAAACTCGAAACGTCCATTGCGGGTGCGGACATAGACCTCCTGCACATCCAGCAAGCCTTCGACGTGGTGCTTGACGCCATCGAGAACAAGATCGATGCCGCCGCGCGACGATGCCGAACTCGCGAACGCGATGTCACGCCCGTCGACCGAAAGCATGGTCGGGCCATTTCCATAGCGCAGCGTCACCTTGCGCTCGCCGCCCGCCTGCCGGAACAGGAAGTGGCGCTGGCGTCCACCCACGGTGAACCAGCCGGACGATGCCCGCCATGGCGAGTTCACGTCGTGCCCTGCCGCGACCTCCTCGCTGCGCAGGATCGCAGCCACTGCCGCGCCAAGCTCGAGTTCGGTCAACCCCGCTTCGGCTGGCGTGAGCTTCGCCAGCTCGCGCTCGATGAAACTGGTATCGATGGTGTTGGCGCGGACGTCCGGATGCGTGATCAGCGCCGACAGGAACGGAATGTTGGTGATGACGCCGCGAACGTCGGTCTCTTGCAGCCCGCGATTGAGCCGCGAGATCGCGAGATCGCGCGTCGGGGCCCATGCGATCACCTTGGCCAGCATGGCGTCGTAATTGGGCGACACAGTCTTGCCCTCGCCGTAACCCGCATCGATCCGCAGGCCGTCGACTTCGTCCGGCGTGCGCCACGTCCGGATACGGCCCACTGAAGGCATGAAGTTCTTGTTGGGATTTTCCGCGTAGACACGCGCCTCAATGGCGTGGCCGTTGAGCTTGATCTGGTCCTGCGCCAGCGGCAGCTTTTCACCGAACGCGACACGCAACTGCCATTCGACCAGATCGACGCCGGTAATCAACTCGGTCACCGGATGTTCGACCTGAAGCCGCGTGTTCATCTCGATGAAGAACACTTCGCGGCCGTCCGACACGAATTCGATGGTGCCCGCGCCGACATAATTCACCGCACCCGCCGCTTTGCGGGCTGCCGCGCAAACCGCCTCGCGTCCCGCTGCATCGAGTGTCGGCGACGGCGCTTCCTCGATCACCTTCTGATGGCGGCGCTGCAGCGTGCACTCGCGCTCGAACAGCGACACGAGGTTGCCGTGGCTGTCGCCGACGATCTGCACTTCGATGTGACGCGGGTTCTGAACGAACTTCTCGATCAACATGCGGTCGTCGCCGAACGCGGCGAGCGCCTCACGCTTGGCGCTGACAATGGCTGCGGCGAGTTCGTCCGCGCTGTTGACGATACGCATGCCGCGACCGCCGCCGCCGGCCGATGCTTTCGCCAATACCGGAAAGCCGATTTTCTTCGCGGCATCCGCGAGTGTTTTGTCGTCCTGCGCTTCGCCGTGATAACCCGGCACCAGCGGCACGCCGGCCTTTTCCATCAGCTGCTTGGAGCCCGACTTCGACCCCATCGCTTCCATCATCTCGGCGGTGGGACCGACGAACACGATGCCTTCAGCAGCGCAGCGGCGCGCGAATTCGGCGTTCTCCGACAGGAAGCCATAACCCGGATGCACCGCTTCCGCGCCGGTCTTCCGCACGGCTTCGAGAATGCGATCAACATTGAGATAGCTGTCTTTCGCACGCGCGGGTCCCAGCAGCACGGCGTCGTCGGCCAGCGCGACATGCAGCGCATCGGCGTCAGCTTCCGAATAGACCGCGACGGTGCGCAGGCCCATGGCGCGCGCGGTCCTGATGACGCGGCAGGCGATCTCGCCGCGGTTGGCGATCAGCAAGGTGTTGAAGCGGCGATAGAGCGGCTTTGCCGCGGTCTGAGCAGGATTTTTCATCGTCACATCCTGAACACGCCGAAGCGCGTCGGCTCAGAGGGCGCGTTAGCGGCGGCGGACAATCCGAGACCAAGCACAAGGCGCGTATCGGCGGGATCGATCACGCCGTCGTCCCAGAGCCGCGCTGTCGCGTAATAAGGATGACCCTGCGTTTCGTATTGCTCGCGGATCGGGCTGCGGAAAGCATCTTCCTCCTTGGCCGACCATGTGCCGCCCTTGGCTTCGATGTTGTCGCGCCGCAACTGACTGAGCACCATCGATGCCTGCTCACCGCCCATCACCGAGATGCGCGCGTTCGGCCACATCCAGAGAAAGCGCGGACTGTAGGCGCGGCCGCACATGCCGTAGTTGCCTGCGCCATAGGAGCCGCCGATCACCACGGTGAATTTCGGCACCGATGCCGTCGCGACCGCCGTGACGAGTTTGGCGCCGTCGCGCGCGATGCCGCCCGCTTCATACTTCTTGCCGACCATGAAGCCGGTGATGTTCTGCAGGAACAGCAGCGGGATATTGCGCTGGCAGCAAAGCTCGATGAAATGCGCGCCCTTCAGCGAGCTTTCGCTGAACAGGATTCCGTTGTTGGCGATGATACCGACCGGATAACCCCAGATATGCGCGAAGCCGCAGATCAGTGTCTGACCGTAGAGCTTCTTGAATTCCTCGAACTCCGAACCGTCCACGATGCGCGCGATGATCTCGCGCACGTCGAACGGCTTGCGGGCGTCCGCCGGCACCACGCCGTAAATGTCCTCGCGCTCAAACAACGGTTCACGCGGCGCGCGCAGGCCGGTCGCCGATGATTTGGCGGGATTGAGATTGCCGACAATGCGCCGCGCGATGCCGATGGCATGACTGTCGTTCTGCGCATAGTGATCGGTGACGCCCGACTGCCTTGAGTGGACGTCCGCGCCGCCGAGTTCTTCGGCGGTCACGACTTCGCCGGTCGCCGCCTTCACCAACGGCGGGCCGCCGAGGAAGATGGTGCCCTGGTTGCGCACGATAATGCTTTCGTCCGACATCGCGGGCACGTAAGCGCCGCCCGCCGTGCAGGATCCCATCACGATGGCGATCTGCGGGATGCCCTGCGCGGACATGTTGGCCTGATTGTAGAAGATGCGGCCGAAGTGTTTCTCGTCCGGGAAAATCTCGTCCTGCTGCGGCAGGAAGGCGCCGCCGGAATCGACCATGTAAATGCATGGCAGGTTGTTCTGCCGCGCGATGTCCTGCGCGCGCAGATGCTTCTTCACCGTCATCGGGTAATAAGTGCCGCCGCTGATGGTGGCGTCGTTGGCGACGATGACGCATTCACGGCCCGAGACGCGGCCGATGCCGGTCACGATGCTGGCGGAATGCACGTTGCCGCCGTAGAGGCCATAGGCAGCCATCGGGGAGAATTCGAGAAACGCGGTGCCGGGGTCGATCAGAAGGTCGACGCGCTCCCGTGCCAGCATCTTGCCGCGCGCCGTGTGTTTGGCGCGAGACGCCTCGCCGCCCCCGCCTGCAACCTGCGAAAGCTTGTCCCGGAGGTCGGCAACCAGCCCCCGCATGACCTCGGCGTTGCGCGTGAAGTCGGACGATTTGGAGTCGAGCCCGGACCGAAGTGCCATTGTTTCCTGCCGCGTAACGTTTTGATCTTGCTTGCTTCCGCCTCCATTCCGGGCGGCATTGACCTGCAAGGTGTCACTGCTTGGCGGCGGAATGCAACCCCAACCTTTCCGATGGATACTGGCGCAATCGGGAGGCTGGCGTCAGGCGCGTTGCGCCTCATTAGGCCAAGGCGCAGCTTTGAAATGTCTTGCTCCCGACATTTCCCGGAGCGATTTCGCCAGAGTTCGTCATGCCCGGACCTGTTCCGGGCATCCACGTCTTAGGGCAACAGCAGCGATAAAGACGTGGATGGCCGGGACGAAGCCCGGCCATGACGGCAGATAGTGAGTCCAGCTCTTAGTGCGTCCAGGGCTCGGTGCGGCGGAACGCGAAATTGTCCGCATAGGCCTTCACGCGCGGCTGCAATTCCTTCGGCTCCAGCACTTGATAGGGAATGCCCTCCCGCTCGCAATAGGCGACGGCGTCTTCCCGGGTGTCAAAATGGATCGTCAGCTGCTGCTTCATGTCGCCGGAGCTGGTCCAGCCCATCAGCGGCTCGATCACGCGCGGCTGTTCGGGCTCGTAGTCGAGCTGCCACGCCTTGGTCTTCGCGGAGCCGGACTGCATCGCATTTTTGGCAGGTTTGAAGATTCTGGCTGTCATGTCGCGCGAAAACCCTGAGGAGTGAAAGAGCCTGAGTTCGATTGTCGATCCGCCGGAACGGAAGCGGGACGGATAAAAAGCAAGTGATTTGGGTTGAGGCCCAAATCAAACGTTCGGCAGCCCGTTCCCAAGGAGACTTCCCACAAGAAACTCTGATATAATGCGAACGACGCGCCGTGACAATGTCGAACCGTTCAGGTCCGGATTGGCCGCCGCCGAAGTAATTTTGTCGACTGCATCACGAAACGGCGCTCATGGAAATCCAGGCAACACTTCCCGAAAAGGGTCGCGACCTCCGGCTCGATTTTTTCCGCGGCATCGCGAACTGGTGGATTTTTCTCGACCACATTCCAAACAACGTCATCAACTGGGCGACGCCCCGCAACTATGGTTTCAGCGACGCGGCTGACCTGTTCGTCTTTATCTCCGGCTACACCGCATCTTTCGTGTACGCCAAGATGATGCTCGACCGCGGGTTTATCGTGGGCTCGACGCGGCTGTGGAAGCGCGTCTGGCAGCTCTATGTCGCACACGTGATTTTGTTCGTGATCTACATCGCGGCGATCGGCTGGGTCGCGCTGCGCTACGCCGATCCCGACATCCTCAACGAGTTCAACGTCGCGGGGCTGGTGGAAAATCCGATCCAGACGCTGACGCAAGGCCTCCTGCTGCGCTTCAAGCCGGTCAATCTGGACGTGCTGCCGCTCTACATCATCCTGATGGGGTTCTTCCCGCCGGTGCTGTGGCTGATGCTGCGCAAGCCCGACATGGTCATGATCGCGTCGCTGGTGCTGTACTTCGCGGCCCGCCAGTTCGGCTGGAATTTCTCGGCCTACCCCGTCGGCTCCTGGTACTTCAATCCATATACCTGGCAGCTGCTGTTCGTGTTCGGCGCGTGGTTCGCGCTGGGCGGAGCATTGGAATCGCGATCAGTGATCCGCTCGCAATGGCTCCTGATCATCGGCTCGCTCTATCTCGTTTTCGCGCTGATCATGACCATGGCGGGCCGCTTCGAATCCTTCGGCGCGCTGTTCCCGAGGTGGCTCTATGATGCCTTCAATCCCAACGACAAGACGTTCCTTGCGCCCTATCGCGTCATCCACTTCGTGGTGATCGCGTTCTTCATCACGCGGTTCGTGCCCAAGGACTGGAAACTGCTGGAATCGAAGTGGCTCGATCCCCTGATCAAGTGCGGTCAGCAATCGTTGCAGGTGTTCTGCGTCGGCATCTTCCTGTCCTTCGTCGCGCACTTCGTTTTGATGCTGAGCTGGGGCACGGTCTGGGCGCAACTTGGCGTCAGCGTCGTCGGTGTCGCCATCCTGACGATCGTCGCCTATTACGGAAACTGGTCGAAGAAGCAGGACAAGCCGTCGGCGCGAACGGCACCCGCCAAGCCGCCGGTGGCCCAGGCATCGCCAGCCTCATCGCCCGCCTCGGGGGCTTGACCGGGAGCCGGACGATCCCACGTTAACTGTGGGTGTTTTAGCGCCCGCAGCCGGTCGTTCCGCCTTGCTGGCGCCATGCGAAGCGTGTATCGACTGACCCATCGGGGTATAGCGTAGCCTGGTAGCGCGGCAGTTTTGGGTACTGCAGGTCCGAGGTTCGAATCCTCGTGCCCCGACCATTTATCCCATTGAAATTATTAGATTTTATAGCGCGATTCTGACGCGATTCTGACGGCTGGTTTTTCCTGCGTCAGCCTCGAACGCTCACAGCCTCAGCGAGTCCCGAACAGCGGATGGGCCACCCGGTCGCCGGCCTGAATGCCGTATTTCCGGGCCGTGCCGCCGATCACCTCCAGCACGCCCTTGGCCAGACCGCCCGACGAGATGATCTTTTCTGAATGCGGCTCGGTGTTTTCCGCGATCCGCAGAATCCGGCCATCGCTGCGGATGAAGATCATGTCGAGCGGGATGAAGGTGTTCTTCATCCACATCGACACCGGCTGTTCGGGCGAGAAATCGAACAGCATACCCCGTCCCTCGGCCAGCTCCTTGCGGTACATCAGGCCGGTGGCCCGCTCCTCGTCGGTTTTCGCAATCTCGACGGAGAACACGTGGACGCCCGACTTGGTGACGATCTCGAGCGACTGCACCTCGGCCGCGGTCGCGCCGGTGATCGCCACGGCGAACAGCGCCATCGCCACAGCGGCGACGATACGGAAGTTTGTTTTCAGGTTCGGGGATTTCAGCAAGCGGGCGAACGACATTCTCGAACAGTGTCCTGAGCCAAATGACGCAGCAACCTAGCGCGGCAATCATGGCAAAGGCCACACACAGGTCTAGCCTTGTTAGAGGATCACGCGGATGTGGTTGAAGTCAGGTCAGTGCGAGGACAATCCGGGCGCGCCGGTCTCCGGCTGGATCTCGGCCGCCATCATGCCCTTGGACCCGGGCCCGAACCGGACCAGCACGAACTGGCCGGGACGCAACTCGGTCATGCCATAGCGGCGCAGGGTTTCCATATGGACGAAAATGTCCGGCGTGCCTTCGCCGCAGGTCAGGAAGCCGAACCCGCGAAGCCGGTTGAACCATTTGACCTGCGCCCGCTCCAGCCCGCTGGTCGGCGTGACGCTGACATGGGTGCGCGCGGGAAGCATCTGCGCCGGATGGATGGCGGTGGACTCGTCCATCGAGACGATGCGGAAGGCCTGATAGCCCTTCTGCCGCTGGACGCATTCGCACACCAGCCGCGCCCCTTCATAGGCCGTCTGGTAGCCGTCACGCCTCAAGACCGTGACATGCAGCAGCACGTCGGGCCAGCCGTTGTCCGGCACGATAAAGCCGTAGCCCTTTGAGGCATCGAACCATTTGATGACGCCGGAAATCTCGACAAGGTTGACGGCCGCGCCGTCATCCGCCGCAAAGGAGTCGAGCGCCAAATTCCGCTCAACCTTCGCAGCGAGTTCGCTTGGAGCGAACCTGTCAGCAGGACCAGCCCCACCCAGCGGGCTGCTTACCTTCTTGGACTCAAATCCGTCCGAACCCATGACCCCCGGACCTCAAACTAAATTGCCATCGATCACCGCGTGACCAACTACGTTGCGTACTGAGTACGTTCGAGGGACGAAGCCCGTGATGCGCCGCGAATCCCTTGATTCGACGATAACACTCCGGCTGAGGGCTGAAAGACAAAAAAGAAATCAGCAACGACCTATGAACAGTCTTGAACGAAATCGAATCAAACAGGCTAGTGGTCCGGTTCTAACATTCGCCTCCCGTTTCTGCAGACCTGCCCGCGAATGTTAGAATCAAAGACCACCAGCAAATATAGGTTTCCAGTGGAGTTTCGGATTTTACATTCGCATTGCGGGCGCGCTGCCGAGTGGATTGCGAATGTCAAATCCACTCCACTGGTCAGTTGCCGACGAACGGTCCAAGCGTCTCGCCGATGTCGTGACGGATCACCAGGTCGGCAATGTCGTCCTGATCGGTCGGTTCGTTGTTGATGATCACCAGTTTGGCGCCGCAATTCCGCGCCAGTACGGGAAAACCGGCCGCCGGCCAGACCACGAGTGACGAGCCGATCGCGAGAAAAAGATCACAGTGTTCAGCAAGTTCCTTGGCGCGACGCATCTCGTCTTCCGGCATGGACTGGCCAAACGAAATCGTCGCCGACTTCACCGGCTCCCCGCAAGCGGTGCAGGATGGTGCGCCGCCGGTGTCGAAGCGCTCCTTGACCCAGGAAATCTCGAAGCGTTTTCCGCAGCCGATGCAGCGGGCGTAGGTGGTATTGCCATGCAACTCAACGACATGCTCGGCCGAAAACCCTGACGCCTGATGCAGGTTGTCAATGTTCTGGGTGACGATCGCCGGCACCTTGCCCGCCTTGTAGAGCGACGCCAGCGCGCGGTGCCCCCGGCCCGGCCGGGCCGCCGCAAAGCTCGGCTCCATCGCGAACCGGCGGCGCCATGACTCATCCCGTGCATCCTGGCTCGCAACGAACTCATCGAACGGAATGGGACGATTGCGGGTCCACAAGCCGCCGGGCGAGCGGAAGTCGGGAATTCCGCATTCGGTGGAAATGCCGGCGCCCGTAAACGGCACGATGGTCCGTGCTTCGGCGATCAAGTCGCCGAGCAGGTCGATTCCGCTGCGAAGATCGGACGCAATCATTCAAACCGTCTCGCAAACCGTCTCGTCATCCGATCCTCAAAGCCGATGCACTCACGCCGCGCGCGGAAAAGTATAGCTCAACAAAAATGGGGGCGCGAAGCCCCCATTTCCGAAATCAATGACCCGTCAGATCAGGCTGCCTTGGTCGCCTGCACCTTCGGAGCATCCTGGATTTTCGCGTCCTGAGGCTTCACCGATTCAGGCTTCAAGGCGTCCTTGACGTCTTTCAGGTCTTTCCCGGGCGCCAGGTCTTTCTTGGGCGCAACAACCTTGGTTTTCTTGCCGAACGCGGCAAGCTTTTCCATCTCGGCGGCGAGTTCGCGCTGGCGCGCGGCAATCTTGTCGGCGAGTTTTTCGGTGGTCTGATCGAGCAGCGTCGCCAGATCGTCGATGGACATCGAATCCAGATCTACTTTTTGCATCATCTTCTCCGTTGAACGGAGAATGGAGGTAGCAAGAAGGGACTCCCGTCGCCAGCAGATGCGATTCCTTATCCACTGTCATACGGCAATCAATCGCTTGGAATACTCAGCAGCCGGTGAAGCCGGGCGTCGAGCCGTCCTCACGATTACGCAAATAGGCCAGACCGAAAACCGCCAGACGTTTCGGGTCGGTTTCACCGGCGGACGAGAGCGTTCCGATGTAACTGCCGACGCTCTCGCGCGCCTCGCGCAAGTTCGCTTCATCCAGGTTTCGCATCATACCAAAGGTATGAATGATCCGATCAATAACCTCGTCCACAGGGCCTCCTTTGCATGAGATATGCGAAGGACAACGGCGGCGCAGCGCAAAAAGTTCCCGTGCGCAAAACCTGATTGCCAAGTCTGATTGGCTGTTGAGAGTTCAAGCCGTGAGCAAAACCGCCGGGGACTTTGACGAATAAAATTTTCATCGATTGCTGGAACAAATCGCGCGCCTTGGTATTGCCCTCTTTTGACGGAGGCCGCCATGAAGATCATCGAAGCAATCGCCGAAGACCGCCTGCTTCGCTACGCGTTTGCCGGTCTCGCGATTCTTTTTCTGTTCGGTATGGTTCTTTAGCTCTGCTTTCGGCGCCAACGCGACTGAAAGACATATGCGGGACTGATCCAATTCGGGTCCGCAATATCCAAAAAGGATCGGAACGAACAGTCAGCTTCGTCGTTATTATCTCAGGTGCAGGTACCCAGCGATGGATGCAGGCATGAAGAACCCCGTCATATGCCTCGGCAGATGGCGGGGTTTTTATCTAGAGGGACCGATGCGATTTCATTTTGATCTGGTCGACGGGAAGACGATCGCCGACCAAGACGGTCAAGAGCTCGAGGACGCAGTTCAGGCGTCGGAGGTCGCGGACAAGCTGGCCAGGCATTTGGTTCAGGAAGAGCCGATGCTCGCGGCGAAGGGCTACTCCATTCTTGTCAGCGACGAGGACGGCGAAGAAGTCTATCGCACGAAGCTCATCGAGAATGCTCACTGATGCTCGCGGACCTTCCACTATACGTCTGTTCATAGGTCGCTGGATCAGTGCCTGGAAACGTCGCTCACGGAGAGTTGTGTGGATGAGGTCCCGGAGCCGCCACCAGGCCCGACGGAATCTTGCTAGCCAGTTCGCGAAAGTGCCCTTTCCGATTTCGTAGGCGTACTTTCGCGGAGCCTTGCCCTTGTGGCAGGGCTTTTTGTTGCAGCATCCCGCGCCACGCCTGCCCTTCGCAGCGATTTGCTGCTATTCAATGCCACCGTACCGGACGGAACGTCCGCGAAGCTCCCATGGAGACAAGAAACATGCGTTATCTGCACACCATGCTGCGTGTCCGCAATCTCGACACGGCCTTGAAATTCTACAGCGACGCGCTCGGGCTAAAGGAAGTCCGCCGCACCGAAAGCGAGAAAGGCCGTTTCACCCTGGTGTTTTTGTGCGCGGCCGAGGACGAGGCGCTGCTCAAGCAGGTCAAGGGCCGCGGCGCGCCGCTGGTCGAACTCACCTACAACTGGGATGAAGAGACCTACGGCGAAGATCGCTACTTCGGGCATCTCGCCTACGAGGTCGATGACATTTACGCGACCTGCGACCGCCTGATGAAACTCGGCATCACCATCAACCGTCCACCGCGCGACGGGCAGATGGCGTTCATCCGTTCACCGGATCTGCATTCCATCGAGCTGCTGCAAAAGGGCGACGCACTCGCGCCGAAGGAGCCGTGGAGTTCGATGCCCAATACCGGGCATTGGTGATTCACCGGTAACGCAGGACAGCCACGAGGGAACAAGACGACCTTTCCGATGTTCTCCATCACATGTTTCAGGAACGCGATGGAGGTTAATATGGGAAAAGGACTTTTGTTATGGCTGGTGGGCGTGCCCATCCCGGTGATCATCCTGCTCTGGCTTTTCTTCGGCCGATAAGACAGGACGAACAGCCTTCAAGTGCAAGCCTCGCGTAAGCGGGGCTTTCATTTGTCTGCCCGCGTAAGCAGACTTTCAATGCCGGTGTTCGACCCGCCGAGCCTCAGGGCTTTCTGCAATCCGCCGTCGCATCGACCAGCTTCAGCAGCTTGTTGCCTGCGGCCTTGAGAATACACATCTCGACTTGCTTGCCGGCGGGTACCGGCTTGGCGCAGATGATCTGCGGGTTGTCGTCGTAGACGGCGGTGGAGAATTTGCAGTTCGCCTGACATGATGCGGTGTAATTGAATGGATTGGTCAACAACACGCTGGCCGATTGTTCGCCCGGCAGGATCGTGCAGACAATCGGGACCGGCTCTGCGCGCGCAACCAACGACGGAAGACTCGCCAACGCCGTAACGATGATAAAGACCGGTATGCGCTGCATGAATCAACCGTGTTTGCTCAACGTGGCACGGTATCAAGGCCCGCGGCGCAAGACGAGGATTTCATAGGCAGCTGAACGGCCTGAACGCCATTATTCTGGAATCCGAACTCCTGAGCCGGGCTTGCGGCCATCCGGGTTGCAAACATCCGCGATCTCTGTTGGAAATCGGTCGTGGCAATCAGCCGCCGCACAGCGTTTGGGGCTGGGTGCCGTCGGGGCGGGCGTCGTGCAAAACATCATCAATGCGTTTCTGCTGGTCTATGCGGCGCTGTTTCCGATCGTCAATCCGATCGGCAGCGCACCGCTTTTCCTGCGGATGACCCGGGGGCGCAGTTCTGCCGAGCGCAGCGTGCTTGCCCAGAACGTCGCGCGAAACAGTTTCTTCCTGCTGCTGGGGTCGCTGTTCATCGGTTCGCATGTTCTTGTCTTCTTCGGCATCACCCTGCCCGTCGTTCGGGTCGCCGGCGGTCTCGTGGTGGCTGCGTTCGGATGGCAACTGTTGCACGCACCGGAAGACCCCGGACCGGATCGCGCGAAGGTCAGCAACACAGGTCCCGCCGTCGATGCATTTTATCCGCTGACCATGCCGCTGACCGTCGGGCCAGGCTCCATTTCCGTCGCGGTGACGCTCGGCAGCCAGCGGCCGACCGGCGCGGCGGATCTCGCTGAACTGGCCATTCTGGGCGGCGCGGCGATCGCCGGCCTTGCCGCCATCGCCATCACGGTGTTCGTCAGCTATCGCTTCGCCGATCGCATCATCGCCTATCTCGGGGCGCGCGGAACGGACGTCATGATGCGGCTGTCCGCCTTCATCCTGTTTTGCATCGGCATCCAGATCATCTGGAACGGAGTCAGTGCGCTGATCGGCAAGACCATCTGACGCGCGCCCAAGCCGCACCGCTCACGGATTTGTGCGTCGCAGCAGGTCCTGACCCCGCTTATCACCCTATTTTTGCGGGGAATTTCAGTTAAGCATCAGTTCCATATCGCCGAATGGCGCATTGAATGCGCGCCAAATTGTCGCTATTTATCGATCGATGCGGACCTTCGATGGCCGCCACGCCAAGGTCCGCTTTTGATGCTCAGCCTCATTCACGGCCGGAAAACTGCTTCGACCATCGCAGCGACGATCGGCGCGTTTGCGCTCGGGCTGTCTGCCGTCGTCGTGTACCCCGCCACCTCTCATGCCGAACAGGCCACGAGCGCCGGCAAAAGCGTGCCGGTGTCCGACGATCTCAATGCCGTTTTCAAGACGCAGCCTTGCGTGCAATCCAAGTCGCTGGCGCAGCTCGACGCGCCGATTACCCGCGTCGCCAAACGGCTTGATGCACACGACCCGGTCACCATCGTTGCAGTCGGCTCGTCCTCGACCGGCGGGTCGGGCGCAAGCTCGCCCGCCTATTCGTATCCAAGCCGCCTCGAGCGCGAGTTGCGCCAGAGATTTCCCGGCACGCCGATCACCATCATCAATCGCGGCGTCAACGGCGAAGAAGCCGCCGACATGATGGCGCGAATGGATTCCATTCTCGACGCGAAGCCCGATCTGGTGATCTGGCAACTCGGCACCAATACCCTGTTGCGCGACGGCAGCGTCCCCGCGACCGGCGAATTGTTGCAGGCCGGAATTGCGCGCATCAAGAAAACCGGCGCCGACGTGCTGCTGATCGACCCGCAATTCGCACCACGCGTCAACGCCAAGCCCGCTGTCAGCGACATGGTCGGGCTGATCGCCTATATCGCGAAGCAGGCCCACGTTCCGCTGTTCCGCCGCTACGTCGCCATGCGCCACTGGCACGAAGATCAGGCCATCGCATTCGACCGGTTCATTACGGCGGATGGCCTGCACATGAACGACTGGGGCTATTCCTGCCTCGCACGCCTGCTCGCCGACAACATCGTGAGCACGGTTGCACGCTCCCGCGCCGTCGCGGATGTGAAGCCGTTTCAATAATAACAGCCCGTCGCGGCTGCACCTTGCCAGCTGTGATAGTATTCGGTTTCCGGATGACGCATATCGCATACAGCCACTGAGCCCCGCAGGGACTCAGGCCTGTACGAGCATTGCATGACACAATCGCATCATCACGCGCACGACCACGCCGATCATAGGCATGAGGTTCATTCCCACGGACCGGGTGGCCACACGCACGCGCCCGCAAACTTTGGACCGGCCTTTGCGGTCGGGATCGTGCTCAACACGGTCTTTGTCATTGTCGAGGCGGTCTATGGCTATGCGAGCAACTCGACCGCCCTGATCGCGGACGCAGGGCACAACCTGTCCGACGTGCTGGGGCTGGTGGTCGCGTGGATCGCGGTGGCGCTGTCGAAGCGGCCCCCCTCAGCGCGCTACACTTACGGTCTGCGCGGCTCGTCGATCCTGGCGGCGCTTTTCAACGCGGTCTTTCTGCTGATCGCAGTCGGCGCAATCGGCTGGGAAGCAATCCTGCGGCTATTGAATCCTCAACCCGTTGCCGAGACGACGGTGATGATCGTGGCCACAATCGGCATCGCCATCAACGGATTTACCGCGTGGCTGTTCGCATCCGGACGCAAGGGCGATCTCAACATCAAGGGCGCTTACCTGCACATGGTGGCCGACGCCGCCGTGTCGGCGGGCGTCGTCGCCGCCGCGCTGGTCATCATGTTCACCGGCTGGCTGTGGCTCGACCCACTCGTAAGTCTCGTGATTGTCGCCGTCATTGTGTGGGGCACATGGGGACTGCTGCGCGACAGCACGGCCATGTCGCTCGACGCGGTGCCGTCGAACATCGATCCGGTGGCGGTGCGCCGTTATCTCGAACAGCGTCCGGGTGTAACCGAGATTTGCGATCTGCATATCTGGCCGATGAGCACAACCGAGGCCGCGCTGACCTGTCATCTGGTCATGCCCTCCGGCCATCCGGGCGATGCCTTTCTGATTCAGGCCGCGCAGCAGTTGAATGAACAGTATAACATCCAGCACACGACCATCCAGATTGCGACCAGTGCCGCCGCCTGCGCGCTGGCTTCCGATCATGTGATCTAAACCGGCCTTGAAAAGGCCCAACGAAGAATCTACTGATACGACATGGCAAGTGGTGCAAACATCAGCGCGATGCTCGGCGCGGGACAGAACGGACGGCGACGCCGTCTGACGCTTGTTCTGGCGCTGATGCTCGGCCTTGTTGCTTCACTGATCCATTGCGGCAGCTGCGATCTGGCCGTTGCCGGCTCCTCGTCCGCGGTCGTCGCGATGGACCTCGACGGCACGACCCCGCCCGACGCGCCCGACAACAAGATGGCCGTTCATTGCGGGCATTGCCTGAATCACGTCACCGGACAGCCGACCTTCGTCGTGCAGCTTCCAGCCGACATCGGCCATCAGGCGCCGCGCATCGGGCGTGAGCAAACGCTGGTGTCGCTCGCCGGCCTGCCGCTCTTCAAACCACCCCGCGCTTAAAGTCAACGCGGCCGTAAAGGCCCGTTCGGCATGTCCGCAGCCTGAAAAGCCGCGCGACGGCCTGCCTGCATTCATCTTTTCGCAGACGACTCAAATTCGCCGACGTGTCTGACAACAGACCTGGCGATGGCACGAGCTTCACCGCTCGCGGGGTTTTGACGATGAAACTATTTCGGACCAGATTTCGATCTCTTGTCGCGGCAATTGCGCTTGGCGCGGTCGCAACGCTTTTCCTCACGCTTTCATCTGCGCACGAAGCTCCACCTGCGCAGAAGCAATCCGCGCATCACGATGACGGCATCATCCGGCTCAGCGAACGTCAGATCGCGGCGGGCAACTTCGCAATCCAGGATGTTCGGGACGGACTTCTGACCAAACGCATTGTTGTGCCCGGCACCATCGTGCCCAGCGGCGAGCGCATCGCCAAGGTTTCCGTCCGGCTGCTGGGTACTGTCGCCGAGTTGCGCAAGCGGTTGGGCGACGACGTCCGCGAGGGCGACGTTCTCGCCATCATCGAAAGCCGGGAGGTCGCCGACGCTAAAAGCCAGTACCTCGCAGCAAAGGTCGCTTTCGATCTTCAAGACACGCTGTTCAGCCGATCCAAAAGCCTGTTCGAGTCCAAGGTGAGCAGCGAGAACGACTATCTGCGCGCAAAGACTGCGTTCGAGGACGTGCGGATCAAGTTTGACGTCGCGCGCCAGAAACTGTTCGCTCTGGGTCTGACTAGCGATCAGATCTCGGCGCTGCCCCAGCAGCCCGTCAAAAGCCTGCGGTTGCAGGAACTGCGCGCACCCATGAGCGGACGCATTGCCGAGCGCCGCGTCGATCTCGGATCGCTGGTCGGCCGCGAAGGCCAGGAAAGCGAACTGTTCGTCATTGTGGATTCGAGCGTGGTCTGGGCGGAGTTGTCACTGCAAGCCGCCGATCTGGCCGCCGTCAGCGAAGGACAGGCGATCACCGTCGCGACCGGCTCCGGCTCCGCCCCTCTCCCTGCGAAGATCATGTTCGTGAGCCCCTTGCTCGACAGGGACACCCGCTCGGCGCGCGTGGTGGCGTCGGTCGACAATCCTTCACACGTCCTGCGGCCGGGGAGTTTCGTCACGGCTGAAATCCCGTTCCAGCAAATACGCGCCGCGACAGTAGTGCCCAAGAACGCGGTGCAAAGCATCGACGGTCAGAGCGCCGTCTTTGTCCAGACGCCCAATGGATTTGAGCCGCGCAAGATCGTTACCGGCCGCGAGGATAACCGTTCGTTTGAAGTGACGTCGGGATTGACCGCCGGCGACAGGATCGCGACCGCCAACACGTTCGTCCTGAAGGCAGACCTCGGCAAAAGCGCCGTTGAGCATCAACACTAGGCGCAATCCATGATCAGCCGCATTCTCGACCTCTCCATCCGGCATCGCTGGACCGTCGTCCTGCTGAGTCTCGGCTGCGTCGCAGTCGGCCTGTGGTCACTTGTCCGCCTGCCCATCGATGCCGTGCCCGACATCACCAACAAGCAAGTGCAGATCAATACGACCGCGCCCGCGCTGTCGCCGGTCGAAATCGAAAAGCAGGTGACGTTCCGCATCGAAACCGCGCTCGCCGGAATCGCGGGACTGGAAAACACCCGCTCTTTGTCGCGCAACGGCTTCTCGCAGGTGACCGCAATCTTCAGCGAGAAGACCGACATCTACTTCGCGCGGCAGCAGATCAATGAACGGTTGATCGAGTTACGCACGACCCTGCCGTCCGGCGCCGATCCCAAGATGGGACCGGTCTCGACGGGACTTGGCGAAATCTACATGTGGACGGTTTCGCTCGTGCCGCAAGCAAACGGCAGCGGCGGCGGCGGCAAATCCGGCTGGCAGAACGACGGCACGTTTGTCACGTCCGACGGCGAGCGGCTCAAGACCGAGGTCGAGCGCGGCGCTTATCTGCGAACATTGCAGGACTGGATCATCCGGCCGCAAGTCCGAAGCGTTCCGGGCGTGGCGAGCGTCGACGCCATCGGCGGATATGTCAAACAATATCAGGTGAAGCCCGATCCCGCGAAGCTGATCTCGCTAGGGCTTTCGTTCAGCGACGTCGTTCGCGCCGTCGAGACCAACAACATCAGCCGGGGCGCCAGCACCATCGACCGCAACGGCGAAGGCATCGCGGTACGCACCGGCGGACGTCTCGAAACGCTGGCCGACATCGGCGATGTGACCATCATCACACGCGGCGCGGTGCCGGTGCGGATTCGCGACGTCGCCGAAATCGCCATCGGGGGTGAAACCCGGACCGGCAGCGCCAGCCGCGACGGGCGGGAAGTCGTCGTCGGAACAGCATTGATGCTGATCGGCGGCAACAGCCGCACGGTCGCCGCCGCGGTCGATGCAAGGATGCAGGACATCCGGCGCAATCTCCCGGCCGGCGTCAGCGTCGATACCGTACTGAACCGCACCCAACTGGTCGATGCGACGATCACGACCGTCGCGACCAATCTCAGCGAGGGCGCCCTGCTCGTCATCGCTGTGCTGTTCCTGATGCTCGGCAACTTCCGCGCGGCGCTTATCACCGCGCTGGTCATCCCGCTTGCCATGCTGATGACGGCCGCAGGAATGCTGCAAGGAAAGATCAGCGCCAACCTGATGAGTCTCGGCGCGCTGGATTTCGGCCTCATCGTCGACGGGGCAGTCATCATCACCGAGAACACGCTGCGGCATCTTGCGGAAAAGCAAACAGAGGCCGGTCGCAAGCTTTCGTTGTCCGAGCGGCTCGGTACCGTGAAGGCGGCGGCGGAAGAAATGATCGGCCCCAGCGTTTACGGACAGGCTATCATCATTCTGGTCTATGTCCCGCTGCTCACCTTCAGCGGCGTCGAGGGCAAGATGTTCGAGCCGATGGCGCTCACGGTCATCCTCGCGCTGGTTGCTGCCTTCGTGTTGTCCCTGACTTTCGTTCCGGCGCTGATCGCCATCGCGGTGACGGGCCGGGTCAAGGAAGCCGACAACCTCGTTGTGCGCCGCCTCAAGGTGTCCTACGCGCCGTTGCTGACGCGCACCATCGAACGGCCCCGCATTGCCATCGCGGCCGGCGTCGTTTTGTTCGTGGGAGCCGCGCTGCTGTTTTTCCGTCTCGGTCAGGAGTTCATTCCGACGCTGGACGAGAAGAACCTCTCCATGCACGCGCTGCGGATTCCGAGCACCAGCTTGACGCAATCGCAGGCGATGCAACTCGACCTCGAGAAGGCCATCGGCCGCTTCCCACAGGTGGCGACGGTTTTCTCGAAAACCGGCACGGCCGAGATCGCGTCCGATCCGATGCCGCCCAATACGTCCGATACGTTCGTGATCTTCAAGCCCCAGGACGAATGGCCCGATCCGGGCTTGAGCAAGGCCGCGCTCGTCGACCAGATCGCGAACGCGGTGCGCGAATTGCCCGGCAACGGCTACGAATTCACCCAGCCTATCCAGATGCGGTTCAACGAACTGCTGGCGGGCGTGCGCGGCGATCTTGCGGTGAAGGTGTTCGGCGACGAGTTCGAACCACTGCTGCGCAGCGCGGGACAGATCGCAGGCATCTTGCGCAAAACCAAAGGGGCAACCGACGTCAGGATCGAACAGGCCAGCGGTCTGTCGGTGCTGGACATCAGCGTCAACAAGACCGAGATCGCTCGGCGTGGCCTCAGCCTCGCCGCCGTTCAGGACGTCATCGGCACCGCCATCGGTGGACGAAGCGCCGGCGCAATATTCGAGGGCGATCGCAGCTTCGAGATCGTGGTCCGGCTGCCGGAAACGATCCGAAGCGATCTCGATGCCTTGAAAAATCTTCCGGTGTCGCTCCCGTCGGCGGGCCCAACGCCCGTGACGATTCCGCTTGGCCAGTTGGCCAGCTTCAAGATCAGCGACGGCCCCAACCAGATCAGCCGCGAGAACGGCAAGCGACGCGTGGTTGTTACGGCGAATGTGCGGGACCGCGACATTGGCGCGGTTGTAAATGACGCCCGCGCGCAGATCGAAGCCAATGTGACCCTGCAACCCGGTTACTGGATGTCCTGGGGCGGGCAGTATGAAAATCTCGCCGCCGCGCGCCAGCGGCTATCGTTCGTCGTCCCCGCGTGCTTCCTGCTGATCTTTCTGTTGCTGACGAGCGCGCTGGGGACCGCGCGGGACGCACTGATTGTCTTCAGCGCCGTGCCGCTTGCGTTGACGGGCGGCGTGGCGGCGCTCTGGTTGCGGGGAATGCCGTTCTCGGTGTCCGCCGCCGTCGGGTTCATCGCGCTGTCGGGCATCGCCGTTCTCAACGGGCTGGTCATGCTGACCTACATCAAGCAGTTGATGGCGAAGGGGCACGCGAAGGCCGAGGCAATCCTGACCGGCGCCCTCACCCGGCTGCGGCCCGTCGCCATGACGGCGCTGGTCGCATCGCTCGGTTTTGTGCCGATGGCGCTGGCGACCGGTACTGGCGCCGAAGTCCAGCGGCCGATTGCCACCGTCGTCATCGGCGGCCTTATCAGCGCGACGTTACTGACGCTGTTTGTGCTGCCCGCGCTCTACGCCTCGTTCGGGCGCGCGCCGGTCAGCGAGACAATGGAGACAGCCGCGGAGCCGGTACAGACGGGAATCGAACCGTCGCGCGGCTGATCGTGTCAGGCCGCGCCGAGATACGCGGCTTTCACCTTCGGGTCCGACAGCAGCGTCGCGCCGTCGCCTTCGAACGCGACCTTGCCGGTTTCCAGCACGTAGCCGCGGTCCGCGATCTCAAGGGCCGCGCTGGCGTTCTGCTCGACCAGAAGCACGGTCACGCCGTCGGTTCTGAGAGAGACAATCGCCGCAAGGATCTGATCGACCAGCGTCGGCGATAGTCCGAGCGACGGCTCGTCCAGCAGCAACAGTTTCGGCTTGCCCATCAGCGCGCGCCCGATGGCCAGCATCTGCTGCTGGCCGCCGGACAACCCGCCCGCAAGCTGACGCCGCTTTTCCGCAAGAATCGGGAACATCTCGTACACGCGGTTACGGTCGCTTTCGATCTCCTTGTCGCGGCGCATGTAAGCCCCGAGGCGAAGATTGTCCTCGACGGTGAGCGGTCCAAAGATCTGACGGCCTTCCGGCGATTGCGTCATGCCGCGCTCGACACGCCGGTGCGGCTTCAGGCCATCGATGCGCTCGCCCAGAAAGCGGATCTCGCCCGCAGTAATTGGCTGTACGCCCGACAGCGCCCGCAGCAACGTCGTCTTGCCCGCGCCGTTCGAGCCGATCAGCGCGACAACCTCGCCCGCGCGCACCGCAAGGGTCACGCCGTGCAGCACCTCAATGCGGCCGTAGGAACTGCGGAGGTTGGCAACTTCAAGCACGCGCCGCCTCCCTCGCACCGTGTTTGCCGAGATAGGCTTCAAGAACCGCCGGATTGTCGCGCACCTCGCGCGGCAGGCCTTCGGCAATCGGCTTGCCGCGGTTCAGCACCAGAATGCGATCCGAAATCTTCATCACCAGTTTCATGTCGTGTTCGACCAGAACGACGGCGATACCCTTTGCGGCGACGCGGCGAATGAGTTCGTCGATCTCTTCGGTCTCCACGGCGTTACAGCCGGCCGCCGGCTCATCGAGCAGCAGCACGCGCGGCTCGGCGGCGAGCGCGCGGGCGATTTCCAGACGCTTGCATGCGCCATACGACAGCGAGCCCGCCGTGACATCCGCGCTGCCGCGCAATCCGACATCGTCGAGCAGGGTCAGCGCCGCGTCCCGCGTCTCGCTGTTCTGCCGCGTCACCGACGGCAGCCTGAACAGGTCGGCCAGCAGGTTGCAGCGCTCCCGCAGGTGCCTGCCGACCATGACGTTCTCCGCCGCCGTCATGCGCTGGAAAATCTGAAGGTTCTGGAATGTGCGCGACAGTCCGCGCGCGGCGAGCTTGTCCGGCGTGAGACCCGTGACGTCCTCGCCGGAGAGTTCGACGCGTCCCTGATCGCGCTCGTATACGCCGGAGACGATATTGAACAGCGTGGTCTTGCCCGCGCCGTTCGGCCCGATGATGGAGAGAATCTGGCCCGGACTGACCTCAAAGCTCACGCCGTCAATCGCCTTGACGCCGCCGAATGAAATTCCGATGTCCGTGGCCGCAAGGATCGTCATGCCTGCGTCCTCCTGGCCAGAAACCGCGACAGCGTCGGGACAATGCCGTCGCGCATGAAGATCATCGAGACAATGATAATGAAGCCGAGCAGCAGGTGCTCGTATTCCTGAAACACCGTCAGCACCTGCGGCAACGTGATGAGAACCGCCGCGCCGACGATACTGCCGACGACCGAGCCAAGCCCGCCCAGCACCACCATCGTCACCATTTCAACGGAGTGAAGGAAGCCGGCCTGATCGGGATTGGTGAAACCGTTCATCAGCGAAAGCACGGATCCCGCCACTGACGCATAGGCGGCGGCGATGACGAAGGCCTGCAACTTGAAACGCGCAACATCGATGCCGGCCACGCGCGCGGCGACTTCGCTGTCATGAAGCGCGCGAAAGGCGCGCCCGGTCGGCGTATCGTTCAGGTTGAGCGCCAGCCACGTGCCGAGCACAAGAAGCCCGCCCGAAATCCAGTACCACGTGTCCGCTCCGCTGACGCGCCAGCCGAACAGCACCAGCTTCGCCACTGGCATTCCGTCGGGACCGCCGGTCCAGCGGCTTTCCGTGGTGATGACCAGCGCCACGAGAACGCCGAGACCGAGAGTCGCGATGGCGAGATAGTGCCCTTTCAATTTCAGAATCGGGCGGCCGACGAGATAGGCCAGCACGGACGAGATGAGGCAGCCGATCGGCAGCGCGGCCCACGGCGGTATTCCCAGATGCGTGGGGCCGATAGCGACGGCGTAGGCGCCGATTCCGAAGAAGCCCGCATGACCGAGGCTGACCTGCCCGGCCTGTCCCATCAGGACGTTGAGGCCGATGGCCGCGAAGGCGGACACCCAGACCAGCGACGCTACGCGGAAATAATAGCTCGACGGAAAGATCAGCGGCAGCACGGCGATGATCGCCGCGAGCGCAATCAATGTCAGATAGCGATGGCCGATCTTCTGCAGCACCGCTCAGACCCTTTCCACGGTCCGCCGGCCGAACAGGCCTTGCGGCATGGCGAACAGGACAAGGAGAATGACGATGAACGCGAAGGCGTCCTTGTAGGTCGAACTGATGTAGCCGACACCGAAGGCTTCAAGCAGGCCTAGCAGCAAACCGCCAGCGACCGCGCCAAGCGGATTGCCCATGCCGCCGAGCATCGCCGCGGCAAATCCCTTGAGCGCGAGCATTGTGCCGACGTCGTAGCTCGTCAGCGTGATGGGCGTGATCAGGATTCCGGCCACCGCGCCAATGGCCGCCGATCCGCCGAACGCCAGCGCCATCACGGTCGCGGTATTGATGCCGACCAGTCGCGCCGCGAGCCGGTTGGCCGCCGTCGCAAGCACGGCCTTTCCGAGCACGGTCCGTTCAAGAAACACATACAGCAGCAGCACGATCACAGCTGTGCCGCCGAGCACCCAGAAGCTCTGCGGCTGAATGGTCGCACCGAGCAGGTTGACCGGCGTGTCGCCGGAAATGCTGGGGAGTTTATGGAATTGCTTGTCGAACAGGATCTGCGCCGCGCCGCGCAGCAGGATCGACGCGCCGATTGTAATGATGATCAGCGTAACCGGAGATGCGTCGCGCGCGGGCTCGATCGCGAGCCGGTACAGCAAAAGTCCGACCACGACGGAAACGCAGACGGCAAGAACCGCAGCGAGCGGCAGCGGCACGCCAGCGGCGGTGGCGAAGACCGTCACCATTCCGCCCAGCATGACAAATTCACCCTGGGCGAAATTGACCACGTCCGATGCGTTGTAGACCAGCGTGAAGCCGAGAGCGACGAGCGCGTAGACCGCGCCGACGGTCAGTCCGGATATCAAAAATTGGACAAACTCAGCCATTCCGGCTCCGCGGATTCAGGACTGCTAGGCACTAACGGCAAAATTCAGTGTTTCAACCCGAAACTTGCGCTCCCGAACCGGTCACCCGAATTGTCCGGGAGCGCAATCTCATTGAGAAGATCGGATCAGGTGCCCGGCTTGGTGAGCGTCCAGTCGCCGCCCTTGATTTCCAGCATGCGGAAAGCAGAGAGGTCGAGCCCGAGGTGATCAGTCGGCGTCATGTTCACAATGCCGCCGGTGCCGACGAAACCTTTCGTCTTCTCGATTTCGTCGCGGATCTTCTTCGGGTCGGTGGTGCCGCCGCGCTTCATCGCTTCGACAAGGATCTGAAGACCGTCATAAGCGTGACCGCCGAAGGTCGATACCGGCTGCTTGGTGCCGTCCTCGTAGGTCTTCTTGTAATCGACGACGACTTTCTTCTGCGGATCGTTCTCAGGCAGCTTGTCGCCGACCAGCAATGCCGCCGCAGGCAACCGCACGCCTTCAGCCGAAGCACCGGCGAGATCGATAAAGCTCTTCGAGGCCACGCCATGGCTCTGGTAGAGCGGCGTCGCGTTCATGCCGAGTTGTGCGTAGTTGCGTGTGACGATCGCAGGCCCCTGCCCGAAGCCCGGGTTTACCACAGCTTTGACGCCGGCGGTGTTCTTGATCTTGGTCAACTGGCCGGTCATGTCGCTGTCGCGCGGACCGTAGCTTTCCTCGGTGACGATCTTGATGCCGTAGTTCGGCGCGGCCTTCACGCATTGCGCCTTCATCGATGCGCCGAAACCGTCGGTGCCCGAGATCAGGGCGATGTCCGTGAGTTTGCGCTGCTTGAGATCCTCGAAAATCTTCTCGCACGCCATCTTGTCGGTATGCGGCGTCTTGAAGACATACTTGCGAACCGGATCGATGATTTCGACCGCGCCGCCAAACGAGATGAATGGAACCTGGGCTTCTTCGAAAACAGGAATCATCGCCATGGTCGTGCCGGTCGTCGAACCGCCTGCCATCGCGACAACCTTGTCGTCCTCGATCAGGCGGGTTGCAAAGGTGCGCGCCTTGTTGGCGTCGCCGCCGTCGTCATAGACCACGAGTTCGATCTTCTTGCCGTTGATGCCGCCGGCTGCATTGATCTTGTCGACGTACATCCGAAGCGTCTTGTCTTCAGGTTCGCCGAGAAACGACGCGGGACCGGTCACCGAAAGCACGGAACCGATTTTCACGGTCTGCTGTGCATGTGCAGAGCCGCCAAACGCCAGCCCGGCAACGCCGGCGGCCAACACGAATCCCAATGCTGATGTCGATTTCACTGTTCTTCCCTCCCTGATAATGGGTGCCCAATTTTTTTGAGCTTACCCGGCATGTTTCCAACCACAGCGCACCGATAGTTTCAAGTGCAACTATTAGCGCCTCCTGTCATCAATATAATTGACCGGACGGTTGGTCAATAGTAATCTGACTTCAAGGGCTGAGCGTAACAGCCGAGATCCGGGAGGATAGTGTGGACGCTGGCCATTCAATCGATAGCGCCGATGCGAACGCGGTGGCCGAGGCCTGCGCGAAGAAAATGTGGCTGGACGATCGCGCGAGCAAGGGCCTCGGGATGAGCATCCAGCGGATCGCGCCCGGCGAAGCCGTTATCTCAATGACGGTTCGCAAGGACATGACCAACGGTCACGGCATCTGCCACGGCGGTTTCATCTTCACCCTGGCGGATTCAACATTCGCATTCGCCTGCAACACCTACGATCAGCGCACCGTTGCGCAGCAATGCGCGGTAACCTTCCTTCGATCTGTCCACGAAGGCGAAACGCTGACCGCGCACGCCATCGAACGCGCGCGCGCCGAACGCAGCGGCGTCTATGACGTCACCGTTCGCGACAGCCACAACGTGGTGATCGCGGAATTTCGCGGACATTCACGCACGATTTCAGGCCAGCTGCTGGATTCCGACAGCCTGCATAATGACACAAAATAGGACCGGGAGAGAACGTTGCTACAAATTCCGCTGCGCAAGCTCGATCGGCTGACGCCCGAACCGACGGAACTCGATCGTTATGAAGTCGCTTCCCGCGACGAGATTCGCACCCTTCAGCGCGAGCGTCTCGCATGGTCGCTGCGGCACGCCTATGACAATGTGCCGCACTATCGCAAGACGTTCGACGCTGCCGGCGTTCATCCGGATCAGTTCAAGGATCTTCCGGATCTCGCGAAATTTCCTTTCACGATCAAGACCGATCTGCGGGACAATTACCCGTTCGGCATGTTCGCCGTGCCGGAAACCGATGTCGCGCGCATCCATGCGTCGTCCGGCACGACCGGCAAACCGACCGTGGTCGGATACACCAAACGCGACATCGAAACCTGGAGCGATGTTGTCGCGCGCTCGATCCGTGCCGCCGGCGGCCGCGCGGGAATGAAGGTCCACATCGCCTACGGCTACGGACTGTTCACCGGCGGCCTCGGCGCGCATTACGGCGCGGAACGCCTCGGCTGCACCGTGATCCCTATTTCCGGCGGCATGACAGAGCGTCAAGTCCAGCTCATCAACGACTTCAAGCCCGAAGTCATTATGGTGACGCCGTCCTACATGCTGGCGATCCTCGATGAATTCAGGAAACAGGGTCTCGATCCGCGCAAGTCATCGCTGCGCATCGGCATCTTCGGCGCGGAGCCGTGGACCAACGCCATGCGCGAAGAGATCGAAGAAGCGTTCGACCTTCATGCGGTCGACATCTACGGCCTGTCCGAGGTGATGGGTCCAGGCGTCGCCAGCGAATGCGTCGAGACGAAAGACGGTCTCCACATCTGGGAAGATCATTTCTACCCGGAGGTCATCAATCCGGTGACCGGCGAAGTGCTGCCCGACGGCGAGAAAGGCGAACTGGTCTTCACGTCGCTGACGAAGGAAGCCATGCCCGTGATCCGCTATCGCACCCGCGACCTGACGCGGTTGCTGCCGGGCACCGCGCGATCGCTACGACGCATGGAAAAAGTGACCGGCCGATCCGACGACATGATGATCGTTCGCGGTGTCAACGTGTTCCCGACCCAGATCGAGGAAAAGCTGCTCACCATTCACGACCTGTCGCTGCACTACCAACTCATCCTCACCCGCGACGGCCGCATGGACAACATGGAAATCCAGGTGGAAGCGCGGCCGGATGCCAGCTTTCCCGCACGAGAGGCGGCCACGAAGCAGTTGGCACAATCGGTGAAGGACACCATCGGCATCACGGCGCTCGTCACCGTGCTCGACCCCGGAAGCATCGAGCGCTCCGTCGGCAAGGCCAAGCGCATCATCGATAAACGGCCCAAGGAACAATGAACTAGATGGCCCGCAAACGCGCCAACGATTACGACGACAAACGGCAGGCGATCCTCGATCGCTCGGCGAAGCTATTTTCGGCGCACGGTTACGACCGCGCGTCGATGAGCAAGATCGCCGACGCCTGCGGCGTGTCAAAGGCCAACCTCTATCACTACTACAAGGACAAAGAGGGTCTGCTGTTCGACGTCATCCGCTTTCACCTCGGCGAACTGCTTGAAGTCGTCGAGGCCGCGGACCGTCCCGATCAGCCGCCCGAAGCACGATTGCGCGGGCTGATCGCAGCCCTGCTCGAAGCCTACAGGGATGCCGATTCCCAGCATAACGTGCAGATCAGCAGCATGCGGTTCCTGCCACAGGAACGTCAGGCCGAGCTCAGGGGCATGGAGCGCGATCTCGTCACGATTTTTTCCGCGGCGGTCGCGGGCGTCGCCCCGCACCTCAAGGGCACCAAGCTGCTGAAGCCCGTCACCATGTCGCTGTTCGGCATGGTGAACTGGCATTACCTCTGGTTCAAAAGCACAGGATCGGTCAGCCGCGCCGAATACGCCGATCTCGTCACGCGGCTAATCGTGGACGGAGCGCACAACGTGCTCAAGCCATCACCCAAAACATCGAAGCGCACCGCTGCGGCCGAGTGAATAGTTGTTCCAATCGGTGCTTTTCGCACCCAACATCGAAGTGATCGCATGAAACTGGAAAGCTACATCAACGGACAATGGGCCGCGCCAGGGCCCGATCTTGTGGAAGTCCGCAGCGCCGTGACCGGCGACGTGGTGGCCGAGGCGACCAGCGGCGGGCTGGATATGCACAGCGTCCTCGCCTACGCCCGCAATGTCGGCGGCAGGAACCTGCGCAAGCTGACATTCCATCAGCGCGCCGACCTGTTGAAGAAACTCGCGCTGTACCTGACCGAGCGCAAGGATCAGCTTTACAAACTGTCGTTTCAGACCGGCGCGACGCGCACCGACAATCTGATCGATATCGACGGTGGCATCGGCACCCTGTTCGTGTACGCCGGCAAGGGCCGCCGTGAATTACCGAACGCGACATTTCTGCTGGATGGCGCTGCCGAGCCCATGGGCAAGAACGGCACCTTCGCCGGGCAGCACATCGTTACGTCGCTGCACGGCGTCGCGGTTCACATCAATGCCTTCAACTTTCCCTGCTGGGGCTTGCTCGAGAAACTCGCGCCTGCCCTGCTCGGCGGCGTTCCCGTGGTTTCCAAGCCGGCCACGGTCACGTCCTATGTCGCGCACGCCCTCGCCCGCATGATCGCGGAGTCCGGGATTCTGCCGGAAGGCGCATTCCAGTTCATCGTCGGCTCGACCGGAGATCTGTTCGATCACCTCACCTGTCAGGACGTCGTGTCGTTCACCGGCTCGGCCGACACATCGGAAAAGCTGCAACGCCATCCCGTCATTGCGAGGAACGCCGTTCGCTTCATCGCCGAGCGGGATTCGCTCAATGCCGCGATCCTGGCGCCAGATGCAAAGCCCGGCACGCCGGAGTTCGATCTGTTCGTCAAGGAAGTCGCCAAGGAGATGACGGTGAAGACCGGCCAGAAATGCACCGCGATCCGCCGTGCCTTCGCACCGGCCGCGAGCGTCGAAGCCGTCATCGAAGCCTTGCGCGATCGTCTGGCAAAGGTTGCGATCGGCAATCCCGAACTGGAGACGGTGCGCATGGGTCCGGTGGTTGGTCTCGACCAGCGCCGCGACGTGCTGGCCCACCTCAAGACATTGCGGACCGAAGCGCAGATCGTCGCTGGCGATCCCGACAATTTCACCGTCGAGGGCGCGGACGTGACGCGCGGCGCATTCCTGCCGCCGCTCCTGCTGCATTGCGCCGATCCCATCCGTGCCAACAATGTGCATTCGGTCGAAGCGTTCGGTCCGGTCTGCACCGTGATGGGCTACGGCGAGTTGGACGAAGCCATCGCGCTGACCAACCGCGGCGGCGGCAGCCTGGTGGCGTCGGTCTACACCCATGATCCGAAAGTGGCCTCGGACCTCGTGTTCGGCATCAGCACCTTTCACGGGCGGCTGGTGATGATCGACCGCGACTGCGCCAAGGAACAGACCGGCCACGGCTCGCCAATGCCGCAGATGGTTCACGGCGGTCCCGGCCGCGCAGGCGGCGGCGAGGAACTGGGCGGCGTGCGCAGCGTGCATCATTACATGCAACGCACCGCGCTTCAGGGTTCACCCGCGATGCTGACGGGAATCACGGGAAGCTGGATGAAGGGCGCGCCGGTCATCGAGAAAGACAGGCATCCGTTCCGTTATCACTTCGAGGATCTGGACATTGGGCAGACCTTCTTCTCGAAGGAACGCACGATCACGCTTGAGGACATCGAGCATTTCGCCAACTTCACCGGCGACACTTTCTACGCGCACATGGACGAAGAGGCCACGAAAGGCCATCCGTTCTTCCCCGGCCGCGTCGCACACGGCTATCTCCTGTTGTCGTTTGCGGCGGGACTGTTCGTCGATCCCGATCCGGGCCCGGTGCTCGCCAACTACGGGCTCGATTCACTCCGGTTCATCAAGCCGATCCAGCCGGGCGAGACCATCAAGGTGCGGCTCACGGCGAAAGACAAGTCGCCGCGCAACAAGCAATATGGTGAAGTGCGCTGGGATGTCGAAATCCTGACCGACAAGGACGAGTCAGCGGCAACCTACGAGCTGCTCACGATGAACGCGGTGCGGCCGCAAGCCTGAAATCAAAAAGCCCAAAGGGAGAGACCAATGATCCTCGTGACCGTGATGTATCCGCCCGGCGAGAAGTTCGACGTCGACTACTATCTCAAGACGCACATGCCGCTGGTGAAGGATCGTTGGGGTCCGCTCGGGCTCAAGAGCGCGCAGGCCATCAAGGGCGTCGTCAAGGCCGACGGCACCGCGCCCGACTACCAGATGATCGCCCTGCTGACCTTCGGCTCGATGGACGATTTCAAGGCCGCCGGAAAGGCGCACGGCAAGGAAATCTTCGACGACATTCCGAAGTTCACCAGCGCGCAAGCCGTGGTGCAGATCAACGACGTCGTCTTCTAGACGTCGGACCGACCGCATGTCGCCGACAGAACAGCCGTCTGTTGAAAGCGCAAGCATCTCTCGCCCTGTTTCGGGCGAGGACGCCGCGCTCGCTCGCAGCTTTTCGCTGAAAGACCTGCCGGGCTCATTCTATGACGATCCCTACCCGACGTATCGCGCGCTGCAATCCGCCGATCCGGTTCACCGGATGCCGGACGGATCGTTCTTCCTGACGCGGCATCGCGATCTGGAGGCGATCTACAAGGACACGACGCGCTTCAGTTCGGACAAGAAAGTCGAGTTTGCCCCCAAGTACGGCGCGGACTCGCTGCTCTTTCAGCATCACACAACAAGTCTGGTGTTCAACGATCCGCCGTTGCACACACGCGTGCGGCGGCTGATCGCAGGCGCGCTGAACCCGCGCGCCATTTCCGAAATGGAGCCGGGTCTGATCGCGCTGGTCGACCGGCTGCTGGACGCCATGGAGACGCGCGGAACGGCCGACCTGATCGAGGACTTCGCGTCCGCCATTCCGGTCGAGGTGATCGGCAACCTGCTCGCCGTTCCGCACGAAGATCGCGCGCCGCTGCGCGGCTGGTCGCTTGCGATCCTCGGGGCGTTGGAGCCGTTTCTGTCAGAAGAGGTTCAGGCGCGCGGTGAGCGCGCTGTCGGCGAATTTCTCGACTATCTACAGCGACTGGTGGCCGACCGCCGCGCCCGGCCGGGCGACGCGGAGCATGACGTCCTGACACGTCTGATCGCAGGCGAAGCCAGCGGCGAGCGGCTGAGCGAGATCGAGCTTCTGCAAAACTGCATCTTCATCCTCAACGCCGGTCACGAGACGACCACCAATCTGATCGGCAACGGCCTGGAATTGCTGCTGCGCTTCCCGGCCGAACGACAGCGCCTGATCGGCGAGCCTCCGATGATCAAGACCGCCGTCGAGGAGTTCCTGCGCTACGAGAGTTCCAATCAGCTCGGCAACCGCCGTGTGGTTCAGGACACGGAGATCGACGGTGTCGCCATGCCACAGGGCACGCTGATCACGCTCTGCATCGGCGCTGCGAACCGCGATCCGGAGGTCTTCCCGCAACCGGAACGCCTCGACATCGCACGCGCGCCTAACCGTCATCTCGCCTTCGCCTCGGGCGCGCACTCATGCGTCGGATTGAGCCTCGCGCGCCTCGAAGGCCGGATCGCCATCGGCCGGTTTCTCGCGCGTTTCCCGAATTACGCGGCGAGCGGCCCCGCGCATCGCGCCCGGCGCGTGCGTTTTCGCGGCTTCACATCGCTTCCCGTCACTCTGACCTAACGCTTCAGGACATCCATGCCGACATTCGACAAAACAGCCGCCGAAGCCTTGCTCGCATCCGCATTCGCGCCCTGGGTACAGGACCTGGGACTGTCGGTTGAATCCATCGACAAGGACAGTGCCGTGGTGCGAATGCGGTTTTCCGAGAAGCTCTGCCGCGACAACGGCGTGGTTTGCGGTCAATCGCTGATGGGCCTTGCCGATACTGCGATGGTTGTCGCGATCTGCGCGGCGGCGGGCGAGTATTTCCCGATGACCACAGTGGACCAGACCACCCACTTCATGCGCCCCGCCATGCGGGCCGATCTGCTGGCGGAGGCGCGCGTGGCGCGGATGGGAAAGACGATGGCCTATGGCACCGTCTCGATCCGCACGGACAGCGACGAGCGACCCGTGGCGATGGCGCAAACCGCCTACGCGCTGCTCCGCGACGCCAAGTAGCTACATCTGGTCGTAGTCGACCACGACGCGCGACGAGACAGGATGCGCCTGGCAGGTCAGCACGAACCCCGCTTCAAGCTCCCACGGCTCCAGCGAATAGTTCACGTCCATGGTCGTCTCGCCTTCGACGATCTTGGCGCGGCATGTGCTGCACATCCCGCCCTTGCAGGCATAAGGCAGGTCCATGCCGGCGCGCAGCGCGGCGTCGAGAATGGCTTCGCCCTCGGCAATCGGCACATCCTTGCGCTTGCCGTCCACGATCAATGACGCCACCGCCTTGGGCGGCGCTTCCGGCGCGACGTGAACCTTCGGACGCGGCTTGCCGCCGAATTCCGAGACAAAGCGCTCGACGTGGACATGATCCTTGGGAATGCCGAGACCGACGCATGTCGCCTCGATCTCCTCGCTCATGGCGACGGGACCGCAGACGAACACGTGATCGACCGCCGCCGCCGGCACCATCGCGCGCAGCAACACCTCGACCTTCTCGCGATCGAGACGGCCGTAAAGGATCGGCAGGTCCTGCTCTTCCTGCGACAACACATGGAACACCGACAGACGTCCCATGAATTGGTCTTTCAGTTCTTCCAGCGCTTCGCGGAACAGGATGCCGTTGGTCGCGCGGTTCCCATAAAACAGAAAGAAGCGGCTGTTGGGCTCGCGCGCGAGAATGCCACGCACGATGGAGATAATCGGTGTGATGCCGGAGCCGGCGGCAAATCCGACGTGAACCCGCGCTTCACCCGGTGCATGCGCCACGCCGAAGCGGCCTGTGGGCGTCATGACATCCAGTTCGTCACCGGATTTCAGTTCGTCCAGCGCCCAACTCGAGAACGCGCCGCCGTCGACTTTCTTGACTGCGATGCGCAACTCGCGATCGTCGGGGCTCGAACAGATCGAATAGGACCGGCGGATTTCCTCGCCGTCCATCGTGGTGCGCAGCGTCAGGTACTGACCCGGCGCGAAGGCATAATCCTCGGCCAACTCACCCGGAATGGCGAACGTCATCGACACTGCGTCGGATGTCTCGCGGCGCAGATCGTCGATGGCGAGACGGTGAAACTTTGGAACGTGTGACATCGACATGTCCAGTGTTAGTGGCACTTGAAGTAATCGAACGGCTCGCGGCACGCCTTGCAGCGCCACAGGGCCTTGCAGGACGTCGAGCCGAATTCGGAAAGGACCTCCGTATCCACCGAACCGCATTGCGGGCACGCCACCTGCTGTTCGCCGAACAGCGCGCGCCGTCCTCCGCCGGCCTGCGGCGGCGCGATGCCGTACTCTTTCAGCTTCTCGCGGCCCTGCTCGCTCATCCAGTCGGTCGTCCACGCGGGCGACAACACCGTTCGTATCGTGGGATTGCGGATGCCCTCGCGCTCCAGCGCGAGTTCGATTTCCAGCGCGATCATGTTCATCGCCGGGCAACCCGAATAGGTCGGTGTGATTGCAACCTCCACCGCGCCGTCATCCGTGACGGTGACCTCACGCAGCACGCCGAGGTCAGCAATGGTCAGCACCGGAATTTCAGGATCGACCACCTGCGCCGCCGCGTTCCAAGCGGTCTGCCGCAGATCATGCGTTGTGGTGCCGAGGGTCACCATGTCGCGTTCGGAAAGGTTCGCTGCATCGATTGCAGTTCGCTGAGCAGATGCCCAAGATGTTCGGTGTGGTTGCCGGTGCGGCCGCCCTTCTGCATCCAGTCGCTCGCGGGGCGCTTGAGTGTCGCTACGCCAAGAACATTGGAAACGGTATCGATCCAGCGCGCGCGCAGGCTTTCAGGATCGATTGCGACGCCGGATGAAATCAGCAACGCGTCGGCTTCGTCGGCATGAAACAGTTCGCCGGTGAAGGCCCACAGATCGTCGACGGCCGTCTGCCCGCGGCGATGGCTTTCGTCGGTGCCGTCGCCGAGCCGGATCACCCATTCCGAGGTGTGCCGGAGATGATAGGCGCTTTCCTTCTCGGATTTCGCGGCAATCGCCGCGAGTGTCTCGTCCTTCGACGCCATCATGGCGCGCCAGTACGGATCGGCGAACGCGGAATAGAAGAACTGCCGCACGATGGTGCGGGCGAAATCACCGTTCGGCTGTTCGACCAGCAACAGGTTGCGGTACTGGCGCACGTCGCGCAGGTAAGCGTACTTGTCTTCGTCGTTGCCCGCGTTTTCGACCTTCGCGGCATAGGTATAGAGTTCGCGCGCCTGCCCGATCAGATCGAGGCCCATGTTGGCGAGCGCCATGTCCTCTTCCATCATGGGCGCATGGCCGCACCATTCCGACAGACGATGTCCGAGGATCAGCGCATCGTCAGCCCTGCGCAGCGCATAAAGCACCAGCGGACTCTCTTTGACCTTGATCGATGCGACAGTCATCACATATGTCCGACTTCGTCAGGCACGTCGTAGAATGTCGGGTGGCGGTAGATCTTCGACATCGCCGGCTCGAACATCATGCCTTTCTCCGACGGATCGGACGCGACAATCGCGTTCGACGGTACGACCCAAATCGAGAGCCCCTCGCCGCGGCGCGTGTAGATGTCGCGCGCAGCCTGAAGCGCCAGCGTGGCGTCCACGGCATGGAGCGAGCCCACATGCTTGTGCGCGAGGCCGTTGCGGCTGCGGATGAAGACTTCCCACAACTGTATATTCTGAGTGGTCATGACTTCCTCCTAGGCCGCAACCGCAGCGGTACGGCGCGCTTGTTGTTTCTCAGCATAAGCGATGGCGGCGTCCCGCACCCACTGGCCCTCGTCATGCGCCTTCCGGCGCGCGGCGAGACGGTCGCGGTTGCACGGGCCGTTGCCCGAGAGCACCTGCTTGAATTCGTTCCAGTCGATCGCGCCGTAATCCCAATGGCCGGTCGCCTCGTTCCATTTCAGGTCGGCATCCGGAAGCGTGAGGCCGAGATACTGCGCCTGCGGCACCGTCGCATCGATGAACTTCTGGCGCAGATCGTCGTTGGAGAAGCGCTTGATCTTCCACTGGGTCGATTGGTCGCCGTGCTGGCTGAGCTGATCCGGCGGGCCGAACATCATCAGGCATGGCCACCACCAGCGATCGAGCGCGTTCTGCGCCATCGCCTTCTGCTCCTCGGTGCCGCGCGACAGCGTCACCATGATTTCGTAGCCCTGACGCTGGTGGAACGACTCTTCCTTGCAGACGCGGATCATGGCGCGCGCATAAGGACCGTAGGAGCAACGGCACAGCGGAATCTGGTTCATGATGGCCGCGCCATCGACCAGCCAGCCGATCGCGCCGATGTCGGCCCAGGTCGGCGTGGGATAGTTGAAGATAGAGGAATACTTCGCCTTGCCGGCAAGCATCAGGTCGACGAGTTCTTCGCGCGACGTGCCGAGCGTCTCGGCCGCCGCATAGAGGTAAAGCCCGTGGCCGCACTCGTCCTGCACCTTCGCCAGCAGCGCTGCCTTGCGGCGCAGCGTCGGCGCGCGGGTGATCCAGTTGCCCTCAGGCAGCATCCCGACGATCTCGGAATGCGCGTGCTGTGAAATCTGCCGCGTCAGCGTCTTGCGATAGGCCGCCGGCATCCAGTCGTTCGGCTCGATCCTGTCATCGGCATCGATGCGCGCCTGAAAATGCGCCGCGCGTTCGGGGTCCTCGACGTGAACGACCTCGGCTTCCGATGTGTTGAGCGCTTGCGTGTACATCGCCGTTTCCTCCGGGGAGACGCCGATAAACATATAACACAAAATTCGATACGCAAGTTATTTTTGTAACATATTGCGCTGCACGTCCGAAAATCGCCGGCCGAGTTCCGGTCCGGGGGGACGCAGCGGGCCGGTTGCACTTTCGCCATGGGCGTCCAGCCAGGCCTCGGAAGCCGGCAGAAGTGCCTGATAAAGCCGTGCACAGAGCTGGCGGGCATCGAGCGCCGGCCAGTCCGGCGGCAACAGCGACGCCGGCAGCAACGGATCGCGCAGGACGACGCGCCGATAATGATGGATCAACAGAACCCGCGCGAGCATGGCGTCGGCGGGCGAGATCTTGTCCGCGTCGTCGGCCCAGCTTTCGAGCGGCGCGAAGATTTTCATGAACTCGCGGTACGACTCAGCCGTGCGCTCAAGCGACCAGCTCGCGTCCACCAGCCGCCGCCCCATCGCGTCGTCCGCGGACACCTCGAGCCTGATCGCGCCTGCGGCATCGGACGGCACCGGCACACTCGACGGCGCCACCCATACGCCCGGCATCGGACTGCCGAAACCGGCCTCAGTCAGAACGGCGCGGGACGCTTCGCGGTCGGCACCGTTGCCGATCAGCAGGAGTTCAAAGCGCCCTGCCCACTTTGTCGGATGCGGATTGTAGACATGCGCGACGGCGGTCTCGAATCGTTCGCGGCCGGTCTTCGCCAGCTTGTAAAAGCTCTTGCGGCCGGCCTTGTCGCGATCGAGCCAGCCGTCGGCAGCAAGCCGCGACACCGCAGTGCGGACCACGCCGCCGTCGGTCCCGAGCATGTCGAGAAATTGCAGCAGCGTGCCGAGCCAGACCGTGCCGCCGCGCGGCAGGATGGCGTCGCCGTAGAATGTGATGATGAGCGATCCGGTGCGCGAAGGCTCACGCTTGAATCGGCTGACGATGCGGGACAGCGAAGGAGGACTCATGGGCACGCAGCATAGTGCATTCCGCCCATGGGGCGAGCCCGGATCGGCACGATCGCGCGGGGGACGGCCTCCTCATCAAGATGGTGGCGCGATGAAATGCTTAAAACTCATGTTCAATATTTCACATGAGCTTCTTTATCCAATATCTGAGAAGTGTCACGCGCCCCAGAACAGCGGAGAATCCCCGATTTTGGGTGCCGCGTTCCAACTGCGCGCCGCGAGGGCGCGCTCAATTGCGATTCGATCGGCTCCGCGCGATCAAACGTTGAAGTGCCAGATCAGCAGAACGACGCCCAAGACCGCGGCGCTACTGAGCGCCCAACCGGCGACGTACGCAGCCTCTTCCAGACCTGGACTGCCCATATGTTCTGGCGGACTTCCGTGGATTTGGTGCCAATGGTGAGCCATTGCAGCCTCCGAGTTGCCCCGTCAGGAACAATGCGGGACGCCGCCCGGAGTTCCGGCGCTGACCTGGATTTTGAGGAGGTATTGGCACTTCAAGCGCGAAAAGTGGCGCTCCCTAGCGGAATCGAACCGCTCTCTCCACCGTGAAAGGGTGGCGTCCTAACCGATAGACGAAGGGAGCGAAAAGCCGGCAAACGGTTCGCGCACGAACTGCCTGTACCGCTGTCTTCCCGCCTTGGACAGGCCAGTATAACCGCGCAAAATCAATACCTTGGCATTGTTTTGGAGCGACGACGGCCCAAATCGACAAGGTGATTTGGCCAACGCGTCGGAACGTATAATGGCGTTTCGCGGCAGCGGCAAGCCTGACAGTCCACCTCCTTGAGCCTGATCCTCACCTTCATGCACACTCCCGAAATCAGGCCCGGAATCGGCCTGATCACGCGCAGCCAACCCAACCGCCGGAGCACCACCCATGACCCGCAAGCTGATCGATATTTCGGTGCCTCTGCAAAACGACGTGCCGGCCGATCCGCCCGGCAACCATCCGACCATCCAGTACATCGATCACCAGCAGGGCCTCCCGCGCATGTTGCAGTTCTTCGACGGACTGAAGAAAGAGTATCTGCCGGACGGTCAGGGCTGGGCCGTGGAGCAAATCAATCTCTCGACCCACAACGGAACCCATCTGGACGCGCCCTATCACTTTCATCCCACCATGAATCGCGGCGAGCGGTCCTGGACCATTGACGAAGTCCCGCTGGACTGGTGCCTGCAGCCGGGCGTGAAGCTCGACTTCCGGCATTTCCCCGATGGCTACGTCGCGACCGCCGCCGATGTCGAAAGCGAATTAAAGCGGATCGGGCACACTCTGAAGCCGCTCGAAATCGTTGTCGTCAACACCAGCGCGGGTGCCAAATACGGCCGGCAGGACTACGTCATCTCCGGTTGCGGCATGGGCTACGAAGCAACCATGTATCTGCTGGAACACGGCGTGCGGCTCACCGGCACCGACGGCTGGAGCTGGGACGCGCCGTTCGTCCACACCGCGAAGAAGTATGCTGAGACGAAAGACGCGAGCTTGATCTGGGAGGGCCACAAGGCCGGCCGCCACATCGGCTATTGCCATCTCGAGAAACTGCACAATTTGGAACAATTGCCATCGACCGGATTCACGGTGTCGTGCTTCCCGGTCAAGATTGAGCGCGCGTCCGCAGGCTGGACCCGCGCGGTCGCCATTCTGGACGCATAGCCCCGATGCGAATAGCCCTTAACACAAGGGCAATCACGGGACTAAGCTGATGCCGGCCGGCGATGGCCGGATCAGGAACATGGAGAGACCGTCGATGACGATGCCTCAGGATGTCGCCCGGCTTCAATCGCAGATGAAGGAAGCCGTCAAGGCGAACTGGAAAGCCTTCCTCATCGAAGGCATCGTGCTCGTGATCCTGGGAATGGCGGCGATTGCAATTCCGCTGCTGGCCAGCATCGCGGTGACGATCTTCCTCGGCTGGCTGTTCCTGATCAGCGGCGTGGTGGGACTCTACCTCACCTTCACCACGCGCGACATGCCCGGCTTCTGGTGGTCGCTGCTCTCCGCGGTCCTAGCGCTTGGCGCAGGCATCATCCTGCTGGTTCAGCCGGTCGCTGGAACACTGACGCTCACCCTCGTGGTCAGCGCCTACTTCATTGCAGAAGGCATCACGACGATCATGTACGCGCTCGCCCATCGGCGCGAATTGTCCGGACGATGGGGATGGCTGCTGATGTCGGGTCTTGTCGATCTGGTGGTGGCCGGATTGATTATCGCGGGGCTTCCCGGATCAGCCGCATGGGCCATCGGCCTGCTGGTCGGCATCAATCTCGTTTTCGGCGGCACATCCCTGATCGGGATGGCGCTCGCTGCGCGCAACTCCTGACACCGTTAGGACCACTGCGATCCGCAGAGGCTGTTCCCGACAGCCTCTGTTCTCTTAACAGCCGCGGCAAATGCCCTTGATTTTGCGATCGAGCACCTTGTCCTCGGCCGATTCCGTGTAGTTCTTTTCCTGCGCAGCCGGCACATCGGCGGCCCGAGGTTGACGATGACCGACCGGCGCGCTGGGAACGCCACGCGTCTCCGATGATGGGTTTGCCGGACCCGAGGTGCCGCTCTTGCTTTGCGCGACGGCGCCGGAGACGCCTAACAGCAAGACGGTGACGGCGATTGGGAGGATCTTTTTCATGTCACATCTCCACCAATATGATTCCTCAGCGTGATGTCATCTTACTGGGAACCGGCAGGACTTTCTATCGTTCCGCAATTGCGCCGCCCCTGCGCCGCACAATCCTGTGCCTTGCGAACATCGGCCATCGATCCAAGCAGCCAGATACCAGCCGCCACCAGCACCACGAAAAAACCAAGCATTACAGCGTTTTCGACGCCGCGGTTGCCCTCATCGTCGGGTGGTTCAGGCGCCGGCATCGTCAGGCCGTCTATTGCGCAGGCGGATAGAGGTGAACATCGCCGCAGTAATCCACGACGCGGTATTGCTGCTCTGCATTTTCACCCGTCTGTGACAGATACTGTGGGCCGACCGGCGCCTTGCCGTGACCGCCCGGAATGTCGAGCACGTAATCCGGCTGGCACAGGCCGGACACGCGGCCGCGCAACGCATGCATCAGTTTTTGTCCGTGCTCCAGCGTCGTCCGCAAATGCGCGGTGCCCGGCGCGAGATCACCGTGATGCAGATAGTAGGGTTTGATCCGGCATTCCACGAAGCTGCGCATCAAGGCTTCCAGCGTCGCGGCGTCGTCATTCACGCCGCGCAGCAGCACCGACTGGCTCACCATCGGAATGCCGGCGTCGACCATGCGCGCGCACGCGGCGCGCGCCTCAAGCGTCAGTTCGCGCGGATGATTGACGTGCAGCGCGACCCACGTCGTCGCACCATCGACCTTCAACGCCGCGACGGTCTCGTCAGTCACCTTTGCAGGGTCGGCGACCGGCACGCGGGTATGAATGCGGATGATCTTGACGTGATCAATGGCGGCGAGATCGTTCATGATCTCCTTCAAACGCCGTGCCGACAGCATCAGCGGATCGCCGCCGGTCAAAATCACTTCCCAGATTTCAGGGTGCGACCGGATGTAATCCAGCGCCGCCCCATAGGCTTCGTTCGAGAGTGCCGTCTCCTTTCCCGGCCCCACCATCTCGCGGCGAAAGCAGAACCGGCAATACACCGCGCAGACATGCACCAGCTTGAACAGCACGCGGTCCGGATAGCGATGCACGATGCCGCTGACCGGCGCGTGCGCGTGATCGCCGATAGGATCGGCGTTCTCGCCGGGATGTGAAATCAGTTCCTCGGCCGACGGAATATACTGCCGCGCGATCGGGTCATGCGGATCGGACGGATCGATCAGCGCCGCGACAGCGGGCGTCACCGCGATGGCATAACGTGCAGCGACTTGTTCCAGCGCGGATAGATCGTCAGGTGACGCGAGGCCATTCCCGATCAGGTCGGCGGGCGTTCGCAGCGTCGTGGCGGGACGGCCGGTCATGCATCACCTTCCGGCGGCGGTGTCCACACCACCTGGTCGATCCGCGTGGCGCCACTCGCCAGCATCACCAGCCTGTCGAAGCCAAGCGCCACGCCGCAGGCTTCCGGCATCTGCGCCATCGCCGCGAGAAAATCCTCGTCCAGCGGATAGCGTTCGCCGTATCGCCGCTCTTTCTCGTCCATCGCTGCGGTGAACCGCAGCCGCTGCTCGCCGGCGTCGATCAACTCGCCGAACCCGTTCGCAAGTTCGACGCCGCAGGCATAAACTTCAAAGCGTTCGGCGACACGCGGATCGGACGGCTTGGCGCGCGCCAGCGCTGATTCCGGCGCGGGGTATTCATAAAGGATCGTCAAACGCTCCTGCCCCAGATGCGGCTCGATATGCTCGACCAGAACCTTGCTGAAGATATCGGACCAGGTGTCGTCATCGGTGACGCGAATCTTCTCCGCAGCAGCCACGGCCAATGCATCCCGGTCGGCGCGACCATCAGAAATTGTGGCGAGCAGATCGATTCCGGCGAAGCGTGTGAATGCATCCGCGACCGTCAACAGATCGGGCTCGGCAAATGGATCAGCAGTGTGCCCGCGAAACGAAAACATCCCGATCCCGGTGGTCTGGGCCGCATGGGCGATGACGACGACGGTGTCCGCCATCACCGCCTCGTAGCCTTCGTTGGCGCGATACCATTCCAGCATCGTGAATTCGGGAAGATGAAGCGGGCCACGCTCGCGATCCCGGAACACGCGGGCGAATTCCACGATTCGGGTCTCGCCGGCGGCAAGCAGTTTCTTGCAGGCGAATTCGGGCGACGTTCGCAGATAATGCCGCGACCTGTCACCGGAACCGGAGGTCAGATCAACCGAGGGGGCATGAAGGTGGGTCTCGTTGCCGGGCGATTTTTGGAGGATTCCGGTCTCGACCTCCGCGAATCCCTCATCTTCGAACCAATCCCTGAGCGCTCGCGAAATCGCGCTCCGCGCCTGTAAAAACGGCTTGCGGTCGCGGTGCCGTTCGGGGGTCCACCAGGGCGACAGCTTCTGTTCCACGCTCATGCGGGAAATGCCCGATTCTGCACCAAAATGCTGGCTTTGACGCTCCAAATCAGTATGTTGCAGCCGGAAACCGCCCTGCCGGACTCCGCTGTGCCGAGCCGGCGCCGCGACCGGCCCCGAACATTAGGAAACCTATCTGTGAAAGTCATCGCCAGTTCGATCCGCAAGGGCAACATCATTGAGCAGGACGGCAAGCTATATGTCGTTCTGACTGCGGAGAACATCCACCCCGGCAAGGGAACTCCCGTCAGCCAGATCGAAATGCGCCGAATCAGCGACGGCACCAAGGTGTCTGAGCGCTACAAGACCACCGATCAGGTCGAGCGCGCTTTCGTCGAGGACCGCGACTACAACTATCTCTACGAAGACGGCGACGGCTTCCACTTCATGAACAATGAAAACTACGACCAGTTGCTGGTCCCGAAGGATGTGGTCGGCACGCAGGCCCCCTACCTCCAGGAAAACATGACCGTGAAGCTGTCGATCCACGACAACATCGCGGTCGCCATCACACTTCCCCAGCGCACCACGCTTGAGGTTGTGGATACCGAGCCGGTGACCAAGGGACAGACCGCCTCCTCGTCCTACAAGCCCGCGATGCTGGCGAACGGCGTCCGCACATTGGTGCCGCCGCATATCGGCACGGGCACGCGCATCGTCGTCATGACGGAAGACGGTTCCTACGTCGAGCGCGCCAAGGATTGAGCGCGGGTCTCGCGAGGATGCATTGAGGCTGGCGAGAACACAAAATCGGGGAAGAACGGCATCGGTGAAATCCCGGTGCCGCTCTCTGGTTCTGGCGGGGATCGCAGGCATCGTCTCCCTAATCGTCGTCTCGCAACCACTTCACGCGGACGAATTCAGAACGCCGGCAGTGACCGTGGTCAGGGCCGATTGGCCGGCCGCCGCCGGTCAGTTGAAGGCCGAGATCGCCACACAGCCGCTCGCGGCCGATCAGTTCAACTTCACGGGTGACCGCCGGTCGCGTCAGATCAACCCGCGTCGCATCGCATCACTCTCGCAGCTCAACGCGGTGACGTCCCCGATCTTTCCCGGAATCGGACAAAGTCCGGTGCCGGTGCTGCTGCCCTTCGACAGCGCGCTGTATCTCACCGACCGTGAAAACGGCGCGATCAACCTTCTCATCTCCCGCTATCAGGCAGGCTTCAACGCCGCCGCCATGTTCGATGCGGGGCCATCCGGCTACAACGCTGTCTTCACATTGGATCGCGGCGAAGGCGAAAAGATGCCGTCCCGGATCTATTTGCAGCCGGTCGAAGTCCAGATCACCGGATCGCTGCTGATCTATGACATCAAGGACTCGCTCGCGGGAAAAGGCCAGGCGGTCAAGGCGCTGGCTACGCAGTTTCCGAATCTCCGGCGGGTGATCCGCGAAGGCTATGTGCGATACGCCTTCACGCGCTTCGGTGTTCCCTATGTGGTGTCGATCCAGTGCCGCGACAGCGCCGCGCGCAGCAAACGCCTGTCCTGCCGCGAAGCCTCCTCGGTCGCCGAGCAATTCCTCAAGGCGCTGCGGGTTGCGGGCGGCAGGCCGGGCAACCCGCGCTACAATATTGCCTCGATCGTTTCCGAACGGCCGGTCGAATACGCCACGGATTTCACCTATCGCGAGCCGGGACAAATCATCGCCAACAGCGGCTATCGCGGGCAGAGCGGCCATCGGGACATGACCGTCTATGCGCAGATCCGCTTTCCAATCGAGAAAGCTCCGGCGTTCGCCAACTCGCAGTCCTTCATGAGCTGGGGCGATTGCAATCTCACCGGGCGGGTCTCGTTCCGCTCGACGAAGGGAGACGAGTACCGCTGTAAGCGTAACGACAAACCGCTGGTGTTCGACGAATCCGCCAAGGAGAATTACAGTTATCCTTGGCAGGACAATTTTTGCGAGACACGCGACTTCGAGGTCGGCCAGTGTGCAAATGGCATGGGTCACCAGGGGCAAGACATCCGGCCTTCGACCTGTCATCTTCGCAACGACGGCGCCGATCGCTGCCTGCCCGATATCTTTCCGGCGGTCGCGGTGCGCGACGGCGTGTTGATCCGTGCACAAAAGCAACAGGCCCTGTTCCTGCTGGTCAACACACGCAACGAGCACATCCGCTTCCGTTACATGCACATGAATCCAGCGCGCATGGATGCCGACGGCGCGGTTCATGGCCGGCGGGTGTCCGAGGGCGAGCGGATCGGCGTGGTGTCGAATTTTCAGGATCACGCCGGCGGCACGACCAGTCATTTGCATTTCGACGTGCAGGTGTTTACGCGCGACGGCTGGCTGTGGGTCAATCCTTACGTCACGCTGATCTCCGCCTATGAGCGCCTGATCGGCGGCCGCGGGCGCGAATTCATCCCGCCGCTGCCTGAAGCATCCGCGATGGCCCATGCCATGCCTCCGGGAGACACGACGCCTGTCTCCTCCAAGGAAGGCGAAAGCAGATAGTCCATTCGGTTCCGCGGCAGATTGGCCTTTGGCCGAACCGGGCAAGTCACGCTAGAGTGGCCGCATGACGCATCGAGATTCTTTGAACGGAAAATCCCTGACGCGGCGAACGCTGCTGGGCGCAGCCATCAGCGCAGGCGCGCTGGTGGCAAGTCCACTTCGCGCATTTGCCGCCCCGCCCGGCTTCGATCAATGGCGCGAAGGCTTTCGCGCTCGCGCGCTGGCGAAGGGCATTTCCGAAGGCACTTATATTCGTGTGCTGAGCCGCATCGAACCGGACATGAGCGTGTTCGAGAAGATGCGCAAGCAGCCCGAGTTCAACGAGCAGCTCTGGCAGTACATCAACCGCCGCGTCTCGGACTGGCGGCTGAGCGCGGGCAAGGCAGCGCTTCAAAAACACGCTGCGCTGTTCACGCGCATCGAAAAGGACTTCGGCGTCGAGCGCGGCACGCTGCTGGCGCTGTGGGGCGTCGAGACGGCTTACGGCGATCCGCTGGTGCAGCAGAACCATATGCGCCCGGTGTTTCCTTCGCTGGTCGCGCTGGCGTGGAACGAGCCGCGCCGCCGCGCCTATTGGGAGACCGAACTGATCAATGCGCTGCGCATTGTCGACAAGCACTGGAGCACGCCGGAAGAAATGCGCGGCTCATGGGCCGGCGCGATGGGCCACACCCAGTGGATGCCGGAAGTCTGGCTCAATGTCGGATTCGACTATGACGGCGATGGCCGCGTTTCGCCCTTCGGCAAGCCGGACGACGCGCTCGGCTCCAGCGCGCGTTATCTCGTCAACCGCGGCAAATACCGGCGTGGCGAACATTGGGGCTACGAAGTGCGCGGCGCGACAGGCGGCAGCGGCAACAAGAGTTATGCGCAATGGGCGGCGGCAGGCGTCACTCGCGCCGATGGCCAGCCGTTTCCGCGTCCCAACGACAAGGCGCAGCTATGGGTCCCCGTTCAGGGCGGCCCGTCATTCCTGCTGGGGCCGAACTTCTACGCCGTGAAGAGCTACAATCCGTCGATGAACTACGCACTTGCCATCGTCCATCTGGGCGACCGCATCCTGGGCGGCGGTCCATTCGTGCAGCCCTTCCCCGGATCGGAACGCGCACTGACGCTTGCCGAAGTTCAGGAAGTCCAGACGCGCCTGACCAAAGCGGGCTTCGACACCGGCGGCACCGATGGGCGCGTCGGCAACGACACCATGAAGGCGGTCAGGGATTTCCAGGCCAAGGCAGGATTGCTGCCCGCCGACGGCTATGCCGGATTGAAGGTGCTGGCGAAGCTGCGGGGCTCGTAGCCGCTTTCGTTTTACCGGATCACCGCAGGCCCAGGATCCGGAACCGCGACGTCCGTGACGCGCATCTGTACCCGCTCGGAGCCCTGCCAGCGATCGACCGTCAGCGATCCCGCGACATGAAGCATCTGGCCACGATTTTCGAGCAGCGCGTTGCCTAGCTTCTGTCCGACGGAGCGAAACGCGATGCCGTTCACGAAAGACCCATCGCCCGATTTAAAACGCAGGCGCAGATGCGCTTGCCCGACCTCATCGGCAAAAACCAATTGATGTGACGGCAGCGCGATCAGCGGTTCGGGATTGCCCGCGCCGAACGGTCCGGCGCGGTTCATGGTGTTGACGAAATCGGTCGTCACCGCACGCGCGCTCACCGCGCCATCGATGAACAGTTCGTTGGCGTGGCGCGCATCCGTCACAGCGCTGGCGAGTGCGGTTTCGACAAACGCACGGAATTCGGCGAGGCGCTCTTTTTTCAGAGTGATACCCGCCGCCATCGCGTGGCCGCCGCCTTTCAGCAAGATCCCCTCGTTCACCGCCTCGCGCACCACCCTGCCGAGATCGACGCCCGGAATGGAGCGGCCCGATCCGGTGCCGATACCGCCCGGCTCGAGCGCAATGGCGAAGGCGGGCCGCGAGAATTTTTCCTTGAGGCGCGACGCCACGAGACCCACCACGCCCGGATGCCAGCCCTCCGAGGCCGTGACGATCACCGAGCCCTTGTCGTCAAGGCCGAGCGAGGCCAGCGCTTCGGCTTCCGCCTGCGCTTCCGCCATCTGCTCGATGACGCGGCGTTCGGTGTTCAGCCGGTCGAGTTCTGCGGCAATCCGTGCCGCTTCCGAAATATCGCCTTCCAGCAGGAGCCGCACGCCGAGATCAGCGCGCCCGATGCGGCCGCCGGCATTGATACGCGGGCCGAGCGTGAAACCCAGATGCCACGCTTCCGGCGGGCCGGTGAGACGGGCGACATCCATCAGCGCGGTATGGCCGACATGATCGCGGCGGCGCAACGCTATCAGCCCCTTGGCAACGAAGGCGCGGTTGAGGCCGATCAGCGCGGCGACATCGGCCACCGTGCCGAGCGCAACGTGATGGAGGGCATCCAGCAGATTGGGCTCCGGCCGCTCGTCGGTCCAGAAATTACGCGCGCGCAACTCGCGGTTCACAGCCACCAGCGTGACGAACACAAGCCCCACGGCGGCGAGATGACCGAGGCCCGACAGATCGTCGGGCCGGTTGGGATTGACCAGCGCATCCACAATGGGGAGCTCATCGCCGCACTGGTGATGATCGATCACGACCACGCTCATGCCGAGCTTCTTGGCTTCAGCCAATGGCTCGATGCTGGTGGTCCCGCAATCGACGGTTACCAGCAATGTCGCGCCCTTGCCCGCGAGACCGCGCACAGCTTCGACATTGGGCCCGTAGCCTTCGAAGATGCGGTCGGGAATATGGATCAGCGGATCGAGCCCGCAATGGCGCAGATGCCAGGTCAGCAGCGCCGCCGAGGTCGCACCATCCACATCGTAGTCGCCGAAAATCGCAACCTTCTCGCCGCGCGTGGCAGCATCCGCGATGCGTTTGGCGGCGGCTTCCATCTCGGTGACGGTTAGCGGGTCCGGCAACAGCTTGCGAATGGTCGGATCGAGGAAGTCATCGACCGCGTCGATATCAATGCCCCGCCCTGCGATGATCCGCGCCAGCATTTCCGGCACCTGATAGCGCTGCGCGATGGCGAGCGCACGCGCCGCACCACGTGGATCAAGCCGGTCGCGCCAGAATTTGCCCGTGGCTGACTGCACCACGCCCAGGAAGGCCGGCGGCGTTTCAACGGGCAAAGCGGATGCAGGGAGCGTCATGATGCCTTCCGCAGGTAAGCACGAAGCGTCAACGTTCAATGATTCGCGGACGCGCGATCAGCAGCCCAGTTTGTCAGCCAGGTCGTTGAAGTCCTTCACGACAAAATCCCAGTTTCCATCGGCCTTGAAGTCACGATTCTGGAACGGGCCATACTCCGTCACGCGCGGCACGAATGCGGTCTTCAGACCAAAGCTCTGCGCAGCGGCGAGATCGCTGTTATGCGCGGCGACCAGCATGACTTCATCGGGTTTGAGGCTGAGAATCTTCGCAGCCCCCAGATAAGCTTCTTTATCGGGCTTGTAGTGGCCGAACACCTCGGCGCTCAGCACAAGGTCCCACGGCAGGCCAGCGAACTTCGCCATGTTGGTCAGCAACGCCACATTGCCGTTGGACAGCGGCCCGATGATGAACTTCGTTTTGAGACGCGTCAGACCGCCGACGCTGTCCGGCCACGGACGAAGGCTATGCCAGCCGCGCGTGAGATAGTCATAATCTTTCGCGGTAAGACCTGTGATTCCGAGCTTGGCCGCGAGCGGCTCAATGGACCGGCGCTGCAAGTCATCGAGGATGACGAAGCCACGCTCGGGATGCTTGCGAACCTCGTCCATCGAAGGCATGTACGCGGCGCGCCAGCCGTCGACCAGCGCGGTCCAGTCGCCCTTGATACCCTTCGCCTTGCCCCATGCGGTGAAGTTATCGATCAGGCTGGTCCGCCAGTCGACCACGGTGCCGAATACGTCGAACAGCAGCGCCTTCACATCCGACATCGAAGCCTCATAAAATCTTGCGGTACTGCATGAAGCCGGAGCGGTCCGCAACTTCATCGTAGAGAATCTGCGCGCGCATTCTCGAACTGGGTCAGCCAATGCACACGACTCGCGCCCGCGGCCCTCGCCTTCTCGTAGACGGCCTCGATCAGCTTGCGGCCGACGCCGTGTCCCCGCGCGCCTTCGTTCACGAACAGATCCTGCAGGTAGCAATAGTCGCCGGTGGTCCAGCAGGAGCGATGATAAAGGAAATGCACAATGCCGGTCAGCGTGCCGTCCACATACGCACCCAGCACGTACATTGGCTCTGCGTCATCGTGAAAGCGCTGCCATGTAACGTTGGTAGTCGCAGCCGGAACCGACGCCTTGTAGAATTTCAGATAACCGGCCCATAGCGGCTCCCACGCCGCGCGCTCATCCTCGCGAAGCGGCCGGATGACAACGCGCTCGGTCATGGGTAATCCCTGATCAATCGAGGTGGAATTTCTCGAACTGGCGATGCTCGCCCTTGATGTAGCGAACCGTACCGGTGACGGACCGCATCACAACGGTCTCCGTCTCGATGACATTCTTGCGGAACTTGACGCCGGACAGCAGCGAACCGTCGGTCACGCCGGTTGCCGCGAACAGGCAGTCGCCCTTGGCCAGATCCTCAATGCCATAAATCATGTTCGGGTCCTTGATACCCATCTTCAGCGCGCGTTCACGCCGCTCGTCGGTGTCGAGGATCAGGCGGCACTGCATTTGTCCGCCGATACAACGGAGCGCCGCGGCTGCGAGAACGCCTTCCGGCGCGCCGCCGGTGCCGATGTAGATATCGACACCGGTGTTTTCCGGGTCGGCGGTGTGGATAATGCCCGCGACGTCGCCGTCGGTGATGAGGCGCACCGCAGCGCCCGTGCTGCGAATGGCGTTGATGATGTCGGCATGACGCGGACGGTCGAGCACAAGCGCCGTAATCGCCGACGGATGAACGTCCTTGGCGCGCGCGAGACGGCGAATGTTGTCCGCAGGCGGCGCATCGATGTCGATCACGTTTTTAGCGTAGCCCGGACCGATCGCAATTTTCTGCATGTAGGAGTCAGGCGCGTTCAGAAGCGTGCCGCCTTCCGCCATCGCCATGGTCGCAATTGCGCCAGGCATGTTCTTCGCGCACAGCGTCGTGCCCTCGAGCGGATCGACAGCGATGTCGACTTCGGGGCCGCCCTCAGCACCGACCTTTTCGCCGATGAAGAGCATCGGCGCTTCGTCGCGCTCGCCCTCGCCGATCACCACCGTGCCCTGAATTGGAATCTTGTTGAGTTCGCGCCGCATGGCGTCCACCGCGGCCTGGTCGGCGGCCTTCTCGTTGCCATGGCCGCGCAGACGCGCGGCGGAGACTGCGGCACGCTCGGTCACGCGAACGATTTCGAGGGTGAGAATGCGTTCCAGCAACAGCTGTGGCGGAACGGAAATCGTAACGGACATAGGCTAACTCCCAAACAACGAGCATATCAGTGGACCCGGTCGACCGGACCCTATCAGTTCTTTTCAATCCGGATGACCTGCGGACGGCCGGTTATCACCCGATCTTGCTGGACGGCCTGCAAAGCGCGGCGCACGGCATCCTCACTGGTCGCGTAAGTGATGAGAATGACCGGCACCGGGGCCGCCTTGCCACGGGCATTCAACACATCAACCGCGCCATCAGGATGACGCTGCACGATCGATTCAATGGAAATCTTCTGCTCGGCGAGCCGCGTCGCGATGGTCGCGGCGGTGCCGGCGAGGTCCCGCGCCATCAGGCGAATGTAGTATCCGCCCTCATGGCGCTTCATCGGCGCCTTGGTGGTTGTCTTGAGTTTCGCAATCGGCCGCCCGAACGGCAGCGCGCGGATGCCGCGCGCAACGTCCGCGATGTCGGCAAGCACCGCCGATGCCGTGGCCGCGCCGCCCGCGCCGGGACCGACCAGCGTGATCGGCGGAATGCCCTCACCGTCAATGGTGACCGCGTTGGTGACATCCATCACCTGCGCGATGGAGGATGAACGCGGCACCATGGTCGGATGCACGCGCTGCTCGATGCCGGATTCGGTTTTCACCGCAACGCCGAGCAGCTTGACGCGATAGCCAAGCTCTTCGGCGGCACGCAGATCTTCCGGCGCAATCGATGAAATGCCTTCGACGTAGACCGCGCTCTGGTTCACCTTGGTGCCGAACGCAAGGCTTGCGAGGATAGCGAGCTTCTGCGCGGTGTCGTGCCCATCAACGTCGAACGATGGATTGGCCTCGGCATAGCCGAGCCGCTGCGCATCCTTCAGACACTCGTCGAACGACAATCCCTCGCGCTCCATGCGCGTGAGGATGTAATTGCAGGTGCCGTTCAGAATACCATAGACGCGATTGATGCTGGTGCCTGCGAGGCCCTCACGCAACGTCTTGATGACAGGAATGGCGGCGCCGACCGCGGCCTCATAGTTCAGCGCCCCGCCATGCTTTTCGGCCAACATGCCAAGCCGCGAACCATGCTTGGCGATCAGCGCCTTGTTTGCCGTGACCACCGATTTGCCGTTCTTGAGGGCGGCTTCGATGGCCGACAAAGCGGGCTCGCCCGAACCACCCATCAATTCGACAAAGCAATCGATCTTCGGATCGTTGGCCAGCGCCAGCGGATTCTTCGCCCACTCGAGGCCGCGCAGATCAAGGCCGCGCTTTTTAACCTTCGAGCGCGCGGACACGGCAACAACGCGCACGCCGCGGCCGCACCGTGCGGACAAGACCCTGCCCTGACTTTCGATCAGGCGGACCACCTCGGCACCCACGGTGCCGAGACCCGCAATACCCACTTTGAGTGGTGCGACCATAATGCTGAAACCTGCGGAAAATTATCGCCGGGTGGCGAGCGGAACCACGTTGTGCAACGATTCAACGCCACTTTCAAGGAAGCGCCGGATATTGCGGGCTGCCTGGCGAATTCGCTGCTCGTTTTCCACCATCGCGATGCGGACATAGCCTTCGCCATGCTCGCCGAAGGCGACACCGGGCGACACGACGACGCCGGACTTCTCAACCATCAGCGTGGCGAACTGCATGCTGCCGACGTCGCGGAACTTCTCCGGCAGCGGCGCCCAGGCAAACATCGAAGCCGCCGGCGGCGGAATGTCCCAGCCGGCACGGCCAAACGATTCCACCAGTGCATCGCGGCGCTTGCGGTAGGTGTCGCGCACCTCCTTGATGCAATCCTGCGGGCCGTTCAGCGCCGCAGTCGCGGCGACCTGCACCGGTGTGAAAGCGCCGTAGTCGAGATAGGACTTCACGCGCGTCAGCGCCGCGATGATGCGCTCATTGCCGACGGCAAATCCCATGCGCCAGCCGGCCATCGAAAACGTCTTCGACATCGAGGTGAATTCCACGGTGACATCGATCGCGCCCGGCACCTGAAGCACCGACGGCGGCGGCACGCCGTCGAAATACAGTTCGGCGTAGGCCAAATCCGACAGGATGAAGATTTCATGCTTCTTCGCGAACGCGACCAGATCCCGGTAGAAATCGAGCGACGCGACATAAGCCGTCGGATTGGACGGATAGCATGCAATCATCGCAATCGGCTTGGGGATCGAGTGAATGATCGCCTTCTCGAGCGCGCTGAAAAGCTCCGGCGTCGGCTCGGCGGGCACCGAACGCACGACGCCTCCCGCCATCAGAAAGCCAAAGGCATGAATCGGATAACTCGGGTTCGGCACCAGCACGACATCGCCGGGCGACGTGATCGCCTGCGCGACGTTGGCGAAGCCTTCCTTCGAGCCGAGCGTGGCGACGATCTGGGTTTCCGGATTGAGCTTCACGCCGAAGCGGCGCTCATAATAGGCAGCCTGTGCCCGCCTCAGACCCACGATGCCTTTGGATGCCGAGTACCGGTCGGTCCGCGGCTTGCCGAGGGTTTCCTTGAGCTTTTCGATAACATGCGGCGGCGTCGGAAGGTCCGGATTGCCCATGCCCAGGTCGATGATGTCGGCCCCGGCGTTCCGCGCGGCCGCCTTGGCCCGATTGACTTGCTCGAACACGTAAGGCGGCAGACGGCGGATACGGTAAAACTCTTCCATGGGTCGGGCTCCGGGAACCGGTGAAACCGGCAATTAAACAGCAGGATCAGTAACGCGTTTTGCACCGAAGTGGAATTCGGTACGGCGAGAAGGTACGGAATTTCAGCATATTAAGCGGATTCGGGCGCAATGCGGCGTCGCCTGCGCAAGAATTCGCATTTTAGCGATTGAATCGTGGTCTTTTTAGCACCAACCGGCAGTTGCGGCGAAGCGCAAATCTCAGTGGGCTGGCGCGCAAAAACAGGGCGAAGTTCGGATTTAGGACTAGTTGCTGCGGCGCTGGGCCGCCTGGGCTCCGGAGGCCTGACGGTCGCGGGCGGCCAGCAAATCCTTCTCCAGCTTGTCCTGCTGCGTCGGATCGAGCGTGGTTTCCTGACGCGGCGCCGGCAGGTCGTGCACGGGAAGATAAGCGCCGGGGGTCGCGGGCCTCGCCGGCGTGTTGGCGGGAAGTCCGACGAGCGGCAAATCGGCCAGCGGCATCGAGCAACCTCCGACCGTGAGGCCAAGCATCATCAGGCCAACCAAGCCCAGTGACCGCCGATCCAAACCCGGGCTGCTACGCACGTAAATACTCACGTCCCCTCACTACGCAGACCGGCACGATTCCTGCTCAGTCAATTCCTGCTCAATCAATGTGCGGCGATCTGAACTTACGATCAGCCGGATGCGTTAACGCGGTCAGACCGTCACAAAACAGACAGTGTTCATGAGGCCCTAATGTGACCGAAGTATTAATTATGCCGCAACGCAGCACATGCAAATCAGCACCGTCATCCGAACTATGCCATGATGATCATGCGAAGTGCCGGACTACACGGTCGCGCGGAAGCGAAGGTTAGTATTGAGCGATGAGTGACGTTTTGCCGAACACCAATCCCGCAGAAACCGGACCTGCGAAAGGTTTCGACCCTGAAGTCTTTTCCGCGAACCTCGCACGCACGCTCGAGTCCAGCGGCCGCGCCCTCTCCGCCTATCTCAAGCCGCGCCAGAATGGCGATACCGCTGAACAGCCCGGCGAGTTCACCGAGGTGATCAAGACGCTGACGTCGGTGACCAACTACTGGCTGTCCGACCAGCAGCGCGCCGCCGAAGTCCAAACGAAGATCGGCAAGTCCTATCTTGAATTGCTCAACAGCGCAGCGAAGCGTCTGTCGGGTGAAGCCTCGGCGCCAGTCGCCGAGCCCGCGCCCCGCGACAAGCGCTTTCAGGACGCGGAGTGGAAGAGCAATCAGTTTTTCGATTTCGTGATGCAGGCCTACCTTCTGACCACGCAACTGGCGAACGATCTCGTCAAGAACGCCGAAGGCCTCGACGCGCATACCCGCAAGAAGGCGGAGTTCTACGTCCAGCAGGTCACGAACGCGATTTCTCCATCCAATTTCGTGCTGACCAATCCGGAGGTGCTGCGGCAGACGCTGTCGAGCAACGGCGACAACCTTGTGCGGGGCATGAAGATGCTCGCGGAAGACATCGAGGCCGGACACGGCACGCTCAAGATCCGCCAGTCCGCGGGCGATCTCGAAATCGGCCGCGATGTAGCGCTGACGCCGGGCAAGGTGATCTTCCAGAATGAGGTGATGCAGCTCATTCAATACACGCCGACGACCGAAACCGTTCTGCGCACGCCGCTGCTGATCGTGCCGCCGTGGATCAACAAGTTCTACATCCTCGACCTCAACCGGCAGAAGTCGTTCGTGCAGTGGTGCGTCAATCAGGGCATCACGGTGTTCCTGATCTCATGGGTCAATCCCGACAAGTCACTCGGAAACAAGACGTTCGACGACTACATGCGCGAGGGTCCGCTGGCGGCGATGGACGTCATCGAAAAAGCCACCGGCGAAATGCGCGTTCACACCATGGGCTATTGCGTCGGCGGCACACTGCTGGCGACGACGCTGGCATGGCTCGCCGAGAAGCGGCGCGTCCGCGTCACGTCCGCAACGTTCCTTGCGGCGCAGGTCGATTTCACCCATGCAGGCGACCTGCTGGTGTTCGTCGACGAGGGTCAGGTCTCAAATCTCGAACGCGAGATGAAACAGGCGGGCGTGCTCGAAGGCACCAAGATGGCCATGGCCTTCAACATGCTGCGCTCCAACGACCTGATCTGGTCGTATGTGGTCAGCAACTATCTGAAGGGCAAAGAACCGGCAGCGTTCGATCTGCTGCACTGGAATTCGGACGCCACCCGGATGCCGGCGGCGAACCATTCCTATTACCTGCGCAATTGCTACCTCGAAAACCGGCTGTCGGCCGGGACCATGGTGATCGACAACACCCAACTCGATCTCTCGAAGGTAAAGGTGCCGGTCTATAATCTCGCAACCCGCGAAGACCACATCGCCCCGGCGGAATCCGTTCTTTACGGCTCGCAGTTCTTCGGCGGCCCCGTGAAGTATGTGCTCGCGGGATCAGGTCATATCGCCGGCGTGGTCAATCCACCGGAACTCGGGAAATATCAGTACTGGACCAACGATCGCATTCAGGGCGTCAGCCTCGCGGACTGGTTCAAGGACGCGCAGGAGACCAAGGGATCGTGGTGGCCGGACTGGCGGTCCTGGCTGGAAACCGTGGATGCCGAGCAGGTTCCGGCGCGCGTGCCGGGGACCGGGGGGCTGGACGTGCTGGAAGACGCTCCCGGGAGCTACGTTCGGGTCCGCGCGTAAGGCACATCGAAGGCCGCTGCGGCCTTCGGGACATCCCTTCACAGAAAACAATGGCCGCCACATTGGCCTTGCATCGGCAATCGTCTATGACTTCGCAGGAGTTCGTGCAGCCGACTCGGCGCGCTGAACGGCGAAGCGGTAGAAGCATTTCACCCGCGTCCCGGCGGGCCTTGCGAGATTGGAAGGAAAACGTCGATGACACGTGAACTGTTCTGGCTGACGCTGACCGTTATCTTCACCGGCCTGCTCTGGGTGCCTTACGTTCTCAATCGCTGTCAGGTCCGCGGCCTCGGCGGCGCGATGGCAAACCCGTCGCGGAACGACAAGCCGCAGGCCGAATGGGCCAACCGCCTGATGTTCGCTCACGACAACGCGGTCGAAAACCTGGTGATCTTCGCGCCGCTGGTTCTGATCCTCAACGCCGTCGATTATTCGTCGAAATGGACAGTGCTCGCTTGCGCTGTTTACTTCTGGTCGCGTGTTGCGCATCTGATCGTCTATACGATCGGCGTTCCAGTCCTGCGCACCCTCGCTTTCACCGTCGGGTTCATCGCGCAGGCAGTTCTGGCGCTGGCGATTTTCAAGATTCTCTGATCGCGCGGACAAAGACCAAACGCAAAGGGACGGCTCACGCCGTCCCTTTTTTCGTGTCGGTCCGTTTTTACGTTTACGGAAACATAGGCGGCTGATCGATGCCCATCGTCTCGGTCAGGCCCAGCACCAGATTCATGTTCTGCACGGCCTGCCCCGACGCGCCCTTGGTGAGGTTGTCGAGGGTCGAGACGATAATCGCCCGTCCTGCGATACGATCGGCGGCCACGCCGATGAACGTCATGTTCGAGCCGCGCACATGCCGCGACTGCGGCACCTTGCCGAACGGCAGGACGTGAACGAACGGCTCCTTCTCGTACTGCTTCACCAGGATGTCATGTAGGTCCTGCGCGATCTTGCCCCGCCGTCCCCGCACATAGATGGTCGAGAAGATGCCCCGGTTCATCGGCACGAGATGCGGCGTGAACGAGACGACGACTTCCTTGCCCGCGGCCTTGGAGAACTCCTGATCGAGTTCGGCCATGTGCCGGTGCTGCCCAACGCCATAGGCATTGAAGCCTTCGGACACTTCGGAGAACAGCATCTCTTCCTTCGCCGAGCGTCCCGCGCCCGTCATGCCGGATTTGGCATCGATCACGATTTCGTCCGGCTCGATGGCCTTGGCCTTGAGCAGCGGGATCAGCGGCAGTTGCGCGCACGTCGTGTAGCAGCCGGGATTGGCCACCAGCCGCGCCTTCTTGATGTCGCGCCGATAGATCTCAGCGAGCCCGTAGACGGCTTCCTTTTGCAATTCGAGCGCGTGATGCTCGTGGCCGTACCATTTCGCGTAAGCGGCCGGATCTTCCAGCCGGAAGTCCGCCGACAGATCGACGATCCTGATGCCCGGCGCCTTGGCCAGCACATCCTTCAGCACCTTCTGCGTTGTGGCGTGCGGCAGCGCGCAGAACACCAGATCGAGTCCCGCCTTCGCCCAGTCGACCTCGTCGATGGTCACGAGGCGCGGCAGATCGTAAGGCGCGAACTGCGGAAACACGTCGCCCATCATCTGCCCGGCGCGCCGGTCGGCGGTCAGCAGCGCAATCTCCACGCGGGGATGGCGCAGCAGCAGCCGGACAAGCTCCGCCCCGGTGTAACCGGAGGCCCCGAGAATGCCGATTTTCTTCTTCGTGCTCATGGCGCGGTCCCTTCGTGCGCGGTACTCAAAACATCATTGCCTTCGATGGCTGCAAAGGCCTGCGGGCGCATGGCGCGCATCGCAGCCGACAGGATGCCCGCGCCCGCCGATGTCTGTAAGGCCAAAGCGCGGGTCACCGCAACATGGTCCGCATCCGATTTATGCTGGTTCAGCTTGAAGCTGCCCTCAACCTCTTCGACGGTCATGACCAGCCCCACGATGCCCTTCATCATCGCCTCGAACCGGCCGGGCGACATCTTGTCCGCCGTCCAGGGCTTTTTCAGCGCAAGGTCGTTCTCGAACCGGGCGCTGACCTGATTGAGATGATCGGGCAGTTGCTGTCCTGTCATGATCTTCACAGCACCCGTCATATGCACCGACCGGTAGAGCCATGTCGGCACCTGATCGGGCGACACATACCAGTCTGGCGACACATAGGCGTCCGCCTCGTTCACCGCGAACAGCCAGGGCGTCACGCCGTCGGCGCGCGCGATCAGCGGATTATGGCGTGCCAGATGAAAACACAGCAGCGGCGTGCCGTCACTTCCATACTCGATATGAAAGGGCACGGGGGACGCGAACGGCTTGTCCCCATCGTGGGCGCAGGCGAGTCCAAACCCGCGCGCGGCAGCGAACGCGAGGCAAGTAGCGCGGTCAACTCGAAAGGCGGGTGGAACATACATTGCAAACTCCTGCTTCTGCGAGGAGCCGCCCGAGATCAAACCGCGTGGTGTGGGAAACAAGGTGTGCCGCGGGTTGTCTCCGGCGGCACGGGGGTGATTTTCAAACGCAATCAGCCGCCCATACCGCGAAAATGCGGCGGCGGCGGGCAGCGGTGATGGTGGCGCTCAAAATCATGGGCGCGGATATAGGTCCGCGCCCAGTTCCCGTCAAGTCGTGATCCGTCAACTCAGATCGAAGGATTCCACTGCGCCGGAATCCAGCGATAGCCGGTGCCGTCCTTCTCGAGGTTGGCGAGGCCCGGGAACGGATAGTGGAAGCCTTGCACCCGCATCTTGTCCGCCGAGATCATGTCGAACACCTTGCGGCGCGTCGTCTCTGCCTGCACCGGATCCTGGTCGTACATCAGGTGCCAGCCCGGATTACGCACAAACAGATCGGGATTGTTGGTCACGTCGGATTGAATGAAGACCTTGTCGTCGCCAGACGACAGGACATACGACGTGTGACCCGGCGTATGACCGATGGATTCCACAGCCAGCAATCCCGGCGCGACATCCTTGCCCCACTCGTAAGGCGTAACCTTCTTCTTCAGCGCAGTTTCAAAGACGCGGCGGTTGTTCTTGAAAAGGCCGGTCATCCGGTCACCCGACGCACGGCTCATCTCGCCGTCATCCATCCAGAATTTCCACTCGGTCGCCGGCACCAGAACCTCGGCGTTCGGGAAAGCGAGTTGATTGTCGGCGGTCAGCAGGCCGTTCACATGGTCGCTATGGAAATGCGAGATCACGACCATATCGACAGTTTTGGGGTCGATGCCCGCAGCCGCCATGTTGGATGCGAACTGGCCGACCACGCCCTTGCTCGACGCGAAGGCGCCCGGTCCGTTGCCAGTATCGATCACCACCAGCTTGCCGCCGGTGTTGATGACCAGCGGCGCAAAATTGATGGTGACCTTGTCGCGCGGACGGAAAGCTTTCTCCAGCGCCGCATTGACCTCCTCCTTCTTCGCATTGAGGACGAAGGTGTCGCCGAGCGGAAATGTATTTGCACCATCGGAAACCACGGTGACTTCCGCGTCGCCGATCTTGTAGCGATAGAAGCTGGCATTCTGCTTGCCGGCAACGGGCGCGGCGGCCTTTGCGGGAAGCGCAGGCAACAGCGGAGCAGCCGTAAGAGCGGCAGCGCCGGCCAGTGCGTGACGTCGTGTCAAATCCATTGCAGTTCTCCCGGGACGTGAGGTCCGCAATCCTGGACCTCGATTGTTGCGGCTGTTTGTCTACCGCTTTGTTGCAAATCACTCGCATCGTGCTGCGCATGACAGCGCGTCATGTTAACACCGTTGGAAGCGGCATAATTCCCGATCACAACAAGTTTGAAACGCGGCGGTCACATCAGCATTTTGACGCCCATGATTCCGGGCGCGAGAAGAGCCGCGGCCCAGAGGAAGGCCGAACTGAAATTCGCGATCTGGAATTGCAGGTAAGGCATTTCGACAATGCCTGCGACCAGCGGAACGGTGGCGCGCAACGGTCCGGAAAAACGGCCGATGAAAATGCCGACCACGCCCCATTTCCGCATGAAGGCTTCCGCGCGCGGAAGCATGTCCGGGAAGCTCGACATCGGCCACATATGGGCGATCCGGTCATGAAACTTGACGCCGATCCAGTAGGAGACCCAATCGCCGCAAGCGGCTCCCAGTCCACATGCGAACCAGATCGGCCAGAAATTGATGCCGCTGACACCGATCAGCGCGCCGATGGAAACCAGCGCGCCCCACGCCGGTATCACGAGCGAGAGGAAGGCCAGCGACTCGGCAAACGCCAAGGTGAAAACAACGGGCGCTGCCCATGTCTGATGGTCGCGCACGAACTCGGCGACCGTACGAGTCATTTCTTCAAACGTCATGCCATGTCCCGATACCGGCTCTTTTGATTTTAATGCCGGTTCCCCAAGGTCCGCATACCACGGCCCCGGCTGCCGTGCCTGCGAACCGCCTGCGTCACATTTACCGCCGCAACCGTGGCATAGTAACAGCCAACGATTCGCGCTCTGATCACGTTCTATCAAGATTTAAGGCCCATGCGTAAGCCATTGAAGAATAAAGATAAAGACTCCGATTTGTTCGCTTCGTCGGGGGCCAAGCCGCGCGCAGCGGCAAAATCCACCGCCCGGCCTGCGGGGGCGGAAGCCGGCTATACGGCGCGTGACATCGAGGTGCTTGAGGGTCTGGAGCCCGTGCGCCGCCGCCCCGGCATGTACATCGGCGGCACGGACGAGAAGGCGCTGCATCACCTGTTCGCCGAAGTCATCGACAACTCGATGGACGAAGCACTGGCCGGCCACGCGACTTTCATCGAGGTCCACCTCGGCGCGGACGGCTATCTGACGGTCGTGGACAATGGCCGCGGCATCCCGGTCGATCCGCATCCGAAATTTCCGAAGAAGTCCGCTCTCGAAATCATCATGTGCACGCTGCACGCCGGCGGAAAGTTCGACTCCAAGGTCTACGAGACCTCGGGCGGCTTGCATGGCGTCGGCGTCTCGGTGGTGAACGCCCTCTCCTCCCTGCTCGTGGTCGAGGTCGCGCGCAACCAGAAGCTCTACCGGATGACGTTCGAGCGCGGCAAGCCGAAGGGCAAGCTCGAAGAACTCGGCAAGATCAGCAACCGCCGCGGCACCAGCATTCGCTTCAAGCCGGACACTGAAATCTTCGGCGCGAAGGCGATATTCAAGCCGCAGCGCCTGTTCAAGATGGCACGCTCGAAGGCGTATCTGTTCGGCGGCGTCGAAATCCGCTGGCGCTGCGACAAGGAATTGCTCAAGGGCGTCGACGATGTCCCCGCAGAAGATACCTTCCACTTCCCGGACGGTCTGAAGGACTATCTCGGCGCGGCGATCCATGCCGACACGCTGGTGCATCCGGATATTTTCTCAGGCAGGTCGGGGCGCAACGGCGCTCATGGCGCCTGCGAATGGGCGGTGGCCTGGACTGCGGATGCCGACGGGTTTCTCTCGTCCTACACCAACACGGTGCCTACGCCGGACGGCGGCACCCATGAAGCAGGTTTCCGCAGCGCGCTGCTGCGCGGCCTCAAGGATTACGCCGAGCGCGTTGGACAGGGCAAGAAGGCGGGCTCGATCACGTCGGAGGACGTCATGGTCGGCGCAGCCGCCATGCTGTCCGTATTCGTGCGCGAACCGGAATTCCAGGGCCAGACCAAGGACCGTCTCGCCACCGCCGAAGCGCAGAAAATCGTCGAGCAGGCCATCAAGGACCCGTTCGATCACTGGCTGACCGGCAATCCGCTGCAAGCCAACAAGCTACTGGAATTCGTGGTCGAGCGTTCGGACGAACGGCTGCGCCGCCGCGCCGAAAAGGAAACGTCGCGCAAGACCGCCGTCAAGAAACTGCGGCTGCCGGGCAAGCTGGCCGACTGCACCAACAGTGCCACCGAGGGGTCGGAACTCTTTATCGTCGAAGGCGACTCCGCAGGCGGCAGCGCCAAGCAGGCGCGCGACCGCAAGACGCAGGCGATTTTGCCTCTGCGCGGAAAAATCCTCAACGTCGCTTCCGCCACCAAGGACAAGCTGACAGCCAACGCGCAGCTCTCCGACCTGATGCAGGCGATCGGAGCCGGAACGGGGGTAAACTATCGCGAAGAAGATCTGCGCTACTCGCGGATCATCATCATGACCGACGCGGACGTTGACGGCGCACACATCGCCTCGCTCCTCATCACGTTCTTCTACCGGCAGATGCCGCGATTAATCGACGAAGGGCATCTCTATCTCGCCGTGCCGCCGCTCTATCGCCTGACGCACGGCTCCAAGACGGTTTACGCGCGCGACGAAGCACATCGCGACGAGCTTCTGAAGAAGGAATTCCACGCCAACGCCAAGGTCGACATCGGCCGGTTCAAAGGTCTGGGCGAGATGATGCCGGCGCAGCTCAAGGAAACCACCATGGATCCGTCGAAGCGCACCATGCTGCGCGTCGTGCTGGCGACGGAAGATCGTGACGGCACCGCGGATTCCGTCGAGCGCCTGATGGGCACCAAGGCTGAGGCGCGCTTCGCTTTCATTTCCGAAAAGGCGGAATTCGCCAGCGAGGATATGCTGGACGTGTAACTACGCGACACGCCTGAAACCAATTCACGGCTGGCGCGTAGTTCTCACATGAGAACTCCGTTCCTTACCATCGGCATCCTCGCACTCGTTATCGGGTTGCTTTGGATCGGCCAGGGCACCGGCTACGTTAGCTGGCCGCGATCCAGCTTCATGATCAGCCAGATTCAATGGGCCTATTACGGCGCGGCGCTAAGCCTCGCCGGACTGGTTGCCATCGTGCTTGCACATCGCCAGACGTAACGCCGGAACGACTCTAGGCGGCACGGCATCGATGTGATTTGATCTCCGCGAGCGGCGACGACCGCAGCGGAGACAACATGCAAAAATCCTTATTCGATCTCACCGGCAAGGTCGCCATCGTCACCGGCGGCAATGGCGGTATCGGCCTCGGCATGGCACGAGGTCTGGCCCACGCAGGCGCCAGTGTCGTCATCGCCGGTCGCAATGAAGTAAAATCGAAAGACGCTGTCCGCGAGGTCGAACAACTTGGCGCCAAGGCTCACGCCGTCGCCGTCGACGTCACCGACAAAGCCTCGGTAGAAAGCATGGTCGATTCCACGCTAAAGCAAATGGGCCGGATCGACATTCTCATCAATAACGCGGGCATGAGTGTCCGGCATCCCGCACACATGCTCAGCCTCGACGACTGGCACACCGTGATCGATACAAACCTGACGAGTGCGTTTATCTGCTCGAAAGCCGTCTATCCGGCGATGAAAGCCATCGGCGGCGGCAAGATCATCAACATCGGCTCGATGATGTCGATTTTTGGCGCCAGCTTTGCTCCCGCCTATGCCGCAAGCAAAGGCGGTATCGTGCAGTTCACGAAATCAATCGCACTGTCATGGGCCGCCGACAACATTCAGGCAAACGCCATCCTCCCCGGATGGATCAATACCGACCTCACCCGTGCCGCGCGCGAACAAATTCCGGGTTTGAACGACAATGTCCTCACACGGACGCCGGCGAAGCGCTGGGGCACCGGTGACGATCTTGCCGGCACGGCTGTGTTTCTGTCGTCAGCCGCATCCGATTTCGTGACCGGCACCGCGATTCCGGTGGACGGCGGATATTCCACGCAGGGATAGGACATGATCCCGAAAAACGGAATCCGGTTTTCGGAATAGATCAAGCCGAAACAACAGCTACCGCCGGAAGTTCTTGATCTCCGAAAGACTCCCGTCCTGATAGGTCAGTTCGACCGAAACAGATTTGGTCGAGGCCGGAATCTTCATATAGGACGCCGCGTTTTCCGGGATGGCCGATGGATCGCGCGGGTTGCACGGCGGAATCTTGACCACCTTGTCCGGCACCGTCGTGTCGATACCGATGCGCATTTCGCGGACCGCGCAGCGATACGACAGAATTTGCGAATAATAGACCAGTGGCCCGCTGTAGCCGCCGAACGCCAGCCAGCTATTTGATGTCATGTCCAGCAGCTTGCGGTGGCTTGCGATCAGCGCCGCCTCGGGATCGAACCTGATCGGAAATGGCCCCTGCATCTGGCCGGTCGGATCGACATAACGCACCTGAATCGTTGCAGCGGGCGCATCGTTCGGTAGTTCGATCGACGGATTCGGCATACGCCGGCGCGTCCGCGGATCGAGCGCATCCGTGAATCCGGTTTCCTTGAACTCACCGCTCTCGCCGAGGCGCCACGAAATCGCCAGCGTCGGATCGACGATGGAGAACGCGATCGACCATCCGCCGTTGTGCCGCATGAAACTCGCAATCGGCGCGTTGCCGGAATCGCTGACGATCGGAGGCGTGGGTTGCACCGGCAGCGCAGCCACCTGGACCTGTGGCTCGACTGCGATCGCACGGTCGCCCTCCTTCGCCGGGCGCAGAACAAAGTCGCCGACGATCTGATCGTAATAGGCCGGCGTCTGCATCCGGCTCGCCGCCGCCGTCATCTGACGAACGTCGGACTGCGTCCGCTTGGCGATCTGCACCAGATTAAGTCCGGGCTGCGCAAGCTCACGCACGAAGCTGCGAGTGAATACGGAATTGGGATTGGGATCGTTGTCGTTCAAACGATCGAGCGCGGTCTGTTTGGCGCCGGCGGAAAAGATCACGAACACGCCTTCCGGCGGTGAAATCGGCGCAAGGCCGCCGCTGCCACCGAGAGCGCGCGTTCCGGTCGCCTCAAAAGGATTGTTGCGGCACGCATCGAACACGAAGATCGACGTCCGTGCGCCGCGCGCCTGCAGCCGCGAGATCACCCGTTCGGCGGCGAATGCGCCGTCGCGGATCAGTTCCTCCTGACCTTGTGTAACCGCGGCGATGTCGGTCGGCAGCAGATAATTCTGGCCGTTGATCTCGAACCCATGTCCGGCGAAGAAGAAAAACGCCGTGTCGCCCGGCTCCACGATCTTGTCGAAGGCCAGCATGGTTTCGCTGAAGGCCGTGCGGGTCTGGTTTTCGGCGAACAGCACCTTGAAGCCGAGTTGCTTCAGCGCGTCGCTCATGGTCCGCGCATCGTTCACGGCTTTTTGCAGCCGAGGCACGTTGCGATAGTCGTTGTTGCCGATCACGAGCGCCACGCGCTTTTCCGCGTACGCGGGTGCGGCCAGCGCCGCCGTCAGCGCGGCGAGGCCGAGCAGAAATGTCCCGATCCGAAGCATAGCCATCGTCCTGTCCCCTCGGGCCGCCAATACCCGGTTCCGGCAGCCAGTATGTCATAGTCGTCCGGCGCAAGAAGCCGGTTCAGGGACCGCTGTTTTGATTGGCAAAAAGCCCTTCAACTTATTGTCGTATTAAGGTTTTTCCGGCGTTTTACCCTCAAATTCATTGACTTTTGCAGGATCGGCCCTATGTTCCGCTGCAACGCGGCCAGAATCGAAACGCGATTGCCTGGTCAGCTGCCTGTCGGCGAATTTGTCCTCCCCGTGCCCTTAAAGCGTGCCGTTCCGGGGTGAGCGCGACAGATACTTTCCAGAGTCCGGAACGGCGATTTCGACTCGAGGCTCAATGTCCTTTTCCAATCTCGGCCTGTCCGACAAGGTTCTCGCCGCTGTTGCGGCCACCGGCTACACCACCCCTACTCCCATTCAGGAACAAGCAATTCCTCACGTCCTTGCCCGCAAGGATGTTCTCGGCATCGCGCAGACCGGCACCGGCAAGACCGCCGCCTTCGTGCTTCCCATGCTGACGCTGCTTGAAAAGGGCCGGGCCCGCGCGCGCATGCCGCGCACCCTGATCCTTGAACCAACGCGCGAACTCGCAGCACAGGTAAAGGAAAATTTCGATAAATACGGCTCCGGCCAGAAACTCAACGTCGCGCTGCTGATCGGCGGCGTATCGTTCGGCGACCAGGATACCAAGTTGATGCGCGGCGTCGACGTCCTGATCGCGACACCGGGACGGCTGCTCGATCATACCGAGCGCGGCGGCCTGCTTCTCACCGGCGTCGAACTGCTGGTGATCGACGAAGCCGACCGGATGCTCGACATGGGCTTCATTCCCGACATCGAACGCATCTGCAAGCTCGTTCCGTTTACACGCCAGACGCTGTTCTTCACGGCGACGATGCCCACCGAAATCCGGCGCATCACCGAAACTTTCCTTCATAACCCCGTCAAGATCGAAGTCTCGAAGCCGGCCTCCACAGCCGTCACCGTGACGCAGTCACAGGTCGCCGTTGGGCGCGAGCCGCACGAGAAGCGCGAAATGCTCCGGCAGTTGCTGCGCGACGCCAAGGATCTCAAGAACGCAATCATCTTCTGCAACCGCAAGCGCGAGGTCGCGCTCCTCTACAAATCGCTGCAGAAGCATGGCTTCAGCGTCGGCGCCCTGCACGGAGACATGGATCAATCCGCGCGCACCGCTTCGCTCGACCAATTCCGCAAGGGTGAGTTGCCCCTGCTGGTGGCCTCCGATGTCGCCGCCCGCGGCCTCGACATTCCCGAAGTGAGCCACGTCTTCAATTTCGACGTTCCCCATCATCCGGACGACTACGTCCATCGCATCGGCCGCACCGGCCGGGCGGGCCGCTCTGGGACGGCGATTTCGATCGTCAGTCCCGCGGACCAGAAATCTGTCGCCGCCATCGAGAAGCTGATCGGACAACCGATTGCCCGTGCCGACGTCGCTGTTGTCGCAGATGGCGAGACGCCATCGGCACCTGCCCGCGAACAGCACGCCGAGCGCGCATCCGAGGATCGCAAACCGCGCCGCGATTCCCAGCGGACCCGCGGTGGCCGCAACAAGTCCCGTAAGCCGGAAGGCTCGGACCGGAAGCCGCAGGCTGAAAAGTCCGCACCGGCGCAGGCTCCGTCAATCGGACGCGCCATGCCGCCGCCTGCTGCGCGCGAACAGCATGCCGAGCCCGCAGACCATTCGCATTTGCCGGCGTTCCTGCTGCGCCCGGTTCGCGCCCGCGGTTAACCCGCAACCGATTGACCCGTCTGCGAATTGTTTCGTTTACGGGTCATTCATTCTCGTCCCTTAACGTCTCCTCATTGATTTAGCCATTTTGCTGAACTAGGCAGGCAGAAGCTTGTCTCGAGGGGCACGGAACGTGATCGGCCTGCTGGAAGAACATGAACGCACCATGGCGTTCGCTGAAGTTGCTTTGGGTCAGATCCGATCTTTGCGTCAGACTGCCGTGCCTCGCAATTACGAGATCTGGTACATCTATGCGACCGGGTACAACTCGGCGCTGAACAAGATCATCAACGAGACGCTGGCGCGCAACGGCAAACTCGCGGAATCCGATCTCGAGCAGATCTACGAAACATACCTTTCCCAGAACCGGACCACAGAGCGCATCGACACCGTCGGCACGCGCGTCATCAACGAAATCGACGACGTGATGAATCTCATCACGGACGCGCTCGGGATGACATCGACGTTCGGGCGCAGCCTCGAAGGCGCCACCCAGAAGCTGTCCAATGCTGGGGATCGCGAGCAGGTGAAGGCCGTGGTGGAAGCGCTTGTGGCCTCGACGCGGGACATGCAGGAAACCAACAGGGCGCTGGAAGCGCGCCTCGCCACGTCGAAGCAGCAGATCAGCAGCCTCCAGCAAAGCCTCGAGACGATCCGCAACGAGAGCCTGACCGATCCCCTCACCTCGCTCGGCAATCGCAAGTTTTTCGATCGCGCCATCGACGCTGCTGTCGCCCATGCCACCGAGACCGGCGAGCCTATGACCTTGCTGATGCTCGATATCGATCACTTCAAGTCGTTCAACGACAACTACGGTCATCTCACCGGCGACCAGGTGCTTCGCCTTGTGGCGATGTCGCTGAAGCAGACGATCAAGGGCCAGGACATCACCGCGCGTTACGGCGGCGAGGAATTCGCCGTGGTGCTGCCGAACACGGCGCTCCGACAGGCGCTGACGGTGGCCGACAACATCCGCCGGGCCGTGATGTCGAAGCAACTAAAGAAGAAATCGACGGGCGAAATTCTCGGCCGCGTCACCATTTCCGTCGGCGTGTCGATGCTCCAGCCCGGAGACGACCGCGACAGCCTGATCGAGCGTGCGGACGCCTGCCTTTATGCCGCGAAACGCAACGGCCGCAACCGTGTCATTTGTGAAGCCGATCCGGAATTCTCGCCGGTCGACCGCATTCAGGTCGCCTGACGCTTCACCTTCCGCGTGGTCTTCTTGCGGCTCCGGACTTTCGGGGCCGTTTTCTTTTGAGCGGTCCGGCCCGCTTTCACCGTCTTCGATTTGGCGAGTTTAGGTTTAGCTACGCCAGATTTGGTCTCGGCTGCGTCGCGCTTGCCTGCCCGTTTTCTGGCCGGCTTTTTGGCGGCGGCGCGCTTCGCCGCGCCCACCGCCTCGCGGGCCCAGACCGCCAGTTCCTCCGGATCGTCGTAGAGCCGTTCCGGCAGGTGCCGATAGGACTTCACAACGACCGTCTTGTTTCTGGTGTCGTACTGAAATGGCTTTGCACCCTCGGCTTCATAGCGAGGGATCGTGATCTCATCGACCCGGAAGATGACACCCGCGCGCAGCGCCATGGCGAAGTTCACGCCATCGGCGACGATGCCGTAGCCGCTGAACATCCGGCGCAGAACGACGGGGCCAAATTCTGAGAAAAGGTCGATGAGATAGTCGCGGTCCATTCGCGTATTCCGCAAAAGCATGTCCTCGGGCGCGACCCGAGGATGGGAACCGGTTTTGCGATCAGAATACGCGAACTAAAGAGCCAGACTGAACCGGTCAGCCGCCGATTTTGGCGGGCGTGAGCTGAACCGACTCTCCGCAGCCGCACGCGCTGATCTGATTTGGATTATTGAAGATGAACTGCGCCTGCATCTTGTCAGCCTTGTAGTCCATCTCGGTGCCGAGCAGGAACAGCACAGCCTTCGGATCGACCAGCACCTTCACGCCCTTGTCCTCGACCACTTCGTCGGTCGGACGGACCTCGTGGGCATATTCCACGGTGTAAGATTGACCGGCACAGCCGCCGTTCTTGATCCCGACGCGAAGACCGACGATTTCGGAGTCTGCGCGCTCGGACAACTCCTTCACCCGCGACGCCGCAGCGTCCGTCAGGCGCATGACCTGCGGACGGGGACGAACGGCCGGCTTGGCGGCAGGTGTCGGAGCGTTTGGCGTCATAGCAGTCATTTGGTCATTTCCCGCGGCGATTCAATGCCGCCTTCAATCCAGATTACATGCCGAGTCGATAACGATCTTCAAATCACCACATGTTGAGGACGAGACGCGCCTCATCCGACATCCGGTCAGGGGTCCAGGTCGGCTCCCAGACCACATTGACACTGACCGGACCGACGCCAGCGACGCTCGCCACGGCATTCTCCACCATGGTCGGCAGTTCGCCTGCGGCCGGGCAGTTCGGCGTGGTCAACGTCATCTGCACGTCCACCGAGCGGTCGTCCTTGATGTCGACCTTGTAGATCAGGCCGAGCTCGTAGATGTCGGCCGGGATTTCCGGGTCGAACACGGTCTTTAGCGCGGCCACGATGTCGGTTCCGAGCCGTTCGGTTTCCTCCGGAGGAAGCGCCGACTGGGTATCGAATTTCAAGGCAGCCGGTTCAGCCGTCTGAATGGTGTCGTTCATGAAAATAGCTCCCGCGCCTTGATGAGCGCCTGCGCCAGCTGATCGACCTCAGCGCGCGTATTATACATGCCGAATGAGGCACGGCACGTCGCCGTTACGTTGAATCGCTCCAGAAGCGGCATGACGCAATGGGTGCCCGCCCGCACGGCAATGCCGCCCCGGTCGATCACCGTCGCCACATCATGTGGGTGCGCGCCTTTCATTTCGAAAGAGATGACCGGTCCCTTTCCCTTGGCAGTGCCGATGATCCGCACAGAATTGATCTCGCGCAGCCGGTCGGTCGCGTAGGTCAAAAGATCGTGCTCGTGCGCGGCGATACGTTCCTTGCCGATGGAATTCACATAATCGATCGCGGCACCGAGCCCGATCGACTCGACAATGGCCGGCGTGCCGGCCTCGAACTTGTGCGGAGGTTCGCCGTAGGTCACCCAGTCCTTCGCGACCTCGCGGATCATTTCGCCGCCGCCGTTGTAGGGGCGCATCGCAACCAGATGATCGTACTTGGCGTACAACACGCCGATGCCGGTCGGGCCGTACAGCTTGTGACCGGTGAAGACGTAGAAATCGCAATCGATGTCCTGCACATCGACGGCCAGGTGCACGGCCGCCTGGCTGCCGTCCACCAGCACCGGAATGCCGCGTGCATGGGCGAGCTTCACGACGTCCTTGACCGGCACGAGCGTGCCGAGCGCGTTGGACATCTGCGTGATGGCGACAAGCTTGGTCTTCGCCGTCAGCAGCTTCTCGAATTCGTCGATCAGGAAGTTGCCTTCGTCGTCGACCGGCGCCCATTTGATCACTGCGCCGTAGCGCTCGCGCAGGAAATGCCACGGCACGATGTTCGAGTGATGCTCCATGATCGAGAGCACGATTTCGTCGCCGGCCTTGATGTTGGGTTCGCCCCATGACGACGCCACGAGGTTGATCGCCTCGGTGGCGTTGCGCGTGAAGATGATCTCTTCGTTGCGCCTCGCATTGAGGAACTGCGCAACCTTGGTGCGCCCGCCTTCATAGGCATCCGTCGCCGCGTTGGCGAGGTAATGCAGGCCGCGATGCACATTGGCGTATTCGGACTTGTAGGCTTCCGTCATGCGGTCGAGCACGGCGGTCGGCTTCTGCGCGGATGCCGCGTTGTCGAGATAGACGAGCGGCTTGCCGTAGACCTTTAGCGCGAGCGCCGGGAAGTCCTGGCGAACACGCTCCACATCATATGAGCCATTGGCGACTGCGGGATGCATGATCAGCCTCGCGTCGCCAGCCATCGCTCGGCGGCCGCGACTGCGAAATCGCGAAGGTTGTCGTCGGCGATCGATTCGATTGCTTCACCGACAAAGGCTGCAATCAGCAGCGACTGCGCTTCCTTCTCGGGCAGACCGCGCGCGCGCAGATAAAACAGCAGGCTTTCATCGAGCGCGCCCGTGGTCGCGCCGTGACCGCAGGTCACATCGTCCGCGAAAATCTCGAGCTCGGGCTTGTTGTCCGCTTCGGCTTCGTCGGACAGCAGCAGCGCGCGGGTCATCATCTTGCCGTCGGTCTTCTGCGCGTCCGGACGCACGATGATGCGGCCCTGAAACACAGAGTGCGCGCGATCGTCCAGCACCGCGCGGAATACCTCGCGGCTGGAGCAATGCGGCACGGCATGATCGACCACCAGCGTGGTGTCGCCGTGACGGCGGCTGCCGAGCAGGTTGACGCCATTGGTGGCAAGTTCACTGCCCTCGCCCGCGAACGTGATGAAGCCCTGATAGCGGCTGACATTGCCGCCGTTGGTCAGATTGAATGAATTGAGCTTAGCCTTCGCGCCGATCGTGAAGACACCGGTCGTGATGTTGGCCGCGTCGAGCGCATCCTCCATCAGGCGAACATGCTGAAGCTCCGCGCCGTCGCCGACCCAGATCACAACGGAGTCGTGGGTCTGATAGGCTTTCGCGCCTTCAGCGGCTACGAAGCTCTCGATGAAGCTGACGCGCGCGTTCTTCTCAACCTTGAGGAACGAGCGCGTAACAAGCGACGTTCCGGAATTCGTGGCCACGTGAACGACATGGATCGGCTTTGCCAGCGCAATACCTTCGGCCACGTCGATCACAACGCCGTCCGTCGCGAGCGCGGCGTTCAGCGAAATCATCGCATCCGACGCGACATTGGTCAGCAACAGATCCGCGCGCGCCTTGTTGTTGGTATCCTCGAGAATCTCGCGCAGGACGCGGACCTGGACGCCGGCTTCGAGCGACGCCGTGTCCGACAGTTGTGGCGCAAACACGCCATCGACCAGAACAAGCTTCTGCGTGCCGTCGATGCCGAGCGACTTCACAGCCTTCGAGGCGCGCACAAGCGCCGCCTGATCCGGCGCAGGGGCCAGCGGCGCAACCTCACGCAGCAATGCGCGCAGATCGGTGTATTTCCATTCCTCGATACGCCGGTGCGGCAGGCCAAGACGGGCGAAGTTGTCGAACGCCTTCTGCCGTACGTCTGCAACGGCGCCGGTTCCGGGCAAGCGGCTGCGGGCCGCGGCGAACAGTTCGCCGGGCGCATGCTCCGTGGTGGGTTTGACCAATGCGACGTTCATAATGGATTACGCTGCCTTGTCTTCGAACTGCGCGTAACCGGACTTCTCCAGCTCCAGCGCCAGTTCCTTGCCGCCGCTCTTCACGACGCGCCCCTTGGACATGACGTGGACGAAGTCCGGCACGATGTAGTTCAGCAGGCGCTGATAGTGGGTGATGACCACCATCGCGCGCTCCTTCGAGCGCAACGCGTTGACGCCGTCAGCCGCGACACGCAGCGCGTCGATGTCCAGCCCTGAATCCATTTCGTCGAGGATGCACAGGCTCGGCTGGAACAGCGCCATCTGCAGCACTTCGTTGCGCTTCTTTTCTCCGCCGGAGAACCCGACGTTGACGCCGCGCTTCAGCATGTCCATCGGGATGTTGAGCGATTCAGCGACAGAGCGCACCTTCTTCAAAAAGTCCGGCACCAGAAATTCCGGCTCGCCGCGCGCCTTGCGCTGCGCGTTCAGCGCGGTGCGCAGGAAATTCATCGTGGTGACGCCGGGAATTTCCACCGGATACTGGAACGCGAGAAACACGCCCTTGGCGGCGCGCACGTCCGGCGCCATCTCAAGCAGGTCTTCGCCACGGAACAGGATTTCGCCGGCGGTCACATCATAGCCCGGCTTACCGGCGATGACATGCGAAAGCGTCGACTTGCCGGAGCCGTTCGGCCCCATGATGGCGTGAACTTCACCTTGATTCACGGTGAGATCGAGACCATGCAGAATCTCGTTATCTTCCACCTGAACCTTGAGGCCTTTGACTTCAAGCAACGCGGTCATCCAACACTTCCTTCCAGCGAGATCGAGATCAACTTCTGCGCCTCGACCGCAAACTCCATCGGCAATTGCTGCAACACGTCCTTGACGAAACCATTGACGACGAGCGCCACGGCCTCTTCCTGCGAAAGTCCGCGCTGCACGCAATAGAACAGCATGTCTTCGGAAATCTTCGACGTGGTCGCTTCGTGTTCGAACAACGTCGATGAGTTCTTGGCTTCGATATACGGCACGGTATGCGCGCCGCACTTGTCGCCGATCAGCAGCGAATCGCACGCGGTGAAGTTGCGCGCGTTCGTTGCCTTCTTGTGAGCGGTGACAAGGCCGCGATAGGTATTCTGCGAGACGCCCGCGGCGATACCCTTCGAGATGATGCGGCTGGTCGTGTTCTTGCCCAGATGAATCATCTTGGTGCCGGAATCGACCTGCTGGTAACCGTTCGAAATAGCGATCGAGTAGAACTCGCCACGCGAATTGTCGCCGCGCAGGATGCAGCTCGGATATTTCCAGGTTATCGCCGAGCCGGTCTCCACCTGCGTCCACGAAATCTTGGAATTCTTGCCGCGGCAGTCACCACGCTTGGTGACGAAGTTGTAGATGCCGCCCTTGCCTTCCGAGTTGCCCGGATACCAGTTCTGCACCGTCGAGTATTTGATCTCGGCATCGTCATGGGTGACGAGTTCGACCACGGCGGCGTGCAACTGGTTTTCGTCGCGCTGAGGCGCGGTGCAACCTTCGAGATAAGAGACGTAAGCGCCCTTGTCGGCGATGATCAGCGTGCGCTCGAACTGGCCGGTGTTGCGCTCGTTGATACGGAAGTAGGTCGACAACTCCATCGGGCACTTCACGCCCGGCGGCACGTAGACGAATGAGCCGTCCGAGAACACAGCCGAGTTCAGCGTCGCAAAATAGTTGTCGGAAGTCGGCACCACGGTGCCGAGATATTTCTTCACGAGATCGGGATGCTCGCGGATCGCTTCCGAGATCGGCATGAAGATCACGCCGGCTGCCTTCAGCTCGGCCTGGAACGTGGTCGCTACCGACACCGAGTCGAACACGGCATCGACGGCGACGCGGCGTTCGGCCAGTTCGTTGCCATCGGCGTCCCGGCGCACAACGCCGGCGAGCATTTCCTGCTCGCGCAGCGGAATACCGAGCTTCTCGTACGTCTTGAGAATTTCAGGATCGACTTCGTCGAGCGAAGCCAACTCCTTCTTCTTCGGCGCGGAGTAGTAATAGAGATCCTGATAATCGATCTTCGGATAATCGACGCGCGCCCAGGTCGGCTCTTCCATGGTCAGCCAGCGGCGATAAGCCTCGAGACGCCACTCAAGCATCCACTCCGGCTCGTTCTTCTTCGCTGAGATGAATCGGACAGTGTCTTCCGAAAGACCCTTTGGAGCCTTCTCGGATTCGATGATGGTCTCGAATCCATAACGGTATTGATCGACGTCGATCTGGCGAACCCGATCGACCGTCTCTTGTACGGCCGCCATTTAAATCCTCCGCTCGCGGTTTCAAGGACCGCGGTGGAACCGCGTAAGTTGTATCGGACTGGAATGCACGCAATGCGTGAAGGTTAGAACCGTTCAAGCCCGATTGCATGAGCCTTACCTAATACACCTGAGAGCTTTATCCAAGCCTCAAGGCACCAATCGACGTCCGCTTCGGAGGTGTTCCAGCCCAGACTGAGGCGAATAGCTCCGTTGACCAGAGCCGGATCGGCCCGCATCGCCTGCAATACGTGGGACGGCTGCACCTTACCTGAGGAACAGGCCGATCCAGATGAGACGGCGACGCCTTCGAGATCGAAGCCAATGACAGCGGTTTCCGCCTTCATGCCGGGCGCGGATACCAGCGTGGTGTTCGGCAGTCTCGGAACGGCATCCGAGAAAATCACGGTTCCCGGATGCGCCCTCAGACCCGCCTCAAGCCGCGCCTGAAGCGCCTTCATCCGAGCCGCATTGGCGTCGGCGGATGCCATCGCCGCCGTCACGGCCGCTCCAAACCCGGCGATCCCGGTGACATTCTCGGTTCCCGCTCGGCGACCCTGTTCCTGCCCGCCGCCACGCACCTGTGCTTGCAGGCCGAACAGACCCTCGGCCACGACCACTGCGCCGACCCCCTTGGGGCCGCCGACCTTGTGCCCAGAAACCGTGAGAATATCGGCTCCCAGCGCTTTGATATTAATTGGTATTTTCGACAACGCCTGCACCGCATCAACATGCAGGATTCCGCCGGCCTCGTGGACGAGAGCGGCAACCTCGGCAATCGGCTGAATCGCCCCGGTCTCGTTGTTGGCCAGCATGACCGAGACCAGCGCCGGGGGCTGGCCGGCCAGCAGGCTCCTCAGACCATCGAGGTCGATGACGCCCGAGGCCAGTACCGGCGCGAGTTCGATCGATGCCTGGCCGAATCGTCCGCCCGCAAGGACCGAGGGATGCTCGATGGCCGAGACGATCAGTCGCTGCGCGGCGTCTCCGCCGCCCCGGCGCAAACCGGGACTCAGCGCCAGTGCATTGGCTTCCGTTCCGCCCGAGGTGAAGACGACGTTGCGCACATCGCCGCCGACAGCAGCGGCGATTGCGGCGCGCGCGTCCTCCACCAGCTTGCGGGCTGCACGGCCTTCGCTGTGGACCGACGACGGATTGCCGCTGACGTCGAACGCGGCGGCCATCGCGGCGCGGGCTTCCGGTCGCAGCGGCGTTGTCGCATTCCAGTCGAGATAGACCCGCTTACCCATGATGTCCGATGATCCAGCGTAATCCCAAGCGTGGGACCGCGTGGGTTTAGCTCACAATTGCATGAAAATAAGCAGCAATTCGGGCCGAACACGGGAGCCGCGCTGGCTCAATATGCTTGCTTTTTGCCCCTTGCCCCATGCTAGAACGCGGCACCCGTTCACCGCGCCATGCCGCGCGTATGACAAACCGCGAGACATATCCCGTTTGCATCGGCCAGCCGGCCCGTACAACGATGCTTCAAAGGAACTTTGATGCCTGAGGTTATTTTCACCGGCCCTGCCGGCCGTCTTGAAGGCCGCTATCACCCGGCGAAGCAAAAGAACGCGCCCATCGCGATGGTGCTGCATCCGCACCCGCAGTTCCAGGGCAACATGAATCACCCGATCGTGTATCAGGTCTATTACGCCTTCGTGGCGCGCGGCTTCTCGGTGCTGCGCTTCAACTTCCGCGGCGTCGGCCGCAGTCAGGGCCAGTTCGACCACGGCACCGGCGAATTGTCGGATGCCGCGTCGGCGCTCGACTGGGCACAGACCATCAATCCCGAAGCGCGCGCCTGCTGGGTCGCGGGCTTTTCGTTCGGCGCATGGATCGGCATGCAGCTTCTGATGCGGCGTCCCGAGGTCGAAGGCTTCATCTCGATCGCGCCTGAGCCGAACCGTTACGACTTCTCGTTCCTTGCACCCTGCCCATCGTCCGGCCTGATCGTTCATGGCGACAAGGACATCGTGGCGCCGGCGAAGGACGTCACGACGCTGGTGGAGAAGCTCAAGACCCAGAAGGGCATCGTGATCGATCAGCAGGTCATTCCGGGCGCCAACCACTTCTTCGTCGACAAGATGGAGCCGCTGATGGAATCGGTGACGTCCTATCTCGACATGCGGCTCGCCAACGTCCGCTGACGACAATCGCATTTCAAAACAAAATGGCGCGGATGAGGGATCATTCCGCGCCATTCTTGTAACTGGACTAGCGCCCTTAAGCAGCGGCGCGCTGATCCAGCTGGGAAAGGTACGACTTGTGCTTCTTCATGAACGCAGTCAGCAACGCCGGGTATTCGGCGCTCACCGCATCGCGGACTGACGCCCGCTCGCGCAGGCTCTTGCGCCAGCGCGCGATCTTCGGCTTGTCGGCGAGAATGCCGAAATCTCCGATCGCATCGATCGTATCGAAGTAACGGAACACGGGCGCGAACACCGCATCGACCAGCGAGAACGTGTCGCCGTCGAACCATGGCCCTGCAACAAGCCGCGACTCCAGCCGCGCAAACTTGTCCGTCGCCTGCTTCACCTTCACGTTGAACGCGGCTTCGTCGGTCACCGTCTCCAATCCCCAGACGTCGCCCAGCACGGCCGAGCCGAATTCCATCCACGCGCGATGCTCGGCGCGGGTCAGCGGATCTTTCGGATGCAGCGGATTGGTAAGGGTCTCTTCGAGGTATTCAAGAATGACCGCCGATTCGAAGACAGCCTTGTCGCCGACTTGCAGCACCGGCACCTTGCCGAGCGGGGAAATTTTCAGAAACCAGTCGGGCTTGTTATCCAGATCGATATCGATTCGTTCGAACGGCACGCCTTTCTCTTTCAGAGCAATCACGGCGCGCTGAACATAGGGGCACAGTTTGTGACTGATGAGTTTGAGCTTCTCGGTCATTGGTCGTCTCCGGAACTGCGAACGTCGCGGATCGCTTTCGACACACGGCAACGCGTCACGCGAACGGCGCCGCGCGCGCTCAAAAACAGCTGGGTAGCCAAAAACATGGCCTCTGCGATCTGCATGGGAATCTCGATTAATGCACTTGCATCTTTATAGGCGGCGCGAACCGCCGCCGTCAAGATAGATGCAAATGCATGTAATCACGGTTTCGCGAGGACACCCCCGGTCAGCGGCGCGGGCACACCGGTCGTTCCCGGAAACGTCAGCGGCAAACCCTTGAGGCTCCGAACGGCCATATAGGCGAAAGCCTGCGCTTCGATGGCGTCGCCGGACCATCCGAGATCGCTGCCGCGCGTGACTGCGGCTGGCGCCAGGCGCTCGCCAAGCATTCGCATGAGCGTCGGATTGCTCGCGCCGCCTCCAACCACAATCCAGTGGGTGGGCAGGTTCGGCAACATCGGCGCGATCATCGCGATCGAAGCCGCAGTAAAGGCCGTCAGCGTCGCAGCGCCGTCTTCCGTGCTCATGCCATCGGCGGTCAGCGTCGCGAAATCGTTTCGGTCGAGCGACTTCGGCGGCGGTTTGGCGAAGAATGGACGGTTCAATGCCTGCGCGATCCACGCCACATCGGCGCGCCCCTTGGCTGCAGTGCGTCCGTCGCGATCAACCGCCTCGCCTGTCCGGCGCAGCATGAAATCGTCGAGCAATGCATTACCGGGCCCGGTGTCGCAGGCTATCAGCGTATCACCATCGATGTAGGTGATGTTGGCCACACCGCCGATATTCACCACGACCGTTGGACCGCCGCGTTCCAGCATTCGCACCAGCGCACGATGATAGATCGGAACCAATGGGGCGCCTTGGCCACCCATCGCCACGTCCGCCGCACGCAGATCGAACACCACCGGCAAGCCGAGTTTCGCCGCCAGCGCCGCGCCGTCACCGATCTGCACGGTCAATCTCTGATCGGGGCGATGCAGCACCGTCTGCCCGTGAAAGCCGACAATATCGATGGCCTCGCGCGAGAGGCTGTTTGCTTTCAGGAAACTCTCGACCGCCTCGGCGTGCGCGTGCATTACCAATTGTTCGCCGGCGGCGAGAGCGCCGGGGCGCGCATCACGGGCCGTTATGGACACCGCGTCGGCAAGCGCCTTGCGCAACAGATTACGCTCGCTGTCGGAATAGGCGCGGTAGCCTGCCGGCCCAAACGCACCGATGCCCTCGCCGTCCGTCTCGATCAGCGCCACATCCACGCCATCAAGCGACGTGCCGCTCATCAGTCCGATCGCCTTCATCAAGGGCCTCTCCTCGGTTGAATCCGACGCCGGACCTGTTACACCACAGGCCCAAATACAACGCTAAATAGCCAAATCGTTAAAGAGTGCCTTCATGAGCGCCTATCAATCCGATTTCCTCAAAACCCTGCAAAGCCGCGGGTTCATCCACCAGATGTCGGATGCCGCCGGCCTCGATGCACTGGCCGCCAAGGGCGAGGTGAAAGCCTATATCGGATATGACTGCACCGCGTCCTCGCTGCATGTCGGCCACCTGCTCTCGATCATGATGCTGCACTGGCTTCAACAGACCGGCAACAAGCCTGTCGTGCTGATGGGTGGCGGCACCACCCGGGTCGGCGACCCGTCAGGCCGGGACGAGACGCGCAAGCTCCTGACGTACGATCAGATCGACGCCAACAAGGAATCGATCAAGGGAACCTTTACGAAACTCATTCGCTTTGGTTCCGGCAAGAGCGACGCAGTGATGGCCGACAATGCCGAATGGCTGACCGCCCTCAATTACATCGAGATGCTTCGTGACATCGGAAGGCATTTCTCGATCAACCGCATGCTGACCATGGACTCGGTGAGAATGCGCCTTGAGCGCGAGCAGGAGCTTTCGTTCATCGAATTCAATTACATGATCCTGCAATCGTACGATTACGTCGAATTGTCCCGACGCTACGGATGCAACCTCCAGATGGGCGGCTCGGACCAATGGGGCAACATCGTCACCGGCATCGATCTCGGCCGTCGCATGGGGACGCATCAACTGTACGCGCTGACGTGCCCTCTTCTGACGACGTCATCCGGCGCGAAGATGGGGAAGACCGCAGCGGGCGCGGTATGGCTCAACGCCGACTTGCTCAGCCACTACGACTACTGGCAGTTCTGGCGCAATACGGAAGACGGCGACGTCGAGCGTTTCCTGAAGCTCTTTACGCTGCTGCCGCTCGACGAGATCGCGAAGCTCGCCGCGCTCAAGGGTCAGGACGTCAACGAGGCGAAGAAAGTGCTCGCCACAGAAGCGACGGCGCTTATTCGCGGCCGCGAGGCGGCCGAGGCAGCTTCCGAGACCGCGCGGAAGACTTTTGAGGAAGGTGCTATCGCCAACGATCTGCCGACGCTGGAAATCCCCCGCGCCGAACTCGATGCTGGCGCGTCCGTCCTGGGACTGTTCGTCAGGGCAGGTCTCGTTGCATCGAATGGCGAGGCGCGGCGTCAGATCAAGGGCGGCGGGCTGCGCGTCAATGACGTTCCGGTCACCGACGAAAAGATGGTTCTGACGCCGAAGGATCTCACGCCGGAAGGCGTAGTGAAGCTGTCGATGGGCCGCAAGAAGCACGTGTTGCTGAAACCGGTGTAATCGCCGCTCGACCCTAGCCTCGGCTAACCATCGTCATCATGGTTGCCGACATGGTGGCGATCAGCTTCTCGCGACCGTCATGTTGGCATAGGCATGACCTTCCGAGACGACAAGCGTGCGTCCCGGCTTCACGACATGGCCGACAAAACGGAATGTCTGACCTTTGGCGAAAGTCGGCCATCAATTGTTGGGCGTGGCAAAATCGGCGGGAACGTTTTGCTTGCCGGTATTGAAATCGAATATCTTGCGGAATACGCCGGGCGCCATCGCTGAAATCGGATTGACCCGTAGAACCGGCGCGCCGGGCGTGCCGACGACTTCGTAGGTAATTCCGATCAAGCCTTCGTTGCTGCCGCCGCCCAAAAACAAACCGACAATCGGAATCTGCCCGAACATGTTGTTCAGGCCGAACAGCGGAACGAACGTGCCGCTCATCTTCACCTGATTGACGGGGTAATCGATGATCCCTTCGATGGTCGCGCCGATTGTCGGACCGCGAAGAATGCCGTCCTTGACCCGCAACTGGCCGCTCTGCCGGGTAAACTCTGCGCGCATGCCCGAGAAACCAACGCCCTGTGAGTTAGCGCCGGGCGCATTGGCGACCGCTCTATCAAGCGCCGCTTCGCCCTTGATGGTGAAATCGCGGACATTCAGCAATCCTTCCTGCGGCGAGGACTCCGCCGTCGGCGGATCGACTGCGAGCCACATCTTGCCGCCGTTCATCTTGGCGTAGGTGTCGCTGAACCGGAAGAACGCACCGGCGTCGTTTGTTTCGAGATACATCACATCGCGTCCCTGCGCGCGTCCGCGCAGATCGCCGATCAAGGCCGTGTCGCGTCCCAGCTTGCCCGTGAGCGAGAACGATCTGATCGCTCCATTTCGACGGGATAGCTTCAGATCGACACTGCGAATGGCTTCGCCATAATAGCCCGCAAGCGCGCCGAGCTTCGCGTCGATATCGATGTCGAAGCTCTTCGACTTTTCCTTTGTGGTCTGATCCCTGCCCGACATCGCGCTTTTAATGAAGCCGCGACCGTCGAACACGTCGCCGCGCATCGTGACCTTGAGCGTCCCGTCCGGAGCACGCTCAGCCTTCAGGTTTGCCTTGTCACCTTCCGACGGGGCGAACGTCGGAAACGACACGCTTACCAGATCGTTCTTGTCATCGACTTCAAGCGTACCCTTGATCGAGGTCCCGTTGCCCTCGATGACAATGTCCTCGAAACGCGTGCCCTGAGGTTTCTGCACGACGTTGAATGTGATCTTCGTGGATTTGCCCGCAACCTTGGTCCAGCCGGGCAACACGTTGTCGATACGAGCAGCGGTCAGATCGGCCTCGACACCGAAGCGATTGTCGCCGTCGCCGCCGGCGATCTTTCCGGTCAGCTTGACGGGAATGTTGCCGCTGACGCCTGATCCGAGGTCAACGCCAAGACGCGCGCGGGCGGCATCGTCGAGGATGGCGGCGACCCGCACGTCGGCATCGCCTTCGTTGTTCTTGCGATAATCCAGCGCGGCGGGCTGACCGCCGATCTTGACGTCGCCCTTCACGCGATAGCCCTGATTGTCAGCCACGACCTTGAGCGAGTTCGCTTCGAGTTTTTGATTCATGGCGAGCTTGTCTACGGCCAGCGCACCCAGATCGAGATTGATCGAATAGGTCGTGTCGGCTTTCGTCAGCGCGTTCTTCAGCGGCATCGCGAGCGTCACGATTGCCGAGATCGTGCCCTTGCTCGAATTGGGGTCGATGGTCGTGTCTCCGACGTCGCGCAGCCGCTCCGATTGCAGGATTTCCGCCGCCGCAGGCACCGGGCCGTCGAGACGAAAGCGCACACGCGTGGGCGCCGGCTTGGGCGCGAGATCGGGCACCTCAAACAGCAGATCCGAAATGTTGAGCCGCCGCCCTGCCGGCGTGTCCACCGCACCCTGGCCCACCGTGACATTGACGGTCCGGCCGCTGACGCGTCCCTTCATGTCCGCATCGCGGACCGACGGCATGTCGTCGACGGGACGGATCGTCAGGCCGCTCGCGGCGAAATTCACCGACAGGCCGTCGTCCGGAATCGGCGGACCGCCACGCACGAGTGTATGAAGGGGCGCATTTACCGCGATATCGAGCCGCTGGACCGTTCCGCGATCGACACGTTCATTCAGCCATTCCCGCACTTCAGGCACGACAAGAACCGGCCAGATGCGCTTCAACACCGAGACGGGCATCGGCGTCGCCGCCATTCCGAGCGTCAACCGCGCCTCGCCGGAATAGTCGATGCTTCCGGAACCGGCGATTCCGATCTCGCCGTTGCTGATGTCGCACTGGGTCATCAGCACGCGGCGGTTTTCGGTGTCGAACCGCAGACGGATCGCGATGCGGTTGAAGATCGACGGGCTTTCGCCGTTCTCTCCCGCCAGCAAGATCGTTCCGCCACTGAGACCGAGCTGCCAGTTCGGGATGGTGTCGTTGGGCGGCTCGAGATGCGCGAGCATCGTGATGCGGTTGGCGCCTGCGTAGATGTGAAACGGTGCGACCATGACGCGGCGGCCGGCATCCCACTCGACGCGTGCGTCGGCGTGGTCGATCACCATCGGATAGTCCGGCACGTTCAGGTCGACGATAGTGCCCTTGCCCGCGACAATCTCGCCCCGGAAATATGTTGGCAGTCCATCGCGGCCGATCTCGCCCTTGAATTCGCCGCTGAGCGGCATGTCCGCCGCATAAGTGAAATCCTTCAAGCGGGCGGCGAGCAGCAGGTTGTTGGTTGGAACCTTGTTGGCGCTAATGTCGATCGACCGGACGCCGTTCGACGGCGCGCCCACGGCGACCTTCAGTTCCCAGCCATTCTTGCCTTCTTCGCCAACGCTCAATGCAGCGCCGCCGCCGGGCGGCCGCCGCAGGCTGAGGCTGATATTCGTGAAATTAATGACGCCGCCGTTGCGCTGATCCTCGACCGTCAATCCGCCGTTGCGCAACCCGATCTCGTTGAGGCTTTGGCCGTCGAGACCTTTGGCACTAAGGCTGTCGAGCCAGTCCAGTGCAGCGAGCAAGCCCCCGGCACCATTCGAGGCCGCAGCGGAGGTCGCCGAGACGGTCGGCGGAGCCGGCGATGCCTGGAACGGCAGCGGCGCAGGTGTCGAGGCGGCTTGCGCCGCGGGCTTGACCGCAACCTTTCCCGTCGCGAGCGGGCTGTTGCTTTGACCCGTAGAGACAATCACGCGACCGTCCGGCGTGATGCGTACCGCAAGCTCCGCGCCGACCAGGCGAAGCGTTTCAGCACGGAGATGTCCTGTGAGCAGCGCCGAGCCCGAGAGCCGCACTTCCGCCTTCGGCGCGCTGGCGACGATATTGCGGTCATGATCCCGCACCACGATGTCACGCAGCCGGACGGCTATCCTGACGCGGCCGGCGCGCTCGATCTGCGTGCCTCCGACTTCAACGGTATGATCGTGTCCAAGATTTTCCTCGATCGCCGATGCCAGCCATGGCGTCATGACGTCGAGATTGACGGGACCCGCACCGAGCCTGAGCCACAGCGCACCGAAGCCCGCTGCGAAAACCACGCCCAGCGACAGCAGGCCGATAGCGGTTCGCCCGACCCATCGACTGCCGCTGATCCAGCGGCGCACTCCGCGAAACCAGTCTGTGACCCGATGAATTCCGATGCTTGGCCGGTTCAGAAGTCTGACTGCACGGTCGCACGCCGCATCGTCGTGGTGATTCCATCCGGAATCATCCCAATGCCGGTGCTCGTCTACGGCCTTTGCCAAGGCTTTTTGGGGCTCGGAACTCGGCATTGCCTCTCGGTACTATGGTCAGCCTGGTCGTGCCGGGCATCGAATGAATATTCACTTCGTCAAAGGCGATGCTGCCAGCCTAATGGTCCAGTCTTAGTTTATGGTGTCGTCAATGGTTCGACCGGTGGCCTGAGAGTCGTGGAGTCAATATTGGCGATCACCATACCCCGGAGACGTCAGATTTGCCCAGTCGAAGAACACGTTTCTGGTGCCTGACAGCGGCTCTCGCGAATCCCAAAATACCCTGCTGAAAGCGACGAAAGGAAGGCGTATGTCCAAGAAAACCCGTAAGAAATCGTCCAAATCAGCCATTGGCCGATCCGCCGGAAAATCCGGTGACGCAAAAGCCAAGACCGCCAAACGGGCAGCGGCTAAAAGTCCCCGGACCTCCGCCGCCAGCAAGGCTTCCAAGAAGGCCAAAACCAAGAGATCGCCAGCGAAGGGCGCTACCTCCAAAAAGACGGCGGTGAAGACATCAAAACGGTCCGGCATCGAGTCCGCCGTCACACCCGTGCCCAAGATTGCGGTCCTGAGCGAGGGCAATCCGGCCCCAGCCTTTTCGTTGCCGCGCGACGGCGGGCAACTCGTCTCACTCGCGAACTATGCGGGGCGAAAACTGGTGATCTTCTTCTATCCCCGCGCCGACACGCCGGGATGCACCCTCGAGGCCATCGCCTTCAGCCGCCTCGCAACCGCCTTCGCGGCGGCGCAGACCGCCGTTCTCGGCGTGTCCGCTGATGCCGTGACGGCGCAGGAGAAGTTTCGCGACAAGCACGAACTGACCGTGCCGCTAGTCTCGGACGAGAAACTCGGAATGCTCAAGGCCTACGGTGTCTGGGGCGAAAAATCGATGTATGGCAAGACATTCATGGGAATTGTTCGGACAACAGTTCTAGTGGACAGCAACGGTAAAATCGCTCGGATCTGGCGCAACGTGCGGGTCGATGGCCACGCCGACGAGGTGCTGGCGGCTGCGCGCGTCACGTAGGAAATCGCCCGGAAAACCGGCGCCGTTTTCCGAAAATTAACCATGAAGGGGTCAAATCAGCCTCACGTCATTGAGCTGTTCGGAGTGCGTTCCGGCCGGCGCGGGAGTGCTGATGTCGAACCGTTCCGGCCACTATTCTGACCATCATCCCCAACACCACACCGCCCACGCGAAGGCACCGCAGCGCAGACCCGCGCACGGCCATCATCGCCCGGACCGTAACGGCTACACGCTCGTCCATCACGGCAAGGCCGTGCGGTTCGGACCGGTTGTCTTTTGGATCGTCGCGGGATCGATCGTCGTCATGGGCGCTTGGTCCGCTGCAACCGCCACCTATTTTGCGTTTCGCGATGACGTCCTGACACGGCTTATCGCTCGTCAGGCCGACATGCAGTACGCCTACGAGGATCGCATCGCCGAGCTTCGCGCCCGCGTTGATCGCACCACCAGCCGCCAGTTGCTCGATCAGGAGCAATACGATCAGAAGCTCAATCAGATCATGCGGCGGCAGGCGCAACTCGAGCAGCGCGCCGCCGCGCTTAACGCCATGCCCGACACGATCGCGACAGGCTCGATCAAGCCCGCCTCGCGCGCGACCGGTGAGAGCGGTCCCGCCGGGATGCCGAAGCCCTCGCCGATCAACGACACAGTGATTTTCGTCACGCCGCCGGATCGCGAGGCGCGACTCGAATCCCGCACGCCGCCCGCCTCGGTGCCGCGCACCGAATTCGCTCAATCTCAAGGCGTCGACAACGTGCTGGTCAAGCTGCAGACCGCGCTCGACAAGGTCGAAGTCCGCCAGACCGCGGCTTTGGCCTCGGTCGAGGACAGTTACGAATCGCGGATGCGCAGGATGCGCGGCGTGATCACGGACCTCGGGCTTGATATGGCGCAGCTCGAAGCGGCAACGCCCAAGGGCGGGATGGGAGGCCCTTTCATACCGGTGACCAAGCCATCCTCCGATGCCGGAGCCTTCGAGCGGCAGATGTATCGGATTCACCTCACGCGCGCGCAGGTCGACAAGCTCACGCGCACGCTGTCGCTGGTGCCGTATCGCAAGCCGGTCATTGGCAATGTCGAATTTTCATCCGGCTTCGGCGTGCGCAGCGATCCATTCCTCGGCCGTCCCGCCATGCACAGCGGGCTGGATTTCCGCGCGTCCACAGGCGATCCGGTCCGCGCCACGGCGAACGGCAAGGTCGTCAACGCCGGATGGGCAGGCGGCTACGGCCGCATGATCGAGATTGATCACGGCAATGGCCTCTCGACGCGCTACGGGCATCTGTCCGAGATCGGCGTTAAGGTCGGCGAGCAGATCAAGATCGGCCAGGTTATCGGCGCAGTCGGCTCTACGGGCCGTTCGACAGGCCCTCACCTGCACTATGAAACCCGCATTGACGGCGACGCCGTCGATCCGCAGAAATTCCTGCGCGCCGGTATTCGCCTCAGCCAGGGATGACGGCTGGTTCGGTCAGGCAACGCTTGACCGGCCGAGCAACCGGAACACCCGCCCGTCCATCACCAGCAGTGCGCTTCCGATGATGAGCGCGCCGATAATTTCTCGGGTGTCGATTCGCTCGCCTAGAAAGAAGTATCCGAGCAGGATCGCGCTGACTGGAACGAGCAGCGTCACCAGCATCACGTTGCTCGCACCGGAACGGATGACAATCTGAAAGAAGATGATGAAGGCTAGCGACGTCGAGAGAGACGCCAGCCCAAGAATGGCGGATAAGGTGCCTAGACCGGGCATCTGCAATTGCCACGGACGATCGAAAATGCTCGCCAGAACGAGCATCATCAGGCTCGCCGAAATCAATTGAAACGTCGCCGTGCCGATAGGCGGCGAGCCGGCCAGCTTGCGCGTCGCCCACAGCGCCGAAAATCCGAAGAAGAGCGTCGCCCCAAGGCAAAGTCCGATGCCGATGCTCTGTCGGGACATGATATCGAAATCATAGCCCTTCAGGATGACGACACCGACCAAGCCGAGCAGCACGCCCAAGACACGACGAAGAATCAGTTTCTCCGCGCCGAAAGCCGCTGCGACTAGAACCGTGAAAACCGGCGTGGTTGCGTTGACGACCGAGGCCGTCCCGCTCGGGATGTAGGTCTGCGCCATAACGATCAGCGAGAACGGGATCACGTTGTTGATGAGCGCCATGACCGCAAAAGGCCGCCAGCCCGCGATGCCCACCGGAAACCTGATTCCGTTGATCCAGAGCAGCGGCAGCAGGATCAGGGTCGCAATCGACAGCCGCAAAAACACCAGCGTCAGCGGCGGCAATTCCTTCAGCGCGACGCCGGTAAAGAAGAACGTGCCGCCCCACAGCATCGACAGGAAAAACAGCCGCGACCAGTCGCGCGCATCGATCTGCAATTCAACGGCTGATGAGTTGGCCCGTACCTGTGTCATGGTGCAGAGGCATACGCGGCGGACCGATGTGAAACCACCCGCTTACCGACAACCCGGGCCTGCGTTTAATCCACGTCGTCGATCGCGCCCGGCGTCGTGCCGAATGCCTTCTGCGCCAGCGTTGCCGCCATGAATTCATCAAGGTCGCCGTCGAGCACGCCCTGCGTATCGGACGTCTGCACCCCGGTGCGCAGATCCTTCACCATCTGATAGGGCTGCAGCACATACGACCTGATCTGATGGCCCCAGCCGATGTCCGTCTTGGCGGCCTGATCGGCGGCCGCTTTCTCTTCGCGCTTTTTCAGTTCGATCTCGTAAAGGCGCGCACGCAGCATGTCCCAGGCCTGCGCCTTGTTCTTGTGCTGCGAACGGCCCGCCTGACAGACCACGGCAACGCCGGTCGGAATATGCGTCAACCGCACCGCGGATTCCGTCTTGTTGACGTGCTGGCCGCCCGCGCCGCCCGAGCGCATGGTGTCGACGCGAACGTCGGACTCGGCGATGTCGATCTTGATCGAATTGTCGACCACCGGGAAAATCGCCACGCTCGAAAACGAGGTGTGCCGCCGCGCATTGGAGTCGAACGGCGAAATCCGCACCAGCCGGTGCACGCCGCCTTCGGTTTTCAGCCAGCCGTACGCATTGTGTCCGCTGATCTGGACAGTCGCGGATTTGATGCCGGCTTCTTCGCCCTGCGTCTCTTCCAGATACTCAACCTTGAAGCCGCGCTTTTCCGCCCAGCGCGTATACATGCGCAGCAGCATAGACGCCCAGTCCTGGCTTTCGGTGCCGCCGGCACCGGCATGAACTTCGAGGTAGGTGTTGAATCTGTCTGCCTCGCCGGACAGCAGAGCCTCCAGCTCCTGCCGCGCGACGTCCTTCTTCAAGGCCTTGAGCGCATTTTCAGCTTCGGCAACGACGGCGTCGTCCTTCTCGGCTTCGCCGAGTTCGATCATGCCGATCTGGTCTTCGAGTTCGCGCTCTGTCTTGCCGATGCCCCCGAGCTGATCCTCAAGCGAGGTCCGCTCCTGCATCAGCTTTTGAGCCTTTTGCGGGTCATCCCAGAGATTCGGATCTTCGGCGAGTTTGTTCAGTTCGGCGAGACGCGCCGTGGATGCATCGACGTCAAAGATGCCTCCTCAGCAGCCCGACTGACTGCTTGATCTCTTCGACAAGGCGTTCGATTTCGGGGCGCATGATAATTCCAGATGCGGCAAGGCCGCGATTCAAAAGATGTGAGGGATGTACCGGCTGACGGGAGCCAGCGCAACTCTGCACGTATCAGATATGGAATACGCGCAGACTAGTAGAGACCGCCCGTACCGGGCCGGAAGATGGCGCGGTCGGCGTCCGGTGAAACGCCGGAACGTCCGTCGGCGTCGGCGACGCCAATAACCGAATAGTTGTCTGGCGGTGCAGTGCCGGGCTTGAAGGCTTCGAGAATCGTCCGACCGCCCTCGCCCGGTCCCACCCGCATGCCGGATTTCGCATCGACACGGATGAGCTTGATCCCGGCAGGCACACGGAACGGCACCGCGGGCTTGTCGGCCAGTGCCAGCTTGAGGAAATCCCTCACGATCGGCGCAGCGGTGTGGCCGCCACTCTGGCCGCGACCGAGATTGCGCGGCTTGTCGTAGCCGATGTAAACGCCGACGGCGAGATCCGGCGAGAAGCCGACGAACCACACGTCCTTCTCGTCGTTGGTCGTACCCGTCTTGCCGGCGACCGGCTTGCCGACGTCGCGGACGACAGTGGCCGTGCCGCGCTGAACGACGCCTTCCATCATGGATGTGATCTGATACGCGGTCATCGGATCGAGCACCTGCTCGCGCCGGTCAACCAGCGTCGGCTCTGCCTGGTTTTTCCAGCCGTCGCCGGCATCGCACCCACGGCATTCGCGCTGGTCGTGCTTGTAGATCGTGTGGCCGTAGCGATCCTGAATGCGGTCGATCAATGTCGGCTTGATGCGCTTGCCACCGTTGGCGAACATCGAATAGGCCGAGACCATCCGCATGACGGTCGTCTCGCCCGCGCCAAGCGCGTAAGACAGGTAGTTCGGCAATTCGTCATAGATTCCGAAACGCTTGGCGTATTCGGTGATCAACGGCATGCCGACGTCCTGCGCCAGCCGCACCGTCATCGTGTTACGCGACAGTTCGAGGCCGGTGCGTAGCGTCGACGGACCGTAATACTTGCCGGTCGAATAGTTTTCCGGACGCCAGACGTTGCCGGAGCCCTGATCGATTTCGATCGGCGCATCGATCACCACCGTGGACGGCGTGTAGCCGTTATCCAGCGCGGTCGCGTAGACGATCGGCTTGAACGACGAACCGGGCTGGCGATAGGCCTGTGTCGCGCGATTGAACTGGCTCTGATCGAACGAGAAGCCGCCCACCATCGCCAGCACGCGGCCGGTCCATGGGTCCATCGCAACCATCGCGCCAGATACTTCCGGCACTTGCCGCAGGCGGTATTGGCCTTCGACCTTACTGCCGTCCTTCGCCAGCAACGGATCGACGTAGACCACGTCGCCGGGCGCCAACACCTGCGTCACGTTGGTCGGCGTCTTGAAGCGGGTCGGACCGGATGCGGCCTTCGCCCACTTCACGCCATCGAGCGAAATGAGACCGGTGTCGCGGGTCTTGAGAACAGCGCCGCCAAGCTCACGGCCCGGCTGGAAACCGATCCGCGCGGATTGATCGCTGGTCTCGAGCACAACCGCCAGCCGCCAGGGCGCGATATCGGACAGAGCCTTGATCTCTGCGAGTTTCACGCCCCAGTCGCCCGAGACGTCGATCTTATGCGGAGCGCCGCGCCAGCCCTGCGCTTCGTCGAAATTGACGAGGCCCGTGACCATCGCCTTGCGCGCCATGGTCTGAAGCTTGGGATCGAGCGTGGTGCGGACCGACAATCCACCCTCGTACAGTTTCTTCTCGCCGTAACGCTCGAACACGTCGCGACGAACCTCCTCGGCGAAATACTCGCCCGCGAATATATGGCCGGAGTTGGAGCGGCTGGTGCTGATCATCGGCTCCTTGCGCGCGGCGACGGCATCGGCCTGCTTGATCCAGCCGTTCTCGGCCAGACGGTCGATCACGTAGTTGCGGCGCTCGATGGCGCGTTCGCGGTTGCGGACCGGATGCAGGCTCGACGGCGCCTTAGGCAGCGCCGCGAGATAGGCGGCTTCCGCGATGGTCAGTTCGTTCACCGACTTGTCGAAATAAACCAGTGACGCCGCCGCAATGCCGTAAGCGCTGAGGCCGAGATAGATTTCGTTGAGATAAAGCTCGAGGATCTTGTCCTTGGTGTAGGTGCGCTCGATGCGCATCGCCAGCAAGGCTTCCTTGATCTTGCGGTTGAACGACACTTCGTTGGTCAGAAGGAAGTTCTTCGCGACCTGCTGGGTGATGGTGGACGCACCCTGCGGACGGCGATTCGAGCCGTAATTCTGCGCATAGAGAACCGCCGCGCGGGCCATGCCGGTGAAGTCGATACCGCCGTGTTCGTAAAAGTTCTTGTCCTCCGCGGCGAGGAAGGCGTTGATCACCTGCTTCGGGATCGCCTGAATCGGCAGATACAGCCGCCGCTCCTTGGAGTACTCGGCCAGAAGCGAACCGTCGGACGCATGAACGCGCGTCATCACCGCAGGTTCGTAATCCTGAAGCTGCGAATAGTCCGGCAGATCCTTGGAGTAATGCCAGATCGCTCCAGCAACCGCGGCAACGCCGACAAGGAACACAATCGTTCCAGCCGCGAACAGAAAGCCCATGAATCGCAACAGCAAGCGCATCGTCAGTATCCGTCTAAAACGTCTGGCGCGATCACCCGAAGCGCACAACCGGGTTTCCGAACCGAACTATACCATTCGCCGCCCGGCGCGTGGATCGATTCTGATCCGTCCCAATCCAATTTTCTATAGAGCCGCCGCTGTGGCCAAACTAGGGCTTTGACGACAATTGCCCTGCGAATTCAAATCGAAGCCGCTTAATTTGAGGATCCTGCCGAAACCACGCGTTTGCCGAGGAAAGCGTCGACCGCCTTGGCCACGGAACCGACCGTGCGGGATCGCCAGCTTTCCGAGACCAGATGCTGAAGGTCGTCCTTGTTGGAAACATAGCCCAGCTCGACCAGCACCGACGGTACGTCATGCGCCTTGAGCACCTTGAAGCCTGCGGACTTGAGCGGACGCTTGTGCATCCGGGCAACGCCCTTCATTTCGTTGACGAGGGTGTGGGCAAAGCGGCTTGAGAATGTTCGGGTTTCACGCTGGGTCAATTCGATCAGGATGTCGGCGACTTCCGCCGGCTCTTCGGTCAGGTTGATGCCTGCAATAGCGTCCGCCTTGTTCTCGGCTTCCGCGAGCTTTTCCGCTTCCGCGTCGGACGCGCGATCCGATAGTGTGTAGACGGTGGCACCCTGCGCATCGCCTTCACGTTTGGGCAGCGCGTCGGCATGAATGGAGATGAACAGTGCGGCCATGTGGCTGCGCGCGATCTTCACTCGTTCGCCGAGCGGGATGAACGTGTCGTCGTCGCGCGTCATGACCACGCGAAACTTGCCGCCCTGCTCGATCCGGTCCCGCAGCGCCTTGGCAAAATCCAGCACCAGCGACTTTTCGTTTTCGCCCGAAGCGGCCTGGGTTCCGTTGTCGACGCCGCCGTGTCCAGGGTCGATCACGATCACCGGCCGGGAATCGGTTGCTTTTGCCGCTCGAGCAGTCGCCGTCGTCTCAACCGTGGCTCCGGCGGCATCGGCGACGATCGCCGGACGCAGTTGGAACTTGTCGTCGCCGGGATGCGACGGCTTGAACGCCGACCGATCGACCGCCGCAAGTTCGACCACCAGCCGCGGCGGCTGGCCGTTCGCGGCGTCGATGATGAAAGCCTTGTCGATTTTTGCCGGACCCGTCAGGTCGAAAACAAGACGTGATCCACCCGGCATGACCAGGCCATAGCGGAAAGCGCGGATCAGCCCACGGCCGGTCGTTCCGGTGCCGGCGGGAAGGTTGAAGGTGACCTGCGGAATATCGACAACGACGCGGTAAGGGTTACCGAGCACGAAGGCGCGGACATCGATCTTGCGATCAAGATCGAGAATGAAGCGGGTTTGCTTGGCGTCGCCAGCGACACGCACGTCCGAGGCGACTGGAAAGGCCGATGCAACTGACGGCTGTGGCGACTGGGATTCGACGGCCCATGCGGCGGGAATCGGCATGCACAGCCATGCTGCGGCGCACACTGGCCAAAATGCCCTCAACGCAGGATGATTTGAGCGGCGCGTCAATGAATCCGATGCCTCCGGATAGCCCTCATAACGCAATAGAACCGCACAGTTAACGACGGCTTACCGCACCCTGGACGATTACGGCGCTGTGTTGCAGCGTTGTGACGCTTCCCTTGCCAGAAAGTCCCATTCGACGTATGTAGGAGGGGCTGACGGTTTAAACTTGCGGTTGTGTCGCGTTCAGCTTCCCGGTGCAGCGCCAGTTCCTCAAATCAACACCTTGAGGTTCTAGTGTACCTTCCGACCCTCCACAGCCAGCGCAGCGCGCGGCTGACGCGGACGGCGGTAACCAGCCCGAGCGGCTACTTTCATAACCGGCGACTGCAGTCGCAAGATTGCAGACCTTCGAGAGCCAGCGCGCGCTAACCGCGCCGCGTTGGCACCGTCAGCAACCAACCCGTTGGCTTCGTCAGCGGCAGGATACGGCGGCACCTTTGCCGCCACATTGAATTAGACGGGCCGACGCTTGATGCGCCAGACTCTATCGCCGAACGGGATCTGTAACAAAATCCCATCAATGCCAGCATCGATACGACGCGACTCTCGTGCGCGCCGCGTTTCGCTGACATTGCAGTCGGCAAGGTGCCTCGGGCGGCGTTTCGGCCTTCCCCTCACCCCCGAATCAGGTGGACCGTTACGTGATCCGGCCAAGCGCCATGCGCTGGCCGCCGCGCGTCCCGTTCGCCGTCAAGAGCTCCAAAATGCCCAACAAAATGCTGATCGACGCCACCCACCCGGAAGAGACCCGGGTGGTTGTGGTCCGCGGAAATCGCGTCGAGGAATTTGATTTCGAGTCTGCCCAGCGCAAGCAACTGCGCGGCAATATCTATCTCGCCAAGGTCACGCGGGTCGAACCGTCGCTGCAAGCCGCCTTCATCGAGTATGGCGGCAACCGGCATGGCTTCCTGGCCTTCAGCGAAATCCACCCCGACTATTACCAGATTCCGGTCGCCGACCGTCAGGCCCTGATCGAGGCCGACGAGCGCGCGCATCGCGAAGCCGAAGAAGAAACCGAAAACCGGTCCAACCGCCGACGGTCCCGCCATCGCAGCTCAAGGCGTCGCGGCAGCGGCGAGCGCGTGCAGAGCGAGATCGTCGAGGGTGCAAGCTCAGAGAACGACACGCAGCAACTGACCGATACCTCGCAGGTCGGCGATCACACGCCGGATCATCCGCACGATGATGCGCACCACGACCATGACCACCTGCATGCAGACGCTCATCATGACGAACACGGTCATGACGCGCACGCTCATGGCGAGCAGCCGGATCACGCCAGCGATGATCGCAGCGGCCACGCGTCGGCCGAACAATCGTTCCCTCCTGCGGAGCACGATGCACCGGCCGCCTTTGCCGGCGGCGACACGCCGGAAACTGCGCGCGACGATGCGCATGAAGGTCACTCTCACGACGATCACGCCCACGACGACCACACGCATGAACATCACGCCGACGATGCTCATGCGGACTCCGTCGCCCCCGGTGGAGACGATCATCAGAACGAGCGCCACGCCGATGACGCCGACAGCGACGGCGAAGACGACGAGGATGACGCCGAGGAAGAGCTCGTCGAGTCGGTCGGTGGCGATGACGTGCTGGAAGAAGTTCCGGAGCGCTCCTTCCGCCCACGCCGCCAGTACAAGATTCAGGAAGTCATCAAACGCCGCCAGGTGATGCTGGTTCAGGTCGTCAAGGAAGAACGCGGCAACAAGGGCGCCGCGCTCACGACCTATCTCTCGCTCGCCGGCCGCTACGCCGTGCTAATGCCCAACACCGCGCGCGGCGGCGGCATCAGCCGCAAGATCACCTCGGCACAGGACCGCAATCGCCTGAAGGACGTGGTGCAGGATCTCGACGTGCCGGAAGGCATGGGGATCATCCTGCGCACGGCCGGCGCATCGCGCACCAAGCCTGAAATCAAGCGCGATTTCGAATACCTGATCCGGATGTGGGAAACTGTCCGCGACACCACGTTGAAGTCGCAGGCCCCGACCCTCGTCTACGAGGAAGGCTCGCTGATCAAGCGCTCGCTGCGCGACCTCTACAACAAGGAAATCGACGAAGTCCTTGTCGCCGGCGAGTCCGGCTACAACGAAGCGCGCGATTTCATGAAAATGTTGATGCCGACCAACGTGCGGTCGGTGAAACAGTATCGCGACGGCCAACCGCTGTTCTCACGCATGGGCGTGGAGAGTCAGCTCGATGCGATGTTCTCTCCGACGGTCACGCTGAAATCCGGCGGGTACATCGTCATCAACCAGACCGAGGCGCTGGTCTCGATCGACGTCAACTCGGGCCGCTCCACCCGCGAGCACCACATCGAAGACACCGCACTCAAGACCAATCTTGAAGCCGCCGAGGAAGTCGCGCGACAACTCCGGCTCCGCGATCTCGCGGGCCTGATCGTGATCGATTTCATCGACATGGACGAGAAGCGCAACAACCGCGCCGTCGAGCGCAAGATGAGCGACTGCCTGCGTCAGGATCGTGCACGCATTCAGGTCGGGCGCATCTCGCACTTCGGCCTGCTCGAAATGTCGCGCCAGCGCATCCGTGCCAGCGTGCTGGAAAGCTCGACCGAGCCCTGCCCGCATTGCGGCGGCTCCGGACATGTCCGCTCGGTGTCGTCCGTCGCGCTGCAGTTGCTGCGCGGCCTCGAAGAAAACCTGATGAAGGGGCCGACCCACAATCTCACGGTGCGCACGCGCACCGACGTGGCGCTCTACGTCCTGAACCACAAGCGCGGCCATCTGCGCGATCTGGAAAACAGCTTCAAGGTGACGCTTGCCGTCATCGCCGATGCAACCATCACTGGCCAGCAATCGTTCGTGATCGATCGCGGCGAAGCTGTTCATACGCTGGAAGCCGCCAAGGCGATCCTCGCGGCGCAGGTCGCGGCGTTCCCGGCCGCGGTCGAGGATACTTACGAGTACGAGGAAGATGAGACCTTCGAGGCGGAAGCCGAGTTCGAAGGCGACGACGAGGAAACTGAAGCCACATCCGCCGATGCCGCACCTGTCGCGGAAGGCGAAGAAGGTCCGCGCCGCAAGCGCCGTCGCCGCAGGCGTGGCCGTGGTGAGACCCGCGATGGCGCAGTGCCCTCCGACCAGAGTGCCACTCCCGACCTTGCGCCGCACACCGACGCTGTGGGCGATGACGCCGAGGAAGGCGACGACGAACAGGATGAACCGAACGGCGAAGCCCGCGCGGACCAGACTGCGAATGGTGAGCGCCGTCCGCGCCGCCGTGGCCGGCGCGGTGGCCGACGACGTCGCGGTGGCAATGAACTTGGTGGAGCCGAAGGCGGACAGCCCGGGGAAGGCATCGTCTCGACGATCGCCGACGACCTCGGACCTCCGCCGGAATCCGAATCCACCGAAGCGGTCGCCGATCTGTCGGCGCCGGCAGAGCCCTCGCGTCAGGAACTGCCCACTTACATCTCTCAGCCGGAACCGGTGACGTCTCAGCCGGAGCCAGTCTCGCATCCTATCTCGACGCCCGAGGATGCGGCGAACGACTCCGCTCCCCGCAAGCGTTCGACCGTGCGCGAGAAGGTGAGCTTCTTCTTCGGCGAGACGCCGAAGCCGGAGCCCACCCCTGTTCAGACACCGACCTCGTCGAGCGAACCGGCTCAGCCGGAGCCTGAGAACGCCCCCGACACGGCCCAGCCGCGCCGTGCGGGCTGGTGGTCGCGCCGCGGAGAGTAACCTCCGGCCAACGTCTTTATATGAAACCGCCCGCTTCACAGCGGGCGGTTTTTTATTTCATCACATTCCGGGCGAGGTTCAACCCTTCGCAAGCCAGCGCGTGATACGTGCAACCGCTTCAACGATCTCCTGCGTCGAGCGCGAGTAGGAAAAGCGCACAAACGACTTTCCGTGGAACGGATCGAAGTCGATGCCCGGTGTGGCAGCGACATGCGCCTGCTGCAGCATGGTCTTGGCGAAGTCGTAGCTGTCGGAATTGAACTTCGAGACGTCTGCGTAGAGATAGAAAGCTCCATCCGCAGGCAGAAATTCCGTCAGACCGACTTTCGGCAAACCGTCGATCAGGATACGGCGGTTCTCTTCATAGCCGTGCTTGATTACATCCATTTCGGCGCGCCCCTCGAATGCCGCTTCCGCTGCCACCTGCGACAGTGTCGGGACCGAGATCGAGAGGTTCTGCTGCAGGGTCTCGACCGAGCGCGCCAGCGTCTCGGGCACCACGATCCAGCCGACCCGCCAGCCGGTCATGCAGAAATACTTCGAAAACGAATTGATGATGATCGCATCGGACGAAAGCTGCGCTGCCGTCACCGCCGGAAACGCGTAATCGAGACCGTGATAAATCTCGTCCGAGATGAACCGGATGCCCGCGCTGTCGGCCGCCGCGATCAGATCGGCCATTGCCTCGCGTGTCATCATTGTGCCGGTCGGATTGGCGGGGCTGGCGACCAGCACACCCTGCAGCGGCGTCTTGCGGTGAGCCTCCAGCAGCATTTCACCGGTGAGCGCGTGGCGTGTCGCACTGGTGGTTTCGATCAGGACCGGCTCGCAGCCCAGCGCGCGCAGGATGTGACGATACGGCGGATAGCCCGGCGAGGTGATTGCGACCCGGTCGCCCGGCTCGAACGCCGACAGAAAGGCCAGCACGAACGCCCCGGAGGAGCCCGTGGTAACGACAATACGCGCGGGGTCCACTTCCTGCGCATAGGTTTCACGGTAGTGCTGCGCGATCCGCCGGCGAAGCGACGGAATGCCGACGGCAGCGGTGTAATCGATCTGCCCGATGTCCAGCGCAGCGCGAGCCGCCGCGATCGCCGTTTGCGGCGCCGGGGCCGCAGGCTGGCCGACTTCCATGTGAATCACATGACCACCCTCGGCCTCGATTCTGGCAGCAGCGGCCATCACGTCCATCACCATGAAGGGCGGCACATTGCCTCGCGTGGAGGGCGTCAAAAGGCCTTTTGCCTTGTCTCTGAGCGTCATATCGAGCATGAAATCTGGTATTCCTTGGCGACGACAGCATGCAGGCAAAAGCACTCCAGCGCGCCGTTGTCCTGCCGCATTCGGCGGCTTGTTAGTCCTTGATTTTAGCACCCTACAGGCCGCCGCTCCATTGCAAAGGTCGCAACCTGCCCGATGCCGCTGACCAAGCCATGACAAATGCCCTCTTGACCGCACCGGCCGAATTCCGGTCACCGCATATCGGCGTGCGGCAATCGCGCACGCGGGTGCGTTCGTCCTCGTTCGGCAAGTTGCTCGCGCGGCGCGCGACGGTGCTCGTCACCGCGACCGCCCTGCTCGCTTCGTCGTGGCCAGCACACGCGCAGCAGCGCGCCAGCGGTCCGCCGTTGTTGCGCGACGCCGAAACCGAGCAACTCCTGCGCGACTACACCCGGCCGATCCTGCGCGCCGCCGGTCTTGAAAAACAGAACATCCAGGTCGTGATCATCAACGATCCGGCATTCAATGCGTTCGTCGCCGACGGACGCCGCATTTTCGTGAACTACGGCGCGTTGCGCGAATCCGACACACCCAACCAGATCATCGGCGTGCTGGCCCACGAAACCGGCCACCTTGCAGGCGGGCATTTGTCGAAATTGCGCGAGCAGATTTCCCGCGCGCAAACCCAGATGATCATCGCCATGCTGCTTGGCCTAGGCGCCGCGGTCGCAGGCGCACGCGCGGGCGCAGGCAACGCAGGCGCGGCCGCGGTCGCCGCGCCGCAGGCCACCATCATGCGCACGATGCTGTCCTACCAGCGGCAGCAGGAAGAGAACGCGGACAAGGCCGGCGTGAAGTTTCTCAATGCCACCGGCCAATCGGCCCGCGGGATGTACGAAACCTTCAAGCGCTTCTCGGAACAATCGCTTTACGCATCCGCCGGTGCGGACCCTTACAATCAATCCCATCCGATGCCTGCCGAACGCGTGAGAGCGCTGGAGGAACTGGCGAAGTCCAGCCCGTATTGGGACAAGAAAGACGACCCGGCTCTGCAACTTCGTCACGATATGATGCGCGCCAAGGTGTCGGGCTTCATGGAGCGCGCGGACACCGTCTATCGCCGCTATCCGGCATCGAACGACAGCTTGCCCGCGCGGTATGCCCGCGCCATCGCGGCCTATCGCCACGGCGACCTGCGCAACGCCCAGGCCCTAATCGAGGCCCTGATCCGCGTCCAGCCCAACAACCCCTACTTTTATGAGCTGAAGGGTCAGGCGCTGCTGGAGGGAGGCAAGCCCGTCGAGGCCATCGCACCACTCCGCAAAGCCGTGCAACTGTCGAACAACACGCCGCTCATCGAGATGTTACTTGGCCAGGCCTTGGTGGCGTCCGAGAATAAGGCTTACGCTGAAGAGGCGATCAGGATTCTGAAGGCCGCGCTGTCACGGGAACCGGAAGCAGCGCTTGGCTACACGCAACTCGCGATGGCCTATGGCCGCAAGGGAGACTACGCCGAGGCCGATCTCGCCTCTGCTCAGGCAGCCTTCATACGCGGGGACCAGAAGACAGCGCGGGATCTCGCCTCGCGCGCCAAGACACGGTTCGCCATCGGCACCCCCGGATGGGTCAAGGCTGACGATATTGTAAACACTAAGCCGATAAAGAATTAGGCCGACAAAGAACTGCCCTCCGGCCTCAAGCCGGTCCACACAGTCCCGAAGGAATTCTCATGCTTTCGTTCCGCTCACTCGCTCCTTACGCCTTCGCATTCGTGCTGGGTCTGCCCGTCGCATCGCATGCGCAGACGTTCAACGACAGCCAGCGCAGCGAGATCCAGAAAATTCTCAAAGACTATCTCGTCGCAAATCCGGAGATACTCGAGGAAATGTCTGCCGAGTTGCAGAAGCGGCAGGCGGTGGCGGAATCTGAAAAGCATCGGGCCGCAGTCCAGCGGAACGCGGACGTGATCTTCAAATCGCCGCGCGGCGTTGTCGTTGGCAATCCTAACGGCGACGTCAATTTCGTCGAGTTTTTCGACTACAACTGCGGCTACTGCAAAAAGGCCATGACCGACATGATGCAACTCATGAAGGCCGACCCGAAGCTGCGCATCGTGCTGAAGGAATTTCCGGTGCTTGGACCAGGATCGGTGGAAGCCGCCCAGGTCGCGGTCGCGGTCCGGATGCAAGATCCGACCGGCAAGAAATATCTCGACTTCCACCAGAAGCTGCTGAACGGACGCGGACAGGCCGACAAGGCACGCGCCATGGCTGCGGCCAAGGAAGCCGGCGCCGACATGGCGAAGCTGGAAAAAGACATGGTGAGCCCGGAAGTCAGCGCGACCCTCAACGAGAACTTCAAGCTCGCCGAGGACATGGGCCTCAACGGCACGCCAAGCTACGTGATCGGCAAGGATGTCGTGGTCGGCGCGCTGGGCGTCGAAGGTCTGTCCAAGAAAATATCCGAAGCCCGCTGCGGCAAGGCGACCTGCTGAGCACAGAATAGCCGTCCAGCCCGGTCCCAAGGGCTGGACGGCCCCCCCGATCGACATCCGTTAAGATTGGTTAACCAACGATTTCTAGCCCTTCTATCGGGCTTTTCAGGTGGTTTCTGAACCATTTGGCAGGGGACGGAGCCCCCGTTCAGGCTTCCCTCCCGGCCTCTTGTTGCCTATAAACCGGCCGAAGCCGCGCGCGCCGCATCATTTCGCCGACATTGCTGGATTTGGTTTTCGGATGGCAAAGACGATTTTCGTGCTCAACGGGCCGAACCTTAATCTGCTCGGCACACGCGAGCCGGAGACGTACGGCCATCACACGCTCGCCGATGTGGAAAAGCTTTGCCAAGACAGCGCGGCCCGTTATGGCCTGACCGCCGATTGCCGTCAGACCAACCGCGAAGGCGAATTGATCGACTTCGTCCATGAAGCTGGCGCGAAGAAAGCCGCCGGCATCATCATCAACGCGGGCGGTTATTCCCACACCTCGATCGCGCTCCACGACGCCCTGGTCGCGGTCAAGATCCCGACGGTTGAAGTCCACGTGTCGAACATCTATGCGCGTGAATCCTTCCGTCATCACTCATTCGTCGCGTCGGCCGCGGTGGCAACACTGTGCGGTTTCGGAATCGACGGCTATCGCCTCGCGATCAGCGGCCTCGCCGCCAAGATCGGCGCCAAGGCGAAACCCTGATCTCGCTCATTCGTAATTCAAGAAAGCTTCGGATTGCACATGGCCTCTCAGCCACCAGACAAAACGACCAAGGAAAAGCCGGTCAATGAGCGGGAGCTCATTCGCGAACTGGCAATGCTGCTCGACGAAACCAATCTCACTGAAATCGAGATCGAGCGCGCCGGATTGCGCCTGCGCGTCGCGCGTAATATCAGCGTCGCCGCGCCGGTATCCTATCAGCCAGCGCCAGCCGCCGCGGCGCCGGTATCAGCTGCTGTTCCGGCCGCCGCCGCGCCAGCCGATGTTTCGAAGCATCCAGGTGCAGTGCCCTCGCCCATGGTCGGTACCGCGTATCTGGCATCCGAGCCCGGCGCGAAGCCGTTCATCGATGTCGGCAGCAAGGTGAAGGTCGGAGATACGCTCATCATCATCGAAGCGATGAAGACGATGAACCAGATCCCGTCCACGCGTGCCGGCACGGTCACGCAAATCCTTGTCGAAGACGGCCAGCCGGTCGAATTCGGCGAGCCGCTCGTCATCATTGAATAATCGTTCTCACCGTCAGGCGCTGCGATGTTCGACAAGATCCTGATTGCCAATCGCGGCGAGATTGCATTGCGCGTGCTGCGCGCGTGCAAGGAGCTGGGCATTGCCACCGTCGCGGTGCATTCGACCGCCGATGCGAACGCCATGCACGTCCGGCTCGCGGACGAAAGCGTCTGCATCGGACCGCCGCCCGCGAAAGACAGCTACCTGAACGTGCCGGCGCTGCTTGCCGCGTGCGAGATCACCGGCGCTGACGCAGTTCATCCGGGTTACGGCTTCCTGTCCGAGAACGCGCGCTTCGCGGAGATTCTCGCCGACCACAATCTGCATTTCATCGGCCCAAAGGCCGAGCATATCCGCCTGATGGGCGACAAGATCGAAGCCAAGAAAACCGCGCAGCGTCTCGGCATTCCTGTCGTGCCCGGTTCAGACGGCGGCGTCGGCCCCGGCGATGACGCCATGGCCATCGCCAAGAAGATCGGCTTCCCGGTTCTGGTGAAAGCGGCCGCCGGCGGCGGTGGCCGCGGCATGAAGGTCGCTCCGACCGAAGCTGACCTGTTGCTGGCACTGTCCACCGCGAGCAACGAAGCCAAGGCCGCATTCGGTGACGGATCGGTCTATCTGGAAAAGTATCTCGGCAAGCCGCGTCACATTGAAATCCAGATTCTGGGCGACGGGCGCGGCGGCGCGATCCATCTCGGCGAGCGCGACTGTTCGCTGCAACGCCGCCACCAGAAGGTCTGGGAAGAAGGCCCCTCGCCCATCCTGAGCGCAGCCGCGCGGGCGAAGATCGGCGAGACCTGTGCGAAGGCGATGCGCGAGATGCAGTATCTCGGCGTCGGCACCATCGAGTTTCTCTATGAAGACGGCGAATTCTATTTCATAGAAATGAACACGCGCATCCAGGTCGAGCATCCCGTCACCGAAATGATCACCGGCATCGACCTCGTGATCGAGCAGATTCGCGTCGCCGCAGGTGGCGATCTGCCGTGCACGCAGGATGAGATCGTGATCAACGGCCACGCCATCGAGTGCCGGGTCAACGCCGAGAATCCCGTGTCCTTCCGGCCGTCGCCGGGCAAGATCCTGCAATACCATCCGCCGGGCGGCCTCGGCGTGCGGATCGATTCAGCCGTTTATCAGGGTTACATCATCCCGCCCTATTACGACTCGCTGGTCGGCAAGCTGATCGTCCATGGTAAGACCCGTGGCGAATGCCTGATGCGGCTGCGGCGCGCGCTGGACGAGATGGTGGTCGACGGCGTGGAAACCACACTGCCGCTGTTCCGCGGGCTGGTGCGAGAGCCCAGCATTATCGACGGCGATTATCATATTCACTGGCTGGAACATTACCTGGCCGCAGGCGACACCAAGACGTCTTGATCCCTGTCCGCGCGGGCTTGAGCCTCCGTTCCGGCGATGGAACTAAATTCCTTTCTGCACGTTATCTCCTGTGTAAGCTATGCGCACGGCGGCAGGGGTACAAAGTTGAATTTCCAGCGGTTTCCTCGTTTTGACCATACAGGGGCGCGGTTGAAGTGGCCTTGAACGCCGCTCGCCGACGCACGATCTGGCAGATTGCCCTCCTGTTGGCGGGCTTTTTTGTGCTGGTCGCGATCAGTGTCACGTCCGTTGTGCTGGTCAACAAGGCGCGCGACGACAGCCGCTGGGTCATTCACACCGTCGAAGTTGAAAACCAGTTATCCACGGTTCTGCTGGATATACGGCGCGCCGAAAGCGCCGCTCGCGGCTACCTGTTGACGACCCAATCAAAATTTCTGACGGAGCATGAAGAAGCTGTTGCACGCGTTCCATCCGGCGTCGACAAACTTGCCGCTCTGACCACCGACAGTCCCGTTCAGATCGACAACGTTAAACAACTCCGCCCTGCGATAGAATCCCGCCTCGCCGATTTTGCAGTCGCCGTCGATTATGTGAAACGGAACGACATTCCCGGCGGCGTTGCGATGTTGCGGGACTCCGCCGGCACGTCCGTTCAACGCGTCGGTGAGATCGCAGCCGCGATGCGCGCCGAGGAGAACCGGCTGTTTCAGATGCGAACCGCAGCGGCAGATCGCAGTCAAAGTCTGGCAGCCATGGTCACGGCAGCCGGTTCGGGACTTGTGCTGCTGCTTGCAGGCATTTCGATCTTTCTGGTACGGCAATCCACTCGCGCGCGCGACGACGCCGAGCAGCAATTGCGCAACAACAATCTCAATCTCGAAGCTACCGTCGAAACGCGGACCGCTGACCTGCGCGAAGCAAACGACGAAATTCAGCGGTTCGCCTATATCGTGAGCCACGACTTGCGCTCACCGCTCGTCAACATCATGGGATTTACGAGCGAGCTTGAAGAACTGCGTACCGACATTTTCAGCCGCATCGCCCGCTACAGCCGGGCTGCCGCCAAGGTCGACGCAATACCCGAGCCTATCGGCGACGCCGACCCCGCAGATGCGCCGGAGCTTCAGGCCGAAGACAAGCAACTTTCCCAGGACTTTTCCGAAGCGCTCGGCTTCATCAAGTCGTCGATCGGCAAGATGGACCGACTCATCTCGGCCATTCTCAACCTGACGCGGGAAGGCCGCCGCGATTTTCACCCCGTCCCGATCGATACGCGCGAATTGATCGAAACTATTATCTCGTCGGTCGCCCATCAGGCGTCCGAAGCGGATGCACAAATCCGAATCGAGCCGCTGCCGAATATCGTCAGCGACCGCCTGGCGCTGGAACAAATCTTCTCCAACTTGATCGACAACGCTCTCAAATATCTCCGACCGGGCGTACCGGGCGACATCCTGATCAAAGGCCGTCATAAACTCGGCTTTGTCATCTTCGACATTTCCGATAATGGTCGCGGCATCGATCCGAAGGATCACCAACGGATCTTCGATTTGTTCCGGCGGGCCGGTCTGCAGGACCGTCAGGGTCAGGGAATCGGCCTTGCTCATGTCCGCGCCCTGGTGCGCCGGCTGGGCGGCACCATCAATGTCTCGTCAGAGCTTCACAGGGGCAGCACCTTCACGGTGACCCTGCCCGCGCGGTGGAATTTTGGAACGCAAGGAAAAGTAGAATGAGCCTGCCAGTCAAAATCATCATGATCGAGGACGACGAGGGGCACGCCCGTCTCATCGAACGCAACATTCGCCGCTCCGGCGTCAACAACGAAATCCTGCCGTTCGCCAATGGTACCGATGCGGTGAAATACCTGTTCGGTGGAGACGGCACCGGCGTGGAGCACAAGGATCAGGCGCTGCTCATCCTGCTCGACTTGAATCTGCCCGACATGACCGGGATCGATATCCTGAAACGGATCAAGGAAAACAACCACATCAAGTGCGCTCCCGTCGTCGTTCTGACGACAACGGACGACGAGCAGGAAATCAAACGCTGCTACGAGCTGGGTTGCAACGTCTACATCACCAAGCCGGTGAACTACGAAAATTTCGCCAACGCCATTCGGCAGTTGGGCCTGTTCTTTTCAGTCATCAAGGTACCCCCCGTCAAAACATGAAAACAGCGATGCCCTTGCTTCTGTACATTGACGACGATGCGGATCTTGCGCGCCTGGTGGAGCGCGGGCTCAAGCGGTATGGCTCTTTCATCGTCGAGCACGCCGCCGACGGAATGAGCGGCCTCGCGCGCATTCGGCAAGGCGGAGTCGATGTGGTAGCACTCGACCAGCATATGCCAGGCCTCGACGGTCTGGAAACACTGGCAGAGATCCAAAAGATTCCAGGCGCGCCTCCGGTCGTCTTCGTGACGGCATCGCAGGACAGCACAATTGCAATTACCGCACTCAAGGCGGGTGCGGCCGACTATCTCGTCAAGGATACCCAGGGCGAATTCCTCGCTTTGCTCGATGTTGCTGCCAAGGGTGCGTACGAACAGGCGCTCGTACGCAAGGCTCGCGACGATGCGGAAGCGGAAGTTCACGCCTCGCGTGACCGCTATGCTGCACTGGCTGCGGAACGTGAGGTGCTGCTGCGCGAAGTGAACCACCGCGTCGGCAACAGCTTGCAGATCATCGCTTCGCTGCTGCACCTTCAGGCAAATTCAAGCAACGATGACGACGTGAAGACGGCGTTGACCAATGCGATGGGCCGCGTCGCAGCGGTCGCGCAAGTTCACCGCCGCCTGTACACGTCGCAGGATCTGAAGTCGGTGATGCTCAACCAGTATCTCGAAGCCCTGCTTGAGGATCTGCGGCGCTCGGCCGAAGGCAACCGGATGTCACGGCTGACGCTGAAAGCGGAGCCGGTCGAGATCGATCCGGATCGCGCCGTCGCGATCGGCATCATCGTCAACGAACTGGTGATGAACGCCGTCAAGTATGCCTACCCCGATGGCGCCGGCCCGATCCACGTCGAACTTTTATCGTGCGCAGACGGACTGAAGCTAACGATTTCCGATGATGGCGTCGGCTTGCAGGTCAAACAGAATCCGCAATCCACCGGCATGGGCCAGCGCATCGTCAGCGCCATGGCCGCCAAGCTCGAAACCAAAGCCGAGCGGGATCCATCCCATTCCGGCACACGCATCGTGCTGTTGCTCAAGAATACCGCATTGCCGCAAGCCAGACAGGCCATCAGCGCCGACACCGCTTGACGGTCGCAGGCGTCCGCCCGACCTGCTATGGTTGCGTATGAGTTCGCGTGACAACGCATCGTCCGAGATTACGCCAAGTGTTTTGCTGCGCGCCTACGCTTGCGGCATTTTTCCGATGTCGGAGAGCGCCGACGACCCGACGATCTTCTGGGTCGAGCCCGAGCAACGCGGCATTATCCCGCTCGACGGTTTCCGTGTCGCGTCCCGTCTTGCGCGCACCGTTCGGTCGGATGTCTTCCGGGTCACGGTCAACACTGCGTTTAAGCAAACCGTCGCCGGATGCGCCGCGCCGCAGCCCGGACGCGACGATACCTGGATCAATGGCCGCATCCGCGAATTGTATACGTCGCTGCACGACATCGGTCATTGCCACAGCGTCGAGGCGTGGCAGGGCGACGAATTGGTCGGTGGGCTATATGGCGTCAGCCTCGGACGCGCGTTCTTCGGCGAGAGCATGTTTCACACGGCGCGGGACGCGTCGAAGGTGGCGCTCGTGCATCTGGTGGCGCGTCTCATCACCGGCGGATTCGTGCTGCTCGACACGCAGTTCGTGACCGACCATCTGCGCACGCTCGGCGCGATCGAAGTGCCGCGCCGGCGCTACCGCATGCTGCTGGATGATGCCGTGACCGGCAGCGCGGACTTCTTCGCGCTTCCGATGGACCGCCCGATCACGGGTGAAGAAGCGCTCGCGCGCCTCAGGCAACCCTGACCACTATTGCCGGAACGGCGGGAACGGATTTGGCGGAGGCGGCCGCTGCGCAGCCGGCTGCTTCGGCGGGCGCTTCTGCTGCTGCGGCGGAGGCGGTGCCGCCTTCGGCGCTTCCTGCTGGGCAACCGTCGCGGCCGGTCCCTTACAATCGGTCAGCCAGATGTCGTAAATCGGATGCTCGATGCCGTGCAGGCCTGGGCTCGCTGCGAACATCCAGCCGGAAAAAATCCGTTTCACTTCGCCCTGCAACGTAATCTCGTCAACTTCGACAAAGGAGTCGGTGTTGGCTGATTCCGTCGAAGGCCGCGTGTAGCAGGCCTGCGGTTTGATGCGCAGCGCACCGAACTGCACGGTCTCGCCCATATCAGCGTCGAACTTGATGATGCGCCCGGTGATCTTGTCCAGACCCGCGAAGACCGCCTGCTTGTTGACGATCTTCTGCGCCGGCGGCTCGGTCACGACCTCGTCGCCGGGCTGCAATGTTGCAGGCGTCGGCGGAGTTGCGCGCGGCTGCTTCTGGCCCGGCGGCAGGCCTGGCAGCGGGTTTGCGCCGGCGGGCGCGTTCGCGACGTTGGGCGTACCCTGCCCCGGCACCGTCGGCTGATTGGATGGCGCGGCTGCTGTTCCCGGCGGTGGCGGCAATGGCTGTGTCTGGACACTGCCGGGCGGCGGCACGCCCTGTCCCGGCGGCGGACGATTGGGTGTGGGAAGCAAGCGGCCCTGCGGCGGCAGATCCGGCACTTCCTCTTCTTCCGGCTCCTGCACCGGCTCTCCGCGCGGCACATTGCCCGGCGGACGCGGCCTGTCGGAAAAGATATTGCCGATCTGCGCGTGGGCGGGTGCCGCCAGCGACATCAGCGAGGCGGCGATGACGGCTGCGAAAGAAAGGGTGGCGACGGCTCGGAGCATCTTGCGCGACTTTACAGGAGCACGATGTCGAAACGTGTGAAGCGGTTTTCGGAAAACATCTTGCTCCACACCTGTCGGAACGATCACGTTCATGATCAGAATTGATCGGTCAAAACAAACGATTCAACCGAATCGGGCCTGCGCTATTTTACAGACAAAGGGCCGCGCGCAGAGCCTTCGGTTAACACGCCGATTACGGCGGGGAAAGGGCGGGAGATTCCGGCCACTTCATCCTCAATTAGATCGAACGACTGCCTTCAGGCCGGTCGGCTTGACGTCACTGTCCCGGTGTCCAGGACTGATAGTCACCGGTTGCCTTGGGCCGGCGGCCGGCCGCCAACGTCGAACCCGACGGGCGATAGGCGGCAGGCGTGCCGGTCATGTTGGGCCGGTGCGGTTTTTCCCACTCGCGCGCCTTGTAATCGATCTCGGTCGGGGGCGTATCGACGGTGTGATGAAGCCATCCATGCCATGCGGGCGGCACCCGCGTCGCTTCGGCATATCCGTTGTAAATCACCCATCGGCGCTCGAAACCGAGCGTCGGATCGATCTTGCCACCGCGCGTGCGGTAATACTGATTGCCGCCCTCGTCCTGTCCGACAAGTTCGCCAAATCGCCGCGTCCAGAGCTGGGTGCCGAACGTCGAACCGCTCCACCACGTGAAAAAACGCAGGAAAAACAGCTTCATGGCGTACATCCGACCAGTGGGCGCGCGTGCGGCGCGAGACGTGTTTGATGCCATCCGGCGACCCAATTGTCCAGCACCGACAGCAACTTGATGCAATGCATGAACCACCCGCTGTCCGGTGCGTTGAGGTGTGCCCACACACCCCACCGACGGGTCTGCCGATGCTGGATGTCATCAAATACAGTTATGCCGATGTTCTGGACGCCCTCTGGCGACTACCGAGCTGGCTCACGTCGTCGGCGCTCGTCATCGGCGGCGTTCTGGTCGCATTGATCGCCAATGCGGTGATCGTGCATACCCTCCGCAACACCCTAGGGGTCCGGCATCCCAAGACTCGCGCGCTGCTGACGCGCAGCAAGGGCCCGCTGCGGCTGGCGTTGATCGTTGTGGCGCTCGCGCTGGTGGTGAGGATCGCGCCCATCGGCGAACGGGCGGCCACGCTGTTCGGAAACATCCTCAACGTCGCTTTCATCGGACTGCTCGGCTGGACCGCCGTGATCGCTGTCCAGATCAGTTCGCAAGTCTATCTGCGTGGCTTCAAACTCGACGCCGAAGACAACCTGCTCGCGCGCAAACACGTCACCCAGGTCGGAATATTGAAACGCGCAGCCGACATCCTGATCGTCATTATGACCGTCGCTGCGGCCATGATGAGTTTCGAGCAGGTGAGGCAATACGGCGTCAGCTTGTTCGCATCCGCAGGCGTGGCCGGCCTCGCCATCGGTCTCGCCGCACGTCCCCTGCTCGCCAACCTGATCGCCGGCGTGCAGATCGCGATGGCGCAGCCGATCCGGCTCGACGACGTGGTGTTCCTTGAAGGCGAGTACGGCACCATCGAGGAAATCACGACAACCTATGTGGTGGTCAAGCTGTGGGACTGGCGGCGAATGGTGGTGCCGCTGAGTTATTTCATCGAGAAGCCTTTCCAGAACTGGACGCGCGAAACCTCCGCGCTGATCGGCTCCGTCTTCCTTTATGTCGATTACACAGTGCCCGTGGAAAAACTGCGCGAGAAGCTCATGGAGGTCGCACGCGCCTCGCCGCTCTGGGATGGCCGCGTGGTGGTGCTTCAGGTCAGCGACGCCACCAAGGATTACACAGTCGAACTGCGCGCGTTGCTCAGCGCGCGCAGCGCTCCGGCGGCGTGGGACCTGCGCTGCGAGGTGCGGGAAAAACTGATCGCGTACTTGCAGGAAGAGTATCCGGACGCCTTGCCGCGAACGCGGCAAGAGTTCGTTTCCACCGGAGAACGACATCGCACTGAGCTTTCTCCGCACGCGCTGGTGCCCGGCCACAGTGCCCGCTGAGACGCATGACATCGTTTGGTCGCAATCCATTCATGCTGCGTTGGGGCAGTGCATGGGAACGTGAACGCGAAACTTCGGCAAGTGCGGAACGTCTGACTTCCCCGCCCGTTCTTTCGTCAAGTTCATCAGGAGTTCAAACAATGATCAGTTTCAAAATTATCGGCGCAGCAGCCCTTCTGGCAGTTGCGCCTGCCCTTGTGTCGACTGCTGACGCTCAGCAGGGACGCGGGCACGGTGGAGGCGGTGGAATTTCGCGAGGCGGAGGCGGAGGCGCAGCATTCCGTGGCGGTGGCGGCGGTGGTTTTCGCGGCGGCATGAGCAACGGCGGATTCCGCGGCGGCAGTGCCGCAGCACGCCCGAGTTTCGGCGGCGGTTCGCGCGTGGGAAGCTTTGGCGGAAGTAACGTCGGACGTGCGGCGATCGCAGGAGCCGGTGTCGGCGCTTTGGCAACCAGCAATCGCTCCTGGCGTCCGGTCGCGCAACTCGGCGGCGGCAGGCAGTGGACCGGTGGTCGACAGTGGTCCGGCGGACGGCATTGGCGCGGACGCGGCTATGGTTACGGCTTCGCAGGCGGTCTGGCGCTCGGCGGACTCGGCTCGTCGTACTATTACAACGATCCGTACTACTACGATGACAGCTACGCCTACGCAGGCGACTACGTAGATGACGGACAGTATGCAGCGGCTCCCGCTAGCGGGGATGACGCCGCTTATTGCGCCCAGCGCTACAAGTCCTATGACCCGGCGTCCGGCACCTACCTGAACTACGACGGCAACCGCTATCCCTGCCCGTAAGCCGTTGCGGTGTAATTGACTTCTGCCTCTGGGGCGGTGTTCCATACCGGGAACCGCCCCAGAAGCGCCTGAATCCAGACGAACATTATTGCCCTCTGAATGGAGCAGCGTATTCCGCGCTCTCCCAATGCAGAGTGATCGATGCGGGCTTGGAGTGAGGAACGATGATCACCTTTAAGAATGGATGTGCGGTCGCAGCGCTGGCGCTGACGCTTCCGATGGTTGCGATGTCATCCGGCCATGCAGCTCCGCTGGCGCCCAGCCAGACTCTGGTTGCCGCTCAGGCCGGCGCAAACAATTCGCTTGTGACCGAAGTCCAATGGCGGCGGCGCGGTTACTATCGCGGCGGCGGTGCGGGTGTCGGCATCGGTCTCGCCGCAGGCGCGCTGATCGGCGGCGCAATCGCTGCAGGCGCCAACCCCTATTACGGACCGGGATATGGCTACGGGTATGGACCGAGTTACGGCTATGGTTATGGCGGACCGACCTACTATCGCGAACCGGTCGTTGTCGCGCCGGGCTATGGCGGCGATGATGCCGAGGCTTACTGTATGCGCCGATACCGGTCCTATGATCCCGCTTCAGGCACGTATCTTAACAACGACGGCAACCGGTATCCTTGCCCTTAGCAGTCAGATAATAAATCGAAAAAGGCGGCGCATTCACATGCGTCGCCTTTTTCTTGTTGGCTTGCCGTTTCATAGCCGCAAGAGGCCTTACTAGAATGAAATCTTCACGCCGCCCCTGCCCGTGATGGTCTGGCTTGAATCGGACATGGCAGTGAACTCGGTCGCGCCAAATACAGAGACGCCCGAAGCATTGCGCCAGTCGAATCCCGCTCCGGCGTAGAAGCCGACAACACTCCCCTTGCCCGGTGTCGCAAACGCGAGACTTTGACCGAGCAGAATGGTGTTGACGGTGCTGTCTCCGGCCCGCTGCAAGGCGATCAGGCCCGCGGTGCCGCTCAACTGAAACTGTTCCGTGGGAGTCGCATTCGTGGTGTGCGTTAGTTTGAATTCGCCGCGCTCCTCGAAATTGTGCGAGGTGCGTGAGCCGACGCTGAGATTCGTGCTCGATCCGCTTTCGTCATATCCGCCAAAACCCGCCGCCAGATACCGAACCCGCGCGGTCGGAGTCAGGGTCAAGTTGTAGCCAAGCGATTCCGTGAGTCCGTAGGCGATCTCGGGGCTGATGAACCAGCCGTTGTATTTGCCGACTGCGTATTCGTAACCACCCGGCGCCAGGTTGTTGGCGATCGTGCGCTTCACGTCATTTGTGCTGGTGCCGCCGAGCAAGGAAAAGTCCAGAAACGCGCGGCCCATCGCGTAGCGGCCGTAAACGCCGCCGAAGAGTATGTCGCTGTTGGTGTCGCCTGAATTGAGATCGATTGTCGACTTGACGTTGCCGCCGCCGATGAAGCCGCCGAGTCGCAGTCCGGGCTGAACCGTTTTGTCCACGCCGAGGACGCCGCCGTAGAAATTGTTTACCGAGCGCAGCGTCGGGGCGTCCGCCTGTTGAATTCTCCGTCCGCCAAAGCCCTGCGCCCAAACACTGGTGCCGTCGGCCGCCGTAAAGCTCGGGTTGCTCAACAACACCCGGTCGTTGCCCGCGTAGGCGAGCGCCGGAATGCCGGAGAAAGCGTCGTTGGCCATATCGCGCGCAACGTTGCCGGACGGAGCAAATCCCATCGCGGATGACCCGTTACCGCTGATTGGCGCGGGATTGGTGAGACGGCTCGTGACCAGCGAAGCGATTGTGCGCGTCACATCGACCATGTTGCGATCCTGCATCGCGAACGAGGTTGGATCGAGGATCGCGACTGTGTTGCCGCTGATAACATAGGGCACACCGCCGACAACATTTACCGTTGCGCCGGTGTCCATAAGTCCATTGATCGCGCAGCCGCAACCAAAAGAGCCGAACGTCAAAACAGATGAAATGTCATGGCCGGCAAAGATGTTGACATTCGTTCCAACTGAACCCGGCGACAAATCTCCGTTCAGGAAAATATTTCCGATGATGCGCGATCCCGGCAAAATATTGAGTGTCGTCGGAACAGTCGGACCCATGGCTTGCGTGAGATCGATAGCCGTTCCGTACAGCGAGCCATCAATTAGGCCGGCGTTCGATACAACAGCCGAGCCGCCAATACCTGCGAAGGCATCGAGCTCCCCGTATATTCTTCCTGCATTGAATGCGTATGCCAATCCGGTCAAAGATGCAGCCTGGACAACACCAAATCCGGTCGATGTATCGATAGTGCCGTAGTTGATGACAGTCGCATTGCCTGGCCCGGCAAGGCCGTTCACTGCCGAAGCAGATATGACATCGCCGGTGATCTTGCCGTAGTTGATTGTGGTAGCGTCACCACCGCCGCTCGACACCCCCGTGGACGTAATAATTCCGCCGCTCACGCTGCCGCTGTTGATCGTCGTCGCTGCACCATTTCCGAGGACCTGATTGTATATTCCGGCCGGTCCTAAATTGCCTAACAGCGTTCCGGAGTTGATGACGATGGAATTTCCGCCATCGAATGTCTGATTGATGATGGCATCGGCAGTTCCCGAGTTGATTGCCGTTGCTGTTCCTGCACCAAACCCCAGACCCCCGTTTGAAGTTTGTGTCACGATAAATCCGAACACCGTTCCGAAATTTATATTGGTGGCAGTTCCCCCTCCGTCCGATGAGGACAAGATGCTGGCCGCAATCCCGGAATTGATTGTCGTTGCAGATCCGCTGAAAGGCGCCGTGGTAACAGTCGTCGATGTAACAATGCTGCCCGCTCGTCCGGTATTTATCGTCAACGCCGATCCGCCATCGGACGTCGATGTGTCGATGACACTGATAACGGTGCCCGAATTTTGCGTCAGCGCTTTTCCCGTTTCCGCAGTCACCGTGACGTCGTCTACGGTCCCCGAACTTGTAACGATGCCAGTCGCATTGCCCGCAGGGGCCGGCCCAAGCGGGGCGACCGTCAAGGAACTACCCGTCAAATCCGTTGAAACCGTGCATGTCTGGTCCGGTGCCGGACCAACGCATGATTGGGCGTGAACTCCGGTCGTGAAGCCGACGCAACCGAACGAAACGCCGATGATCAGTACTGACAAAAACCGCAACGCGCGCGCTGCATGTGCGCGCTTTTCCAACACCCTGTCCGCAACAATCGACGCCACAACACCCCCGCGCCCCGCAGCTTCGATGCCGCAGAGTCCTTGCGGGAACCCTTAGCAGAGTGGGGTTCCATGGGCTGTTACATTCGGGATACAGAGCCAATTAATGGGCTATTGGCAGGCTTATCTGCGCGGATTGAGAGTATCGATCAGTATCGGGATGCCAGCACGACACCGGCAATAGTGAATCCCAAAGCCGCGATCTGTGCCGGGCCGAGCGGTTCGCCGAGGGCCACTGCCGATGCCACCACGCCGATCACCGGCACCAGCAACGTACCGATGGCGGCAACCGATGCCGGAAGCCTCTGAAGAGCTGCGAACCAGCAGGCATAGGCAATACAAAACTGGATGACGATCGAGTAGCCGAACAGCGTCCAGCCCAGTGACGACAGCGCCATGAAATGCGGCTGCTCTATCAGAAGACCCACTATCGACACCGGCAGGCAGCCGATCAGGATCTGCCAGACCGCCGAGGTCAGCGGCGGCAAAGTCAGCGGCCAGCGCTTGGCGATCACGGTGCCCAGTGCGAAACCGAAGGCACCCAGCAACGCCATGACGATGCCCGGCAACTTCGCGTAACTCGCCGCGACGCCGCCGCCTCCCATCAGCGCCACAAGTCCGGCCAGCGCCATGAGCAGCGCCACGATGCGGATGAGAGAGATGCGCTCGCCGAGAATCGGCCACGCCAGCGCGGCAGCCCAGACCGGCATCGTGTAGGCCATCACCGCAGCTTCACTCGCCGGCAGATACACCAGCGCCAGACCCATCAGCGCCATCCACGACGTCACGTTGAGAATCGACAGCAGCACCAGCCTGGGCCATTGCGCGCGCGGCACCGCGAGCGACTGCCGGAACGCCAGCGCCACCAGGGCCAGCAGCGCCGCGCCGACGATGCCGGACAGACCGCGCACCGACAGCGGCGGCAATTCGCTGAGAAGACGCTTGGTCACCGGCCAGTTCAGGCCCCAGCCGACCGACGTCGCCACCAGCAGCAGATAGCCGATCATCCGCGACCGCCGGAGCGCGGCGGCATGTTCGGTCGGCGTCGGTTCGATCAGGGCTTCGGGCGGTGTGCGCGTGTCCACAGCTTCGTCCTTCAACCAGTGTGGTGGTTCGCAAGTCCGCATCGTTCCCGCAGCTTGTTCTTTGCGGACTTGCGAACCAGAACCACACTGAAGTTATAAATTTCCAGTGTCCCTTCGAATCCGAAGTTCGCTTTGGGACCTGCAGCAGGGTCAGGCGAACTTCGGATTCGGGACACGGGTGTCCACAGCCATGTGGATGACGGGGAGAAAGACCACGTGCGCCCCTCGCGATCCACCCGAAATCCCCAAAATGAGCGCATAGCAAAGGTGCTTTTCCGGAGGCCCGCGACAAAGTTTGGAGGAACTCACAAGCAGGTGAAAATCCGGCTTCCGAATCCACAAGGACTCACCGATACTTCCCGCAATGCGAACCCTGCCGGCGATGACCCATTCCGCTGGAAATCCGCATTTTCCACCATATTTAGTATTTGATTCAGTTTTCGATACTAATTCTTGACGAGCCGGATGGAGTCGGCCTAGCTTTGGGATTGTTCGGCGCGAAGGTTTTAGGTTCGCCGGACACCTCCCGAAAAGGGTCAAAAAGACAGCTCCGTCAGGCCGGTCGAGGCCACGGGCCGTGGATTTGTCTGCCCGTTTTCCGGAGCCGGACGACAGTGCGCGTGCATAAGGCGAAACCGCGGAAAACCGTGGCGCAAAAGGCGAAATTGGGGCGTTCGGGCAAGACTGGTCGTGGGGACCATACCTTGCCCACCAGAGTTAACAGGCCGGGGCATCGGACCCAAATAAGGGACGAGCGTGAACGGCAAAGCTGCGAACGAACCAGTTCGCGAATTTGAAATCTCCGGTGTTCCGCCAGATGCGGACGCGCCGGCCAAAAATGAGACGGGGCACGACCATGCGAATCGAACGCCGCTACACCACAGCCGATCAGTCACCCTACGCCGCCATCGATTTTCGGCTGACGACGAGCGAGATCCGGAATCCGGATGGCTCGGTGGTGTTCCGGCTGGAGAATGTCGAGGTTCCCGAGTTCTGGTCGCAGGTCGCCTCCGACGTTCTCGCGCAGAAGTATTTCCGCAAGGCCGGCGTCGCCTCGCGCCTGAAGAAGGTCGAGGAAGAAACCGTTCCGTCGTGGCTGTGGCGCTCGGTGCCGGACACCGAGGCGCTGGCCGCCCTCCCCGAAGCCGAGCGCATCGGCGGCGAGCATTCCGCCAAGCAGGTGTTTGACCGCCTCGCCGGCTGCTGGACCTACTGGGGCTGGAAGGGTTCGTACTTCACATCGGAAGAAGACGCCCGCGCGTTCTATGACGAACTGCGCTTCATGCTCGCCAAGCAGATGGTCGCGCCGAACTCGCCGCAGTGGTTCAACACCGGACTGCACTGGGCCTACGGCGTCGACGGTCCCGGCCAGGGCCATTACTATGTGGACTGGAAAACCGGCAAGCTGACCAAATCCAAATCCTCCTACGAGCATCCGCAGCCGCACGCCTGCTTCATCCAGGGCGTGGACGACGACCTGGTCAACGAAGGCGGCATCATGGATCTGTGGGTTCGTGAAGCACGCCTGTTCAAATACGGCTCCGGCACCGGCTCCAACTTCTCGCGCCTGCGCGGCGAAGGCGAAAAGCTGTCCGGCGGCGGCCGCTCCTCCGGCCTCATGTCGTTCCTCAAGATCGGCGACCGCGCCGCGGGCGCGATCAAGTCCGGCGGCACCACCCGTCGCGCGGCCAAGATGGTCGTGGTCGACGCCGACCATCCGGATATCGAGACCTATATCGACTGGAAGGTGAAGGAGGAGCAGAAGGTCGCCGCCCTCGTCACCGGCTCCAAGATCAACCAGAAGCACCTCAAGGCCGTGATGAAGGCCTGCGTGAACTGCGAAGGTTCAGGCGACGACTGCTTCGACCCTGAAAAGAACCCCGCGCTCCGCCGCGAGATCAAGTTCGCGCGCCGCGCCATGGTGCAGGACAATCTCATCAAGCGCGTGATGCAGTTCGCCAAGCAGGGCTACACCGACATCTCGTTCGACGTCTACGACACCGACTGGGATTCGGAAGCCTATCTCACCGTCGCCGGCCAGAACTCGAACAACTCGGTTTCGCTGAAGGACGACTTCCTGCGCGCGGTGGAAACCGACGGCACCTGGGACCTGATCGGCCGCACCAACAAGAAGGTGACGAAGACGCTGAAGGCCCGCGACCTGTGGGAGAAGATCGGTTACGCCGCCTGGGCGTCGGCCGATCCCGGCCTGCACTTTAACACCACCATGAACGACTGGCACACGTGTAAAGCCAGCGGCGACATCCGCGCGTCGAACCCTTGCTCCGAGTACATGTTCCTCGACGACACGGCGTGCAACCTCGCCTCCGCCAACCTCTTGACGTTCTACGACACGCAGACGCGCCGCTTCGACGTCGAAGCCTACGAGCATCTGTGCCGTCTGTGGACCGTCGTGCTGGAAATCTCCGTCATGATGGCGCAGTTTCCGTCGAAGCCCATCGCGGAACTCTCCTACGAGTACCGCACGCTGGGCCTCGGCTACGCCAACATCGGCGGCCTGCTGATGACCATGGGTCTGTCGTACGACTCCAAGGAAGGCCGCGCGCTGTGCGGCGCGCTGACCGCCGTGATGACCGGCACCGCTTATGCAACCTCCGCCGAAATGGCGAAGGAGCTTGGCCCCTTCCCCGGCTACAAGAAGAACGCAGCCCACATGCTGCGCGTGATCCGCAACCATCGCCGCGCGGCGCATGGCGAATCCCGCGGCTTCGAGAACCTCGCCGTCAACCCGGTGCCGCTCGACTACGCAAGCTGCCCGCAAGCCGACGTCGTCGCCCGCGCCAAGGCCACATGGGACAAGGCGCTCGAACTCGGCGAACTGCACGGCTACCGCAACGCGCAGACCACCGTGGTCGCGCCGACCGGCACCATCGGCCTTGTGATGGATTGCGACACCACCGGCATCGAACCTGACTTCGCGCTGGTGAAATTCAAGAAGCTCGCCGGCGGCGGCTACTGGAAGATCATCAACCGCGCAGTTCCAGAAGCGCTGCGCGCGCTCGGCTATCCCGAGAACGAGATCGCGGAAATCGAAGCCTACGCCGTCGGCCATGGCTCGCTGGGTCAGTCGCCCGGCATCAACGTCTCGACCCTGAAAGCCAAGGGCTTCACCGACGAGGCGATCGCGAAGGCCGAGGCTGCATTGCCGACCGCGTTCGACATCAAGTTCGCGTTCAACAAGTGGACCTTCGGCGAGGATTTCCTCACCGGCGCGCTGAAGATCGATCCGGAAGCGATTGCCGCCCCCGGCTTCGACTTGCTCGCGGCGATTGGCTTCACCAAGCGCGAGATCGAAGCTGCCAACATCCACATCTGCGGTGCGATGACCGTGGAAGGCGCACCGCACCTGAAGGCCGAGCACTACAACGTGTTCGACTGCGCCAATCCGTGCGGGAAAATTGGAAAGCGTTATCTCTCGGTGGAAAGCCACATCCGCATGATGGCGGCGTCGCAGCCCTTCATCTCGGGTGCGATCTCCAAGACCATCAACATGCCGAACGACGCCACGGTGGAGGATTGCAAATCCGCTTACCTGCTGTCGTGGAAGCTCGCGCTCAAGGCCAACGCGCTCTACCGCGACGGCTCCAAGCTCTCGCAGCCGCTGAACTCGCAGCTCATCAGCGACGATGACGAGGAAGACGACGCGATCGAGGCGTTCTACGACAAGCCGATGGCGGCGCGCACCACCCAGGTCTCGGAGAAGATCGTCGAGAAGCTGGTCGAGCGCATCGTCGTCATGCGCGAGCGCGAGAAGATGCCGGATCGCCGCAAGGGCTACACCCAGAAGGCTGTCGTCGGCGGGCACAAGGTTTACCTGCGCACCGGCGAATACGATGACGGCCGCCTCGGCGAAATCTTCATCGACATGCACAAGGAAGGCGCAGCCCTTCGCTCCTTCATCAACAACTTCGCCATCGCCGTCTCGCTGGGTCTCCAGTATGGCGTGCCGCTGGAAGAATATGTCGACGCCTTCACCTTCACCCGCTTCGAGCCTGCGGGCCCGGTGCAGGGCAACGACTCGATCAAGTTCGCGACCTCGATCCTCGACTACGTGTTCCGCGAACTCGCCGTGTCGTACCAGTCGCGCTTCGATCTCGCCCATGTCGATCCGAGCGAGACGCAGTTCGACGCGCTCGGCAAGGGCGTCGAGGAAGGCCGCAATCCGGACGGCAACAAGTTCGTCTCGAAGGGCCTCACCCGCTCGCGCACCGACAAGCTTGTGGTCATGCAGGGTGGCGCCGACGCGCTGGCCGCAAGCAACGTCACCGCGATTGCATCGGGCGGCGCAACCGCACGGCACGGCAGCGAAGGTTCATCGGCCGAAGGCGCTGTCGCGCTGAAGGCTGCGGAGCCCGAGCGCGAACTCTCGCCGACCGAGAAGCTGGAGCAGCAAAACTGGAGCAAGTCCGGTTCAGCCGCAGCGGCCGTGCAGGCCGCACCGTCCAAGGCCGAACGCCGCGCGGAAGCCAAGGCGCGCGGCTATGAAGGCGACATGTGCACGGAGTGCTCGAACTTCACGCTGGTGCGGAATGGCACCTGTATGAAGTGCGATACGTGTGGAAGCACGACAGGGTGTTCGTGATTTTGAACATCGATTGAAAATATTAAAGGCCGCTCGAAGAGCGGCCTTTTTTCGATTGCCCTAATTTGAATTTCAAAATGCAAATAGCGAGGCGCATCAAATGGCAGAGGCAACTAAGGCGCAGCAATCGCTTGAGCGCATCCAACAATTCGATCCGGAAACTCTTTCCCGAGATATTGATCTGGGAACAGCATTGAATTTTAGAGAAGCTGTTGCGCCAGCGAAGAAGGCAATCAGCCTCTTTCAACAATTTCCTGCAGAATATCTTTCTGACATACCTCAAGCTCGGCAAAATCAGATTCAGGAGCATGCCGACAGCTTTTTTAATACTATTGAGCAGATACTTAAATTTGACCCGAAGCAAGACAACGCCTACGGCGTAAGAACTAGCCTTATTGATTCAATTTCAGGGCAGTATGATTCCTACTTCAACACCCTCTCCCCTCTAATATCTTACGCGGCATCACGAACGAAAGATTTTCGGGCGCTTGAACGCGAGGCGCGTGCTGCAATGCAGGCGGCATCAGATCGTGCATCGGAGGTAACTTCGAGCCTCAAGGGAAATCAGGAAGAAGCGGAGCGCATTTTAGGCGAAGTTAGAAAGGTTGCTGCTGAACAAGGAGTCTCGCAGCAAGCCATGTATTTCCAAGCGGAAAGTACATTACACGACAATGATGCCAGAGACTGGAGAACCGCCACCATTTGGACCGCCATCGGCCTTGGCTTGTACGCCATTGTCTCAGCAACACTACACAAAGTAAGTTGGCTAGCGCCGACTAACAATTATGAAGCCATTCAACTCGGTCTCAGCAAAATTCTCATCTTTGGCGTGATTGCCTATATGCTCGTCTTATGCGCCAGAAATTTTCTTTCGCATCGTCACAACGCGGTAATCAATAGGCATCGTCAAAATGCGCTTTTGACATTTAACGCGTTGGTAAACGCAGCCAAAAATGAGGAGCAACGAGATATTGTTCTAAGCTATGCGGCAGCTTGCATATTTGCTCCGCAAGATACCGGCTTCACCAAAGGCGGAGGAGCGCCCGAAATTCCGAGCAATATTGTTCAAGCCGTTCCTAAAATAGTCGCAGGCAGTCATTCTTAAGTTTAGCATCGATTACATCGCTACCGTGCCTCGCACGTCTGCAACCCCATGGGACGGATCGCACACGCGCGAGTGCCCCGCCTCAATGAAGAAAATCGGATTTCTCACCTTCGGCCACTGGTCACCCTCCTCGCATCCACAAACGCGAACCGCCTCTGACACGCTGCTGCAATCCATCGATCTCGCGGTCGCAGCCGAAGAGCTTGGCGCGGATGGGGCGTATTTTCGCGTCCATCATTTTGCGCGCCAGCTGGCCTCGCCCTTCCCGCTGCTCGCTGTCACCAATCCACCTTCCCTTCCCGCTCCTGCTTGATATAGCATCCGCTGCATAAGACTCGCGCAACGCCTCGCGGGAAACAAGAAACAACGCTGCGATTGACCGGGCAACGCCACCATCAAGCCGCACATCCGGGAAGGAATCGCCGAAATGAAGTCCCTCGTCCGCGCGCTGGGTGCGCTTGTCGTCATCTCCACCGGCATTGGAAGCGCGTCGGCGCAGACCTCCACGCAGAACTGGCCGAACCGGCCGATCCGCATGATCGTGCCTTACACGCCGGGCGGCTACACCGACATGATGGCGCGCCTTGTCTCGGAAAAGGTCGCGGCCTCGCTCGGGCAGAGCATCGTCATCGAGAACAAGCCGGGCGCCAACGCCGCCATCGGCACCGATGCGGTCGCCAAGGCCGCGCCCGATGGCTACACCTTCGGCACCGTGATCGCGGCGCACGCAGTCAACGCGACGCTCAAGGCGAACCTGCCCTACAACACGGAAAAGGATTTCACCTATGTCTCGCTGATGAGCGTCGCGCCGCTGATTCTGATCGCGACGCCTTCGCTTCCAGCAAAGGACATGAAGGAGTTCATCGCGCTGGCGAAAGCAAAACCGGGTACGCTCAATTTCGCGTCCAGCGGCATCGGCTCGGCGGCACACCTCACCATGGAAATGCTGAAGAGCCGCGAAGGCATCAATGTCCAGCATGTGCCTTACAAGGGCACGGCCGGCGCGCTGCAGGATCTGGTGGGCGGCCAGATCAACGTGATGTTCGACATCATCGGGCCGCTGATGGAGCAGGTGCGCGCCGGCAACGCCAGGGCGCTCGGCGTGGCCTCAAAGGAGCGCGTTCCGGCGGCGGGCGATACGCCGACGCTGATCGAACAAGGCGTGAAGGATTTCACCTCCGGCACCTGGGCGGGCATCATTGCGCCTGCGGGCGTGCCGAAGGAGATCGTGGAGCGCATGTCCGTTGAGGCGAAGAAGGCCCTCGCCGACCCCGAACTGAAGAAGAAGCTCGAGCAGCAGGGCATCGTCGCCATGGGAACCACGCCGGAGGAATTCAAGGCGTTCGTGGCTGAGGAAGTCGCGCGCTGGAAGCAGGTCATCGTCGCGGCCGACATCAAGATCGAATAGCGCTGGGGTGCGATCGCGAGGTCGATTGCCTCGCATCGCACGCTCGCCTCGCCGCTCTGACCGGCGCGGACTCTTCGGCGTCCGCGCTTGAACCTTTCACCCCGCATCGGACACCAATCAACAGCGGACCGAACGAGTCTGCCAACGCGTCCCGTCCAAGACTTCTGCCAAAGATTTCCTCCAAAGAATTTCTGCAAAGATTCCAGTCATGTCCCCTTTCCTGCGCGCGGCCCTTTTCGAAGCCATCGGCCTGTGGTCCGCGTTTTCGATCTGGAAAAGTTTCCAGACCGGGATTGTCGAGAACAGGCGCGGCTGGAATATCGACCGCCGCGAGAATCCCGGCGGCTTCTGGCTGTCGTTGCTGGTGCGCGCGCTGTTCGTCGCCTATGCCGTCGCCGTGTTGCTTTGGGCGTTCGGGCTGATCGGCGATCCGTATGTCTGGCTGCACGCGATCCTGCCCTCGTTCTTTCGCTGAACACAGCGCGCCGATCTGAAACCGGCGGCATCGCAGGGTTCCATCCGCCCCGGCAAATTGAGTCCGGATTGTGTCACGCGCGCATGCGATTGCCTTGCCTCACATCTTCCCGGATTTAATCCGCATTTAACGAACATTCGCCTTAATGGCGCTCCGCATGTTTGCGAGATGCATTCTGGGGAACTCACCGGTCCGTGGGAGTCCGAACGCAGGCTCGTGCGTCAAACGTGCGGCCTGCGCGCCAGTCATCGTGCGCGGGAGTGTGTGTGCGTGAAAAATTCTGGGCGTAAGGCGTAATGGCGTACAATACCGCGTATCGGGTTTCGACCGCCTGGAACGAACAGCCTCCGCGAAAGCTCACGCCGCAGGCGGTGATCGGCGGCGCAGGTCTCGCAGCCGTGGCACTGGCCTGCGCCTGGACGCTCTACATCAATGTGCTCGGCCCCGGCGTCCAGTCGATGGCGGTCGAACTGCCGCAAGTGGTTTTCATCCCCGGCGCGAAGGCCGCACTCGCCACATCGGTCGCCGACCTCGATGTCACATCGTCGCTGGGAACTCAATCGCGGGACACATCTGCACCGGTCGCGCCTTCCGTGAGCGCGCCGCCGCTGTCGTTCAACGAGCGCTTCGTGTCGCGGTCGGACGACTGGCCCGCATCGAAGCCGGTGCTGGCCAAGGCCGACAGGCTGCCGATCGCGCAGCAGCCGCAACAGACCTACAAAGTGGCGTCGCTTGCACCTGAAGCCCTGCCCGAGCCTGCCACCCAACCCGAAACTGACGTGCCGCCTGCGCCCGAGACGCGCGACGCGCAATTGCCGTTGCCGAAGATTCAGCAGGCATCGCTTGCCATTCCGCTGCCGACGCCGCGTCCCGCCTCGCTGCGCGCCATGCCCGAAGGCCCGTCGCGCGGCGAGATCGCCCACGCCAACAAGGCCGCGGCGCTCGCGGCCATCGCCCAGCCGAAACTCACCATCTTTGAAAAGCTGTTCGGCCGGCAGGAAAAAGGCCCGACGCTCGCCTTCGCGTCGCCCGATGGCGGCATCACCAGCGACGGCAGCAGCCTGACGCCTGGGCGCTTCGACAAGCAAACCGCCGTCTACGATATTTCCGCGCGCACGGTTTACCTGCCGAACGGCACCAAGCTCGAAGCGCATTCCGGCCTCGGCAGCAAAATGGACGATCCGCGCTACGTTCACGTCCGCATGCAGGGCGCAACACCGCCCCACACCTATGACCTCGCGATGCGCGAAAGCCTGTTCCATGGCGTGGAAGCGATCCGGCTTCATCCGGTCGGCGGGCCCGAGAATATCCACGGACGAACCGGGCTTCTTGCCCATAGCTACCTGCTCGGCCCGCGCGGCGATTCCAACGGCTGCGTGTCGTTCAAGGACTACGATGCGTTCGTCCGGGCCTACAAGAACAACGAAATCCGGCGGCTGGTCGTGGTCGCCAAGCTGGATTAGCTTTTTTGACGCGCGTTTTCTTCACGCGAACCGGCGCCAACTTCGCTCGAAAACGCTTCGCTCGTAGCTGTTGATAAGCCCGAAAAACCGGGGTTTTCCGGCATTTTCCTGTGCATTTCTCCCCGGCCCGCCACGATCTGTCCCCTCCCGGCGATACATTGAATTCTGCCCATGGCCCCGCCGTTTCGCGGCGGGCCGTGATCCGTTCCTTCCTCCTCGAAGGAGAGTTCAGATGCTCGCGAACGTGCCACTCCGGGATGCCAAGCCGGCCGTGATCGTGTGTCCGGGCTGCGCGCGTCACCTCATGGAGGTGCAGGACGTGCGATGGGCAATGACGCGGCTCGAGTTCACCTATCAGTGCTCGGGCTGCGGCGCGGAAACCATCCGGGCGATTGCGGGCGACACGCCGGTGTTCGTCTCGCGCGCCTCGACGCATTTGCGCAGCCTCGAAATCTTCAGCTTCAATCCCGATCCCGACAAGCTGCCGCGGCATCGCGCGCCGGACAGCAGAACCGGCTTTGCGGTCGACGGCGCGCGCCGGACGGGCTGAACCCGCCGTATGTCGTTCGATCCCGCCTATGCCCTGCTCGTTGTCGGCCGCCTGTTGCTCGGCGGCCTGTTCGTCTATGCCGGCGTGAAGCACCTGTTCCTGATCCCGGTGCTGACGCAGGTCATCGCGGCACGCGGCATTCCATTTCCGCGCCTCGTGCTGCTGGCAGGTTCGTCGTTTCAGTTCGTCGGCGGTGTGCTGCTGATGGCGGGGCTATGGGTGCCGGCAGCGGCGTTCGGGCTGGTTGTCTTCACGATTGCTGCGTCGTTCCTGCTGCTGAACTTCTGGGACATGGAAGATCCCGCGCGGCAGAACACGATCAATGTCTGGCTCTCCAACATGGCCATCATCGGCGGCCTTCTGGTCACGGCATCACAGGCGCTGTAACGCGGCTTCAGAAGCACAGGTTGGTGACGACCTTGCCGGACTTGTCCTTGATGACGTAGGGGCATTCCGCGCGCTTGAGCGCCGCCTTGGCATCGTCGTTGCCCAGTGCTGCGGCTTTCTCGTAGTAGGTTTTCGCAGCACTTGAATCCTGCGCGCCGCCGCGTCCGCTTTGCGCGAAGTAACCCATGCGCTCCAGCGCGCCGGGATGATCCTGCGCCGCCGCCTTCTCGAACAGGCTGCGCGCGCCTGCATCATCCTTCGGACCGCCGACGCCATCCGCCAGCATGATGCCAAGCTGATACTGCGCCTCGGCATTGGTCTCGGCTGCTTTCGCCAGCAGGCTGCGCGAACGGGCCGCGTCGGCGGGCGCAGCGGCGCCGCCTTTGCCGGACAGGGCCGCGAGATTGCTGACGCCGCGCGGATTGCCGCCCTGCGCCGCGCGCTCGAACAGCTTGCCAGCCGCAGCCTCATCCTTGGCGACACCCGCGCCGGTCGCGTAAGCCACGCCGAGTTCGACCATCGCCGACGTGCTGCCCTTGTCGCTGGCCTTGCGCCAGGCCGCGATGGCTTCACCGTTCTGCTGGTTGGCGGCATAGGCGCGGCCGAGCTGATACATCGCGCGGCGCGACGAACCTGACGCCTGCTTGCAAAACTTGATCGCGGTCGCGACGTCGCCCGCTCCGATGCTGGTCACGCCCTTCGCGTCCGCCGGTTTATCCGGATCGGCGGGATCGGCGGCGAGCCGGTCGCACAGCACGAGATCGGCGGATTGCGCGTGCGCCGGGGCATGGGGCGCGGCCAAAAACGTCAAGGTCGCGATGCCGAAAATATAGGCAACCGGAATGCGCGCGGGCTTCATCGTGACAGGTTTCTTCATGAGCCTTTTATATCGCGCAATCGCCTGCGCGGCTACGCCTTCAGCCATTCCAGCAGCGGCGCGTTGATCTCGCGCGGATAGGTGTGGCTGAGATCGTCGATCTCCCGATAGGTCACGTTCGCGCCCGCCGCCGTCAGCGCCTTCTGCGCCTGCCGCGCCACCTCCACCGGAAACATCCAATCCAGTGCGCCGTGCACGAGATGGATCGGCAGTGCCCGGAGCCGCTCGGCGTCGGCCGTTGCAATCAGCATCGGGTGAAACGTCGCCGACACCGGCGCCAGATGCGTGAACGGCGATCCGCCGTCGAGCGCGCTGACATAGCAGAACGTGCCGCCGTCGCTCATGCCAGTGAGCAGCAGCCGCGCCGGATCGACATTCCAACACTCACGAACCGTCGCGACGATGCGCGCGAGGTTCGGCGTGTCGTTGTCGTCGCCCATCAGCGCCCACGTGCTGCCGAGAGAATTCCCGCGCGACGTCGGCGCGACGAGGATCGCACCGAACGAGCGCGCATCGCGCAGCCAGCTCCACAGGAAGCCACGGCCATGACCGCTACCGCCATGCAACGCCACCACCAGTGGCCACGCGCGGTCCGGCGTGTAATTTTCAGGAACATAGAGCGAGTAGCCGCCGCGTGTGCGCGGTTCGTTGTCGACATGCATGACGCCAGTCTCGTTGTCGCGCGCAGGCTGCATGGCGCGCGCGAGCGCATCGGCATCGCTACGCAACGACGGATCGAGAAAGAAGGCGTTCACCGCCGGGATTATTGCCGCGAGCGGATAGAGCGCTTCCTGCGCGCGCGGCGCATGACGCAAGGCCTTAAAGACCGCGCGGATGTCGCCCTGCCCGGCGGCTTCACGCAACTCCCTGAACGCGGACAGCGCTTCGTCGCTGGCGGCAATGAGCCGGGTGCCGACGACATCCGACGCATTTGATGGCTTGAAATCCGAATAGGCCGCGCGCAGCGCCGCGTCAGGCGTGCCGACCGCCGCCATCACGGAGCCGAACTCGGGCGGATCCAAATGACGCGCAATGAGACTGAGCGTCTCGAGGCAGGCGAACAGCGGCGGCAGGATAGTCGCGGGGTCTGATGTCATGGCGCGCAGGGTAATGCCCGGCGCAGCGCTGGCAAGACGATCCGCCGGACTGGCAGTTATGACGTCCCCTGGATTTCGTCTCCACCAGATGAAGCGCCCTATTCCTCCGGCTCCGTCGTGAAGAACAGCGGGTAACCCTTGGCCTTGCCGAGTTCGGTTGCTTCCTTGGCCTTGGTCTCGGCGACATCGCGCGTGTAGACCGCGATGACGCAGGCCCCTTTTTGGTGTGCCGTCAGCATGACGCGGCTCGCGGTTTCCTCGCCCATGCGGAACACCGCTTTCAACACCGTCACGACGAACTCGCGCGGCGTGTAGTCGTCGTTGAGCAGGATCACCTTGTAGAGCGGCGGACGCTGCAGCTTGGGCTTCGTCTTCGTTTGCGTCGTGGTTTTCGGTTTGACGGTGGTCGGGCTCATCGAAATCTCTTCCGAAATCGCGTCAGGTCTCTGGTTGCAAATCTCTCCGGTCTCTTGCTGGCATCGCCGCCGCCCGTCCCCATATCCGATGGAACGAGGCATCGAGGGCCCATGCCGCAGACCGGATCAAGCGTTATTTCGCGCATCGATTATAACGCGTCCACGCGCGAGCTTCACGTCACTTTCACGAGCGGGCGGCGCTACAGCTATTCCGGTGTGCCCGGCGAGGTCTATTACCAGTTCTGCCGGGCCGCCTCGCAGGGCGCGTTCTTCAACGCACTGATCCGCGACCGCTACGAATTCACCGAAGATCGCTGAATTCACGCGCCGCCCTGACGCCGCGGCATCTTGCCGTCGGGCGTCCGTCGCCACCAGAATTAAAGTTCAAAAACAATACTTTAAACGCGCAAGCCGCAACTGCGGCTGTCCATTTCGGCTAACGAGCTCATAAACCATCGAATTTTTTCACTTGCGCTCGTTTCCATCTCGGCTAATTAGAAGTTCTAAAATCGAACTAAGAGCCAGTTGGCGATTCACGCGAAACGGCCATTCGGGGAACGGCAGGAGGAGACCACATGTCGAAGAAATTGCTCATCACGGTTGCGGCGTCGCTGGCGATGACGGCTTCCGCGCTCGCCGGGGACGCGCCGGGCGTCACGGCCACGGAAATCAAGGTCGGGGCGACCTTCCCATTCAGCGGACCGGCCTCATCCCTTGGCAATTCCGGCAAGGGTCTCATCGCCTACATCAATCAGGTCAATGATCGCGGCGGCGTCAACGGCCGCAAGATCAACCTCATCACCTATGACGATGCCTACAGCCCGCCGAAGGCGGTCGAACACACCCGCAAGCTGATCGAGAGCGACGAGGTCGCCTTCATGTTCGGCCAGTTGGGAACCCCGTCGAACTCCGCGACCATCAAGTATCTCACCGGCAAGAAGATCCCCTCCGCCTTCATCACGACCGGAGCGACCAAGTTCACCGACGGCAAGGAGTATCCGCTGACCACCACGGCGCTGCCGAGCTACGATACCGAAGGGAAGATCTACGCGAAGTATTTCCGCGCGCAGGTGCCGAACGCGAAGGTCGGAATCCTTTATCAGAACGACGATCTCGGCAAGGATTTCGTCGCTGCGATGAAGGCCGTCTACAAGGACGACTACGCGGCAAAGGTCGTGGCCATCGCTTACGAAGTTGCCGATCCCACCGTCGACTCGCAGGTCGTCAACCTGAGAGCCGCAGCACCGGACGCACTTCTGATTGCCGGTACGCCGAAGTTCGGCGCGCAGGCCCTGCGCAAGATGAACGAGCTGGGATGGAAGCCCCTCACCCTGATCAACTTCGTTGCCGCCTCGATCGGCAACACGTTCGTGCCTGTCGGCCTCGACAAGGTGACAGGCGTGGTGACGGCCGGCTTCCAGAAGGATGCGACCGATCCGAAGTGGAAGGACGACAAGGGCGTGAATGACTTCGTCGCGTTCTTCAACAAGTATCTGCCGGGCGCGGATCTGTCCGACCAGAACTACCTGTACGGCTATCAGCAGGGCATGATCCTCGAGCAACTCATCAAGCAGAGCGGCAAGGATCTGTCGCGCGAGAACATCGTGGCGCAAAGCAAGAGCTTCAAGGACTTCGCGCTGCCGACCGCGCTGCCCGGCATCAATGTCAACACCACTCCCGCAGTCAATCAGGCCTACACCCAGATGCAGATGCAGCGCTGGAACGGCAAGAGCTGGGAACAGTTCGGCGGCGTCGTGAAGGCGGACTGATCTCCCGTTCTGCCCTTAACGGCCATCGAGGCGTCGCGGGTTCCGCGACGCCTCGATTTTTTATGCCCTCGCCGCAATCGCCCAAGCTGGAACGCGGCTTGTCATGACGCGTTGTATCGATATCCCCGCCGCGCGGCACCGCCACCGGCAATCTCCCGTGATCGACATGGAAAACGTGGAATCGATTGGCATGACTGCGCCCTATTATTCGGACCCCGCCACGGCGACCTACAAGGTTAGGCCGGTGTCGTTCGTCTTCGCCGATGACGGGCTGGTGCCGAACAATCCGCTGCCGTTCCTGCTCTACAAGGGCGCCATCGCGCTGAATGGCCAGCCGGAAGAAACCATTGAAAAGCTGTTCGCCGCGAACGGCTGGGGGCAGATGTGGCGCAACGGTATTTTCGGCTATCTCCACTACCACGCGACCGTGCATGAGGTGCTTGCGGTCGCACGAGGGCGCGCGAACGTGCGCTTCGGCGGCGATCAAGGCCAGGAATTCGAGATCCGGAAGGGCGATGTCGCCATTCTGCCGGCGGGCACCGGTCATCAGTGCCTGTGGGCGAGCGAAGATTTCCTGGTTGTCGGTGCCTACCCGCCAGGACCGGAGATGGAAATCACCCGCCCGACGCCCGAAAACCACCGGCTCGCCCTGCGCAGGATACCGCGGGTGGCCCTGCCCGAGACCGATCCGGTTTACGGACCGGACGGTCCGCTGGTCGAGCTATGGAAAAGGACGTGAAGTAAAGGCGGGGCCGAGGGGCGCGTCAGGGCGTAGCGAAGGTCCGCGAGGCTTCTTCCCGTCCCATCGCCACGCAGACTTTCTTGCGGCGGATGGCGCCGAGAGCGCCGGTGATCTTGAGCACCTTGCCCACGCCGCAGGTGCCGTTATCGACGAACACGACCGATGACGGCGGCAGGAAATACGGTTCTCTTTTCAGAAAGGTCGGGGTCGCGTCCTGCGCCAGACAAGGCGCGGAGGCAAAACACAGCAACGCGACGGCGAAGACGGTACGCATGACACTCGTTTCCCAAACCGGCAAAAATCATAATGCGCCATTTCCGTGAACGTTCCAAGACGGGATCGGCGGCAGCCTGATTATTTTCGTGGCACGAGCCTGTAGCACGAGCCTTGCGGCGGCATCACAGCAATTTTCCGGAACGGTAAACGCCCCGGTGTGTTGGGCCACCTCAACGGAGATCCTCATGCGACACAAACTTCTCCTGACAACTTTGGTGGCAGCCTCGGTCGCTGCATCCGCGACGGTAGCGATGGCCCAAGCCGCCCGCCTTCCTCGCCGGGCGGTTCGGCTGCCGGCACCCCGGGCGTTTCGCCGGCAACGCCGCCCCCGGTCGCCACCCCGCCCGCAACAACCGGCAGCAATACCGGCGGCGTCAACCAGCCCGGTGTGCCGAACACCTCGACGCCGGGGTCGATCGGCACCGGGGCATCCCCCAGCGGCCTGCCGGGCGACAGCACCAGCAATCCTGGCTACCCGGCTCCTGTCGGCAGTCCGAAACGCTAAGACAGGCAGCAAAAGGCCCCCGAATTTCGGGGGCCGTTTTTCTCAGGTCCACCTGTTCAGGCTTTCCGCCGACATTGCGCTTCCTGTCTAAATTGTAATCGCCTCACGCCGATGTTCCTGAACAACGCCCGGCAGCAGCCGGTTGAGCCTTCGCCAAACGAAGGAGGCTCTCATGCCACGCAAATTCATTCTGACAGCGCTCGCGGCCACATCGGCCGCCGTCACCGTGCTGACGATCTCAACAGTCGCACTCGCGCAGGACGCGGCCGGTTCGGCTAGCGTGTCCCCGGCAACGCCCCCGGCCCTGTTGGCTCCGATGCCGAGCGGAAACAATACCAGCGGCATCAATCAGCCCGGCGCGCCAAACACATCAACGGCAGGAATTATCGGAACCGGCGCGACGGCGAGCGGACTGCCGGGGGAAAGCACTCACCATCCAGGCTTTCCAGGACGGGTTGGTGGACACCGGTAACTCCCGTGGCCCGGCTTATTTCTTCGCTTCCTGCTTGAAGGGCGCAAGCAGCCAGAGCGTCAGAAACGTGAACAGCGAAATGACCACGGCCACGTCGTAGGAGCCGAGGCCGACGGCGGCGCCGGTTGCGCCGGTCGCCCAAAGGCTGGCGGCAGTCGCGGTGCCGCGCACGGAGTTCTCTGTTTTCAGGATCGCGCCACCGCCGATGAAGCCCATGCCGGTCATCAACCCTTCGATGATCCGGGCGGTGCCTTCGGGATGGCCTTCAAGGATATGTTCGGTCGCCTGCACGATGCCGCAGGTCGCGAGCGCCACCAGCGGAAACGTGCGCAGGCCGGCGCTGCGTTCTTCCTTCTCCCGGTTCCATCCGATCGGCAGCGCCAAGATATAAGCCACCGCAAGCGCGATCAAATGCGGGCCGATCCGGAAACTGCCGGTGGCTTCCAGAAGCGCTTGCATGGGGAACTCTCCGAGGGTCAGGCGTCGTAGCCGCCGACCGTCGAAGGCGGCTACTCGGTCTTGGTGGTGCTGTTCGAGCTTGTCCGGGGCGTGCCGTCCTTGCCCGAGCCCGCGATGCGAACCTGATCGCCCTCCGCGATGCCGTCAAGCGGCGTCACGATCACGCGGTCATCCGCCGCAAGGCCGGTCGCGATCTCGATGTCGCGGCCGAGATCGCGCGCGATGGTCACTGTCTTGAACATCACCTTGTCGCCGGCGCTGACGGTGGCGACGCGAAGCCCGCTGTTGTTGAAGATCAGCGCGCTCGCCGGGATGGAAAGCGGCTGAACGTCCCGCGTCAAAGCCAGCTTGACGTTGGCGAACGCGCCGGGGCGCAGCTCGTTGTTGGTGTTCTCGATGGCGAGCTGCATCCGCGTGGTGCCGGAGGAAATATCGATCGACTGCGCCGACGCTTCGATGGTCGCCGGGAACGTACGGCCGGCATACTCCGGCACGGTGACAATCGCTTTCGCGCCCATCCGGATTCCGGGCAGATAGCTTTGCGGCACGTTGACGTAGAGCCGCAGCTTCTTGACATCGGACACGACGAACATCGCAGCACCGGCGCCGGTGCCGCCGTTGATCAGCGCGCCGACATCGGTGTTGCGCTCGGTGACGACGCCGTCGAACGGTGCCGTGACATTCTTGTAGCTGGCCAACGCCACCAGACGCGCGACGTTGGCCTGCATCGAATTGACCTGCGCTTCCTTGCTGGCGAGATCCGCGGAGCGTTCGTCGATTTCCTGCTGCGACACGAAGTTGGAGGCGAGCAGCGTCTTGCGCCGCGCCAGTGTCGCACCGGAGAGCTTGGCCGCCGCCTGCGCGTTGGTGAGGTCGGCGCGGGCCTGAAGCAATTGCTGGTCGAGGTCCGGCGCTTCGATCTCGGCGAGCAACTGCCCTGCCGTGACCTTCGCGCCGATGTCCACGTTCCATGTTTTGAGGTAGCCGCTGACGCGCGCATAGATCGGCGCGCGCGAATAGGCCTCTAGCCGGCCCGGCAGTTCGAGCGTGGCGTCGAGCGGCTTGGTGCCCGGCAGCGCCACCGCAACGGACGGCACCGCCTGTGCGTCGGTCCACTCGCGCAGTTTCACGTCGCCGTTCGAGCGCGTGATGATGCCGGTGACGACCACTGCCGTGAGCACACCGATGGCAACGGTTCCGTACAGCCGTATCTTGCGCGGCGACACCGGCGGGGCTTGATCAGGTCGCATGAACGATCTCCGGTGCCGTCGCAGGTTTTGCGGGCATCTTCTTGTGAACCATACTGAACACCACGGGCACGAACATCAATGTGGCGAACGTCGCGAAAACAAGTCCGCCGACCACGGCGCGTCCGAGCGGCGCATTCTGCTCGCCGCCCTCGCCCATGCCCAGCGCCATCGGCGTCATGCCGATGATCATGGCCAGCGCCGTCATCAGCACCGGACGGAACCGGACGAAACCGGCGTCGAGCGCGGCCGCGACCGGATCGCCGAGTTCCTCGTAACGCTCACGGGCGAAAGAAATCACCAGCACGCTGTTGGCGGTGGCGACGCCCATGCACATGATCGCACCCGTCAACGCGGGCACCGACAGCGTGGTGTGGGTTGCAAACAGGATCCAGACGATGCCGGCCAGCGCGGCGGGCAGCGCAGATACTATCACGAACGGATCGGACCATGACTGGAAGTTCACAACGATCAGCAGATAGATCAGCACGATCGCGCCGAGCAGACCGAACAGCAGGCCCGCGAACGCACTGTTCATGGTCTCGACCTGACCGAGCAGGACGACGGTGCTGCCCTTTGGAACGTCCTTCGCGGTGTCCGCGATGATCTTGTTGATGTCCTTCGCCACCGCGCCGAGATCGCGGCCCTGCGGCGTCGCGTAGATCTGAACCATGGTCTGAATGTCGTATTGCGAGACCACCGCGCTGGACGCGGAGCGCTTGATGTCCGCGATGCCGCCCAGCATCGGCGAGTTCGCCATGCCGGCGGCGGAAATCGGCAGCGCTTCGAGCTTGTTCAGCGAGTCGATCTTGTACTGCGGAGTCTGCATCACGATGGAATACGACACGCCGTTGTCCGGATTGAGATAGAACGTCGGCGCGACCTGCGAACTGCCGGCGAGATTGACGACCATGCTGTTGGTGACGTCGCGCGCCGTCAGCCCGACATATTGCGCGCGGGTGCGGTCAACATCGACATTGAAGCCGGGATTGTTCGGCGACTGCTGGATCCGCGCATCCGCGATACCTGACACGAGCCTCACGCGCCGCAGGAGGTCAGTGGCGTACTTGAAATTCGCATCGCCGTTGGCGCCGCGCACCTGAATGTCAATCGGCGCCGGCGCGCCGAAATTCAGGATCTGGCTGACGATGTCGGCCGGCAGGAACGCGAACGAAATGCCCGGAAATTCGCGCGGCAGTTTCTCGCGCAGCTCGCGCACATACTCGTCGGTCGGCTTGTGATCTTCCCTGAGCTTGATCTGGATGTCGCCGTCCTGCGGACCGATCACGCCGGTGTTGTTGTAGGTCATGTTGATGCTGCTGTTCGGCATCCCGATATTGTCAGCCATGGTCTCGATCTGCTCCGGCGGAATGATCCGCCGGATGGTCTTCTGGATTTCCGCCAGCCGGTTCGCGGTCTCCTCGACGCGAGTGCCGACCTGATTGCGGACATGGATCAGGATCTGGCCGGTATCGACCGACGGGAAGAAGTTCCGGCCGAGAAACGGCACCAGCAGGAACGACAGCGCGACGAAGGCGAGGAAGCCCGTGACGAACAGCGGGCGGCGGCCAAGCGCCATTTCGAGCAGGCCGTGATAGCCCGCCCTGAACTTCTCGAACCGCGCCTCGAAACCGCGCTGGAACATCACAAGCGGATTGCGGGTGCGCGGCTTCTCCGCGGCATTGCCGTGCTCGTCATGGGCGTGCTTATGCAGCAGGTACTTCGCCATCGTCGGCACCAGCGTGCGCGACAGGATGAACGACCAGGCCATCGCGAACATCACCGAGAGCGCCATCGGCACGAACAGGAAGCGCGACACGCCGGTCAGGAAGAACATCGGCACGAACACGATGCAGATACACAGCAGCGATACGAAGGCCGGCGTCACGATCTGCCGCGCGCCATCGAGAATCGATTCCTCGACCTCCTTGCCCTGCTCCAGATGCCAATTGATGTTCTCAATCGTCACCGTGGCATCGTCGACCAGAATACCGACTGCGAGCGCAAGCCCGCCGAGCGTCATGATGTTGAGCGTCTCGCCGATCGCCGCCAGGCATATGATCGCGCCGAGCACCGACAGCGGGATCGACACCGCGATGATGACGGTCGAGCGCCAGCTTCCCAGAAACAGCAGGATCATGACGCTCGTCAGCGCCGCGGCCAGGATGCCCTCGAACGCCACGCCCTTGATCGCGCCGCGCACGAAAATCGACTGGTCGCCGATGAACGACACCTTGAGCGAGTCAGGCATCGTATCCTTGATATCGATGATCTTCTGTTTGACGCCCGAGATGATGTCGAGCGTCGATGTCGCGCCGGCTTTCAGCACCATCATCAGCACGGAGCGGTTGCCGTCGACATGAACGATGTTGGTCTGCGGCGGGTTGCCGTCGCGCACCGTGGCCACGTCGCGGATATAGACGGTCGCCCCGTTGACCACCTTGATCGGCAGATCGCCCAGTTCCTCGATCTTCAGCGGCGAGTTGTTGAGCCGGATGTTGTATTCGAAGTTGCCGATCTTCTGGGTGCCGACCGGCGTGATCAGGTTTTGCGCGGCAAGGGCGTTGGCGACGTCCGCCCCCGACAGGCCAAGCGCCTGCATCGCACTCGGATTGAGATCGATCTGGATCTGGCGTTGCTTGCCGCCGTAGGGCCACGGGATCGCGGCTCCGGGCACAGTGACCAGCGGCGTGCGCAACTGGTTGGTGGCGAAGTCGAACAGGTTCTGTTCGGTCAGTCCCTCACCTGCCAGCGCAAGCTGGATGATCGGCACCGTGGAAGCGTTGTAGTTCAGGATCAGCGGCGGCGTGGAGCCCGGCGGCAGCTGCCGGAGCATGGTCTGCGAGATCGCGGTGACCTGCGCGTTGGCAGTGCGGATGTCGACATTGGGCTGGAAGAAGATCTTGATGACGCCCGTTCCGTTGTAGGAATTGGCAACGATGTGCTCGATGTCGTTGACGGTCGTCGTCAGCGCGCGCTGGAACGGCGTGACGATGCGGCCCGACATCTGGTCCGGCGGCAGGCCGGTATAGGACCAGACCACGCCGATCACGGGGATGCGGATTTCGGGGAAAATATCGGTCGGCGTCCGCAGCGCCGCGAGCGGCCCCACGATCAGAAGAAGAAGCGCCAGCACCACGAAGGTATAGGGGCGGCTCAGGGCAATTCGGACGAGCGCGTTCATTTCGACGTTTCTCGGTCAACGGGCACAGCATTGGACCCGCAGGAAAGACCTGTTCTTCGACGCTTTTTATCTAGGGCGCTGATCTACCCGAATCCGGCGGGATTGCGCAACGCCGCAATCCTCACAGTCGCTTGTTCGGACGCCAAAATCAGCCGGTTTTCGGGGATTCGGCCGTTAACATTTAGGATGAAGAGGCGGTCACAGGATCATCTGGGTCTGCGTCACAATAGCGACCAGCCGGCCCTCCCCGGTCTCGAGCCGGGTCTGCCACACCTGGGTGCGCCGCCCGAGATGGACCGGGGTTGCGGTCGCCCGGATGGTGCTGCCCGCTTTCGCGGCCCCCGTGAAGTTGGTCTTGCTCTCGATCGTGGTGGTGCCCTTGGCGTCCGCAGGCAGGTTGATGATGGTGGCCGCGGCGCCGACGGAATCGGCAAAGGCCATCACCGCGCCGCCGTGAACCGAGTGGCCGAGGGTGCAGAGGTCTTCACGCACCACCATGGTCGCCACCACCTTGTCCTTTTCCGCCTCGGTGAAGGTGACGCCCATCAGGACGGCCAGCGGCATCGGCCGCGACTGGATCAGTTCAAGCAAGGTCACGTTGTTGCTCCTCGGGTTAATGCAAAAGATGAGCGAATGCGCCGGATCACGACGTTAAAGTAACGGATGAACGCCGGTCCTGCGGATCACGCGGCTTCCACGCCGCACCATCCCGCTACGAACAGCGCGATCGCGCGCGTGGTCTTGCGCAGCGATTCGATTTCCACCCGCTCGTTGAAACCGTGCATCGCTTCCGCATTGGCGCCGAAACACAGCGACGGAATCCCGGCGTTAAGTCCGTAGAACCGCGTGTCGGTCAGCGCCGTGAACGCCAGCTCCTTCATCGCGCCGCCATAGACCGTCTCATAGGCATCGCGCAGAACAGCCTCGGAGTCCTCGCCGCCGGTCAGTTCATAGCCTTCGGACAGGAAACCCGACCATTCCACCGCGGGCGGGTTCTGCGCCAGAAATGCGTGCGTCTTCGCAGCCGCCTCGACGCAGGCGACGATCTCGGCCTGATGATCCGCAATCGACCATCCCGGCAGCACGGCGATGCGGCAGTCGATGTCACACCATGCCGGCACCGATGACGCCCAGTCACCGCCCTTGATGATGCCCGGATTGAAGTTGATCGGATGCTTCACGCGGCCGAAATGCTTGTCAGCCGCGGCGCGTCTGTTCCATTCCTCTTCCAGTACTTCAAGCGCCTGAACCAGATGATATGCCGCCTTGATGGCGTTGGCGCCGACGCCCGCCTCGTACACATGCGCCGGCTTGCCGCGCACCTTGAGGCGAAACCAGATCACCCCGACCTGCGAGCGCACCAGCTTGCCGTTGGTCGGCTCCGGAATGAAGCAGCAGTCGGCGCGATAGCCGCGCTGCACGGCGGAGAGCGCGCCGACGCCGGTGCTTTCCTCCTCGATGACGGATTGAAAATGAATCCGTGCGGTCGGCTTCAAACCGGCGGCGCGCAGCGCATCCAGCGCGAACAGCGCGGCCATGGTGCCGGATTTCATATCGCCCGCGCCACGGCCGTACAGCCAGCCGTCCCTGACCGCCGGCGAGAACGGCGGCGTGTCCCACATGTCGAGCGGACCGGCGGGCACCACGTCGCAATGGCCTTGCAGGATCAGCGAGCGTCCCGCCTCGCGCGCCGGGCGATACGTTCCCACCACCGTGCGCGCGCGGGAGAAATCGTGTTCGATGGGACCAAAGCCGCGCAGGTCTTTCAGGTCGTTGGTGTCGATGCGCCAGTCGTCGACCTCAAAGCCCCGCGCGCGCAGCAGATCCCCCATCATGTCCTGACACGGACCTTCCGCGCCGCGCGTCGAGGGAATGGACGAGAACTGCTTGGTGGTCTCAAGCTGCCGGTCGAAGGCATCGTCCACCGCGTCGAGAATGCGGCGGCGGGTGTCGCTGGCGATCGTCTTGGCGTCCATCGCGTTTCGTCCCTTCATGCGTCTGCGCGCAGGTTATTGGCAACGACTGTAGCCAAATTTAAGGGACCGTTGGAAGGGACGCGATGACGTGCGAGGTAAAGGTCGATCGCCTTTCGGCTGGAAACGGCCCAAACCGAACAATTCCATGCTAGTCTCGCAAGAACCAAACGGACGGCGGGTGATAGCAATGCTGGAAACCGACCAGGTGTTCGCCGGCTCGATCCCGGAAAACTACGACCGTTATATGGTGCCGTTGATTTTCGAACCGTTCGCCGCAGATCTTGCACAACGCGCAGCGTCCTTCTCGCCGAGCGCCGTTCTGGAAATAGCCGCGGGCACCGGGGTCGTTACCCGCGCACTGGCGCCGAAACTGCCCCCCGGCGCGAGCTACATCGTCACCGACCTCAACCAGCCGATGCTTGATTACGCCGCTTCGCAACAACCTCCCGACAGCCGCATCACATGGCGGCAGGCAGATGCGCTGGCGCTGCCGTTTGACAATGCGGCCTTCGATCTCGTCTGTTGCCAGTTCGGCGCGATGTTCTTTCCCGACCGCTCAGTTGCCTACCGCGAAGCAAAGCGAGTCCTGAAGCCCGGAGGACATTTTTTGTTCAGCGTCTGGGATCGCATCGAGGAGAATGTATTTGCGGACGATGTGACGAACGCTCTCGCACAGATTTTTCCGAACGACCCGCCGCGCTTTCTGGCACGCACACCGCACGGCTACCATGATAAGGCCCTGATCCGCAGAGAACTGGAGGACGCAGGTTTCTCCCGCGTGGTCATCGAGACGAAAGCCGAACAAAGCCGTGCACCCTCCCCTCGCCTTCCAGCCGTCGCCTATTGTCAGGGGACTCTTCTTCGCAACGAAATCGAGACCAGAGAGGCGGGAAAACTGGAGGCTGCAACAGACAGCGCCGCATCCGCGATCGCCCACAAGCATGGTAGCGGTGAGGTTGCCGCCAAAATTCAGGCGCATGTGATCGTGGCTGCGGCCTGAGTGTTGGAATAACCGGTTCCGGCACATCGCGAGACATTACAGACAATAATTCCAGTGCGGTTTTGGTTCGCAAATCCGCGAAAACTTTGCGCTGCAAAACGATGCGGACTTGCGAACCACCACACTAGTACCCCACCGTGAATCGCTGACGCGAATGCGCGGGTTTCTCGACTTCATCGGCGAGCGCGATGGCATAGTCCGCGAACGAGATGCTGCTGCCCTTCTCATTGGTCAGAAGCTGGTCCTTGCCGAGCCGGAACGTGCCCGTGCGCGGCCCTTCAAAGAACAGCGCCGACGGCGAGAGAAACGTCCAGTCGATATCCTTCTCCTGCCGCAGCAGGCTGAGAAACTCGCCGCCCTTGGCGGCTTCGTCCTTGTAGGCGGCAGGAAACTCCGGCGTCGAGACCAGCGTGACGCCCGGCGCGACCTCAAGGCTGCCTGCGCCACCGACGACAAGATAACGTCTCACGCCCGATGCCTTCACCGCCGCAATCAGCACCTGCGGATCGCTTTGCAGGAAGTGCACGGCGCTGATGACGGCGTCATGTCCCTTGAGCAACGCGGCGAGACCGTCCCTGTCGAACACGTCGCCCTTCTTTGGCGTCACGTTGACCTGTGCCTGAACCTTGTCCGGATTGCGGACGATGGCCGTGACCTGATGACCGCGGCGCACGAGTTCCTGGAGAATGGGCGAACCGGCGCGGCCGGTGGCTCCGATCAATGCGACTTTCATGTTTGCATCCCTTGTCCTGTACATGGTATCGAATGGATACCAACTAACGAATGGACATCAGATGCCCCTTGGCGAGCCCGCTGTGAAGAAGGCACTTTTGCGAGACATGGTCCCTCCGGCGAAACCTGTTCCGAAAAGGCCAGCGAAGGCCCCGCGCGGCTCATGGCCTGCCGATCCTTACGCGGAGGATTGTCCGACCCGGCAGGTGCTCGACCGCATCGCCGACAAATGGACTGTGCTGCTGCTGATCCTGCTCTCCCGCAGGCCGTGGCGGTTCAATGAACTGCGCCGCGAGATCGGCGGGCTCACCCAGAAGATGGCTTCGCAAACCCTGAAGGGTCTGGAACGCGACGGTCTCGTGACTCGCAAGGTGACACCGACCGTTCCGGTGACGGTGGAGTATTCGATCACGCCGCTGGGACGCACGCTGAGCAAGACCGTGGACAGCTTGCGCATCTGGGCCGAACAGCACCTGCCCGACGTCGCGAAGGCGCAAAGACAGTATGACCGGATGAAGGCCCCCACTGTGTAGATTTAGTCACACACACGAAGTTTGCGCGGTTGTTCTGCGTGCGTTCGCAAGAGTTGATGAGGCGTTTACGGTGTGCGCGATAGAATGATTCATCGTCGGCAACACCTCGCGAAGGCGCCGGCGAAAATCAGCTCCCGTTATCAAGGAGAGCAATCATGCCAGCCTATGCGCAGCATCACCAACCGCCTCGCGATCTTCATGCGACCATGGCAACGTGTCCAAGCTGCCAGAGCCTTTCCATGCAGATCAGGGAAGTTCAGCCTCACTGGGACCTGGCGAGGGTCGACTTCGTCTATGAATGCCCGGCGTGCTGTACCGAAGTGCGGGAGATCGTGGCGAAACATTAAGTGCTGGTCTCGCGCACTTGAGAAACGCCATGTCGTTCGCAAATATCCGGCGACCGCACGCTGACGGTTCCCTGTGCCGGCGCAGCTTGCGATGCAATCGCTGCCTATGAGAATCAGGCTTGCCCGATTACGCTGGAGCATGACCTACGTTTATCTCATCTGCGCGATCGTTCTCGAGGTCATCGGCACGGCCGCGCTTCAGGCCTCCGAGCAATTCACCAAACCCAAACCGCTGATCCTCACCGCGCTGGGTTACGGAGCCTCGTTCTATTTTCTCTCGCTGGTCCTGCGCACGATGCCGGTCGGGATCGCCTACGCGATCTGGTCGGGGCTCGGCATCGTCCTGATCACACTCGTCGGTCTCGTCTGGTTCGGCCAGAAACTCGACACCCCCGCCATCGCCGGTCTCGCGCTGATCATCGCGGGCGTCGGCACCATCAATCTGTTTTCATCGACCGTTTCGCATTGAAACATTGGAGAGACCCGTCATGGACAATCGCAACATCCTTTACGCAATCGTCGGCGCGCTTGTCATCGCGGTCGGAGTTCTCGGCTACAAGGTCTATCAGGACAACAAGAAGCCGCAGGGCCTGCAGATCAATGTCGGTCCCGACGGTCTGAAGATCCAGAACAAGTGAGCCGGACGGACATGACTGCTGCCTGCTTGCGGAGAATGTTGCGTCGTGGCGCGGCCGCCACGCTTGCAGTCGTGGCGCTGACAGTCACGGCCCGAGCCGACATCGTTGCGCGGGAGTCGGATGTTGTTGGCTTGCGGCTCGGCCAGCGCGTGTATATCGACGACGGCTCCTGCCCGGCCGGACAGATCAAGGAAATCACCGGCATGCAACTCACCTCCACCGGTGTTTTGTCGGTGCGCAAGTGCGTCGATCGCAAGGGCAAGCGCTAACCGATCACACAATCCGTCTCGCTGGTCCGCATCGATTCGACGTTGCACAAGACAATTCGATGACTTGTCTCCCGGCTTTTCGTCGGATGCATTCGCACTTGCAGCGTGACCGCTCGGGCTGTGCTCCTACAATCACGGCGCGCGGCGAGTGAGTCCGGCGCCGACGTGACGGAACCTGATACCGGACCGGGAGCGAAAATCATGTCGGGCATGCTTGTTAGTTTGCTGATCCAGATCATCGGTGGCGCTGTTGGCGGAAACGTCGCCGGCGGCGCGGCCAAAAACATCGATCTCGGAACGCTTGGAAACACGATCGCCGGCGCGATCGGCGGCGGCGTCGGGGGCCAGATTCTGGGGATGCTAATTCCAATGCTGGCCAATTCGGCCTCGACGCCGGACATCGGCGCGCTCATCGGCCAGGCTGCGGGCGGCGGCGTTGCCGGCGCCGTGCTGACCGCCATCATCGGCGCAATCAAGAACAGATCGGCCGCGTGATCCGCAGCGGCTCCGCGTGTCACCGCAAGGAAAATCGCGGAGCCTGTGGTTGGCCAGCCATAACGCATCAACGACGCGCGTAAACGCGCGCGTTGACGCTTTATGTTGTGGAATCGTTTTCAGTCAGCGCGCTAGCCGGAAATGAAATCGCTGCATTTCTGGATCGTGTCACTGCTGCCCCATGGCATGATCGGCACCGAGGACGTCGAATTCTTTGGCGAGCCTTCGATCAGCCTGTCGGAATAGACCATGTAGACCAGCACGTTTCGCTTGGCGTCACAGCCGCGCACGATCTGCATTTTCTTGAAGAACAGCGAGCGGCGCTGGCGGAACATGTCTTCGCCCTGCGAGGCCTTGTTCTTGAAACGGATTGGCGCGATCTGGCGGCACGACAGCGAGACGTCGGAAACTTCCTCGGCAAGACCGAGCCAACCCTTGTAACCGCCCTTTTCAGGCGCGGTGAAATGGCACGCCACGCCTTCCACGACCGGATCGTCGACGCCGTATGTCGCGAGCTTGTCGTCCGGGCTGAGGAGCTTGAACACGGTCGAACGCCGGAAGATCAGGTCCGGCTCATCAGCCGCAACGACGGGCGTGGCCGTCATCCAGGCAAGAACAGCAGCCAGCAGCGCGGCGGCTGCCGGGCGGGTCAGACGGAAGGGCATCGGTGGGGCTCCACAAAGGATGTTCATAAACCGGATGGGGGTCGCGCACCCCGGCCAAGGAACCCCTCATGTGGGGTCGCATGGAGGCCGTTGAAAGGCACGCGATTGTGACCCTCCGGAGCCGGGCGTTAAGCGGTTCTGAAGGCAATCCGGCTAGCATTTCGGCATCGGGAATCGCACGGCGTGCGGTATGGAACCGGACCGGCCGGTGAACGTATTGGCCCGTCCGGGACACTAATACTGGGAATCAATTGAGGGCATAGCGTGCGCGGCAATCGGCGACATTCTTCGGGCGACCAGCAAATACAGCCCGCCACTCTCCCCCTTTCTTACATCATTCCAGGTTCCCGACCGGCCCGTCCCGGGATTCGGCGAGTCTCCTGGCTCGCCGCGAGCTTAACCTCGATTTTGGCCACCGGTATCGCCATGCCGGCGGAAGCCCAGATGTTCTGGCCGATGGGGCCTGCGGACGAATATGGCCAGCCGCATTACCAGGACGAACCGAGGATCGAACGCCGCCCGCGCCCCGTCCGCGCTCGGCCAAAACTGCCCGATGCTCCGAAGGACACCGCCAAGCCCCGGGGACCGATCGTCATCGCGATCTCGATCGAGAAACAGGAATTGAAGCTCTACGACCAGAACGGACTGTTCGCGGAGTCTCCCGTCTCGACCGGTATGCGCGGACATTCGACGCCCATGGGCGTGTTCAGCGTGATCCAGAAGAACAAGTATCACCGCTCCAATATCTACAGCGGTGCGCCGATGCCCTACATGCAGCGCATCACCTGGTCCGGTATTGCCATGCACGCCGGTGCCCTGCCCGGCTATCCGGCATCGCATGGCTGCATCCGTATGCCGATGAATTTCGCTATGCGCATGTGGGGCTGGACCCGCATGGGGGCGCGCGTGATCGTGACACCCGGCGAGGTTTCTCCCGCCGATTTCTCGCATCCGCTGCTGATCGCGCGGAAGCCGGAGACGAAGCCGGTCGCCGCCGCGCCATCACCGCAGGATCACGCGTCGACGACTCCCAAGTCGGACCGGTCTTCGATCCTCGATGCCGCCGCGCATGAAAAGCCGCAATTGAGACTGACGTCGATCTCGGACCGCAGCGAGCCAATCCGCACCGCCGATGCCAGCGGCGCGATGCCGCAAACGAACAACACAAAAACCGACGCGCCAGCCGCGACTGCTATCGCAGATGAAAAGTCCGTGGAAGCCAAACCCGATGAGACAAAAGCCGACAAGGATCAGGCTCGCGCCACCGATCCTGTCGCCCCCGTTGCGGACATGCCGGTCACACCGCCGCTTGAAGGCTCGGCGGAGTTCGTCGGCCCGGTCAAGCCGCGCACCGGCCATGTGGCGGCCTATGTCAGCGCCAAGGACAGCAAGATCTACGTGCGGCAGAACTTCGAGCCGTGGTTCGAGGCGCCGGTCACGATCGCCGCCCCGGAGCGCCCGCTCGGCACCCACGTCTTCACGGTCCGCGCCGACAAGGACGACGCCGACGCGCTGCGCTGGTCGGTGGTCTCGCTCCCGGCCCCGGTTCGTGTGGCGCGCGTGAATGACGACATGCCACGGCGCAAGCGGGCCGCGGCGGCCGAACCGGCGGTGTCTGCACCATCATCGACTCCGGCGGAAGCGCTAGACCGCCTGACCATTCCTGACGACGCGATGAAGCGCATTGCCTCGGTGCTGGCACCCGGCGGTTCGCTCGTTGTCTCCGATCACGGACTTGGCGACGAGACCGGACGCGGCACGGATTTCATCGTCCCGCTGCGGTAAGCGGTTCAGGCCGCGTCCCTCAGCGGCTCACCTGTCCGCAACCCGGTTGGCTTTCGGCGGCGCGTTGCGATAGAACGCGCCGGTTATGACAGCCTCCCGCAACATCCAGACGCCCGCCGCGCCCGCGCCCAAACAGCCGCGTGACGCGTTCGCGCGACTGACGCCGTTCGGCTGGACCGGCGGCGTGCTGCTGATCCTTGGAATTCTTGCCGCATCATTTTTCCTCGCCGGCTATTTCGTCATTTATTATCGCAATGCCGACATGGACTTCATGATCGTCTACAACGCGCTCGTGATGAACGACGGCAAGCCGCAGGCCTTTTTCGATCATCCGTCTTACTTCACCATCCTGACGGTCAAGCTGTGGTTTCAGGCGATGCACGCGCTGGGCCTGCTCGATGCATGGAAACTGTCGTCGATCCCCTCCGCGTCGAACCTGCCCGCTTTCGAGGCCGCGATGACAAGCGCTGTCCGCGCCGGCCGCATCGTCGCGTGGCTGACCGCTACCGGCATCGTCATTATCTTTGCCGCACTGGCGCGGCGGCTTTTCCGCGATTGGCGCGTGGCGCTGCTTGCGACCTTCGCTTTCGCTTTTTCCGGCGGCATGGCCGTCGAGATGCGGATTCTGCGCAGCGAGTTGATTGCGGCGTGTTTCTTCGCCTTCGCCCTGATGATCCTGATCATCGTCGGCCGCCGCGCGACAAACTGGCGTCCGCTGGCGCTGGCGGGCGCTGCCGCGCTGTGCGTGCTCGGGATGGAGAACAAGGTTCAGATCATTCTGAGCATCGCGGCCTTGCCGTTGCTGATCCTGCCGTTCGGCACGCCGGCCAGCGCCAGCACCGAGTTCTGGCGCAATCCCGTATGGGCATGGATCGTGACATTCCTTGCCGGCGTCGCCGCAGCATCGGCATTGAGCGTTGCCTGGCCGCTGATTGCCGCGGGCGTCGAGCCCGAAACGATCGATATAGCGCAACTTCAGCCGCTGATCGGCGGTATGTTCGGGGTGTATCAAATCGCCCTGCTCGGCTGGACCGGCGTTGGCATGATCGTCTTTGCGGTTATCTGGCGGATCAGCCCCGCCGAAACCTTGACGTCAATGTTCGCGATTGTCGCGGGGGCGTCACTCGGTCTGATGGCGCTGTATCTGCAATACGATCCACAAAACGTGGTGGCTGTCGTCAATCCGATCGAGAAGATGCTGGTGTTCGCGGATGAGCCGGTCACCTCCGGTGTCGGCGGCAACAGGCTCTACGGCATCGCAAGCGCACTGCTGCAAGGCATCACGTGGGTGCTTCAGCGTTACAGCTTCGTCCTGTTCACATCGCCGCGGCCGACGGTGTTCCTGACATGGCTGATCGTGCCGGGCATCGTCTATGCCTGGTACAAAGGCGAGCGGCAGGTGGCTGTGCAGGCAACGCTGCTGCTGCTGGTCGCTTTCGGCATCGACGTGCTGGGTGTACGGCGGGGATTGAAGCCGGAATATTACCTCCTGAGCGATCCGCTGATCATTTTCGCCGGCGCGTTGCTGCTCGACCAGATGAGCGACCTGCGCTGGAGCAAATGGACCTACCCCATCGGCGCATTGCTGATCGCGCTGCATGTCGGCATCAGCCAGGCCGAGCCGATCAAGCACGTTTTCAAGCGCAGCGGCCCCGAATACGTCTGCGAGTGGAACGAGATTTACCAGCCGGAGCTGCCGATGCCGTGGTGCTACAAGCCGGAGAAAAAGCCCTGAGGTTTGTCACGGCTTGTTGAAACTTCCACTGGCCATGATCCGTTATCTTGGGCGTTCAACGATCTTCGAGGGAGCGCATTATGATCGACCGGCGGTGGATGTTGGCGGCAATCGCGGCGGGCGCAGCGCTTCCGTTCGCGGGACGATCCGCCCACGCGCAAGGCGCGATGAGCCGCATGACCGCTTACAGTTTTTCCTTTCCGGCGCTGAAGGGCGGCGACATCCGCCTTGCCGACTTCGCGGGCAAGCCGCTGCTGGTGGTGAACACCGCCTCGCTATGCGGCTTCACTCCGCAATATGCCGGGTTGCAGGCCATCTGGACGCAATTCCGCGGGCGCGGCCTGACCGTGATCGGCGTGCCGTCCAACGACTTCGGCGCGCAGGAGCCGGGCGGCGCGACCGACATCACCCAGACCGCCGAACAGACCTATCATGTCACCTTCCCGATCACCGCAAAGACCAGCGTGAAGGGGCCGAACGCCCACCCGTTTTACAAATGGGCGGCAGCCGAACGGCCGACCGATCTGCCGGGCTGGAATTTTCACAAATACCTCGTCGGCCGCGACGGTTATCTCGCCGACGCATTTTCCTCGCGCGTCGAGCCGACCGATACGCGCGTCATCACCGCCATCGCCCGCGCGCTGACCGCCTGAGCCGCGCTCACGCTCGCCCGGATTAACCTTCCACATACGGAACAGCCGCGCCCCGCGAAAATGGCTTGGCGCAATAAACCATGTGGGTCTAGGCTGATCGCCGGGGTAAGACGGCGTTCTATTCCGGACGCCGGCGTGCGTTCAGGGGTATCCGATGCGTATCAAGGCAACAATTTTCGTCGCCGGCGCGTTTTCGTTATGCGCTTTCGGCAGTGTCTGGTCGCAGGCGCTTATTCCGCAGCGCACCACTCCGCCCCCCGCGCCTCCTGCTGCGCAGGCCGCACCCGCCAAGACAACGGCAGCCGCACCTGCGGCCGCGCAGGATCCTGCTCCCACTCCGATCAAGGCGAATTGCGCCAATCCCAATGCCATCGGCGTTTCGCGCGTGGTGCAGATCGACACCACGGGCGGCCCCGGTTTCGGCTTCGAGCATTTCAAGCAGCTCGACTTCCTGCGCGACAAGGAAGTGGTGCTGACATTCGACGACGGCCCATGGCCGGTCAACACGCCGTCGGTCCTCAAGACGCTCGCCGAGGAATGCACCAAGGCGATCTTTTTCCCGATCGGCAAGCACGCCACCTATTATCCCGAAATTCTCAAGCATGTCGCCGCAGAGGGCCACACCATCGGCGCGCACACCTGGTCGCATGCCAACCTGAACAACAAGAAACTGACCGAGGCGCAGCAGAAGGAAGAGATCGAGAAGGGTTTCAGCGCGGTGAAGTGGGCGCTGGGCGCGGCGCCCTCGCCGCTGTTCCGGTTTCCCGCGCTCCAGCATCCGCCCGCGATGGTGACTTATCTCGGCGAACGCAACATCTCGATCTGGTCGTGCGATCTCGACTCATTCGACTTCAAGGCCAACAAGGCCGATAAGATCATCGCGACCGTGATGAGCAAACTCGACAAGAACGGCAAGGGCATCGTGCTGATGCACGATTTCCAGAAGCACACCGCCGAGGCGCTGCCTGAGTTGATGAAGCGGCTGAAGGCCGGCGGCTACAAGGTGGTTCAGGTCAAGGCCAAAGCGCCGATGCAAACCATCGCGCAGTACGACGAAGAGGTCGTGAAGGGCCTCAAGCTGCCGACGGTCAGTTCGCGCCCGCTTAACAGCGTGGTGCAGACCATTTCCGAGTAAGCAACGCGCTTGCGACTTTCCCGGAAATGACTAAACCGCAGCGTATGCGTATTGAAGGTTATGTGATCGTTTCCGCCGACGGCATGCTGGCCGATGCCAACGGCGTCATGCCGCCCGCGCTCAAGTACGACGCCGATCAGAAATTTTTCGAGGCCGCGCTCGACGACGCGGACCTGATCGTTCACGGCAGGAACTCGTTTGAAGACCAGCCGCGTTCGCCGTTGCGCACCCGTGTCGTGCTGACGCGCACCGTTCCCTCCCTCGCGCGCGATCCAGCCAACGCCAAGGCGACACTCTGGAACCCGGCCGGTGCGTCGTTCGAGGACGCCTGCCGCCATGCCGGCGTGACGACGGGGTCCGCCGCGATCATTGGCGGGCCGGATGTCTTCGGAATGTTCATGGATCGCTTCGACGTGTTCTGGCTGTCGCAGGCACACCGGCTGACAATCCCCGACGGCGTCGGCGGTTTTCCCGGCGTCCCACCCCGCACGCCGCAGGATGTTCTGGCCGCGCGTGGGCTCAAAGCCGACGAGGTTCGCGTGCTCGACGCGGAGCGTGGCGTGGACGTCACCGCGTGGCGGCGGATTTAGCCAACAGCGGTCGTCATTGCGAGCGAAGCGAAGCAATCCACCCTGGAACCGATTAAACTGGATTGCTTCGTCGCAACAAACGCTCCTCGCAATGACGGCTCCAAAGCCGTCGCGACGAACTCAAACTCCGCTGGTGTAGCGGTCGTCTTCCAGCACGACGCGGCGCGGATAGCCGGCGATGACCAGAAGCCCGCCGATCAGCGACAGGTTCTTCAAAGCATGGATCATGTTGTTGATGCGATCCGCGCCGGTCATATCCCAGAAATTATGGAAGTAGAACGTCGTGACGCAGACGAACAGCACCAGCAGAAGTGCGAAGAACCGCGTGCCGATATTCAGCGCGATGAACAATCCGCCCAGGACTTCCAGCGCGCCCGCCAGGATCGCCAGCATCTGGGCAGTCGGCATCCCCGTCATCCCCTCAAGCTGGGATGTGTAGGCCGTCAGGAAACCGGGAAGGACGACCTTCTCGGTGATCGCCTGCGTGGTCGACGCAATATCGAAAAGTTTGGAAGCTCCGGAAAACACAAACAAGACGACGAATAAAACCCGTCCGAGCGTCGCTAAGGCTGGCATGGTCGCCCCCACTCAATTTTCCAAAGACACTGGTATAAAGACGACACCTATACAGGAGTTACCTTCAACCGAACAGCGTCGGCTGCTGCCGGCCGGCACGCTCCTGCGCCTCGACCGCCGCAACCGCCGTCATGTTGAGAATTCCGCGCGCCGTCACCGACGGATTCAGGATGTGGGCCGGGCGCGCCGGGCCGATCAGGATCGGTCCCACCGGCAGCGCGTCGGCGAGAATCTTGATCATCTGATAAGCGATGTTGGCGGCATCGAGGTTCGGCATGATCAGGATGTTCGCGGACCCTTCCAGCCGCGAATGCGGCAGCACCAGTTGCCGCGACAGCGCGGTGAGCGCGGAATCACCCTGCATTTCGCCGTCGGCCTCGATTTCCGGATGATCGTTCGCCAGCAATTCGGTGGCGCGACGCATCTTCTGCGCCGAGGCGGAATCGTAGCTTCCGAAATCGGAATGCGACAGGAACGCCACCTTCGGCTTGATCCCGAAGCGCTGGACATGCACGGCGGCGAGCGCGGCCATTTCCGCAAGCTCCTCCGCTGTCGGATTTGGCCTGATTTGCGTATCGGCGATGAAGTAAGAGCCCTTGGAGGTGATCACCAAAGCCAGCGCCGAATAGTCGGTCAGGCCCGGCATCACACCGATGATTTCGCGAATGCGCCGAAGGTGGCTCATGTAGCGGCCATCGACGCCGCACAGCATAGCGTCGGCCTCGCCGCGCGCCACCGCGAGCGCCGCTATCACCGTAGCGTTGGTGCGCACCAGCGTGCGTGCGGCTTCCGGCGTGATGCCGTGGCGGCCGGCCAGATCGATGTAGCTCTGCACGTAGGAGCGATAACGCGGATCGTCTTCCGGATTGACCAGATCGAAGTCGGTTCCGGCCTTGATCGAAAGGCCGAAGCGCTCGATGCGCGCGGCCACCACCGACGGACGGCCGACCAGAATGGGACGCGCGAGCTTTTCCTCGAGCACGACCTGAACAGCGCGCAGCACGCGCTCGTCCTCGCCTTCGGCGTAAATCACGCGCGCCGGCTGGGTCTTGGCTTTCGCGAACACCGGCTTCATGACCAGCCCGGAACGGAACGCGAAGCGGTCAAGCTGTTCGGTATAGGCGACGAAATCGGTGATGGGCCGCGTCGCGACGCCGGAATCCATCGCAGCCTGCGCCACGGCGGGCGCGATACGCAGGATCAGCCGCGGATCGAACGGCGACGGGATCAGCGAGCCCGGACCGAAGCCAGGCGTCTCGCCGCCGTCAAAGCGGACCACCACGTCAGACGGCGGATCGCGCGCGAGCTGCGCCAGCGCGTCAACGGCGGCGCGCTTCATATCCTCGTTGATGGCGGTCGCGCCGACATCGAGTGCGCCACGGAAAATGAACGGGAAGCACAGGACGTTGTTCACCTGATTGGGGAAGTCCGAACGACCGGTGCAGATCATCGCGTCGGGACGCACCTTGCGCGCCTCGTCCGGCATGATCTCCGGCATCGGATTGGCCAGCGCCATCACCAGCGGCTTGTCCGCCATCTGCGCGACCATCTCGGGCTTCAGCACGCCGCCAGCCGATACGCCGAGGAAGACGTCCGCGCCGGCGATCACCTCGCCCAGCGTGCGCTTGTCGGTTTTCTGCGCGTAGACGGCCTTCCACTTGTCCATCAGCGTGTTGCGGCCTTCATAGACAAGGCCGTCGATGTCGCAGACCCAGATGTTCTTGCGCTTGGCGCCGAGCGACACCAGCAGATTGAGACAGGCGATGGCAGCAGCGCCCGCACCCGACGCAACGATCTTGATGTCTTCGAGCTTCTTGCCGTTCAGCATCAGCGCATTGCGAACCGCCGCGCAGACGATGATCGCGGTGCCGTGCTGGTCGTCATGGAAAACGGGGATTTTCATCCGCGCCTTGAGCTGCTCCTCGATCTCGAAGCACTCCGGCCCCTTGATATCTTCAAGGTTGATGCCGCCGAAAGTCGGTTCCAGCGCGGCGACTGTCTCGACCACGCGCGCGATCGTGTCCGCCGCGATCTCGATATCGAACACATCGATGCCGGCGAACTTCTTGAACAGGACGGCCTTGCCTTCCATCACCGGCTTCGACGCCAGTGGGCCGATGTTGCCGAGGCCGAGCACGGCGGTGCCGTTGCTCACGACGGCGACGAGGTTGGAGCGGGCCGTCAGCAGCGCGGCTTGATTGGGATCGGCGGCGATCGCTTCGCACGCGGCGGCCACGCCCGGCGAATAGGCCAGCGCGAGGTCGCGCTGGTTCGCCAGCGGCTTGGTCGCCTGAATCTCGAGTTTACCGGGCCTGGGGAGTCGGTGATACGCCAGCGCTGCGAGGCGCAGTTCTTCGGACAACGTCGACGCCATACCAACTCCCGATATTCTTCTTGGCCCCCGCCTTGCGGCGGATATCGTTTAGGATCGTCTTGCGACGGTTATATGGTTCAGGTCTGCGGCAGATTGAGCCTGATGTGAAGTTCGCGCAACTGCTTGGCGGTCACGTCTGACGGCGCCCCCATGAGCAGATCTTCGGCACGCTGATTCATCGGAAACAGCGAGATTTCGCGCAGGTTGTTCGTGCCGCAAAGCAGCATGACAATACGGTCCACCCCGGCCGCCATGCCGCCATGCGGCGGCGCGCCGTACTGGAACGCGCGATACATGCCGCCGAAACGCTCGATCACCGTTTCCTCGCCATAGCCCGCGATCTCGAACGCCTTCACCATCGCCTGCGGGCGATGGTTGCGGATGCCGCCCGACGCGATCTCGTAACCGTTGCAGGCGATGTCGTACTGGAACGCCTTGATGGTGAGCGGGTCCTGCGTCTCGAGCGCTTCGAGCCCGCCCTGCGGCATCGAGAACGGGTTGTGCGAGAAGTCGACCTTCTTGTCTTCCTCGTTGTACTCGTACATCGGGAAGTCGACGATCCACGCCAGCTCGAACCGGTCCTTGTCGATCAGGTTCAGCTCTTCGCCGAGCTTGGTGCGCGCGAGGCCTGCAAACTTCCAGAACTTCGACGGATCGCCCGCGACGAAGAACGCCGCGTCGCCTTCCTTGAGGCCGAGCTGTTCGCGAACCGCAGCGGTGCGCTCAGGACCGATGTTGTTGGCGAGCGGGCCTGCACCCTCACCGCCTTCGCGCCACATGATGTAACCGAGGCCCGGCTGGCCTTCGCCCTGCGCCCACGAGTTCATGCGGTCACAGAAGGCGCGCGAGCCGCCGCCCGGTCCCGGAATCGCCCAGACCTGATTGATCGGGTCTTCCAGCATCCGCGCGAACACCTTGAAGCCCGAACCGCGGAAGTGCTCGGAGACGTCCTGCATCACCAGCGGATTGCGCAGGTCCGGCTTATCGCTGCCGTATTTGCGCAGCGCTTCGGCGAACGGAATGCGCGGCCACTTCTTGGTGACCGGCTTGCCCTTGGCGAAATCCTCGAACACGCCGGTGATCACCGGCTCCATCGCCGCGAACACGTCGTCCTGCGTGACGAAGCTCATCTCGAGATCGAGCTGATAGAACTCGCCGGGCAGACGATCGGCGCGCGGGTCTTCGTCGCGGAAGCACGGCGCGATCTGGAAGTAGCGGTCGAAGCCCGACATCATCAGCAGTTGCTTGTACTGCTGCGGTGCCTGCGGCAGCGCGTAGAATTTGCCGGGATGAATGCGTGACGGCACGAGGAAGTCGCGTGCACCTTCCGGCGACGACGCGGTGAGGATCGGGGTCTGGAATTCGAAGAAGCCGGCCTTCTTCATCCGCGCGCGCATCGAGTCGACAATCGCGCCGCGCGTCATGATGTTCTGGTGCAGCTTTTCGCGACGCAGATCGAGGAAGCGGTACTTGAGCCGGATTTCCTCAGGATATTCCTGATCGCCGAACACCGGCATCGGCAATTCGGCCGCTTCGCCCAGCACTTCGATATCGGCGATAAACAGCTCAACCGCGCCGGTCGGCAGGTCGGCATTGTCCGTGCCTTCGGGACGGCGGCGCACCTTGCCGTCGATCTTTACCACCCATTCAGCACGCAGCTTTTCGGCCAGACCGAAAGCCTTGGAATCCGGGTCCACCACGCATTGCGTCATCCCGTAGTGGTCGCGCAGGTCGATGAACAGCAGGCCGCCGTGGTCGCGAATGCGGTGACACCAGCCGGACAGCCGGACCTCTTGACCAATGTCGGCTTCGCGGAGCGCGCCGCAGGTGTGGGAACGATAGCGATGCATGAAAATCCTGGAAAACGGCGTCAGAGACAAGAATCAGGGGGTATGGGCGCTAGTGGTGCGCGCGCAGGGTTTAGCCGAGCGAAGGGAACGCGGCAACCGGATGGTGGGCCTCAAATGCCCCAAAACTTGGAAAAAACTCAAGAAAAACAACGAGCAGTTTGACGATGCCCCTAGTCGTCGCGCTGGCCCTGCTGGATCACGATGGTCGGCACCCCGAAGGTGCCCGTCCGCACCGTAAAGACCCGCGTTCCGGGCTTGCGGCCCTCGCGCAGCTCGGAGACCTCGACACCGGAATTAGTAAGCCGCGCCCGTGTCGCTTCCACGTCTGCAACCCGCCACGACAGGCCGAAAACCTTGTCGGGACCGTCGCCCTTGCCGTTCTTGAGGCTGTGGATGATCTCGAACACCAGGCCGCCGACCCGAAAGAACAGGAAGCGCGTCTGCAACGCGGCAATGGTCCGGTCGAGTTTCATGTCCAGCCCAAGCCGCGCGCCATACAGCGCTGCGGCCCGCTCGGGATCCGGCGTTGCGATCACCAGATGATCGAGCGCATCAACGCTGGCGGGAGCCGTCTCCGGCGACCGCGCCAGCCATTCGTCGCGCTGAATGAAAAACATCCGGATGCCGTGCGTCGGCGCTGCCGCGGCGCGCGTGCGCTTCCACGTTATCGTGTGGCTCGAAGCAACGTCCTGGCTCCGGCCTTCGGTAATCGCGTCCGGCGCAAGGCCGAGCCGCGTCAGGCGATGATGCGCGCTGGCGATGTCTTCGACCGCGAACGCCAGACTGGCAAGACCTTCGCCCTGCTTGTCGAGCGCCGCGCGAACGCGATCTGCTGTCTCGCCCTCACCTGCGGGCGCCATCAATTCAAGCGCCGTATTGGCGAGCACGAAGATCGCGGTGGCCGCGCCATCGCTTTGCGCGCGCCACATCGGCGCGCGGCCGAGCAATGTCTGATAGCCCGCGACACCAGCTTCGATGTCGCGAACGAGAACGACGGCGTGATCCAGATCGGTAATCATGATGGTGACGAGGCCCGGCTGTGGAGCCGCACCACATCACACCACGCGGAGGAATGCAGCCCCTTCGCGACAACGCATGACACCCTTGAGTTTCACCTTGCGGAATAAGGCCTAACGCTCCTGCCGGCAGCGACGCTCGCGTTTGCCTTTCCTGAGGCGCTCGTCGGGACGGCAGGTCTCGGACAGATCGATGTTGTCGAAACTGCGCGACCGGGCGTCCATATGAAGCGACGGGCTGAGATTGATCTGAGGCCTGACTGGAATCGCGGGATGGATGTTCAACTGGTTCGCCGAACAGATCGCAGGCACCAGCACGACGGCCAGTGCGCCAAGAACACTGAGCCGGACAAGACATTTCTGGGCCATCGCGACTTTCCCGCAAATTCATATCGACAATGCCCATTGGTCGCGCGCGCAGCGCGCCGGGTTCATTCGATCGCGGGGGAGCCCGAACGAGAAGGCCCTCCTTCACGGCTCATTTCATCCCGGATAGTGCATCGCGATAGAGGTTTTTATCGCGGCTGGAGCCTCGCCGGCCCGGCGCGAAATAGTGGCCGTTCCCTGCCATGTTCTGTGGTCCTGCCCGATTAGCCGATTTTCGCATGGATAATTTCGCTCAAGGCGGTATTAAGCCGCATGGAAATTATCACCACCACCAGCGGACTCGCCGCCCTCTGCCAACGTCTCGCCAAACACAGCGTTATCACCGTCGACACCGAGTTTTTGCGCGAAACCACCTATTACCCCCTGCTCTGCGTCGTGCAGATGGCCAGCGCGGAGGAAGCGGCTGTTGTCGACACCCTCGCCGAGGGCATCGATCTCGCGCCGTTCTTCGAGCTGATGGCCAATGAGGCGGTGCTCAAGGTGTTCCACGCCGCAAGGCAGGACATTGAAATCATCTTTCACCGCGCCGGGATCATTCCTCATCCGGTGTTCGACACCCAGGTCGCGGCCATGGTTCTCGGCTACGGCGATTCCATCGCCTACGATCAGCTCGTCGAGCGCATCACCGGCACGCGGCTCGACAAGACCCATCGCTTTACCGACTGGTCGCGCCGCCCGCTGACGCAGGAGCAGATGACTTACGCCGTCGCCGACGTGACGCATCTGCGCGACGTGTTCACGGCGCTCGACGCCGACCTCAAGAAGCGCGGACGCAGCGATTGGGTCAGCGAGGAAATGGAAATCCTCACCTCGCCGAACACCTACGACTTCCATCCGGAGCGCGCTTGGGAGCGGCTCAAGACGCGGGTGCGCAAGCCGAAAGAACTCGCTGTATTGATGGAAGTCGCCGCATGGCGCGAACAGGAAGCACAGTCCCGCGACGTGCCGCGCTCGCGCGTCCTGAAGGACGACGCCATCGGCGACATCGCCACGCATGCACCCACCACACTCGAGCGTCTCGCGGGCCTGCGTTCGTTGCCGAAGGGTTTCGATAAATCGAAATGGGGACAGGACATCGTCGCCGCGGTGAAGCGCGGCGTCGCGCGTGACCTCACCACATTGCCGAAACTCGACAAGCCGCGCGGCAATAACAACGGCGGCGCGACGGTGGAACTGCTGAAAGTTCTGTTGCGCATGACCTCGGAGCGCCACGCCGTCGCCAGCAAGGTGATTGCGACGGTGGACGATCTCGAACAGATCGCAGCCGACGACAACGCCGACGTCGGCGCGCTACACGGCTGGCGGCGTGAGCTGTTCGGCGAGGCCGCGCTCGCCTTGAAGAAGGGCCGCCTTGCGCTTGCCATCGACAAGGGCCGCGTGGTGCGGGTCGAGCGGGAACAAACCTAGTGCATTCCGGCAATAGGAGCGTCCAATGTCCATCGTATACCGGCCAGCTCGCGAACACGAACTGGATAAGGCCGAAGAACTCGTTGTCCGCAGCATCAACGACCTCACCCAGCGCCACGGGTTTGGGCAAATGGCGTCGTTGCGGCCGGCGCATTTCCAGTTGTTCTCCCTGCGGGACGATCCCGATGGCCTGTGGGTTGCCGAGGACAATGGAGAAATTCTCGGCTTCTCATTCAGCTGGGTTTGCGGCGACCTGTGGTTTCTCGCGGAACTGTTCGTGGCTCCGGATCAACAGAGCCGCGGCATCGGCAATGAACTCATCGCGCGAACCCTGGCACATGCGGAAAGGAACAGAGCTACCCACAAGGCTCTGATCACCTTCGCTTTCAACACCGTGTCGCAGGGTCTCTACATCCGGCACGGGCTATTCCCCAGACTTCCGCTCAATTTTTTCAGGGTCTCGCGCGAAACCCTGCTGGCGCGCTTGCAGGATACGTCATTGCGCAACGATCCGGTCGAGACCGCCGATCTGCAAAGTCTAACCGGGATCGATGCGCACGCGCTGGGCATATCGCGCGAGAAACATCATCGATACCTCATGGGCGATGCTGCGATGAAAGGATTCATTCTGCGCTCGGGAAGCGATTGCGTTGGTTATGTCTACGTCAATCCCGACGGCCATATCGGGCCGCTTGCCGTCACTCGGCCCGCCGTCATGCGCGGAGCATTCCAGGCCGCGCTGAAACTCGCGGCCGAACAAGGCTCCCAACAGGTGACGGCTTTCATTCCCGGCACCAGCGACGCAGCCCTCGGTGTGGCCGTCGATCACGGAATGCGTATCACCTTTCCGATGCTGTTGATGTCGTCCGGCGACTTCGGAGACTGGACCTGTTATTTGCCGCGCAATCCCGGCTTCATGTGACCGTGGGCTTCAGCGCGTCTTGCGACAAAAGCACGTTAGCGCGTCTTTCTAAACGTCAGATTGATCCGCTGACGGCCGAGCAAGGAATGCTCGCCATCGGGTAGTGGCAGCACACCGTGATAGGCGAGCCGCGCCGGACCGCCCCACACCACCACGTCGCCATGGGTCAGCCGATAACGCGAGGTCTTGTCGTTCCGGTTCATGCCGCCGAACAGAAACGTTGCAGGCAGTCCCAGCGACACCGATACGATCGGCGCGTTGAAATCCAGTTCGTCCTTGTCCTGATGCAGCGACAGCTTCGCGCCCGGTTCATAGCGATTGACGAGACAGGCATCGGGACGAAAATCGGCGAAGCCCGCCTTCGCTGCCGCCTGCAACGCGATGTCGGCGAACACCGCCGGCATCGGCGGCCACGGTTGCCGGGTATCGGGATCGACAGACGTGTAACGATATCCCGTGCGGTCGCTCACCCATCCCGCCGTGCCGCAACTGCTCATCGCCACTGACATGCGATGGCCGCCCGGCGTGATCAGGTGCCGGAACCGAGAACACTCGATCACGCCGTGGATCGCGGCGATCAGGGGCGTCTCGAACGCCCGCGCGAAACGTGCAAGCAGCATCGCGCCGGGCGCCAGCTGCACATCGCGCGGTTCGCTTTCAATGGCATCAAATAAATCCATGGTCATGATTCTTGGTTAGACATGAGTTGATCCGAAAACCGGCTCCCACTTTTCGGGATCATGTCACTTCGCATCGTGGAAAATGATGCCGACCGTATGGCGATGGCCGGAGCGCAGCTGGCTGACACCGTGCCGGAGATTGACGCGATACGTGCCGCGTGTCCCTTGCACCGGACGGTTATGCACCGCGAACACCACCGCATCACCCTGGCGCAGCGGCACCACCGCCGCGCGCGACTGCATCCGCGGACGCTGTTCCGTCAGCACGAACTCGCCGCCGGTGAAGTCCGCACCGGGCTCCGACAGCAGGATCGCGACCTGCAACGGAAATACGTGCTCGCCATACAGGTCCTGATGCAGACAATTGTAGTCGCCCTCGCCGTACTGAAGCAGCAGCGGCGTCGGCCGCGCCTGCCCGGCCTTGTGACAACGCTTGATGAAATCGGCATGTTCGGCGGGATAGCGAACGTCGATTCCCATCGCTTCGTTCCAGCGATTGGCGATGGGTGCAAGCTGCGGATACAAAGCTGTCCGCAAACCGGCGATCAGGTCCGGCAGCGGATAGGAAAAGTATTTGTACTCACCGCGTCCGAAGCCGTGCCGACCCATGATGATATGACTGCGGAAAATTCCGTCTTCGCCGTAAAGACCAGCGAGCGAGCGGCACTCATCCGAGGACAGCAGGCAGTTCAGCACCGCCCAGCCATTGCCGTCGAGATGCGTGGCAATGCGTGGCCAGTCCATCGCGTTGACGCGCGCAGATTCAGACGGACTGGTGGTTTTGATTTTTGCTGCTGCGACCATGATCGGCTCCCTGTCTGGTGAGCCGGAATTAGGTCAAACGCGAACCACCTTCCACCCGATTTCCGGGTTTGAACGTGTCGCGTGATGTTTCGCACAAAAGCAAAGCCGGGGCGGAAGCCACGAACTTCCTCCCCGGCTATCACCCGAGCCAAAAGGGGTAACTCATGGCTCGGGCATGTCGATCGTGAGATGACAATCTCTCTTAAGCGGGCATGATCTGATCCGAAAACCGGTTCCCACTTTTCGGGATCATGCCTTAAGCAGCAGCTGCCTTGGCGCCGGCCGGCACTTCCGAGATCGTCTTCAGGATCTGGGAAGCGATGGCGTACGGGTCGCCCTGCGAGTTCGGACGGCGATCTTCGAGATAGCCCTTGTATCCGTTGTTGATGAAGGAATGCGGGACGCGAATGGACGCGCCGCGATCCGCGATGCCGTAGCTGAACTTGTTCCACGGCGCGGTCTCGTGCTTGCCGGTCAGACGCTTGTCGTTGTCCGGGCCATAGACGGCGATGTGGTCCATGAGATTCTTGTCGAACTGCTTCATCAGCGCTTCGAAATACTCCTTGCCGCCGACCGTGCGCATGTACTCGGTGGAGAAGTTGGCGTGCATGCCGGAGCCGTTCCAATCCGTGTCGCCGAGCGGCTTGCAGTGGAACTCGATGTCGATCTCGTACTTCTCGGTCAGCCGCTGCAACAGGTAGCGGGCCATCCACATTTCATCGGCGGCGCGCTTGGAGCCCTTGCCGAAGATCTGGAATTCCCACTGGCCCTTCGCGACTTCCGCGTTGATGCCTTCATGGTTGATGCCGGCGGCGAGGCAGAGGTCGAGATGCTCCTCGACGATCTTGCGCGCGACCGAACCGACATTGCTGTAGCCGACGCCGGTGTAATACGGGCCCTGCGGCGCAGGATAGCCTGCGGTGGGGAAACCGAGCGGACGGCCGTCCTTGTAGAAGAAGTATTCCTGTTCGAAGCCGAACCATGCGCCCTCGTCGTCGAGGATGGTCGCGCGCCGGTTCGAAGGATGCGCGGTCTTGCCGTCGGGCATCATGACTTCGCACATCACCAGCACGCCATTGGTGCGCGCGGCGTCCGGGAAAACGCGGACCGGCTTCAGCACGCAATCGGAGTTGCTGCCTTCGGCCTGCATGGTCGAACTTCCGTCGAAGCCCCACAGCGGGAGCTGCTCAAGCGTCGGAAATGCGTCGAATTCCTTGATCTGGGTTTTGCCGCGAAGATTTGGGGTCGGCGTATAGCCATCGAGCCAGACGTACTCGAGCTTGTACTTTGTCATTGCGATCTCTCTTGAGTGAAGGATTGCGGTGCTAAATTCCCGGCCGATTTAGCTTCCGGAAGTTCCGGCTGCAAACGGCTGCGCCTTAACAAGCATTTAATATGCCAACTCGCACGTTGGCGGCACGCGATCCGGGCTCTGTCCACAGACCGCCGGGCCGGATTTCCCGACACCCGATGCGAGGTGATTCGCGGACGCTGTTTGCGCTGGTGCGTGTTTTTACGCCAGTTTTTACACCTGCCTCGTTTGGTGGCGGCAGCACTGACACGCCGAAAACCGTGAAACTCTTCAAGTGCGAGGGCGTTAACATTTCAAGCGCATGCTGAGTGAAGGCGCAGAATCGAGATTGCGCAAATTGTATGCATTTGCCTGCTTTATTTAGGGCAAACCGCGCAAAAGACGTGCGTTCCAACTATATCAGATCTCGAGGCGCCGACGCGCACACCGAGAGGAGACCGGAATGACACCCAATTCGACCCAACCGACGGCCAAGATCTACCAGTTCCCAGTTGGGGGCCGCGCGGCACTCAGCAACCGCCTTGAGCCAGCCAAGACCCCTATCGAATACGCGCGCGTTTCGACCGGCAGCGGCTGGTATCACGACGAGGCCATCGAAGAAGCCAACCGTGGCAGCGAGCACTGATGCCGCCGGATGATCTGACGCCCGGGCCACGCAGCCCGGTGAAACGCACGATATGACAAGGGTCGGAGCACATGCTTCGGCCCTTTCGCTTTGAAGGCTGCTAAAAAACCTAAGCCCCGAAGATCGACCACCCGAGCCGCTTGCTCAGGATTTCCAGCGCCACCCGCCCGAGCCGCGAATTGCCGTTGGCATCGAGACCCGGCGACCACACCGCGATGGATGCCTTGCCCGGTGCGATGGCCAGGATGCCGCCGCCGACGCCGCTCTTGCCCGGCAAGCCGACGCGATACGCGAATTCACCCGAGCCGTCGTAGTGCCCGCATGTCAGCATCACGGCATTGATGCGCCGCGCCCGTTCCGGCGGAACGACCAGAAATCCGGTCGACGGATTGCGTCCGGAATGAGCGAGAAAGCGCCCCGCCATCGCAAGCTGCCGGCACGACATGGCGATGGCGCAGTGATGGAAGTAGACGCCGAGCGTGAAGTCCACCGGGTTGTCCAGCACGCCGAATGATTTCATGTAATTGGCGAGCGCGATGTTACGGAATCCGGTGCGCTGCTCGGACGCTGCGACCGCTTCATCGATCTTGATCGAGGCGTCGCCCGAGAGAAAATGCAGGAAGCGCAGAATTTCACCCAGCGTCTCGCGCGGCTGATGTCCGGACAGGATCGCATCGGTCACGGCGATCGCACCGGCGTTGATAAACGGATTGCGCGGAATGCCGCGCTCGCGCTCAAGCTGGACGATGGAATTGAACGGGCTGCCCGACGGCTCGCGGCCGACGCGCTCCCACAGCTTGTCGCCGATCATGCCGAGCGCGAGGGTCAGCGTGAAAACCTTGGAGATGCTCTGAATGGAAAACGGCGTGTCGGCATCGCCACCCGCGGCGACATGTCCATTCGTGTCCACCACGACCAGCCCGAAGGAATTGGCATCGACCTGCGCCAGTTCGGGAATATAGGCCGCGACGTCGCCGCGATCCGCCCGCTTCACCATCTCGTCGACGGTTTCTTTCACGGCGCGGTCGAGAGTGGCGTTGCTCATGTCATTCCGGCTCGGTTGATATCGGCTGACGGCACGTCATGCGACAAACGTGCCAACGCAAAAGGGCTGTTTGCGCCTTGATCGTGCCCTAGGGTTTCACGATCGCGCCGGTGCGCCCCATCAGCCGCGCCAATTGCTTGAAGCGATTGGTCACGCGGTCAGCGGCGAGATCGGCGGCGCGCTTGTCGAACACAAGAATGAGCTTCCGGCCCTGATTGCGGAAATGCGTATGGGACAACACACCGCGCTGCGCAGCCGAGATCATGAAGGCCACGCGGAACGTCGCGCCGATCAGCTTTGCGCGTTCGACCATCGCGGGCGGCACCAGCGCGCGCACGACTTCCGGCGCATCGTTTTCGGCGTTCAGTCCTGCGTAGCGATAATAGATAGCGAGCGCCAGAAACGCCCGGCCTTCGTGAGTCACGGCGCCGAAGTTGCCGTTGGTGATGAGGTTGAGAGTCTGCTCGCCGCGATAATCGGGATGCGCGCGCCACCCGGCATCGGACAGCCAGCACGCCGCATGACGCAACCGCTTCTCGTCTTCGTTCTCGCGCAGACCCGCAACCCGGAACAACTTGTCGGTCCACGCGATCAGATCGTCCGCGTGACGCGGCGAACGCGAGCGCAATTCGTTCAGCGTATGCGCCGTCGCGATCAACCCGTCCTTTTGCCGCTCCTTCTCGGGCAACATCTCGTAGAGCAAGCCTTCGCGGACGCCGTAGGTCGAGAACACGATGGTCTTCGGCTTCGCGATACGGATAATGTATTCGAGCACGAGCGCCGCGTAGGCCAGCAGCGGACGGCGGGCATCCGCAACTGTTTCTATATCGGCCAGCGTGTTGCTGGCGGCGAGACGGCGAAGCCGCCGCGCGAAATCGAGGGCATCTGCTGCGGGGATCGTATAGCCGTGCATCACCCGCAGCGGATAACCGCTCTGGATGATGTGGATGCGCGCCAGCGCGCGCCACGTTCCGCCGACGGCGTAAAACGTGCGTCCTCTGCCGGCCTTCAGCGCCGGAAGATTGGTGAGGTCGGCGGCGACAATCCGTTCGGCCTTCTTGAGGGATTTCTGCGAAATGTCCTGCAACGCAAGTCCGCCGAGCGGCAGGGTCACGCCGGTGCGGATACGATGACCGCGAATGTCGATCAGTTCGAGCGAGCCGCCGCCGAGGTCGCCAACAATACCATTGGGCTTGTAGACGCCCGACCCCACACCGAGCGCGGACAGTTTCGCCTCGCGCGCGCCGGACAGAATTTCGATGCTGCATCCACAGATGCGCTCGGCCCTGGCGATAAAGTCCGGACCGTTGGTCGCATCACGGCAGGCCGCGGTCGCGATCGCATGGACCTCGCCGACCTTCATGATCTTGCACAGGGCCTTGAAACGCTTCAGCGCAGCCAGCGCCTTTTCGACCGCGTCGGCCGCCAGCAATCCGGTGGACTGCACCTCGCGGCCGAGACCGCACAACGTCTTCTCGTTGAACACGGGCGCAAGGTTGCGCGTCTTGTCTTCGTAGACAACAAGACGAACCGAGTTCGACCCGATGTCGATGACAGCCACCGTCCGGGACGGTTTGCGAACTGTGCGATGAGACTCGCGACTGGATGCCGGGGCCACGGATTCGGTCTTCGCGCCGCTAACGCTCCGAACGGCGCGTAAGGCGACGTGGCGAAGATTCTTTGAGCGATTTTCCACGGCCTGACAGACTCGGGTTCGTCATGAAGTAGTTGTGCACGTTGAAGGGCTCTTCGCCCTTCGCGGCCTTCATACGTGTTGACGACCCATCCGGCAACAATCGCCAGCTCTGTTCATTGTCTTTCAGGTTCGCGACCATGATTTGTTCGAGAACCTGCTGATGTACCGTCGGATTTTGCAACGGACACAGCACCTCGACCCGGCGGTCCAGATTGCGCGGCATCATGTCAGCGGAGGAGATATACACAGCCGCCTTCGCGCTCGGCAGGCCGTGGCCCATGCCGAAGCAATAGACTCGTCCGTGTTCCAGGAACCGGCCGATGATCGATTTGACCCGGATGTTCTCCGACAAGCCCGGCACACCGGGCCGCAGGCAGCAGATTCCACGAATGATCAGATCGATCGAGACCCCGGCCTGCGAGGCTTCGTACAGCGCGTCGATGATCTCCGGATCGACCAGCGAATTCATCTTCAGCCAGATCGCACCCGGCTTGCCATGGCGCGCATGGTTGCTCTCGCCGTGGATGTGCTCGATCATCCGCTTGCGCAGCGTCAGCGGCGACACGCCCATCTTCTCGATGTCGCGCGGCTCGGCATAGCCGGTGATGTAGTTGAAGACGCGTGCGGCGTCGCGCGCGATCACAGGGTCCGAGGTGAAGTACGACAGGTCCGTGTAGATGCGCGCGGTAACGGGATGGTAGTTGCCGGTGCCGGCGTGAACGTAGGTCGTGAGCCCGGCGCCTTCCCGGCGCACCACCAGCGACAGCTTGGCGTGGGTTTTCAGTTCGAGGAATCCATAGACCACCTGCACGCCCGCGCGTTCAAGATCGCGCGCCCAGCGGATGTTGGCCTCTTCGTCGAAACGCGCTTTCAGTTCGACCAGCGCCGTCACCGACTTGCCCGCCTCCGCCGCCTCGGCGAGCGTCCGCACGATCGGTGAATCGCGCGAGGTGCGATACAGCGTCTGCTTGATGGCGACGACATCGGGATCGCGCGCCGCCTGTTGCAGGAACTGCACCACGACGTCGAACGATTCATACGGGTGATGGACGACCAGATCCTTCTGCCGGATCGCCGCGAAGATGTCGCCGCCGTGATCGCGTACGCGCTCGGGATGGCGCGGCACATAAGGCGTGAACTCGAGATCGGGGCGGTCGAGCCGCGTCAGTTGCGACAGTTCGTTCATGGCCAGCACGCCGTCGACAAGAAGCACGTCGTCGTCAGGCACTGACAGGGCGCGCTGCACGAATGCGCGCAGTTCGTCAGGCATATGGGCTTCGATCTCAAGACGGATCACCGACCCGCGGCGGCGGCGTTTCAGCGCCGACTCGAACAGGCGAACCAGATCCTCGGCCTCTTCCTCGATTTCCAGTTCGGAGTCGCGAATGATGCGGAACGCGCCCTGCCCCTTGACGGTGTAGCCCGGGAACAGCCGCCCGATGAACAGTCCGGTGGCCTGCTCCAGCGTGATGAGGCGGACCGAGCCATCCTTGCCGGCAGGCAAACGGATGAAGCGGTCGATCTTGCCCGGCATGCGGATCAGCGCATTCATCGCCTTGCCGTCGGACACCCGCGCCAGATGCAGCGCGATGGTGAAGCCGAGGCTCGGGATGAACGGGAACGGATGCGCGGGATCGATCGCCAGCGGCGTCAGCAGCGGAAAGATATTGTGGAGGAAGTGATCTTCGATCCAGGCCGTCTCGGTCTTGCTGACATCCTTGCCGTCGACGAGGACGATGCCCACTCCGGACAGGATGTTGCGCAGGTCGCGCCAGATCTCCTGCTGGTCACTGGCCAGCTTCGAGACCGTTTCGTTGATCTTCGCGAGCTGTTCGGTGGGCGTCGAGCCGTCCGGGCTGCGCTCGTTGATGCCCTCACGGACCTGAGCCTTGAGACCCGCAACGCGGACCATGAAGAACTCGTCAAGGTTGTTGGCGGAAATAGACAGGAACCGGACCCGCTCCAGCGCCGGGTGGTTGAGGTTGACCGACTCTTCAAGCACGCGGCGATTGAAGTGAAGCCACGAAAGCTCGCGGTTGATGAAGCGATCGGAACTTGACCCAATTGATGCCGGAACCGTAATTTCTTCGGTTTCTTCTTTTCTAACAATAGCTTGCGCGGAATCCATAAAGCGAGACCTTATTCACATCAACAGCCCGTAATGTGGACGGTTTCCACGGAGACAATGTGCCAGCGTCATGACAGTTCGATGACATGATGGGCCAGGACAGGTTAATGACCAAGTCCCTGCGCGATCAGGCCGCAGTGTCCTTGAGGATTTCCGCAGCCAGCGCCCGCGTCACCGGCCGGCGCTGCCGCAGCGCCTCGCTGTCCAGCAATTCGACCGCGTGCCGCGCCGCAGCGAAAGAACGCTCGATCCGGGTTGCGAGGTAGCTCACGATGCTGTCGTCCACGCTCATCTGGCGGTCGGCGCAGAATTTGACGATCAGCGCCCGAAACAACTGGTCGTCCGGCGGCGTCAGCGTCACCACCGACACCGCGCGCAGACGCGAGCGCAGGTCGCGCAGGTCCACCGGGAACAAGGACGGCAACGTCCGTCCCGTCAGCAGGACATAGGCCTCGTCTTCGCGTGCGAGATTCAATAAATGAAACAGCGCGCGCTCATCGAACGACGCCGGGTCAAGATCATCGACGACCAGCGCGCCGGTGGCGAGTTCGTCCGGCACGTTGTCTGGCGTCAGCGTATGCGCTGCGACCGAGCGCGCGCCTGCCTCCGCCGCCCAGATCGATGCGAGATGACTTTTGCCGCAGCCCTCTGGGCCGACCAGCATCATGACGCGGTTCGGCCAGTCCGGCCACGCATCGATCAGCGCCAGCGCCTGCGCGTTGGCGGAGCCTTCCATGAAGTTGTCGCGCGTCAGGCTTTCCGCGTGCGGCAACGCAAAGGCCAACTGACGGGGGCGAACGCGCGCTACCAAGCAAGACTCCTGACCGAACCACCCGGTCTACGCAACATGCTGCTTTTGAAGTGTATCACGGTATCGGCGCGGTCGCGCTCATGTGCCGTGCCCATTCCACGAGATAGAAGGACACCGAAAGCAGCGTCAAGACCGTCACGCAACCCGCCAGAATGATCTCGTAGGGCGACGCATTGAACTGGAAGCCGAGCGAGGCCAGCACCAGCGCTGCGAACGACACCTGCGCCACGGTGTTGAGCTTGGACACCATCAGTGGCTTCATCGGAACCGGATTGTCGAGAATCCACGAGACAATCACGGCGCCCACGATCATGAAATCGCGCGACACCACCAGGATGACAAGCCAGCGCGGGATATCGCCGGAGATTCCGAGCGTGACATAGATCGAGACCAGCAGCGCCTTGTCGGCGACGGGATCGAGCAGCGCCCCGATCTCGGTGGTCATGTTGAACCGCTTGGCCAGAAAGCCGTCGATGGCGTCGCTGACCCCCGCCACCACAAAGATGACGAAGGCGATGGTCATCTGGTTCGACGCGATGGCCCAGACGATGACCGGCACCAGCAGGATGCGGCCCAAAGTAATGATGTTCGGCAGATTCACGCGACTTTTCCCGGCTCCCCATTGTTGTAGCGGCCCGGTGCGACCTTGCCTAGGACACGGGACTGCGGCCCAGTGCCCGAACGTTCTACATAGCTATGCACAGCCGCCCCGCCAGCCATTGCGCCAGCGCAAAATCCGACGTAACCACCGGCATACTCTCGGAAACTTGGCATGACCGATCAAAAATCCGGCCTGACCTATTCGTCCGCCGGCGTCGATATCGACGCCGGAAACCGTCTGGTGGACCTCATCAAGCCGCTGGTGCGCGCCACCGCGCGGGCGGGCGCCGACGCTGAAATCGGCGGATTCGGCGGCCTGTTCGACCTCAAGGCCGCGGGCTTCAAGGATCCCGTTCTGGTCGCCGCCACCGACGGCGTCGGCACCAAGGTCAAGATTGCCATCGAGACCGGAATCCACGGCGGCATCGGCATCGACCTCGTGGCGATGTCGGTCAACGATCTCGTGGTCCAGGGCGCGGAACCGCTGTTCTTTCTGGATTACTTTGCCTGCGGCAAGCTCGACCCCGAGGCCACCGCCTCGATCGTGGCCGGCGTCGCGGAAGGCTGCCGCGAATCCGGCTGCGCGCTGATCGGCGGCGAGACTGCCGAAATGCCCGGCCTCTACAAGGACGGCGACTATGACCTCGCGGGCTTCGCGGTAGGCGCAGCCGAGCGCGGCACACTGCTGCCGCACAAGGACATCGGCCCGGGCGACGCGGTGATTGGCCTCGCCTCCTCGGGCGTCCATTCCAACGGCTTCTCGCTGGTGCGCAAGGTGGTCGAGAAATCCGGCGTGACATTCGACGCGCCCGCGCCGTTTGCGCCCGTGATGACGCTCGGCGGCGCGCTGCTCGCCCCGACGAAGCTCTATGTGAAATCCTGTCTCGCGGCGATCCGCCAGACCGGCGCGGTCAAGGGCCTCGCGCACATCACCGGCGGCGGCTTCACCGACAACATTCCCCGCGTATTGCCGAAGCATCTCGGCGTCCGCATCGATCTGACTGCCGTTCCAGTGTTGCCGGTGTTCAAGTGGCTGGCGGCGGAAGGCAACATCGCCGAACTCGAACTTCTGCGCACCTTCAACTGCGGCATCGGCATGATCGCGATCGTCAAGCGCGAGCAGCTTGTCGAGGTGATGGAGATTTTCGCAGGTGCCGGCGAGCGCGTCGTCGATCTCGGCGAAGTCGTCGAGGCATCAGGCGACGAGCGCGTCATTTATGACGGCCACCTCGATCTGGCGGACTGAGATGGCAAAACGCCGCGTCGCCATTCTGATCTCGGGGCGCGGATCGAACATGACCGCGCTGATCGACGCGGCCAAAGCGCAGGACTTCCCCGCCGAGATTATCCTCGTGGTGTCGAACATCGCGGGCGCGGGCGGCCTCGCCAAGGCCTCCGGTGCCGGGATCGAAACCGCGACCATCGAGAGCAAGCTATTCGGCAAGGATCGCGAAGCGTTCGAGCGCGCGTTGCAGGATACCCTTCTCAAGCACAACGTCGATCTGGTGTGTCTCGCCGGGTTTCTCCGGTTGCTGACACCATGGTTCGTCAAACAGTGGGACGGCCGGATGCTGAACATCCACCCGGCCCTGCTGCCGTCGTACAAGGGACTGGATACCCACGAGCGCGCGCTTGCGGATGGCGTCAAGATTCACGGCGCGACGGTGCATTTCGTGGTGCCGGAAATGGATTCCGGCCCCATCGTGATGCAGGGCGCGGTCGCCGTGCTCGGAGATGACACACCCGACACGCTGGCTAAACGCGTACTCGGCGTCGAGCATCAGATCTATCCGGATGCGCTGCGCCTGGTCGCAAGCGGCGGCACACGGCTGGAGAACGGCGTGTGCAAGACCGACGCGAACGGTAGCCCAGATGACACGCTGATTTCGCCGGCGGTTATCTAGACGCGACCGACATAGCATCTGCTTCGTTGCCGCGAAGCCCGGTCAGGCCTCCCGTCCTCTGTGGCCACGCCACCACAGAGGACGGCTATGGCCCACCCGATCCGCCCCGAAACATTGACGCAAGCAGTGGATTCAGGGCAAATCGCTGGACGCCATTGCAGCAAATCCATTTCGAGTTCCGGTTGTCATGACAATTTCAGCGGCGCGAACGAGCCTGAGCCGAATGAAATTGCTGCTCGCGATAATGCCCGCGGCCGGCGTTATTTGCGCAGCCTCGAACGCCAACGCGCAGTTCGTCCCGCCTCCCGTCTTTCCCGACGCCACCGACAACAATTCTCATTTCGCCGCCCACGCCGCCCAGTTCGACATCGGCAGCAGCTTCCTGCAACGCCTCGGCCGCGAGGCCACTTACGGATTCGCCGCGCGCGATAATTCCGGCGGCGGTGGCGCGTCGCAAAGCACTGCCGAACCGCTGTACCGGACCTGGGCCGAAGGCTACGGCCTCAGCGCGCACACCGCCGCGCAGGGAACATTCGTCGGCGACCGGCGCAAGGCGCTCGGCGTTGTCGGCGGCATAGGCGCAACCGTCGCGCCCGGCCTGAATGTCGGCTTCTCCGCCGACGAGAGCCGCACGCAAATCGATGTTCCGATCGCGCTGCAAAGCGCCTCGCTGGGCATGACCCAGATCGGCGTCAACGCGTCCTACACCAACGGCCCTTGGACTGTGGCGGCAGCGGCCGTGCATGGCTTTGCCCGTATCAGTTCAATCCGGGCAACGCCGCTTGGAGGCGCCCTCGCCAATTACCGCGGCAGCATCGACGGCGTGCTCGGCGAACTGAACTACAACTATTCCTTCGGTCAGAGCCGCATCGTGCCCAAGGTCGCGCTTGAATACGTTTCGGCGCGCACCGACCGTTTCAGCGAGGTCGGCGGCTTGCAGCCGGTGAGCGTCGCAGAGGCGCACGGCGAGCGCGCGCGTGTGCTGGCGGGGGCCGAGGTCGGCCACTACTGGATCATCGGCCAGCAGGCGTTCGACGTATCGGCCTACGGCAAGTTCGTGGACAACTTCTCCCAGAACGTCGGCTCGGTGCAGGTCAGCCTCGTGAACAACAACGCCATCACCGTGCAGGGCATTCGCGAAAGCCGGAACGGCGCCGACGCCGGCGCGGCTGCGTCCTATATCTACAGCAACGCGGTCAGGTTCTATGCCAACTACGACGGCAGGTTCCGCGACGGCTTCGAATCGCACCAGGGCACGCTTGGCGTCGAGCTGAAGTGGTGAGCTGGCTTCCGCGTCATCGCGGGAAGTGATTGCGACGAGAAAATTCAGATACACGCGGCCGATGCACGTGTTCGTCCCGGCGAAAGCCGGGACGACATCAGTTTGCGTATAACGCTTTACGCCGCCGCTGAGACCTCGGCGTGCTGCTCACGCAATGCGCGACGCCGCCACATCGAGCCTATCGTCAGCACGACAACGACGCCGAGCAGTGCCAGCGATATTTCGCCGACCTCGCCGCCGAACTTGAGATGCTTGGCGAAGCCGAACATCGTCGACGTGGTATCGACATCGAGCGCGATATGGCCGTCCAGCACGCGATGCAGCCAGGGTGCGACGGCCGGATCGGTGGCGATCACCTCGCCAGCGATCCATCCGAGCAAGGCGGCGCCGAACCAGACCAGCGCCGGCAGACGATCCAGCAGGGCCATGATCAGGGCGGCGCCCGCCACGATCATCGGAATGCTGATAGCCAGACCGAGGATGATCAGCACGACGCTGCCGTTGGCGGCTGCGGCCACCGCGATGACGTTGTCGAGGCTCATGATGATGTCGGCGATGGCGACGATGCGCACCGCGGCCCACAGGTGAGCAGCGGCCTGCACGCCCTCCTCGTCTTCTTTTTCAGGAACGAGAAGCTTCGCCGCGATCCAGATCAACGCGAGCCCGCCGATCAGCTTGAGGAACGGGATCGTCATCAGCGTCACGACGATGAAGGTGAAGATGACGCGCAACAAAACCGCGACGCCTGCACCGAACACCATGCCCCAGACGCGCTGCTTGGGCTGCAGCCCGCGGCACGCCAGCGCGATCACCAGCGCGTTGTCGCCAGACAGCAGGACATTGATCCAGATGATCTTGGTCAGCGCGACCCAGAACTGGGGCTGCTGAATCTCAGCTTCGAACTGAGTGATAAGACCGCCAAGGGCGGCGGGATCGAATATCTGCGCTATCCAGTTCACGATAAATGGCCCCCGCCCCGTTACAATTTTTTATGGATTAACCGACGATCTCGTTGCCGGCGAAGAACTGCGCGATCTCGATTGCCGCGGTCTCCGCCGCGTCCGAACCGTGGACCGAATTTTCGCCGATCGACTTGGCGTGCGCCTTGCGGATCGTGCCTTCAGCGGCCTTCGACGGATCGGTCGCGCCCATCACGTCGCGATGCTTTAGCACCGCGTTCTCGCCTTCGAGAACCTGGACCACGACCGGTCCGGAAACCATGAAGTCGACGAGTTCACCGAAAAACGGACGCGCCTTGTGAACGGCGTAGAAGGTCTCGGCCTGGGCGCGGGTCATGAGAATGCGCTTCTGCGCAACGATCCGCAGTCCGGCCTTTTCAATGATGGCGTTGATGGCGCCGGTCAGATTGCGCGCGGTCGCGTCGGGTTTGATGATCGAAAAGGTGCGCTCAATCGCCATTGGTACTGTCCTTGAAGCAAGTGTGTTGGGAAGATTGTCGCGCTTATAACGGCGCGGTGGTGCCACGGCAAGCTGGTATACCACCAGCGAGGCCGGGTTGACGGCACCCCGCCTCTGATACCTCCGCTCTGGCGCGGCGCCAAACCTTACCGCGATGTCATCGACATGAATGCCTTGTGAGCGATCTGTCAGGACCCTGTTCAGAGTTGCGGGTGCAGGATGGGAGCATCGATCCGGTCAGGGTCACGCAATTGAACCTTCCGGGAGGTCCGGGCGTTGTCACTCGGGTCTCGAAATCAAATCCAAAAAGGAGAACAGCATGTTGCGTAAACTCGCTCTTGCATGCGCCGCAGTCGCCGCGCTCGGCACAGCCGCACTCAGCTCGACCGATGCTTCGGCTCGGGAGTGGAAAAGTGTCGGCGTCCTGGGCGGCGGTGGCGGCGGTTGGCACGGCGGCCATGGCGGCTACGGTGGTGGTTACGGTCACCGCGGTTGGGGCGGCGGACGTTATTACGGTTATGGCCGGCCCGCCTATTATGGCGCTTACGGCAGCTGCACCGTGCGCCGTCTCGTAGCGACGCCTTACGGCTATCGCTACCGGCTGGTGAACCGCTGCTAGTCCGCGAAACAATCCGATTCCATGACGACAGACCGGCCGCCCAAAGCGGCCGGTCTTTTTTGTCGCACCTCTCAGCGTGAACCGTCTCGAACCGGTTTCAGCGGCCCGCCGACAGACAAGCAGGGACACCACAGGCGCCCCGCGCCAAACTCAAGGAGACTTGTCATGTTGCGCAAACTCGTTCTTGGACTGGCCGCGATCGCCGCTCTGTCCACCGCTGCCATGATGCCCACCGCCGCTTCGGCGAAAGGCTGGAAGCATCATCACCATCATCACGGGTTCCACGGCCACTGGGGTGGCGGCTATGGCTACTTCGCCGGCGGTTACGGTGGCGGCTACGGCGGCTGCTATGTGAAGCGGCTCGTCGAGACCCCTTACGGTCTCCGCTACCGCGTCGTGAACGTCTGCTTCTGACCCGATCTCATCCTCCCAGACTTCGGATCCCCCGGCAGCAACCTGCTCGGGGGATTTTTTTGACCGGAGTTCCCGGTTCCAGAAACATAAATGTTTACCGATTCCAAACCATGCATACGAAACACATGAACGAACGGCGCTCCATCGCATTGGTCCCGTGATATTGAATAGAAGTTGAAATGAATTTTGGAGTTGGCCATGCCGAGCCGTCTAAACGCTCCCGATGTCCGTCTCGACCACATTCACAGTGAAGCCGTGTGGCAAGGTATCGGCGAGAAGCTGCGCGACGCGTTGCGCGAGCAACCCGACATGTCGCAACGCCTGCGTACGCTCATCGCACGTCTTCCGGAACTCGATCGTGAACGGGCGCCATCGCTGGTCCCCGAGATGTCCCCGGAAACCCATTGAGTCCGTTCCGCGGGTGACAATGCCCGCGCGAATGCGTGCGAAAACCTGATCGGTGGCCGCCAAAACGGCCGCCACCGTCATAAATCGACCCGACAAAGCTGTTGCGTTCGGCGGCCTGTCTCGTAAAAGCCCGCCATGCTCTCCCTGAATGAAATATCAGTCCGAATCGCCGGACGCCTTTTGATCGACCACAGCACGGTGCAAATCGTGCCCGGCGCACGCGTCGGTTTCGTCGGCCGCAACGGCGTCGGCAAATCGACGTTGTTTCATGCCATTCGCGGCGAATTGCCCACGGAAACCGGTTCGATCTCGATTCCTCCGCGCTGGCGCGTCGGCAGCCTCGCGCAGGAAGCGCCAGACGGCCCCGAGAGCCTGATCGACGTGGTGCTGAAGGCCGATCTCGAGCGCGATGCGTTGTTGCGGGAAGCAGACACCGCGCACGATCCGCACCGCATCGCCGACATCCAGACGCGGCTCGTGGACATCGACGCCCATTCAGCCCCTGCCCGCGCCGCCGCCATTCTCTCAGGTCTTGGATTTTCCACCACCGATCAGGCGCGATCCTGCTCGGAATTTTCCGGCGGCTGGCGCATGCGCGTGGCACTGGCGGCAACATTGTTCGCTGCCCCCGACCTGCTGCTGCTGGACGAGCCGACCAACTATCTCGATCTCGAAGGCACGCTCTGGCTCGAAGACCATCTCGCGAATTATCCGCGCACCGTGATCGTCATCAGCCATGACCGCGACCTGCTCGATACCTCGGTCGATCAGATCCTGCATCTCGATCGCGGCAAGCTCACGCTCTACAAAGGGACCTATTCGTCATTCGAGGAGCAGCGCGCCACGCGCGAGATGCTCGACGCCAAACATGCCAAGCGCCAAACCGATGAGCGCAAGCGGCTGCAGGCATTCGTCGATCGCTTCAAGGCGAAGGCCTCCAAGGCCAAGCAGGCGCAGTCGCGCGTCAAGATGCTCGAACGGATGAAGCCGGTCACGGCGCTCGTCACGCAGGACGTCCGCGAGATCACGTTCCCGACGCCTGAGAAACTTCTTTCGCCGCCGATCATCGCCGTGGACGACGTGTCGGTCGGTTACGATCCGGCAAAGCCCGTGCTCAATCATGTCACGCTGCGCGTCGACAACGACGACCGCATCGCGCTGCTCGGCTCCAACGGCAACGGCAAGTCGACGCTGGTGAAACTGCTCGCGGGCAAACTGCCGCAGTTCTCCGGCAAGGTCATCCGCGCGGCCAGCCTGTCGGTCGGTTACTTCGCTCAGCACCAGACCGACGAACTCGATCTCGACGGCTCGTCCTACGACCATCTGCGTCGGCTGATGCCTGACGCGCCGGAAACCAAGGTGCGCGCGCGCGTCGGCGCGATCGGGTTTTCCGGCAAGGCCGGCGACACCAAGGTCAGTTCGTTGTCCGGCGGCGAGAAGGCGCGGCTGCTGCTCGGGCTCGCGACGTTCTACGGCCCCAACATGATCATCCTCGACGAGCCGACCAACCATCTGGACATCGACAGCCGCGCCGCGCTGGCCGAAGCGATCAACGAGTTTCCCGGCGCCATCATCATGGTCTCGCATGATCGTTATCTGATCGAGTCCTGCGCCGATCAGTTGTGGGTGGTGGCCGACCGCAAGGTCACGCCTTACGACGGGGATCTCGACGATTACCGCCGCTCGGTGCTGACCGCGCGCGGGATGCGCGCCTCAAGCCGTGACCGTGGCAGCGATCGGGAGAAAGCGCCCCGGGCCAAGCCCGAGAAGCGCGTGCCGCTCAAGCAGAAAATCTCGAATGCCGAAAACGAAATCGCGCGGATCAGCGGCATCATCGAAAAGATCGACGCCGCGCTGGCGTTGCCGGATCTGTTCAAGCGCGATCCCAAACAGGCCACGCAGCTCACCAAGGCGCGGGCAAGCGCCGCGGACGCGCTGCAGCGCGCCGAAGACGAGTGGCTGGCGGCAAGTTCGTCTTACGAAGAGACGGCGGGCTGATTTTCTTTGAAAACTGAAAGCGAGCTTACGAGCGCCGCTTCTTCGCGCCGCGCACGGGCTTCTCGGGTTCCGGCGCAGCGACGCGCTCGATCGAGGTCAACCGTCCCGACGTGAAGGTATAAGCGCCTGGCCGCGGTCCGTGCGTCCAGGTGATGACAGCGACGCGATCGCCGCGCGTATTGTTCGACAGGTTCACATTATCGGGCGCTGCCGGAATCGCGCGCGCGACATCGCATTCGGTATGACCGAGCGCGACCGGCGCTGCGACTTGAACCGGTTGTCCGTCGGTCGATGCGTTGGCATCGGCCGGCGCGCTCTGCGCAGGCATTCCCGGACATTGGCCATCGGAACTGATGAGATCGTTCGGCGTGACGTCTTTCGACGCACTCAGCGGAGGCGTTTCGATGGTGGTGTTGCCGCCTTTGAAAATCCGGCCCGGCCGCGCGAACCATTGCTGATCCTTGAGCGAGAAATCGGACAGCCCGCCGCAGCCAGCGACCATCGGCGCCACAATTAAGAGGGCCACCAACTGTCTTGCAGGAATGGTTTTACGCGGGAGGTCCAAATTCGTTCTCACACTAACTCAGCGCCAATCATGCGCTTTCTGAAACCAGGTGATGTTCTAAAACAAATGCCTAAACAATCATTTGCGCGGTTTCAGCAGCGATGATGGAACATCCCGCTTGCCGCCGCGCACCTGTGCCTTGCACCACCCCTTTGCGGCACCATGGTGGCTAACTGCCGGTCAGGTCAACGAAAAAAGACTGTATTGTTAATGACGGAGTGACGCGCGGCGATCCGTCAGATGAGAGCGATTCCAGTCTCGCGTTCGTGCGTTCACGCGCGCTTCTGCCACTTGCCGCGTTCGTCGGTCTGCCAGTAGGTCAGATCCAGTCCGCGCGACTTGCCGTCCGACCATGCGGCACGCGCCGCGCCGAGTGCTTCTTCGTCGTCTCCGTTGAAGACCATCACCACCCGGTCATAGGTTGCGCAATCCTTGGGCAGACCCGCGGTATCGACGACGAACCTGACATTGGCGTTGTTGGGATTGCCATCGTCCACGGTCAGCACGATCGGCTGGTTCATGGCGTCGCTGTCACGCCACGTTCCATGCGGCAAAAACGAATCTTCGCGATACGTCCACAGATGCGCGTCGAGCGTTTCCGCGCGCTCTTCCGAACCGGTCTGCACCGCGACACGCCACCCGCGCTCGAGAGATTTCTCGAGCAACGACGGCAACACTTTCTCAAGCGTCGTGTCTTGCAAATGATAGAACAGGACTTCGGTCATAGCGCGCCTGAATCTTTCAACTGGCCTGCCGTCACCCTGAGGTGCGCGGCAGCGGAGCCGCCAAGCCTCGAAGGGCGGCGGCTCACGCGTTTGTCGCGTCATCCTTCGAGGCTCGCAAGTGCTCGCGCCTCAGGATGACGATTCCGCAGGTCTATTTTCTCGCCTCGTAATTGTCGGCTACCAGTTGATTCAGCAGCCGCACGCCGTAGCCCGATCCCCAGCTGCGATTGAGGTCCGATGCGGGAACCCCCATCGCGGTGCCGGCAATGTCGAGATGCGCCCACGGCGTCCCGTCAACGAAGCGTTGCAGAAACTGCGCCGCGGTGATCGAGCCGCCGTTGCGGGTGCCGGTGTTCTTCATGTCCGCGAATTGCGAATCGATCTGCTTGTCGTATTCGGGCCCGAGCGGCATCCGCCACACACGTTCGCCGGTCGCCTGCCCTGCGGCGGTCAGGCGCTCCGCGAGCTTGTCGTCGTTCGAGAACATCCCCGCATAATCAACGCCAAGCGCGACCATGATCGCGCCCGTGAGCGTTGCGAGATCGACCATGAACTTCGGCTTGTGCTTCTTCGCGACGTACCAGAGCACGTCGGCGAGAACGAGCCGGCCTTCGGCGTCGGTGTTGATGATCTCGATGGTCTGGCCCGACATGGATGTCACGATGTCGCCGGGGCGCTGTGCATTGCCGTCCGGCATGTTTTCAACCAGGCCGATCGCGCCGACGACATTGACCTTGGCCTTGCGCGCGGCGAGCGCATGCATCAGGCCGACAACGCAGGCAGCGCCGCCCATATCGCCCTTCATGTCTTCCATGCTGCCGGCCGGCTTGATCGAGATACCGCCGGTGTCGAAGCAAACGCCCTTGCCGACAAAGGCAATCGGCTGTTCGCCGGGCTTGCCGCCGTTCCAGCGCATGATGACGGTGCGGCCGTCATGTTCGGAGCCTTGCGAGACGCCGAGCAGCGCGCCCATCTTCAGTTTGGTCATCGCCTTGACGTCGAGAACGTCGACCTTCACGCCGAGCCTGCGCAACTGGCTCGCGCGCCGCGCGAACTCGGCCGGGAAAAGCACGTTCGGCGGTTCGTTGACCAGTTCGCGCGCGATCAGCACGCCGTCCACGATGTGATTCTCAGGCGCGAATGCCTTGCGGGCTGCGGCGACGTCAGCGACCGCGACAGAGAATTGCGCGCGCAGCGGCGCATTGTCGCCGTCCTTCTTCGTCGTCTTGTAGCGATCGAATCGATAGGCCCGCAGGCGGACGCCCGACGCAATCGCCGCGGCCTGCGATCCTTTCATCGCACCCGATGGAAGCTCGGCGAGAATCGTAACGGCTTCGGTGCCGGCGTTGATCTTGGCGGCAATCTTGCCGCCGAACTTGATGAAGTCGCCATCCTTGAGCGACGCCACCTTACCTGCGCCGACAACGATCAGACGCCCGGCTTTCAGCCCCTCGGGCGCCAGAATGTCCAGCGTCGCGCCGCTCTTTCCCTTGAACTGGTTCGCGGACGCGGCGCGTTTGACGGCATTCGCGGTAGCCCCCAACGCCTTGTTTGTCGCCGGGCCGAATTTCAGCGTGTCGTCGCAAAAAACCACCAGAACGCCGCGTGGGGCAGCGGAAAACGGTACGAAGCCGACCTTCACGGCGTCGGTCATAAGCAAATCCTCCAGATAATCGCGGCTTGCGCAGCTTAAGGGACAGAATCCAGCGGGAATCCGGATTCGAAGAATGAGACGGGCGCACTATGACGCTTTCCTGAGCGTGCTGCCAAGCGCGCTGGGCGCGCGGGAAGCATGTCCGCAAGGCGACCGGATTCGGCTGTGGCCGCGTGGCCGGAAAGCCACGTCAAACGTTTTATTAACCGTGCTCTACGCTCAGCCTCAGGTCGGCCATTTTGTTGACCGATCAAAGGGATGCTATGAAATAAGAATGTGCCGGGAATATCGGGGCCGGCGCCCATGGGGGACCTTGCAATAAGGTCTGGGCGCGCGGCCTAAACCGGCTGGAGTTGGGGATACTGCTGCCTGATGGGGTCGATCGACACCACCGCTTTCCGGACGACCGCCCGGTCGTCCGCCTGTTTTTTTTCGACCGCTGGGCTCGTCCGGCGGCCGGCGTCGGCATGAGGCGATCACGCGCATGGTGACGACAATCCTCGCACGCTATTTCGCCGCCCGTTTCGTGATCGCATCGATCGCGACGTTCGCTGCGATCTTCGTGCTGGTGATTACCGTCGACTACATTGAACTGATGCGCCGCGCCGGCGGACTTCCCAACGTGTCCGGATTGTTCGTCGCGCAGACGGCGCTGTTTCGCGTGCCGCTGTCGCTCGAGAAACTGATGCCGTTCTGCATCCTGATCGGCGCGATGATCTCGTTCCTGGCGCTGTCGCGGCGGCTTGAACTGGTGGTCGCGCGGGCCTCCGGTATTTCCGCCTGGCAATTCACGACCCCCGCACTGCTCAGCGCGCTCGCGCTCGGATTGTTTGCCACCGTGCTCTACAATCCGATGTCGGCGGAGATGCTCGAACGCGCCAAGGGGATGGAGACCAGGATATTCACCGACCGGGCGCAAAATAATCCGGAGGGTGCGGGCTTCTGGATCAACCAGTCGACCAGCGAAGGACAGAGCGTCATCAACGCCGCCCGAAGTCAGGCTCAGGGCGCTCTCCTCTCCGGCATGACCGTGTTCCGGTACGATCCGTCGGGTGCTTTCAAGGAGCGAATCGAGGCCAAGGAAGCCGTCCTCGAACCGGGCCGGTGGGTGTTCACGGGGGTGCGGCGCTACACACTCGATAACCCGCCCATCGAACAGGACACCCTCGCCCTGAGCACGACTCTCACCTTGGCTCAGGTCCGGAACAGCTTCTCCACCCCCGAAACTGTGTCATTTTGGCAACTGCCGGATTACATCAAGTCGTCGGAGAACTCCGGACAGGCCACAGCCGGATACCGGCTCCAGTATCAGAAGCTCATCGCGCGCCCATTTTTACTGGCCGCAATGGTGCTGCTCGCGGCCGCCGTAAGCCTCCGGTTCTTCCGTTTCGGCGGCGTGCAAAAGATGGTTTTAAGTGGCGTTGCAGCAGGGTTTCTGCTCTATGTCCTGTCGAAAGTAACTGAGGATTTAAGTAAGGCCGAGTTGATGCATCCGCTCGCTGCCGCGTGGCTACCCGTATGCGTGGGCGGCCTCTCGGGATTTTTGGCCTTGCTGTACCAGGAGGACGGGTAGTGGCCGTTGTCGCCGCCCTCCAAGGACGGACGCCTGCGTTCAGGCGGCGCACTCGCTTGCGCCGTCAAAGCCCCCTCATGTCTGCTGTTCTGGGCCTCTTCCTAGCGGCCGGAATCGGCGGGATCACGGCCACCCCGGCAACTGCGCAGCAGACCTACACGTACAATCCGCGCCCTCCCGCAACGCCCCGGCCGAAACCGGTCAATCAGGCCAATGACGGGCAGATGCTCGTGCAGGCGGCGGAGGTCAATTACGACTACAACAACTCCCGCGTCGCGGCGGTCGGCGGCGTTCAGATCTACTACAACGGATCGACACTCGAGGCCGACAAGGTCACTTACGACCAGAAGACGAAACGTCTTCATGCCGAAGGCAATGTCCGGCTGACCGACGCCGGCGGCAGGGTGACCTACGCCAACCTGCTCGATCTGTCCGACGACTATCGCGACGGCTTCGTCGATTCGCTGCGGCTGGACACGGCCGACCAGACCCGCATGGCCGCGACGCGCGCCGATCGCACCGGCGGCGACATCACGGTTTTCCAGAACGGCGTCTACACGGCTTGCGCGGCCTGTAAGGACAACCCGAAGAAGCCGCCGCTGTGGCAGGTCAAGGGCGCACGCATCATTCACAACCAGACCGAGAAGATGCTGTACTTCGAGGACGCGCGCCTTGAATTCTTCGGTCAGCCGATTGCGTTCCTGCCCTACTTCTCGACGCCCGATCCGTCGGTCAAGCGCAAGAGCGGCTTCCTGATTCCAAGCTACTCGCAGACCACGCGTTACGGTGTCAGCGTCGAAGTGCCGTACTACTTCGCGCTGGCTCCGGACTACGATCTGACGTTGACGCCGCGCTACACGACCCGCCAGGGCCTGCTGATGCAGGGCGAGTTCCGTCAGCGCCTGATCAACGGCGCCTACGAAATCCGCGCCTACGGCATCAGGCAGGACGACCAGGCTCCGTTCGCAGGCCAGCCGGGCGATCGCGAATTCCGCGGCGGCATCGACACCAAGGGTCAGTTCGCGCTGAACGACAAATGGGTCTGGGGCTGGGACGCCGTCGCCGTTTCCGACAAGGCGTTCTTCTACGACTACAATCTCGGTCCTTACCGGAATGCGCTGAGTTCATTCCTTCTGGTACCGGATACGGGCCTCTCGCAGATTTATCTAACCGGCGTCGGCAACCGCAGCTACTTCGACGCGCGCATCATGCATTTCCTCGGCTACGCCGCCGCGGACGTGCAGAGCCAGATTCCCATCGTCCATCCTGTCGTCGATTATTCGAACGTCCTCAACCGCAACATCCTCGGCGGCGAATTCAGCTACAAGGCGAATTTCACCAGCCTCAGCCGCGACACCGCCTCGTTCGATCCGATCACGACGATTGCGCAGACCAACGGATGGTGCCTGCCGACGTCGGCAGACCCGCGCTTCAAAACGCCGGCCAACTGCCTGCTGCGCGGCATCGCGGGCGACTACACGCGGCTGTCCGGCGAGGTGTCCTGGCGGCGGTCGTTCACCGATCCGATCGGCCAGATTTTCACGCCGTTCGCGTCGATGCGCGCGGATGTCATCACCGCCGACATCTACAACCAGCCGGGTGTCGCCAACTATCTCGGAACCGGCTCGGTACAGAACCTGCGCCTGATGCCGACCGTCGGGCTTGAGTATCGCTATCCCTTCATCAACGTGCAGCCATGGGGCACGACGACAATCGAGCCGATCGGCCAGTTGATCATCCGTCCCAACGAATCGAATGCAGGCCGCCTTCCCAATGAGGACGCGCAGAGCTTCACGTTCGACGACAGCAATCTGTTCAGTGTCGACAAGTTCTCGGGCTGGGATCGCGTTGAAGGCGGCGGTCGCGCCAATGTCGGCGTTCAGGCGACCACGCAATTCGACCGCGGCGGTTTCGTCAATGTGCTGTTCGGACAGTCCTACCAGTTGTTCGGCCTGAACTCGTTCGCCGTGCAGGATCTGACCAACACCGGTATCGCCAGCGGTCTGGAGACTGCGCGCTCCGACTATGTCGGCCGGATCGCCTATCAGCCGAACAAGATCTACAGCGTGATCGCGCGCACTCGCATTGACGAGGCCTCCGGCGCGGTGCGGCGCTTTGAACTCGAAGGCCGGGCGAATTTCGACCGCTTCGCGGTGAGCCTGCTGTACGGCAACTACGACGCACAGCCTGAACTCGGCTTCCTCACCCGCCGCGAAGGCGTCGTGGGAACCGGCTCGATCAAGGTCGCTGCGAACTGGATGGTGTCGGGCGGATTGCGCTACGACATCACGAATCAAACGGTCAACCAGTACATCATCGGCGCGGGATACGTGGACGACTGCTTCATCATCGCGGCCAACTACATCACGGATTACGCATACACATCGTTCAACAACACGACCCCCGTCACCGATCACCGGATCATGTTGCAGATTGGCCTGCGCACCATCGGCGGCACGTCTTTCAACACGTCACAGTAGTACCCCGGTAGAGAAGCAGCGCGGAACATGCGCGCACTTTTCCGTCATCCGGCGTTGCGCGGATGAAAATTAATCAGATGCGCGCATTGCTGCCGCAAACTCGGGATTGATATGACGGTATGCGCTCTGGAACCTCCAACCTGGCCACGACGGGCTTGACCATGACCGCGACTTTGCTTCTTCGCACCACACGGGCGGCCCTGCTCGCCGCCGCATTCCTTCTGGCATCAGGATTCGGATCCATCCTCATGGCGCAATCCATCGCCGCGATGGTGAACGGCGAGGCCATCACCAATTCCGACATCGATCAGCGCATGAAGCTCGTGCAGCTGACGACACAAAAAGGCATCTCACGTCAGCAGGCTCTCGACGAACTGATCAACGACAAGGTCAAGATCAAGGAAGCCAAGAAGTACGGTCTCAACCTGTCCGCATCCGATGTCGACGCTGCATTTGGAAACATGGCCTCGCGTATGCGCATGAACAGCGACCAGCTTACGAAGACGCTGGAAAGCAAAGGCATCCGCCCGGAGACGCTCAAGCTTCGCATCCAGGCCGATATGACCTGGAACAGCCTGGTGCGCGGCAGGTTCCAGTCGAGCTTTCTGGTACCCGAAAAGGAACTCGCCGGAATCGGCGAATCATCCGGCGACAAGCCCGAGACTGAAAGTTTCGAATATCTCGTGCGCCCGATCGTTCTAATCGTGCCTCGCGGCTCACCGTCGTCCGTCATCGAATCGCGTCGCAAGGAAGCGGAGACGCTTCGCGGCCGAATCCAATCGTGCGACGAAGCGCAGTCGCTGTTCCGCGCAATGCGGGACGGCGCGATCCGCGACCAGATCACCAAGACCTCGGCGGATTTGCCGCCGAACCTGCGCGAACTTCTGGACAAGACCCCCGTCGGCAAGTTGACGCCTCCCGAAGTGACCAAACAGGGCATTGAGATGGTGGCGCTGTGCAGCCGCAAGCCGACGACCCGAGCCGATACCCCGGCGAAGCGCGCGGCACGGGAAAAAATCGCCAGCGAGAAATACGAAGCCAAGTCCAAGTCGTACCTGCAAGAGGTCCGCAAGGGCGCCATGATCGAAATGCGCAACAATTGAGTGCAACAGCGATACAGCGTCCATGACCACGGCCGCCATCAGCAAAGCTTTGGCTCTGACGATCGGCGAGCCCGCGGGCATCGGTCCTGACATCGCAATCGCGGCATGGCTCAGGCGGCGTGAACTCGACCTTCCCGCGTTCTATCTGATCGGCGACGGCGCATTCATCGCGGACCGCGCGCGTGCGCTTGGCGTCAGCGTCGAGACCGCCGAAGCGAGCCCCGAGAGCGCTACGGGAATCTTCGTCGACGCGCTTCCGGTGGTAAAGACCGGCGTTACGGCGACGGCGAAACCGGGCCAGCCAAACGACAGCAGCGCGCCGGCTGCGATTGCATCGATCCGGCATGCGGTGGCCGATGTGATTGCCGGACGCGCCGGTGCGGTCGTCACCAATCCGATTGCCAAGAGCGTGCTCTACCGCGCGGGTTTCTCCCATCCGGGTCATACTGAATTTCTCGCGCAGCTTGCCGCCGCCGTGAACGGCACGGTGCCGCATCCGGTGATGATGCTGTGGTCACCGCAACTCGCCGTCGTACCGGTGACGATCCATCTGCCGCTGCGCGACGCCATCACGCAACTCACCAGCGATCTGATCGTGAAAACGGGACGCATCGTCGCGGCGGATCTGAAGGCGCGGCTCGGTATCGCCCGCCCTCGCCTCGCGGTCTCTGGACTCAATCCACATGCCGGCGAAGACGGTTCGCTCGGCAACGAGGACCAGTCGATCATCGCACCCGCTGTCGCCGCGCTTCGTCAGGACGGCATCGACGTGCGCGGACCGCTGCCCGCCGATACCATGTTTCATGAGACTGCGCGAAAAACCTACGACTGCGCGATCTGCATGTACCACGATCAAGCGCTGATCCCGATCAAGACCATCGCGTTCGACGACGGCGTGAACGTGACGCTGGGACTGCCGTTCATCCGCACCTCGCCGGATCACGGCACCGCGTTCGACATCGCGGGCACCGGCCGCGCCAACCCGTCAAGCCTGATCGCGGCACTGCGTCTCGCCGCGCACATGGCGTCGGCATCCGGCACATGAGCGCCATCGACGATCTGCCGCCACTGTCCGATGTCATCCGGCGTCATGAACTATCGGCGCGGAAATCGCTCGGCCAGAATTTCCTGCTCGACCTCAATTTGACGTCGCGGATCGCGCGCGCTGCCGCGCCGCTGGAAGATGCAACCATCGTCGAGATCGGACCCGGTCCCGGCGGGCTGACTCGCGCGCTGCTAGCGCAAGGCGTCAGGCGCGTGATCGCGGTCGAGCGCGACGAGCGCGCTATCCCTGCGCTTGAAGAAATCGCGCAGCGTTACCCCGGGCGGCTGACCATCGTGAACACCGACGCGACAACGTTCGATCCGCGCCCGCATCTGAACGGCGAGCGCGCCAAGATCGTCGCCAACCTGCCTTACAACATCGCGACCATGCTCCTGATCGACTGGCTCAGCGCCGAGCCGTGGCCGCCATGGTATGACATGATGGTGCTGATGTTTCAGCGCGAGGTTGCCGAACGGATCGTCGCGCGTGAAGACGATGAAGCGTATGGCCGCCTCGGCGTGCTGTCGAACTGGCGGGCGGAAACCAAGATCCTGTTCGACATTGCGCCGGGCGCTTTTGTGCCGCCGCCCAAGGTCACGTCGTCCGTCGTCCGGCTGATCCCGCGCGCCGCGCCTGAGCCGTGCGACCGGCGGATGCTGGAGCGCGTGGCGGCCGCAGCCTTCGGCCAGCGGCGGAAAATGCTGCGTCAGAGCCTCAAATCGCTGGGCGTCGATCCCGCGCTGTTGGCAGCCGCTGCGGGTGTCGAGCCGACGCGCCGCGCGGAGACGATCCCGGTGTCCGGCTTTGTTGCCATGGCGCGGGAATTGACCAATATACAGCCCGCAAAATCAAGGGCGATCCAAGGAGAAAACTGAAATGGCCGTGCTGCGCCGCCAATCCATCGTGAAGTTCGATGCTCCGCTCTGCGAAACCATTGCGGAAACCCCGAAGCCGCAAGGCCGGGAGGTTCTGGTGCGGATCGAGCGCTGCGGCCTGTGCCATTCCGACCTGCACATCCAGGACGGTTATGCTGATCTCGGCGGCGGCAAGAAACTCGACACCACGCGCGGCATGACGCTGCCGTTCACGCTGGGCCATGAAATCGCGGGCATCGTCGATGAAGTCGGCCCCGACGTGGACAAGGCGCTGATCGGCACCAAGAAGGCGGTCTTTCCGTGGATCGGCTGCGGCCAGTGCCGCGACTGTCTCAACGGCGACGAGAACCTGTGCGCGCGCAATCGCTACCTTGGCGTCGCCATCGACGGCGGTTTCGCCAGCCATGTGCTGGTGCCCGATGCCAAGTATCTGCTCGATTACGATCCCCTGCCCGTCAACGTCGCAGCGACCTTGATGTGTTCGGGCGTCACCGCCTACGGCGCGCTGAAGCGCCTCGTCAATCGTCCGCAGCAGCGAAACCTGCTGCTGATCGGCCTCGGCGGTGTCGGCATGATGGGACTGTCGTTCGCGCCCGCCATGTTCAAGCAAAAGATTTCCGTCGCCGACCTCAGCGCGGACGCGCGCGAGACCGCGCTGAAGAACGGCGCGTCGGTCGCCTACGATCCGTCAGAGGCGGACATCGCCAAGCGCATCCTCAAGGAGACCGACGGCGGCTTCGACGCGGTCGTCGATTTCGCGGGCAACGAAAAGTCGATGAACTTCGCCATGAGCGTGCTGGCGCGCGGCGGCAAGATCGTGGTGTCCGGCCTGATGGGCGGAAACTTCAGCCTGCCGATGGTGCAGTGGATCTACAAGCGCATGACCATCGAAGGCTTCATCACCGGCACCTTGTCGGAAGCGCACGAGCTGATGGCGCTGGCTCGCGCCGGCAAGATCAAGCCGACACCGATGAAAGAAGAGCCGATGGCCGACGTGCAGAAATGGATCGAGCAGTTGCGCGCAGGCAAGGTCGTCGGCCGCATCATGCTGACGAACTAACGGCGGTTACTTCCCGCCGTCGATCCGGGTCGCCATCCAGATCATGTGACGCGCGCCGCTACGTGATCCGGTGGCGCGGATCGGAACTTCGTCGACGTTGAAACCCGCCTTGCGCAATCGCTGCGTAAAACGCGGATTCGGTCCCGACGACCACACCGCCAGCACACCATCTGGCCGCAGCGCCACGCGCGCGGCGGTCAGTCCCTTCGAATCGTAGAGCGCGTCGTTGGCGTCACGGGTCAGGCCTTCGGGACCGTTATCGACGTCGAGCAGAATGACGTCGTAGGCCGCGCGCTCCGACTTTATCAATTTGCCGACGTCCTCTTCGCGGATGCTGACACGCTTGTCCGTCAGACTGTCGCCGAACAGGTCCGCCATCGGTCCCCGCGCCCACGCAACGACTTCAGGCACCAGTTCGGAAACAATGATTCTGGCATCGTGCCCAGCCACGGTAAGCGCCGCGCGCAACGTAAACCCCATGCCGAGGCCACCAATCAACATGCACGGCTTCTTGCGCGGCTGAACCCGTCGCCACGCCAGCGTCGCGAGCGCCTCCTCTGACCCGCTGAGGCGGCTGTTCATCAACTCGTTCTGACCGAGCTTGATGGAAAATTCCTTGCCTCTGCGCATCAGGCGAAGCTCACCGCCGCCCGGCACCTGCGCGGTATCCAGCAAAACCCATGGGATCAAGAATCGGTCCTCGGTTCAGTGCGTACGTTGCGTGAAAACACGCTGATATGCGCGCTTCGTTACACCAAAACGGGTTCCGCTGCGCCACAATTGAAGACGGAACCCCGCGCCCGAATGTTGCCTCAGCGTTTCCGGATTTGCGGCCTATTCCGACCCAACTTGTCCCGGACAACGCCGCAAGGGAATTGGTTTCGAGTTGCGTAAGGGGGACAGAATGTCAAACCGAGCCGCCATCATTGCGCCTGCCGTCATCGCCGGCTGCGTTTCAATCTTCAGCATCATGTCCGTGCCGGCGACCGCCGAGCCGGCCGCAGAACCCGCCGCTGAAAGTGCTCCTGCAAACGAATGTCTCGCCGCGCCGAAGCGCGAGACCCCTGCGGGGGCGCATTGGTACTATCGGCTCGAAAAAGGCACCAAGCGCAAATGCTGGTATCTCTCGGATGCGGGCGGCAAGCTGAAGAAGACCACGAAGCCGACAGCCGCCGCGGAAGAAGGCGCTCCTCCTGCCAGCAAGCCGATGCAGAAGACGGTTGCGAACGCCCGCGCCGAACTGACGGCAGGCTCGTCCGACGAAGATCCGACGCTCGCGGAGACGACATGGCCCCCGCTGACGCCCTCCGCCGACACCACCGCTCACCAAGACAATCAAAGCGCCGCGGTCCAGCCCGCGCCTGAACCCGCTGCTGCGCGGCAAGGCTGGAATCTCGCCTCGCGCTGGCCGGAGACGACTGCCGTTGCATCCGCTGAAAATCAATCCGGTGCAAATGCACCTACAGCGAACGCAATACCCGCCAATGCGCCTGCACCGGTTCAACCAGCGCCTGCCCTGACACCGGACCGCCTTGCAGCGGCGGCCCCTGCCACGCCCACACCGGCGGCGACGCCTGTCGCTGCAACTCAGCCTGCCACCGCCACGGAAACCGCTGACAGTGAGACTTTCTCGGTCCGTGTCTTGCTGGCTTTGCTCGTTTGCCTTCTGGCGCTCGCAGCCATCGTCGGCCCGATGATCTTCAAATACGTCCGGCCGCGCCGTCGCGAGGAACAGCCCGCACGCAACCAGCGCCGCCCGATCTGGGATGCGAGCATGTCCGGCGAAGCCATACGGCAGGATAACCCGCGCGTGACATCGCCCGCGCTTTATGCGGAGACCCTTCCCGAACCGCGCGTCCTGGACGAGACAACCGACGAAATCGAGGAACTGCTGGCGCGGGCGTCGAAGCGCTCGGCTGCGTAGAGCGGGAAAGACCGGCGGGCGATCCCGCCGTCCTACTTCTCCAATTGCTTCTGAAGATCGCGCACGAAACCGGACAATCCGGTCTGGCGCACGCGCTTGAGCCGCTCGGCCTTGAGAATGGTCACGACCTGCGAATACGCCTCGTCGAGATTGCTGTTGGTGACGACGTAGTCGTATTCCGCCCAGTGGCTCAGCTCATGGCTGGCTCGGCTCATGCGACCGGCGATCACCTCATCGGAATCCTGAGCACGGGTATGCAACCGCTTTTCAAGATCGGCTGCGGACGGCGGCAGAATGAAAACGCTGACCACGTCGTCGCGCGCTTTCTCGCGCAACTGCTGCGTGCCTTGCCAGTCGATGTCGAACAGCACGTCCTGTCCCGATGACAGCGCATCCTCGACAGGTCCGCGCGGCGTGCCATAGGAGTTATCGAACACGGTGGCATGCTCGAGCAGGTCGCCGCCTTTCACCATGACGTCGAACTTCGGTTTGTCGATGAAATAGTAATGCTCGCCGTCAGCTTCGCCAGGACGCATGGGGCGCGTGGTGACCGATACCGACATGCGCAGGTCCGGCATTTTCTCGATCAGCATTCGCGCCAGCGTGGACTTGCCCGCGCCCGACGGCGACGACAGCACGAACATCAGCCCTCGCCGCTCTACGCCTTTCAAGGTGCCCCCCGCCGCCATCGTTCGTCCCTATTCCAGATTTTGAACCTGCTCGCGAAACTGCTCCACCACGTTCTTCATCTCAAGCCCGGTGTTGGTCAGTTCGATGTCGTTGGACTTCGAGCAGGTGGTGTTCACTTCGCGGTTGAACTCCTGCGCGAGGAAATCCAGCCGCCGTCCCACCGCGCCGCCCTTGCCGAGCAATTCGCGCGTCTGCGCGATGTGCGAGGCGATGCGGTCGAGTTCTTCACGGATGTCCGCCTTCGCCGCGATCATGATGGCTTCTTGGCTGAGACGATCCGGATCGAAACGATCGGACGCGTCGAGCAAGGCGGCGACCTGTTCGGCGATCCGCGCCTTGATCGCCTCCGGCTTGCGGCCTGGGGCGGCCTCGGCGCGCTTTGCGAGACGTTCGATCTCGTCCATGCGCTGAGAAAGGATCTGGCCGAGCGCTGTGCCCTCGCGCTTGCGCATATCGATCAGGCTTTGCAACGCCTGCTCGAACGACGCCGTCACAGCCGCGCGCGCCGCCTGCAATTCGGCTTCATCGCTTTCCGGCTCGACGACTTCGATCACGCCCTTGATCGCCAGCAGCCCGTCGACACTCGGCGCGGTTGCGCCGGTTCGGGCAGAAATATCGCCCGCAACCTTCAGGATGGCGGACAGCACATCGTCATTGATCTGGATGGTTGTGGCCGTGCCGGTTCGCTTGACGGACAGGTTGGCGTAGACGGTGCCGCGGGACAGCAGCTCCGCAGCGCGTTTGCGCGCGGGCGCCTCGATGTCGTCCCACCCCGCCGGAAGCCGCAGGCGGAAATCGAAGCCCTTGGCGTTGACGGATTTCAGTTCCCACTCGAACGCATATGGTCCGCTGGTGCCGTGGCTTCGCGCAAAGCCGGTCATGCTCGACAGCGCCATTGCGATATCGTCTCCGTTACAGGCAAATCATGGGTTCAGCTTGTCCCCGAAATCGGGAAAGCGCGCAAGGGAACGAACGCGGGAGCTAACAAGCGACGCAGCAGAGGCTACTGCGTCTTCTCTTCCCCGGGCTCCGGCTCGGCGGGCGCGGTCGATGGCGCGCGCTTGGCGGTCCGTTTGCGTGACGCCGCAGCACCCTCCGCGGGCGGCTCGCTTGCCATGATGCTGGATGGCACCTGAGCCTTCGGCGCGGTGCCCTTGGGAGCCGCCTTGGGCGCAGCCGCCGGTCTGGCAGGAGTTGCCGTCGCGGCAGGAGCCCCCGGCGCAGGCGTCGCCGCTGTGGTCGGCGGCTGCTGATCGTCAGCCTCAACGGTGTCGTTTTGCTGCTGACGCTCCAGCGAGCGCAGCTTCGCGACGCCCTTCTGATGCTGGTCGTAGGTTTCCGTGAACGTATGTCCGCCGGTGCCGTCGGCGACGAAGAACAGGTCGCGGGTGCGGGCGGGATTGGCGGTTGCTTCCAGCGAGGCGCGCCCCGGATTGGCGATCGGACCCGGCGGCAGCCCGTCGATCACATAGGTGTTGTATGGCGTCGGCTGCTGGATTTCGCTGCGCTTGATCGGCCGGCCGAGCGTGCCCTTGCCGCCGACAAGGCCGTAAATGATAGTCGGGTCGGACTGCAGCTTGATGCGCTGACGCAGACGGTTGCTGAACACCGCGGCGACACGGCTGCGCTCATCGGCCTTGCTGGTTTCCTTCTCGACGATGGAAGCCAGCGTCACAAGCTGCTCGGGCGTGCGCACCAGAATGTCCGGATTGCGTCGCGCCCAGATGTCGGCGAGCACGCGCTTCTGCGCCTGCTGCATACGCTGGATCACCTGATCACGCGGGGTGCCGCGCGGGAAATTGTAGGTGTCCGGCAGCAGCGTGCCCTCGCGCGGCTGCTCTTTCAGCGAGCCTGCGAAAATATCACTGTCCTGCAACCGGGCGACGATCTGCTCCGACGTCAGGCCTTCCGGAATCGTGAAGGAATGCTGCACCACCTTGCCTTCGACGATGGTGTTGATCACGTCGCGCAGGCTGGCGTTCTTCTGAAACAGATACTCGCCGGACTTGAGGCCCGAGCGCGCATTAAGCGCCAGCACGCTGCCGATAAACGTCCACCGGTCGGCCGAGATCACACCGGCGCGTTGAAGGATGTCGCCGATGTCGGTCATGCCCGCGCGCGGGGGAATATTGACCACCTTGTCCTCGGTGAGCGGGCCTTTGGTCTCGATTGTCTTCTTGCCGTAGAAGAAGACGCCTCCGGCCAGAACCATCGCGACGATCAGAAAGGTGATGATCGCGTTGCCGACGACGACGAAGGTATTCCGCGCGCGCTGCGAATGCTTCGGCGGCTGCGGCACCTGCTCGGGCTCGAGCGCCGCGCGGGGCGAACGGGGCGCAATGGGAGGTCTCTGGCTCATCGAAGCAACCTAAAATCCTGCAGGCAGTTTAGCTTGTTGATTCAGCGTTATACGCGCGCCCGTGAGATAAATTATGTCTGAATACGGCAAAACCTTGAAGACAATCGGGACGCCGCCTTCAGCTTTTAATCCTTGATGCGCGGTCGTCGCGCGAAATCGTCATTATGCAGATTAGAATGTTTAATTCGCCAGGCGCCTGACCACCAGCGACGCATTGGTGCCGCCGAATCCAAACGAATTCGACAATGCGACATTGATTTCGCGCGGCCTTGCCTTGTTCGGAACGAGATCGATCGCCGTCTCGACCGACGGGTTGTCGAGATTGATCGTCGGCGGCGCGACATTGTCCCGAATCGCGAGGACACAGAAAATTGCCTCGATGGCGCCGGCCGCGCCGAGCAGATGCCCGGTGGACGACTTGGTCGACGACATCGAGACCTTCGAGGCCGCGTTGCCGAGCAGCCGCTGTGCCGCACCGAGTTCGATCTCGTCGCCGAGCGGCGTCGAGGTGCCGTGCGCGTTGATGTAGTCGATGTCAGAGGCCGTCACGCCGGCGCGCTTCATCGCGGCGCTCATGCAGCGGTACGCGCCGTCGCCATCCTCGGCGGGAGCGGTAATGTGATAGGCATCGCCGGTCAGGCCGTAGCCCACGACTTCGGCGTAAATCTTCGCGCCGCGCTTTTTCGCGTGCTCGTATTCCTCGAGCACCACGACGCCGGCACCCTCGCCCATCACGAAGCCGTCGCGATCCTTGTCATAGGGCCGCGACGCGATGGTCGGATTGTCGTTGTACTTGGTGGCCATCGCGCGCAACGCGCAGAAGCCGCCCATGGCCAGCCGGTTGACGGCGGATTCCGCGCCGCCCGCCACCATGACGTCGGCATCGCCGAACGCGATCAGGCGGCTTGCGTCGCCAATGGCGTGCGCGCCGGTCGAACAGGCGGTGACCACCGCATGGTTCGGGCCCTTGAGCCCGTGCTTGATCGAGACATAGCCGGACGCAAGATTGATGAGACGGCCGGGAATGAAGAACGGCGACAGCTTGCGCGGGCCGCGCTCTTTCAGGATCACCGCGGCTTCACCGATTCCCTCGATGCCACCGATGCCGGAACCGATCATGGTGCCGGTGGCGCAGCGATCTTCCTCGGTGGTCGGGTGCCAGTTGGCGTCGTCGAGCGCCTGCGTCGCGGCGGCCATCGCGAAGACGATGAAATCATCGACCTTGCGCTGCTCCTTCGGCTCCATCCAGTCGTCGGGATTGAAGGTGCCGTTGGTGCCGTCGCCGCGCGGAACCACACATGCGATCTGGCAAGTCAGATCGGAAACGTCGAAATGCTCGATGCGCCTTGCACCGCTTTCGCCGTTGAGAATCCGTTTCCAGGTCGGCTCAACGCCATTGGCGAGCGGCGAAACCATGCCTAGGCCCGTGACGACAACCCGCCTCATACGTCCATCTCCGACTCATTCAGCAACGCCAAACCAGCGCCACTAAGACAGCAAGACGGCGGGTCGTTCGATTACAACCCGCCGCGCGTCGTCGTGGCTGCGCGTTGGCGTCAGCTCTTTGCGTTCTTCTCGAGGAACTTGGTGGCGTCGCCCACAGTGAGGATGGTTTCGGCGGCGTCGTCGGGAATTTCGCAGCCGAATTCCTCTTCGAACGCCATCACGAGTTCGACGGTGTCGAGGCTGTCAGCGCCGAGATCGTCGATAAAGCTCGCAGCATCGACAACCTTCTCGGGCTCGACACCAAGGTGCTCGACCACGATCTTCTTAACTCGCTCGCCAATCTCACTCATCGTTTAACCTCGTGCTTGTTCCATTAAACTCGACCGCAAAACGATACGAGCCCCTCGCGGTGCGAAAAATTACGAATTCGTGCCGTCCGTACCACGCGTTCCCGTACCCCGCCAGTCGAGCGGGATTACCGAAACGGCGGCTAGCGCCGGAACGGCAATATACGGGGTTTGGCGATCCTGCAATGGCGTTTTCCCCAACCGATTGCCGTTCGGTTACCATACTTCCCCGGAGTTGACCACACGGCCCCGGGTGGCGTCCAGCAGCCTTCCTGCTTGACAAAAAACCAGCGGGAACAAGGCTCAAATCATGGCCATTCCGCCGTTCACATGGATTGTCTGGCCGGTGACGTAGGCCGCCTCGTTGGACGCGAGATAAACGGCTGCGGCAGCGATGTCCTCCGGCGTCCCGAGCCGCCCGGCGGGCACCTTGGCGAGCACCCCTTCGCGTTGCTTTTCATTCAAAACGTCGGTCATCGGCGTTGCGATGAAACCGGGTGCGATGCAGTTGGCCGTCACGTTGCGGCGGGCGTATTCCGCGCCGACGGATTTCATCATTCCGATCAGCCCGGCCTTGGAGGCCGCGTAGTTGCCCTGCCCGGCGTTGCCGGTGACGCCGACCACCGATGTGATCGCGATGATTCGTCCGAACCGTTTGCGCATCATCAGCTTGGTCGCGGCGCGCGCGAGGCGAAACGTGGCGGTCAGGTTTACCCGGATGACGTCGTCAAAATCCTCGTCCTTCAACTGGACGAAAAGATTGTCGCGCGTGATGCCGGCATTGGCGACGAGAATGTCGAGCTGGCCCATTGCCTTCTCTGCGGCAGGAACCAGCGTTTCGACGTCCGCCATGTCCGACAGATTGCACGGCAGCACATGCACGCGCTCTTTCAACTCGCCGGCCAGCGTGTCGAGTGCTTCGCGCCGTGTGCCCGAGATCGAAACCGTCGCGCCTTGCGCGTGAAGCGCGCGCGCAATTGCGCCGCCGATGCCGCCGGTCGCGCCGGTGACGAGTGCGGTCTTGCCTGTCAAATCGAACATGTCGCCCCCTTGGATCGATCCCAAGTCAGAATTGGTGCACCGTTTGCCGCAAGAAAATGCCGCTCGTCAATGACCCCTGCCCAATCTCTTGTCACAAAACGGCACGAACCGGCCGGGTTTTCGCGGTCTGATGGCACCTCCCTTGCATATTTCTTCGCATCGCAACGGAGAACACGCCGATGGCCCCGACCCAAGTCCCGTTACATCCCGCCGGTCTGCAAAAAGTGCTCGGTCCGTTTCAGCTCTGGGGAATAGCCGTCGGGCTCGTGATCTCCGGAGAATATTTTGGATGGAGTTACGGCTGGAACACCGCGGGCACGCTCGGTTTTCTGGTCGCAACCGTGCTGGTCGCAACGATGTACACGACCTTCATCTTCAGCTTCACCGAACTGTCGACCGCAATTCCCCATGCAGGCGGCCCGTTCGCCTATGCGCGCCGCGCGTTCGGACCGACCGGCGGCTTCATCGCGGGCTTTGCGACCCTGGTCGAGTTCGTTTTCGCGCCACCTGCGATTTCTCTCGCCATCGGCGCTTATCTCAATGTGCAATTTCCGGGCATCAATCCCAAATTCTTCGCGCTCGGAGCTTATGTCATCTTCATCGCGCTGAACTGGATCGGCGTCGGCATCGCCGCTGCCTTTGAATTGTTCGTCACGGTGCTCGCCATTGCCGAACTACTGGTGTTCATGGGCGTGGTCGCGCCAGGATGGTCGATGGCGAATTTCGTCGCCAACGGCTGGGCCGGCAGCAATACACTCAATGGCGCCGCGATTTCCGGCATCTTCGCATCGATTCCATTCGCGATCTGGTTCTTCCTTGCGATCGAAGGCGCCGCGATGGCGGCCGAGGAAGCCAAGGATCCGCAACGCACGATTCCGGTCGCCTACGTCGCGGGCATTCTCACGCTGGTCCTGCTTGCATTCGGCGTCATGATCTTCGCCGGCGGTGTCGGCGACTGGAGCAAGCTCGCCAACATCAACGACCCACTCCCACAGGCCATGAAAGTCGTGGTCGGTGAAAACAGCGGCTGGCTGCACATGCTGGTGTGGATCGGCCTGTTCGGACTGATCGCTTCGTTCCACGGCATCATCATGGGCTATTCGCGCCAGATCTTCGCGCTGGCGCGCGCAGGCTATCTGCCGAAGACGTTCGCCGCGCTCAGCCCGCGCTTCAACACGCCGCATCGCGCACTGCTGGCGGGCGGTGTCATCGGCATCATCGCGATCTTCAGCGACGAATGGGTGCAGTTCGGCGGGCAGACGCTCACCGCCAACATCGTGACCATGTCGGTGTTCGGCGCGATCATCATGTATCTGATCTCGATGGCGGCGCTGTTCAAGCTTCGCCAGAGCGAGCCCGACCTGGTCCGGACCTACCGCGCGCCGTTCTATCCGGTGTTCCCGGCCATCGCCTTCGGACTGGGCCTCGTTTGCCTGTTCGCCATGGTGTGGTTCAATGCTATGCTGACGCTGCTGTTCCTCGTGCTGATGGCCCTCGCCTACGCCTACTTCAGAATGACGGCGGGTCAGCGCGACGCGGCAGCGCCGGACGAGATGCTGAGCGTCACCGCGAACTCCGTGCCCGCTGAGTAAGCCTCTGCAGCCGATGAGGTGAAAACCGTTGCTCTATCGCACCGCTATCGACCAGCAACTGTTCGCCTTCGATGACCTCAAGCAGGTGATGGCTTTCGCCAGCCCTGCGCGCTCGGGAGACACTCTCGCAGGCATCGGCGCCGCCACCGCGCAGGAGCGGATGGCGGCGCGCCACGTGCTGGCGGAAGTGCCGCTCAAGCAATTCCTCACAGAAGCGCTGATCCCCTACGAGGACGACAACATCACGCGGCTCATCATCGACAGCCACGATGCGAAGGCGTTCGCGCCGGTGTCGCACATGACCGTCGGCGATTTCCGCAACTGGCTGCTGTCCGACCAGGCGACGACCGAGGCGCTCGCAGCACTTGCGCGCGGCCTCACGCCGGAAATGGTCGCCGCCGTCTCCAAGATCATGCGCAATCAGGATCTGATCGCGGTGGCGCGCAAGGTTCGCGTCATCACCCGCTTCCGCGACACCATCGGACTTGAAGGCCATTTGTCGGTACGCCTGCAACCGAACCATCCCACCGACGACCTGCGCGGCGTGGCGGCGTCAACGCTCGACGGCTTGCTGATGGGGTCGGGCGATGCGGTGATCGGGCTCAACCCGGCGTCCGACAGCATGCCGGTGCTTGGCGATCTGTTGCGAATGCTGGATGAAGTCATCCAGCGCTTCGAAATACCGACCCAAAGCTGCGTGCTGACACATGTCACCAACACCGTAAAGCTTGCGGAAAGCGGTGCGCCGGTGGATCTCGTGTTCCAGTCGATCGGCGGCACCGAGAAAACCAATCTCTCCTTCGGCGTCACGCCGGAAATTCTGGATGAGGCACAGGACGCAGCGCTGTCGCTGAAGCGCGGCACCGTCGGCGACGACGTGATGTATTTCGAGACGGGACAAGGCAGCGCGCTGTCGGCCGACGCAAATTTCGGCGTCGATCAGCAAACCTGCGAGGCGCGCGCCTACGCGCTGGCGCGGCGCTACAAGCCGCTGCTGGTGAATACTGTGGTCGGCTTCATCGGCCCTGAATATCTCTACGACGGCAAGCAGATCATCCGCGCCGGTTTGGAGGATCATTTCTGCGGCAAGCTGCTCGGCCTGCCGCTCGGTTGCGACATCTGCTACACCAACCACGCCGAAGCCGATCAGGACGACATGGACACGCTGCTGGTGCTGCTCGGCACAGCCGGCATCAGCTTCATCATGGGCATTCCCGGCGCGGACGATGTGATGCTCAACTATCAGAGCACGTCGTTCCATGACGCACTCTTTCTGCGCGAAACACTCGGCCTGAAACGCGCGCCCGAGTTCGAGGCGTGGCTGCAACGGATGCAGATCACCGACGCCGCCGGACGCCTGCGACCGCCCTCGCCCAACGCGCTGCTCGGCGGCATGGGCAATCTCAAATCGCTGGTCGCATGACGAAAGATTCCGTCACACAAAGTCCTTGGGGCGATTGGCGCAGCGTCACGCCGGCGCGGCTTGCGCTTGGCCGCGTCGGTGCCGGGATGCCGACCGACGAGGTGCTGAGGTTCGGCTGGGCGCACGCGATGGCGCGCGATGCAATTCACGCTGCGCTCGATGTGCCGAAACTCGAAGCTGCGCTGCACGCACAAGGCTGGACCACTGCCCATGTGCGCAGCCACGCGCCGGATCGCACCACCTATTTGCGCAGGCCGGACCTCGGCCGCGTGATCGACCCCGACGAGATCGCGAAGTTGCGCGCAGAACCGATCCTGCCGAGCGACGTCTGTATCGTGGTCGGCGACGGGCTGTCGGCGCTGGCTGTGGACCGCCACGCAGCACCACTGCTCGCGGCACTGAAGCCGCTTCTTGCGGAGGAGCTGAAGCGCGCGCCGGTCGTCATCGCCACGCAGGCCCGCGTCGCGCTGGCTGACGAGATCGCGGAACTGTTGAAAGCAAGGTTGTCGATCATGCTGATCGGCGAGCGGCCGGGGCTGAGTTCACCCGACAGTCTCGGCATCTACATCACCCATGCGCCGTTCAAGGGCCGCAACGATGCCGGACGCAACTGCATTTCCAATGTTCGGCCCGAAGGACTGAGTTATGCCGCTGCCGCATTCAAGCTGGCGTGGCTGGTGCGCGAGGCGCTGGGCCGTGGACTCACCGGCGTGGACCTGAAGGACGAAAGCGATCTGGCGCTACTCGGGGACCGAAACGCAGCGCGCTTGTCAGCGTCGGACAAGAAATAAATCAGGTCATGTTGGTTTCTTTTTCGGCTTCATGGTCGTGACTTTGTAGACCTTGCCGGTCTTGTCATACGTGGTCCATTCGCCCGTCTGCTCGCCGTCCTCGAAATGACCGGAGCGCATCCGCACACCGTCTTTGCGGAACCACTCCCAGTAACCAGTCATGACTCCGTCAATAGTCTGACCGCGCGCCCAGACGCTGCCGTCCTTGTGATACTGGATGTGAGTTTCCGGTTTGGCTTTCTTCTTCAAGGCTCGTCCTCCGCGAAGGCATCTTACCCAAACTGACCGCCGCACACAGCGCGGTGATTATGCGTCGGCGCGAGACAGGCCGCGCGTTTTCGCAAAATAAAAGCCGCGCCACCCGAAGGTGACGCGGCCATGGCCGTTCTGTTGCTAGGTGGACCTACCCCGAATGGTTACGCCGCGAGGCGCACTTCATTCATGCGAACGTTATCGTTTGCATTTAGGTTTTGACCCGATAACGGCGGTATCATGCCGAGCACACTTCAAAGCTTCTTCACGGCCATCGAACCTATTTCGCCCCCATCAGAAACGGTTGAACCTGCCAGCTCTAACCGCTTCTGGTGGAGGCGCCGGGGTACTGCCCCCCGGGTCTGCCCGTAGTCCGCCTTGAGATTCAGCGCCATCGTCTTGCGACAGAACCAATATATGCGAGATTTCGCGCTTTGTAAGGTGCAAAAAGCCCGCGCTCCGGTGCGGCAACAGGCAGCAGCGAGGAACGGAACCTACTTCGCCGCAGCAAGCGCGGCCTTCGCAGCCTCGATGTCGGCTGGTCCACCGACCGACACCCCGACGGCGCCGTCTGCGATGCGCTTGACCAAGCCCGACAGAACCTTGCCCGCGCCGATTTCGAGAAAATGCGTCACGCCTTGCGACGCCATGTACGCAACACTCTCGCGCCAGCGCACGGTGCCGGTGACCTGCTCAACCAGCCGCTTGCGGATTTCATCCGGATCGGTGATCGCGGTCGCCAGCACGTTGGAAACCAGCGGCGCTTTCGGCTTGTTGATGGTGACGCTAGCCAGCGCCTGCGCCATTGCATCGGCGGCGGGCTGCATCAGGCGGCAATGGAACGGCGCGGACACCGGCAGCAGCATGGCGCGCTTGGCGCCCTTGGTCTTGGCGATTTCGAGCGCGCGCTCGACGGCGGCCTTGTCGCCGGACACCACAACCTGTCCGCCGCCATTGTCGTTGGCGGCCTGACAAACCTGCCCCTGCGCGGCTTCTTCCGCAACCGCCACCGCGGCCTCGTAATCGAGGCCCAGCAATGCCGCCATCGCGCCGACACCAACCGGCACGGCTTTCTGCATGGCGAGGCCGCGCGTGCGCAGCAGCTTCGCCGTGTCGCTGATGGTGAAACTGCCGGCGGCGGCCAGCGCCGAATATTCGCCAAGCGAATGACCGGCGACGAAGGCCGCATCGCGCGCGATGTCGATACCCGCTTCAGTCTCCAGCACGCGCAGCGTCGCCAGCGACACCGCCATCAGCGCGGGCTGCGCGTTTTCGGTGAGTTGCAGCGTCTCTGCCGGACCGTCCCAGATGATGGCCGTCAGCTTTTCACCCAGCGCTGCATCCACCTCGTCGAACACGGCGCGGGCTGCCGGAAATGCGTCGGCTAGTGCCTTGCCCATACCGACGGTCTGCGATCCCTGCCCCGGAAATGTGAATGCTGCAGTCATGGAAGTCCCCTCAAAACGATAGGCCGTAAGACACCGCCGGGGCGGCCAGTGTCAAGCTGTGGTGCCGCGGCGCGACGACGAATCGGCCACTGGCTTGCTCGCCCGCTGACCCGGCAGGCCATTGAACGACCCAATTGGAACAGTATCCACCGCTGCGCGTTTTCAGTACGGGGCACCCAACCGGAGTGCGCACCATGGAAAATGATCCGCGCAAGCCACAGACGCTAGCTCTCGCCCCGGTCCTGATTTTCGCGCTGGTGCTGGTCGCCGTATTCGGGGCGGCGCTGGTGACGGCCTTCGACCGCAACCCGGTCGTTGTCACCGCCGTGGACAACCCGCCGCCAGGCACAACGGGACTGGCAAAGTATCGACCGACAACGGAGCGGCGCTGATTATGAATAACAATCTGGATGACGCCTTCGGCGGCAAGCGCGCCTATCACAAGTTCCTGTGGGGCGCGCTCATCGGCGTCGTCATTCTGGGCGGGGCGCTGACCTATTCCAGCCAGCGCATGGACGTCGGCAAGGTATTTCCGATTGTCGGGCCTCCCGACAATGCCGGGGCGTCAAAATCGGCGGATGCTAAATAGGCGCGACTGCCGGCCAGACGCACCGGAAACAGCTACAGATGGGCTTTTCAGGGCCAAATCGGCCCTGTTTTGCCTTGCACCCAGCGCCGAAACCCTTATAACGCGCCTATCCGTGGATCCCGGCCGGGAGCTGAACGGACGGTCTCAGCAATTTCACCTTTGGCGAATTTGATGTGACAGGGCCAGTCGGTCCGTCGTCCCGTGCTTCCGCCTTCTGAGCAATATCGAGTCCTTTCCGAAGGTCTCGAAGGGCTTGCCGCCAGGAACCGCGCTAACATTGGAAAGGACTCCCATGCCTCTTTATGAGCATGTTTTTCTCGCGCGTCAGGATGCGAGCGCCCAGCAGGTCGAGGAATTCACCACGCAGATTACCGGCGTGATCGAAGGTCTCGGCGGCAAGGTCACCAAGACCGAGAACTGGGGCGTGCGCTCCCTCACCTATCGCATGAACAAGAACCGTAAGGCGCATTTCATGCTGCTGAACATCGACGGCCCCGCAGCGGTGGTCGCCGAGATCGAGCGGCAGGAACGCATCAGCGAAGACATCATCCGTTACATCACCGTTCGCGTCGACGAACTGGAGGAAGGCCCCTCCGCCATGATGCGCAAGTCCGAGCGTGACCGCGACGAGCGCGGTGGCGGCGGCTTCCGTGGCGACCGTGAAGGCGGCGGCTTCCGTGGCGGCGATCGTGAAGGCGGTGGCTTCCGTGGTGATCGTGGTCCGCGCCGTCCGCGTGATGAAGACGCAACCGCGTCGGTAGAGGAGTAAGAACCATGGCTGAAGCAGGTGCACGCCGTCCGTTCTTCCGTCGCCGCAAGACGTGCCCGTTCACGGGACCGAACGCGCCGAAGATCGACTACAAGGATTCGAAGTTGCTGATGCGTTACGTGTCCGAGCGCGGCAAGATCGTGCCGAGCCGCATCACGGCCGTGTCGGCCATCAAGCAGCGTGAACTCGCCCGCGCCATCAAGCGCTCGCGGTTCCTCGGTCTGCTGCCTTACGTGATCCGCTAAGACAATCAGAACCGGCGGATCAATCCGCCGGTTCTTCTCATAACACCACGGCGTCGTGCCTCGGTGGATGGTTGGGGTTCCAAAGACCTCTAACCGCTCGAAAGGAGCGGGACAGCTGATGATGACAGGTATCCTCATTGCACTGGCGGCCGGCCTCGCGTCGGCGACGATGTTCGCGTCCATCGTTTCGGGCGCGCTGATTTCGCTCGTGCTGTTTTACCTCGCGCCGCTGCCCCTGATGGTGGCCGCGCTGGGTTGGGGATCGGCGACCGCGCTGATCGGCGGCATCGTTGCGGCACTCGGCCTCGGCTTCATCTTCGGCATTCCCTACATGGCTGCCTTCGCGCTCACCATCGCCTTGCCGGCCTGGTGGCTCGGACACCTGGCGCTGCTTGCGCGTCCGGTCTCGAACGATCCGCAACTCGCCAATCTTGCGCCGGTGCTCGACTGGTATCCGACCGGGCGCATCCTGGCATGGGCGGCGCTGTTTGCGGTCATCACCACGGTCAGCGCGCTGCTGACTCTCGGCTCCGACGACGCCACGATCAACGCCGCGCTGCGCCGCGGCCTGCAACGCATCATGGGCGGCCGCGGGACGGCCGTTCCCTCGGGCGAAACCGACCGCGTGGTCGATGCGCTGGTCGCAGTCGCACCGGGCGCCGCCACCATCATCGCGATGATGACGCTGACGCTCAATCTGTGGCTCGCCGCGAAAATCACGGCGACGTCCGGCCGGATGAAGCGGCCGTGGCCCGACCTGCGCACCACCATGCTGCCGCGGATGATGCTTGTCGCATTGCTGATCGCGGTTGCGCTGTGTTTCGTCGGCGGACTGCTGGCCATGCTGGCCCAGATCGCAAGCAGCGCGATGCTGATGGCCTACGCCATCACCGGCTTCGCTGTGCTTCATACCGTGACACAGACGTTCTCGGGCCGCAGCTTCGTGCTCGGCGCGGCCTATGCCGGGACACTGTTCATCGGCTGGCCGCTGCTCGGAATGATCAGCCTTGGCCTCGCCGACGCCGTCTTTGGAATTCGACAAGCCTACTGGACGCGGCGCGGGCCACCGCCCATGCCGACAACCTGAAGTTCAACTCTCACTCTGAAATCCAACTCAACCTTTAGATCGAACGGAGAATTCAAAATGGAAGTCATTCTGCTGGAGCGCGTGGCGAAACTCGGCCAAATGGGCGATGTGGTCAAAGTGAAGGACGGGTTCGCCCGTAACTTCCTGCTCAAGCGCAACAAGGCGCTGCGCGCGACCAAGGACAACCGCGAGAAGTACGACGGCATGAAGGCCGACCTCGAGGCCAAGAACATTCAGGCCAAGGGCGAAGCGACCAAGGTCGCCGAGAAGATCGACGGACGTAATGTCGTCATCATCCGTCAGGCGTCGGAAACCGGCCAGCTTTACGGCTCGGTGTCGGTGCGCGACATCATGGCGGCGCTGGAGAAGGACGGCGTCTCGCTGAACCGCTCGCAGGTTCTGCTCGACGCGCCGATCAAGACCATCGGCCAGCACAAGATCACCATCGCGGTGCATCCGGAAGTCGAAGTGCATGTTTCGACGACGGTGGCGCGCTCCGAGGTGGAAGCCGAACGCATCAACCGCGGCGAAGACGTCAACAGCCGTCAGGAAGACCGCGACGCGGCTGCCGAGGCGATCGCCGCCGCCGGCGAGTTCTTCGATCCGGAAGCGCAGCACGACGACGTTGCCGAACCGGCCGCTCCTGCCGAAGAGAAATAAGGCTCCGGCACCAGCCATCTGCGAAAAAAGCCCGGCCTCATCGAGGCCGGGCTTTTTGTTTAGCTGACGACCATCGGCGCGATGGCCTGATCGATCATCGCAATCGATGCCAGCGCGGTGGCCGTATGCTTTTCCGAGCCATCGATCACACAGAACACATCCGCCGCAACCACCGAGACCTGACGTCCCGGCTTGATCACGCGCGCGCGGCAGATCAATCGCTCGCCCGATGCCGGCGACAGCAAGTTCAGTTTATACTCGGCGGTCAACGCGGCCTGCCCCTTGACCGTGGCGGCGGCGATGGTCGTCGCATTGTCGATCAGGAACGCCGTGACACCGCCGTGGAAAAATCCATTCTGTTGCAACAACTCCGGACGGCGGTCGACGGACAGCACACAGCCGCCGCGCGTGAGATCGCTCACTTCGGCGCCGACATGAGTCATGAAGCCCTGACGCATGACGTTGCTGCGAATATGATCGGCAATCGGCGCGAATTCCGCATCGGCCTGAAGCATCATCGATCTCCGTGTGTGGTCAGCGCGCGAACCGCGCAGGCGATCAGCACCTCGGCATGGTCGCGCGGATCGGACGGATCGCGGCCCGACAGCCACGCCCGGCAGACGAACTGCGCCGGGCCGATGATCTGGCTGAAGAACAGCGAGGCCTGCATCGGCAGCAATTCGCCGCTTGCGACCAGCGGCGCGCGCCAGGCCTCGACGCCTTCCGCGACCGTCGCATTCCGCGCCTTGCGCGCATCGCGCACGTCCTTCGCCCACTCGCTGCGCGAAATCTCGAACAAAAAATTGGCTTCGCGGCGGTTGTCGACGACCCATGCCAGATGCGTGCGGATCAAGCGCGCGATGCCCTCCTCCGCGCCGGGCGGAGGATCAATCACATCGAGCATGGCGATGTGATAGCGCCGCAGCACTTCGAGAAACAACGTGCCGGCCAGTTCGCGCTTGGAGCCGAAGAAGTGAAAGAAGCTGCCGTTCGATGCGCCCGCACGCTGGCGGATCGCAGCCACTGTCGCACCCTCGAAACCGTCGCGCTCGAACACAGCGAGCGCCGCATCCAGCAGATCGTCGCGGGCACCAGACATGGCCGATCAACTCCGAGCGTGAGAGACGCTAGATCATTGCTCTAGAGTAATACTCTAGTCAAGGCAATCAAAGGCGTCGACCGCGTTTCCACGGACCATTCGGTGCTCGGTTCGAATTTAACGGGAGATCGGCGGTTCTGGCTTGCCGGCGGGCACAACCGACGCGCTGGGGGCAGCGGCTTTCGGAGCCGGCGGCGGACCCATATCGATCGTCAGCGGGCCGGAGGGAATCTCGACCTTCGGCGGAGCAGCGGCCACCTCGGCGGGCCTCTCCGCTTCCTTTGGCCGATTCTCGCCATCCTTCGGCGCAGGCGTGACAGCCGGAACGGGATCCGGGCGTGTGCCTTCGACCTTGGCGGTTTCAGACTTGGCAGTTTCAGACTTGGCTGCATCAGACTTTGCTGAATCAGGATTGGCCGAATCAGATTTGGCTGAATCCGGCTTGCCCGCGTCAGGCGCGCCTGAGGCGGATTTGGCCGCTTCGTCCTTGCCGGGCTGATCCTTCGCGGCCTCGTGCCGGTCCTCGATCTTCGGCGGTGCGCCGTCCTTGCCGGCCTTGCTTCGGGCTGCTTGCCGCGCCGCTCTGCGCTCGGCGGCGGCCTTTTGGCGGGCGGTCTGGGCATGTTCAGGAGTCGCGCCCTCCAGCCCGTCAGCATCGGGCTTCGAGGCTTCGCGCGTGGGCTTGCGGCCCTTGCTTGCTTGTTCGGGACTGGGCTCCTGGGACGGTTTCGCGCCGCCTTTGGCTTCCTGGCCTTGCCGGGTCAGATTTCCCCCGCCCGGCGCTGCGTTGGCCGCGCCATTGGACAGGACATAGGCGCTCATGGCCGCGGCCATGTCTGAACTCGTGGTGTAGTGCTGGCGGAGGAAACCCGGCAGCGATCCCGGTGAAACACCCTTCAGCAATCCGCGCGCGCTCTTGTGGCACAGCGAACAGGTGCTGGAGAAAATCTGGGACGGAGGCTTGCCGGCTTCGAGATTCTGCGCCCGCGCCGGGATCGTCCCGAAACAGCCCAACACAAAAGCCACCGCCGCCAAAATGAGCGCTCGGCTCAACATCCAAGGTCTCCAGATATACAGCCGGTCAGGGGTCAAAGACGTTCGACCCCGCCCTCGGCCTCGCGGTCACCTTTAGCGGATTATACTGCGAATGGAAGTACCGAGATTTCGCATGTGCGTGAGCCTGTTTCGGGCGGCGGCAGGTGCTCTTTTCCGGCTCAGCACGGCCCGCTTCCCAGCCGAAAACGCAGACCTGCCTTTCGCGCGGGCGCTATACGGCAAATTGCGATTGAAACCGGGCCAGAAAATACCAAGATTTGGAAGGTCGCCATAATTGGATCGTTGGACATGCGTTGGATGGATCGTCTTTTGCGGTTTTTCCTGAGCCAGTTCATTCGGCGTGGTTCGATAACCTTCACGACGGCTGCGGGGGCCACCTTCACCTGCGGCGACGGCACCGGGCAGCCAATCGCGGTCAGATTTTTGACCCCCGAAGCCCAGCGCCACCTGCTGCTCGATCCCGAACTCGCGATCGGCGAAATCTACACCGACGGCGACTTCATTATTGAAAACGGTTCGATTGCCGATCTTCTCGCGGTCGCGCTCGATCAACCCGACATGGTGCCGCGCTGGTCGCGGGTCCGCTGGTGGCTTCGCTACCTGATCCGGCACTGGCAGCAGTTCAATCCGCCTGCCCGTTCCAAGCGCAACGTCGCCAGCCATTACGATCTGGACGGCCGGCTCTATCGCCTCTTCCTCGACGCGGACATGCAGTACAGCTGCGCCTACTTCGAGACGCCGGACTCCACGCTCGATGACGCGCAGCTTGCCAAGAAGCGCCACCTCGCCGCGAAGCTGCTGGTCAAACCAGGCCACCGTGTGCTCGACATCGGCTGCGGGTGGGGCGGCCTCGGGCTGTATCTCGCGGAAATGACCGGCGCGCATGTCACCGGCATCACCCTTTCCGAGGAACAGCTGGGAGTGGCCAACGCGCGCGCTGGCGAACTGAACCTGACCGACCGCGCGACATTCCGCCTGCAGGACTATCGCGACACGCCCGGCTCTTTCGACCGGATCATTTCGGTGGGCATGTTCGAGCATGTCGGCGTCGACTATTACGACACCTACTTCAAGCGCTGCGCAGAACTGCTCGGCGACGACGGCGTGATGATGCTGCATTCGATCGGGCGCTCGGAAGGGCCCGGCATCACCAACCCGTGGATCGCAAAATACATTTTCCCCGGCGGCTATATCCCGGCGGTGTCAGAGGTGCTGCCCGCGATCGAACGCGCCGGACTGCTGGTCGACGACATCGAAATCCTGCGGCTGCATTATGCCGAAACGCTGAAGGCCTGGCGCGAGCGCTTCCTCGCCCGGCGCGAAGAAGCTGCCAAACTTTATGACGAGCGCTTCGTCCGGATGTGGGAGTTCTATCTGGCGTCATCCGAGATGTCGTTCCGCAAGCAGAACGTCATGGTATTCCAGATCCAGCTCAGCAAGCGGCAGGGCGTGGTCCCGATCACCCGCGATTACATCGGCCGTGAGGAACAGCGGCTGCGCGAGGTCGAAGCCGCGAAACGCCCGATGCTGCGGATGGCCGGCGAGTAAGCGGACCCCACGATTGCTTCCCTCCCCGCGCCGTCGCCTTGCGATGCGAGCGCAGATACCGCGCTCGCATCATATTGGGGTTAGCCGGCCTTCTCGACCGCGGCGCCGCTGTCGGCCCAATCCTTGAAGCCGCCGGCGTTGTAGACTTGGCCATAACCCATATCCTTCAGCACCTTTCCGCTCAGCGCGGAACGGCCGCCGGAAGCGCAATAGACAATCACGGTCTTGTCCTTGGCGAAATTCTTGTCGTGGTAGGGCGAGTCCGGATCGGCGCGGAATTCCAGCATGCCGCGCGAAACGTTGACCGCGCCGGCGATCTTGCCGCTCTTTTCCACTTCGTTCGGATCGCGCACATCGATCACGAGGATGTTGCCCTTTGCGACCATCTCGCTCGCCTCGGCTGGCGTGATCTTCGGCACGGCCGCGTTGGCCTCACCCATCAACTGCTTCACACTGGTTGTCATGTCGCACCTCTTGTTGAAGGAAAACGATCACCCCAGATCCGGCTTCGCAGGTCAGGATCGCCGCAAGCGGCCGGAACGTAGGGTGAAACCAGCGGTAGCTCAATCCTCCACTCTGACGCACATTAACCACCGCAGCGATCATCGATTGCGACCGATCCATTGCCGGTGCAAGTTCGGTGCATGGCCCGGTGGCGGAAAGTTACGCGGGGGCGCCGCAAACGCTTCACATCCTGGTTCAAATCCAGGCTGGGCCTCCAAAATTCGCGAACCACGGAAAGGTGGCTGAGTGGCTTAAGGCACCGCTAACGCGGCACACGGGCGACCGTGTCGAAGGTTCGAATCCTGTCCCTTTCCTCCAAATTGTCGAATTGAAACCGCCGCTTCCTTGATTGGAGGCGGCGGTTGATCTTTGCGGCTCGTCATTTTCGCAACGGAACTCGCGCGCGGGTATACGCGGGGAAGTTTTGCAGGACGTGCGCAAAACGATCGCACCACGCAAAGCAAGCCTTCCCGGCCTTTTCTTTTCACCGTGAACAACGGGGAAAGTTTGGGTCGGGCATTTCGCTGGCGACTCTGAAAGTATTAGGTAGCAGTCCGCTTCGTGCGTCCGCCTGCCCAACTTTCATCCGAATAAAAGATCATTAAACGTCTATGGCCATTCCTGATTCGAACATTATCAAGCTCGCGCCGGAAGCCGGCTCGCCGGCCTACCGAACCGCGCCCCATAATATCGAGGCCGAACAGGGACTTCTCGGCGCCATTCTGGTCAACAACGACGCCTTCTACCGGGTTTCGGACTTCCTCGAGCCGAAACACTTCTACGAGCCGATCCATCAGCTCATTTTCGAGACCACGTCGAGCATCATCCGCGCCGGCAAGATCGCAACCCCGGTGACGCTGAAGACCTTCGTTCCGGCGGAAACCGATATCGGCGGCATGACGGTCGCGCAGTACCTTGCCCGCCTCGCCGCCGAAGCCACCACCATCATCAACGCGCAGGATTACGGACGGACCGTTTACGATCTGTCGATCCGGCGCGATCTCATCCGCGTCGGCGAGGACATGGTCAACGTCGCGTTCGACGCGCCGGTGGATTTCGCGCCGCGCGCGCAGATCGAGGACGCGGAAAAGAAGCTCTACGATCTCGCGGAGTCCGGCCGCTACGACGGCGGCTTCCAGAAGTTTTCGCAGGCGCTGACGGTTGCGGTCGATATGGCCGCTGCAGCCTACGGCCGCGACGGCAATCTGTCGGGCCTCTCGAGCGGTCTGCGTGAAATGGACGTCAAGATGGGCGGCCTGCAATCGTCCGATCTGATCATTCTTGCCGGCCGTCCGGCCATGGGCAAGACGGCGCTCGCGACCAACATCGCCTACAACGTCGCGCGGTCATGGCGCGGCGAAGTGCAGGCCGATGGTCAGATGAAATCGGTCAATGGCGGCATCGTCGGTTTCTTCTCGCTCGAAATGTCGGCGGAGCAGCTCGCCACCCGTATTCTGTCCGAGCGCACCGGCATCTCGTCGAGCTTGATCCGCCGCGGCGGTATCAGCGAGCGGGATTTCGATAAAATCCGCGACCATTCCATCGAGATGCAGAACCTGCCCTTCTACGTCGATGATGGCGGCGGCTTGTCGATCTCGCAGCTCACCGCACGCGCGCGGCGGCTGAAGCGACAGAAAGGTCTGGACCTGCTCATTATCGACTACATCCAGCTTCTGTCGGGCTCGGGCCGCAAGTCGGACAACCGCGTGCAGGAAATCACCGAAATCACCACCGGCCTGAAGGCGCTGGCCAAGGAATTGAACGTTCCCATCATCGCCCTGTCGCAGCTTTCGCGTCAGGTGGAGAACCGCGACGACAAGCGCCCGCAACTGTCCGACCTGCGTGAATCGGGATCGATCGAGCAGGACGCCGACGTCGTGCTGTTCGTGTACCGCGAGGAATACTATTTGCAGAGCAAGGAGCCGCGGATCGGCACGCCCGAGCACGAGAAGTGGCAGCTCGATATGTCGCTGGTCCACGGCAAGGCCGAGGTCATCATCGGCAAGCAGCGTCACGGCCCCACCGGCACCATCAATCTGCAATTCGACGCCAACGTCACGCGGTTCGGCGATCTCTCCCACGACGGACAGGTGCCCGAGCGATTTGGCAACTAAGCGATTTCGGGCGTCTGATAATGCTCGTAAAACCGGTGCCCACTTTTGCGGAATACGCGCTGGCACACGAGAGAGTGTGCTAAAGTCAGATAACGCTTTCGCCAATCACTCTCCGCATATCCTGACGCAGGCCAATGACTCCCGTTTCCGATCCGAAATCCATGACAGCCGACAGCACTGCTGCAAACGCCGCGAGTGCGACCGGCATCCTGACCATCGACCTCGACGCCATTGTCGCCAACTGGCGCAAGCTCAACAGCCAGGCCATCCCCGCGGATTGCGCAGCCGTTGTAAAAGCCGACGCCTATGGCTGCGGCATCGCTCGGGTCACCCGCGCGCTGGTCAAGGCAGGCTGCCGGACATTCTTCGTCGCCACGCTCGATGAAGCCCACGCCGCACGCGAGGTGACGCCGACCTCCGCCATCTACGTGCTCGACGGGTTTTTCCCGGGCTGCGGCGATCTGTATGCGAAGTACGACTGCCGCCCGGTGATCGGCGACGCCACCGAACTCGCGGAATGGGATGCATTCCGCCTGACCAGCGGCTGGGAAGGTCCCGCCGCGATCCACATCGACACCGGCATGAACCGTCTCGGATTCCGGGTCACCGAAGCGCAGGCGCTGGAGTCGCGCATCAAGAATGGCAACCACGGCTTTGCGCTGGTGATGAGCCACCTCGTCAGCGCCGAGGTTCTCGGCGACCCGATCAACGGGCGGCAGGTCGCGGCGTTCCGCGAGATCGCCTCGCTGTTTTCCGGCGTGCCCGCTTCGCTGTCCAATTCATCCGGCATCTTTCTCGGATCGCAATTCCATTTCGATCTGGTGCGGCCGGGCGCCGCGCTCTATGGCGTCAACCCGACGCCGGAAGCCGACACGCCGGTGCTGCCGGTGGTCGACCTCAAGGTGCGCGTGGCGCAAATTCGCAACATCGAAAAAGGCGAGAGCGTCGGTTACGGCGCCACGTGGACCGCGCGACAGCCGACGCGGCTTGCGATCGTCACCGCCGGTTATGCGGACGGATATTTTCGCGCGGCGGGCGGCGTCGACAATGTACGCAGCGCAGAAGCGATCGTGGCCGGCCAACGCTGCCCGATCGCCGGGCGCATCTCGATGGACCTGATGGCGATCGATGTCACGAGCCTGCCGCCCAATGCCATCCGCCGCGGCGGCATGGTGACGCTGATCGGCGAAGGCATCACCGTAGACGAACTCGCGCATCACTTCGGCACCATTGGCTACGAGGTGCTGACCAGCCTTGGGCGGCGCTACGCGCGCGTCTACAAGGGCGGCGAATAAGCAAGCGGCATGACACGATCATGCCCAACTCCAGGAAATAAACCGATGTCCGACGTGATGGATTTCAAACCCGGCGACTACAGATTCATCGTTGCGCCCGGCGGACCATTTTCAAGTGGCGTCACGCCTATGCCGGGCTTCGCGTTGCGCCGGGTGCGCTTCCTGCGTCCGGTCCCGATGGCGGACGGCTTTGCCTTCATCAAGAAACATCTCGAACGCGAAGGCCGGCCCGTCACCGCGCTGGCCGCGTGTGAACTGCGCTCGCCCGCCGCCGTGACCAGGGAGCAGTTTCAGATCTTCAACGCCGAATACCTGAAGACGCTGCATCAATGGGGATGCAAGGCCGGCGACATCAATCCGTTGGCGCGCAGCAACCTCGCGCCGATCACCGAGGTGTCCGCCGAGACCATGTTCTTTGCGTTTACCTACACTGTTCCGGACTCCGGCGCGTCTGGCGACTTCGTGATCTCCGGCTTTCCGGAGATTAAGGACGGCGCAGTCCTCGGCGGACGCGACGTGTCGTTGAAAGGGCTCGATCTGAAAGCACGCTTCGTCATGCAGACGCTGCGCGAACGTGTCGATGCGCTGGGCTGCGACTGGTCGAACGTGACCGCCGCGCAGGCCTATACCGTCCACGATATCCGGCCGCTGCTGGAAGGCGTGCTCGCCGAATACAAGGTGAGCCAGCTCGGCCTTGCCTGGTATCCGGCATGGCCGCCGGTGATCGGCATGGAGTTCGAGGTCGATGTCCGCTGCGTGCGGACCGAACTCGTGATCGACGCGCGATAGCGTCATCCGAAGGCACACGCTCTCGCATGCGCCTCCAGAGATAGACCGCAGCTACTGCACACTTCGCTTTTTCAGCACCATGTTGCCGATCAGCAGGAATTTCTGCGCGCGTTTCCCGTTGTCCACTTCTGTCGTGTAGATGTTGCCCTTGGAATCCAGCGCGAGATTGTGAATCCAGTGGAAGTCGCCGGCCATGCGGCCGTTGCGGCCAAAGCGTCCGACGATCTCGCCGCTGTCGCGCACCAGCGTGCGGACCTCGTTGTTGGCGCCGTCCGCATTGATGAGGAAAGTCTCGTCGGCGTCCGGCCAGATTTCGAGATCCCACACCGAACCGTTCGCCAGTGTCGCCTTCTCGACGAACATCTCCTTGACGAAACTGCCGTCCTTCTTGAACACCTGAATGCGGTTGTTCTGCCGGTCGCACACATACACCAGCCCGTCCTGCGCGATCCGCACGCAATGCACCGGATTGGCGAACTGCTGCGAAGGCGCTGCTGCGGGATCGAAAGGGCCGACCTTCTCGTCGGACGGCGGCTTGCCGTAAGCGCCCCACATCCGCTTGAACGCGCCGGTCTCCGAGTCGAACACAATGATGCGGTGATTGTAGTAGCCGTCCGCGACATAGAGTTCGTTGGCGGCGGCATCGACCGTCATGTTGGCCGGGCGCCCGAGCCGCGACGTGTCCTTGCTGTCGGTCTGCGGACCGGACTTGCCGATCTGCATGACGAACTTGCCGTCCCTGGTGAATTTCAGAATCTGTCCGTCGGTTTCGCCGTTACCCGCAAGCCAGACGAAGCCCTTCGCATCCACATAGATGCCGTGCTCGTTCAACGGCCAGTCGTAGCCGTCGCCCTTGCCGCCCCACGCCTTGATCAGCGTGCCGTCGGAATCGAACTCCATCACCGGAGGTGCTGCCACGCAGCACTTCGAGCGCGGCGGCGTGAAGCTTGCCGCCTTCTCGTCGTCGGTCAGCGTGCGCGGACGCTGCACCACCCACACATGATCCTGTGCATCGACGGCGACACCCGCCGCCTGCCCCATGATCCAGTTGTTCGGCAGCGGCTTCGGCCATTGCGCGTCGACCTGAAATTTCGGCGCGTCGGCGGCATGAACCGCGCTCGCAACAACAAGGCCGGCCAGTACAGCAATCCATTTCATGGCGTCACTCCCTTTTGCCGCGTCATGCCGCTGAGCCGGTCATGCGCGGTCGTTGTTTGATTTATCGAGTGGTGCAGACGACGAGCCGATGCCTCCCTTCAGTTCTGATGACCGGCGGAGGATAGGCGCATCCGGTGGTATCCCGCTATCGAAAGGCGACCGGAATTTTTGATTGACTTTTCGACCGAAATATCGAACAAAAGAAGAACAAAATCCGCCAGATTCTCAGGACCCCTCAATGGCCCGCGCCGCAGTTCTCTCGTTCGTCTGCCAGAATTGCGGGGCTGCCCATAACAAGTGGCAGGGCAAGTGCGAGTCTTGCAGCGAGTGGAACTCGCTGTCGGAAGAAGACCCGACCGGCGCGATCTCCGTTCCCGCCAACCTGCGCGCCAAGCGCAAGGGCCGTCTGTTCAAACTCGAGACACTGACCGGGGCCAGCCCCTCGCCACCGCGCCTGCCATCGGGCATGGCGGAATTCGATCGTGTCACCGGCGGCGGCTTCGTGCGCGGCTCGGTGCTGCTGATGGCCGGCGACCCCGGCATCGGCAAATCGACATTACTCACGCAGGCCACCAGCCTTCTCGCACGCGCAGGACATCGCGCGGTTTATATCTCCGGCGAAGAAGCCGTCGGCCAGGTGCGGCTGCGCGCGGAACGTCTCGGTCTTGCGGACGCCGCCGTGCAACTCGCGGCCGAAACCTCGGTCGAGGACATCATCGCCACGCTGTCCGAAGGCGCGCCTCCCCGCCTCGTGGTGATCGACTCGATTCAAACCATGTGGACCGACACCGTCGAATCCGCGCCCGGCACCGTGACGCAGGTTCGCGCCTCGGCGCAGGCACTTATTCGATTCGCCAAGAAGTCCGGCGCGGCGCTCATTCTGGTCGGTCACGTCACCAAAGACGGCCAGATTGCTGGCCCGCGCGTGGTCGAGCACATGGTCGACGCGGTGCTGAGCTTTGAGGGCGAAGGCTCGCAGCAATTCAGAATCCTGCGCGCGGTAAAGAACCGTTTCGGCCCCACCGACGAGATCGGCGTGTTCGAGATGACGGGTCTTGGCCTGCGCGAAGTGTCGAATCCGTCCGAACTGTTCCTGTCGGAGCGCGATCTCGGCAGTCCCGGCACCGCCGTGTTCGCCGGCATCGAGGGAACGCGTCCGGTGCTGGTGGAACTGCAGGCGCTGGTCGTCCCGACCACGCTCGGCACGCCGCGGCGCGCGGTGGTCGGTTGGGATTCGAGCCGCCTTTCGATGGTGCTGGCAGTGCTGGAAGCCCATTGCGGCGTCAAGCTGTCGGGCTACGACGTCTACTTCAATGTCGCCGGCGGACTGCGCATCAACGAGCCAGCCGCCGATGTCGCCGCCGCAGCCGCATTGGTGTCGTCGCTGGTCAACGCGCCGCTGCCGGTCGATGCGGTCTATTTCGGCGAAATCTCGCTGTCAGGCGCGGTGCGTCCGGTGGCGCAGACCTCCGCCCGGCTCAAGGAAGCCGCCAAGCTCGGCTTCGGCCGTGCCATGCTGCCCGAGGCCGCGCGGGGCGAAAGCGGCGGCAGTGATGCTGGCATGTCCCTCTCCAGCGTCGGTTCGCTCACTTCGCTGGTCGCAGACATTGCCGCAAGGGGCCGCAAAGCCACAGCGTCGGGGAAATCTGCCGCAGAGGGCCGATTCAAGCCCGAAGACGACTAAACGCGACGTGACGCTCGCATGACCGGACGCTATATAACCCGCGCCCGGCCAACAGTTCGCAAGACGTTTCAGCCCCGGCGATAGGGTCCGTTAACTGCAACGGGCGATCATCGGGAGCCATGCTCTTTTGGCGTTGATGTCCGGGGGTTTGCGGGTTCCCGGCCCTTGCGGGACGTGCCATATGGCCGTCAGCTATCCGGGCGCACGACGACCCGATTCGCGGTTTTGAAACTGAAAGCGGACCCGACCAGCCGATGCCGATAACGCTTCTCGACATTATCGTTCTTGCCGTGATGCTGTTGTCGGGCCTTCTGGCGATGATCCGCGGCTTCATGCGCGAAATCCTGTCGATCGCCGCATGGGGTGCCGCCGCCCTCACCACGCTCTACGCCTACAACAAGCTGCTGCCGACCGCGAAAACCTACTTCAACAACGACACCGTCGCGGCCATCGCCGTGGTGGCCGGTGTGTTCATCCTCACGCTGATCGTGGTCTCGATCATCACGGTGCGCATCTCCGACATGATCCTGGATTCGCGGATCGGCGCGCTCGACCGCACGCTCGGCTTCCTGTTCGGGCTCGCCCGCGGCTTGCTGATCATGGTTGTGGCGTTTCTTTTCTTCGCCTGGCTGGTCCCGGACAAACAACAGCCCGAATGGGTACGTAACGCCAAGTCGCGGGTGATGTTGCAGGGAACCGGCGATTGGCTGATGTCACTCTTGCCGGATGACCCCGAGAACACCATCTTGAAGAGGTTCAAGAAAAAGGGCGACGAGGAGCAGACCGATGCTGCTCCCGAACCGCGCACGACGGCAACGGTGGGGAACGACGGCGGGTATGGAAAATCGGCCCGTGACGGGCTGAAGCAGCTGATCGAAGGCAAAGCCGCAGGCCGCTAGGCTCCGTCTAGTATCCTGTCTCACACAAGGGCGCGGTGGACATATGAAAAACCCCTCTGGCGATGCGAGCACCCCGCCCCAAAAACCCGACTACGACCTGGATTGGGATCTCGACAAGGATCTGAACGGCGACACGCTCCGCGAGGAATGCGGCGTGTTCGGCATCTTCGGTCATCCCGACGCCGCCGCCATCACCGCGCTCGGTCTTCACGCCCTCCAGCATCGCGGCCAGGAAGCCGCAGGCATCGTCTCCTTCGACGGCGGCCGCTTCCATTCCGAACGACGGCTCGGCCTCGTCGGCGACACCTTCTCCCGCGCTGAAGTCATCGCGCGCCTCCCCGGCAATACCGCCGTCGGCCACGTCCGCTACTCCACCACCGGCGGAACCATTTTGCGCAACGTGCAGCCGCTGTTCGCCGAACTGAACGCCGGCGGATTCGCCGTCGCCCACAACGGTAACCTCACCAACGGTCTCACCCTTCGGCGTGAACTCGTCCGCCACGGCGCGATGATGCAGTCGACCACCGACACCGAGGTGATCCTGCATCTGGTCGCGCAGTCCAAGCGCGGCCGTTTCATCGAGCGCTACATCGAAGCCCTGCGCGCCATCGAGGGCGCCTATGCGCTGGTCTCGCTCACCAACAAGAAGCTGATCGGCGCGCGCGATCCGCTCGGCATCCGCCCGCTGGTGCTGGGTGAACTCGACGGCTGTCCCATTCTCGCGTCGGAAACCTGCGCGCTCGACATCATCGGCGCGCGGTACCTGCGCGACATCGAGCCCGGCGAAGTCATCGTGTTCGACGAACAAGGCAAGGAAAGCCACAAGCCGTTCCCGCCGCAGCCGCCCCGCCCCTGCATCTTCGAATACATCTATTTCGCACGACCCGATTCCATCGTCGGCGGCCGCTCGGTTTATGAAGTCCGCAAGGCGTTCGGCGCACAGCTTGCGCGCGAGAGCCACGTCGATGTGGATGTCGTGGTGCCGGTACCGGATTCCGGCGTTCCCGCCGCGGTCGGTTACAGCCAGCACTCCGGCGTGCCGTTCGAACTCGGCATCATCCGCAATCACTATGTCGGCCGCACCTTCATCCAGCCGACGCAGAGCGTGCGCGAACTCGGCGTGCGCATGAAGCATTCGGCGAACCGCGCCGCCATCGAAGGCAAGCGGATTATCCTGATCGACGATTCACTGGTGCGCGGCACCACCTCCAAGAAGATCGTGCGCATGATGCGCGATGCCGGCGCGAAGGAAGTGCATTTCCGCCTCGCCTCGCCACCGATCGTGCATCCCGATTACTATGGCATCGACCTGCCGGACCGCGGCGGGCTTCTCGCTGCGACCCATACGCTGGAAGAAATGCGCGACATCATCGGCGCGGATTCGCTGGCGTTCCTGTCGATCGACGGCATGTACCGCGCCATGGGCGAGCCGGCGCGCGACCCGGCCAATCCGAAGTTCTCGGATCACTGCTTCACCGGCGCCTACCCCACGCATCTCACCGATCAGACCCAGGTCGAACCGCAGCCAAGGCAATTGTCGCTGCTGGCGGAAGCGAGCTAAATCCGGAAACTCTCGCGGATACGCCGGTTGCAACGGAAGCGTTCGCGCGAGTCACACCGTGGCGCTCGTAGAGCGCACCAACCTGATGGCCTCGAGGCCACAGCAGTCCCTCGCTACAAATCCCGCGCCATGAACTGCGCGTCGTCGCTATAGCTGCGCAATTTCTCCGCCAGCGACGGCTCTGCGATCACGCTGAAGCCCTGACGCTGCCAGAACCCGATCGATCCATTCACGGCGATCAGCGACATGGTCGGCAATCCCGCAGCGCGGGCACAGGTCGCCAGCGCTGCAACCACGTCAGCCCCCGCACCCGCTCCCCTGAGGTCAGGTGCAAGCGCGAGATCGTGGATATAGAAGGTCGAAGGTTTCGGCGGCAGCCCGCCGAGCAGCATGTTCAGCGCAGGCGGCTCGCGATACCGCCAGGGATGACTGACCACATAGGCCGCGATGCGCGCGCCCTGTTCGAATACCCGGCAGCCGTCGGGATACAACGCCAAGCGTTCGGCGAAGACTGCGGCATCCTCCGGATAGGCCGGATGAACGCGCGCGGCGACGGCGCCGACCGCCGCGAGGTCGCGGTCTTTCATGTGACGCCATTGTCCGGCGGATGGATCGTCCGGGCTCATGGCCGCCGTTTATCATGAAGACCCCGCTCGTCGCCAGCACGCTACTGGTGATGAGCCGTGCCCGTCATGGCCAGCTTGTCCTGGCTATTTCGTTCAAGCAGACACAGCAACCTGAAGTATCGACCCGGCAACGTTGGTGGATGTCCGCGTCAGCGTCGTGCAACTTTCAAACGGCCGGCTACAGGCGGCAGCATGGGCCGAATGACGAGCCGATCGAGATCGTTGCGGTTTTGCGGTTCGACAAACTTGACTGCGAAGCCATCGGGCAAAAGCCTGACCACGCGGCCAACGCAGGCGCCAACGGCCAGCGGCGTTCCGATCTCGGGCTGCAGCTGAGCGGAGATCGCCGCACCAGAGACCGACATGTCGATGACAAAGCACTCATGAATGTTGCCGTCGGCCAGTGTCAACGTCGAATGCGGACTTTCCGGGATGATGCGCGCACCCTTCCTGTCGTCGGGAATGCTGGGATCTTTCTGCTTCTTTTCCAGCCACGTGAGCTTGTCCGCGAGCTTCTCGCGCATCGACTGGATCATCTCCAGTTCGACCAGAAAGCCGCCGGTAATGGTGTCGCTGATCCGGCCATCGAACCTGCCAAAATCGCGGAAGTATGACGTGAGGCGATCGCCTACCTTGCCGACCACCGGCACCTCGACCATCATCCGGAAGGGTGAAATGCGGGTTGTCCGGCACGCGAAGGTGCGGGGCTGCCCCTGCGGATCGAACCAGTTTGCAAGCGTATAATTTCCGCCGACTGCAATCTTGACGGTGCGCTGCTGGAGAAATTCTTTGACCGACACGATGGGATCCCTCGAATGACGGTAATCCCTACGCCTTAGTATGCGTTGTTTTACGAAGGAATAACGCGTGGGGCGCGTCTTTTCCTGCGGTTATCAAGGGTTTGGGAATTTGCGCTCAATTTGAGATAAATTGCGAACAAGCTGACGGCTCAGGCGCCCATGCCCGCCTGTTGAGAGAGGCGGATCGCCCCGCAGGCCTTGGCAATAGGCAGCCCGCACGGGTTTATTCATACGCATCATTATGCGATAGCAGCCCCTCACCCGGCGCGCCGTTGTCGCGCCAGACCACCCTCTTTCCGCAAGCGGAGTGAGGAAAACTCAGGCCGTTTTCCATGACCAAATCCCTCACCTCCCGCATCGCTCTCGTCACCGGCGCATCGCGCGGCATCGGCTACGCCACGGCGCGGGCGCTGGCGCGGGCCGGCGCGCATGTCGTGGCCGTGGCGCGGACCCAGGGCGGCCTCGAAGAACTCGACGACGCCATCCGCAAGGACGGCGGCACCGCAACGCTGGTGCCGCTGAGCATCACGGATAGCGACGGCATCGCCCGTCTTGGTGCGGCGCTGCACGAACGCCACGGCAAGCTCGACATCCTCATCGGCAACGCCGGCGTCGCGGGCACATCGACGCCGCTCGGTCACCTCGATCCCAAACTCTGGGACACTGCGATGGCGGTCAACGTGACCGCGAATTTCCAGTTGATCCGCTGCATGGAGCCGCTGCTGCAAAAATCCGACGCCGGACGCGCGGTGTTCATCACCTCCGGCATCGCTCACAAGGCGACCGCCTACATGGGGCCTTATGCTGCCTCCAAGGCGGCGCTCGATGCGCTGGTGCGGGTGTGGGCTAATGAGACCGCGACGACGCCGCTTCGCGTCAATCTGTTCAGTCCGGGACCGATCCGCACCCGTATGCGCGCCACCGTGATGCCGGGTGAGGACCCGATGATCCTCGATACGCCCGAACAGGTCGCCGAACTCATCGTGCCGATGTGCGCGCCGTCATGGACCGAGACGGGCAAGTGTTTTGACTACCCCTCGAAGAAGCTGATGCAATTTCAGTCACCGTTGACCTGAACGGCAGCACTCCGTTTGCGGCAATCAAAAGCCGCCAGTTTCACAAAGCGAAACTGGCGGCCAGACCCCCAGCCGAATGGGGTCACCGTCCAAAAACTGGAGTAAATGGACGGCGCGTAATCATCAGCAATATTCGCGCCAACGCAACCGGTGAGAAGGTCGCACAACAGCGCGCCCGCGACGGGCCGATTGACACATAATTGTCGTCCTGCTCCCTTTGCGAAAGCCAGCACGAAGAGGCGGGCAATGGAGGGGACACAATGAAATCAGGATTTATAAAATCGGGTTTGCTTGCAGGACTGACCGTGGCCGGATTCGCGCTGGCAACGTCGTCGGCATTTGCAGGCGACCCGAGCGGGACATGGCTGCGTGACACCGGCGCTTCGCGCGTCAAGATCGGACCGTGCGGCGGCGGCGCATATTGCGGATCGCTCGTCTGGCTCAAGCCCGGTGTCGAGACACCCGCAAAAGTCGGTCAGCGCATTTTCTACGACATGAAACCGGACGGCACGGATGCGTGGAAAGGCTCCGCGTTCAATCCGGAAGACGGCAAGACCTATTCCGGCAAGATGTCTCTCTCGGGCAGCACGCTGACGACAGCGGGATGCGCCATGGGCGGAATGATCTGCAAGTCGACCACGTGGACGCGGGCGAACTGATTCTCCGCATGAAGCCGGCGTTTTCAGCTACAGGAATACCGGTCACATCATTCACGCCGGCCTGAACCGTCACTTCAGCGCGTTCTGATTTCTCGCGCGACGGCAAAACACTTAAAGCCCGGCTTCGCGCCGGGCTTTTTGCTTTTGACCCGCTTGAACAGGGTTGCGTGCAAGGAATCGTCCGCGCCTACGACGGACGCCTGCGCTTGTGCGCGAACGGATTGACCTTCTCGCGCAACGTGATGCGGATCGGCGTACCGGGCAATTCGAAGAACCCGCGCAGGCTGTTGACGAGATAGCGCAGATAGGATTCCGGAACGGCGTCGGCGCGCGAACAGAACACCACGAAGCTTGGCGGCCGCGCCTTGGTCTGTGTGATGTAATTGAGCTTGAGCCGCCGCCCCGACACCGCCGGCGGCGGATTGTTCTCGATGGCCTGCTCGAACCAGCGATTGAGCGACGCCGTCGAGGCGCGCCTGTTCCAGACCGCATAAGCGTCCTGGATCGCGGTCATCAGCCGGTCGATGCCCTCGCCCATCATGCCCGAGACCGCCACCACCGGCATCCCCTTCACCTGCGGCAGCAAGTGATCGGCATCTTCGCGCAGCTTCGCGATCTGGCTCGGCGCGCGGTCCATCAAATCCCATTTGTTGACGGCGATCACGATGGCACGGCCTTCGCGCTCGATCAGGTCCGCGAGCCGCAGATCCTGCTCCTCGAACTTGTTCTGCGAATCCATCATCAGCACGACGACTTCGGCGAACCGCACGGCGCGCAGCGCATCGGAGACGGACAGCTTTTCCAGCTTGTCCTCGATGCGCGAGCGGCGGCGCAGGCCGGCGGTATCGAACACACGAAACTCGCGGCCGTTCCATGTGACATCGACGGCGATCGAATCCCGCGTCGTCCCGGCCTCAGCGCTTGTCAGCAGACGTTCTTCACCGAGCAGATGGTTGATCAGCGTCGACTTGCCCGCGTTGGGCCGTCCGAGAACCGCGACACGGATCGGACGGGTGGACAGGGTTTCATCGTCGCCATCGACGTTCTCGAACGTGTCCGGATCGTCTTCTTCATCGTCCGTATCGACCGGCTCCGGCATCAGAACGCGCAGCGCGTCGTAGAGATCGCTGAGGCCTTCACCATGCTCTGCGGAAATCGGAATCGGATCGCCGAGCCCGAGCGCATAAGCCTCCATCGCTCCGGCTTCGCCGGCCTTGCCTTCGCTCTTGTTGGCGACGAGCACCACCGGCTTGTTGGCGCGCCGCGCGAAATCGGCAAAGGCGCGATCGTTCGGCGTCAGGCCTGCGCGCGCGTCGATCACGAACATCAGCGCATCGGCCAACGCGATGGCCGTCTCGGTCTGCTCCTGCATCCGCGCGGTCAGCGAGCCCTTCGGGCCTTCATCAAGGCCTGCGGTATCGATGAGGGTGAATTCGAGGTCGCCGAGACGCCCGTCGCCTTCACGCCGGTCACGCGTCACGCCCGGCTGATCGTCGACAAGCGCGAGCTTCTGCCCAACCAGGCGGTTGAACAGCGTCGATTTGCCGACGTTCGGCCGGCCAATGATCGCGATAGTGAAAGGCATGTCTGATCCGTTCGCCCTTAGCGGGCAAAGCCCCCGCTCGGCAGCGGAGCCGGGAACGGAGATGAGGATTGCTGCTGCGGTGGCGGCGCAGCCTGGCGAGGCTGAGCCTGCTGCGGCTGCGAATCCGGCGGCGGCGCGGTGATGCTCGTCCGCTTGCGTTTGGCTGGCGGTGGCGCCGGAGGGGCGGCGGCGACGCCTTCATCGGACTCCGGTGCGGCGTCCGGTTCGGCTGGTGCTGCCGCCGGGGCGGAACGCGCAGCGGATTTCGGGCTCGACTTTCGCGATCTTGCTTTCGGCTCAGGCGCCGGCGGCGGAGTTTCGGCGACCGGGGGCTGATCCGGCTGCTGCTGCGCGCCTCGGTAGAGATCCTTCGGCACGCCCTGCTCGACGCCGGGAACGCCTTCGGGGAAAACGGGCTTGCGGTCGCCGGGCAGCTTCTTCTTGGTATCGAACCAATCCATCATGTCGGTCGGGTCGAAGCTGCTGCTGGAGCAGCCCACAAGCGCGAGTGAAATCGCTGCGAGAACGGTGGCGGCAATCAGGCGTTGCGGGCGGCGCATCGGTGTCTCGCTCAGCTTTTCGCTGCGGGTGGCAGCAAGGCCTGCAGCGCCTCGGCGCGGCTGCGCATGCTGGGCGGCGTGCGCGCATCGTTGCCGATCATGTCCAGCCACTGCCGCGCAGCGGGCGCGTCGTTGGTGCGATAGGCCGACAGCGCCAGAAGTTCGCGCGCGGTGTGGCGATAGGTCCGTCCCTCGCCAGCGGCCGGCTCAAGGCGCTTGAGCATGGCCGCGTAGGGCTCGGTCTCCATCAGCAGTCCCGCCGCGCGAATACGCGCGAGATCCTGCTCCGTCGCCGAAACGCTGGCGTCGGCGACAATGGCGTCATAGAGCTTCGCGGCGGCCTGCGGATCGCGTGTGGCGGCCTGCGCAGCGGCGCGCAGCCGCGCCAGCCCGCGATAACCCTTCGATCCATCGACGGCGATTTTGGCAAAGGCAGCCTCGGCTTCGGCGCTCTTGCCCTGCTCGGACAATGCGACCGCCGCCTCGAACGCCGACCCGGCCTCGGCGGCTTTCTTCGCCTCAAGATACTGGTAGCCGCGCCAGCCGCCGACGGCGGCGACGATCAGAATCGCGGCGCCCACGATCAGGAACGAATAACGCTCCCAAAGCTGCTTGAGCTTTTCGCGGCGCAAGTCCTCATCGATTTCATTAAATATTTCAGACACTTATACGTCCCGCCCACCATGTTTTTGAAAATCTGTGAAGCGCCATCAGCCGCGCAGCCTGCGCGGCGTCCCCGATATGATGGCGGCGATACAGTACCGGTATGGCGACCGCAAGGCAAAGCCAGCCGGATCAGAGCGTTAACACTGATCGGTCCCGGTTTTGGCGGCAGCGGCCAGCCCGGCATCAAGGCCGTGCCGTTGGGGTGGCACGCCGGTTGGCGCCGATAAAGGTCCACGCCCGGACCGCATATCGGACGGCGTGCAGCCATAGCGTTTGCGGAACGCCCGATTGAAATACGAGACATCGTTGAAGCCGCATGTCGCCGCGATGGCGCTGACGGAATGAATGCGAGCGTCAGGGTCGGTCAGCATCCGGCAGACGTTCTGGAGGCGAGTTTCCAGAACGTAGGCGGTGAATTTCGTCCCTTCGGCCGCGAAGAGCTTCCGGACATAGCTTGAGGAGATGCCCTGCTGGGCAGCGATGTCGGCGAGACACAAATCCGGATTGGCGATCTGGTCGAGAATATAGGACTTGATCGCGTTTATTCTTGGAGCCCGATCGATCGAAAAATAGCCGTCCATGCGACACCCATCCCCGCAACGGGGCGAAATCGCCCCCAAAGGTGGGTCGCCGGGCGGTCAGAACCGGTTCAAATCAACTCATACGAGTGGTCGGATTAAATTGCCCGCGAGGCCTTCGAGACGAGGCAAAGGCCCCCATGCGGTGGTTGAATATAGCACTGTCTTTTCAAGCGCTTCCGGCGAAAAAATGATCCCGCGATGACGTATTTTGTTGCTTCGCGAGCGCCCACTCACTACAAGACGCTCATTGGAGACACCATGGCCCACAACTTCTCGATCAACGACGACGTTCATCACCAAAGCCAGGGACCGCAAGGCCGCGCCGACAAGGTCCGGTCCGACGTCTATACCATCATCGGCCGCATGCCGATCGAGGCCGACGGGCGTCTGCGATACCGCATCCGAAGCAAGACAGAGAATATCGAGCGGATCGTGACTGAAGAACAGCTCAGCCGCCCTTCGTAAGCTCGCCTTTCTCAATTCGAAATCACGCATAAAGCCCGGCCCTCGCGCCGGGCTTTATGCCGTCTGCATCTGTCCTGCGCCGTCTCAGGCTTTCGGCTTGATGCCGTAGACATGCTCCGGCCCCGGAAACGCGCGGGACCGAACGTCCTTCGCGTACTCCTGAATAGCCTGCTCGATGCCCGGCCCGAGATTGCCGAAGCGCTTGACGAATTTCGGCACCCACGGCGACAGGCCGAGCATGTCTTCGAGCACCAGCACCTGGCCATCGCACGCGGCACTTGCGCCGATGCCGATTGTCGGAACGGAGACAATTTCGGTGATGCGGCGCGCCAGCGGTTCAGCCACCGCTTCCACGACCATCGAGAACGCACCGGCCTGCGCCACCGCCTTCGCGTCGTCCTGAAACGGACCGCTGCCGTTTTCGCCCGCAGCGATCTTGATGGCTTCGTCCCTGCCCTGCGACTTGAAGCTGCCGAGCGTGTTGATCGACTGCGGCGTGAGACCGATGTGGCCCATCACCGGAATGCCGCGCGTGGTCAGAAACTCGATGGTCTCCGCCATGCGCACGCCGCCTTCCATTTTCACGGCGCCGCAATGGGTTTCCTTCATCACGCGCGCGGCGGAATGAAACGCCTGCTCCTTCGAGGCCTCATAGGACCCGAACGGCATATCGACCACGACCAGCGCCTGCTTCGACCCGCGCATCACCGCGTGACCTTGCAGGATCATCATATCGAGAGTGACCGGAACGGTGGTCTCGAAACCGTGCATCACGTTGCCGAGCGAGTCGCCCACAAGAATGATGTCGCAATACTGATCCACCAGCGCCGCCGTATGCGCGTGATACGACGTCAGCATCACGATCGGCTCGCCGCCCTTGCGCTTGAAAATGTCTGGCGCGGTTTTGCGTTTCACCGCTGTCTGTACGGACATGTCTTAAACTCCAATCACAGGGACGCCGATCACGAGAGGATGGAATGCGAACGCCAGCGCGGCGTAGACCACGACGCCGACCGCGACCGCGATCAGATCGTTGCCGACTCCGCCGACAGGAATCGGCGGCGCGCCGGGATCCTCGCGTCGCTTCAGGGAAATGCGGTCGTACACGGCCCATGCGAGAACGGACCCGAACAGAATGATCGAGCCGAGGTCGCCGTTCGCCAGAAGGTGCAGCAGCGCCCAGAGCTTCACGCCGGCCAGCATCGGATGTTTCAGCGTGGTGTAGATGCGCCCGCGAATGTAGGACGCCACCACCATGATGACCGCGGGCAGCATCAGCGCCAGCGCGATGTGCCGCATGGCAACCGGCGGATGCCAGACATTGATCCAGCCCGTCGCGCGATAGGCGCTAAAGCCCCAGACGATTAGCGCAAGCCCCGCGAACGAGATCAGCGTGTAGAAAATCTTGTAACCGCTCTCGCCCAGCCGCGCGATCACGGCCGCGCGCGGACCGCGCAATGTGGTCAGCGTATGGACGCCTAGAAACAGCGCCAGTCCCGCGATCAGGATCAACAAGCCCATGGTGCCACTCTCCCCGCTGTCCCGCAGGTAACGGCTTTTTCGAAGCGTTTCCAACCGCGCGCCGGTCCTGCTAGGGTTCGTCCGCGCTGTGCCCCGGTATCATTTTTAGGGTGCGGCGCGCAATGCCGCTTCCGCATTGCAACCCCGCTCCAATCCTTCCCAGCCTCATGAAATCTCTTGCAATTGCCGGATTGACGCTGTCCCTCGCGGCAGCCATGCCCGCGAACGTCCAGGCCGCGGACCCGGTCTGGCCGCCCAAAGTCGTGAAAATCGTGGTGCCCTATGCGCCCGGTTCGACGCCCGATCTGGTGGGCCGGATCGTCGCCGACGATCTTCAGGCCCGCCATCCCGGCGCGAGTTTCATCGTCGAGAACAAGCCCGGCGCGGGCGGCAATATCGGAACGGACGCTGTCGCCAAGTCAGCGCCAGACGGCGCGACATTCGGCGTCAGCCTCGGCGGCCCGCTCGCCATTAACACGCTGCTGTTCTCGAAGCTGCCTTACGATCCGTCCAGGGACATCGCGCCGGTGACCATGCTGACATCGCTGCCAAGCGTGCTGGTGGTGCCTGCGAGCCTGAATGTCAGCACCGTCGCGGAATTCATCGCCGCATTGAAACGCGACGGCGCAAAACTCGCGTTCGGTTCGATCGGGGCCGGTTCGCTGTCGCATCTCACGATGGAAGCCGTCGCGCAGCGCGCAGGCGCGTCCATGATTCATATTCCCTACGGCGGATCGCCGCAGGCTGTCACTGCCGTGATCCGCGGCGACGTGCAGGCTGCGTGCCTGCCCGCCATCGCGGTGACGCCGCAGCTCGCGAGCGGTCAGGTCAAAATTCTCGCGGTCGCGACCGCACAGCGCTCACGCTTCCTGCCGAACGTGCCGACACTGAAAGAATCCGGCATCGATGTGGAGTCCGACGCATGGAACGCGCTGATCGCGCCAGCCGGCACGCCGCCCGCGATTATCGCGCAGATCAACGATGAGGTGCATGACGCGCTGACCCGGCCGAGCGTGCGCGAGCGGCTTGAAACGCAGATGATCGAGCCGACACCCTCAACCCCGGCAGCCTTGCGCGCGCGCATGGACGCCGAGATTAGGCTGTGGTCCGATGTCATCAAGCGCGGCGACATCCGGATCAACTAGACAGCGACGGGAGCAACGCGCAATGACAGAAGATAAAACCACCGTCGCCTTCGAGCGCAGCCACAACATCGTCATCGCAGCACCCGCGAAGGCGGTTTTTGATTACGTCACCAATCCGCAATCATGGCCGGAATGGCTGGCGGCGTCGCACCACATCGACAGCGCCAATCGCCCACTTGAGACCGGCGAACTGTTTCACGAGAAATGGCACATCCGTTCCGGCGAAGTCTCGCTGAACTGGATCGTGCGCGCCGCCGTTTCTCCGAAGCTCTGGATCGTGCAGGCCGAAACCGACTTCATCGGCCCGATCGTCGTGCAGTACACCTGCGAGGACGTGAGCGGCGGCACAAAGTTTACCCGCACCTTGCGCAACCCGGCGCGCAAGAAGCTTCCGACCGACGAGCAGATCGCGGCAATGGACGCGGAGGCCGCAGTGGGCTTGGGAAATATCAAGGCTAATGTGGAGAAGCAAACGGGCTCAACGCCTCACGCGTAACAACGCAGCAGGATGTTGAGCAAAGGAGTGTGGGTCGCAGGGCTCCGCAAAGGTTCAAGGCTGCTGCGGCGGGCTGTCCGGCTTGCGCGGGCGATTATCGACGTAACGGATCATGATCGGCTGCCCGACAATGGCATTGCTGAATCCCTTTGTCAGCGCAAATGGGACGCAAGCATCGAGCGACGCGGTGATCGAACTGAAATAGACATCGCGTGTATGCGCCGACACTCCGCCTGTTACATACGTCATGCGAGGCGGTCCAATCAGGCGCCCATCCCGCTTGAGGGAGAACCTGACCGACATCTCCGTTCCTTCGCTCGCCTCATCTGACGACGGCGGCATCCAGCAGGCACGAAGGGCCGTGAACAAATCCTCGATGGTGTTCAGGTCGCGATCAGGCTTGATGTAGTTTGCGGCGTCCTTTTGGCCCGGCTTGCTGAGGACCGTGAGTTGCAACGTATCGCCGAGAAAGTAACCCGCCCTGGGGACGCACGGGCCATAACGGATCGAATTGCAGAAGGAGCGCGATTCACGCAGTCCGCTCGGTCTTATGCCGCTCAATGGACGTGAAATCTGCGAAGCGCCGCTGCGCTGATTGTCCAAAGCAAAGCTTGCCTCTGCCCGGAACATGGCCGCCGCAAACATGAACGCAACCCATGCGCATCGTGACATGCAGGCCTCAACGGCAATTGCGACTTCACGCCTTCTTCTTCACGTCCTTGATGCTCGAGAACACGATGCCCTCGGCGCGCTCGCGGGTGTAATCGAGATAAAACTGGTTCTTGGCGAGGAACACCGGATCGCCGTCGACGTCGTCGGCCACGCCGGAGCCGTTGGCTGAGACGAATGTCTCGAGCTTCTTGCGATCCTCCGACGAAATCCAGCGCGCGAGCTGGAATTCGCTGACCTCGAAATCCACCGGCAACGAGTATTCCGCGTCGAGCCGCGCCTTCAGCACATCGAGCTGCAACGAGCCGACCACGCCGACCAGCGCGGGCGCGCCGTCGCGCGGACGGAACACCTGCACGACGCCCTCCTCCGACATCTGCTGCAAGGCTTCCTTCAGCTTCTTGGCCTTCATCGCGTCGGTCAGGCGAACGCGGCGCAGGATTTCCGGCGCGAACGACGGCACGCCGACGAAATTAAGGTCCTCGCCTTCGGTCAGCGTGTCGCCGATCCGCAGCGTGCCATGATTGGGAATGCCGACCACGTCGCCGGCAAAGGCTTCGTCCGCGATAGCGCGGTCCTGCGCGAAGAAGAACTGCGGCGACGACAGGCTCATGTTCTTGCCGGTACGCACCAGCTTGGCCTTCATGCCGCGCGTCAGCTTGCCCGAGCACAGCCGCGCGAACGCGATGCGGTCGCGATGGTTCGGGTCCATGTTCGCCTGAATCTTGAAGACAAAGGCGCTCATCTTCGGATCGTCGGCTTTGACCTTGCGCTTGTCGGCGTCCTGCGCGCGCGGCGACGGCGCAAAACGGCCAAGACCTTCCAGCAGATCACCGACGCCAAAATTGCGCAGCGCGCTGCCGAAATAGACCGGCGTCATGTGGCCCTCGCGGAACGACTGCAGGTCGAACGGCTTCGAGGCTTCCTTCACCAGTTCGAGTTCGTCGGCGATCACGCCGGCATCGAGATTGGCATTGCGTCCGGCCAAATCGGAAATCTCGATCTTCTCGGCCGCGCCGGTCTTGGCGCCGCCGCCCTCCAGCAGACGGATGCCACCGGTTTCGATGTCATAGGTGCCCATGAAGTCGCGGCCGCGGCCCACCGGCCAGTTGATCGGCGTGGTGTCGAGCGCCAGCGTCTTCTCGATCTCGTCGAGCAGATCGAATACGTCGCGGCTCTCGCGGTCCATCTTGTTGACGAAGGTGATGATCGGGATGTCGCGCAGACGGCAAACCTCGATCAGCTTCAGCGTGCGCGCCTCGATGCCCTTCGCCGCGTCGATCACCATGACGGCGGAATCGACCGCAGTCAGCGTGCGATAGGTGTCTTCCGAGAAGTCCTCATGGCCCGGCGTGTCGAGCAGGTTGAACACGAGGTTCTGAAACTCGAAGGTCATCACGGACGTGACGACGGAGATGCCGCGGTCGCGCTCGATCTTCATCCAGTCGGAGCGCGTGTTGCGCCGTTCGCCCTTGGCCTTGACCTGCCCCGCGAGATTGATTGCGCCGCCGAACAGGAGCAGCTTTTCGGTCAGCGTGGTCTTGCCGGCGTCGGGATGGGAGATAATCGCGAACGTGCGACGACGCGCCACTTCTTCGGCAAGCGGCGTGAGCGGCGGCGACTCGGCGGCGATGGCGGTGTCGGACATGATGGCGAGCGTGTGGCAGGGAAACGCGGCAGGATCAAGGGAGATTCAGAAGTCCATGCACTTGCATCCTTCAATGACTTGAGCCATATTCAAATCGCGAGGACGGCCTCGTTTCACAGACATATCCGCAGGGACGGCCCTGCTATGGAGGTTCTAAGCCATGGCTTGGACAATGCTGTTCGTTGCGGGTTTGCTTGAAATTGGCTGGGCCATCGGCCTGAAATACACCGATGGTTTCACGAAACTGATGCCGACCGTACTGACCGTCGGCAGCATGATCGCGAGCGTCGCCCTGCTCGGCCTCTCGCTCAAGACCTTGCCTGTCGGCACTGCTTACGCGGTCTGGACCGGCATCGGCACGGTGGGAACCGCCCTGCTCGGCATCTGGCTGCTGGGCGAACCGGCCGCCGTTGTAAGGCTCGTCTGCATCGGACTGATCGTGGCGGGAATCATCGGCCTCAAGGTCGTCGCGTAACGCCCAACGCGCGTCAGCGCCAGCCAGCCAGCGTCACCGCATAGTAGGTCGCGGCGGCGACCAGCGCCGCGGCCGGGATCGTGAAGATCCACGCCCACACAATGGAGCTCGCCACGTTCCAGCGTACGGCGGAGGCGCGGCGGGCCGTGCCGACGCCGACGATGGCGCCGGTGATGGTGTGCGTGGTGGACACCGGCACGCCGAGCCACGTCGCCATGAACAGCGTCACCGCTCCGCCGGTCTCCGCACAGAATCCCTGCATCGGATTGAGCTTGGTGATGCGCAGCCCCATGGTGCGTACGATGCGCCAGCCGCCCATCAGTGTGCCTAGCGCCATCGCCGCCTGACACGACAGCACCACCCAGAACGGCACACTGAATTCGGAGCCGAGATGGCCCTGCGAGTACAGCAGCACCGCGATGATCCCCATGGTCTTCTGCGCGTCGTTGCCGCCGTGACCGAGCGAATACATCGAAGCCGAAACGAACTGCAGAATCCGGAACGCGCGATCGACGGCGAACGGCGTCGACCGCACCGAGGCCCATGACACGATGGCCGTCAGCACCAGCGCCAGCAGAAAGCCGACCAGCGGCGACAGCACGATGGCAAGCAGCGTCTTCGACAGGCCGCCCCACACGGCGACCGAAAGTCCGGCCTTGGCCATGCCCGCGCCGAGCAATCCGCCGATCAGCGCGTGAGAACTGCTGGAGGGCATGCCGAGCCCCCAGGTCACCAGATTCCAGACGATCGCACCGATCAGCGCGGCAAAAATCACCTGCGCGTCGATCACCTCGGGGTGAATGATGCCGGTGCCGATAGTCTGCGCGACGTGAAGGCCGAATACCGCGAACGCAATGAAGTTGAAGAACGCCGCCCACGCCACCGCGTATTGCGGACGCAGCACACGGGTCGACACGATTGTCGCGATGGAGTTGGCGGCGTCGTGCAACCCGTTCAGAAAATCGAACAGCAGCGCGACGATGATCAACCCGACCAGGATTGGGAAAGCGAGCGAGGCGTCCACTGTGCGATCCTGACCTTAAACTTGTTCGATCACGATGCTGTTGATTTCGTTCGCCACGTCGTCGAAGCGATCGGCGACCTTTTCCAGATGCTTGTAGATTTCAGCGCCGACCACGAAGTCCATCGTGTTGCCGTCGCGGTGCTTGATGAACAGTTCCTTGAGACCGATGTCGTTCAGGTCGTCGACGCGGCCTTCCAGCCGCGTGATTTCCTCGGTCAGCGCCGTCAGCGTCGTGACGTTCTCGCCCATCGCCTGCATCAGCGGCAACGCGCGGCCGACGAGGTTTGCGCACTGCACGAGAATGCTGCCGATCTCGCGCATCGGCGGCTCGAAAATCCGCACCTCGAACAGCATGACGGCCTTCGCCGTCTGCTGCATCTGGTCGATCGCGTCGTCCATCGCGGTGATCAGGTTCTTGATGTCGCCGCGATCGAACGGCGTGATGAAAGTCCGCCGTACCGCCGTGAGCACTTCACGGGTGATCTGATCGGCGTCGTTCTCGAACTGATTGACGCGCTGGCAATAGACCGGCGTTTCCTCGCCGCCGCGCAACATCCCTTCGAGCGCCTCCGCACCCAGCACGACCGATTGGGAGTGCCGGGCGAACAGATCGAAGAACCGTTCCTCCCTCGGTAGCAACCTACGAAACCAGCCAAGCATCATCGTTCTCCGGCATGACAGCAGATGTCACTTATCTGTCATAAACCGTTTCGCGGGCCAACAGTGGAAGACCAGCGTCAAAGCGCCGGTCATCCACTGGTTTATCCGGGGAAGAAGGTCAGGAAGATCTTGGGGTTACAGCGATCGCTTGAAGAAATGAGCGATTTCGCCGATGACGCCGCGGCGGAAGGTCAGCACGCAGATCACGAAGATCGCACCCTGGATCACGGTGACCCACTGCCCGAAGCCCGCCAGATACTGCTGCATGGCGATGATCACGAAGGCCCCGACCACGGGACCGAAGACGGTGCCGAGCCCGCCGACCAGCGTCATCAGCACGACTTCGCCGGACATGGTCCAATGCACGTCGGTCAGCGAGGCGTTCTGCGCCACGAACACCTTCACCGCACCGGCAAGACCCGCCAGGCTGCCGGAGAGGACATAAGCCAGGAACTTGTACTGGTCGGTCTTGTAGCCGAGCGAGATGGCGCGCTGCTCGTTCTCGCGGATCGATTTGAGGACTTCGCCGAACGGCGAGTTGATGGCCCGGTAGATCAGCAGGAAGCCGAGCAGGAAGATCACGAGGACCACGTAATAGAGCGTCGTCGCCTTCGACAGGTCGAAGATGCCGAACATCATGCCCTGCGGAATGCCCTGGATGCCGTCTTCGCCGTGGGTGAAGGGCGTCTGAAGGTAGATGAAGAACAGCAACTGCGACAACGCCAGCGTGATCATCGCGAAGTAGATGCCCTGCCGGCGGATGGCGATCAGTCCGGTGATGACGCTCAGCGCGCATGAAGCAACGACACCCAGAATGATACCGATCTCGGGCGACACGCCCCAGACCTTCAGCGCATGCGCGGTCACGTAGCCCGCCGTGCCGAGGAACATGGCGTGACCGAACGACAGCAGGCCGCTGTAACCGATCAGAAGATTGAAAGCGCAGGCGAACAGCGCAAAGCACAATGCCTGCATCACGAAGTAAGGATAGATGCCCGTCAGCGGCACGATGGCCAGCAACCCCGCCATGATGACGAAGGCGATCATCTCGTCGGCGGTGCGGCCCTTCACGGGAACGGCGTTGTCGGTGATTGTTGCCATGTCAGTTCGCCCGTCCCGTCAGTCCCGTTGGCTTCACAAGCAGCACCAGCACCATCAGCACGAAGACCACGGTGTTGGATGCCTCGGGATAGAAATACTTGGTCAGACCCTCGATCACCCCGAGCGTGAAGCCAGTGATGATCGAGCCCATGATCGATCCCATGCCGCCGATCACGACGACCGCGAACACGACGATGATGAGATCCGCGCCCATCAGCGGGCGCACCTGGTTGATCGGCGCGGACAGCACACCGGCCAGCGCCGCAAGGCCGACGCCGAGGCCGTAGGTCAGCGTGATCATGCGCGGCACGTTGATGCCGAAGGCGCGCACCAGCGTCGGATTTTCCGTCGCGGCGCGCAGGTATGCGCCAAGCCGCGTCCGCTCGATCATGTACCAGGTCGCGATGCAGACGATCAGCGAGAAGATCACGACCCAGCCGCGATAGATCGGCAGGTACATGAAGCCGAGATTGACGCCGCCCTTGAGAAGATCGGGAATGGCATAGGGCAACCCGGACGATCCGAAATAATTCTGGAACACGCCCTGAATGACCAGCGCCATGCCGAACGTCAGCAGCAAACCGTACAGATGATCGAGGCCGGTCAGCCATTGCAGCATCGTGCGCTCGAGCAGGATGCCGAAACCGCCGACAATGATCGGCGCCAGGATCAACGCCCACCAGTAGTTGATGCCCGCAAGGTTCAGCAGGAAGTACGCGACGAACGCGCCCATCATGTAGAGCGCGCCGTGCGCGAAGTTGATGATGTTGAGCATGCCGAAGATCACGGCCAACCCAAGGCTGAGCAGCGCGTAGAACGAGCCGTTGATCAATCCGACCAGAAGCTGGGCGTACAGGGCTTGCATCGTATTCTCTCGCGCGCACTAAACCGTGTTGAATGGATGCCCGGCGGCGTGAAGCCGCCGGGCGATCGCGATTACTTCTTCAGAAGCGCACAGGTGCTCTTGTCGAGCGGCGTGAACGCCTGATCGGCGGGAATCGTGGCGACCGTCTTGTAGTAATCCCAAGGTCCCTTGGATTCGGCAGGCGACTTCACCTCGAACAGGTAGGCCGGGTGCAGATTGCGGCCGTTCGGCTGGATCGAGCCCTTGCCGAACAGCGGATCATCAACCGGCATTCCCTTCATCGCAGCGACGATCTTTGCGCCGTCATGCGAATTGCCGCCTTCCTTCTCCAGGACCTTCAGATAGTGGATGATGGAAGAATACACGCCGGCCTGCACCATGGTCGGCATTGCCTTGTTCTTCATGCGCTCGGCAAAGCGCTTCGAGAACGCGCGCGTTCCGTCATTCAAATCCCAATAAAAGGTTTCGGTCATGTTCAGACCCTGCGCGACGTTCAGACCGAGAGCATGCACGTCAGAGATGAACATCAGCAGCCCGGCGAGCTTCTGCCCTCCCTTGACGATGCCGAACTCGGACGCTTGCTTGATGGCGTTGATGGTATCGCCGCCCGCGTTGGCAAGGCCGATCACCTTGGCCTTCGACGACTGTGCCTGAAGCAGGAATGACGAGAAGTCAGACGAGTTCAGCGGGTGACGAACGCCGCCAACCACCTTGCCGCCCAGCGCCGTCACTGCCGCAGTCGTGTCACGCTCGAGCGCGGAGCCGAATGCATAGTCTGCCGTCAGGAAAAACCACGTATCGCCGCCGGCCTTCGTCAGCGCCGAACCCGTTCCGTGGGCGAGCATATAGGTGTCGTAGGTCCAGTGAATCGTGTTCGGCGAGCACTGGGCGTTCGACAGATCCGAGGTGCCTGCACCCGAATTCAGGAAGATAATGTTCTTCTCTTTCACCAGATTGTTGACCGCAAGCGCGACCGACGATGTGGGAACGTCGGAAATGACATCGACCTTGTCTACGTCAATCCACTGACGCGCGACGCTGACGCCGATGTCCGGCTTGTTCTGGTGGTCGCCGGCGACGACTTCGATTTTCCAGCCCTTCTTGTTCAGGCCGGAATCTTCAACAGCCATCTGGGCTGCCAGGACCGAGCCCGGGCCGCCAATATCCGCATAAAGGCCTGACTGATCGCTCAACACGCCGATCTTGACGTTCTTGTCCTGCGCGAAAGCGCCGGTGGCCGCACCAAGCACCAGCGCGGTGCCCAGCATCAGCGTTGAAATCGTTTTCTTCATTGTCTTCCTCCTGGATGCCGCCTGTTAGCGGCGTTTGTTGTTACTCGATAACTGGTCTTGATAGCGGCTCACACGCCGAGATAGGTGTGCAGTCTCTCCATGTTGGCCTGGAGTTCCGAGTTTGCGAACGTGTCGATGATCTTGCCGTGCTCGACGATGTAGAAGCGATCGGCAACGGTCGCGGCGAAACGGAAGTTCTGCTCGACCAGCAGGATCGTGAAGCCTTCCGCTTTCAGCCGCGCGATCATCTTGCCGATCTGCTGAATGATGACCGGGGCAAGACCTTCGGTCGGCTCGTCCAGCATCAGGAACCGCGCGCCGGTGCGCAGGATGCGTGCGATGGCCAGCATCTGCTGTTCGCCGCCGGACAATTTCGTGCCCTGGCTGCCGAGGCGTTCCTTGAGATTCGGGAACAAATCGAAGATCTGGTCGAGCGACATGCCGCCGCCGCGAATGATCGGCGGCAGCAACAGGTTTTCCTTGACGTCGAGGCTGGCGAAAATGCCCCGCTCTTCCGGACAGAACGCCACGCCGAGACGTGCGATCCTGTCCGACGACATGCGGATGATTTCCTGGCCCTCGAACGACACCGAGCCGGTGCGCTTGCCGATAATTCCCATCACCGACTTGAGCGTCGAGGTCTTGCCGGCGCCGTTGCGGCCGAGCAGCGTGACGACCTCACCGGGGCGCACATCGAAATCGATGCCGTGAAGGATGTGGGATTCGCCGTACCACGCTTCCAGATTCTTGACAGCGAGAACCGGAGAGCCTGCGACGCTGTTCATGGCGGGATTATTCATGGTCATGGCGGGATTATTCATGGCCCGCTCCCAGATAGGCTTCCTTGACCTGCGGATGCTTCGAGAGCGTGGCGTAGTCACCTTCCGCGAGGACCTTGCCGCGCGTCAGGACAGTAATGGTGTCGGACAAGTTGGCGACGACGTTCAGGTTATGCTCGACCATCAGGATCGTATACTTCTGCGAAATCCGCTTGATCAGCGCCGCGACCTTGTCGATGTCCTCATGGCCCATGCCCGCCATCGGCTCATCCAGCAGCATCATTTCGGGATCGAGCGCCAGCGTGGTCGCGATTTCCAGCGCGCGCTTGCGCCCGTAGGGCATTTCCACCGCGGGCGTGTTGGCGAATTCGCTCAGCCCGACATCGTCGAGCAGATCCCGCGCGCGGTCGTTGAAACGATCCAGCACGGACTTCGACCGCCAGAAGTCAAACGAGTTGCCGTGCTGACGCTGCAAGGCGACGCGCACGTTCTCCAGCGCCGTGAGGTGCGGAAACACCGCTGAAATCTGGAACGACCGGACCAGGCCAAGCCGGGCCACATCGGCCGGCGCCATTGCCGTAATATCCTGCCCCTTATAGAGAATCTGGCCGCGCGTCGGCTTCAGGAACTTGGTCAACAGGTTGAAGCACGTGGTCTTCCCGGCGCCGTTCGGGCCGATCAGAGCGTGAATACTCCCCCGCCGCACCCGCAGATTGACGTCACTCACGGCCACAAAACCCGCGAATTCTTTCGTCAATCCGTGGGTTTCAAGAATAAACTCATCAGACAAGCGAATTCCCCCTGTCAGCCTTCACGCGAGCGCTCGCGTGTGACCGTTTTTGGCAGCCGTACCCTCAAGATTTTCAGGGAAAACCTCGCAAGGACCGACAGCTCGGGCGAGAATATGCAGCGAATTGTAAGCGTTGCGCAAGGTGCAATGCTGCCCAGCGGAACGTGCGTAATCTGCAAAAAGTATAATAGACGCCACTGCCCAAGCTCGCGCCAGCCGCTTTGCGCCGCTCCGGAAACGATCCGTTAAGCCTGTTTCCGGGCTTGATTCGGCTTTCACTGAAAATTTCAACCCAAGACGGAAGATTGCTGGCAATGAATTTTTAGCTATTTCATTTTGGGATTTCAGCGATGGATTTTTTAAGCGCAGCCCCGGCGATCGTAAAATCTATCAAGCAGCGCGAGCTCCTGAATTACTGGCTGCGGCTTTATGCCAGGCACGAACGTCTGCCGACGTTCGACGCCTATCAACCCGACCGTCTTGCCGAAGAACGCGACGATCTCGTCTACATCGTTGTCAAGGGCGCCGGCGATGCACTCCGCTTTGTGATCGACAGCGACGGCACGCGCATGTCGAATGCTTACGGGACAACCGGCAAAGGCCGTTATCTCGATGAATATCTCGGCGCCAAACTCGCTCCCGCGGTCATGCCTATCTACCAGGAATGTGTCCGGCAACGACTTCCCGTCTTCAGCATCTCGCAGGTCAACGACCTGTACGGCCGCAAGGTGGATTACGAGCGCCTCCTGATGCCCTTCTCGAACGGAGCAGGCGTCGACTGGATCATCGCTTCACTGAAGACGATCAGCGATGACGGCGGCTTTGAAATCCGCAACCTGATGCGCGCGAACGACGTGGAGCCGAGCTACAAACTTCGCGCCGTCATCAATCAGGATCTGTTCCACAAGCCCCCCGGCCGCATCGCGCCCGGCGATGCGATCGAGTTCGTCTAGGGCAGCGTGAGCCCGCGAAGCGGTTCAGGCCGCCGCGCGGGTATGCTCCATCTCCTCGCCGATCTCGATGGGATGCGCCATCGCCTCGTGCAGCTTGTCCTTGTCGAGTTCACCTTCCCATCGGCTAATGACGACGGTGGCGACGCCGTTTCCGATCAGGTTGGTCAGGGCGCGGCACTCGCTCATGAACTTGTCGATGCCGACCAGGATCGCCAGCGACGCGATCGGAATATCCGGCACGATCGCAAGCGTCGCCGCCAGCGTGATGAAGCCTGCGCCGGTGACGCCCGATGCGCCTTTCGACGTGACGATCGCGACACCGAGAATGCCAAGCTCCTGCCAGATCGTGAGATGCGTATTGGTGGCCTGTGCAAGGAACAGCGTCGCCAGCGTCATGTAGATGTTGGTGCCGTCGAGATTGAAGCTGTAGCCGGTCGGGATCACGAGGCCGACGACACCGCGCGACGCGCCGAGCCGCTCCATCTTCTTGATCATGTTGGGCAGCACCGTTTCGGATGAACTGGTGCCGAGCACGATCAAAAGCTCATCCTTGATATAGGCGATGAATCGCAGGATGGAGAATCCCGAGAACCGCGCGATGCCGCCCAGCACCAGCAGGACGAAAAGAACGCTGGTGAAGTAGAACGTGCCGATCAGCGCTGCCAGATTCCACAACGCGCCGAGACCGTAAGCGCCCACCGTAAAAGCCATCGCACCGAAAGCACCGATCGGCGCAGCGCGCACGATGATACGGATTACGCCGAAGAAAACCTTCGCAGCCATATCGATGGCGTGCGCGATGGGCTCGCCGGCCGGTCCCAGAAAGGCAATCGCGAAACCGGACAGGATCGACACCAGCAGCACCTGCAACAGATCGCCCTTGGCGAGCGCGCCGATGAAGCTTTCCGGAATGATCGCCATCAGGTGCGCGACGATGCCGTCTTCACTCGCCTTGTGGACGTAGGTCGCGACCGCTTTCGGATCGAGCGTCGCAGGATCGATGTTGAAGCCGCTGCCGGGCTGGATGATTTCACCGACAAGCAGGCCGACCAGCAGCGCGATGGTCGACACGACTTCGAAATAAAGCAGCGCCTTGAGTCCCACGCGGCCAACACGCTTGAGATCGCCCATCGAGGAAATGCCGTGCACGACCGTGCAGAAGATGACCGGTGCGATCATCATCTTGATCAGCGAGATGAAGCCGTCCCCGAGCGGCTTCAGCGCCTTGCCAGTGTTCGGATAGAAATGGCCGATCAGGACGCCGAGCGCGATGGCGATCAACACCTGAATATAGAGAATGCTGTACCAGGGCGATCGCGTTGAGGCCGGTACTGACGAGGCGGTGGTCACGGTCATTGACGGTATCCTGCGAGGGGCGGCGGTAAAACGTGCGTCCGCGGAACGTGCGCCAGAATGCCGCACCCCTCAAGCAAAATCCATACTCCGCAGACCTCCTTCCACGCTCTCGTGATGCGGAACCCCTCCGCGGAGTTCAAACCCGCTCCGACGCATCAACTCACCGCTTGATCGACGTCTCGTAAATGTCCGGCTTGAAGCCGACCAGCAGCTTGCCGCCGGTCTCGAGAACGGGACGCTTGATCATCGACGGCTGGGCCAGCATCAGCGCCATCGCCTTCCTCTCGGTGAGATTTTCTTTCTCGACGTCGGGAAGTTTCCGGAACGTGGTGCCGGCCTTGTTCAGCAGCGTCTCCCAACCGACCTTCGCGCTCCACTTCTCAAGACGCTCCTTGTCGATGCCCGCCGTCTTGTAATCGTGAAAGCTGTAGTCGATGCGATGCTTGTCCAGCCACGCGCGGGCCTTCTTCATCGTGTCGCAGTTCTTGATGCCGTAGATTGTGATGGGCAAGGCGTATCCTCAGGTAAATTCACGAACCGAACTTTAGCCACGCAACGGCCAGCGCGCGAGGTGTATGTGCCTGCCCTGCCCCACAAGGCTGTGCACGAGCACGAACTCCGTCACGGTCCACCCCAATGTTTCGATCGCGCGCTCTTCAACAATGCGCTGATCGTAAAGCAAGGTCATGTGCGGCGTGAAATGCCGCGTCACCCAGCGTCCCAGCCCGGCTTTTGTCATGACCTCACCCAAGCTCCGGTGAAATGCGGTCAACGCGGCCATGTCTCCGCACGCGCGCAACACGAACGGCCTCCTTGCTCTCCTGTTATGGAAACTCAACGCATGATCGAAACGCACCTCGAACGGCGGTATGGACACGGCAGCCGCCGCCGCATGCGTCGTATCCACAAGCCCGGGCGGCACACCGTTGTACTTGCCGAGACTGTGCAGCGAGACATGAAGACATGACGACGCAAGCGCCTTGCCGCTTAGCCCGTGATCCCTGCGACATTGCTGAATCCGCTCATCGATCGCGGGGACGCTCGTGATGGGCGGGACGAACGCCAGGAACAGATTGTCGGTCGGCTCCAGGGGACTTTCAAATCGCGGCAATAGAAGCTGCTCGGACATGATACGCACTCCGATTTTACATCGGAACAAATCATGAACATTTCGGCCTGTAAAGCGGCGGGCCGCGTCGGTGCTTCAGAGGCTGTTTCCGGCTTGACGGCCGGCCTGCCTGGTTGTATTTAAGCATCTACTTAAATAAGAGATGACCATGCCCAGCGATGCTCTGAGCGGCACTTTCAAGGCTCTCGCCGATCCCACGCGGCGCGCGATCCTTGCGCGCCTTGCGCTCGGCGAAACCTCGGTTCTGGAACTGGCAAAGCCATTCGCCATGAGCCTCCCGGCCGTCTCCCAGCACCTGAAAGTTCTGGAGAGCGCAGGCCTTGTCGCGCGCAGCCGCGACGCCCAGTGGCGGCCCTGCCGGCTGGAGCCCAAGGCGCTGAAGGACGTCACGGAATGGCTCGATCAGTATCGGCGGTTCTGGGAGGAGAGCTTCGGCAAGCTCGATCTGTATCTGAAAGACATCCAGCCAAAGGAAACGGACACATGACGACAACTCTCAAGGTCAAGGCGAGCGCGCCGGAAGACCAGCCCACCATCACGATGGAACGCGAATTCGACGCCGCTCCGGCGGCGCTGTTCCGTGCCTTCACCGACACCGAGGCTTTGAAGACGTGGTACGGCCCGAACGGCTTCACCATCACGGTGCACGCGATGGACCTTCGCGTCGGTGGCCTGTTTCGCTTCACCATGCACGGACCGGACGGCACGGACTATCCGAACCGCATTGCCTACCGTGAGATCAAACCGGCAGAGCGCCTCGCCTATCGCCACGACTCGGACATCGACGACGATCCTCGCGCCTTCGACGTCACTGTCACTTTTGAGGCTTTGGGCACAAGCCGGACGCTCCTGACGATGCGCTCGATTTTCCCATCGGTCGAAGCGCGCAATGCGGTTACGAAATTCGGCGCGGTCGAACTCGGCATGCAAACGCTCGAAAAGCTGGCGGCCTATGTGAAGGGATAGTTTTGGCGACGGAATCGTGGGCGCTCCTTGCTCACCGCCCGGCTAATGGCCGTCATTGCCTGAACCGCCGCTCGCCGACCACCGAATCTGTCATAGGGTAAGTGGTCGGCTGCCCGGGGGTGAGGATGGAATTTACCGCATTGTTTCTGACGATCGCGATCGTGATGCTCGTCGCATGGCGCGGTTCGCGATCCCTCGCGCTGGCCTTGTCCGCCGCCGTGCTCATCGCGTGCGTGGCCACCTTTCTGCATCACGCGACCGATGCCTTGAAGCTGTCGTTCTGAGGCACATCATGACCCCAGCGCGCGCGATCAGCCTCAACGCACTCAGCCTCTATGCGGTGGCGGGCCTCCTTGCGGCGGCATTCGCAGCACAGTTGCTGCTGAATGAACTGCCCTGCCCGCTGTGCCTCCTTCAGCGCGTCATGTTCGCAGCACTGGCCATCGGGCCGATCCTGAACATTCGCTTCGGGCCGCGGCCCAGCCACTATGCGCTGTCGCTGTTCGCCGCCGTCATCGGCGCGGTGGTATCGACCCGACAGGTTCTGCTTCACATCATGCCGGGGGATTCCGGCTACGGCTCCGCGATATTCGGCTATCACTACTATACGTGGGCGTTGCTGGGATTTGTCGCCGCCATCGTGATGCTGTCAGCCATCCTGCTGTTCGACAGCCAGTTCGACAAAAACAATAGCGAGCCTGCGGCTTCAGCGGGAGCGTTTGCGCGCGTCGCAGTCTGGCTCGTCATCGGGCTTGTCGCATTGAACGTGATATCGACGCTGCTGGAATGCGGCTTCGGCGCGTGCGCCGATAACCCCGTTGTCTATGAGTTGCTCAAGCGCTGACGCGGCCCTCGTTACGCCGGGCCGAGATCAGTTTCAGCCAGGGCGTCACATGGAATGCGCTCATCAGCATATACATCGCGGCCATGCCGTCGAGCGGCGACGCGCCTTGTCCGCTCGAGCACAGCATCGCTGGCATCCCTTCACCGAGAACACCTGTCAGCAGCGCCATGATGGCGAAGGTCGGCGCTGCCGCGAGACTCAGCCACTCGGCCGCGCGGAACGCGCCTGCGTTGCCGGGCACCGGCCCGCCGTCCGGTGCGCCTGAACAGGCGGCGCTCATGTCTGCGCACCGCCGTCTTTTTTCCGGAACGCTTCCTCTCCGGCATCCGACACCGCGATCCACTTCGGATCAGGCGCTGCGCCGGCGACGTAACTGTCGTTCCAGTTCCACCACTTGTATGGCCGCTCCTGCGGATAGCCCTTCGGTGAGTCCTCCCACACCTCCTGACGTCCGAGCGCGGTCATGTCGAGGTAGCTCCAGACGGTGCCCATCGCCTCATCGCCGCGGCTGTTGATGAGGTAGGTGCGGAAAATGCGCTCGCCGTCGCGAATGAAGGCGTTGTGGCCGTGCCACTCGTCCACACCGAAGTCGGCGTCGAAACTGTCGGTGATGGTGACCCATGGGATTTTCTCCCAGCCCATCCGCGCCTTCAGGCGCTTGATGTCGGCCTGCGGTGCGCGCGAGGCATAGACGAGGGTCGTATCGCGCGCGTTCAGATGGACGGGGTTGGAAACCTGGTCGGCCCCCAGTGAACAGCCGATGCAGGCATGTTCCGGCCAGCCGTGCACGCCGGGCTCGAAGAAGGCGCGGTAGACGATGAGCTGGCGGCGGCCATTAAACAGATCGAGCAGGCTCACTTTGCCGTTCGGGCCATCGAACGTGTAGGTCTTTTCCACCGCCATCCACGGCATCCGCCGGCGCTCGGCGGCCAGCGCATCACGCGCGCGCAGTTGGGCCTTCTCCTTGACGAGAAGCTGCTCACGCGCGGCCTCCCACTCCTGCGGCGACACGATTGGTGGTGTGTTCATTTCGTTCTTGCCTGTCGTCATGATCTGTTCTCCATCGGCGTCATCGCCCCGCCGTTCGATCCCAATACGGCTTGCTGGCTGGCGGTCGCGGGTTAGATTAGGGCCGGGCCGCCGGACAGTGGGAGTGACAAGTGTGTCGGGATTCAGATGGACTCGCTAATCACGGCAGCGGCCCACGCGCTCGCGTCGGGTGATCCTCTCGGCGCATTGAACAGGGTTGCATTGCGCGACGACCCGCCTGCCCTCGCGCTTCGCGGCATCGCGATGGCGCAACTCGGCGATCTCGTCCGGGCACGAACCCTCCTGCAAAAGGCCGCGCGTGCCTTCGGGCCGAAGGAAGCCGTGGCCCGCGCGAGGTGCGTCGTCGCCGAGGCCGAGATTGCGCTGGTCTCGCGGGATCTCGGCTGGCCCACCAAGCCGCTCGAAGCGGCCCGCATGGCCCTCGAGAAACACAACGACTGGGTGAATGCCGCCCATGCGCGGCATCTTGAAGTCAGGCGCCTTCTCCTGATCGGACGCCTCGACGAGGCGGAGCGCGCGCTCGCCAAGCTCGATCCGGCGCCCTTTCCGCCCGCATGGCGGGCCGCGCACGAACTGGTCGTGGCCGGGATCGCGATGCGGCGACTTCGGACCAAGGACGCGTACGCCTCGCTCGCACGCGCCGGACGTGCGGCACGCGACGCCCGTATCCCGTCGCTTCTGGCGGAGGTCGAAAGCGCCTCACGTGTCCTGAGCACGCCCGCGGCACGGCTCATTGCACACGGCGAGGTGCGCCCGCTCCTGCTTGAAGAGGTCGAAGCATTGCTGGCATCGAAAGCGCTGGTGGTGGACGCATGCCGTTATGCCGTGCGTCACGCGGGCACGACGATCTCGCTCGCACGGCGGCCGGTGTTGTTCACGCTTGCCCGCGCGCTCGCCGAAGCGTGGCCGAAAGATGTGTCGCGGAGCGCGCTGCTTGCGCGAACATTCCGCGCAAAGCACGCCGATGAATCGCATCGCGCGCGGCTGCGCGTCGAGATCGGACGGCTTCGCAAGGCGCTACGGCCGGTAGCCGACGTGACCGCGACCAAAGACGGGTTCGCGCTCGCGCCGCTTCGCGCGCGCGATGTCGTCGTATTGGCAACGCCCGTCGACGAGGAACACGCGTCGGTGCTCGCATTCCTCGCCGACGGCGAGTCGTGGTCGAGTTCGGCGCTCGCCCTGGCGCTCGGCGCCAGCCAGCGGACCGTGCAGCGTGCGCTCGATGAACTTGGCGATGCAGGCAAGGTCCAATCGTTCGGCCGTGCGCGCGCGCGCCGCTGGATGACACCGCCCGTGGCGGGATTCACGACGGCATTGTTACTCCCGGCTGCTCTGCCGGGTGGCTAGGTTGCAGCCATCGAAACAACAGAGGTGAAACATGAAAAGAGCAGCAGCCGAAATTCTTCGCGAGTATGGACCGTTTCCCGGCGTCGAGGCCGTGCATGGCGTCACCTTTGACGGCCAGAGCATCTGGTTTGCGTCCGGCGACCGGCTGAATGTCCTCGATCCCGAAAGCGGCAAGACCGTGCGGACCCTCGACGTCCCCGCGCATGCCGGAACAGCGTTCGACGGACGCTATGTATTTCAGCTTTTTGAAAAGAACATCCAGAAGGTCGATCCGAAATCCGGCCGCGTGCTTGCGACGATCCCGGCGCCCGGCAACGGCGGCGATTCAGGCATGGCGTGGGCCGAAGGCTCGCTCTGGGTCGGGCAGTATCGGGACAAGAAAATCCATCAGGTCGATCCCGAGACGGGAGCGATCCTGCGCACCATTGAATCGAGCCGCTTTGTCACCGGCGTCACCTGGGTCGATGGCGAGCTCTGGCACGGCACATGGGAGGGCGACAACAGCGAATTGCGGCGCATCGATCCTCAAACCGGCGACGTTATCGAGGAACTCGCCATGCCTCCGGGAATGGGCATTTCGGGACTTGAGTCCGACGGCGGCGATCGGCTTTTTTGCGGCGGCGGGCCGAGCGGAAAAATAAGAGCCGTGCGCCGGCCGAAGCGAGCCTCCAAGACTGTCTAAGCGCTTATGCAAACTCCCGCGAGCAGATCGCGCTGCGCTCATTTCTTGCGTTGCGGATAGATCGTTTCGCCACGCTTGAGCATGGCGACGAAGGTCTCGATCTTCTTCGACCGCCCGGCTTCCGTCTTCATGTTGTGGGTACGGAATGCCATTGCGAAACGATTTTGCGCGCTGAGTTTCGCAAGCATGGCCTTGGCTTTTGGCTCGGCGTCGATGGCCGCTTGCAGATCGGCGGGGATTTTCATGTCCTTGCCGCTCTTGTAGGCGCGGTCCCAGCGCCCGTCGGCCTTGGCGGCTTCGACATGTGTCAGGCCGTGCGCGGTCATCCTGCCTTCCTTGATCAGCCGCGCGACGTTATCGACATTGATCTGGCTCCAGGTGCCCTTCTTCGTGCGCGGGGAATAACGCTGCAGGAAGCTCCGGTCGTCGAACCCCTTGCGCTGGCCGTCGATCCAGCCCCAGCACAGCACGACATCGATGGCTTCCTTGGGCGTGATCGACTTGAGGCCCGAATCCACCTTGTGGATTTTGATCCAGACTTCGCCGGCTTTATCGTGGTTCTTGGCGAGCCACTTGTAAAAGCTCGCGGCGTCCTTGAACGCGCGAATTTTTTCGGGATCGACTTTCACCGAGGCATCAATAGCGATGCGGGTCGTGGCCCGGTAGACGCTGCCATGAACCTCGCAACTGCCAAAAGCTCATTTGGGCACGCTCCAAGTACTTAGGCCACGCACCGGTAGCGCGTCATTATTGTCATCAAGCTCCTTTATTATTCCCCGCATCCGAGCGTCCAATTCATCAACTAAACACATTAAGGATTGCTCATGTTGTGCGACCTGCGTCGCTACTTCCAGTGAAGGGCGCTCGCCTTTTTCAAGGCATTCCGCCGCCTTTCCAAGATAGAAATCCATTTGCCGCAATAATAGGACACCGTTACTAGCAAGCTGATTTACCACGGGATGAATATGGTCTGCCCGCTCCGCGAACGATTGCAAAACATTCTGCCCATTTTTGCTGCGGATCAACCAGTGTCGCAACGGAATTTCATTTTTCAAAATTTGTTCATCAACGATTTCAGCGACAGTTAAAGCCGCATCCCGTTGGGCATTTACTAACGCGAACCGAACAGCCCACGCATTCTCTTCGCCTCGCGCTCGACGATCGCGTCTTTGCAATTTTTTTTCGCGATGAAATAACCAGACAGCCCCTGCAATCGCGGCAATTGATCCGGCCGCCTGCACCCAAGCAGCGCCATTCGCACCGAAACCTTCTTTAGCAATGCTGATAGCAGCCCCTACTGTACAGAACGTAACAACTGCGGCACTTGAAACTATAAAGATGGCAGTGCCTCGATCGCGCATCGCCTTCTACCTCATTCCCACTCGATCGTGCCCGGCGGCTTCGACGTCACGTCGTAGACCACGCGGTTGACGCCCTTTACCTCGTTGATGATGCGGGTCGCGGTCTCGCCGAGGAACTTCATGTCGAACGGATAGAAGTCGGCAGTCATGCCGTCGGTGGACGTCACCGCGCGCAGGCCGACGACGTACTCATAGGTCCGGCCATCGCCCATCACGCCGACGGTCTTCACCGGCAGCAGCACGGCGAAAGCCTGCCAGATGGTGTCGTACAAACCCGCCTTGCGGATCTGATCGATATAGACCGCATCGGCCTCGCGCAGGATGTCGAGCTTCTCGCGGGTGATCTCGCCCGGACAGCGGATCGCAAGCCCCGGTCCCGGAAACGGATGCCGGCCAACGAACACGTCCGGCAGGCCGAGTTCGCGGCCCAGCGCGCGCACCTCGTCCTTGAAGAGTTCGCGCAAGGGTTCGACCAGCTTCATGTTCATGCGCGCGGGCAAGCCGCCGACATTGTGATGCGACTTGATCGTGACGGACGGACCGCCGGTAAACGACACGCTTTCGATCACGTCGGGATAGAGCGTGCCCTGTGCGAGGAAATCCGCGCCACCGATCTTCTTGGCTTCGTCATCGAACACATCGATGAATAATCGCCCGATGGTCTTGCGCTTCACCTCCGGATCAGTGACGCCTTCAAGCTCACCGAGGAATGTCTTCGACGCGTCAACATGCACCAGCGGGATGTTGTAGTGGTGCCGGAACAAGTCGACGACGGTCTTGGCTTCATCCTTGCGCAACATGCCGTGATCGACGAACACGCAGGTCAGCTGCTCACCGATGGCTTCGTGAATCAGGATCGCCGCCACGGATGAATCGACGCCGCCCGACAGGCCGCAGATCACCCTGCCCTTGCCTACCTGCGCGCGGATCTTCTCGACCGCTTCCTCGCGGAACGCGCGCATGGTCCAGTCGCCGGTCAGCCCCGCGACCTTGCGGACGAAATTCTTGATCAGCTTCGCGCCGTCCGGGGTGTGCACCACCTCGGGATGAAACTGCATCGCATAGAACTTGCGCTTGTCGTCGGCGATCACGGAGATCGGCGAGCCCGGCGCCTTCGCGACGCCGCGGAAACCGTCCGGCAACTTGGTCACGCGGTCGCCGTGGCTCATCCAGACGTAATGCTTCTCGCCGACCTTCCAGACATCCTCAAACAACGCGCAGTTATCGGTCACTTCGATCAGCGCGCGGCCGAACTCGCGATGATGTCCGGCTTCGACGGTCCCGCCGAGTTGCTGCGCCATGGTCTGCTCGCCGTAGCAGATGCCGAGCACCGGCACGCCTGCGGTCAGGATCGACATCGGCGCGGACGGCGCATCGGCATCGAGCACGGAGGCCGGTCCGCCGGACAGGATCACGGCCTTTGGCTGCATCTCCCTGAAGGCCGCTTCGGCCTTCTGGAACGGCACGATTTCGGAATAAACGCCCTCCTCGCGGACGCGCCGCGCGATGAGCTGCGTCACCTGGGAGCCGAAATCGACGATGAGAATCTTCTCGTGAGCGGCCGCCACGTCGGGCGTCGCTGAAGCGGTCTGGCTGTGTGCTGTCATGGGCAGGAAATACGCGACGGGGGGCGGAGTCGCAACCCGGCAAAGCATGCACGCCGACGCAATCCACCCATCAAAGAGCTCCCGGTTGACTTGCCTTAAATTAGGTCAATAATACTGACCTAATTATAAGATAGGAGAGAAACATGCAAGCTCTGGAGAGGACGCTCGAACAAAGGACCGCCTTCGCGGACGCCTGGATCGGCGCCTGGAACAGCCGCGATCTCGACGGAGTCCTGGCGCTCTATGCCGACGACAGCGAAATGGTCTCGGACAAGATCATCAAGCTGGGTTTCGATCCGAACGGACGGCTGCGCGGCAAGGACAACCTTCGCGCCTATTGGGGCCGCGCCCTGCCCCTGCGCCCGAAGCTCCATTTCACGTTGATCAATGCCTTCGTCAGTCCGGACAGCCTTGTGGTGTTCTATCGCGATGAACTCGGACACGAGATCTGCGAGTATCTGCGCTTAAATGCCGACGGCAAGATCGTACAGGGATCCGCCAACCATATTCACGGCTGATACATTTTAGGTCCGGCGCGTCAGAACCGACACAAAAAACCCGTCGGTGCCGGTCCGGCGCGGGGTCATCAGCAGCCCCTCGTCCGATTGCAGCGTGGCGGCGGTGAAATCGTCCGCCTTGTCCCACAGCACCGAAACCACCTGCGACGGCGGCACCACCGCGAATTCAGGGTGGCGGCTCACGAAGGCGCGGACCTGCTCGTTGTTCTCCTGCGGCAGCACCGAACACGTAATGTAGGCGATCCGCCCGCCGGGCTTGGCGAGCGACGCCGCGCGATCCAGCACCGCGATCTGGTCCTTGACGCGAACCTCGAGCGCGCCGGGGCGCATCCGCCATTTCGCGTCCGGGTTGCGACGCCATGTCCCGGTGCCGGTACAGGGCGCGTCGATCACCACAAGATCGGCCGACGCCTTGATGTCGCTCAATGTATCGTCCGGCCCCTTCGGCGTGCGCACATCGGCATTGTGAACGCCTGCGCGCGACAGCCGCTCGTGGATCGGTGCAAGCTGGCGCTTGTCGTGGTCGGTCGCGATCAGTCTTCCTTTGCCCTGCATCATCGCGGCGAGCGCCAGCGTCTTGCCGCCCGCGCCGGCGCACATGTCGATCACCTGCTCGCCGGGCTTCGCGCCGCTGAGAAGGGCGGCGAGTTGCGAACCTTCGTCCTGCACCTCGACGCCGCCCTTGATGAAGTCTTCCTCCGAATGGATACCGGGATTGCGCGCGTCGGCGCCGAGATCGATCCGCAATCCGATCGGCGACCACGGCGTGGCCTTCGCGCCCAGATGCTTCATCGAACCCAGCACCTTCTCGCGCTTCGCCTTCAGCGTATTGACGCGCAGGTCGAGCGGCGCGCGGCTGGCCATCGCAGTGGCCTCCGCCACCCGCGCATCGCCGAACACGGCGGCAAGCTGCGGATCAAGCCATTCGGGGTAATCGCCCGCGATATGCGCGGGGGCATCAATGAGTGTCCGCGAGGTCAAAGCGGCGCGCTCGGCATCGGTCAGCGGCTCGGGCGCGAAACGTCCGCCGTCGCACAAGGCCGCAACCGCGTCAGCATCCAGCCCTCGTTCGAGCTTGAGCATCCCGAGCAACCGCGCGCGCGGCGTATCCGCGTCCATCAGCCACGCCGACGACGCCCGGCGGCGCAGCACGTCGAACACCAGCCCCGCGATCGCGGCACGGTCGCCGGATCCGGCAAAGCGATGCGCGGTGCCCCAGTCCTTCAACGCGTTCGGCGCGGGAACGCGCTGCGCGTCGATGGCTCCAAGAATCTCGATGGCTGCGGACAGCCGCGCGGCAGGCGTCATGATGGTCTTTCAGAAGTGGCCGGTCGTCAGATCGCGAACAATATCTTGAGCGCGAAGTAGACCCACATGATGAGAAGAACAAGCGCTCCGGCCGCGAAAGCCGAGAAACGCAGTTTCAGGTTGTTCGAGGTGGCGTAAATGCCCGCATGAACGTAGCGCGTCACCACGAACACCCATGACAACAGCACGGTGATGAGATCGGCCTGCCGCAGCGGCAATGCAATGGCGATCAGCACAAAAAACAGCACCGGCAGTTCGAACTGGTTGGAATAGGCATTGCTGACCTGAGCCGCCTTGGTTGGCCATGCCTTCTGGCCGACGGCGATGTCGGACATTCGGACTTCGCGGTTTTTGAGCGCGCCGGTGCGCACCGAGAACATCCTGAACATCAGAATGAATGTCAGCAGCACGAGAACGAAGACCGGCAACAGAACCATCTGAAGTGTCATTTGAGCCCCCCAATGCCTGAATATACGCCGTTCCGCTATAGCCGCCCCCTCCCGCCCTGACAATCGGCTCAGGAGAACTGTGAACCTCCTCACAGACTGGCGCGACCAACGCATGGAAAGGATAAGCGTCCGGCCGTTGGCTGGGCCGCAACGGGTGCCGCGATGCTTTATATCGTCTCGATTTTGTCCGGCGTGCTGGGAGCCCTCGGAAGCGCGGCCGCTGCCGCGACAATCGCAGCATCCCTTGGCGGTCCGGAGAACCTCGATGCATTCATTGTCATCGGCCCGCTCGCTGCGGTCGCCGGATTCTTGACGGCCGTGGTGCTCACACTGACTATCAAGGGCGACGTCAGGACGGTGCGCGGCCTTGCTGTTCGCAGCCTCGGCGTCGTTCTCATGACCGGCGCATTGGCGGCGGGCGCTTACAGCCTGCGCAGCGCGGCGCTCGCGCATCTCGGCCTCATGACCAAGGCACCCGCCGTCGCGTTTGAAATCCGGCTGCCGCAGGCGGCGGCCATCAGCGACCTGAAGCGCGAAGCGCAGGTCGAACTGCTCACCGACCTCAATCAGACGCTGGCGCAACTCGACGACCATCTGGCCGCGACGGAAGACGGCCGCACGGTGCTGCGCGGTTCCGTACCGCTGAAGTTCAGGACATCGGATCGTATGGTGGTTCTTAGCCTGCCGGGTCAGGCGCAGCGCGCCTTCAAATTGCGCCTGCCGCCCAACCCAAGCCCGTCCGACGACTTCGGGCCGTGGCACATGGTCGATCGCGTTGTCCCCAACGGACGCACCGGGACCTCACGCGGCGCGCCGGACGACAGCTTCGCCATCCGTTACCGCGTGCTGTGAAGCACGCGTCCAGGAATTTCATGACCGAACCATTTGCCTGCGACTGATTTAAATCACCAAACAATTTTCAACTGTCTGGTGTTGCAGGATGGCGGCCGCAATTGCGCGGGCGTCATCCTGCAAATCACGCGACGGCAGGCCCGCCGTAAAACTTACGCCTTGTCCGGCGCGACGCGCACAAGCTGCTTGCCGAAGTTCGCGCCCTTGAGCAGGCCCATGAACGCCTCCGGCGCACTCTCGAGGCCCTCGGTGACGAATTCCTTGTGCTTGAGCTTGCCCTCGCGCAGCCACTGCGACATGTCGCGGATGAAATCCGGATACATCGCCGCGAAGTCGCGCACGATGAAGCCGCGGAAGGTCAGCCGCTTGACCAGAATGGAGCGCATGATGGTGTTGGCCCATGGCGGAGTGGGCGTGTCCTTGCCGAAGATGGTGTTGTAGTCGGCGATCAGACCGCACACCGGAATGCGCGCGAAGTCGTTGAAGCGCGGCAGCACCGCGTTGAACACCTTGCCGCCGACGTTTTCGAAATAAACGTCGATGCCCTTCGGGCAGGCTTCTTTCAGCTTGGCCTTGAGATCGGGATCGCGATGGTCGAGGCACTCATCGAAGCCGAGTTCGTTCTTGACGTAACCGCACTTCTCCTTCCCGCCGGCGATGCCGACAGCGCGAGCGCCCTTGATCTTCGCGATCTGGCCGACCGCCGAACCCACCGCGCCTGATGCCGCTGCGACCACCACCGTCTCGCCCGGCTTCGGCTGGCCGATGGCAAGCAGGCCGGTATAGGCCGTCATACCCGGCATGCCGAGCACACCGACGGCGGTGGAGATCGGCGCGATCTTCGGATCGACCTTGCGCACGCCCTTGCCGTCCGACAGCGCGTATTGCTGCCATCCGGTGTGCGCGAGAACGTAATCGCCCTGCGCAAAGCCGGGATTTTTCGATTCCATCACCTCGCAAACGGTGCCGCCTTCCATCACCCCGCCGATCGGCACCGGCGCGGAATAGGACGGGCCGTCGTCCATGCGCCCGCGCATGTAGGGATCGAGCGAAAGCCAGACCGTGCGCAGCAGAATCTGCCCGTCTGCCGGCGCCGGCACCGGATAGTCCTCAAGGCGAAAGTCGCTCGGCTTCGGTTCACCGACGGGACGGGATGCGAGAACGATACGCTTGGCAGACTGGGACATGGCGTTTCCTCGGTTTCTTGATGGACGTGAGCATTATTTAGCCGGGAGCGCGGGGCATTGCCATGCGGCGCAACGCAACCGCGGCAGCATGACATCCATGCCGCCCTCCCGTTTAAAACAGAATAGTCCGAACTGGCGCGATCAGCCCGCGAGTTTCGCCAGCGCCTTGTCGAACGCCACAGCAGCACTCGGCAAATCCTTGAAGGACAGTCCGCTGTCGGCGGCCTGCTTCTGCTTGTCCGTCGCCGTGGGGCGAATTTCAGCGACGGGCTTGCCGCCTTCGAGCAGCGCCTTCGGCGCGATGACGTGAAATTCGTGATCCTCGGCCGGCGCATCCTTCAGCAGGAACACGCCGAGATAGACCGTGCTGTCGCCACGGCGGTACGAGATGTAACGCTCCATGGCGACGGAGCCGTCGCGCTGCATTCCGCCGAGCTTGGCATAGCCCTTGGAATCCAGCAACCGGTGCGCCTTGAAACCTTTCACGCCCACCGAGTTCGCCTTCGCGGTTTCTTCGGACAGATCGTACTTGGCCGCGACGTCCTTGCCGATTTCGGCGAGCTGCGCGGATACCTCGTGCTCGAATTCCTTCAGTTCGGAGCGCGGCTTCGACGCCTTGCGCGGCTTGGCGGCATTGCGCTTCTCAAGCTCGGTCTGGCACTTCTCAACGATATCCGCGACCGACTTCCGCTCGGCGTTGACCAGCAGGTTTTTCAGATCCTGATCCGAGAGCGCGGCAATCCTGTCGTCTGTCCAGTCAACCATGATGTTTTTCTTCTCTGAGGTGTTGGGGAGATTGCGGCCGGAGTGGCGGCCGGACCAATGAACGAGGAAACGTGCCTTTAAGACGCGCGGGGGCGGCGCGCCGGCGGAAAATGAAACAGCAATCAACGGCTGCGCAATTGTAGCGCATTTTGGATGGCTGTTGGGGCCGAAATTGGACGGTTATGCTTAACCGCCGCCGCCGGGATAGTTCGGGCTTTCGCGCGTAATCGTGACGTCGTGGACATGACTTTCGCGCAGGCCCGCGCCGGTGATGCGCACGAATTCAGCCTTTTCGTGAAATGCCTGAATGTCCTTCGCACCCACATAGCCCATTGCGGCGCGAAGGCCGCCGGCGAGTTGATGCAGCACGTTGGCGACCGGTCCCTTGTAGGGCACCTGCCCCTCGATACCTTCCGGCACGAGCTTGAGCGTGTCCTTGATGTCCTGCTGGAAGTAACGGTCAGCCGAGCCGCGCGCCATCGCGCCCACCGAACCCATGCCGCGATAGGCCTTGTAGGAGCGGCCCTGCCACAGGAACACTTCGCCCGGTGTCTCGTCGGTGCCCGCGAGCAGCGAGCCGACCATCGCGACGTCAGCACCGGCCGCGAGCGCCTTGGCGAGATCGCCGGAATACTTGATGCCGCCGTCGGCGATCACCGGAATGTTCGCCTTTTTCGCAGCCTCGACCGCATCCATGATCGCGGTCAGTTGCGGCACGCCGACGCCCGCGACGATGCGCGTGGTGCAGATCGAACCAGGACCGATGCCGACCTTGATCGCGTCGGCGCCGGAATCGATCAGCGCCTGGGTGCCCTCGGTGGTTGCGACGTTGCCCGCGATGACCTGCACCGCGTTCGACAGCCGCTTGATGCGATTGACCGCTTCAAGCACACGCGACGAATGACCGTGCGCAGTATCGACGACGATGACATCCGCTCCGGCCTCGATCAGGCGCTCGGTGCGCGCAAAGCCCGCGTCTCCAACCGTCGTGGCGGCAGCGACGCGCAGACGGCCCTGTGCATCCTTCGAGGCCAGCGGATAAGCGACCGCCTTTTCCATGTCCTTCACGGTGATGAGGCCGACGCAGCGATACTGCTCATCGACGACCAGAAGTTTCTCGATGCGGTTCTGATGCAGCAGGCGCTTGGCTTCGATCTGGCTGACCCCCTCCCTCACGGTGATGAGGTTTTCATGCGTCATCAATTCGGAGACCTTCTGCTCCGGATCGGTGGCGAAGCGCACATCGCGGTTGGTGAGAATGCCGACCAGCTTGCCGGGCTTGCCCGGACCTGCCCCGGTCACCACCGGCACGCCGGAGATGCCGTGATCCTTCATCAGCGTCAGTGCGTCGACCAGCTTGGCCTCTGGTCCAATCGTCAGCGGATTCACCACCATGCCGGATTCGAATTTCTTGACCTGACGCACCTGCGCGGCCTGACCGTCGCCTTCGAAATTGCGATGGATCACGCCGATGCCGCCGGCTTGCGCCATCGCGATCGCCATGCTGGCTTCCGTGACCGTGTCCATCGCCGACGCGATAATCGGGATATTGAGCGGAATGGCCCGCGTCAGATGGGTGCGAACATCGGCATCGGACGGCATGATGTCGGACAGACCGGGTTTCAGCAGCACATCGTCAAATGTGAATGCTTCGCGGATACCCTGACCCAACTGCCTGATTGCCATTGCCAACTCCGTTTCACACAGCGCGGTCGCTGCGACATAACCTCAGGATGTGCGGGATTTGGCGACCGCTGACGCGTCGCTCGAATCGAAGCCCATCGGTGGGGTTGGCGGTGGTCGATAGCATGAAGGGATGACGTTTCAAAGCATTTCGCTCGAAAATCAGAGGTTTTTGCGCATGGGACGCCTGCAAAAGCCCCCCTAACCGCAGGCCTTCCCGGAACGGGTCGGCTCACGACGAGTTTATTGACCGTGCCGCCTAAGATGGGCCTATCTGGAGCGGCCATTTCTCTCCTGCCCGCCCCTTCCCAAATCCTTCCACAAAGCCGAGACGATGCAGAAGGAACGCCTGATACCGCTGATCGTCGCCTGCGCCCTGTTTATGGAAAACATGGACTCGACGGTGATCGCGACCTCGCTGCCGGCCATCGCCGCCGACATCGGCACCAGTCCGCTGACGCTGAAGCTCGCAATCACGTCCTACCTGCTGTCGCTCGCGGTGTTCATTCCGGCGAGCGGCTGGACAGCGGATCGCTTCGGCGCACGCGCTGTGTTCAGCATCGCCATCGCCGTGTTTATGGTCGGCTCCATCGGCTGCGCCTTATCGACATCGGTGACCCATTTCGTGATCGCACGCATCGTCCAGGGCATCGGCGGCGCGATGATGACGCCGGTGGGCCGGCTCGTGCTGCTGCGCTCCATCGACAAGAGCGCGCTGGTCAACGCCATGGCGTGGGTCACCGTCCCCGCCCTGATCGGGCCGGTGATCGGACCGCCGCTCGGCGGTTTCATCACCACGTATTTTTCGTGGCACTGGATCTTTCTCATCAACATTCCGATCGGACTGATCGGCATCTGGATGGCGCTGAAATATATCGATCCGATCAAGAGCGAAAATCCCGAACGGTTCGATGTGGTCGGGCTGATCCTCGCGGGACTGGGCGTCGCGGGCCTCGCCTTTGGCCTTTCGGTCGCGGGGCTCGGCCTGCTGTCGTGGCAGATCGTGACCTCGCTGATTATCGGCGGCAGCATCGCGATGGGATTCTATCTGCGCCACGCCAGACAGACCGCGTCGCCCGTGCTGGACTTCTCATTGCTGAAACATGCGACGTTGCGCGCCAGCCTGACCGGCGGCTTCATGTACCGCCTCGGCATCGGCGCGCTGCCGTTCCTGCTGCCGCTGCTGATGCAGGTCGGCTTCGGGCTTTCGCCGTTCCAGTCGGGCATGGTGACGTTCGCATCGGCGGTCGGCGCGCTGGGCATGAAAACGCTGGCGGCGCGGATCATCCGCACCTTCGGCTTCCGCAACATCCTGATCATCAACGCGGTGGTGAGTTCGGTCTTCCTCGCAGCCTGCGCGCTGTTCACGCCGTCGACGCCGCTGCTGCTCATCATGATCATCCTGATCGTCGGCGGCTTCTTTCGCTCGCTGCAATTCACGGCGATCAACACCATGGCGTATGCGGAAGTCGCGACTGCCGAAATGAGCCGCGCCACCACCCTCGTCAGCGTCAACCAGCAACTGGCGATTTCAGCGGGTGTCGCGGTCGGCGCATTCGCCGTCGAAGCCACGATGGCCACGCGCCACGCCACGGAACTCGGCGCAGGTGATTTCTGGCCGGCGTTCGTGATCGTCGCGGTGCTGTCGGCGCTGTCGGCCTGGTCGTTCTGGAAATTGCCGGATGACGCAGGTCACGAGATTTCCGGCCACAGAATTCCGGAGTTGGAAACCCCGCAGGCCGCTGAAGCCGCCGCAGCCGAGTCCACCCACGACGCGCGCGACCAGAAGCTGGGCTAACGCCGCTTATGCCGCTTGTGTGACCGCCGGCCGCTGCAGCTTCGCCCGGAGCCATTGCATGGCAGGGCGCTCGAAACAGCGATAGCCAAGCAGCGAAAGCAGAATCAACGCCACAAAGAACACCACCAGGGTCAGCGGCGAGCGAAAGTCGATCGCCATCCCCGTCAATGCGAGCCATGTGACCACAAAAATCTGCAAGGGAAAGTGAAGTAAATACGACGAATAGGAAATATCGCCGAGCCAGCGCAGCCGGCGCGTAACCGGCGTCAATGCGTCGTCGGAGAGCGCGAGCACGATGACCAGTACCGGAAAGACAACGACGACCATCAGTGCATCGACCGATGCCGAAGCAAGCGCCTGTCTGTCCCACAGCAATGCAAAACAAGGCACGGCAGCAAGCGCGACAAAAACGACCAGCGACAATGGACGCCCAGCCGATAATTGCCGGACGGTGATTGCGCAAAGACATCCGAGATAAAAGGAAAACAGGCCGCGGCCCAGGAAACCGTTGAAATCCATCAGAAGGAACCCAGCGATAGAAAGAGCGGCCAGAAAGAAGGGATGCGTCAGGCGAAACTTCGCGACACAGAAGAAAGATACATAAAGCAGGACCTCGATCGAAACGGACCAGATCGGCCCGTTAAACGAACCCGTTGACGAGAACCAGTTCGAGGCCAGAAAAAGCTGAAGCAAAAAATGTGTCGGAGTGTTCTCGGTGTAGACGAAAAAATGCGACTGGCTTGAATAATAAACGGATTGAAGAACCGCGACCGCAATCAGCGTCACGAAGTGAAGCGGATAAAGCCTCGAAAATCGCAGAATTGCGAACCTGATTGACGACACCGATCCGGACGCCACCTGGTCCGCGTAGATCGTGAAGAACACGAATCCGCTGATGCAAAAGAACAGATCGACGCCAAGGTAGCCGTATTTGTAGAACGGCCAGAACAGCGAAAAAGCCGGAAGCAGATCATCCGTGACGGCGCCGCGCGGCCAGAAATGCTGCCAGTGCCAGAATACGACTGCGAGCGCCGCAACCCCGCGCAGAGCATCGACCGAAACTATTCGCCGTTCGAGGTTCGGCATCCGCCCCGCCTGATTCCCGAGCGGAATTTACCACTTGTCCCGGACAGCAGATAGCAAACCATGGCCGTCTGCTCACGCTCTGTCGCTGCCACCACGAAACCCGAGTGCCAGAACATAGCGCTCCGACGAATCCTGCCTGCTGGCGGCGGGCTTGACGTGCTTCACGGTCGCAAAGTCACGCTTGAGCTGCGTCAGCAATTCCGCTTCCGCGCCGCTCTGGAAAACCTTCGCCAGAAATGTGCCGCCCGGATTGAGAATTTCGCAGGCGAACGCGGCGGCGCTCTCGACCAGGCCGATGATCCGCAACTGATCCGTCTTGCGGTGACCGGTGGTATTCGCCGCCATGTCCGACATCACGACGTCCGCGCCGCCGCCGATCATGGCGCGCAGCTTGTCCGGGGCGCGGTCGTCGAGAAAATCCATCTGCGCGAACATCACGCCCGGCAGTTCCGGCATTTCCAGCAGATCGATGGCGACGACCTTGCCCCTGCCCTCGACCGAGCCGACGCGCTTGGCCGCGATCTGGCTCCATCCACCGGGCGCCGCGCCGAGATCGACCACGACCTGTCCCTGCTTGAGGAAGCGCTGCTTGTCGTCGATCTCACGCAGCTTGTAAGCCGCACGCGAGCGGAAGCCGTCGCGCTTGGCCTGCACGACGTAAGGGTCGTTCAACTGACGTTCCAGCCAGAGTTTCGACGACAGCTTGCGCTTGCCGCCGCTCTTCACTGTGACATGCAGCCGGCCGGTGGTGTCTTTCGCCATCCCAATCCTTCAATAGCGCCAGCAGGGGAGCGCGCTCACGCACCCCTTACGACGTTTCCGCCGCGCCGTCACGGCATCAGATGAGGTTCAGCAGGCCTGAATCGCGCCGTCGGCGCGCATCATCTCGACCAGCATGCCCTCGCGCAGGCCGCGGTCCGCGACCCGCAGGCGCGGCAACGGGAACGCCGCGCGAATGGCGTCGAGAATGGCGCAACCGGCGAGGACAAGATCGGCCCGCTCGACACCGATGCAGGCATTCCGCGCACGCTCTTCATAGGTCATGTCGAGCAGCCGTGCGATGGCGCGATCCATTTCGGCATCGTTCATCCAGAGGCCGTCCACCTTGCGCCGGTCGTAATGCGCGAGGCCGAGATGGATGCCGGCCACGGTCGTCACGGTCCCCGAGGTTCCGAGCAGATGCATGTCCGAGAGGTCGTGACCGTTCTGTGCTGCGAACGGCGCGAGATGGCCTGCGACCTCATCGACCATCGCGCCATAGGACTCGCGCGTCACATGGGCGCCGCCGAAACGCTCAGCCAGCGTGACCACGCCGAGCGGCAGCGACGTCCACGGCCCTTTCACCGGCGGCGCATCCGGACAGCCGGCCGGACGTTCGATCCGCACGACTTCGGTGGATCCGCCCCCGATGTCGAACAGGATCGCGCCCTTGGCGCGTGGATCGAGCAGCGGCGAACAACCGATCACCGCCAGCGACGATTCGGTTTCGCGATCGATGATTTCGAGATTGATGCCGGTCTCACGCGCGATCAGGTCGAGAAAGGCGTCCGCGTTGTCCGCAGCGCGGCACGCCTCGGTCGCGATGGTGCGCAGACGCTTCGCGCCCTTGGCGCGGATCTTGTCGCCGCACACGCTGAGAGCGCCCACCGCGCGCGAAATCGCGGCATCGCTGATGCGGCCGGTGGTCGAGATGCCCTCACCCAGCCGGATGATGCGTGAGAACGAGTCGATCACGCGGAACCCGTCGTTGGACACGCGGGCGATCAGGAGGCGGCAGTTATTGGTTCCGAGATCGAGAGCGGCATAGGCAGCGGGCAGCCCGTGGACACGGCTTTCGCCGCGGCCAAGCGCCTCTCCCGTGGCCGATGCTGGCGGGCTGACATACGGCTCAGGGCCGTCTTGCAGCCGCACATTCTCGTTCATGCAAAATTCCATCCCTGTGGCGCATATTCCCGCACCACGGCAATTCCTGTTCAATAAAGTCTAACAGCGTGCGTGCGCGGCGCAACCGAAGCATACCCAATCGCGCCTTGTGGCCCCGATTCAGCCACCTTAAGTTTAACACCACCCCATACGCGCGGCCGATCGCGCGTGTCCGAGGCGATTTTCCGCCGCCGGACCCCGATTTCAGCGGATTTTTCATGCTCAATCACCCCTCCCGGCTTGCCTCCGAAAGCGATGTCGCACTGCAAAAATTCGGCGTCGGACAGCCGGTCCGGCGCAAGGAAGACGACACGCTGGTGCGGGGCAAGGGAACCTACACCGACGACATCAACCTTCCGGGTCAGGCGTATGCCTGGATCGTGCGCAGCAGCCACGCCCACGGCGTCATCAAGGGCATCGATGTAGAAGCCGCACGGGCGATGCCGGGCGTACTCGGCGTCTGGACCGGGAAGGAACTCGCCGCCGCCGGCTACAATCCTTTCACCTGCGGCCTGCCGATGAAAAGCCGCGACGGCTCTCCGCTGCTGCAAACCAACCGCATGCCGCTGATGACCGACAAGGTGCGCTTCGTCGGCGATCCGGTGGCCTTCGTGGTGGCCGAAACATTGGCGCAGGCGCGCGAAGCCGGCGAAGCCGTCGCCGTCGATATCGCGCCGCTGCCGTCAGTCACCAGCGCGGACGACGCCGTGAAGCCCGGCGCGCCGCAACTCTATGACAGCATCCCGAATAATGTCGCGCTGGATTATCATTCCGGCGACGACGCAGCACTCGATGCCGCGTTCGCGAGGGCGGCGCATGTCACACGCCTCGACATCGTCAACACTCGCCTTGCCGTGGTCGCGATGGAGCCGCGCGCGGCGCTTGCGAGCTACGACAAAAAAACACAGCGCTTCACCATCGAGGTTCCGACGCAGGGCGTTGCGGGCAATCGCCTATCGCTCGCGAAAACGCTCAACGTGCCGAACGACAAGGTTCACCTTCTGACGCATCATGTCGGCGGATCGTTCGGCATGAAGAACACCAACTATCCCGAATATATCTGCATCCTGCACGCGGCCAGAGAACTCGGCCGCCCGGTGAAATGGACCGACGAGCGCTCCACGAGCTTTCTGTCGGACAGCCACGGACGCGCGCAGAATGTCGAATGCGAGCTCGCGCTTGCCTCCGACGGCGCATTCCTCGGCGTGCGCGTCAAGGGCACCGGCAACCTCGGCGCCTACATCACCGGCGTCGCTCCGCTGCCGCTGTCGCTCAACATCGCCAAGAACATCAACAGCGTCTACCGGATGCCGCTGATCGGCGTCGATATCAAGTGCGTGCTGACCAACACCACGCTGATGGGCGCCTATCGCGGCGCGGGACGGCCCGAGGCCAACTACTTCATGGAGCGGCTGATCGACCGCGCCGCCGATGAAATGGGCATCGACCGGCTGGCGATGCGCAAGCGCAACTTCATCAAGCCGTCGCACATCCCCTACGCCGCCGCGAACGGCTTCACCTATGACAGCGGCGACTTTCCCGGCGTGTTCAACAAGGCGCTGGAACAGGCCGATCTCGCAGGCTTCGCCAAACGAAAGAAGGAGAGCCGCAAGCACGGCAAGCTGCGCGGCATCGCCGTCGGCTCCTATCTCGAAATCACGGCACCTCCCAGCGCCGAACTCGGCAAGATCGTGTTCGAAGCCGACGGGACGGTGCGACTCATCACCGGCACGCTGGATTACGGCCAGGGCCACGCGACGCCTTACGCACAGGTGCTTGCGGCACAACTCGGCGTGCCGTTCGACGCCATCAAGCTGACGCAGGGCGACAGCGATGTCGTCCACACCGGCAACGGCACCGGCGGCTCCCGCTCGATCACTGCGAGCGGCACCGCGATTGTGGAAGCCTCCAAGCTCGTGATCGAAAAGGGCAAACAGGCCGCGGCTCATGCGCTCGAAGCCTCGGTTGGCGATATCGAGTTCGCGAACGGACGCTTCACCATCACCGGCACCGACCGCAGCATCGGCATCATGGAGCTTGCCGCAAAGCTGCGAGATTCGAAGATGCCCGAAGGCACACCGTCCTCGCTCGATGTCGATCACACTGCGCAGAACATCCCCTCGACCTTTCCGAACGGCTGCCACGTCGCCGAGGTTGAAATCGATCCGGACACCGGCGTCGTGCATATCGTGCGCTATACCGGCGTCAACGATTTCGGCACCGTGGTCAATCCGATGATCGTCGCCGGACAGATTCACGGCGGCGTCGCGCAGGGCATCGGCCAGGCGTTGATGGAATGCGTCACCTATGACGACAACGGCCAGCCGGTGACGGGATCGTTCATGGATTACGCCATGCCGCGTGCGGGCGATGTTCCGCCGATGACCATCGGCGATCACCCCTCGCCTGCGACCTCGAACCCGCTCGGCACCAAGGGCTGCGGCGAAGCGGGCTGCGCCGGCAGCCTCGCCAGCATCGTCAACGCGGTGCTGGATGCGTTGTCCGATGAAGGCGTGACGCAGATCGACATGCCGCTCACGTCGGAGAAAGTCTGGCGCGCGATCCAGGACGGCCGCAAGGCAAAGTCGGCGTAGAGCGCGAGCGATTTCTCACCCGTCATTCCGGGATGCGCTCTTGGCGCAGACCCGGAATGACAGTGCCACACACTCGATGTCGTCCCCGCGAAAGCGGGGACCCATAACCACCGAGCGCCGTGGTGATGGCAAGACGACCGCTCCAGCATCTCCCTCAATCGAGAACTCAGGGAGTATGGGTCCCCGCTTTCGCGGGGACGACGTGGAGAGACTCTGAATGAGCCCGAAACATTTCGTGATGGGGACACAAATCCCCGCGCCCTGAACCTCTTTTATGTTCGGCACGTCCTGTTCGTGAGGGGCGCTTCTCGAGGGCGCTTTGAAGCGGAGCAGGATGCGGCGCCTGCACGTGTATTTCGCAAACACACGCTCGGGAGGCGCGATAAACGCAGCCGGCGCAAGCTGCCTGCGGGGTCACCGTCCGGGCTCACTATGGGGCTCTGCCGTTCGCGGCTGGACGCGGACAGGATGAAGGCGGGGAAATCCCGCCGGATCAGAACGCACCGCGTCCGTCCTGTCCCGGAAGTACGGTCCTCTCGCCCAAAATCGCCGCAGTGGAGCGCCGTGAGGCGATGCGCTTCCGGACCACATCGTGTCGCAAGCGATGCCGGGAGCGAAACAAGACAAAGGTGCGCCTTACGGCGCTCCATGCCCCTCGCTGCGGGGCGAGAAACGAAAAAGCACACCCTGCGCCATTGGCGCGCGGGATGACGGCGTCATGGGTTCTTCATGGGTTCTTGGCTTGATCCGCCGCCGCGTTTCGGGAAAGAGTGTTGCAACCCGCTTCGGAGGACAGACGTGACAGGCCCCATCGAGACCAGAGTTCAAAGCCGCGGCGATCTCGCATGGTCGATCGCGGTGGGCGGCATCGGCATTGTCACATTCGCCATCTTCGTGCTGTTCGCATGGTATTACGCGGCCACGCTGTTCCTGGTGTTCGCGGGCATTCTGCTCGGCGTCGCCCTCACCGCGATGACGCATCTTCTGGAAAAAGTCATGGGCGGCCCGCACGCGCTCCGCCTTGCGCTGGTTTGCGTGGTGCTCGCGGGGCTCCTGTCGGGTGTCGTGTTTCTCGGCGGCGCGACCATCGCGCGGCAGGCGACGGTCCTGAGCAATACCCTCAAGTCGCAGATCGTGACCGTGAAGACCTTTCTCGAGCAACATGGCGTCGACACCAGCTATCTCGAACTCGGCAGTCCCGCGACGGTAACTCCGGCCGCCTCCACCGACGCGCCGGCAACGACAGCGCCGACCCCTCCGGGCTTGCCGAAGAACCTGCCCAGCGCCGGCGCGCTCGCCTCCGGCGGCGGCGCCATCGTCAGCCAGACCCTGAAGCTGCTGCTCGGCACCGTCAGCGCCGTCGGCAACTTCTTCATCGTGCTGTTCCTCGGCCTGTCATTCGCGGCGCAGCCCAGCGTCTACCGCAAGGGCCTGCTCGCGCTGGCGCCGAAGCGTCACCGCGCCAGCGTCACCGTCGTGGTCGACCGCATCAGCGATACGCTGGAGCGCTGGCTGATTGCGCAGATGATCACGATGGCCGCGGTGTTCCTCGTGACCTGGATTGGTCTTTCGATCATCGGCATCGACAGTTCGTTCATCCTCGGCATTCAGGCCGGATTGCTGGCCTTCATTCCGACGGTCGGCGCGCTGATGGGCGGGCTGATCATCGTGCTGGCGAGTCTCGCCTCCGGATGGGTCGCTGCGGCCAGTGCGTTCGTGCTGTTCCTCGGCGTCCACGCGCTCGAAAGCTACATCCTGACGCCGATCATCCAGCGTCAGGCGCTGGATATTCCGCCCGCGACGCTGTTCGCGTTCCAGATCCTGCTCGGCGTCGTGTTCGGGCTGTGGGGACTGGCGCTGGCGCTGCCGCTGATGGCCATCGTCAAGGTCGTCATCACGTATCTGCGCGAAGACGGCGAGGAACGCGAGCCGGAATTCAAGATGGCGTGAGACACAAAAAAGGCGCCGTCTCAGGCGCCTTTCCATTCGTTCCGGTGATCTCAGAAGTTCGTCACCGTGTTGGTGTGTTCCACCTCCGGCGGCGACGCAAAATGCGGCCCCACCAGCGCGCGCCATTCCGTGAAGTTGGCGGATTCGCGAAAATCGACGGTGTGATTTTCCAGCGTTTCCCATTTGATATGCAGCCGGTAGCGCGACGGCTTCTCGATCGAGCGATGCAGTTCAAAACTCTTCCAGCCCTTGCAGCGCTTGAAGATCGGCTGCGCCTTGGCGATCGCCGCCTCGAAGTCCTTTTCGCTGCCCGGCTTGATTTCGATCTGTGCAATTTCGGTAATCATGGCGTTATGCCCCTTTTTCCGGCGCATGATCCGGTCATGCGCTCTTTCGTTCGTGCCAAAGGGCTCTAGCGCAAAAACAACAGCCGGAAAAGAAAAAGGGCGCCTTGCGGCACCCTTCGGTCGAACGCGAACCGGCGCGCTTCTCAGATCGCCGTCAGAAATACGCCCAATAGCCCAAGCGCGCAGCCCGCGAGAACGACCGGCTGCCAGTCGAACGGCGAGCCGTAACGGCCTTCGGCACGGCGCGCGGCGATCAAGGCGTGCTCATATTCGTCGGAGGTCGAGAACATGCAGGCAAAGCCCGTGCGCGCGGAGACGACGTCGGCCTCAAGTGCCGTGAGATCGGATTGTGAATCGGGGCTGCGTGCGGTGATCATGCCGCATGGTAGGACGCGCATGGTAAACAGATGGTTAGCGCAGGTTCAGGCGTGCGCCTCTTCAGGTGCGCGCATCGCGGACGTCACGTCCGGTTGCGACGCGTTGCCGCCAACCTGATTACGGCGGCTGCTCGCGAGCGACAGCGGCTGCTCCACCGCGACTTCCACGCGGTTGCGGCCCGCGCGCTTGGCCTGATAGAGCGCGGTGTCGGCCGACGCCATCAGCACTTCGAGCTCTGTTTTCGCCGGACCGCCGGCAACGCCGATGCTAACGGTGGTTTCCAGCGGCGCATCGTCGACCGCAACGCCCGACGCCTCGAACGCCTCGCGCACGCGCTCGGCCGCGAGTACCGCTTCCTCCACCGAACAAGGCAGCAGCGCCGCGAACTCCTCGCCGCCGACCCGCCCGATAAGGTCGGTGATGCGCAGGGAACTGACGACGATATTGGAGAAGACTTGCAGGACGTCGTCGCCGGCGGCATGGCCGAAGCGGTCGTTGACCGACTTGAAGTGATCGATGTCGAAAATCATCACGGTAATGGGACGCCCCGCCTTGGCCTCGCGCTCGATCATGCGCGACGTGGCCTCGCTAAAGCCGCGCCGGTTCAACAGCCCTGTCAGCGGATCGACCGAGGCCGCTGTCTTGTGTGCGCTCACCGTCCGCTCGGAGACCAGCATGAAGATGATGAACACTGTGCCGATGGCGTAGAGCACGAGTTCGGCGGCGAACGCCGCGATCCAGATCTGCCCCATGCTCGCTGCATTACCGGAGCGGAACATGTCTCCGAGCACGATGGGCAGCATGAGCACGGCGCCATGCATCAGCGGCACGAAGATCGCTGGCCAGCGCGCGCGCAGGCTCTTGCGCCGTTCGCGCCAAAGCTCGCCGGCGGTCAGTGCCGCATAGGCCGCGACGATGGCCGCGCCGAGCAGCATCCGCATTTCGGGATCGATCGGGTCGAACCAGATCACCGCCGCGATCCAGAGCGCCGGTCCGGCGATCACGCCGATCCAGTTGGCCGCGCGGCCGTGAAACACCCGCGCCGCGTCCCAGACCAGGCCGCAGGCGATAAATCCGACCGCATTTACAGCAAGTGACAACTCCCAGCCCAGTTCGGGCCCGCCGACGGTCCACAACGCCACCGAGGCAGCGCCAAGAATATAAGCCGCCCCCCACCAGCCGAGCGCTGCGATCTTCTCATGACGCCAGAAGAACAGCAGCATCGCGCCGAGCAGCGCCGCCGCCAGCGTCGCCACGAGGTAAAGCGTGGAAATATCCAAAGACAAATGTGTGCCAGCGGGCATTTTCTATGCAGCGCTTAAATAGACGGAGCCGGAATAGCCCCCTCAGCCACCGTGAAGGCTAGCAGCGGTGTCTTGGCACTCCGTTTGCGGCGGTCACAAAATTTTCGGGAAAAATCGCTGCAATTTGACAGCAATATGGAACAACAAAAAAGGGCGCCCGAAGGCGCCCTTTTGATCGCAAGTCCGGCAACTGCGGACAATTTGAACGAAGCGCTTAACGCTTCGAGAACTGGAAGGACCGACGGGCTTTTGCCTTGCCGTACTTCTTGCGCTCGACGACGCGCGAGTCGCGAGTCAGGAAGCCACCCTTCTTCAGAACGCCGCGCAGATCCGGTTCGAAGTTGGTCAGCGCCTTCGAGATGCCGTGACGCACCGCGCCGGCCTGACCCGAAAGTCCACCGCCAGCGACCGTGCACACCACATCGTACTGGCCCTGACGGGCGGCAGCGACGATCGGCTGCTGGATCATCATGCGCAGCACAGGACGCGCGAAGTACACTTCGACTTCACGGGTGTTGACGGTGACCTTGCCGGAGCCGGGCTTGATCCAGACGCGGGCAACCGCGTCCTTGCGCTTGCCGGTTGCATAGGCGCGGCCCTGCTTGTCGACCTTCTTCTCGTACTTCGGAGCGTCCGGCGCCGCGGTCTTCAGCGACGCGAGCTGATCGAGGGACTGCATGGTATCCGACATTATGCGGCCCTCATGTTCTTGCGATTCATCGATGCGACATCCAGGGTTTCCGGCTGCTGCGCTTCATGCGGATGCTCGGCGCCGCCATAAACGCGGAGGTTGCCCATTTGAACGCGGCCAAGCGGACCGCGCGGGATCATGCGCTCGATAGCCTTCTCGACGACGCGCTCCGGAAAACGACCTTCGAGGATCGACTTCGCAGTGCGTTCCTTGATGCCGCCGATGAAACCGGTGTGGTTGTAGTAAACCTTGTTCTCACGCTTGCGTCCGGTGAGAACAACCTGAGCCGCGTTGATGATGATGACGTTGTCACCGCAATCGACGTGGGGGGTGTAGGTCGGGAGGTGCTTGCCGCGCAAACGCATGGCGACCAAGGTGGCAAGACGACCGACGACCAGACCCTTGGCGTCGATCAGTATCCACTTCTTGTTGACCTCGGCTGGCTTTGCCGAAAACGTCTTCATGTGAGGGAATCCGTGAAATTGTACGTTCGGCGCAATCGCCAAACTGGCGCGGTTCTAGATAACCGGCCCGCGCGCGTCAATGCTAAATAGCACAAAATATCAAAGCCATAACAACGACTTACAAATATGGTATCTTAATACCATAGAAATTAGCGAATGTCCGGAATGGAGTAAGTCGAGGTCACGTGGGCAATCGGATCGGGCGAAGTCCCTGATAACAGGTTCACTTCTCCCACGGCGAGCCGCTTGCCGAGTTTCAAAAGCTTGGCCGCCGCCAAGACATCCTGGCCCGGCTGTCCCTTGCGCAGAAAATTGATGTTCAGGCTCGCGGTGACCGAGAGCCCGACAGGACCGATGGCCGAGAGCAGCACCACGTACATCGCGAAGTCCGCCAAAGCCATCAGCGTCGGCCCGGAGACTGTTCCGCCGGGACGCAGCATCCGCTCGCTGTAGGGCTGACGCAGCAGGCAGGTCGCACCGTCGGCGCTCTCGATGAGGATTTCTCCGCTGGCGAAGGCCTGCGGAAACTCCCGATGGAGAAAGGCCTCGAGTTCTGCCACGGTCATCTTCGGCTTATTCATGAAACCTATGTCCTGCCCTGCCCTCGTATATGACGGTTTTGTATCCTAGGGTGAGGACAATAACGAGCCCAACGAAGCTCTATTTGGAAACTCGTATCTGAGCCTTCGGAAACGCATGACACCTCAAACATCTCGTACACCATCGCCGCTCTTGCGCGAGACTATCGACGGCATCGCCGTGCTCACGCTCGATTCACCCGCGACACGCAACGCGCTGTCGGAATCGATGATCGTAGCGCTCCACGAAGCGCTCGATTCGGTTCGGAACGACAAATCCGTTCGCGCGGTCGTCATCGCGGCAAACGGACCCGCCTATTCGTCCGGTCACGATCTAAAGGAATTGACCGCGCGGCGCGCCGACGCTGACAAGGGCCGCGCCTACTTCGCGCATATGATGACGTCCTGCAGCAACATGATGCAGGCCATCGTGCATTTGCCGAAGCCCGTTGTCGCCGCCGTGCAAGGCGTTGCGACGGCCGCTGGATGCCAACTGGTCGCGACCTGCGATCTTGCGGTCGCGTCGGACAAAGCGACCTTCGGCACGCCGGGCATCGATATCGGCCTGTTCTGTTCCACGCCAATGGTCGCACTGTCGCGCAACGTTCCGCGCAAACACGCCATGCATATGCTGCTTACCGGCGACCATATCTCCGCTGATCGCGCGCGCGAACTCGGCCTTGTCAACAGCGTGGTTCCGGCGGCAACGGAGCGAAGCGCCGCCATCGGTCTCGCGAAGCAGATCGCGCTGAAATCGGCCTACACGCTGAAGATCGGCAAGGAAGCGTTCTACCGGCAGGCCGAAATGAAGCTCGCGGATGCCTATACCTATGCCGCGCAAGTCATGACCGAGAACATGATGGCGCGCGACGCGCAGGAAGGCATCGGCGCCTTCATTGAAAAACGCGCCCCAAAATGGGAAGACCGGTAACGCACCGGCTCAGGATACAGAAACAATCACAATGAACCACGACGCCTATGACGACAGCTATATTCGCGGCATCCTGACCAGCGTGAAATCGATCGCCATGGTCGGCGCATCGCCGGTCAATGTGCGGCCGAGCTACTTTGCTTTCAAATATCTCGCCGAGCGCGGCTATGACATGATCCCGATCAATCCGGGTCAGGTCGGCAAAAGCCTCGTCGGCAAGCCGTTCGTCGGCTCCCTCAAGGACATCGGACGTCCCTTTGATATGGTGGATGTGTTCCGCAATTCTGATCGCGCGATGGCGATCGTCGATGAAGCGCTCGCCCTGCCCGTGCTGCCGAAAGTGATCTGGATGCAGTTAGGCGTCCGTCACGACGCAGCGGCAGCAAAAGCCGAAGCCGCCGGCATCAAGGTGGTGATGAACCGCTGCCCGAAAATCGAATACGCGAGGCTGACGTCGGAAATTCAATGGCTGGGCGTCAACTCGCGCACGCTCAGTTCCAAGCGCGCGCCGATCCCCACAAGCAACATGCGGCTGTCATTGAATCGCAGCAGCGTCGGAGGCGGTGCAACGGCGGCGGCCGACCGGGCCGCGAAGGACAAGAACGACCTGCCCTAAATACGGCGCGCGGCAGAACAATCGTTCAAACTGGCGACGTAATGCGTCAGGTTCGTTGCCAGTTTTCGCCGTTAGCCGCTGGCGCCTTGACGGCGACAGCATCCGCCCGCAGCATATTCTTTCTCACGCCCGTTCGCGGCTCTCAAAAGGACATCTCATGACGGAAAGACTGCCCGGCTTCGCCACGCTCTCCATTCACGCCGGTGCGCAGCCGGACCCGACGACGGGGGCGCGCGCAACGCCGATCTATCAGACCACCTCGTTCGTCTTCAACGACGCCGATCATGCCGCCTCGCTGTTCGGCCTGCAGGCGTTCGGCAACATCTACACCCGCATCGGCAACCCGACGAATGCCGTACTTGAGGAGCGCGTCGCTGCGCTTGAAGGCGGCACCGCGGCGGTTGCCGTCGCATCAGGGCACGCGGCGCAGGTGGTCGTGTTCCAGGCCCTGCTGCAACCGGGCGACGAGTTCATCGCGGCTCGCAGGCTCTATGGCGGCTCGATCAACCAGTTCAACCATGCCTTCAAGAGCTTCGGCTGGAACGTGGTCTGGGCCGACTCCGACGACGTTTCGACTTTCGAGAAAGCGGTGACGCCGAAGACCAAGGCAATCTTCATCGAGTCCATTGCAAATCCGGGCGGGACCATTACCGACATCGAAGCCATCGCGGCTATCGCGCGCAAGGCGGGTGTTCCGCTGATCGTCGATAACACGCTGGCCTCGCCTTACCTCATCAAGCCGATCGACCACGGCGCGGACATCGTCGTTCACTCGCTGACGAAATTTCTCGGCGGCCACGGCAATTCCATCGGCGGCATCATCGTCGATGCCGGCACGTTCGACTGGTCGAAAAGCGGGCGTTATCCGGTACTCAGTGAACCGCGCCCGGAATATCACGGCATCAAACTACAGGAGACCTTCGGCAACTTCGCGTTCGCCATCGCCGCGCGTGTCCTTGGCCTGCGCGATCTCGGTCCCGCGCTGTCGCCGTTCAATGCATTCCTGATCCTGACCGGAATCGAAACCCTCGGGCTTCGCGTGCAAAAGCATTCGGACAACGCCAAGGCGGTGGCGGAGTGGCTATCCGCCAATCCTGCCGTGGCGTGGGTGAACTATGCCGGATTGCCCGGTGACCGTTATCACAACCTCGCGCGCAAATACTCGCCGAAGGGCGCGGGCGCAGTGTTCACGTTCGGCCTCAAGGGCGGATACGACGCAGGCATCAGCCTTGTCTCGAATGTGAAGCTGTTCTCGCATCTAGCCAATGTCGGCGACACGCGCTCGCTGATCATCCATCCAGCCTCGACCACGCACAGCCAGCTCGACGACGCGCAGAAGGCGCTGGCCGGCGCCGGTGTCGATGTGGTGCGCTTGTCGGTCGGTCTTGAAGACAAGGAAGACCTGATCGCTGATCTCGATCAGGCTCTGAAGGAGTAATTATTAGCCTCTGAAATACAGAACGCGGCGCCGGGCATGGCGCCGCGTTCTTAAATTTTAGAGAGAGCAAAATACTTTTTAAAAATTCAGGTCTTTGCTGTCTCCATGGCGGCTTTCGCCTTGTCTTCGCGGACCAGCCGGGCATTGCGCTGGACGATCGAGAACGTCGCAAGCGCGAACAGGATCACCAGAAACTGCGCTGACAGCGCCTCAAGCGTTGAGTTGAGCCCGAGGGAATGCAGCCAGCCGAAACTCTTTAACTCCGTGAAAGACACAAGGTTCTGTTCCTGAAATTCCTGCATCGCTTCGCCGATGAACTTGATGCCCATCGCGAACAGGAACGCCGAGGTGATGATGAACAGCGGGCGCAGCGGAATCTTCCGCGCGATCAGATTGATGAAATAGAACAGTACCGCGAGGCCCACTGTTGCCGCGGCCAGACCCGCGAACAGTCCGAGACTCCAGCCACCTTCGGTCACGGCCAGCGCGTTGATGAAAAGTACGGTCTCAGCGCCTTCGCGAAACACCGCGAAGAAGGCCAGCGCGCCCACGGCCCATGCCGTCTCCTGCGCGAGCGCATTGTCGGCTTTGTTTGCCAGATAGTCCTGCCAGCCCCGCGGGTCCTGCTTCACCATGAGCCAGCCGCTGACGTAGAGCATCAGAGCCGCCGCAAAGAGGATGACGACGCCTTCGAAGATATCATTATGCTTGCCTGAATTGAGAACCGCGAACAGCCACGCCGCGATAATGCTGGCGCCGATCGCCGCTAGCGCGCCGGCATAAAGCGCGGTCACGCGATGCGCACCTCCGACTTTCCGGAGATAGCCCGCGAGCGCCGCGATCACGAGCATGGCTTCCAGTCCTTCGCGCAGCAGAATGACGGCGGCCTGGACGAATGCGTTGGACATGGAGGACCTTGTGACAAACCTTGGAGGGCTTCGTTCTATCGCGGCGCAAATCGAAGTTAAAGTGCACCTGGCCTGCACCAAAACGTGATCAGGCATGAAGATCGAGGAAATGCCTCATAATCGGCACTTACTTGTACTCAAGCCATTTTAGAATAGTTCGATTCAGCCGCCTTCGCCGACGAGACGGAGCTTGGCGGGCGTCGTTTCCGGAAGTGACCGGCCCAGCCGCTCGACCTGAAATAGCGTCAGCATGAGTAGGACAATCGCAACCGCCTGATGAGCCAGCCCGAGGTCGATCGGGACTTGATTCAGCAACGTCAGGATGCCGATGGCGACCTGTACGACCATTACGGCCACGATCCAGACCGCTCCCGAGACGACCGCTGGATTGGCCCGGGAACGAATTGCGTCGATGGCGTGGACGACTGCCAGAACCACGAGGGTGTAGGCGATCATCCGGTGGCTGAACTGAACCGTCAGCGTGTTGTCGAAGAAATTCCGCCACCAGGGCTCTTCGAAAAACAGCCGTGCGGCGGTGGGAAAGAACGCGCCGTCGATCATCGGCCAGGTGTTGAACACGCGGCCCGCGCGCAACCCGGCGACCAGCGCCCCGAAATAGAGTTGCAGGAACACCACCGCCAGCATAACCCGGCCCGTGATTTTCACGCGCAACGAGGCGGCAGATGGCGGAGCATGCTGAAGACGCCGCAGGGTCCAGACAATCGTCGAAAAGATAACCAGCGCCAGCATGAAATGGATGGCGAGCCGGTATTGTGAGACCGACACCCGCTCAGTGAGACCGGACGTCACCATCCACCACCCCACCGCGCCCTGCGCGCCGCCAAGCATGAAGATGATCCACAATCTGCGCTTGAGTTCGGGCGACAGAAATCCGCGCCACAGGAACCACAAGAACGGCAGCAGAAACACCGCGCCGATCAACCGGCCGAGCAACCGATGAGCCCATTCCCACCAGAAGATGGTCTTGAACTCGGACAAGCTCATGCCGCGATTCATTTCGCGATATTGTGGGATGGCCTTGTAGGCTTCGAACTGCTTTGCCCACGCAGCCTCCGTCAGCGGCGGGATGGTGCCGGTAACCGGCTTCCACTCGACGATGGAAAGTCCGGATTCGGTCAAACGTGTCGCGCCGCCGACGATCAGCGTGCAGACAACGAGAGCCGCGACGACGATCAGCCACGCGCGGACGCTCCGCATCCCTGCGGCGTATGTCGATTGGTCGGTCGCAACGGGCGTCATGATCCGAAATGCAGCCTTGAATGAATTCGCGCGGTCCTTATAGTCCCCGCACTTTTCCGCGCAAGCCGCGCTGCCATGGCCATCAGCACAATTCTGTTATGAATATCCGCACACGAAAATTCATCGGGACGCTCGGCCTTCTGGCGCTCGTCATAGTCTGGTCGCTCACAGGCATGGCGCTTGCCCAAACGCCTCTGCTCGCGGGGTCGAAGCTCGCCCAGGCGATATTCTACGTGGTGGCGGGCCTCGGCTGGGTATTGCCCGCGATGCCGATCATCGCATGGATGTCGCGGCCCGATCCTCAGCCGTAATTCACGGCGGGTTCCGTCTCGCGACGCTTCTCTTTCCGGACCGTGAGACCGGAAATAATCACACGCAGCGCGCGCATCGATTGCCGTCGTCCGTCCCAAACAATGCGTGGCAGCGCCATCGGATCGGACGAGCCGTCGGACCTGACCACGCCGGCGGTGGCGGATACCGCGCTGTAAAATCCCGCCTCCCGCGCCAACAGCATTTCGCGGGGTCCAAAGGTGCCCCGTTCGCCAAATGGATAAGCGAAGTGGCGGCACGGACCATCCAGTGCTGTCTCCATCACCGTCCGTCCCATGGTCATTTCCCGCAACGCGCTGGTGCCCTTGGCGTGCGCAAGGTTTGGATAATTGACGGTCGCGCTTCCGATTGTCGCTTGCGGATCTCGCGCCAGCTTGGCGAGGTCCTGCCAGCTCATGGTGATGTCCCGCGAGACTGCGCCGAGGTCAACGCCATAACGCGTGCACAGGTCGCCGATTGCGGCAGCGACGTCGGCCGGCGGCAGCGTCATCATCCATGCATGAAGCACATCGTAAAGTTCATATTTCTCGGCGACACTTGCGGCAAAGAAATGCGTTTCGGCACGGTTCATCACGAGGCCGATGCGGTCGTTGCGCGCGATGACCTGCTCCAGCGCCAGCCACCACGCCTTGCCGATGCCGTCGACAAAGCCGGTCGGAACGTACAGCGCGAACGGCACGCGGTGACGCGACAGTACGGGATAGGCGAACGTCATGAAATCGCGGTGGCCGCCATCGAATGTCAGGCAGACGAAGCGGCGCGCGACAGACGCCTGCTGCACGCGTTCGGCTACGTCACCGATGGAGAGAAAATCGAGATTCCAGCGCTTCAGCGCGGAAATCGCATTGTCGAGAAATTCGGGAGTGACGTTCTGCCATCGCAACGGCTGAAACGGATCGCCACGCCGGGGCCGGACATGCGCGAATTTGAGGATGACGCCAGATCCGCCGGTCCGTCGCTCGAAGATATGGGTCATGCCGCTGAAATACGCGAATTCCAGCGCCACATCCGCCAAGATGCCTCTCCGAAACAGCACGTCGTCGCCTCTCGCGCGCGGCAACACCGGCCCCGCTCCGGCATTGTCATTACTCTTTGTTGACATTTCTTTGAATAAGGTCCCGCCAAAGCCGTAAATCTCAAAATGCCCAGGAATTCAGGTCTTCCGATGACCATGGCTGAAGCACTTCACGGCCCCGGCGCGCATTCGCAGGCAAACTCCGGTTCAAGCCGCGTCGCGCGCGTCGACGTTATCCGGGATATGACCGAGGCCGAACCCCGCTGGCGCGCGTTCGAGGGGCCCGACTTTCTCTTTACGCCCTATCAGCGCTTCGAGCTTCTCAACACCTGGCAGCAGACCATCGGCAAGCATGAAGGCGCATTGCCCTTCATCGTCATCGTCTCCGACGCGAACGACCGGCCACTGCTGTTGCTGCCGCTCGTCATCAGCCGCGAGAATGGCGCGAAGATTGCGCGCTTTATGGGCGGCAAGCACCCGACATTTAATATGGCGCTGTGGCGCCGCGATTTTGCGGAAACTGTCACAAAGACCGAGCTCGACGCACTCGTTGCCGCTGTTCGCGCACAGGCGGATGGCGTCGATGTGCTGGCTTTCACGCAACAGCCGCAGCGCTGGCACAATGTCGCAAATCCGCTGGCGTCGCTGGCGGCACAACCATCGACCAATCCCTGCCCCATGATGTCGATGGTCCCCGGCTGCAAGCCGGAAGACCGCGTCAGCAATTCGACACGCAGGCGCTTGCGCAACAAGGAGCGCAAGCTGCAAGGTCTCCCCGGCTATCGCTATGTCGTCGCGACCACCGACGCCGACATCAATCGCCTTCTCGACAGCTTTTTCATCATCAAGCCGCTGCGAATGGCGCTCTCAAAGCTCCCGGACGTATTTTCCGATGAGGCCACCAAGCGCTTTGTCCGCAACGCGTGCCTGGCGAAACTTCCGAATGGAGCACGCGCCATCGAGATTCATGCGCTCGAATGCGACAGCGAACTGATCTCGATCTTCGCCTGCGTTGCCGATGGTGAGCGGTTCTCGACCATGTTCAACACCTACACCACCTCCGAGAACGCGCGTTACAGCCCAGGCCTGATCCTGCTGCGCTACATGATCGACCACTTCGGCGAGCGCGGATACGGTTCGGTTGATTTCGGCGTCGGCTCGGACGATTACAAGCGGACGTTCTGCAAGGACGACGAACCGATTTTCGACGCGTTCATTCCGCTGACCGCGCGGGGAAAATTCGCGGCTCTCGGCATGTCGTCACTCACCCATGCCAAGCGTCTGGTCAAGCACAACCCGGCGCTGATGCATATGGCGCAACTCTTGCGCAATACTTTCTCGCGCAAGCAGCAGCCTGCAGACTGACGGTCAGGCCGCCACGACCCGTTGATCCGCGACGCCGATATCCGAAGCCTTCGGCGACGCACTCAGAATGGTCACGCCGACGAAACCAGACTCGAGAAGCTGGCTCTTCATCATATCGCGGGCGTTTGCGGTAATCGCCGGATCGGGGATGATGACGGCATGGGCCTGTGCCGCAATGACGTTCGCCGAAAGATCCGACGCCGTGCCCGCATCCAGCACCACATAGTCGTAGGCCCGGGACAGCGCGTCGATCGCCAGATTGATCCGCGGCAACTGCAAAAGCTGCCGCTGGGCGAGGTCTTGTCCTGCACCGACGATATGCACGCCGGACAGCCGATCCTTGGTAATGATCTCGCCGAACGAAGCCATGCCCTGCATCAGTTCGGTCAATCCCGGCGCAGACGCGTCGGTGGACACAGCTGTCAGCGTCGGCGATGCCATCGCCAGATCGACCAGCACGACTTTGGCGTTTCGCGCAAGCAGCCGAGCGAGCGTCAGCGCCGTTAGCGTAACGCTCTCCTCCTGATGCGCTCCGATGACGGTGATCTTGCGGGTCGAATCCCCGCCCTCGCGCAGCATTTCGGCAAGCCGCTCGATCTCCATGATCCCGGCCGGCATCTGCGGATGCTTATCGCGCAGCGGTGCAACCGGCACACGGACAGCGGCCAAGGAACGCGGCGCGGTCATCCGCAACAATTCTTCGGTGGCGATGTAACCCGCCGTCAGCATCAGCATCGCCATTGTCGCGATCAGGACGGTCGGGAGCTTCTTCGGGAAGGCCGGCGTATTCGATACAATCGCGCGGGAGATAATCCGGCCATCGCCAGGCGCCGCATCGATGTTTTCGCGCGTGGTGGCTTCTCGATATTTGGCGAGGTAGGATTCCAGCAGATCGCGCTGCGCCTTGGCTTCGCGCTCATAGGCCCGGAGCTGAACGTCCTGACCGTTGTTCGAGGTCGCCTGGCGCTTCAACTGGTCCAGACTGCCGTTCAACCCGTCCGACCTCGCGCTTGCGATCCTGGCGTCATTCTCCAGCGAGCGGGAAATCTTGTTCGCCTCCTCCCGAATCTGGCGGTCGATGTCCAGAATTTGCGCCTTCAATTCCTTGATACGCGGATGTCCGCCAAGCAGCGTGGACGATTGCTCGGCCAGTTGCGCGCGCAGCGTCACGCGCTGCTCGGACAGACGCCGCACCAGTTCGGAATTGAGAACTTCCGACGCCTCGATCGGCTTGCCGCTCTGAAGCATTTCGCGGATCAGGCGCGCCTTGGATTCAGCATCGGATTTCAGCGCACGCGCATTGTTGAGCTGCGTATTCAGTTCGCCAAGCTGCTGGTTCGACAGCGTAGTGTTGTTGGTGCCGACGAAAAGATTGGACTTCGAGCGGAATTCCTCGACCCGAGCCTCCGCGTCTGCGACCTTCTTGCGCAGGCTTTCGATCTCGACAAGCAGCCACTGCGAGGCTGACTTCGCCTGATTCTGCCGGGCCGCCTGCTGGAGCACCAGATAACCGTCGGCGATGGAATTGGTGACACGCTCCGCCAGTCCGGGATCGCGCGACTGAAATTCGATCACCATCACGCGCGACTTGTCGACCGCATAGGCCGTCAGCCGCTCATAATAGGCCTCAAGCACCCGCTCCTCGGGCGTCATCTTGAACGGGTCACGGCCGACGCCGAACAACGCAAGCAACGTCCGCAGCGGTGATATGCCGCGCAGGACCGGATCGAATTCGGGAAGCTCGGCGAGCTTGTTCGCCTTGATGACTTCGCGGGCGAGATCGCGCGACAGCAGCAACTGCACCTGGCTGGTCACGGCCTCTGCGTCGAGGCTGCCGCGTTCTTCAGAGCGCTCACCATTGGGACGCAGGAAAACGTTTTCGCGGCCGTCGATCAGAATGCGCGCCTCGGACTTGTAGCGCGGCGTAATCATGTTGACGGCGAGCAGCGACAACCCGAACGCAAGCGCAGTCGGCACGATGACCCACATCCGCTTGCGAACCAGCGCGTGCCAGATTGCGCGAAGATCGACGTCGCCAAGTTCTGGACTTGCGGCCAATAAGACCGGTGCAGGAGGCGCGACAGGCGGCGACGCAACGACAGGAGCAGCGATGGCCTTGACCTTCGCTTTGCCCCATGACGGCAGCTTGCCCATCCAGTCACGCGAGAACGAAAAACGCATCGAACACTCTCCACCCGGACGCTACTGCACTGACGCGAAGGCTGAACTTCTCCCGACCGATTACAATCTATTAAGGTTGCTGCTGGGTTAATCACGCTGCGCCCCCCCCCTTCAGAGGCGCGGGGCGGCCGCCATGTCACACTTTATTAACCATGAAAGTCCTTAATCAGAATCGATACTTATCCCGGATTTCCCCATGCAGCGCAGTTGCGCGCGCCTCACCTGCTTCATGCTTGCGCTCGCGGTATCGGGCTGCATGCGGACGGCTGCGCCGGTGGCCGTCATGGACCCCGGCGGCCTCGATGCGATTGCCTACGGCACGGTCCAACCGGTGCGCGCCGTGAGCGTCCCGGCAACTGCGGTTTCGCCTGTCTCCGCATACGCGGCCCTGGATGAACCCTACCGTCTCGACGCCGGCGATCGGCTGCGCATCGTCGTGTACGGCCAGGAAGGCCTTACCAACACCTACACCGTGGATGCCGGTGGCGCGATCACCATGCCACTGATCGGCGCGGTTCGGGCACGCGGGCTGACGCCAGCCGGGCTGGCCGCTGCCGTGACGTCGCGATTGAAATCGGGCTACCTGCGTGAACCCTATGTCGCGGCCGAGGTCGAGACATACCGCCCCTTCTTCATTCTCGGCGAAGTGGCGGCTCCCGGACAGTATCCCTATGTGCCGAACATGACGGTGGAGAGCGCTGTCGCCATTGCCGGCGGTTTCACACCACGCGCGCAACGTGGCAGCATCAAATTAACCCGCATGGGCGAAAGTGGTACCGCTCAGGCTGTCGTACCGCCTGGTACGCTCCTGAAACCCGGGGACACGGTCGTTGTCGCCGAGCGGTGGTTCTGACGATGCCTGAGACTTCCAGTTCGCCCCTTCGTATCCTGCACGCGGTCCGCGCGCCGGTCGGTGGTATCTTCCGTCACATCCTCGATCTTGCGGTCGGACAGGCCGAGCGCGGACATCACGTCGGAATTCTCGCTGACAGCCTCACCGGTGGCGAACGCGCCGATACCGCACTCAAGGAAATCAGCCCGAAGCTCAAACTCGGGGTCTACCGTCTCGCCATCCGCCGCGAGCCGCACCCCATCGATACCGTGGCGTCCCTGCATTTCCTTCGCCTCGCGCGGTCGCTCAAGCTGGATGTCCTGCACGGGCACGGCGCAAAAGCAGGCGCTTTCGTGCGCCTGAAAGGCAAATCGAAAAAAGCGATCCGGGTCTACACGCCACATGGTGGCTCCCTGCACTATCCGCCGGGCACCTTGAAGGGCAAGGTTTATGCGCGGATGGAACGCGCGCTCATGAACCGCACAGAGCTGTTTCTGTTCGAAAGCGCGTTCGCGCGCGATACCTATCAGCGCGTAATCGGCAGGCCTGCGGGTCTGGTGCGCTGCGTGTTCAACGGCGTGACCGCATCGGAGTTCGATCCGGTGACGGTGGCGGACGATGCGACCGACCTCGTCTATGTCGGCGAATTCCGGGAGATCAAGGGTGCCGACCTGCTGATCCAGGCAGTCGCGCGGCTGCGGGCAGACGGCAAACCCGTCACGCTGACACTGGCCGGCGATGGCGAAGAGACAGAAGCGCTCAAGGATCTCATCAAGCGGCTGAATGTCGCGGATGCCGTGCGCTTCATCGGTCATGTCAGGGCACGTTACGGTTTCTCGAAAGGCAAGGTGCTGGTCGTGCCTTCGCGTGGCGACTCGATGCCGTATGTCGTGATCGAGGCGGCCGCCGCCGGTATCCCGATGATCGCCGCCAGCGTCGGCGGTATTCCCGAAATCCTCGGACCTCACACGGACGGACTTTTCGTGGCAAACAGTGTCGGCGCCATGGCGGACGCGATCGAGACGGCGCTCGGCGACATGGACGCCACGCGCGAGCGCGCCAAAAGCCTGCGTGAACGCATCTTCGTCAACTTCTCCCAGAAGGCGATGGTTGAAGGTGTTCTCAACGGATATCGGGACGCGTTCAACGCGCGTTAACCTTGCTTTATCGAGATAACTAATTCTTCCGATTTGTTGGCTAGGCAAGAGGCTGGGAACCGTTGGTTCCTCTTGGCCTCTCCCCACATGACGGCCAGCAACGGAACATTTGCAGTGGAACCGATCGACGTCCGAACGATGATGAGCGCTGCCGCCGGGGCAGCCACGATGGACGCTGCCGAAGGCGCGCCGAAACAGGAACGCCGCAAGCGGTTGTCGCCGGCCGCGCTGGCGGTCGCCAACGAGAAGGTCAGAAAAGCTTACTCGACGGTTGTCATCAGCGGCATCGTCCGGATCGTGGATTTCGCGCTGTTGAGCACGGTCGGCCTCGTGCTCTATCTGGCTTACGTGATGCCCCTCGATGGCTTCTCCTGGCAATACACCGGAGCCGTCTTCGCGGTCGCCGCCTGCGCGGTCGTCAGTTTTCAGGCCGCGGAAATCTACGACGTCCAGATCTTCCGGGGGCAGTTGCGACAGATGACGCGCATGGCGTCATCATGGGCTTTCGTTTTTCTGTTGTTCATAGGCGCGTCGTTCTTCGCGAAACTGGGCGGCACGATCTCGCGCGTCTGGCTCTCCGGATTTTTCTTCGCAGGATTATCCGCGCTGTTTGCGGAACGGCTGGTGCTGCGCGCGCTCGTCCGCCGCTGGGCACGCGAGGGCCGGCTCGACCGCCGGACGATCATCGTGGGTTCCGACGAAAACGGCGAAAACCTGATCCGCGCGCTCAAGGCGCAGGAAGATTCCGACATCCAGATTCTCGGCGTATTCGACGACCGCAACGACTCCCGTGCCCTCGATACCTGCGCGGGCGAACCGAAACTGGGGAAAATAGACGACATCGTCGAGTTTGCCCGGCGCACCCGGATCGATCTCGTGCTCTTTGCACTGCCGATCTCGGCTGAAACGCGCATTCTCGAAATGCTGAAAAAGCTGTGGGTGCTGCCAGTCGATATTCGGCTATCGGCGCACACCAACAAACTGCGCTTTCGGCCGCGCTCTTATTCCTATCTCGGCGAAGTCCCCACTCTCGATGTTTTCGAACAGCCGATCACCGACTGGGATATGGTGCTGAAGGCGGCGTTCGATCGCGTGGTCGGTATGATCGCCCTTATTTTACTCGCACCGGTGATGGCGCTGGTCGCGCTTGCGATCAAGCTCGACAGCCCCGGCCCTGTGCTGTTCATGCAGAAGCGCTACGGCTTCAACAACGAGCGTATCGACGTCTTCAAATTCCGTTCGCTGTTCCACGATCAGGCCGATCCGTTGGCCGCGAAGGTCGTGACCAAGGGCGACACACGCGTCACCCGGATCGGGCGATTCATCCGCAAAACAAGCCTCGACGAGCTGCCGCAACTTTTCAATGTTGTCTTCAAGGGTAACCTCTCGCTGGTCGGTCCGCGTCCACATGCGGTTCAGGGCAAGTTGCAAAGCCGCCTGTTCGACGAGGCCGTCGACGGATATTTCGCGCGTCATCGCGTAAAGCCCGGGATCACCGGCTGGGCGCAGATCAACGGCTGGCGCGGCGAAGTCGACAGCGAAGAGAAAATCCAGAAACGCGTCGAGTTCGACCTGTATTATATCGAGAACTGGTCGGTGCTGTTCGACCTGTACATTCTCTTCAAGACGCCGTTTGCCCTCATCAAGGGTGAAAACGCTTACTAGAGCCTGACGCCGGAAAGCGCGCCGCGGTTTTCGACAACATCATGCTCACATCATTGGACTGACGCGCGGGCCGCGCGTGGAGATTTTGCTTCGCATGGCTTCAATCGCAGCAGCAGACTACACGCTTCCTGCGACTGCGACGCCGCCCGGCATCGCGGCGGTCCAGGGGGCTTTGATGTGGGCCGTCGGCGCGGGCGGCGCGATTGTCCTAATCGAACCCAGTCCCTACGAACTTGCGACACTGGCTTCGGTCATCTTTTTCTTTGCGACCGGTCTGCGCATGCGTCCGGTCTTCATACCGCTGCTGATCCTGCTGTTCGTACTGAACATCGGTTACACCATCAGCTCCTCATCCTTGATGGATAAGTCGGAGATCGTGAACTGGATTCTCACGTCCTGGTACATGACCATCACCTGCCTGTTTTTCGCGATGGTGCTGTCCGAGAACACCGAAAGCCGGCTTGAGTTTCTCCGCCGCGGCCTGATCGCCGGCGCCCTGATCGCATCTCTAGCCGGCATCGCGGGATACTTTCGTCTCGTGCCCGGCGGTCTGCACGAATTGTTCACGCTTTATGGCCGCGCGCGCGGCACGTTCAAGGATCCGAACGTCCTCGGCGCCTATTTGATTTTGCCCGCGCTCTTCCTGCTGCAAACCGTGGTGACACAGTCGTTCTGGAAATCGCTCCGCAGCGCCATGGGTCTCGGCATTGTCGGCCTTGCCGTGCTGCTGGCGTTTTCGCGAGCCTCGTGGGGTCAACTCGTACTCTGCTCCGCGTTCATGCTGACGCTGATGTATCTCACGACACCTTCACGGGCCCAGCGAAGGCAGATCGTGACGGTAACGGCGGCGGCCGTCATTTGCGTGATCCTGCTCCTCGCAGTGCTTCTCTCGTTCGACTCCGTCAACGATCTTTTCAAGCAGCGCGCGAGCTTCAATCAGAGCTACGACGGCGGCCGGTTCGGGCGCTTCGGACGACATGCGCTCGGCTTCCAGATGGCGCTCGAACTCCCGATGGGAATCGGCCCCCTTCAGTTCACGAAATTTTTTCCCGAGGACACCCACAACTCATTCCTGAATGCATTCATGTCGGGCGGCTGGATCTCGGGTATCTGCTATCCGGCCCTGACGTTCATCACCGTCATCATGGGCTTCAAGCTCATCTTCGTTCGCGTGCCCTGGCAGCGGGCTTATCTCGCCGTCTTCTCCGCATTTCTCGGCACGTTCTTCGAGGCCTTCATCATCGACGTCGATCACTGGCGTCATTTCTGGATGATGCTGGGCATCATGTGGGCGATGTTCGCAGCCGCTCATGCTCATAACTATCAGACCAGCAAGCAACCGGCGCTGGCGCAGTAGTTCTTCGCGCACAGGTTTCCGTTGGTTCCTCAATGAATGCCCATTCACGCAATACAGGCGTATTCCTCTGGAACAGAGGGGGCCGCTTCTCGTTGAAGGTGCGGGGTAGACATAACGAGGAGGACACTATGAAGAGAAGCTATTTGATGACGACCGCTATGGCCTTGCTGATCGGCACGGCTGGAATTGCCTCGGCGCAAACACCCGGTGGTGGGCAGCAGAATGCCCCTGCAGCGTCGCAATCCGCGCCTTCCGCAAGCCCCGGTGGTGGGGCCGCCGACAGGGCCGCGCCGATGAACCGTGGCGATAGCGACGGCATGAAGGGCGGTCAGCGCGAAGGCGGCAATGCCCAGCGCGCACAGGACAACGCCAAGGATGGCATGAAGTCCAAGGGCGCTGAAACCACCCAGGACCAAAAGGGTGGCAAGGCCGCATCCGAGACGACGAAGGATGGCATGAAGGCTGATCAGAAGAATGCTGCCGAAAGGGACGGCATGAAGAACAGTCAGAAAAATGCCGCCGAAAAGGATGGCATGAAGAGCGATCAAAAGAACGCCGCCGAAGGCAAGTCCGGAACGACCACGGGACAGGCCGGTGCGAGCGCGAAGCTGACAACCGAACAGCGCACGACCATTCGCACGTCGATCACCAAGCAGAACATCAAGCCTGTGACCAACGTCAACTTCTCGATCTCCGTCGGCACGCGGGTTCCGAGAAACATCGGATTCCACCCCCTTCCGACCGAGATCATCACGATCTATCCGGATTGGCGCGGCTATGAATTCTTCCTTGTTGGAAGTGAGATCGTCGTCGTGAACCCCCGGACGCTCGAAATCGTCGCGGTTCTCGACGCGTAAGCATCGCGGACGCACTACAAGTAAAAGGGCCGGTCTGAGTGACCGGCCCATATTTTCAACCGACGTCCGCCTTCATGAAGCTTTTAGCGAAGCCGTCCCCGCGCGACATCGTAGGTCCATGACCGCCTGCCGCTGCTGAATACCACGCGCCTGAACTGCAATGCTCTTGCCTGCTCGGGAATCTTCGCGGTCTCCACCAGTTGCAGGGCCATCTGCTTCGTCATCTGGGGTGACACAAAGCGCACCGTGCTGTTTCCGCGACCGGACGCCGTAACCCTCATCCCGCCGTCGTGCATCTGCTTGGCCATCTCGTGGACATAAAGCTCGCGGTTAGCGATGGCGGCGATTTGCACGGACGGCTGGAGGATTTCGTATTGAGCCATACGCATGGCGTTAGCCATATCGCTGGCTTGCGTGTTCGCGGGATCAGCTGCGGCCGCCATCTGGAGACGTAATTCCATGCTCCGGAAAGCGGACAGTGAAATCGGCGTTTTATTCCTGCCTCGCCGGCTGTTTTCATAATTGGCTCTCAGCGCGCTCGCTTCAGCGAGCAGCGCATCCAGCGCGGCCTTGTTGTCGGCAGCTTTCTGCTCGGCCGGGGTCAGCGGCACCGCGGCTGGCGGGACTGCGGCTGGTTCTACCGGTTGCGTCGGGGTTGCGGGAATGGCTTCCGGTCGCACCGGAATTGTCCCGGTCGACTGGGTTTTTGTCTCATCGATTTGAGAATTTTGAGCAGTCGGAGCGGCCGTTTGACTGGTTTGACCGGAGGCCAAACCGCCGGAAAATACGACGACTGTTCCGAAGGCAAAGGCAATGCTTTTGCGTCGCAACAAGACCGCACCCAATGGTTATCAGTATCGACTCCAATGCTGGCCGACACTTTACAACGCATCAACAGGCGTTTTGTTCTGTCCGCACGAAAGTTGATTCCGGCCCGCCCGGAGCCCGGTACCTAAAACAAAAAGCCCGGCGCCGTTCGGCGGCCGGGCCAAGTCAGGGAGACTACCGGATTCACAACCCCATGAGCGGCTTCAGCCAGCCCGCGCGTAGCGCAGGAGGTGGTATGTGGGATCGCCGAACTGAATGTTGATGGACGCGATGCGTTTGAAATAATGACCGACGCTGAGTTCGTCACTCATGCCCATGCCGCCGTGAAGCTGGATCGCCTGTTCGCCGACGAAGCGCGCGGCCTCGCCGATCCTCGACTTTGCGCCGGATGCAAGCTTCGAACCCTGCGGATCGCCTTCGGCCACGGTCAGGTTCAGATGCTGAGACAGCGACGTCGCTTCTTCCAGTGCTATGAACATATCGACCATTCGGTGTTGCAAGACCTGGAAAGTCCCGAGCGCCACACCGAATTGCTTGCGGGTCTTGGTGTAATCCAGCGTCGCAGCGTTCAGCACATCCATTGCGCCGGTCGCTTCTGCGCAGAGCGCCGCAATTGCGCGGTCCCGGCAGGCTTCGAGTGCCGCGACGCCCTCGCCTTCTGCGCCAAGCAGGCGGCTTGCCGGAACCTTGACGTTCTGAAGCGATATTTCTGCCGCGCGCCGCCCATCGATGGTCTTGAAGCTCTGCAGATGAAGCCCGGCCGACTGGCGGTCCACGATGAACAGACTGACGCCGGCGCTGTCACGCTGGCTGCCTGAGGTTCGCGCGGAGACGATCAGCTTGTCGGCCCACGGCGCGCCGATCACCGCGGCCTTCGCCCCGGCAAGAACGTAGTTGTCGCCGTCGCGTTTCGCGATCGTGCCGACGTTGTTGAGATCGTAACGCGACTTGCCTTCAGCCCATGCCAGCGCCCATACCGCCTCGCCCGCCATGATCGGCGGCAACAGGTCCGCGCGCTGCGCCTCCGTGCCGTTGTTCTCAATCAGACCGCCGGCCAGCACGACAGTCTCGAAATACGGCTCGACCACGAGATGGCGGCCGAATTCCTGCATCACGATCATGGTCGCCAACGGACCGCCGCCGAGGCCGCCAGAGGCCTCCGAAAACGGCGCGGCCAGCAAGCCAAGCTCGGCGAACGCGCGCCAATGCTTCGTGCTCCAGCCCTCCTCGGTCGCGACGATCTTACGGCGCGTCTCGAAACTGTACTGATCGCGCAGCAACCGCTGGACGCTACTGCGCAGGAGTTCCTGTTCTTCCGTAAACTGAATATCCACCGGATGCCTCGTGCGACGCTGTTAAAGTCCAAGCACCGCTTTCGCGATGATGTTGCGCTGGATCTCGTTGGATCCGCCGTAAATGCTGAGCTTGCGCGCGTTCAGGTATTTTTCAGGCGCGGTATGGCCGTCGGCAGGCCCCGGCATGAAGATGTTTGCACTGACCGGGTGTTCCCGAAGCGCGAGACCATAATTGCCGATGGCCCGATGCGTCAGATCGGTGATGCGCTGGAAGATTTCAGTGCCCCTGATCTTGAACAGCGACGCTGCCGGTCCCGGATCGATGCCGCGCGACATCTGTGCCACCACACGAAGCTCGGTGGCTTCGAGCGTCAGCACGTCAAGCTCGACGCGCGCGATATCCTTGGTGAATTCGCCGAACGCCGGATCGTCCTCGCCGATCTCCGTCTTCACGATCTTCTTCAGCTTGTTGAGATAGCGGGTCGAACGCCCGATGCCCGCCATGCTGGTCCGCTCATTGCCGAGCAGGAATTTCGCATAGGTCCAGCCCTTGTTCTCCTCGCCGATCAGGTTTTCGGCCGGAACGCGGACGTTCTCGAGAAACACATCGTTGACTTCGTGCGAGCCGTCGATGGTGATGATCGGACGCACAGTGACGCCGGGTGTCTTCATGTCGATCAGCAGGAAGGAAATGCCGGCCTGCGCCTTGGCGGCCGGGTCGGTTCGCACCAGACAGAAGATCCAGTCGGCGTGCTGGGCGAGCGTGGTCCAGGTCTTGTGGCCGTTGACGACGTAATGGTCACCCTCGCGCACCGCCTTGGTGCGGACCGACGCGAGATCGGAGCCGGAGCCCGGCTCGGAATAGCCCTGACACCACCAGTCTTCACCGGACAAAATCCGCGGCAGGAACCTCTTTTTCTGCGCCTCGTTGCCGTAGGTATAGATGACGGGTCCAACCATGGTCACGCTGAACGCCAATGGCGGAAGCGTCCCGGCGCGGGTCGTTTCCTGCTCCCAGATAAAGCGTTGTGTGATCGACCAGCCGGGTCCGCCGTGTTCCTTCGGCCACAGCGGCGCGATCCAGCCCTTCTTGTGAAGGATCTTGTGCCAGAGCATCGACTGCTCCTTGGTCAAATCCGTTTCCGGATTGGGCACCCGCATTTTCGACGGATAGTTCTCTGCGATGAATGCCCTCACCTCATCGCGGAATGCGGCGTCTTCGCTGGAAAGCTTCAGCTCCATCGGACGGCTCCGTTACCACTTCTCGCCGAACGGGCGGATTTCCGTCTCGAATGTCCAGGCATCGCGCGGCTGCTGATAAAGCTGCCAATAGGTTTCAGCGACCGCCGCCGGGCGCATTAGACGGTTCGGATCGAGATTAGCGATCGCGTCCTTGCCCTCGCGATTGGCTATCAGTTGCCGAACCCACTCGGTATCAACACTCGAGTCGATGATGAGATGAGCGACGTGGATGTTCTTCGGACCCAGTTCGCGTGCGATCGATTGAGCCACGGCGCGCAAGCCGAACTTGGCGCTGGCAAAGGCGGCGAAACCCGAACCGCCCCGCAGGCTTGCGGTCGCACCCGTGAAAAAGATCGCTCCCTTGCCGCGTGGCAACATCACGCGCGCTGCCTCGCGACCGGCGAGAAAGCCCGAGTAACACGCCATCTCCCAGACCTTGCGGAATACACGCTCGGTGGTCTCGAGAATCGGAAAATTGACATTGGCGCCGATATTAAAAATACAGACCTCCAGCGGAGCATGCTTGTCGGCATCGGAGATGAAAGCGGTGATTTCATCTTCCTTCCGGGCGTCCAGAGAACGCGCGAATACCGTGCCGCCCGCCGCTTCGATCTCCTTCACCAGCGGCGCAAGCTTCTCGCCCTGACGCCGGCCGACGAACACGGTGAATCCCTCAGCCGCGAATTTCTTGGCGATCTCGCCGCCGATGAAATCTCCGGCTCCGATCACAGCCACTGTCGCGTTTCGTTTCTGCAAGATCTTTCTCCCGGCAAGAGTTAGGTTTGAAATTCATCACGAATCCTAAGGACCCGCGTCGCGACGTCACGCGTCTCGCAGCGACTCAGCGAGTTTGTGTTTGAGAATTTTGCCGGTCGATGTCGCCGGCAACGCGTCCAGCACTACTATCTGGGACGGCCGCTTGTAGGACGTGAGCTGCGGACTGACATATGCCATCAGTTCGGAGGGCGTGACCTTCGATCCGGTCATCAGTTGAACGAAAGCCACCACTTCTTCGTTGCTGTCCACCGTGCGGCCCACCACGGCCGACTGAACCACAGCATCATGGGAATTGAGCACCGCCTCCACTTCCGCCGGATAGACGTTGAAGCCGGACCGGATAATCATTTCCTTGGTCCGGCCGACGATGAAGAGACAATCGCCGTCGAAATGCGCCAGATCTCCGGTGTTAAACCAACCGTCCTTGTCGATCGCTTTCGCGGTCAGATCGGGCGACCGATAGTACCCGAGCATGACGTTGCGTCCGCGCACATGAAGCTCGCCCACCGTTCCGTCGGTGATGATCGCGCCGTCACGGCCGACGATGCGAGCCTCGACGCCGGACATCAGCTTGCCGACCGCCTGATCCGGCCGCGGCGAATCCAGCCGAACGCCCGAGATGCCGGGCGAGCATTCGGTGATGCCGTAGCCATTCAGCAGCGACAGACCGAATTCCTTCTCGGCGCGGTGCTTGAGATCGAGGTCGAGCGGTGCGCCGGCGACGGTGATCATGCGCAGCGCGCCTGTGTTTATCTTGTCGATGCCTTGCAACGTCTTGTACTCCAGCAACCGCTGGAAGGTCGCGGGCACGCCATTGAGAATGGTGACGCCATCCTCGGCTATCGCCTTTGCAGTCGCGGCGGGATCGTATTTGCTGACGAGTTGAACCGTGCCGCCGACCATCAGCGTCTGGAGAAGAAGCGAAATGCCGACGATGTGAGAGATCGGCAGCACCACATAAACCTTGTCCCGCTCGTCCATCTTCCGGAACATCGCGATGGCTTTTGCGCTGAACAGAAGATTTTCATGGGTCAGCATCACGCCCTTGGGCGTCCCGGTCGTTCCAGACGTGTAGATCAGAACCGCGACCTGCTTTGCGGGATCGGCCTGCACCGGTTCGGCGGACGTCGTTTCATTAAGCGGACCGATGCCGATATTTTCCAAAGGACCAACATTGCCAATGGTCGCACCAACCCGTTCGGCGTGGGTTGCAGCTTCCTTGGAAGCATCCACCGTAAAAAACATTAGCCGCGAGCCACTGTGATCGCGAATCTGATCGAGCTCACGCGGCGACAGCCGGGGGTTGGCGACGATCGCCCACGCCTCGATCCGGCTGGCGGCGAGCAGCAGGCCCGCCAGCGCAATGGAGTTCTCGCTGACGATCATCAGCCGATCGCCGGGCCGGACGCCAAGCGTTCGCAGCGCAGCCGCAATTTGCTGAACCGATTCGGAAAGCTGCCGGTACGACCATGTGACAGAGCCATCGACGAGCGCTGGATGACCTGGTTTCACGGCAAGCGCCCGATCCATTGCCTGATGCAAACGTTCCGGCATGTCTTCAAGAATGTCAGCGACGTCTATGGTCTGTGCTGCGCTTGCCAATTCAACCTCCCCGGCAATGTCCGGCCGCTTCAGGGGCGACCTTCAACAACGCAAACTAACGTTCTTTTTTGGAACTAGTCAATCGTATTTGATGCAACGCGGCACAAATCTGATGTGCGCGCTGTTAAATGCAAGGTGTTCAGCGGCATTGCAGCGACGGCGCCGGTTTACAACATCGCTCACGGTCGCTATGAATGAAAGTACTAAATAAGAACTATATGGGAGGATACCTTGGCTGGAACCAAAGGCGTAGCCGTGTTGGTGGGTGCGGGTGATGCCATCGGGGCAGCGGTCGCCAGACGCTTCGCCAGGGGCGGATACAAGGTCTGCGTGGCCCGCCGCGATGCCGCTAAATCCCAGGGACTCGTCGATGAATTGAAGGCGGAAGGTTGCGACGTCCACGCCATCAGCGTCGATGCCCGTCAGGAAGCCGACGTGCAGGCCATGTTCGCCCGGATTGAAAAAGAGATCGGGCCGATCGAGGTCTGCCTCTACAATGCCGGATCCAACGTCAACAAGCCGCTGTTGGAAACCACCGAGAAGCTGTTCTTCAAAGCATGGGAACTTGCCTGCTATGGGGGGTTTCTCGTCGGACGCGAAGCTGCGCGCTATATGACGCAACGCGGCCACGGCACCATCCTGTTCACCGGCGCCACCGCAAGCGTACGCGGCGGCAAAGGTTTCGCGGCATTCTCGTCGGCCAAGTTCGGCCTTCGCGCGGTCGCGCAATCGATGGCCCGCGAACTCGGACCGAGGAACATTCATGTCGTTCATCTGCTGATCGACGCCGCTGTCGACAGTGAAGCGATCCATCTGCGCATGAAGGCCGCAAAGGGAATCGAAGCGAGCGATATTCCGCCGGATAGCCTGACCAAAACTTCGTCCATCGCCGACGCTTACTGGTTCGCGCATCATCAGGCGCGCGATGGCTGGACGCACGAACTCGATCTGCGTCCCTCCGTGGAGACTTGGTGAGATGGCCGCCGCTCCGCATCTCGTCTTATGGGGCGTCGGGACCAGCCGAACGATCCGGCCACACTGGGCGCTGGCCGAACTCGGGCTGACGTACGAAACCCGCGCCATCGGTCCTCGCACCGGCGAGACCAAGACCGAGGCCTACACCAAGCTCAATCCGCGGCAGAAAGTCCCCCTGCTCCAGGACGGAGATTTCTGCATCGGCGAAAGCGCGGCCATTGTCGCTTACCTCTCGCGAACGTATGGCAGTCCGGACAAATCCCTGATTCCGGAGGACAAGCAGGCCTACGCGAAGTGGCTGGAGTGGTGCTTCTTTATCGTCACCGAACTCGATTCCACCAGCCTGTACGTCATGCGCAGGCACGGCGCCGATGCGCTTGGCCATATCTACGGCGTCGCGCCGGAAGTGACCGCCAAGGCGGGCGAATATTTCCGCGAGCAGTTGCGTCACGTCGAAGTCGCGTTGGACGATGGCCGCACGTTTCTGATGGGCGATCAGTTTACGAGCGCGGATATTCTGCTGACGACATGCCTCGACTGGGCCATCGCTTACGGCGTCGGCATCTGTGACAACGCCCAGCCCTATCTCAAGCGCATTCAGCAGCGGCCGGGCTATCAGCGTGCGAATATCGCGAATACTCCGCCCGCTCCCGGCGAACCGGTTGTCCGTCCCGCGTGATTTTCTGGTCTGTTAGGGACCGCAGACAACTTCTGCAGCCTAGCAGATCTCGTCAGACTGCCACCCTGACAGCTTTGTCGGCGACCATGGCGTCGATGGCGCTGTCGCTGTAGCCGAGACCGCGCAACACGTCGCGGGAATGCTCGCCGACACGCGGCGCGGGTCCGCCAATGGACGCGGCGTTGACTTCAAAGATCGCTGCCGGCTTCGGCTGACGCACGCGGCCCACCGTCGGCTGGTCGAATTCCTCGATAAGACCGCGCGCCACCACCTGATCGTTGCCGATGATTTCGCCACGGCGCAAGATTGGCGAACACGGCACATCCGCTGCATCCAAACGTTCCAGCCATTCAGCGGTGGTGCGTTGGGAAATGTATTCCTGCATCTTGTTGATGCGCGCGGTAGCGTTGATAAAACGCGCGCTCGGCGTCGCAAACCGCTCGTCTTTGACAAGCTCCGGATCGCCCGACGCCTTGCAGAAGCCCTGCCATTCGGAATCCGAAATGGTGCCAGCGGTGATGTATCCGTCCAGCGTCTGGAACACGAGATCGGGCCGATCGTTCGGATCGCCAACCGCCGTCTCCTTGCCCACGACCGTGTACTGCATCATGCCTTCCGGCCACAGATAAGAGATCATGGTGTCCAGCATGGCGACCTGGATATAATCGCCCTTACCGGTCTTCTCGCGTGCATAAAGCGCCGAGGAGACAGCCTGTGCCGTGAACACCGAAGTTGTCTTGTCGCAGACGATGGTGCGGATCATTTGCGGCCGGTTCGTCACCGGCTGCGACTGGATGTCGGCAAAGCCCGACAGCGCCTGGACGATTGGGTCGTAGACCCGCTTCTTGACGTAAGGACCACTGTCACCGACCCCGCTGATCGAAACATAGATCAACCGCGGGTACTTCTTCCGCAACTCATCATGACCGAGTCCGAGGCGCTCCATTGTGCCGGGACGGAAGTTCTGCACCAACACGTCTGCCTGCGCCGCGAGTTTGGCCAACACCTCGCGGCCTGCTTCGCTCTTGATATCAATCGAAAGCGAGCGCTTGCCGCGATTGCATGACACAAACAGCGCGGAGAACTCTCCGGCCGCGTCGATCAAGTTCCGGCTTCGGCGGGTGCCGTCGCCGCCAGTCGGCTCGACCTTCAGCACATCCGCGCCCTGATCCGCCAGAAACATCGTCGCGTAGGGACCCGACACCACCGCCGTCAGATCAAGAACGCGCACACCGTGAAGGGGACCGGGCATTTGCTTCTTCCCTGTTGATTGGCAATGCGGCTGCGATCCGCCTCGCCGTTAGGCTTAAACAAATATCGCGATCAGGCTGACTTCGCGCTTGCCCCGCCGAGCTGCGCGACAATCGAATCCTCGACATCGCGAAGCTGGTCCTTGCCGAAGAACATTTCCTTTCCGACGAAGAAAGTCGGCGAGCCGAACGCGCCGCGGTTCACCGCGTCGGTCGTAACCTCAATCAGCTTCTTTTTTACGTCGTCCTGCTGGGCGCGTGCGATCAACTTGTCGATGTCGACACCGGAGGCAATGAACGCCTTGCGGAAGGTTTCGACGTCGTCCATTTTCTTCGGCTCTTCCCACATGTGATGATAGGCGGCGCGGAAGTAAGGCTCGAATACGTTCTCGAACTGGGCCGCAACAGCGCCGCGCATCAACATCAACGTGTTGACGGGAAAAAAGGGATTCGGCTTGAAACCGGTGATATTGTGTCGGCGGATGAACCGTTCGGTTTCCAGCGCCTGATACTCGGGCTTGTTCTTGATGCCGCGCAGCGAGTCGAACGGCGACATGTTGTTGGTCGCCTTGTAGATGCCGCCAAGCAGAACCGGGACGTATTCGAACTTGACGCCGGTGCGCTTCTCGATGGACGGAAGAACCTTCTCGGCCAGGTAGGCGTTCGGACTGCCGAAATCGAATTGAAACTCGACTTTCAAGGGTTTAGCCACCGCAGTTCTCCTCCTCTGACGCTCGCTATACAGCGTGCTTTTAGACCGGCCACCCTTGTCCGGGCGATAGGTCATTCATAGAGTTCTAAAATCGAACTGTCAATTCTGACGGCTCTGTATGCGATTTTGATCCAAACTGGCGAGAATTAGGACTTTTGTCCAACTCAGTGCCTATTTAGAATGGGGCTGCAGCAGGCTATGAATATGATTTGAGAACCGCGCTGTGGACGAATCGGAGACTGACCATGAGATGGGATGAACTTGAAGAGGAGCCATGCTCCATGGCCCGCACCATCGGCGTGATTGGCGACCGCTGGAGCCTGCTGATCCTGCGCGAATGCTTCCTGCGGACCCGCCGGTTTGAAGCCTTCCAGTCGGCCCTCGGCATCACCCGCCATCTGCTGGCCGAACGTCTCAAGAAGATGGTTCGCCTCGGCGTGCTGCGCCGCGTGCCCTATCAGGAGTCCCCGAAGCGGCACGAGTATATCCTGACCCAGAAGGGCCTCGATCTCTACCCGATCATGATGGCCATCGTTCACTGGGGCGACATTCACATGGTGGACGAGCGCGGCCGGCCCCTGCTCCACGAACACCAGAAGTGCGGCAAGCACTTTAACCCGGTGATGATCTGCTCGGAATGCAACGAACCGCTGCTGGCGAAAGAAGTCCACGTCCACCCCGGTCCGGGCGCCCGGCCGAAGGTCGTCGAGATTCAAAAGCCGGCCAAAACCGCGAAAGCAAAATCAGCCAAGAGCAAGGCGGCCGGTCGCGCCGCCTGATCGTAGCTTGGTCAGGTCAGGCGATCAGGTCAGGTCCTGCGTCCATCGGCGGCTTCGCGCCTGGCAATGGCGAGATCACTCTGAACCATTTCCTTCACGAGTTGTGAAAAGCCGACCGTCGGCGTCCAGCCCAGTTTTTCACGAGCCTTCGTTGCATCGCCAATGAGGAGATCGACTTCGGTCGGACGGAAGTACGTCGGATCGACGCGCACCACGATCTTGCCGGTTTTGGGATCGATCCCGACTTCATCGACGCCCTCACCGCGCCAATCGATCTTGCGACCAACCTCGGAAAGCGCGACCTCCACGAATTCGCGAACCGAACGTGTTTCGCCGGTAGCCAAAACATAATCATCCGGCGCATCGGCCTGCACGATCTTCCACATGCCCTCAACGTAATCCCGCGCGTGGCCCCAATCGCGTTTGGCGTCGAGATTGCCGAGATAGAGCGTTTCCTCGAGTCCGACTTCAATGCGTGCGATACTGCGCGTAATTTTCCGCGTGACGAACGTCTCACCACGGATCGGACTTTCATGATTGAACAGGATGCCGTTCGAGGCGTGCATCCCGTAGGCCTCGCGATAATTCACCGTGATCCAGTAGCCATAAAGCTTGGCAACGCCATACGGCGAGCGCGGATAGAACGGCGTCGTTTCCTTCTGAGGAACCTCTTGAACCAGCCCGTAGAGCTCGGACGTCGATGCCTGATAGAAGCGGGTTATCTTTTCTAATCCGAGAATGCGGATTGCCTCCAGCAACCGAAGCACGCCGATTGCGTCGGCGTTGGCCGTGTATTCCGGGCTCTCGAAGCTCACGGCCACATGGCTTTGTGCGGCGAGATTGTAAATTTCGGTCGGGCGAATTTGCTGCATGAGACGAATGAGATTCGTCGAGTCAGTCATGTCGCCGTAGTGCAGCAGGAAGCGGACATTCTCGACATGTGGATCTTCGTAGAGATGATCGACGCGAGCGGTGTTGAACGATGAGGAGCGCCGCTTGACGCCATGGACCGTATATCCCTTTCCCAGCAGATATTCGGCGAGATAGGCTCCGTCCTGTCCGGTCACGCCGGTAATGAGGGCAACCTTGTTGTCTGATGTTTCGGTAGGCACGTTCACTCCAAGGCGCTTCAAAATATTGGAAATAACAGATTAAAGATTGTTTATCGCGGCCGTAGCGCCGCCGCACGATTGAATAACGCGTTAACTGGCGCAAGTAGATTGGCGGGCGCATCGATAATCACGCCCCGCAGAATGAGCCAGAGGCTTCCCGCCCCCACCGCCGCCAGCATGAGATATTGAACCAGGACCGCGACAGGCTGCGAGTTCGATGTCGTCGAGAGACCAAATCCGGCGATGCGCACCACCAGAATGCCGACGACGAGAAGGGCAATGGCGAAATTCCGGTTCTGCCGCGTGGTACGCGGCGCGCCGAGAATGGCAAACGCCATCAGGACAAAAACAAAGGGATAGATCGGCGCAAAAATCCGGTCATGCAGTTCGCTGCGGAATTCGCCCGGCACTCGCTTGAATACCGGATCGTCCTCCGGTGGTGAGATCAGGTCTCCCATCGATCGCTCGCGAGGGCCGTATGTCACGCTCTGAACGACATTGGAAAATTGGGAAAGATCGAACGCATAGCTGTTGAAGGCGACCAGCGCCGGGTCACGCTTGCCGGTTTCAAAGCGCTGCAGATTGCCTTCCTGCAAAATCAGAAAAGAGCCTCGCTCGTTTTTCTGAACCGTGCCGCGGTCTGCGAGAATATTGATCCGCTCCGCCGGGTTGCGCTGATCGTCGATGAAAATTCCGACGAGAAGCCCACCTGGCTGCCGGCCCTGAATGCGGATGGTCAGCGGACCCAGTTTCTGGAATTCACCGGGGCGCAGGATGTTTGTCAGCACGTCCGCGCCGATTTCGGTCTGCCACTTCCTCAGCGCGCGCAGGCATTCCGGCGCGAGATAGATCGAAAGAAAGGCGACCAGCAAACTCACGATGCAAGTCGCGATCATGAACGGCCGTAGAAACCTGCCCGGTGACAGGCCCGCCGCGTTCATCACGATGATTTCTGAATCGGTCGCGAGCCGGTTGAGCGTGTGCATCACCGCGATCAGCAGCGCGAGTGGCGCAATAATCATGGCGAGCAGCGGAATTGCCAGACCCGTGACGCCAAGGAAGACCAGGATCGACTGACCCTGCCCCGTCATCAAATCGATGCCGCGCAACGCCTGCGTAATCCATATGACCCCTGTCAGCGAGACGAGGACCAGCAGGAACGCCATCAACGTTGTTCGGACAATGTAGCGGTCGATAGCGCTCATATGGCTTCCGGCGACGGCCCGCAGGAGGCGGGCCGATTGCAGTTATCATCTTGAGCTATATCGCATATTTCCTGCTGTCTTCATCTAAAATTGCATCGGACCGGGAGGAAAATCCCCGTCACCGCGAGGCGGCAGCCGATTGCGGCGGCAAGATCAGGGCGGTCGACACCGTCCGCCGGCCAAACCTGCCGCCTGTCCCGCCGCAGGCACCCGAATGGTGCCCGCCCTTGAGTTGGATTTTCAGCTACGTGTCAGCGTGATGTTGGCGCCCTTGAACTCGCCCCCTTCGGAACGGATCACGACCGACTGGGAGTTGCCGCGCGTGTTCAGAACCAGGTCCGCGGAGAAAGTACCGGCACTGACGACCACCTGAAACCGGCCGCCGGCCGTCGAGCCCCTAACGTCGCCGCTGACGTTGCGCGTCGCCTCACTCCAGGTCCCCGTCAGCTTGCCGTCGTTCGAGACGACATTGCTGGTCAGCTCGATCTTGTAGCTATCGCTGGCACAGCGCAGCGTCTGTTGAAGGGCGTTACCGTCCTGTCTGACAGCATACGTCGCCTTGCAGCGGATCGCTTCACGCGCCCCTCCTTCCAGCGAGATATTGCCCTTCCCCGACCAGACGCCCGCCATTCCGGCAAATGGCTGAGCGGACTGGGCGAGAGCGCCGCCCGCGACGAGTGACAATCCAAAAATAGCGGCAACAGCCGTATACCGTCCGATCGATTCAAACGAAAACATCATACCTCGCATCTGACATGCCCCATCGAGAGATAAACCGGCTGAATCCCGGATCCGCCTGCTAACCTTGCTGAAGCGGTAACGGTTCCCGATCATCTGTCTCGAATAAGGACGAATTTTGAAACGGCAAGGTTTCCGCCTCACAATCAAACGCTTGTGAATCCGACTCCGTCCTTCGCAAAGCCCGAAAGTTGCCGTATTGCAGTGGACAGCCGCCTTCAATGCTTGGGCGAATGCTAGCCGGAATCATCGGCAGGAGGCTGGACAAATGCCCGGCTCTCCATGCCGTCAAACGAGGAAGCCTCCTTGACGAGCCCACTCGCCGCAAAAATCAGCCGAGAATTCGGCACCCCTGCGCTCGTCATCGACATGGATCGCGTCGAACGCAACATCGCCCGCGTTCAGGCAATCTGCGATGCAGCCGGCGTCGCCAACCGGCCGCATATCAAGACACACAAGAGCCCGCTCCTCGCACAGCTCCAGATCAAGGCCGGCGCAAAAGGCATCACCTGTCAGAAGCTGGGTGAAGCCGAGGTGATGGCGGCGGCCGGCATCGACGACATTCTCATCAGCTACAATCTGATCGGCGATGAAAAGATGGCCCGTCTAGGGGGCCTGCTGGCAAACACCAGCATCACAGTTGCCGCGGATAATCCCGTCGTCATTTCGGGATTGCCGGTGGCAGCGGCAGCAGCGGGCCGTGCGCTGCCGGTCGTGATCGAGTGCGATACGGGCCGCAAGCGTGCCGGTGTTGAAACACCCGCGGAAGCCATCGCGCTCGCGCGCCAGATCGACGACGCGCCGGGTCTCACGTTCGCAGGGCTGCTGATGTATCCAACAGAGACCGGCTGGGGCGATGCGCAGCGATTTTACGATGAAACGCTGACAGGCCTTCGGCAGATCGGACTCGATCCCGCCATCGTCTCGACCGGCGGATCGCCCAACCTCAAGAATGTCGGAAAACTGAAGGGCGCGACCGAGCACCGGCCCGGAACATATATTTACAACGACCGGATGCAGGTCGCCGCCGGAGTCGCATCGTGGGACGACTGCGCCCTGCACGTTTATTCCACCGTGGTCAGCCGCGCGGCGCCCGATCGCGGCATCCTCGACGCAGGTTCAAAGACACTGACCGCTGACACCGGCGGGCTCGACGGCTACGGACTGATCCTCGAACACCCGGAAGCGAAGATCGCGCGGTTCGCCGAGGAACATGGCTTTCTCGACCTCACGAAGAGCAACACCCGGCCGGCGGTCGGCGATGTCGTTCGCATCGTGCCCAACCATGTGTGCGTTGTGGTGAACATGTCGGACGAAGCGGTAATGGTGCGCGGCGATGAGATCGTCGGCATCCTGCCAATCGCGGCGCGCGGCAAGCTGCGATAGTTTTCAGAGAAACCTCGCAGCAAAGCTCAGCGCCGATTGTATCCGGGCGAGAACATGTTCTTGAGCTGAATCAGGAACGTGAAAATCCACGCGAGCCCGTAGAGACCCGCCAACCCCAATGCCGTGCGGCGGTCCATCAACGACAAACTCACCCAATACCACACGCGATAAATCCACAGCCCGGTCGTCGCCACACCCAGGAAGCAAACCAGCAGTTTCAAACCTGGACTGTTGGCGACGCCTACAGCGGCGAACAAAATCGTCGCGGGAATGAGGAACATCTGACAGGCGGAAATCAAAGTCTCGTTCATGGCGGCTCCTGCGAATCGCAGGAATTCTAGATCATTCGCCGGTCACGCCGCGAATAAGCAGGACACTGTGTGACTGAATGAGAGATTGGTCGGGACCGCATTCGGCAAGCAACACACGCGGGTTGCGGGTCCTGAAATGCAGGCGGCACCGCTGGGCGGATCGCACGGGATGCAATCAGCACGAAGCTGTCCGCTTGGTTGCCGGGTGGCATTGTCTGGCGATGGCGGATATCCCAAGATGGATCACACATCGAGACAATGTAAATAATTGATTTTATTGATAATTTGGTCGGAGCGAGAGGATTTGAACCTCCGACCCCTAGTCCCCCAGACTAGTGCGCTAACCGGGCTGCGCTACGCTCCGAACCGTGCCAAGAGGCACCGATGCTGTAGCCTCGTTCAAGCCGCTGCGCAAGAAGGACAGACTCGCGATTGTCGCTCCGGATTGCGCCCGAACGCGGCTGTACAGGCCGCGCGGCGCGAGGATTTGCTCACGCCGGCTAGAAGAAAGAAAGGCTCCCCCAAGGGAGCCTTTCCAAAGTGCAGCGGGCAATTAATGCATGTGATTACGATGGCCGTAACCATGGCCGCGGCCGTGATGATAATGGCCATGACCGCGCTTCTTCACGATGACGACTCTGTCAGCGCGGTTGTGAGACCGGCGCCAGCCGCCGTGATGGTGACCACCGCCCTTTTTAATAACGATGGTTTGCGCTTCAGCCTGAGTCGTGGAAACCGGAATAGCAAAACCTAAAGCGGAAATAGCCGCGAGAGCGATTACAAGTTTGCGCATTTTATCCTCCTCTAATGTGCGCAACCTCAATGCCCTCCGGTGACGCTTGTTCCGGTCCGAGGGAGATTAGTTTCCTGAATGATTATTCAGGGAGGGACGAGAGGAATCGTTGCGAGGGCCGATTCATCGGCGCGAAATCGATTCTGCGTATGATGCTATCGCGGGAGCCAGTCCTTCGCGGGTGTGCGTATGGCTCCGTCAATTGTCCTTCAGCGCTTGATCGATCAGCGCTCGCGCTCCGATGAGGTCGTCCAGCGCGGCCTGAAGTTTGCCCCGGTCTGTTGGTTTCGTGCTTTTGCGGACACTTGGAGGAGCATAGGCCTCGGCGCCGGACAGTCCGTTCGCTGGCCCCGGTTGCACGGGCTTCGGCACAACAGCTTTCGGCGGAGTTGAGTCCACCAGCGGCGGGCCCAGCTCACGCAGCGATAACGGAGAGGCATAATCATCGTCGCGCGCAGCCGCGGCTTCATCGTCAGCGAAGTCATCGTCGTTGTCGCTCTCGACATCGACCCGATCCGATGTGCGGTCGTCCTTCTCGGCTCCAAACGACGGTTCGTCGAAAAGCGCGGAGGCATGATCCGCCGATACATCGGTGAGACCCTGTACCGACTTGATTCCATGCTCGCGCAAAATGCGCTGCACGCCGCGAATGGTGTAACCTTCGCCGTAGAGCAGCCGGCGAATTCCGCGCAGGAGATTGACGTCGTCAGGGCGGTAATAGCGGCGCCCCCCGCTCCGCTTCATCGGCTTGATCTGACTGAAGCGTGTTTCCCAGAACCTCAGGACGTGCTGCGGCACATCAAGGTCATCAGCGACTTCGCTGATCGTCCGAAATGCGTCCGGCGCCTTGTCCAAGTGCAGGCCCCCCGTTTGAACGCCGCCGTACTCAATGATCAGTCGTCCGCGCCCGCCGGGGCGCCGCTGCCATTGCTGTTACCGTTGATACGCTGCTTGAGAATCGCTGACGGCTTGAACACCATAACGCGGCGCGGAGAAATCGGCACCTCCGTTCCGGTCTTGGGATTGCGACCGATACGCTGTCCCTTCTTGCGCACCATGAAGGAGCCGAACGACGATAGCTTCACCGTCTCACCCTTCTCCAGGCAATCGGTGATCTCCTTCAGTACAAGTTCAACGAACGCGGACGACTCCGTGCGCGAGAGTCCTACCTTTTGGTAGACTGCTTCGCACAGATCGACACGTGTGACTGTCTTCCCGGTTCCGGTCATCATCGCCTGCCCCGCCCACGGCGAAAAATATTGTGTTCTGAAATTATGAGCTTAGCGACCGAGGGTCAACCTTGCTCATCGATGCAACCGCATGAAAGTGTTTTCAAATATCATTAGACTTTAGCAAATTACCTACCACCGCAAGAGCGCTGATCCCCACGTGAAGCCGCCGCCCATCGCTTCCAGCATGAGAAGATCGTTCTTCTTGATGCGTCCGTCATCGGCCGCCGCCGCGAGCGCCAAGGGAATCGACGCTGCGGAGGTGTTTCCATGGCGATCGACGGTCAGCACCACCTTCTGCGGCGCAATATGGAGCTTCTTCGCCGACGCATCGATGATGCGCTTGTTGGCTTGATGTGGAACCAGCCAGTCGATGTCGTCCGCCGTCGTACCCGTCGCCTGGAACGCATCGACGATGACATCGGTGATCATGCCGACAGCATGTTTGAACACTTCACGCCCTTCCATCCGCAGATGACCCACGGTCTGGGTGCTGGAGGGACCGCCGTCGACGAACAGCTTGTCCTTGTGCCGGCCGTCGGAACGCAGGTGCGTCGTGAGAATGCCGCGATCCTTGGATGTGCCGGCCTGCGGCTGGGCCTCGAGAACCACCGCACCCGCGCCGTCCCCAAAGAGAACGCATGTTCCGCGGTCGTTCCAGTCCAGAATGCGCGAAAAGGTCTCAGCGCCGATCACGAGAGCCCGCTTGAACGCACCGCTCTTGAGGAAGTTGTCGGCCGTCGCCAGTGCAAAGATAAACCCGGAGCACACCGCCTGGAGATCGAACGCAGCACCGTGGTTGATGCCGAGACCGTTCTGGATGGCGACAGCGCTGGCGGGAAAGGTGTTGTCCGGCGTTGAGGTCGCCAGGACAATAAGGTCGATCGACTGCGCGTCGATCCCTGCATTGGCAATGGCCGCCTGAGCCGCCTTGAGCCCGAGATGCGAGGTGAACTCGCCCTCCGCCGCGATGTGGCGCTGTTTGATGCCGGTACGCTGAACGATCCATTCGTCCGAGGTGTCGACCATCTTCGCCAGTTCGGCATTGGTCAGAATGCGCTCCGGCAGATAAGCGCCGTAACCGAGCACAATCGAACGCATCACAGTCACGAGACAGCCTCCTGCGCGTTCGGCACAATCGAAAGAGCGTGGCCGTCGCGATTGAGTGTTTGATTGATCTTGGGCAGGAGATCGTAGCGAACCATGTCATAGCCAACATCAACCGCCGAAGCAAAGCCCTCAGCATCGGTGCCGCCATGGCTCTTGATGACCACGCCGTTCAGCCCGAGAAAGACGCCGCCGTTGACCTTGCGGGGATCCATCTTGTCCCGCAGCGCATTGAAAGCGCCGCGTGCGAAAATGTACCCGAGCTTGGAGCGCCAAGTCCGGCTCATCGCGCTGCGCAGATATTCCGCGATCTGCCGCGCGGTTCCCTCAGCGGTCTTCAGAGCGATGTTGCCGCTGAACCCTTCGGTCACGATGACGTCGGCGGCGCCCTTGCCGATCCCGTCGCCCTCGACGAATCCGATGAAGTCGAGCTGCGGCAGGTTCATGGCCCGGAGCAATTCCGCTGCACCGCGAACTTCCTCGACGCCCTTCACTTCCTCGACGCCGATGTTGAGCAGACCAACCGTCGGTCGCTCGAGATCGAACAGCACCCGCGCCATGGCGCTGCCCATAATGGCAAGCGAGGCGAGATGGCGCGCGTCGCCGCCGATCGAGGCGCCGACATCAAGCACCACGGACTCGCCGCGCACCGTCGGCCACACTGCCGCGATCGCGGGGCGGTCGATACCGGACATCATCCGCAAGTTCAGCCGCGCCATCGCCATCAACGCGCCGGTATTGCCGGCGGAAACAGCGACGTCAGCCTCACCCTTCTTCACGGCGTCGATGGCCAGCCACATGGACGACGACTTGCGGCCGCGGCGCAGCGCCTGGCTCGGCTTCTCGTCCATGCTGATCGCAATATCCGCATGAATGACCCGAGAGACGGCCTTCAGCGCCGGATGCGCGTCCAGTTGCGCTCCAATCAGGGCGCTGTCGCCAAAGAGCAGAAATTCAACGTCGGTGTGCCGCCTGAGCGCGAGAGCCGCGCCCGGAACAATGACCGATGCACCGAAATCGCCGCCCATGGCGTCAAGCGCGATCCGAACCTTTTGCGGCATAAAGCGTCCCGGAAACCTGATCGTTGCGGCCTCGAAGCGACTGGCCGCGAGCTGAAAGCCATCGTTCTGACGGCAGAAGGCGAAGGTATTCGCCAAAGACAGCGCGACCTCGCCGAGCTGCGACAATAGCGTTTTTGTGGTGCGATACAACGGCTTGACCGAAGCCAAGGGTTCGGTCAGGCGCTCCCCGGCGCGCGATGTTACTTTCCCTTGGGTTTCTTGTCTTTGGACCCCTGAGGCTCATCCAGACCGGCCTTGAGCGCCTTGAGGGCGGCAAACGGGTGCTCATCCGGGTCTTCCGGTATTTCGGGCGGGGCAAACGCGACGCCCGGCTTTCGCGGATAGGGATCAATTCCCAAAATCAGGTATTCCGTGGCGAGTTGGCCAAGGTCGATGATGCCGTTGAGGATTGGCTCGGGCAGATCCGGGATCTCGGCCTCGTCGCCCTCCTCCTTCTGAACGGATTTCGGGCTGGCTGGAATTTGCGTCGCCGGTGCGAACACCGCCGCGATGGTCTCGTCGAGATCATTCTCGACGGGATCCAGCGTCACGACGCAGGTCTGTTCAACGCGCGCACGGATCTTGCCGGTGACATTCATCCGGCCGCCCACCTCAGGCACGACCGCGAAGGTGGCCGTGGCCTGCAGTACGGCATTCACGCCGGCAGCCGCCGCGATCCGGTCCCGCTGCGCGGCGCTGGCTTCCAGAACCTGGTGCAGCCCAGCCTCCGGGACCTGAGCGACCACGATTGGAAAGCTCCAGGGAAGATCGCTGTCCGGCATTTGGCCCATCTTGCTCATGTTGCCGCCTGCTGAAGCACAGCTAGAGGCTTGGGGAAAGTCCGCGATCCCGCGCGAAGGGCCGTATCGTCCAATGCCGCAAGGCTAGCGGCGGCATCACGCACATAGGCCGCAAGCGCCCGCGCGCTCTCCGGCAGTTCTCCGTTGAAGACGTTGCGCGAGAGCGCCAGCGCCAGTTCCTCGTCGCTGGTCTCGAAGGCTAGATCGTAGGCGGCGGAACGGCCGTAAAACGCCTCACCGAACGCCTGCATACGTTTCGGCACGGTCAGGTCGCCGACCCCCATTTCGCGAAGGTTGTCATCCATATCCTGGCAGAAGTGGTCAAAAAGCGCCTGCGACAGGCGATCTCCCCCTGCCACGGACTTCAGCCGACGCAGCACGAGCCACAAATGCAGGATCACCATGTCGAATCGGCCATTAACCGTGTCGCGCACGTGGAAGCCGCTGTAAAATGCCGGTTCTCGCGCTTGCGCCACGATCATGCCATAGATGGCTTCAATGGTGCCGCGCGGGGCGGTGGGGTTCCTGAAACGATTGAACGGCCAGAGCATTTTCGGTTCCACATCGAAGCCGGGGACGATATCTGATCGTCCGAAGGCCCCCGGTGTATTGAAATCGGAAGTCTTTGAGATTTGGAAGTCCCGCCCGGTACGTCAACGCTACGGCTGATGCAAGAGGCAAGAGGAAGGCCCGACAAGAGATGACTGTTTCCAGACAGCCCGGTCTTCATCTTGCGCGACGGTTCGCGACCCGCTTGCGCGTGGTTGCAGCCACCGCGCTTGTTTGCGCCGCTTTGACCGCCTGCACCGGCGAACAGTTCCAGAAGGGCTATATCCTGCCCCCGGGCGCGTTGGAGCAAATTCCCATCGGCGCGAGCCAGGACCAGGTCCTGATCGTGATGGGAACGCCGTCTACCGTCGCGACCTTGAGCGGCGAGGTATTTTACTACATTTCCCAGCGCTCCGAACGCAAAGTCGCGTTCATGCATCAAGAAGTCATCGACCAGCGCGTGATCGCAATCTACTTCGATAAGAACCGCACGGTGCAGCGTGTCGCCAACTACGGATTGCAGGACGGCAAGATCTTCGACTTCATTAGCCGCACGACACCGACAAGCGGTCAGGAAATGAGCTACCTCACGCCGCTCTTCAAGCTGCTCAGCCCGCGCTGATCTCAGGCGTCTGCCACTGATCGCGCCCACGGACATTTCGCTGCGCGAAATCGCTCTTGCTTGACGCAACGGTCGCGCCCGCTACGCTCCATCCCAACAATATCTCGCAAAGAGATGATCGCTGGGAGGATACCGATGAAGCGCTTACTGTCCCGCCGTACCGTGCTGTCCGGCGCCGCTGCACTGTCCACAAGTCCGCTATGGCCACGCTCAGCGAAGGCCGCCGACTGGCGTCCCACCGATACGGTCCGCATCATCGTGCCGGCAGCGCCCGGCGGCAGCACCGACGTGATCGGACGCTACCTTGCACAGCATCTTCAGCAGTCATGGGGAATCTCGGCCGTCGTCGAAAACAAATCCGGCGGCGGTGGCACCATAGGCACCGCGTATTTCGCGCAGCAGAAGCCTGACGGGAACACCATTCTAGTCGGCAACCCCGGACCGAACGCTGTGGCCTTCAGCATCTTCCGCTCGCTGCCCTACAAACCCGAGCAGCTTCAGCCGGTCAGCAACGCGATCCGGATTCCCAATATCGTGTCGGCGCATCCGTCGAGCGGCATCAAGTCGATTCCGGAATTGATCGCCTATCTCAAGGCCAACCCGGATAAATTGAACTACGGCACGTCGGGCGTGGGACAAAGCCCGCATCTAACGGCTGTCTGGTTCCTGCAATTGACCGGGCTGAAGATGACGCACATCCCCTTCCGCGGTGCTGGACCTGCGCTCACCGGAGCGCTCGGGGGCGATGTGTCGATCCTGTTCGACAACCTCTATCCATCCTTGCCGCAAACCGAAGAAAAGAAGCTCATCGCATTGGCCGTAACGACGCCGGAACGCAGCTTCAAGGCGCCGAATATCCCGACCATGCGTGAGAGTGCGCCGGAACTCGCCAACTTCGACGTGTCGTCCTGGTTTGGAATGTTCCTGCAAGCTGGCGTGCCGCGCCCCGCGCTCGATGCCTACAACAACGAGATCAAGAACATGCTGGCACGCGCCGACATCAAGAGGAACATCGAAGCGATGGGCGCCGTGCCTGATTATGGTTCGCCCGAGCAGTTCACGACCTTCATCAATGACGAAATCAAGAAATTCGCCGGCATCATCAACAAGGAAGGCCTCAAGATGGACGTCAACTGACGTCACGTGAGATTGCATTGTGAAAACAAGAACGGCCGCCCGATCCGGGCGGCCGTTTCCGTTTGAGATGAGCAGATCAGACCGACATCAGTCCCTGCTCGACAAATCTGTAACCCGCCTCCCAGCGCTGATGCTGTTCGGTATCTTTTGGATAGGGATTTTCGTGCGGCTCGTTGTTGAATCGCGCGAGCTTCCCCTGCTCGAACGGGTCGCCGTCATCCGCTGCCATGATCTCGCTCCCTTGGTGAACGAAAGATAACGCGGAACCAGTCGAGAGTTTCCGGACCACCTGAAAATTATCGCGGGGAAAACCCTTCGATCTGTCATCAAATGGCAACAATCACGCGTTGCATCCGCGCAAAGAAAAAGCCCCACGACTTGCGTCGCGGGGCCTCGTTATTGATTCAACTTGAAGATCAGTGAGCCAAGATCGCGAGCAGCAGCAGCGCCACGATATTGGTGATCTTGATCATCGGGTTCACGGCGGGACCCGCCGTGTCCTTGTAGGGATCGCCGACGGTATCGCCGGTCACGGCCGCCTTGTGAGCGTCGGAACCCTTGCCGCCGTGATGGCCGTCCTCGATGTACTTCTTGGCGTTGTCCCATGCGCCACCACCCGAGGTCATCGAGATCGCGACGAACAGGCCGGTGACGATCACACCGAGCAGCATCGCGCCGACCGCCGAGAACGCCGCGGACTTGCCCGCCGCGCCGCCGCCCGCGATCGCATAGATCGCGAAGTAGACGACGACCGGTGACAGCACCGGCAGCAGCGACGGAATGATCATTTCCTTGATCGCGGCCTTGGTCAGAAGATCGACGGCCTTGCCGTAATCAGGCTTGTCCGTGCCCTTCATGATGCCCGGCTTTTCGCGGAACTGACGGCGCACCTCTTCGACGATTGCGCCGGCAGCACGGCCGACAGCCGTCATGCCCATCGCGCCGAACAGGTACGGCAGCAGGCCGCCGAACAGCAGGCCGACCACGACGTAAGGGTTGTTCAGCGAGAAGTCAGGAATGACACCCTGGAAGTACGGATACTTCGCGGCATTGGCGATGAAGAACTTGAGGTCTTCATTGTAAGCCGCGAACAGCACCAGTGCGCCGAGACCGGCCGAACCGATGGCGTAGCCCTTGGTGACGGCCTTCGTGGTGTTGCCGACCGCGTCGAGCGCGTCGGTCGCCTTGCGAACTTCCTTCGGAAGACCAGCCATTTCGGCAATGCCGCCGGCATTGTCGGTGACGGGGCCGAAGGCGTCGAGTGCGACAATCATGCCGGCCAGCGCCAGCATCGTGGTGGTCGCAATCGCGATACCGAACAGGCCCGCGAGGCTGTAGGTGACGAGGATGCCCGCGATGATGACGAGCGCCGGACCGGCGGTCGATTCCATCGAGATCGCGAGACCCTGGATCACGTTGGTGCCGTGGCCCGTCACCGAGGATGCCGCGATGGACTTCACCGGACGATAATCCGTGCCGGTGTAGTACTCGGTGATCCAGATGATGAGACCCGTCACCACGAGACCAACGACACCGCACTCGAACAGTGCGAGGCCAGTGTACTTCACGCCCGCGAGCGGACCGAAGCCGATCAGCTGATGGATGACGAACGCAACGCCAAACAGCGACAACACGCCGGTGGCGATCAGGCCCTTGTACAGCGCGCCCATGATCGACTGGCTGGCGCCCAGCTTCACGAAGAAGGTGCCGACAATCGAGGTCAGGATGCAGATGCCGCCGATGGCAAGCGGCAGGATCATCATGTTGGGCAGAAGCGCAGGCGCACCGGCGAAGAAGATCGCCGCGAGCACCATGGTGGCGACAGCCGTCACCGCGTAGGTCTCGAACAGGTCGGCCGCCATGCCGGCGCAATCGCCGACGTTGTCGCCGACGTTGTCGGCGATGGTCGCCGGGTTGCGAGGATCATCTTCCGGAATGCCGGCTTCGACCTTGCCGACGAGATCGCCGCCGACGTCCGCACCCTTGGTGAAGATGCCGCCGCCGAGACGGGCGAAGATCGAGATCAGCGATGCGCCGAAGCCGAGCGCCACCAGCGAGTCGACCACGATGCGGTCGTTCACGGCGAGCCCGCGGCCCTGCGTCAGGTAGATGAAGTAAAGCGTCACGCCAAGCAGTGCGAGACCCGCAACCAGCATGCCGGTGATGGCGCCCGCCTTGAAGGCGAGTTCCAGACCGCCTGCGAGCGACTTGGTCGCCGCCTGCGCGGTGCGAACGTTGGCGCGCACCGAAACGTTCATGCCGATGAAGCCCGCGGCTCCCGAGAGTACCGCACCGATCAGGAATCCGACCGCAACGAGGATGCCGAGGAAGTAAGCCAGCAGCGCGAAAATCACGATGCCGACGATCCCGATCGTCATGTACTGGCGTTTGAGATAGGCCTGCGCGCCTTCACGCACCGCCGCAGCGATTTCCTGCATACGAGCGTTGCCCGCATCGGCGGCGAGGACCGACGAAGTTGCCCACGCGGCGTAGACGATGGAAAGCGCTCCCGCGAGCACGATCAACCATAATGCTGTCATTGATGTTGCCTCAGATCCCTGAATGTTTCCCCAGAAACGCCCCCACTGGCCGTACAGGGCGGCCGGACGCGCAAAAAAGGAGGCATGCTTCGTCAAAAGGCGAAAAGCTGCCTCAATTCGGCGCGGACAATGCCAAAATCATACCCTTGACGCAACGCCGCCAAGGCCTTCAGCAGCGCTTTTTCCGACGATTCAACAAACGTCGCACGTGCGTCGGTTGCGGCGCGAAAATCGTTAAAAGTGGCTGTAGGACAGGCGTTTCAGCACGACAGGCTTGCCCGCGGCATCAAGAAACCGGGGCACAGCCGCACCAGCGGCGACCTTTCCGATGCTGATCAATGGCACATCGGCCTGCCGCGCCGCCGCGCTGAACGAATCCCACCGATTCTCGGGGATCGCGCAAAGGACCTCATAATCGTCCCCGCCCGACACGATGGCTTCGATGTCGGCGCTTCCGTTCGCCACCAAGGCGCGCACCGGAGCCGACAGTGGAACACCCGACAGATCGATGTCCGCCGAAACACGCGAGGCCGCACACAATTTCGCAAGGTCGCCGGCCAGTCCGTCCGAGACATCCATGGCCGCGCTCGCATGATCGCGGATCGCGGCCGCGAGCACATTGCGCGGCTGCGGCACACGGTAGCGCTGGATCAGAAAATCGCGCGACGGCGCGTCGAGCCCCTCGCCCGTGATCCGGTTTGTGAGAATCCGCAATCCCAGCGCCGCATCGCCGATCGTGCCGGTGACAACGATCCTGTCGCCAACCTTCGCGCCGTCCCGGCGAACCATCTTGCCCGGCGGGACCCGGCCAAACGCTGTAATCGAAATCATCAGCGGCCCGGGCGTCGAAACCGTATCGCCGCCGAGCACGGGACAGCCGAACGCCGTTGCATCCGCACCGAGGGCGCGCGCGAACGGCGCGAGCCACTCATCCTTCGCTTCCCGCAACGCCAGCGTCAGCACAAAGCCCGCAGGGATGGCGCCCTTCGCTGCCAGATCCGACAGGTTCACCCGCAGCGCCTTGCGCGCGACGGTGTCCGGCGGATCGTCGGGAAGGAAGTGAACGCCCTCGACGATGGCATCCGTGGTAATCACGAGATCATCGCCGGAGTTCTTGAGGAGCGCGGCATCGTCGATCAGGCCAAAAGCGCCGGGATCGGTGGCGAGCGGGCGGAAATAGCGCGCAATCAGATCATGCTCGCCCGATGCTTTGGCACCCGGCGGCGTCATGATTAGTGACCTGCGCGCGCGAATTCGCTCGCGCGAAACTGCCGTGCAATCTGATCGAGCACGGCGTTGACCATGCCAGTCTCGTCCTTGTCGACGAACGCATGGGCTACATCGACATATTCCGACACCACGACGCGCGCCGGAATATCCTTGCGGTGTTCGAGCTCATAGGCCCCTGCCCGCAACGTCGCACGCAGGATCGCGTCGATCCGCTTCAGCGGCCAGCCGCTCTGGAGCGCTTCGTCGATCAGGGGATCGAGCTTGCTCTGGTCGCGAACCACACCGGCGACGATGTCCTTGAAGAACGCCGCCTCGGCCGGCAAATACGTATCGCCCTCGACTTCACTGCCGAGCCAGTGGCTTTCAAACTCGGCAAAGATATCTTCGATGCCCGCGCCTGCAATGTCCATCTGATAGAGCGCCTGCACGGCGGCCAGACGCGCTGCGCCACGCCGGTTGGCTTTCTTGTCGCCCGGAGCCTTGTCGGTTTTTTTGGGGTCGCTCATAGCGGTTTCGCCAGACGCTTCTTGATGCGCATCATGGTGAGCGTCGCGCGGGCGGCGTCGCCACCCTTGTTAAGCTTGTCGGCGCGCGCGCGTTCCCACGCCTGCTCCGTGGTGTTGACAGTAATGATCCCGTTGCCGAGCGGCAGACTGCGCGCGACCGCAAGGTCCATCAGCGCGCGGGATGATTCCATCGACACGATTTCGAAATGAATGGTGTCGCCGCGCACCACGCAGCCGAGCGCGATGGCGCCGTCATAGGGCTTGCCGTTCTTCTTGGACGCGTCCATCGCGATCGCGATCGCCGCCGGAATTTCCAGCGCGCCGGGCACGCTGATCACGTCATAGCCGACGCCGGCGGCTTCCAGTTCCCGGATCGCGCCCTGAAGCAGCGCTTCCTGAATATCGTCGTAGAAGCGCGCTTCGATAATGACGACATGTGTGCCGCTGATGTCGGTCTCGTCTTTGAGTTCTGCGCGGCGCGGTTCAGCCATTGTTCGGTCAGGTCCATTTTTCTGATTGTCAGCAACAAGTTGACAGTCAGTGCACTGGGCAAACTGTCGACTTACGGGAGTGCGTTTGTAGTCGCTGGCCGCCGCAAAGCCAAGCGCAACAGCCCTGTTTCAGGGCAGGGATGCAGCCCCAAACCGCCTCAATTGGCCCGCGCAACCTTGTAGTCGAACAGATAGCCTTCCAGCACCGTCTCGACCACTGACTGCTGGGCTGACAGCGCCGCCGGCAGCGTCACCGTGACTTCGATGCCGCGTTTGCCGCCCGCCGCGACATCGATCACGGCATCGCCGGACCCGGTTGTGTCCGCGACCACCTGCGCGACGAGCCGCTGCACGGCGTCGTTGCGCAATTGCGGCTTGAAAATCTTGCCGACGCTGGTGACCGGAATGGCGTCGATCACGATGACCTGCTTCGGCCATGCCGGGCGTTCCGCGATCAACGGCTCGGCATAGGATTTCAGTTCGTCCGCCGTCACCTGTGCGCCGGGCTTCAGAGCCACGTAACACACCGGCAACTCGCCGGCGTATTTGTCGGGCTGGCCGACCGCCGCAGCCAGCGCGACCGCCGGATGGGACTGCAACGCGTCCTCAATCAGCACCGGATCGATATTGTGACCGCTGCGGATGATGAGATCCTTCGAACGCCCCGCGATGAACAGCCGCCCCTGCTCGTCGGTGTAGGCCAGATCGCCGCTGTCGAGATATCCGCCGCGCAACGCGCCACCATTCTGGCTCTGGTCCTTGTAACCCGGCGTAACGTTCGGACCCGACACGGTCATGACGCCCACCTCGTGCGGCGCGCAGGCCTCGCTCAGCGAACCGTCGGCGGCAAGCTTGCGGACAACAACCCTGGTGTACGGCAAGCGGATTCCGACGGAGCCCAGCACGGGATCCGCGGGCGCGGGATCGATCGACACCAATCCGCCCGTTTCGGTCATGCCGAGGATTTCGTGGATCCTGGTCCCGGTCATCTTCTGAAATTGTAAGGCGACCGCGCGCGGCAGCAGAGAAGCACCCGAGATGCTGTAACGCGCCGACGAGATGTCCGCATCGACCGGCACATTGAGCAGCGCGGCAAGCGCCGTCGGCACGCCGCCGATGACCGTGGCGCGATGGCGCTCGATGATCTTCCAGAAATTCTTGATGATGACCGGGTTGCGCATTCCCGATGGCGACAGCACAAGAACGTTCGCGCCCGCGATGAAGAACGAGAGTCCGCAGGAGATGGTGGCGGCGACGTGAAACAACGGCAGCCCGTTTGTGATGATATCGCTCTCGCTTAGATCTTGCAGCACCGTTCCGCCGAACGCGGCGGCGATTTGCATGCGATGGGTATGGGTGACGAGCTTGGGCGAACCGGTTGTGCCGCCAGTGTGGAAATATGCTGCGACATCGTCGCCGCTGCGCGCAGCGCCGAACGTTAGCGCGCTGCCGTCCTGCGACTTCAGCGATGGCGCAAACCCGATCACCCCTTCCGGCAGCGGCGCATCCGATAACGAGATCTGCACCAGCTTGACGTCCGGCAGCAGTTTGCCGACCGCGACGGCTTTCTCCCAGATATCGAGCACCGGATGCGGACCCAGCGCGACGAGAATCTTCGCGCCGGATGCACGGACGAGATCGGCGATGTTCTGCGGCTGAAGCAAAAAATTGATCGGGACGGCGTAGCCGGCGGCTTCCGCCCCCCAGAGTGTGAAATGTGTCTCCACCAGACTCGGAATAATGTAGGCGACGCCGACGCCCGGCCCGCCGAGACTCGCGAAGAGATTCGCCGCGCGGGTGACGCCCTCGAGCATCTGCCGGTAAGTCACAATGCGCGGCGTCTCGTCGTCCGCACCTGTCATCAGCATGGTCAGCGCGGCACGGTCCGGGTGACGCGCGGCGGACTTGACGAAAATGTCGTACACGCTGCACGCATCGTAACGCTGCTCAAGCGTCTTTTCAGTTTCGAATTTTTCAACGTCCTTGAGCGTTGCAATCGGATAGTCGCTGAACAGCGGCATACGAATCCCCCCGGACTTTCTGTTTGAACGGTTGAAGTGCGGTTTCTACGTCCGCATCTCCGTCAGCCGCGCCGCGTAGCGCGCCATCAAATCGATTTCGAGATTGACCTCCGAGCCCCCGCGCCAGTCGCGCAGAGTGGTCACCTGCAACGTGTGCGGAATGATGAGCACCGAAAACACATCGTCAACCGCCGTGTTGACCGTCAACGAGACGCCATCGAGCGTCACCGAGCCCTTGGCGGCGATGAATTTCGCAAGATCACGCGGCGCGCGCAGTTCGAATTTCGCCATATCGGGCAGATCGTCGCGCGCAACGATCGTCGCGATACCATCGACGTGTCCGGCAACGATGTGGCCGCCGAGTTCGTCGCCGATCTTCAGCGCACGTTCGAGATTGAGGCGCGTACCCTTGCCCCAGCCCTTTGCCGTAGTCATGCGCAGCGTCTCGGCGGCAGCATCAACATCGAACCATGTCCAGCCCTGATCGACACCGGACCGAACCACCGTCAGGCACACGCCGTTACAGGCAATCGACGCGCCGTCCGCAATGGTCGCCTGATCGTAGCGGCACGCGATCCGCAAACGGTGCAACTGCCCCTGCGCGGTGGGTGTGATAGTGGTGATTTCGCCAAGGTCCGTAATAATGCCGGTAAACATCCAGTTCTCTTTTCAATTGACCCTGATCCGATCAGAAAACCAGTTTCCAATTTTCCGGATCATGGTCTTTCGTAAATCGTGAGAGTGTCTTTATCCCAGGCCTCGGTAGCACGCCCCCGCCAGTGAGGCGACTGGGTGATGGCCGAGAGCGGCTGCGTATCGAGCGCCGGAATACCATCCATGCCGATCGTGCCCGGCCCGCGCAGCAGCCAGACTTCATCGACCAGACCGGCGCTCAGGAATGACGACGCCACCCGCGCGCCGCCTTCGACCATCAGCCGCGTGATGCCCCGCCCGGCGAGTACCCTCAAAGCAGCCTTGAGATCGAGGCCCGGCGGCGGCGCGGTCGTCACGTGCACGCGGAGAACCTGCGCGCCCGCCGCACCAAGCTTCATGGCGGCCGGTGCCTCGGACAGATCGGATGTCATGACCCACAGCGGTGTTTGCCGCGCGGAATGAACAATCTTGCTGGTGCCGGGGAGCCGCAGCGCACGATCCAGGACCACGCGCACCGGCGATTGTGCTTCCAGCCCCGGCAGGCGCACCGTGAGCAGCGGGTCATCGGCCAGCACCGTGCCGATGCCGACCAGGATCGCATCGCTCTGCGCCCGCAGCAGATGCACCCGCGCCTTCGCGGCTTCTCCTGTAATGGCCACCTGGCGATGACCCGCGGCAGCAATCTTGTCGTCGGCAGAAACCGCGAGTTTCAGAATGACGAACGGGCGCTTCTCGCCGACGCGCAGGAAATGCCCGGCGTGATCCCGCGCGGCTTCCTCTTTGCACAGGCCGACCTGAACTTCGATGCCAGCGGCGCGCAGGCGCGCATGGCCCTGCCCGCCGACTTCGGGATTTGGATCTTCAACGGCAGAGACAACCCGCGCGATGCCCGCCGCAATGATCGCGTCCGCGCAGGGTGGCGACTTTCCGAAATGCGAACAGGGCTCCAGCGTGACATAAAGCGTTGCGCCGCGTGCCGCCTCGCCCGCACGCTTGAGCGCCTCGGGCTCGGCATGAGGCCGCCCGCCCGGCTGGGTCCAGCCGCGCCCGACGATGATGCCGTCCTTGACGACCACCGCGCCGACGGCTGGGTTCGGCCAGGTGCGGCCCTGTCCGCGCCGGCCAAGCGCCAGCGCGAGCTGCATGTAGCGCAAGTCTTGAGACATTGGGTCAGGGATATCCGGCACGGCGATCAAGCTAGCGGATTAGCGAACGCTGTGCCGCGAAAAAATCACTTGCGAACGACTGCCGGCCGCGGCGGTTCGTCCTCGCCCGACAGCTCGCCCAGAACCGCCTCGAAGTCCTTGGCCTCGCGAAAATTGCGATAGACCGACGCGAAGCGGACGTAAGCCACGTCGTCGAGCTGACGCAGATGTTCCATCACGGTCTCGCCGATGACCTCCGAGGAGATCTCCGCCTCGCCGCCGCTTTCCAGTTCACGCACGATGGCGGACACCATCTTCTCCACGCGCTCGGGATCGACCGGCCGCTTGCGCAGGCTGATCTGCAACGAACGCACCAGCTTGTCGCGATCGAACGGAACGCGGCGGCTGTTGCGCTTGATGACAGTGAGTTCGCGAAGCTGCACGCGCTCGAACGTGGTGAAGCGAAAATTGCACGCCATGCAGACGCGCCGCCGACGGATCACGGCCGAATCTTCCGTCGGCCGTGAATCCTTTACCTGCGTATCGAGACTGTTGCAGCTTGGGCAGCGCATCTAAGCCCGCCTTACTGATAGATCGGGAAGCGGCTGGTGAGTTCTTTCACCTTGTCCTTCACCGACGCCTCGACCAGAGGCGCCGAGCCTTCACCCGACTGGGCGACGGCGTTGAGCACTTCTGAAATCAACGCGCCGACCTGCTTGAATTCGGCGACGCCGAAACCGCGCGTGGTCGCCGCCGGCGTGCCGAGACGCAGACCCGAGGTGACGAACGGCTTTTCGGGGTCAAACGGAATGCCGTTCTTGTTACAGGTGAGACCGGCACGAACCAGCGCCTTCTCCGAGACGTTGCCCTTGAGGCCCTTCGGCCGCAGATCGACCAGCATCAGGTGATTGTCGGTGCCGCCAGAGACGATCTCGAAACCGTTGGAACGCAGCGTCTCAGCCAGCGCCTTGGCATTCTCGACCACGTTCTTCGCGTAGATCTTGAAATCCGGCTGCAACGCTTCCTTGAACGCCACGGCTTTCGCGGCGATGACGTGCATCAGCGGGCCGCCCTGAAGACCGGGGAAGATCGCGGAGTTCAGCTTCTTGGCGATCGCCTCATCGTTGCTGAGGATCAAACCACCGCGCGGGCCGCGCAGCGACTTGTGCGTCGTCGTCGTGGTGACATGCGCATGCGGCACCGGCGAGGCATGAACGCCGCCCGCAACCAATCCTGCGAAGTGGGCCATGTCTACCATCAGATATGCACCGACACTGTCGGCGATCTCGCGGAAGCGTTTGAAGTCCCACGCGCGCGAATAGGCCGAGCCGCCGGCGATGATCAGCTTCGGCTTGATCTCTTCGGCCTGTTTCGCCACCGAATCCATGTCGATGATCTGGTCTTCGCGGCGCACGGTGTAGTGCACCGGCTTGAACCACTTGCCCGACATGTTGACCGGTGCGCCGTGCGTGAGATGTCCGCCGGCTGCGAGGTCGAGGCCCATGAAGGTGTCGCCCGGCTGAAGCAGCGCCAAGAACACCGCCTGATTCATCTGGCTGCCGGAATTCGGCTGCACATTGGCGAAGCCCGCGCCGAACAGTTTCTTGGCGCGCTCAATCGCCAGGGTCTCGGCGACATCGACGAATTCGCAGCCGCCATAGTAACGCGCGCCCGGATAGCCTTCCGCATATTTGTTGGTCATCACCGAGCCCTGCGCCTCGAGCACGGCGCGGCTGACGATGTTCTCCGACGCGATCAGCTCGATCTCGTGCTGCTGGCGACCGAGTTCGCCCTTGATCGCGTTGGCTATCTCCGGATCGGCCTGCGCGAGCGAGGCTGTAAAAAACGAATCGGGGGCAGATGCAGTCTTGGCGGAAGAGCTCATGGATGAAATGTCTCCACCGCCGCGGCCTTTTCGTAAGGCGCACGGACGGTTACGGGTGGCATCAAGGGCGGCAGCCGCGAGATACCACATCTGGCGTTGGGGGCCAAGTTCCACAAGCTAGTGGGCCAGATTTATGCGGTCCTTGGCCGCCAGCAGCCGATTCCGTGGGCGGCAGGCCAACTTTCCCCGGCACGGCCGTTACGAATGCGGTTTTGGCTTGTTCCAGCCCGGCTCGGGCCCCAAGGCGGCGGCCCATCTCGCCACATTCTGGGTTTCAGTGCCCCTTGTTGGGCAACTTAATTGCGTCGGATCGCGCGGGCCTACAGCCGGGCGCAGAGGAACATCACGTTCAGCGAGCACGCGGCCAGCAGCACGAGCATCAACGCGACCTGCAGCCGGTCGCCGGCGAATTTGAGAATCGGCCTCATGATTTGAGGATGATGGAAAGAGTCCGCGCAAGAGTCTCGGGCGATATTTTTGCTCTTGGCGGGCAAGGATTCAGAACTCGTTTACGAGTCGATTCTCACCTGGAACGCGAAAAGGCGCCCGAAGGCGCCTCAAGTCGCGTCGTCCCACACCAGGGGAAACTCGTGCGGAATTCTTCCGCGTGCGTCTTGTGCGCACTTCGGTAACGGCCGGAGGGCACCGGCATAAACTGTCGAAGGAGAACTGGTGGGCCGCCGATCTTGCGCCGGCTGGCCCGAATGTCGTGAGCGCCTTAAATTCTCAAAGGCGATACAGGATCTGGTCGGTCCAGAAGCGCTCGAGGCGATGCAGCGACTTGTTCAGCGTCGCGAACTCGGCGTTCGAGATGCCGCCAACCTGCTCCACCGTCTTGACGTGCTTCTGATACAGCGCGTCGACGATGTGGCGGATTTCCTGGCCCTGCGCGGTCAGACGAATCCGGACCGAGCGGCGATCAACGCGCGAACGCTGATGATCGAGGAAGCCCATCTCGACAAGCTTCTTCAGATTGTACGAGACGTTGGAGCCGAGATAGTAACCGCGCGTGCGCAGTTCGCCGGCGGTCAATTCCTTGTCGCCGATGTTATAGAGCAGCAGAGCCTGCACCGAATTGATGTCGGCACGGCCGCGGCGATCGAATTCATCCTTGATCACGTCGAGCAGACGGCGATGAAGGCGTTCAACGAGCGTGAGAGCTTCGAGATAAAGCGGCTGCACAGGCGCAGCGGCGTTGTCGCGAGCGGGTTCAATAGCCGTAGCGGCTGCTTTGATCATGACACTTCCCCTGTTGTCGTTTTTACGACTTATTCGACGAAACTTTTGTCTCGTCTGATAGGTGGAAACTAAGGGAGGCGTTTGAAGATCAGCTTAAATAACAGCATAAAGAGAAGGTTTATTTGAAACGGTGAATCGTATATTACACCGATAAAATAAGGGCTTTTTGTTAGTTTTGATTCACCCAAAAGGAGCGATGTTCACGCTTCGTCACGCGACTTGTCGCATTCCAGCACAGCGTTCGTTCAAATTTGAAAGACTTCGTCAAGCATCATGGCGGCGGGCCCAACCCGGCCGCTACGGCGGCCGCTCCCGCGCCGAAAGCCACGCCAGAATGAGATAGGCGGCAAGCAGGATCAGGGACACGAGGACCGCGAAAAGATTGCCGCCGTAGATCGCGGGAAACATCAGTTCGATCACTGCGGTTGAAACGATCGTCGTGAGCCATACCACCGCGCCCCACGGCGTTGCGAGCCACAGTCCGACCGCCGCAACCAGTTCGATCACCGCGAAGTAAACCGTGGCGGTTTGCCATTGCGTGGTCTGCGCTTCGAACGCGCGCTCCTCGCCGCCGATAAAGCCGGTGATTTCCGCCCAGTGGTAGAGTCCCTTGATCATCGACAGCACGGCCATGACACGCAGGAACAGCACGAGCCGTCCGGTCCAGGTATTGTCACCGGTCTCCGTGTCCGGCGACGTCATGGCGGTGACCATGTTGACCTGATCGCGCGGCACGTCGTCGTTCGCGCCCCGGTTCACGCGCGCGGTCATTTGCCGAATGTCCTTGTTCATGCCGCCTGTTTGATCCTTTACAACCTTAAAATCAATCCGCCGATGACGCCCCCGTGCGGTGACGGGAGCCCCGGCAGATGTTACACGTGGATATCTGTTTGCGCGGAGTGGTAACAAGATGGCGATCAAATTCGGACGTCCGATCGAATTGCGGGATACTCCCCACCGGGACACGGCCGCCCCTTCTCTCGATCTGACGACCCGTATGCGCCGCAACCGCAAGTCGGAATGGGCGCGCCGGCTGGTGCGCGAGAACGTGCTGACCACGGACGATCTGATCTGGCCGCTGTTCGTTGTTGACGGCAAAAACACCCGCGCACCGATCGCCTCGATGCCCGGCGTCGACCGTCTCAGTGTGGATCAATGCGTGCGCGACGCCGAGCGCGCGATGAAGCTCGACATTCCCTGCATCGCTCTGTTTCCCTACACGGAACCTTCGCTGCGCGACGAGCATGGCTCCGAAGCCTTGAACGCCAACAATCTGGTTTGCCAGTCGGTCCGCGCGATCAAGAAGGAATTTCCCGATCTCGGCATTCTATGCGATGTGGCGCTCGATCCGTTCACCAGCCACGGCCATGACGGGCTTTTGCAGGACGGCAGGATCTTGAACGACGAGACTGTCGCTATCCTCGTCCGTCAGGCGCTGGTGCAGGCCGAAGCCGGCTGCGATATCATTGCGCCGTCCGACATGATGGACGGCCGCGTCGCCGCCATCCGCGACGGTCTTGACCGCGCCGGTTTCGGCGACGTGCAGATCATGGCCTACGCGGCGAAATACGCATCAGCGTTTTATGGCCCGTTCCGCGACGCCATCGGTTCGGCGAAAACGCTGACTGGCGACAAGCGCACCTACCAGATGGACTCGGCGAATTCCGACGAAGCGTTGCGCGAGGTCGAACTCGACATCGCGGAAGGTGCCGACATGGTGATGGTCAAGCCCGGCCTGCCCTATCTCGACATCGTGCGCCGCGTGAAGGACACCTTTGCGATGCCGACCTTCGCCTATCAGGTGTCCGGCGAGTACGCGATGATCGCAGCGGCCGCCAACAACGGCTGGATCGACGGCGACCGCGCGATGATGGAAAGCCTCGTCGCATTCAAGCGCGCCGGTGCAGACGGCGTGCTGACCTATTTCGCGGCGCAGGCGGCGGAAAAGCTGAAGGCCGGTCGCTGACGGCGGTTCCGCGACAGGCGAGATAACTTTTTCTCCATGTGAGCCTAAGCCGTCTTGCGCGGACGAACCGGCGGGGCCATGTGCGCAGCAAGCGGTCCGGAGAGTTTCGGGCCGGTTGAGGAGGGTTTCCATGTCTGACACGCGAAACACCGGCGGCGCCACCTGGCGCAACAATCCATCGGCCAGCGCGAGCGCGCAGCAGGCCTATGATCCTTGGTTGCAGCCCGAACTGTTTCGCGGCGTGCTGACCAAGCGATTTTTCGCGTTTCTCATTGACCTCGTGATCCTGTCGATCCCGATCATCCTCGCCGTCATCTTCGTCACCCTGTTCGGCATCGTCACACTGGGCCTCGGCTGGTTCCTGTTCTGGCTGATTTCACCGTTCTCGGTTGTCTGGGCGCTGATCTATTACGGCGCATCGCTCGGTGGCCCACACGGCGCCACCGTGGGCATGCGCATGATGGACATCCAGATGCGGACATGGACCGGCGACCGGCCCTATTTCATCCTCGGCGCTGTTCACGCCGTCCTCTACTGGGTGTCGGTCTCTTTCCTGACGCCGCTGGTATTGCTGGTGGGCCTGTTCAACGGCCGCCGGCGCTTGCTGCATGACATCGTGCTGGGCACGGTGTTTATCAACAGCAACGTCAACGCGACGGTCGTGCAAACGACTCGCGTCTAGACTGCTGCTTTCACTCACGGGCGGGGCACGTTTTGTTGACGTGGCCCTGCCCGGACGACGTGCACAATGTCGCCCGAAAATCGCGTCATAACCTTGCTGCGGCGCGCTCAAACTCGTTGACCCCTGCCCGCCGCGGCGCGATGCTGTGACAGGAATCGCGCAGACCGGAGTCAAACGGCCTCACGTGACACAACATTCACGCAATACGCCGCAATTCTACCTGACGGCGCCCTCGCCCTGCCCCTATCTGGAGGGCAAGCAGGAACGCAAGGTCTTCACGCATCTGGTCGGCGACAAGGCCGGCGAACTCAACGACCTTCTGACCCATGGCGGCTTCCGCCGCAGTCAGTCCATCGCCTACCGGCCAGCCTGCGACCAGTGCCGCGCCTGCGTCTCGGTGCGCGTGATCGCCAACGAATTCCGTCCCTCGCGCAATTTCCGCAAGATCCAGGCCCGCAACGCCGACATCGTCAGTGAACTGCGCACCGCAGTGCCGACGTCCGAACAGTACTCGGTGTTCCGCGCATATCTGGACGAGCGCCATCGCGACGGCGGCATGGCGGACATGACCGTGCTCGATTACGCGATGATGGTGGAAGACAGCCATGTCGCCACCCGCATCATCGAGTACCGGCGGCGCACGCCCGACAGCGGCATCACCGGCAAGGGCGGCGATCTGATTGCGGTGGCGCTGACCGATGTGCTCAGCGACGGCCTGTCGATGGTCTATTCGTTCTTCGAGCCCGGCGAGGAAAGCCGCTCAATGGGCACGTTCATGATCCTCGACCATATCGCCCGCGCGAGGCGGCTCGGCCTGCCTTACGTCTATCTCGGCTACTGGATCGATGGCTCGCGGAAGATGGATTACAAGGCCCGCTTCCTGCCGCAACAGCGCCTCGCGCCAAGCGGCTGGCTGCGCGTCGACGCCACCGGCTCGATGGCGCCCGAGCCGCAGGATTAGCTTTTCGCAAAAAACGTCAAACCGTCATCCTTCGAGGTCCGCCGCAAGCGCGGCTCGCACCTCAGGATGACGGCACTGTTGTTCAGTCGATATGTAACTTCACGCCGCCTGCAAACCTGATGCGGCTTTCAACGCGCCCGCCGCCTGCAACGCTTCGGCAACCGACTTCTCGCGCTGATCCGGACTGATCTGGATTCCATCGGCGGCGATGAATTCGGGATCGTGGATACCGATGAAGCCGAACACCCAGCGCAGATAGGTTTCGAGGTGCTCGCCTGCCGCAGCCGGCGCGCCGGCGCCATAGAAGCCACCGCGGGCGATGGCGATGATCACGCGCTTGCCGCCAGCCAGCCCCTCAACACCCTTCTCCGAGTATTTGAAGGTCTTCCCCGCGACGAGAAGACGGTCGATCCACGCCTTGAGCTGGCTCGGGATGGTGAAGTTGTACATCGGCGCGCCGATAACAACGACGTCGGCGGCGAGGAACTCATCCAGCGCAGCGGTGCTGGCGGCGATGTCGTCGCGCACCGCTTGCGTTTCCGGTGTCGCGCCATGGGCAGCGGCGAGATGCTCCCCGCTCAAATGCGAAAGCGGCTTGGCGCTGAGATCGCGATAGGTCACGTCGAGATTCGGGGTCGTTTGGCGCAAGCGCTCAACGGCGGCGTTGGACAGTTGCCGCGAGACGGAATTGCCGCCGAGGATGCTGGCATCGATATGGAGCAGTTTCATAGGTTCACCTTTAGCTCTAGTATCAGATTGATACCTGGACACTATTGGTGACCTTTGATAAACCGCACAAGAAGGCACATTTTCTGAACCCGAGCACAGCTGTGACACCTGAGCACATCGATGTAACCGCCCCGCCCGACCGGCACCTGCCCGGCGATTGCTTGGCTGTGGGATCCATCCTGTCGCGCATCGGCGACAAATGGAGTGTGCTGATCATCATGCTGCTGAGCGACGGGCCGCGCCGTTTCAACGAAATCAAGCGCATGGTCGGCGGAATCTCGCAGCGGATGCTGACGCTGACGCTCCGGGGGCTTGAGCGCGACGGTCTTGTGACGCGCACGATCTTTCCGACCATTCCACCGCGCGTGGACTATGAGTTGACTGAGCTCGGCCACTCGCTGAAGGAGCCCGTGCAGCATCTCGGCTCATGGGCGTTCGAACATCTGCCGCAAATCCAGACGGCGCGCGAAAAGTTCGATACCAAGCGCGAGTAATCTTCGCCGGCGGCCTCAGCCCGTCACGAAATCGATCAGCAATTTCACGTTGAGCGCGACAACGACCGCTGCGATGACGGCGGCAAACAGCGACAGCCATCGCGGAGCGACGAACGTGCCCATCTTCGCCTTGCTCGCCGTGAACATCACCAGCGGCACGATGGCGAACGGCAGTTGCAGGCTCAGCACCACCTGACTGAGAATGAGCAACTGCGCTGTGCCCTTCTCGCCGTACCAGATGGTCACGATGGCGGCCGGCACGATGGCGATGGCGCGCGTCACCAGGCGCCGCAGCCACGGCGCGATCTTGATGTTGATGAAGCCTTCCATCACGATCTGACCGGACAGCGTCGCGGTCACCGTGGAATTCAATCCGCAACAGAGCAGCGCGATGCCGAACAGCGTGGGCGCCAGCGTGGAGCCGAGCAGCGGCGCCAGAAACGAATGCGCCTGATCGAGTTCGGCGACATCTGTCCTGCCCGCCTTGTGAAAGGTCGACGCTGCTAGAATGAGGATCGAGGCGTTGATGAGCAGCGCAAGACACAGCGCAATGGTGGAATCGATGGTGGCGAGCTTGATCGCCTCCTTCTTTTCCGGAACGCTGTCGCCGTACCCCCGCGTCTGCACCAACCCTGAATGCAGATAGAGATTGTGCGGCATCACCGTCGCGCCGAGAATCCCGAGCGCGAGATAAAGCATGTCGCGATTGCGAACGATGTCGACCGTCGGTGCAAAGCCGCGGATCACCGCGCCCCAGTCAGGATCCGCCATGGCGATCTGCACGGCGAAGCACGCCGCAATAACACCGAGCAGCGCGACCACGAAGGCCTCGATCCAGCGAAAGCCGATCGCCTGCAACGCGAGAATGAGAAACACATCGAGCGCCGTGATCAGCACGCCGATTTCAAGCGGAATCCCAAACAGCAGATTGAGACCGATCGCCGTGCCGATGATCTCCGCGAGGTCGGTCGCGCTGATCGCGATTTCCGCCAGCAGCCACAGCGGCCAAGATACCCACTTCGGATAGGCATCACGACAGGCCTGCGCGAGGTCGCGCCCCGAACCCACGCCGAGCCGCGCGCACAGCGCCTGCAACACAATGGCCATGATGTTGGAGATCAGCGCGACCGCGAGCAGCGCGTAACCAAACTTCGATCCGCCCGCGAGAGATGTCGCCCAATTGCCGGGGTCCATGTAGCCGACGGCGACGAGATAGCCCGGACCCAGGAAAGCCGCGAGTTTCCGCCAGAATGAACCGTTCTTTGCCACCTTGATGGAGCCGAACATGTCCGCCAGCGACGGCTCGCCACGCGGCGTCCGCCATCCGCCCGGCACAGGCGGCGCGGCGGCCCGGTCAGGCGGCAATGACGGAGTTCGTGCGTCCATGCTGGTAATATGCATGGTGCCCTCGCTAGTTGCAAGTGACTTGCAACAGCGTTTCCGGGGAATTATCCAGTTGCCGACTGTTGGTTAGGATGCCGGCCTGTCACGCCGGAGGGCGCGGGCCGCCCGGACCGCCTCAACTTCCGGTTTCAGAATCTCCCGGCTGCGGCGGCGCGATCGGCGTGAACTGGCAGCGGTCGGGCTTGAGATCGACCAGCGGCGTGCCGTCCAGACAATCGAGGCCGCGGACCAGAACCGTGTTACCCTCGATGCCGACGAGTTTGGCCACCGACGTTCCGAGCGGATTGGGCCGCACCGGCGATCTCAGGGCAAAAGTGCCATGCGTGTTGGCGTCGCTGGCGGGACTTTGCAGCACGAGATCGCGGCGCGACTCGTGAAGCCAATAGATCACTTCGACCTGAGAAAATTTATCGAGACCCTTCAGCGCGGGCACCCACGGATCGAAAATCTCGATGCGGCAAACCGGGCCATCGTGGCGGCCCTGACGCGGCGTCTTCAACCGATCGGTCCAAGGCGTCCGGATGCAGCCGATAAACACAAGACCTGCGTCGGTTGGCGGCGGTGGATCGACCGCGACTTCGCCGTCGCGGATTTCGTTGTAGCGGACCATTCGTGCAAACCTCACTCGACCGCAGCGTCTCGCGAGGAATGTACCGCCGGTTCAGCCAACTGCAAACGCTGTCCGCCTACTCGATCACCTTGCCGAACTTGTTCGACTTCGGCAGGCCATGCGCGAGACGTCCCGCGTCGGCGCGGTTGCCGCGCCAGTCGGACAGTTCCTTCCACGTCATGGCCTGATCGCGCCCCGCGGAATCCTTCCAGCTCAGGCCGTCCTTCGCAACGAAGGTCGCGACGTCCGACAGCTTGCCGCCGCTGTACTTCTGCAACCGCACGCCACGGCCCCGCGCCATCTCGGGCACCTGCTCGAGCGGGAAGATCACCATCTTGTGGTTGGTACCGATCACCGCAACGGTATCCCCGGTCACGGTCGTGATCGCCTTTGCCTCGTTGGGCGCGGTGACATTGAGCACCTGCTTGCCCTTGCGGGTGTTGGCCACGCAGTCGTCCTCATTGACAACGAAGCCCTGCCCATCACTGCTGGCGACGAGGAATTTCCGGCCGCCCTTCTGCACGAACATCGAAACGACGTTTGCGTCGCCTTCCATGTCGATCGTCATGCGGATCGGATCGCCGTGGCCGCGCCCGCCGGGCAATTTCTGCGCGTCGAGCGTGTAGAATCGTCCGTTGGTCGCGAACAGCGTCAGCTTCGATGTGCTCTCAGCAAAGAACGAGAAGCCCATGCTGTCGTCGGTCTTGAAGGCAAGATTCGACAGATCCTCGACGTGACCCTTCAGCGTGCGGACCCAGCCCTTGTCGGACACGACCACCGTGATCGGCTCACGTTCGATCAGCGCCTCTTCGATGGCGGCAAGATCGTGCTCCGGCGCATCCGCAAACTGGGTGCGGCGCTTGCCGAGCGGCGTCTTGGGGCCGAAGGTGTCGCGCACCTTTCTGACCTGTTCGCCGACCTTCTTCCACTGCTCGTCTTCGGAGCCGATCAGGGTCTTGAGGTCTTTCAGTTCCCCGCGCAGCGCCTTGTCCTCGCCGCGAATCTCCATTTCCTCGAGCTTGCGCAAGTTGCGCAGCCGCATGTTGAGAATGGAGTCGGCCTGCAAGTCAGTGAGCTTGAAGGTCTTGATCAGCACCGGCTTCGGCTCATCCTCGGTGCGGATGATCTTGATGACCTTGTCGAGGTTGAGATAGGCGATCAGGTAGCCGCCCAGCACTTCAAGACGATGCTCGATCTGGTTCTTGCGGAAGTTCGCGCGGCGGACGAGCACTTCGCGCAGATGGTCGAGCCATTCCCGCAGACACTCGGCGAGGCCCAGCACCTTCGGCACGCGGCCCTTGACCAGCACGTTGAGGTTCAGCGAAATCTTGCTTTCAAGCTCGGTCTGCTTGAACAGCGTTTCCATCAGCACTTCAGGATCGACGTTACGCGACTTCGGCTCGATGACGATGCGCACGTCTTCCGCCGATTCGTCGCGGATGTCGCCGACCAGCAGCAGCTTCTTCTCGTTGAGAAGTTCAGCGATGCGCTCGATCAAGCGCGACTTCTGCACCAGCCAGGGAATTTCCGTGACGACGATATTCCAGGTGCCGCGCGCGCCCTCTTCCTGGGCCCACTTCGCACGCACGCGGAACGAGCCGCGACCAGTGGTATAGGCCTCCGCGATGCTCTCGTGGGAATCCACCACGATGCCGCCGGTCGGAAAATCCGGACCCTTGACGTACTTCAGGAGGCCGCGCGATTTGGTGGCGGGCTTGTCGATCAGATGCAGCGCGGCGTCGCAAAGCTCGGCCGCGTTATGGGGCGGGATCGAGGTGGCCATGCCGACTGCGATGCCCTGCGACCCGTTGGCCAGCAGATTCGGAAACGCGCCCGGCAGCACCGCCGGCTCTTTGGACTGGCCGTCGTAATTCGGGCGAAACTCGACGGCGTCCTCGTCGATGCCCTCCATCAGAAGCCGCCCGACTTCCGTCATGCGCGCTTCGGTGTAGCGATAGGCGGCGGGATTATCGCCGTCGATGTTTCCGAAGTTGCCCTGCCCGTCCACCAGCGGATAGCGCGAGGAGAAATCCTGCGCGAGACGCACCAGCGCGTCGTAGATCGACTGGTCGCCATGTGGATGGAACGAGCCCATCACGTCGCCGACGATCTTGGCGGATTTCTTGAACGGCGTGCCGGGATCGAGCCGCAGCAACCGCATACCGTACAGGATGCGGCGATGGACGGGCTTCATCCCGTCGCGAGCGTCCGGCAGCGCGCGATGCATGATGGTGGAGAGCGCATAGGCGAGATAGCGCTCCTCGAGCGCCTCCCGGAGTGCGACCTCCTGAATGTCCATCGGCTCCGGTGGAATCAGTCTCTTACCCATGGAAAAGGGGTTAACGCCAGTCGGCTAAATGAACAACAGATGAATCCCATGGACATCTTCTGTTCGCAATTCTTCTGCCATATTCTCGCCGTCTGCACTTAGGCCTCGCGATCCGGTCAACGGGTCGTGGAAGGGGCCGAAGTCCGTGGATAATGCAGCACTCGCTGGCGATGTGCCGGCGGGACTTCAAGGAAGGAAGACTAATGAATCGATTTGTCATCGCAGCCGCGGCGTTCGCCGCGTTGACCGCAGCCGTTTCACTGGGTGGCAGCCGCGCGGAAGCCATGAGCCTCCCGGCTCCGCTGGCAGGCGCCACGCAGCAGACCGAGCAGGTTCGCCTGGTTTGCACCACCCGCCGTGTCGGCCATCGCCTTGTCAAAACCTGCCGCGATGTGCGCCCGCATTTCCACAAGCCGCGCCACTATGGCCACCGTCACGGTCATCGCGGCCACCGCTATTGATCTAAAATAGCCGGTCTTCTGACCCGCTATCAGGAGAAGCAGGCTGGACCTTGTCCGGCCTGCTTTTTTATTCGGCGGCCGCGACAGCACGCGGCCGGATCACCGCGTTGATAAAACCATCGCGGGCGTCGGAATGTCCCTGCCCGCGCGGCTCCAGCACATTGCGAAGCAGGAACAGGCCGGTCAGCCGGAAGCCGTCTTCGATGTCCTGTCCGGTCCAGCCATTGGTGCCGTCATCGCTCTCGCGCAGGAATGGCGGCAGCCGCAACAGCCGGTCGCGCCATGGCTCACCCGCCTGCCGCGAGACGGCGGCGCCTGATTTGGGCGACACGTAAATCAGATCGTTCACCGCGCCGCTCGCCGCACAGGACGACAGATCGAGGCCGAAGCCAAGTTCGGTCAGCATCGCAAGCTCGAATTTCACCAGATGCACGGCGGCCTCGGCTGCATCGTCGAAATGATTGAGAATGGATTCCAGCATCTCGTAGATGCCTTCGTGCGGATCTCGTTCGGGCAGCAGCCGCACCAGCGACGCCAGATGCGTCACGCCATAGACCGCGTGCGACGACGCGAACATGGTGGCCGCACGCAGCCGCGTTCCCTCAACGACGTAGTATCCGAGATGTTCGTCGAGCCGCGCGCGCCAGACCGCACTCACGGTATTGCCGGGCTGGAGCAGCGGCCGCATCCGCGAGCCCGCCCCACCGCGCACCAGCCCCAGATGCCGGCCGTGGCCGCGCGTCATCAGTTCGACGATGGCGCTGGATTCGCCATGCCTCCGCACGCCCAGAACGATGCCCTCGTCGATCCATTCCATGGTCTGGAGTTTACAGGATTCTACGGCGGCATGGGTTCGAAAAACATGCCTCCAGCGTGACCTGGGGTTTACTCTCCGGGCTGCCGCAACCAGTCCGTGGCATCGCCGGTGAACGAGAAATACAGACCGAAAGCGGTCAGGACCGTCGAGATCACGTCCACAAAGGTACTGAATTGGAGTCCGGTTTCGCCCACCGTGGTGACGAGAGACACCACCGACAACATCAACGCTGCCATCAGGATCATCCGCGCCCAGTTCTTGCGCCGATGCGCCGTGAGCCAGACGAGGTGCATGAACACCAAGGTCATGCCGACCGCCATGACATTCACGACCAGCTTGGTCGAGTCGGTGACGTCGTCAGGCATCCGGTCCAGGAACGCGGCCGACAACACATCGATCAGCAGCGACAGATAAAGCAGCACCTCGAAGTAGAAGATGTTCTTCGGAACGTTGACGTCGGGGCCAGTCATATCACTCCTTGGGGAACTCCAGACCCATCTCGCGATAACGTTCCGGGTCGTCGCCCCAGCCGTCGCGCACCTTCACGAACAGGAACAGGTGTACCGGCTGACCGACGATCTCCGCGATCTCCTTGCGGGAATCCGCGCCGATGGCCTTGATGGTCGCCCCGCCCTTGCCGAGCACAATCTTGCGCTGGCTATCGCGCTCCACAAAGATCGTCTGCTCGATCCGCACCGACTTGTCCTTGCGGTCGGTCCATGAGTCGGTCTCGACAGTGGACTGGTACGGCAGTTCCTGGTGCAGGTGACGATAGATTTTCTCTCGCGTGATCTCGGCCGCCAGATGCCGCAGCGGCGCGTCCGACATCTGGTCTTCGGGATAATGATACGGACCCGGCGGCACGGCCTTGGCCAATGCGCGGCGCAGATCGTCCACACCATCACCCGACAAGGCGGCGACCATGAAAGTTTCGGAGAACTGCAGCCGTTCGTTCGCTTTCTGGGCGAGCGCCAGCAGCTTCTCACGCGGAACAAGATCGATCTTGTTCAGCACCAGGATCTTCGGGTGATTGACGGTGGCGAGCTTCTTGAAAATCGCGTCGGCTTCCTCGTCGATGCCTTCACGCGCATCGAGCAGGACGCAGACCAGATCGGCGTCATGCGCGCCGCTCCATGCGGTCGACACCATCGCGCGGTCAAGGCGGCGCTTCGGGGCGAAGATTCCCGGCGTATCGACGAGAATAATCTGCGCGTTGTCCTCGATCACGATGCCGCGGATCAGCGCCCGCGTGGTCTGCACCTTCTTTGAGACAATGGTGACCTTCGAGCCGACCAGCGCGTTGACCATCGTCGATTTGCCGACGTTCGGCGCGCCGATCAGGGCGACGAAGCCGCAGCGCGTTTCGCTGGCCGGTGTATCTTGTGTTTCGTCAGGCATCATTGCCGCCCGTTACGCCTTCCCGTTTCAGCAGCGCTGTCGCCGCAAGTTTCTCGGCCGCGCGCTTGCTGCCGCCTACGCCCTCGGCGGGCGTCAGTCCCGGCAATTCCACCGCGACGCGGAATTGCGGATCGTGATGCGGCCCGGTGCGCTCGACCTCGCGATAAACCGGCGTCGGAAGACCCTTGCCCTGCGCCCATTCCTGCAACACGGTTTTCGGATCGCGCAACGGACGCACGGGCTTTCGCATCCGCTCGGTCCAGTTGCGCTCGACGAACTGCGCCGCTGCCGCATAACCGCCGTCGAGAAACACCGCGCCGATCACTGCTTCGCAGATGTCACCGAGCACCGAGTTTCGCAACCGGGCGCTGGCGCCTGCCCCTACCGATCCGAGCTTGATCGCCTCGTCCAGTCCGAGCGACTTCGCCACATCCGCGCAGGCTTCGCGCCGCACGAGGTCCGCGAGGCGCTTTGACAACTCGCCCTCGTCCGCCTTTGGAAATGCGCGATACAGCATATCCGACACGATCAGGCCGAGGACGTGATCACCAAGAAATTCCAGCCGCTGATAGCTGTCGGCGCGACTGCGCGCGGATTTCAGCGCGGAGACATGCGTAAAGGCCGTCGCCAGCAGTGCGGGATCGGCAAACGTATGACCGATACGCTGCTCGATGATCTTGGCAGCAGCCTTGGCGCTCGGCCGGCGCGCCTTCTTGACAGGTTTGACGGCATCGGCGCTCGCGGCGTCGTCCATGGTCACAGCTTCTTTGACGAGTGCGGGATCGCCGCTCATCGCACGATAGAGAAAATGCGATTCCAGCGCACCGAAACCGGCCAGCGCCAGAACTGCCAGGCCTGTTCGCCCTCGGCAATGGAGAAGAAGATCATCTGCGCGCGGCCGATCAGGTTTTCGGACGGCACATAACCCACGGCGGACAGCACGCGGCTGTCGGTGGAGTTGTCGCGGTTGTCGCCCATCATGAAGAAGTGGCCAGGCGGTACGGTGTAAACGTTGGTATTGTCGTAGAAGCCGTTATCGACGCAATCGAGCGACTTGTAGGTCACGCCATTTGGCAGCGTTTCCTTCCACTGCTTGACGCGCGCGGTAGCGTCGGTGCCGCAGGGATCCTCGCCGACGAAATCCGCGAGCCGCTCGCGCTGGACCGGCTTGTCGTTGATGTAAAGCAGGCCCTCCTTCATCTGGATGCGGTCGCCCGGCAATCCGATGACTCGCTTGATGTAGTCGGTGGTGTCGTCCTTGGGCAGGCGGAACACGACAATGTCGCCACGTTCGGGATCCGAGCCGAAGATACGGCCGGTGAAAAGCCGCGGCGACAGCGGGATCGAATAATGGCTGTAGCCGTAAGAGTATTTCGAGACGAACAGATAGTCGCCGACCAGCAGTGTCGCCTTCATCGATCCCGACGGGATGTTGAAGGGCTGAAACAGGAAGGTGCGGATCACCAGCGCGATAATGAGCGCGTGAATGACGACGCGGACGGTCTCGCCGACGCCGCCTTCGGATTTGGCCGGAGTTGTCACGCTCATTTGCTCTTTCAAAATCCTGGTTTCGACGCCTCCACAGAGGCGAAGACGCGGCCCAAATCACCCGCGCGGGTTTTAGACCGTTGTCGCAGGGGGTGCAATCAACGGCCTCATGAAAACTTGCTAATTGTCTGACAGTTCAGTGAATTTTAGATTTTTGGATCGCTCGGAACCGGCAAGCCGGACCGGATCAGGTCTTTACCGCCGGGACCGCCGAAATGATGACGAAAGCCTGCGCCAGAGGCCAATCGTCGGTGATCGTGAGATCGATGCGAGCCTCATGGCCCGGCGGGGTCAGCGATTCCAGCCTGGCCAGCGCGCCGCCGGTCAGTTTCATGGTCGGACGACCGCCCGGCAGGTTGACCACTCCCATATCGCGCCACCACACCCCGCGCCGGATGCCGGTGCCGAGCGCCTTGGAACAGGCCTCCTTCGCCGCGAATCGCTTCGCATAGGTTGCCCATATGAGTTTCGGCATCTTGGAGCGCCGCTCCGCCTTGGCCCGCTCGGCCTCGGTGAAGATGCGATCGATAAACCGGTCGCCGTGACGGCCGATCACCTTCTCGATCCGCGTGATGTCGATGATGTCCGATCCGATTCCGATAATCATAGCCGGACATGACCCCGCAGCGACTTGCGGCCGCGGTCCATGGCCGCGCGCATGTCGCGAACGGTCTGCGAGAGACCGACGAACATCGCCTCTCCCATCATGAAATGCCCGATGTTGAGTTCGACGATCTGCGGCAGTGCCGAAATGGTTTCCGCTGTCGCATAGTCCAGACCATGGCCCGCATGCACTTCGAGCCCGGCGGATTGCGCAAGCTTCGCGCCATCGACAATGCGCTGCCACTCGGCCTCGGCTTTAGGCTTTTTCTCCTCGACGACGGCGTCGCACCACGCGCCGACGTGAATCTCGATCACCGGCGCTTTGAGCGTCGCCGCCATCTCGATCTGGGCGGGATCAGCGGCGATGAACAGCGAGACGCGGATGCCGGCATCGCCAAGCCGCGCGATGAACGGCCCCAGCGCATCGCGCTGCCCAATCACATCAAGCCCGCCCTCCGTCGTGACTTCGGTGCGCCGCTCAGGCACGAGACATGCTGCATGCGGCTTGGTCGCAAGCGCGATCTGGAGCATTTCGGCGGTCGCCGCCATCTCGAAATTCAGCGGCTTGGAGATTTCGGCTTTCAGGCGCGCCATGTCGTCGTCGCGAATGTGGCGGCGATCCTCGCGCAGGTGCGCAGTGATGCCGTCGGCCCCTGCCTCGATCGCGAGCAATGCAGCGCGCACCGGGTCGGGCGCACGCCCGCCTCGCGCGTTGCGCAAGGTCGCGACGTGATCGACATTGACCCCGAGACGAAGCGGCGGAATAGCTGACATGGAAGATCCGACGAGATTTAGCCGTTGATGCGATCGACGCTGGCGACGACCGCCTTGGCGCGCAGTTGAGCGATGATACCGTTCAAATGCTTCAGGTCATAGACCTCAAGATCGATGGTCAGTTCTGTGAAATCCGGCGAGCGGCGGCTCATGCTGATGTTGTCGATGTTGCCGTCATGTTCAGCTATCACCGATGCGACCTGCGCGAGACTGCCCGGCTCGTTGACGTTCTGCACATGCAATCGTGCCGGAAAACGCCGCGGTGTGGCTTCCTCGGTGTCCCAGCGAACATCGAGCCAGCGCTCGGGCTCTTCCTCGAAGTCCTTCAACGCGGGCGACTGGATCGGATAGATGGTGATGCCTTCGCCGGGCGTCACAATACCGACAATGCGGTCCCCCGGGACCGCGCCGCCGTTCGGCGCGAACTTGATCGGAAGATCGCTGTTGATGCCGCGGATCGGAATCGCATTCGACGCCTTGGCGTCGGCAGAGGGTTTCTGCTTGGCGCCAACCGTCTTCTTGCCGCCGAGCCGAGCCTCTTCCTTGTAGTCGGGGTACATCGCGCGCGCGACATCGGACGCCTTCATCTCGCCGCGCCCGACGGCGGCCATGACGTCATCGATCGAGGCCCGCGCGAGGCGCGGCAGCGCGCCTTTCAGCTTGTCGTCGGCATAAACGATCTTGGCGCGCATGAACAAACGCTCGACGATACGCCGTCCGAGGCCTGCATACTGATCCCGCACGGCGGTGCGCGTGGCGCGGCGAATCGCGGCCTTGGCCTTACCCGTGATCGCAAGCGACTCCCACGCCGTCGGCGGAGCGGATTGGGCCTGCGATGTCAGCACCTCGACCTCATCGCCGTTCTGCAATTCGGATGACAGCGGCGCGAACTTGCCGTTGATCTTGGAGCCTACCGCGCTGTTGCCGACATCGGTATGCACCGCATAAGCAAAGTCGATCACGTTGGCATGACGCGGCAGCGCGATCAGCTTGCCCTTCGGCGTGAAGCAGAACACCTGATCGTGGAACAGCTCCATCTTGGTGTGTTCGAGGAATTCTTCCGGATTGGCGCTCTCCGAAAGAACCTCAACCGTGTGCCGCAGCCAGGCGAAGGCGTTGGATTCCCGCTCGAGCCGCTCGGTGGGCGAACCGGCGCCGTCCTTGTAGAAGGCGTGCGCGGCGATGCCGTATTCGTTGACGCGATCCATTTCCTCGGTGCGGATCTGGAGTTCGACGCGTTGCTTGCCGGGACCAATCACCGTGGTGTGGATCGAACGGTAGTCGTTCTGCTTCGGCGTCGAGATGTAGTCCTTGAAGCGCCCCGGCACCACCGGCCAGGTCGTATGCACGATTCCGACGGTGCGGTAGACCTCGGCGATGCTGTTGACGACGATGCGGAATCCGAAGATGTCGGACAATTGCTCGAAACCGACGGACTTACGCTCCATCTTCATCCAGATCGAGAACGGCTGCTTGCGGCGACCTTTCACCTGCGCGTTGATACCGTTTTTCGCGAGTTTGGCCGACAGCTGGGATTCGATCTCACCGATCAGATTGCGATCGCGTTCTTCCAGTGCGTCCAGACGCTGCACCACCACCGCGTGCGCTTCCGGATCGATCACCTTGAACGACAGGTCCTCCAGCTCCTCGCGCATTTCCTGCATACCCATGCGGCCGGCAAGCGGCGCATAGATGTCGAGGGTTTCTTCCGCGATACGGTGACGCGATGCCGGCGGCACGAATTCCAGCGTCCGCATATTGTGCAGCCGGTCCGCGAGTTTGATGAGCAGCACGCGCACGTCGTCGGCGATCGCGAGCAGCAGCTTTCGGAGATTTTCGGCCTGCTTGGCTTCGCGCGAGACCAGTTCGAGCCGCTTGAGCTTGGTCAGCCCCTCCACCAGCGCGCCGATCTCCTGGCCGAACATCTGGTCAATTTCGGTGCGCGTCGATTCGGTGTCTTCGATGGTGTCGTGAAGCAGCGCCGCGACGATCGTCGCGTCGTCCAGCTTCAGTCCAGTCAGGATCGCGGCAACTTCCAGCGGGTGCGAAAAGTACGGATCACCCGACGCACGCTTCTGCTCGCCGTGGGCCATCATGGCGTAAACGTAGGCCCTGTTGAGCAGGTCTTCGTCGGTGTTCGGATTATAGGCGCGGACCCGGTCCACCAGATCGTATTGCCGCATCATTTTGGCGCGCGGCTGCTTCTTGGCCGGCGCCACCTCGGACACAGCCGGAATCGCTGCGACCGCTTCGGTCGCCGCCTGCATTTGGGGCTGTTTTCGGCGCCAGATGGCCATCCGCTTGCTGCCTTGCGTCGCAATTCCAGGAAAAGGAACCGCCGTTCACAGTATCGCCGGTTCTCCGGTAATCGCAAGGAAGACGCTAAAAATGTCAATAAACGCAAAGGCCCGGACGATCCGTCCGGGCCTTGGCAGGCAACGCTTCAAACGCTGGCAAATCCGGCCAGCAACCGGAATGGAACTTTATTCGTCTTCCTCGGGCTGCTCCTCCGGCGGAGCAAGGCCTTCGAGGCCTTTCAGAAGTTCTTCTTCCGTCATGCGCTCGACGGCCACTTCGGTGTCGTCGGCGTCCACGGAAGCCCCTGCGGAACCGATCAGAGGCACCGTATCGGGCTCCGGCTCATCGACTTCGACGAATTTCTGCAGGGAATGGACCAATTCTTCCCGCAAATCTTCCGGAGAAATGGTCGTATCGGCGATTTCGCGTAGCGAAACGACCGGATTCTTGTCATTATCCCGGTCAATGGTCAGGGGTGATCCAGAAGAGATCATCCGCGCACGATGCGCGGCCAGAAGCACGAGGTCGAAACGGTTGTCGACCTTATCAATACAATCTTCAACTGTGACGCGCGCCATCGGCTGTCGCTCCGGGTCTAGGTCTGAAAATATGTCGCTATGCGCGCTAGGTATAGCGACCAGAGCCTTTCTGCAAGCATCAATTTCCGATCCGACGGCGAATCGCCCTTCACGAGACTGCCGTCAGAGCATGGCTGAGGGTCAAATAGTCCCATGGACAAGAAATCGCTTCATTGCTTCATCAGTGTTGTAGCCTGCGCGCTTCGTCCGCAGCGTTTGATAACGGCGATTTTCATCCTCTCTAAACCTTCCGACGAATAACTAAAATTCAATGGGAATGCGCGGTGTTGAATACGCGCCAAAAACCGACACAACAACAACGATGCGAGTAAAAACTGATGCCTTCTGCCACGAACAAGATCGCGCTGTTTATTGACGGTGCCAACCTTTACGCTACAGCGAAGACTCTTGGTTTCGATATCGATTACAAGCGGCTGCTTCTTGAATTCCAGAGTCGTGGCACTCTGGTGCGAGCCTTCTACTACACCGCAATTATCGAAGATCAGGAATACTCGTCGATCAGGCCGTTGATTGATTGGCTCGATTACAACGGCTACACCGTCGTCACCAAGGCGACCAAGGAATTCATCGACGCTTCCGGACGCCGCAAGGTAAAGGGCAACATGGACATCGAACTCGCGGTCGATGCCATGGAACTGGCCGAGAGCATTGACCAGATGGTGCTGTTTTCGGGCGACGGCGATTTCCGCTCGCTGGTGGAAGCCGTGCAGCGGCGCGGTGTTCGCGTCACCGTGGTCTCCACCATCTCCAGCCAGCCGCCGATGATCGCCGACGAATTGCGCCGCCAGGCGGATGTCTTTACTGATCTGGTCCAGCTACAAGCAAAGCTCGGCCGCGATCCAAGCGAGCGCCCTGCTCCTCGGGAACCACGCGAACCGCGTCAGCACACGCCGCAATTCCTGCAGCGAAGCACGAGCACAATGGTCCCGCGAGGCGATGCCGACCCATTCGACGATTGAAGATAAGACCAAGGAGAGCCGGCGCAGCGGCGCCGGCCCTTCCCTTGATGTGTCAGGGCGATTGAACGAACCCGGTCTGGATTGCCCTCTCTGCCCGCGCCTCAAAGACTACCGTGACGCCAATCGCGCACAGCATCCGCATTGGTTCAACGCACCTGTTCCCTCTTTCGGTCCTGTCGATGCGCAGCTCCTGATCGTCGGCCTCGCGCCCGGCCTTCAGGGCGCTAACCGCACGGCGCGGCCCTTCACCGGAGATTTTGCCGGTGATCTTCTCTACGGAACACTCCTCGAACTCGGCTTTGCCCGGGGGACATACGAAGCCCGCCCCGACGACGGGCTGACGCTTGTCGACTGCCGCATCACCAATGCGGTGCGCTGTGTGCCGCCGCAGAACAAGCCCCTGCCCGCTGAAATCAAAACCTGCCGCACATTCTTCAATGCGACGCTTGACGAAATGCCGCGCCTGCGCGCCATCGTCATGCTGGGCCGCGTCTCGCACGACACAACGCTCAAGACACTCGGCGTTCGGGCCGCGGCCGCACCGTTCGGACACGGTGCAGAACATCAGGCAGGACCGTACCGGTTGTTCGACAGCTATCACTGCTCGCGCTACAACACGAACACACGGGTTCTCACGCCGGAAATGTTCCGGGCTGTCTTCGCAAGTGTGCGGAATTACCTCGGCGCTTAAGCCGGATTGGCCTGCAACCACGCGAGCACGTCGCCTGCGTTCCGATCGGGTGGAAACACCGGATAGAACACGTGCGTGATGGTCCCGTCGTCGATGATCATCGCCAGCCGCTTGATCAGCGTCAGCCCAGCGACATCCATCGACGGTAGGTTCAGCGCGCGCATGAACGTCAAACCGGCATCGGACAGAATTTGAAACGGGACATGCATCCGCTCGACTAACTCGCGCTGGTAGGTGGTATCCTGCGTCGAAATCCCGAATACATGCTGCGCGCCCGCGTCCTTCAGGTCCTTGAACAGATCGCGGAAGGCGCACGTCTGGGGCGTGCAGCCCCGCGCGCCGGGGATCATGTCCCAATCGTCGACAAGACTGATCTTGCCGGGCTCTCCCGTGCGCGGATAGGCGAATAGCACCACCCGTCCCGGCAACGAAGACAGTGTCACTGAAGCGCCATCGGTCGCAGGCAGCGCAACCGGCGGAATTTTCATGCCGACAAGATGCTTCGCAGCGCCGTCATCGGCGGGCGCCGGGATCTTGCTCCAGTCCACGTCCAGCAAGTTCGGTTGTTGGCTCATGAAAGTCCCTTCAACTTTCGTCATCCTTCGAGGCTCGGGCTTTGCCCTCTCACCTCAGGATGACGCTCCACGGACCCTATCGTCACCCCGAGGTGCCGTCGCGAAGCGACGGCCTCGAAGGGCGACGGAAGTCAGCCTCGCGCCCTTAACAGGCGTCCCTTCTCGCGCTCCCAGTCGCGCTTTTTCTCGGTATCGCGCTTGTCGTGCAGCTTTTTGCCCTTGGCGAGCCCGAGCTGCAATTTGATCATGCCGCGCTCGTTGAAATACATCTTGAGCGGAATGAGCGTCATACCCTCGCGCTCGATAGCGCCGGCCAGCCTGTTGATCTCTTTCTTGTGCAATAACAGTTTGCGCAACCGCTTCGGCTCATGATTGAAGCGGTTGGCTTGCAGATATTCCGGGATATTCGCGTTGACGAGCCAGATTTCGCCGTCCTTCGCATCCGCGTAGGACTCCGCGATGGTGGTCTTGCCGCCGCGCACGGATTTCACCTCGGTGCCGGTCAGGACGACGCCAGCCTCCACCGTATCCTCGATGGAATAGTTGAACCGCGCCTTGCGGTTTTCCGCAACGACCTTGATCGGACGCTCTTTCTTTTCAGCCATGACGTCCTCGGAAACAAACCATCACGCCCGTGCAGGGCATGATGGCCACGCGCAGACCGTGCTTGTCGAAGTCGAAGATTACTTCGACTTCAGCGCATCGCGAATCTCGATCAACAGCTGCTGATCTTTGGTCAAGGCCGCCGGTGCCGGGGAAGCTTCTTCCTTGGCTTTCATACGGTTCATCAGGCGGATCACCAGGAACAGCACAAAAGCAATGATGACGAAGTTCAGCGTCAGCGTAAGGAAGCTGCCCCATGCCAGAACCGCGCCCTGCTTCTTCGCATCGGCAAGATTGGTCGCCGTCACGGCTTTTGAAAGACCTGTGAAGTAGTTGGAGAAATCGAGCCCGCCCGTCACCGCGCCGATGATCGGCATGATGATGTCAGCCACCATGGAGTTGACGATGGCGCCGAACGCAGCGCCGATGATCACACCGACTGCCAGATCGACCACGTTCCCCTTGAGCGCAAATTTTTTAAATTCTTCAAGCATCGTCGCCTCCTCCGATGGATTTCAATAGAACGTCAGTTCAGCAAACCCGCGTAGACCATCGCGTCGTGGATGACCTTGCCGGTCGGTGGTGTGACCGGCACCAATGGCAGACGCACCTCCTCGTCGACACGCCCCAACAGCTTAAGGCCATGCTTGGCGCCCGCAAGACCCGGCTCCTTGAAGATCGCATCATGCAGCGGCGTCAGCCGATCCTGGATCTTGAGCGCCGCAGCATAGTCACCCTTCAACACAGCCGTCATCAGGTCGGCGCAGGGCTTCGGCGCGACATTGGCGACGACGGAGATGCAGCCATGACCACCCGCCGCCATATAGGCGAGCGCGGTCATGTCTTCGCCCGAGAGCTGGATGAAGTCAGGCCCCATCGCGTGACGCTGCTGCGAGACACGGGCGAGATTGGCGGTGGCGTCCTTCACGCCGGCGATGTTCTTCAACTCGAACAGCCGGGTCATCGTCTCGACCGACAGGTCAACGACCGAACGCGGCGGGATGTTGTAGATGATGATCGGGATTCCGATCGCGTCATTCACCGCCTTGAAGTGATGATACATCCCTTCCTGCGTCGGCTTGTTGTAGTAAGGCGTCACCACCAGCACGGCGTCGGCACCAGCCTTTTCCGCGTGCTTCGCCAGTGCGACGGCCTCGCGCGTGGAGTTCGAGCCGGCCCCCGCGATCACGGGAACGCGGCCCTTCGATTCCTCGACGCACCATTCGGTCACCTTGTTATGCTCGTCGTGGCTCAGCGTCGGGCTTTCGCCCGTCGTTCCGACCGGAACAAGACCGTGCGACCCCTGTTCGATTTGCCAGTTCACGAGTTGACGAAGACCGGCCTCGTCCAGCGCGCCTTTTTTGAACGGCGTGACCAAGGCGGTAAGAGACCCCCGGAACTTCGTCTTGGCTGCCATTGTTTTTCTCCGAACGCATCGCAACTTGCGATTTATTGTTGATTGATAACGAGTCCCGGCGCGCGATGAAAGTCCCAGGCGCTCCGGCCGGGCTTGAGCGCTCCAGCGACCCACATCAGCCGCTATTTCGCCGTGGTGTTGCGGCAAGTTGCCCAATCTAACACATTTGATGTTTTGTCCACATAATCAATGCACTACACATCAAGGCCAAGGCCCTTGAATGATTCGCTGCACAGGCCGCCCGTGATGCCATTTGCTCCTCCATCGTCGGGATCGACCCGGTTAAAGCGCTGGACCGCCGCATTGCTCGGCGCGACGGCGATCGCTCTCGTGTCACAGGCCGCATCGGCAGTGCCGCTGCCGAAGCCGCGTCCGACGTCCCGCAATGTGACACCGCAGCCGGTCCCGGCGAAACCGCCTCAGCCACCTGGCGCATCGTCGGCGAAAGCCGCACCACCGGCCGCCTCAAAGAAGGCCGCGCCGGACCAACTGACCGCTCGCCCTGCTCCAGCGAAAAAGCCCTCGGCGCCTATGGCGATGTCTTCCACATCGTCCACCTCGAAGGCGGACGCGGAGACCCTCGAACAGGTGATCGAGTTCGTGCGCAACAGGAAGCCGCTCGACGCAACACAGCTCACGGCCTCGATCAGTGACCCGGTCGCGCGAAAGCTGGCGGAATGGGTGATCCTGCGCAGCGACAACAACGGCGCGCCGTCCGACCGCTACAAGGCGTTCATCACCGAAAATCCAAGCTGGCCGAGTCTGTCGTTCCTGCGGCGGCGTGGCGAGGCCGCGCTATGGGACGACAAGCGCGACGACGCCACGGTTCTCGCATTTTTCAACGGCGAACAACCGATTTCGGCCAAAGGCCGTTTCATGCTCGCACGCGCGCTGCTGACGCGCGGCGACCGGCCGAGCGCGGAGCGGCTGGTCCGCGAAGCCTGGCGCAGCGACGGGTTTTCCTCGGACACCGAGGACACCGCGTTCGCCCAGTTCGGTTCGCTGCTCACTCCGGGCGACATCAAGATCCGGATGGATATGCTGCTGTACAGCGGCGACAACAGCGAGGCAGCGATGCGCTCGGCCAAACGGCTCGGCAGCGGACATGTCGCGCTCGCGAAAGCGCGGATCGCCCTCAACAAGAAGGCCTCGAACGCGAAGGCCCTGCTCGACGCCGTTCCCGGCGACCTGCACAACGATCCGCTCTATCTTTTCAGCAAGGCGCAATGGCTTCGCCGCGAGGACAAGTTCGCGGAGGCCGCGCGCACGATGCAGGCAGCCCCCAAGGATCCCGCACGGCTGGTCAACGCCGACGAATGGTGGATCGAGCGGCGGTTGCTGGCCCGCAAACTGCTCGACACCAACGAGCCCCGCGCGGCCTATGGCGTCGCGCGCGATGCGTCGCTGCCTGCACGCGACATCTACAAGACCGAACAGGAATTCACCGCAGGCTGGATCGCGCTGCGGTTTCTCAACGACCCGAACCTCGCGGCACAGCATTTCGCGCGCATCGGCGTTGGAAGCGTCAACCCGACGGCGCTGGCCCGCGCCGGTTACTGGCAGGGTCGCGCGGCGGAAGCCGCTGGACGTCCACAGGACGCGCGCACGGCGTACGAGGCCGCGGCCGCGCAGTCGACCAGCTATTACGGTCAACTGGCGCGCGCGAAGCTGCGGCTGCCGCAGATCGCCCTCCACGAACCTCCGGGCCGCTCGCGCAACGGCGACCGGCTGGAGATCGTCCGTGCCGTCGATCTGCTTTACGCGCTCGATGAGCGAGACATGGTCATTCCTATCCTCGCGGACATGGGCGACCGCGCCGACATGGATGGCCTGCTCGCGCTTTGCGAGCTGACGCAGCGCCGCAACGATGCGCGCGGGATGCTGATGGTCGGCAAGGCCGCGCTCAATCGCGGAATGCCGTTCGATCATTGCGCCTATCCGATCAGCGGCATTCCGCCCTACAAGGATATCGGACCTGAGGTCGAGAAGGCGATCGTCTTCGCCATCGCCCGGCAGGAGAGCGCGTTCAATCCCACGGTGGTGTCCCCGGCGCAGGCTTACGGGTTGATGCAGGTGACGGCAGGCGCCGGGAAGTACGTCGCCAAGAAATACGGCACCACCTTCGATCTCAACAAGCTGAAGACCGATCCGTCCTACAACGCGTCGTTCGGCGCAGCCGAACTCGGCGGCCTGATCGACGACTACCGCGGCTCCTACATCATGACGTTTGCGGGGTATAACGCCGGCCGCGGCAGCGTCCGCAAATGGATCGAGCGCTATGGCGACCCGCGCGACCCGAAGGTGGACGCGGTCGACTGGGTCGAGCAAATTCCGTTCTCCGAGACCCGCAACTATGTCCAGCGCATCATGGAGAACGTGCAAGTCTACCGTGCGCGGTTCGGCGGCGGCAGCAAGCTGCTGATCGAAGCGGATTTGCGCCGCGGCGCGAGTGTGGAATAGTTCGCACGCGACGCCCGCAAAATTCCACTACCGTCATCACCGGGCTTGACCCGGTGATCCATCCCAAGAAGATGATGTCGACTGGAAGATGGATTGCCGGATCAAGCCCCCTGCAATGACCATCCGAGACAGGTGTGGTCACCCCCGATCTCAAGGAAAGTTCATGCCCAACCCATTCCGCGATGTCTTCTGTCAGTCGGCTGACGGGCTGAGGCTCCATGCGAAGGTCACAGGCCCGGACAACAGCGCGTTGCCGGTGCTTTGCCTGCCCGGCCTGACGCGGACCACCGACGATTTCGACGACATCGCGCGCGCGCTTGCGACTGACCCCACCGCCCCGCGCAAGGTGATCGCAATCGACTACCGCGGGCGCGGCCTGTCCGACTACGATCCCGATCCGGCCAAGTATGCGGTTCCCGTGGAGTTGGGCGACGTTCTCGCCATCGCGGCCTCGCAGGGCATCTCGCGCGCCATTCTGCTTGGCACCTCACGTGGCGGCCTGATCTCGATGGCGCTGGCCGCGGTGCAGCCGCAACTGCTGGCCGGTGTCATCCTGAACGACATCGGCCCCGCGCTGGAGATGGACGGCCTGATGAAGATCAAGGGCTACATCGCCAACCCGCCGGAGCGAAAGACATGGGACGACGCGGCGCGCGGTCTGAAAGAATTGTTCGGCAGCGTCTTTCCTTCGCTCACCGACGCCGAGTGGATGGCTTGGGCACGCCGCGCGTTCCGCGACAAGGCCGGCGGCGGACTCGAACGCACCTACGATCTGAAACTATCACACACGCTCGACGGGCTCGACCCGTCCAATCCGCTGCCGCAGGTCTGGGAGTTGTTCGATGCGATGGCCGGCGTCCCGCTGATGCTGGTGCATGGCGGCCTCTCCGATCTGCTCTCGGTCCGGGGCGTACAGGACATGATGGCGAGGCGGCCAGACATCGATCTGGTGAAGGTGCCCGATCAGGGCCACGCCCCTCTGCTGGCGGACAAGCCCACCATGGATCGCATCGTCGCGTTTTGCGCGCGTTGCGATCAGGCTGAGCGTTAAGCCCGAAGGAACTTGAGGGGCGGCGCGCCGGGCATGGCCGCTTGCAAAATATGTTGCACAAATATCACGCGGATCGCTCAGCAAGGCACCGTAGGGGTGATTTTCGACTCGCGAATCCCGCACTTCGGTCGCTGACAGGGCCAATCGAGCGCAAAATCCGCCTGAAAGACGCTTGGATAAAGGGTAATTCCGAAAAGCGCGCCAGCGACTTGCAGCCTTCGAGCGCGTCAGGCATATCGAGGCCTGTGGAGACGTGGCCGAGCGGCTGAAGGCACTCGTTTGCTAAATGAGCATACCTTGAAAAGGGTATCATGGGTTCGAATCCCATCGTCTCCGCCAGCACCATTTCTTGATGAGCACGCGGCGTCTTCGCCTGTCCTGTCATTCCGTTGGGTGATTCTTTCCGCAGGCATCAAGAACGCACGGCCTGCCACCGACACAGAACAGATGGCCGAACAGCTCAGTGCGTCGCCATCCACGCCCGGGCTTCGCGCTGGGCCATTGCGATCTCGACATCCGACATCAGTCCGGCGACTTCCCGGCGCAACGCGATGGCGTCCACCCGACCCTTCAGGGCTGCGAGGTTGAACCATTTATGCGCGGCGACCAGATCGATCAGGCCGCTGCGGCCGGTCGAATAGATCATGCCGAGGTCAAACAGCACGTCGCCGTTCGCCATTGCTTCGACCGGCATCGCGACACCGGTATCGATCGTTCCCTGAAACATCCTGGCTCTCCGATTTCCCGCCGCGGCGAGCGCGGCTCCTGTCCGTATCCTGTGTGACGCGACCGTTATTTTGAGTGACGCGTATTCCGCAAATCCGGTTTCCGTTCTTGCGGAATACGCGCTCGCCGTTTGCCGGCTTGTTGGAGATCATATGACCCGTAAAATTTGAATGGCAGTTTAAGCATCGCGATGAATCGAACGTGAACGCCGCGTCCGCTCAGCGCTCGCCGCGCTTCAGAAACCCTTTATTTGCAGGGGTTTCTCGGCAATCGTGAAAAACGATTCACCTTCGTACTTGGCGAAGCGATAACCATCGCGCGAGAGCCGGGCCGCCGGCATCACGCGCCGGCCCTGACAACCGACGGTGGCCAAATGGAACGGGCGACGTCCCAGCCTGCGCCATCAGCAGCGGCCGACATCGTCTGCATCAAGCGGCATTGTCAGGAATGGATTGGGGGATTGCGGCACTCGGGCGTGCCATGGCCGCGGCCAATAATGCGGCGGCAAAAAAAACGAGGGCGTCGGTGAACACGTCAGGACCGAGATCTCACCGGTACCTGCCGAGGCAGATGGCCAGGAAACTGCGAGGTCATCCCCCGCAACGAACGAAGAGCTCTTGAACTCTTCTGCCAGACCAGTGGCCGGGCCGTCTCGCCTGATGTCTCGCCGACACCCTCTTTCGTCGACCTGAGCCGCCGGTTCAAACTCGTTCTTGCGAACTGATCGGTCTGGCGGCTCTTGTGACGATGCCGACATCAAGTGCCGGCAATTCCATAAGGCGTAGCCTTACTTCTTCTTCTTGGCGACCTTGCGGGTCTTCTTGGCAGTCTTCTTCACTGCCGACTTCGCCTTCTTCGCCTTCTTCGCTTTCTTGGCCATGTTGCCCTCCTGAGTTAGTGAGATGGCTTAATCGCTGTGTGCACTCGGGAATCGAAATGCACTTCATCTGGATTACACCAACGCATTCAAAAAAACAGTGTCCCGCTTAAGGAAGTGTTTACGCAGGAGGCGCAGCGCGCGCTGCGAACACGAAACGGAAGCACCACGATGCATCTTCGCACCACTGCTTCGCCGGCACGAAACATGCGAGCGACACCACACGCGACACTAAAGAAACCCCTGTGCCGCAGTCGTTTCTTTCATCGCAAAACAACACGCATCACAACGCCAATAAAACCGCGCATAACTTCGCGGTCGGAAAAAATGCGTTTCGCGGACTCTGAGTCGGGAATTTTGGCAACAAAAATATTTTCGGGGAAATCTGCTTTTGGCGCGATCATCGCTCGCACCGGAGAACTTTTTCCGACTTTTTGCGAATCTGATTCGCAAACCGATTCCGCGTCACGCGACGCTTTCGAACCCGGCGCGTCACCACCGCAAAGTCATCGTCATGTCGAAAAATGGAAAATCGGGTGACCGAACGATGCGCGAAAGCGACGCCGATCGTGTCAGCGTCGCTGCATTAACGATGTTCAGATACCGAGTTTGGACTTGAGCAGGTCGTTGACCGCCTGCGGGTTCACTTTGCCGCCCGATGACTTCATCACCTGACCGACAAACCAGCCCATGAGCTGCGGCTTGGCGCGCGCCTGTTCGGCCTTGTCCGGATTTGCGGCGATGATGTCGTCCACCACCTTCTCGATGGCGCCGAGATCGGTCACCTGCTTCATCCCGAGGCTGTCGACCAGCGCGCGTGGATCGCCGCCCTTGGTCCAGACGATCTCGAACAGGTCCTTCGCGATCTTTCCCGAGATGGTTTCTTCTCCGATCAGACCGACGATGGCGCCCATTTGCGCCGCCGAGACGGGAGACGCGGAAATATCCTGCCCTTCCTTGTTGAGACGGCCGAACAGTTCGTTGATGACCCAGTTGGCGGCCAGTTTGCCGTCGCGCGCCTTGTCGGCGAGCTTCGCCAGCACGTCTTCGTAGAAGTCCGCGCTCTCCCGCTCGGCGACCAGCACGCTGGCGTCATACGGCGTCAGGCCGAAATCGGCCATGAACCTTGCCCGCTTAGCGTCGGGCAATTCCGGCAGCTTCGATTTCAGGTCGTCCACATAGGCTGAGGTGAACTCCAGCGGCAGCAGATCGGGGTCCGGGAAGTAGCGATAGTCGTGCGCTTCTTCCTTGGACCGCATCGAGCGGGTCTCGCCCTTGTTCGGATCGTACAGCCGGGTTTCCTGATCGATGGTGCCGCCGTCTTCGAGGATGCCGATCTGGCGGCGGGCCTCATAGTCGATGGCCTGCCCCATGAACCGGATCGAGTTGACGTTCTTGATCTCGCAGCGGGTCCCGAACGGCGCACCAGGCTTGCGCACCGAGACGTTTAGGTCCGCGCGCAGGTTGCCCTTCTCCATGTCGCCGTCGCAGGTGCCGAGGTAGCGCAGAATGGTCCGCACCTTGGCGACGTAGGCCTGCGCCTCCTCGGACGACCGCATGTCCGGCTTGGAGACGATCTCCATCAGCGCCACGCCGGAGCGGTTGAGGTCCACGAACGACATGGTCGGATGCTGGTCGTGCAGTGATTTGCCGGCGTCCTGCTCCAGATGCAGGCGCTCGATGCCCACCGTGATGCTTTCGCCGTCACGAACCTCGATCACGACCTCGCCTTCGCCGACGATCGGCGACTTGTACTGGCTGATCTGGTAGCCCTGCGGCAGGTCAGGATAGAAGTAATTCTTGCGATCGAAGGTCGACTTCAGGTTGATCTGCGCATTGAGGCCAAGGCCGGTTCTGATCGCCTGCGCCACGCACTCCTGATTGATGACCGGCAGCATCCCGGGCATCGCCGCATCCACCAGCGAGACATGATCGTTCGGCGCACCGCCGAATTCGGTCGACGCGCCCGAGAACAGCTTGGAGTTGGACGTGACCTGGGCGTGGATCTCCAGGCCGATGACCATTTCCCAGTCGCCGGTGGCGCCCTTGATGAGCTTTGAAGGTTTCACAGGTGCGTTCATGGGCGGCTTTTACCCTGCTCGCGCGGGCGAGAAAACCCCGAATTGGCTCAAAGCCCTGCCGCGAAGCTGCGCAATGTCGGGCTTGCACGCAGAGCATCGCGCCCGGCGGCGATCACATTGTCGACCTGCTCCGGCGGCAGCCGGAAACGGGTGGGGATCACTTCAAGCTCGGCGGCGCGCGCCTGATCGAGTTGGTCGAAGCCGACCCGGCCCACGTAGAATTTCAGGTCGCGGCAATTCCAGCCGGGACGCGCGCCATACTTCGCACGATCGGCGGCTGACAACCCGCAACGCCAGCGCACCAGCGCGGCCTGCCAATCGTTCATGGTCGCGTTGAACGCGGTGAAGCTGCCCGCGACGCTGGCGTCGATGGCGGTATCGGCCGCAGCCTTCATAAGATCCGCTCCGGTCGGTCCCTCGATGGTGTTGATCCAGTTGCCAGAGACGCCGGTCTTGGCGTCCACCACCAGAAACATACCGCGTCGCAGCCGCACGGCCTGCCGGGGCGACAGCGGCCCGTAAGGCGTATCCGACGACAGCCGCGCGATGGTGAACCCCGCGAGGCCGTAGTTATCGACCAGGCCGCCGTCGAGCAGCTTGATGTAAGGCATCGAGCCGTCGTGATAGCGGCTGATCGCCTTCGCGAACGAGTTCAGCATCGGTGGCGCGTTGGCATTGTCCCGCGCGCGGGCAACCCAGGACGGCAGCCGGTCGTTGCACTTGCCCGGGAAGGTCTGGATGACGACCGGCGCGAATGCCACCGGCACCGCTGCGGACGCCGCCACCGCATTCGCCAATGGATATTCCGACAGGTTGCTGCACATGGCGCGAAACGCGACAGCGCCGAACACGAACGGCGTTCGGTTATAGATGTCCGATGCATTGATCCAGACCTGCGGCCGGCTTTCGAGGCCGAGATCGCGGAACGTCGCGCCCTGAAACAGGTTGGCGTCCAGCCAGCGCGGGAAGCCGGTCGAGTCATTGATGCCGCCCGCAACCGCGCGCGACAGGGTCGCGAGCGTCAAATTCGTCTGAAGTCCCTCCTCCGCGTTGCGCAGCAGAAACTTTTCGCGGAAATCGGCCAGTCCGGCCCGCTTCCGGAGGCCGTAATAGGCTGCGGTCACCGATCCGCCGGAGACGCCGGAGATGAATTCAACGCGGTCGATCATCGCCCCCTGCGCGCCGCGCACCGGAATCCGCTCGAGTTCGGACAACACGCCGAAGGAAAATGCGGCTGCGCGGGTTCCGCCGCCGGAAAACGACAGGCCCACGACGGTATCGTCGTGGCTCGTCGTCTCGCCGAACCCAATGTTTCCCCGGTCGCCGAGGCTATCCGACGCGCCCGGAAGGTTGACCGGTGCGTTCTGAATCGACGCGCAACCGAGCAACGCCGCGCAACAGAACGCAAAACCGAAAAGGGACCGCACGCGACGCATGAACCACCAGAACTGGGAAGAACGGATTATCACCGCTTCCGCAAAAAACGCCTAACACAACCTTCGTCACAGGTTTTCACGCGGGCAACGTGGTTAATGCAAGGCGGTTGATGTACCGAAGAGCTAGTTCGGAATCTGCTTCGACGACTTCCGGTCGAACAGCAATGTGAAGAAAGTTCCCTGCCCCGGTATACTGGTGACATCGAACTGGACGTTCTTCGCATTTTCCCTGAGCGTCTGGAGAACCAGCGCGCCAAGCTTGCGAGGCGCCGGCCACACGGTATTGCCAATACCGACGCCGTCATCGGAGACGACAACGGAGATTCGTTCGCCATCCAGCTTGCAGATCACCTTTAGCAAACCGCTGCTGCGTCCGGCGAAGGCGTACTTCAGCGCGTTGGTGAGCATCTCGTTGACCAGCAGGCCGACCGGCATCGCAATGTTGATCGACAGCAGGCAGTAATCCGCCTGCACCTCGTATTCGATCTCCGGTCCCGCATTCGCCTTCATGACCGCGCCCGCGACATCCGTCAGGTATTGCCCGAGATCGATGTCGTCTCCCGCATCCTCGGCGGACAGCGCGCGATACAGCACCGTCAACGCGTCGATGCGACTCGCGAGCCGAGCCAGCGCCACGGATTCACCCTCGGTCGCCGACCGCGCCTCGAGGCGGATCAATGCGGTGATCAATTGAAGGTTGTTCTTCACGCGATGCTGCAACTCGCGCATCAGCGTATCGCGCTCGCGGATCTGGGTTTCGTACTGCTCGAGCTGCGCGCGCTCACGGCCGCCGACGTCGACCAATGCCGCGATCCGGAAATTCTCGACGCCGTCATCGCTTTCGATGACCGACGCATAGGCCTGCACAATCACGATGCGGCCATCGGCCTGAACGGGCCGGAAGACACCGATGAAATCTTCGCCGTCGGCAATGGCCTGTCCCAGCGTCTGCAGCGGATCGTCTTCGTTCTGGAATCCGTCGAGGCACGACCACGGCTTGCCCTCGACATCCGCCACCGCCATGCCGATGACGGCCTCGAAAGCGGCATTGGCATAAGCGATGTATTGAATGGCTCCCGATCCGCGCGATACGGCGACCGCGACCGGAACACTGTCCAGCAGATGCTTGTACTTGTCGTTCTCAATGGCGCGGACCAGCGAAGGCGAACTTAGAAGCTGATCGACCTGCTCGGGAGGCGGCGTACCGTCATCGGCGCTCATGGATGAAACATGCCGGGGTCGCACTCCAATTGCAACGCGAAAAGCCGTGAAGTGTCCGGCCGCGTCATACCCACCATTTCCCGGGTGTAAAGTGCCCTGCCGACTGCTCGATCACGTCGCCAAGCGAGAATAACGTCTCTTCGTCGAACGGGCGGCCGATCAGTTGCAGGCCGAGTGGCAATCCCTGTCCGTCCTGGCCTGCGGGAACCGCGATGCCGGGCAATCCCGCCATATTCACCGTCACTGTGAAGATGTCGTTGAGGTACATCTCGACCGGATCGGCCTGGCCCTTCTCACCAATGCCGAAAGCAGCCGACGGCGTCGCCGGGGTCAGGATTGCGCTGATGCCCTGCGCGAACACGTCCTCGAAATCCTTCTTGATCAACGTCCGGACTTTCTGCGCGCGCAGATAATAAGCGTCGTAGTAACCCGCGGAGAGCACGTAAGTGCCGATCATAATGCGGCGGCGGACCTCAGGCCCGAAACCGGCGGCGCGGGTGTTCTCGTACATCTCCGCGATGTTCTTGCCGTTGACGCGCGCGCCGTAACGCACGCCATCGTAACGCGCGAGATTGGAAGAAGCTTCGGCAGGCGCCACGACGTAGTAAGCAGGCAGCGCGTATTTCGTGTGAGGCAGCGACACCTCGACCAGTTCCGCGCCTGCAGCCTTGAGCCAGTCCGCGCCCTGCGTCCACAGCTTCTCTATTTCGCCGGACATGCCGTCGAGACGATATTCCTTCGGAATACCGATCTTCATGCCCTTCACCGACTTGCCGATCGCGGCTTCATAGTCGGGCACCGGCCGATCGACTGAGGTCGTGTCCTTCGGATCGTGGCCAGCCATCGAGCGCATCAGGATCGCGGTATCGCGCACGGTGCGCGCGAACGGCCCTGCCTGATCCAGCGACGAGGCGAATGCCACGATACCCCAGCGCGAACAGCGTCCGTAAGTCGGCTTGATGCCGACGATGCCGGTGAACGCCGCCGGCTGGCGGATCGAGCCGCCCGTGTCGGTGCCGGTCGCACCCAGACAGAGATTGGCTGCAACCGCCGAAGCGGAACCGCCGGACGAGCCACCCGGAACCAGTTTGGCGTCGTCGAGTTCCGGAAACTCAATTCGCCCCACCTTGGCGTTGTCCGCATTGGGTGGCCGCGCGTTGACCGCAGGATGGCGCCGCCGCCACGGATTGACGACGGGTCCGAACGCCGAGGTCTCGTTGGACGAGCCCATCGCGAATTCGTCGTTGTTGAGTTTGCCGAGCATCACCGCGCCGTCGCGCCAGAGCTGCGAGGTCACGGTGGATTCGTAGGGCGGAATGAAATTGCCGAGTATCTTCGAGCACGCCGTGGTGCGAACGCCAGTGGTGGCAAACAGATCCTTGATACCGAGTGGAATTCCCGCCAGCGGACCCGCCTCGCCCTTCGCGATTGTTACGTCCGCCGCGCGTGCCTGCGCGCGCGCGTGCTCCGGCGTCTCCAGCACATAGGCATTCAGCACGCGCGCCTTTTCCATCGCGGCCAGATGTGCGTCGGTCAATTCAAGCGCGGTGAAGGATTTTTGCGTGAGGCCTTCGCGGGCATCGGCAAGCGTCAACGAAGTGAGATCAGTCATTCATTCTTCAATCGGGTCGCAGTGAAAGGGAGACTTGTTCTTCTTAACTTGTGCCGCCTCGGCTTCGAGCATGTCAATCACTGCATCGATGGCCTTGTCGGGATCGACATTCTTTCCCTGCCGTTCCATCTCATCGAGATAGACCATGTAGGCCGCGTAGGCCTTCTCGTCGCTGCACAACAGGCACATGACATGGCCTCCGAATTATTCGACGACTTTAGGCACCAGGAAGAAATGATCCTCGGTGGCAGGCGCGTTGGCGAGAACCTTGTCGGGGATCTCGCCATCGGTGACGACGTCGGCCCGCTTCTTCATGTCCATCGGCATCACCGAAGTCATCGGCTCGACACCGTCGATATCGACTTCCGACAGTTGCTCGATGAACGCCAGCATCGCGTTCAGTTCGCCCTGCAGATGAGATACTTCCTCATCCTTCACGGCGATCCGCGCAAGGTGCGCGATCCGGCGGACGGTGGCGGCATCGACTGACATATAATGAAGGCTCCGGGGACGACGTTTCTGCCGCCCTCATAGAACATTCGGCGTGGATCGCCAACGTCAAATAAGTCGCGGACCCATCACCATCGCCTGAATTAGCGCAATAATATCAGTTTCTTGCGGTATTCGCCTGAGACGGGACGAAGGCGTGTTCCCGTCATTATGCGTCCGGCGAACCGGACTTCCGCATCACCTCAAACGGCGAACGGTTATCTTCCGCGAACAGGGTGATCACACAATGGATGTGTTCCACATCCTTCCCGGCCGTCGTGAAGGGCAACAGCAGTCGATCCGGCGGGCAAGAGATAAAGAACGGGCAGATCGCCAAACCGCTGGCGCGGGTATGCGGAGCCGTTCAGAATGTCAAACCCGCTGCGGAATATTTATTCCGCCAGTCGCTTCAGACAAGCGAGACCTTCGGCGGCCAGCGCACGCGTCAGGTCCGCCGCGCCGATCTGACGGCCAAGCGCCGCCGACTGACCGGCCCAAAGATTGGTGAAGTCCACCCGTCCCTGCTTTTCCGCAGCCGCCTTGAGCGGCGCAAGCGCCGTAGCTGCATGGGGGAACGTCGGCGCATCGGACGACACCGGCCCGACTTCGCGCATGACACGATTGGCGACGCCGCGCGCCGGACGGCCCGTCATGACATTGGTGATGACAGTGGAATCGTCCGTGGCCCCGGCAATAGCCGCCTGCCCTAACGCGCTGACCCTGGATTCCGGGGTCCGCAAATAGGCTGTTCCGATTTGCACACCGGCCGCGCCCAGCGCGAAGGCGGCCGCGATGCCCCGTCCATCGGCGATGCCGCCCGCCGCGATCACTGGCACGCGCACCGCATCTACCACCTGCGGCACCAGCGACATCGTGCCGGGCTGCGAGGCGATGTTGTCGGTGAGGAACATTCCACGATGACCGCCCGCCTCTGCGCCTTGCGCAACGATGGCATCCACGCCGTTCTGCTCGAGCCAGACCGCTTCCTTCACCACGGTAGCGCAGCCGATCACCACGCATCCGGTTGCCTTGACGCGCTTCAGCAGCGTCTTGTCGGGAAGGCCGAAATGAAAGCTGACGACCTCAGGCTTCATCTCCTCGACCAGTTCGCACATCGCCGCATCGAACGGCGCGCGATTGGCCGCCGGCACCGACATGCCCGGGTCGAGTCCCAATTCTTCAAAGTAAGCCGTCAGCCGCTTGCGCCATCCCGCCTCGCGCGCCGGATCGACATCGACCGCCGTGTGACAGAAGAAGTTCATGCTCAGCGGCGCGGTGACGCGTTGACGGATGATGCCGATTTGCTCGCGCGCCTTTTCGACTGAAATGGTCGCGCAGGGCAGCGAACCGAGCGCCCCCGCCTCACTGGCTGCGATCACAAGCTCGGAATCCATCGCGGACGCCATAGGCGCCTGCACGATTGGAACGCTGATCTTGAAGAGGTCGAGAAGTCTGCGGTCAGGCCACATGGTTTGCTCATTCATGACAGGAATTCGCGCGATGGGGATTTGGCGGCGGCATCGTTGCCGGGGCAGGCCCAGATCTAGCATGTCGCCGGACAAGGCGGCTATGCCCCTTTCGCAGCGTGTGGCGTGCAACTGCGCTTTGCACCACCGGCGTGCTGCGTGTTAAGCGAAGACCATGCCTGCATCCATTCTCCCGTTGACCGAGGCCGCCGCGCTCTGGCCCGTCCGAGGCGCCCTGATCGGGCTCGACCTCGGCACCAAGACGATCGGGGTCGCCGTCTCCGATCCCGACCGCAAACTTGCGACCGGCGTCGAGACTATTCAGCGCAAAACCTTCACCGCCGATGCAGCACGGTTGCTCGCACTGTCCACCGAGCGCAACGTCGCGGGCTTCATCCTCGGCCTGCCCATCAATATGGACGGCAGCGAGGGACCGCGCGCGCAATCGACCCGCGCCTTCGCGCGGAATTTTTCCAGGCTCACGGAGCTTGCCATCGGGCTCTGGGACGAGCGGCTGTCCACCGTCGCGGTGGAACGCGAACTGATCGACATGGATATGAGCCGCGCCAGACGCGCCAAGGTGATCGACGAACACGCCGCGATTTTCATTTTGCAAGGCGCGCTGGACCGCCTGTCCGTACTGCGGCAAGTGCCGGGAAAGCCGTAACCGATGTTGCTCGTGGCTGCCGCATTGCTCCCGGTGTTTCTTCTGATTGTCATGGGATTTTGCCTGAAGCGCGTCCTGCTGAAGGAAGACGCTCACTGGCTCGGGGTCGAACAACTCGTCTACTACGTGTTGTTCCCAGCCTTGCTGTTCCAGACATTGGCGCGCGCCGATCTCGCCAGCGTCCCGGTCGCGGGCGTCGGCGGTGCGCTGCTGATTGCGGTGCTGCTGATGGCAGGACTGTGCTTTGCATTGCGGCCCGTTCTGATGAAACGGATGGGCGTCAGCGGACCAGCGTTTACATCGGTCTTTCAATGCGCCTGCCGCTGGCAGACCTACGTCGCGCTCGCGGTGGCGGGAAATCTTTATGGCGCGGTCGGGCTCACCCTCGCTTCCGTGGCGATGGTGGCGATGATCCCCATTCTCAACATCATGGCCGTCTGGGTTCTCGCGCACTACGCCGCGCCCACCCGGCTGTCGTGGGCTCATATTCTTCTGACGATCGCGAAGAATCCATTCATATGGGCGTGTGCGCTCGGACTCGCGGCCAACCTGACCGGAGTTTCCTTTCCAACCTTCGTCAACGATCTGATCGACGCTCTCGGACGCTCGTCGCTGGCGCTGGGACTGCTGGTGGTCGGAGCTGGATTGCAACTCAAGGGCGTGCTGCGCCCTGATGCGCCCGCACTTCTGACCTGCGTGCTGAAGCTGATCGTAATGCCCGCATTCGCGATCGGGCTCGGGCTCGCGTTCAAGCTCACCGGGCCCAATCTCGCGATCGTCGCGTGCTGCGCTTCGGTGCCGACGGCGTCCAGCGCCTATGTGCTGGCGCGGCAGATGGGCGGCGACGCACCGCTGGTCGCCGAAATCCTGACGCTGCAAACCGCGCTCGCCGTCATCACCATGCCCATCATCATCACGCTGGTGACATGATCCCCGAAAAGTGGGCACCGGTTTTCGGAAAGGATCATGTCCAGCGAAAAACGCCTACGACCCATTCGCGAGCAGAAAGCTCTGCACCGTCGCGGCGAGGTTGTTGATGCCGTGCAGGATCACCGTCAGCCAGGTCGAACCGCTGCGATACCGCAGGTAGCCGAGCAGCAGTCCGATGGAGAACACCTGCCCCAGGAAGAACCAGTCGTATTGCAGATGCATCGCCGTCCATACGGTCGACGACAGGATGATCGCTCCGGCCGGCCTCAGAAACGACTCCGACCATCCGCGGTAGAGAAACCCGCGCGCGAAGAATTCCTCCATCGCTGGCGCGGCCACGCAGAACGCGAAGACCAACAGCCATAGCGCCCCGTCGGCCCGCGCCGTTTTCAAAACATCGACCATGAACCCGGGCGATGGCTCGCGGCCGGCGAGCCGTGAGACGATTTCGCAAGCAACCATCAACAGGAAGAGGCTTCCGACACCCTTCGCGAGGGTCCACCACGCAGGCCAGCGCAACGCGAGATAATCCGCGAACGAAACCCCCGACCATCGTATTGCGACCCACAGCACGAGCAGAACCGGCGGCAGACCCATGATGACCGACAAGGAAATAACGCGGCCGTTGGCTGCCACGGCCTGCATGGACTGGCCGTCGATGGCATCGCCTGCGCGCAGGAGAAACCAGCCGACCACGGTGATCTGCCCCAGGAAGATCGCGCCGAACAGCACGAGACCCCACAGACTGGTTCCGACAAATTTCCAGACCCGCGGCTCGCGGCTCTTGCCCGGTGGCGACACCGGCGCGAGGTCGGCAGGGCCTTCGGCAACAGTCATCGTGGGCGCTCCGGCAATTCGCTGGTACGGTCAAGCAGGTAATGCGCGATCCAGCAAACCGCGGATGTCGTCATTTGCAAGATCGACCGCGCCGTAGAGATTGCCGTGATCCGCACCGAGCCGCGTCGCCGCGAACAATTCGGCATGTTTCGGCGACACCTCGTTGAGCGCGGCGGCTGCCGCAACCAGCGCCAGCTTCTCCACCGCGAGCCGGGCAACCCGTTCGGCGTCAGGCTGGCGGAAAGACTTCGCGATGAACGCCACTGCTTCGACCACGCCGGGAAGTCCCCTTGTGTGATCGACAAGGCCGCGCAGCACATCCGCCGCGGCATCCGCCTCGCGCGACAGCGCGCGCAGCACGTCGAGACACATCACGTTGCCGGAACCTTCCCAGATCGCGTTGACCGGCGACTCGCGATAATGCCGCGCCAGGATGCCCTCCTCGACGTAGCCATTGCCGCCGAGGCACTCCATCGCCTCGTAGAGAAAACCCGGTGAACTTTTGCAGGTCCAGTATTTCACCACCGGCGTCAGCAATCGCATATAGGCCGCTTCGGCGCGCTCCGTCGGCGCGCGGTCGAACGAGCGGCACAACCGCATCACCAGCGCGGTTGAGGCTTCCACATGCAGTGCCATATCGGCGAGTACGCTGCGCATCAGCGGCTGATCGGCGAGATGCTTCTGGAACACGCTGCGATGGCGCGTGTGATGCAGCGCGTGCGCCAATCCCGAGCGCATCAGACCGGCGGACGCCAGCGAACAATCCTGCCGGGTCAGCGAAACCATCTGGATGATGGTCGGCACGCCGCGCCCCTGGTCGCCGAGGCGCAGCGCGTAAGCATTTTCAAAAACAACTTCCGACGACGCATTCGAGCGGTTGCCGAGCTTGTCCTTCAAACGCTGGAAGTGAATGCCGTTGACTGAGCCGTCCGGCGCGAAACGCGGCATGAAGAAACAGGTCAGCCCGCCTTCGGCCTGCGCGAGAACCAAGAATGCGTCGCACATCGGCGCCGACATGAACCATTTGTGCCCGGTGATGCGGTAAGCGTCGCCGTCGCGCACGGCGCGGGTGATGTTGGCGCGCACGTCGGTGCCGCCCTGCTTCTCCGTCATGCCCATGCCCATGGTCATGCCGCGCTTGGTCCACCACGGCGCGAACGCCGGATCGTAAGAGCGCGTGCCGAGCACCGGCATCACCTTGGCGCGCAACGCGGGATCCACTGACAGCGCGCCGACCGCAGCGCGCGTCATTGTGATCGGGCACAGATGTCCGGTCTCGACCTGTGCAGCGATGAAAAATTTCGCGCCGCGCACCACTTCGGACGCGCCGCCCGCGGCCTCGCCGCTCTCGTTCCACGTCGCGTTGTGAAGTCCGGCATGGGCGCTATGCGCCATCAATTCATGATAGGCCGGATGAAATTCGACCTCGTCGCGCCGAAATCCGCGCGCGTCGTAGGTCTTCAATTTTGGCGTGTTCTCATTGGCGATGCGGCCGCGCTGCGCCATCGCCGCCGAACCCCAATGCCGGCCGAAATCGGCAAGCTCCGCTGTCGCGCCCTCTCCGCCGTTCGCCGCAACCGCTTCCGCGAGCGGGCGATCGAGCGAATACAGATCGACATCCTCGAACGGAGGCGATTGATTGAAGACTTCGGTTGTGGCGGCGAGAATCGATTGCGTCATGAGTTGTTCCCGGAGCTGAGAACAACAGGTTACACCGGATCGCGGTACGTTTCACGCAGGTTCAGTCAGGGAATCTTGCGCGTCGCCGGCTCGTTATCGCCGGACAGTTCGATCGACTTTTCCTTGGCCTGCGGAAGATCGTCGTACCCCCGACGGCTGCTGTAGAATGTCAGCGCCATCAAGCCGAAGCCAATAACCAGCGAGAAGAAAACTCCCAGTCCCATGGCGATGTAGCCATGAATGGACATTTGCACGTCGGAATGTGCAACCCAGCCTTGCCAGGCCCACCATATCGTCGCCGCAAGGATGGCCAGAAGACTGACGGTGATCGCGATAGCGCCTCTGCTCATGATGGAGGCCTTTCTTAAATCAGACACGCTGCGTTTGCGCGTCTTTTTGAAGTATGATCGGCGCGCCGCAATTCAAGCCCAAAACCGCCACAGAGCTACCGATTCCTCACCGGAAAATCGAAAGTCGCATGGCCTCCGCCCGGCAGCGAGAAATGCCACCATTCGAGCCGGTAGTTCGCGAATCCTTGCTTCGCCATCGCGGAAACCAGCGTGGCGCGCCATTGTCGCTGCGACGCAGTGATCGCTTTCGAGCCGGTATGCGCTTTCTCGTCGGAGCAATCGTAACCGGCGCCCATATCGACGCTTGAGTCCGGCGCACGCAGATTCGCCGGGCCGGTGCAGTCGGCATAGTTCGCATTGGGATCGAACGGCGGCGGCGCGGACGCAGGCAACCGCACCAGCGTCAGGTCTACCGCGTTGCCGGTGGAATGCCCCGAGCGCCGGGCGATATAGCCGAGCCGAAACAGATCGGCTTTGCTCATCTTCGGATTGTAACGCCGCTGCGCCGGTGTCTCGCGTCCATCCTGCGCCCACGCATACATGTCATCCACTGCGCGCTGCGGGCGATAGCAATCGTACATCTTGAGCGATAGCCCGCGTGGTCTCAGATCCTGCTGCACGCGCTTCAGCGCCGCGCCGACGCTGCGGGTCACGATGCACTCCCCCGCCTCGTAGCCGTTCAGCACGCGCCCGACAAAGTTGTTCGCCGTGGCATAACGCATATCCTGGATGATGGTCGGATCGATATCGCGCAGGTGGACGAAATCGGCGGGCAATGGCTGGGCGATGGCGGCAGCCATCCAGAGGCCGTTTAGCAAGACTGCAATTGCAAATTTCATGACCCGGCGTCCGATATGTCATGCCGGGGACAACCCCCGCCATGACGGCAAAAATACGATAAGTGCAATGTTCCGCACCGTGCTTTCGGCCTGTTTACCCTGCCCGGACATCAGCGGGGGAAAACTCCAGAAGTGCCGAATCCACCTTGCTCAGCCGGGCAACTCTCCCTATAGCTCTTGCTTTAATGACAACTGCATCGAAATCGAGTTTCGTCCTCGGACACCGGCATTTGCTGGGCATCGAGGGCCTTTCCGCGGCCGATATCACCGGCCTTCTGGACCTCTCCGAAGAGTTCGTCGAACTGAACCGGCAGGTCGATAAAAAGCGCAGCAATCTGCGCGGCCGCACCCAGGTCAACCTGTTCTTCGAAGCCTCCACGCGCACGCAATCCTCGTTCGAGATCGCCGGCAAACGGCTCGGCGCCGACGTCATGAACATGTCGGTCGCCTCGTCATCGATCCGCAAGGGCGAGACCCTGATGGATACCGCGGTGACGCTGAACGCCATGCATCCGGATATTCTGGTGGTGCGCCATCACGCGTCCGGCGCGTGCGAACTGCTCGCCCAGAAGGTTGACGGCTCCGTCATCAACGCCGGAGACGGCGCGCACGAGCATCCGACGCAGGCGCTGCTCGACGCACTCACCATCCGCCGCAACAAGGGCCGGCTCGAGGGTCTGCTGGTGGCAATCTGCGGCGACGTGCTGCATTCGCGGGTCGCGCGTTCCAACATCATCCTGCTCAATGCGATGGGTGCGCGCGTCCGCGTGGTTGCGCCCTCCACACTGCTGCCGTCCGGCATCGAGCGCATGGGCGTCGAGGTCGCGCGCGACATGCGCGAAGGTCTCGAGGGCGCGGATATCGTGATGATGCTGCGGTTGCAGCGCGAACGCATGAACGGCTCGTTCGTGCCGTCCAGCTCCGAGTATTTTCACTATTACGGCCTCGACCAGAAGAAACTCGGTTACGCCAAGCCCGATGCGCTCGTCATGCATCCGGGCCCGATGAATCGCGGTGTCGAGATCGACTCCATCGTCGCGGACGGCGCGCAGTCGCTGATCCGCGAACAGGTCGAAATGGGTGTGGCAGTGCGCATGGCGGTGCTCGAAGCACTCGCCCGCAACCTGCCGAACGCGTGACATCATGAGAAACGATCGCCGCCCTATCCTGCTCGCCAATGCCCGCCTGATCGATCCGTCTCGCGATCTCGACGGACCGGGCGACGTGCTGATTGCCGATGGCTCCATCCGCGACGCGCGGCGTGGCATCGGTGTCGCCGGAGTCCCCGAAGGCACAGACATTATTAATTGCGCCGGCAAGGTGGTCGCCCCCGGCCTGATCGACATGCGCGCCTTCGTTGGCGAGCCCGGTGCCGGCCACCGGGAAACCATTGCCTCAGCGAGTCTGGCGGCAGCGGCGGGCGGCATCACCACCATCGTCTGCCAGCCCGACACCAAGCCCGTCATCGACAATTCCGCGACGGTGGATTTCATCCTGCGCCGAGCGCGCGACACCGCCATCGTCAACATTCATCCCATGGCCGCGCTGACCAAGGGCATGAAGGGCGAGGAAATGACCGAGATCGGCCTGCTGAAAGCAGCGGGCGCGGTGGCCTTCACCGACGGCGACAGCAGCGTGATGAACGCTCTGGTGATGCGCCGCGCGCTGACCTACGCCCGCGATTTCGATGCGCTGATCGTGCATCACACCGAGGACCCGCATCTGATCGGCGAAGGCGTGATGAACGAAGGCGAACTTGCTTCGCGGCTCGGCCTGTTCGGCATTCCCAACGCTGCCGAAGCCGTGGTGCTGGAGCGCGACATGCGCCTCGTGGCGCTCACCGGCGGGCGCTATCACGCAGGCTCGCTGACCTGCATCGACTCGCTCGATGTCCTGAAGCGCGCCAAGGAAGCCGGCCTCAACGTCAGTGCGTCGGCCTCGATCAATCACCTGACGCTGAACGAGAACGACATCGGCCCCTACCGGACCTTCCTCAAGCTGTCGCCGCCGCTGCGCACGGAGACCGATCGTCTCGCGCTGGTCGCGGCCGTCGCATCCGGGCTCATCGACGTCATCATGTCGGATCACAATCCGCAGGACGTCGAGGTGAAGCGCCTTCCTTTCGCGGAAGCCGCCCCCGGAGCCATCGGATTGGAGACCATGCTGTCCGCAGGACTGCGCCTCGTTCATTCCGGCGACCTCGAACTGAAAGCGTTGATCCGCGCCATGTCCACGCGCCCCGCCGAATTGCTCGGGCTGCCCGGTGGATCGCTGCGGCCGGGATCGCCCGCCGACGTGATCGTGATCGATCTCGACACGCCGTGGGTGCTCGATCCGGCGGACCTCAAGTCGCAATGCAAGAACACGCCGTTCGATGAAGCGCGCTTTACGGGCCGCGTCGCGCGCACCATCGTCGGCGGACGCACGGTCTATGAACATGTGTGAGGCAACATGATCGGCACTCTCCTGCTGGCGCTGGCCTTCGGTTACCTGTGCGGCTCGGTGCCGTTCGGGCTGATCCTCACAAAGCTCGCCGGCACGCAGGACCTGCGCTCCATCGGCTCCGGCAACATCGGCGCGACCAACGTGCTGCGCACCGGCAACAAGGGTCTCGCCGCCGCGACACTCCTTGGCGACATGCTGAAAGGCACGCTCGCCGTGATCGTCGCGGGATATGTCGCGGGACCCGATGCGGCGATTTCAGCAGGCGTCGGCGCGTTCGCCGGTCATCTTTTCCCGGTATGGCTGAAGTTCAAGGGCGGCAAAGGCGTCGCCACCTATATCGGCGTGCTGCTCGGATTGTTCTGGCCGGCCGCGCTTGCATTCTGCGGCATCTGGATCGCCGTGGCGCTGATCTTCCGCTATTCGTCGCTGGCGGCGTTGATCGCGAGCGCGGTCATTCCACTGATGCTGTTCTGGTCGCAGCACGTGACGCTCGCGCTGGTGTTCGCCGTGATGTCCATCGTGTTGTGGATCATGCACCGCGCCAACATCAAGCGGCTGATGGACGGCACCGAGGGGAAGATCGGGAAGAAGGGGTAATTCCTTCGCAACCGGGATTGTCCACATCCTGAAGTTGCGCAACACTCCCGTCCCACGGGGGCCGCGTGGACATCAAAACGTCAGCCACGACCAGATTGACCGACGCGCAGCGCATCGACTGGCTGCGCCTGATCCGTTCCGACAATGTCGGCCCGCGTACCTTCCGCTCCCTCGTCAATCATTACGGCAGTGCACGCGCGGCGCTGGACCGTCTGCCTGATCTCGCGCGGCGCGGCGGCGCGGCAAAACCCGGACGGATCTGCACGCAGGCCGATGCCGAACGCGAGATCGCGAACAGCAGGCGGATCGGCGTCACGCTGCTCGCGCCCGGTGAAGCCGGTTACCCGCCTCGCCTCGTCCTGATCGACGATGCACCGCCGCTGCTTGGTGTCCGCGGCGCGCTTGAAGTCGAGATGCGGCCGATGATCGGCATCGTCGGCTCACGCAACGCCTCAGGCGCCGGATTGAAATTCGCACAGACGCTATCGCGTGATCTCGGTGACGCCGGTTTCGTCATCGCATCGGGGCTGGCGCGCGGCATCGATCAGGCGGCGCATCGCGTCACGCTTGAGAGCGGCACCGTCGCCGTGCTGGCTGGAGGCCACGACAAGATCTATCCGCCCGAGCACGAAGACCTGCTGATGGCGATCATCTCATCCGGCAGCGGCGCGATTTCCGAAATGCCACTCGGCCACGGCCCGCGTGCGCGGGATTTTCCCCGGCGCAACCGGCTGATCTCGGGCGTCTCGTTCGGCGTCGTCATCATCGAGGCTGCGCATCGCTCGGGCTCGCTCATCACCGCGCGCTTTGCCAACGAGCAGGGCCGCGAGGTGTTCGCCGTGCCCGGCTCGCCGCTCGATCCACGCGCCGCCGGTACCAACGATCTCATCAAGCAAGGCGCGGCACTGGTGACGGAGGCGGCCGACGTCATCAACGCGGTGCAGCCGATCATGGGACGTCCGGTCGAATTGCCGATCAGCGAATCCGACGACAGTCAGCCGATGGACGACGAACCCGCCGCCGACGAACGCGCCCGCATCGTCAATCTACTTGGCCCCTCACCCGTCGGCATCGACGATCTCATTCGCATGGCGGGTGTCTCCGCCGCAGTGACGCGAACCGTCCTGCTCGAACTCGAGCTGGCAGGACGGCTGGAACGCCACGGCGGCGGAATGGTTTCGCTTCTCTAATTCCTATCCGCGATAGATCGGCGCGCCGGCCGGCGATGATGTCGCGCCGCCATCGACAAAGATCTCCTGACCCTGGACATGCGCGGCATCGTCCGACGCCAGAAACAAGACAGTCTTGGCGATGTGATCTGCTTCGCCCATGCGGCCGAGCGGCGTGGACAAAGCGAACCGCTTTTCAAGCGCTTGCTCAGCCTGCGGCGTCGCAATCGCGGCACCCCAGATCGGCGTGCGCGTGCCGCCGGGTGCGACGACGTTGATGCGGATGCCGCGCGGCGACAGTTCGGACGCCATCACGCGCGCCATCGCGCGGACGCCGGCCTTGGTCGCCGCATAAGCCGAATATCCCGGATTGCCGAGCACGGAGATGACCGAGCCGTTGAGAATGATCGACGCGTTGTCGTTGAGATGTGGCAGCGCTGCCTGCACCGTGAAAAACACCGATGTCAGATTGGTGCGGATCACACTCTCGAACGCCGCGAGCGTCGTGCCGCCGACCGGCGTGTTGCCCGCGATGCCCGCGTTCGCGAAGAGAATGTCGAGCTTGCCGAACTTCGCGGCGGCCTCCGCGAACGCCTTCTCCAAAGCGCCTATGTCGTTCGTGTCGGCCTGAACGGCAAAACCGTTGGCACCCAGTTCCTTGGCGGCCGCATCCAGCCTTGTCTGATCCCGGCCCGTAATGACGACTTTCGCGCCCTCAGCTGCGAACAGCTTGGCGGTGGCCAGGCCGATGCCGCTGTTGCCGCCGGTGATCAGCGCGGTTTTGCCCTTCAATCGCATGGAACTCTCCTGGTTCAATCTAGTTTAATAATGAAACCACACTTGCTGAGTAATGCTTTTAGTTTTATGATGCAACCACAATGTCGTGACCGGAGGGTCTGCTCGTGAAACGCAAGAGTCTTCAAGGCGATCTGTGCCCCATCGCGCGGTCGCTGGACGTTATCGGCGACTGGTGGTCGCTGCTGATCGTGCGCGACGCGCTGCTGGGCGCGCGGCGCTTCAGCCAGTTTCAGAAAAATCTCGGGGTGGCGAAGAATATCCTCACCGTGCGCCTGCGCACGCTGGTCGCGGAAGGCATTCTCGAAATCAGCCCGGCGCCGGACGGCGGCGCCTATCAGGACTATGTGCCGACGGCGAAGGCGCGCGGACTTTTTCCGGTGCTGGTCGCGTTGCGGCAGTGGGGCGAGCAATTCGTGATTCAGCCGGGCGAGGAATTCAGCGCGCTGGTCGACCGGAAGAATGGTTTGCCGCTTCGTACGCTGGAGATCCGCGCGCAGGATGGACGTCTGATCGATCAGACCGACACACGGATCGCGACCCCGGCTTCAGCCTGAACCCCTGAACTAGAAACGACCGGGCCGCGCTTGCCGCCGGGCGAAATCATTGGCCTCGAGTTGCGCCATTTCGAGCAGATGCGTCAGCATATCCAGCCGATGGGTACGCGAGAGCTGCGCCAGTTCCGCCACCGCCTCAGCAATGAAGCTCGCCGCTTCCGCCGGACCGCCATCGGCGGTCGCGGGATCGGTCTGCAAGAAATCGCTGCGACCGTCGCGCGCGGCCATCTATGCAAACCCTTCAAGGCCAGAATCGTCAATTTAAGAGCATTTTTATATGATACACGTATAAATTGCACAATCGCAAGTACCCATAAAATACAACCTAGGGGCGAATTCGGTAACCAAGGCCGGAGCGATCACCATCTCACGATTTGACAGAGGACCCCCTTTTACCCATGTATCGGGCAAGCCAGCCTGATGGAATCTTGCGATTCCGGCCCGCGTATCCCCTGTAAGTCATTGGAATCTTATGAATCTCGTCATTGTCGAGTCGCCTGCGAAGGCCAAGACGATCAACAAATATTTGGGCTCCTCCTACGAGGTTTTGGCCTCATACGGTCACGTCCGCGACCTTCCGGCCAAGAATGGCTCGGTCGATCCGGAGGCGAATTTCCAGATGATCTGGGAAAACGATCCCAAGGCGGCCGGCCGTCTCAACGAAATCGCCAAGGCGCTCAAAGGCGCCGACAAGCTGATCCTCGCCACCGACCCTGATCGCGAAGGCGAAGCCATTTCCTGGCATGTGCTCGAGATCATGAAGGAGAAACGCGCGCTCAAGGATCAGAAGATCGAGCGTGTCGTCTTCAACGCCATCACCAAGCAGGCCGTCACCGAGGCCATGAAGAACCCGCGCCAGATCGACGGCGCACTGGTCGATGCCTATCTGGCGCGCCGCGCACTGGACTATCTGGTCGGCTTTACCCTCTCCCCCGTTCTCTGGCGCAAGCTGCCCGGCGCGCGTTCGGCCGGCCGCGTGCAGTCGGTGGCCTTGCGGTTGGTCTGCGACCGCGAACTCGAAATCGAAAAGTTCGTACCGCGCGAATACTGGTCGCTGCTCACCACGCTGGCGACGCCGCGCGGTGAATCCTTCGAGGCGCGCCTTGTCGGCGCAGACGGCAAGAAGATTCAGCGCCTCGATATCGGCACCGGCGCGGAAGCCGAGGATTTCAAGAAGGCGCTTGAAGCCGCCAACTTCACCGTCACCACGGTCGAAGCCAAGCCCGCACGCCGCAATCCGCAGTCCCCGTTCACGACATCGACGCTGCAGCAGGAAGCCAGCCGCAAGCTCGGCTTCGCGCCTGCGCACACCATGCGCATCGCGCAGCGCCTTTACGAAGGTATCGACATCGGCGGCGAAACCACCGGACTCATTACTTATATGCGTACCGACGGCGTGCAGATCGATCCGTCCGCCATCACGCAGGCCCGCAAGGTGATCGGCGAGGACTACGGCAAGGCCTACGTGCCGGATTCGCCGCGCCAGTACACCTCCAAGGCCAAGAATGCGCAGGAAGCGCACGAAGCCATCCGCCCGACCGACCTGTCGCGCCGTCCGTCTTCGCTGAAGGCCCGGCTCGATAACGATCAGGCCCGGCTTTACGAATTGATCTGGATGCGCACCGTCGCAAGCCAGATGGAATCCGCCGAGATGGAGCGCACCACCGTCGACATCGCCGCAAAGGCAGGCGCGCGGGTGCTCGAATTGCGCGCCACCGGTCAGGTTGTGAAGTTCGACGGCTTCCTCGCGGTCTATCAGGAAGGCCGCGACGACGATCCGGAGGACGAGGACAGCAAGCGCCTGCCAGTCATCAACCAGGGCGAAAACCTCAAGCGCGAGAAACTCGACGTCACCCAGCACTTCACCGAGCCGCCGCCGCGCTTCTCGGAAGCCTCGCTGGTCAAGCGCATGGAAGAACTCGGCATCGGCCGGCCTTCGACCTATGCGTCGATTCTTCAGGTGCTGAAGGATCGCGGTTACGTGAAGCTCGAGAAGAAGCGGCTGCACGGCGAGGACAAGGGCCGCGTCGTGGTCGCGTTCCTGGAGAACTATTTCGCGCGTTACGTGGAATTCGACTTCACCGCCGATCTCGAAGAGAAGCTCGACAAGATTTCCAACAACGAAATCTCGTGGAAGCAGGTGCTTGCCGACTTCTGGAAGGATTTCATCGGCGCGGTCAACGACATCAAGGATGTGCGCGTCACCGAAGTCCTCGACGTGCTCGACGCGATGCTCGGTGAACACATCTATGAACCCCGTGCCGATGGCGGCGATCCGCGCCAGTGCCCGAGCTGTGGCAACGGCAAACTCAATCTGAAAGCCGGCAAGTTCGGCGCCTTCGTCGGCTGCTCGAACTATCCCGAGTGCCGCTACACCCGGCCCCTCGCCGCTTCGAGCGGGCAAAGCGACCGTCCGCTCGGCAAGGATCCGGTCTCGGGCCTTGAGGTCATGGTCAAGGCCGGACGTTTCGGCCCCTACATCCAGCTCGGCGACGCCAAGGACTACGGCGAAGACGAGAAGCCGAAGCGCGCCGGCATTCCGAAAAACATGTCGCCCGCCGATGTTGAACTCGAACTGGCGCTGAAGCTGTTGTCGCTGCCGCGCGATATCGGACCGCATCCGGAAGATGGCGAAGTCATCACCGCCGGCATCGGCCGGTTCGGCCCGTTCGTGCGCCACGGCAAGACCTATGCAAGCCTGGAGGCCGGCGACGACGTTTATAATGTCGGTCTCAATCGCGCGGTGACGCTGATCGCCGAAAAGGTTCTGAAAGGCCCCAGCCGCCGCTTCGGCGCGGACCCCGGCAAGCCTGTCGGAGAATACCCGGCGCGTGGCGGCACCATCATGGTGAAAACGGGACGCTACGGCGCCTACGTCACCATCGATGGCATCAACGCCACGATCCCGAGCGACAAGACGCCCGAGACCATCACGCTGCCCGAAGCCATCGCGCTCATTGAAGAGCGTGCAACCAAGGGCGGCGGCAAGCCGAAGCGCGGCGCGAAGAAAGCTGCGAAGAAACCTGCCAAGGCAAAAGCCGCGGCAGCGACCAGCGATCTCAACGGTGCCGAGAAGGTTGCGAAGAAGCCGGCTGCGAAAAAGAAAGCCGCCGCCAAGCCGGCGGCGAAAAAGGCTGCGCCCAAGAAGGATGCTGCCGAGCCGGTCTCTTTGAAGGCCGCCAAGGAGGCCAAGACCACCAAGGCGGCAGCGCCGAAAGTTGCAGCGGCCAAAATCACCAAAGTCGCTGAAAAGAAAAGCGCCGGTAAAGCACGCGGATAATGAAAAAGAAAAGCGACGCGACAAACGTCTTTCCCGACAGGGAGAGCATTGTCGCGTTCGTCAAGGCGCAACCCGGTGAAGCCGGCACGCGCGAACTCGCCAAGCAGTTCGGATTGAAGAACGAGTCCCGCGCAGCGCTGCGGCGCATCCTGCGCGAGTTGGCCGACGAAGGCTTGATCGAAAAGCGCGGCAAGAAAGTCGCGGAGCCGAAATCCCTGCCGCCGACCATCGTCGCCGACATCACCGGACGCGACAAGGACGGCGAGTTGATTGCGTCTCCGGCCGAATGGCTGGAGGAAACCGACGGCCCTGCCCCGGTCATCCGCATTCACGTCCCGCGCCGCCCGCCACCCGGCACAGCCGCAGGCGTCGGCGACCGCGCATTGCTGCGCGTCGAGAAGCCCGACAGCAAGCACGAGAAAGCCTATCGCGGCCGTGTCATCAAACTGCTCGACAAGGCCAAGACCCGTGTCCTTGGAATCTTCCGCTCACTGCCGAATGGTGACGGCCGGCTGATCCCGATCGACAAGAAACAGGTTGGCCGTGAGCTGGCCATCGCCGCCAACGATTCAGGCGGCGCGCAGGACGGCGACCTCATCAGCGTCGAACTGATGCGCTCGCGCGGTTACGGACTGCCATCGGGCCGCGTGAAGGAACGCCTCGGTTCGCTGAAGACCGAGAAGGCCGTCAGCCTGATCGCGATCCATTCGCACGAGATCCCGCAGGAATTCCCTGCCGACGTCATTGCGGAATCCGAAGACGCGAAACCTGCGACCCTCAGCGGCCGCGAGGACTGGCGCGACGTGCCGCTCATCACGATCGATCCGCCGGATGCGAAAGACCACGACGACGCGGTCCACGCCGAGCCCGATGCTGACTCGAACAACAAGGGCGGCTACATCGTCAACGTCGCCATCGCCGATGTCGCGTTTTATGTGCGGCCACAAATGCCGCTGGACCGCGAAGCGCTCAAGCGCGGCAACTCGGTTTACTTCCCCGACCGCGTCGTGCCGATGCTGCCGGAGCGCATCTCCAACGACCTGTGTTCGCTGAAGCCAGGCGAGCCGCGCGGCGCGCTCGCCGTACGCATGGTGATCGACAAGGACGGCCGCAAGCGCTCGCATACGTTCCACCGCGTGCTGATGCGCTCGGCCGCGAAACTCAGTTACGCGCAGGCGCAGGCTGCCATCGACGGGCGGCCCGACGACATCACCGGGCCCCTACTCGATCCGATCCTCAAGCCGCTTTACGACGCCTATGCGGTGGTCAAGCGCGCGCGCAACGAGCGCGATCCACTCGATCTCGATTTGCCTGAACGGAAAATCCTGCTGAAGACGGACGGCACCGTCGACCGTGTGGTGACGCCAGAGCGGCTCGACGCGCATCGCCTGATCGAGGAATTCATGATCCTCGCCAATGTCGCCGCAGCCGAGACGCTTGAAAAGAAAGCATTGCCGCTGATCTATCGCGTGCATGACGAGCCGTCGGTCGAGAAGGTTCACAATCTGACCGAATTTCTCAAGACCCTCGACATGCCGTTCTCCGCCACGGGCGCGCTGCGGCCTGCGGTCTTCAACCGCATTCTTGTGCAGGTGAAAGGCCGCGACGCGGAGTCGATGGTGAACGAGGTCGTGCTGCGCTCGCAGGCGCAGGCCGAGTATTCCGCCGAGAATTACGGACACTTCGGTCTCAACCTGCGCCGCTACGCGCATTTCACCTCGCCGATCCGGCGATACGCGGACCTGATCGTGCATCGCGCGCTGATCCGCGCGCTCGGGCTCGGCGAAGGCGCGTTGCCCGACACCGAGACGTTTGAAACACTCACCGAGGTCGCCGCGGCCATTTCGCTCACTGAGCGCCGTGCCATGAAGGCGGAACGCGAAACCGCCGATCGCCTGATCGCGCACTTTCTCGCGGATCGGATCGGCGCGACGTTCGAAGGGCGGATTTCGGGCGTCACACGCGCAGGATTGTTCGTAAAACTGACGGATACCGGCGCCGACGGCCTCATTCCCGTTCGCACGCTGGGAAGCGAATATTACAACTACGACGAAGCCCGCCATGCCCTGATCGGATCGCGCAGCGGAGCCATGCATCGGCTAGGTGACGTGGTGCAGGTTCGTCTGGTAGAAGCTGCGCCGGTGGCGGGCGCGCTGCGGTTCGAGTTGCTGTCCGAGGGGCGACCTGCTCCGCGCGGCGGCCGCATCCGCACCGGCCGCGATACCAAGCCGCATCCCGGCGGTAAATCCCGGCCGGGGCGCGACAAGGCCGACAGAAAGAAAAAATCGCGCAAGCCTGCCACTGGCAAGGGGCGCAAACGGAAGAAGGGATAATGTCCCTTCACAGGAGATGTGATGGATAGCCGGACCACAATGCCCGCAGCGACATGGACACAAACCTCCGCGTCGCTTCCCAAGCGCGACGTCTGGCAGGCGATGGCGCGCGGACTGCGGTGCCGCTGCCCGAACTGCGGTGAAGGCAAAATCTTCCGCGCGTTCCTGAAGGTCGCCGACAACTGCTCGGCGTGCGGACAGGATTTGAGCCATCATCGCGCCGACGATCTGCCCGCCTATCTCGTGATCGTGGTGGTCGGACATATCATCGTGCCGATCGCGTTGTGGATCGAGACCAACTACGCGCCGTCCATGCTGCTACAGCTTGCATTCTATCTGCCGTTCACGCTGATCGCGTCGCTGGTTCTGCTTCAGCCGATCAAGGGCGCCGTGGTGGGATTGCAGTGGGCATTCCGTATGCACGGTTTCGATGAGACCCGGCCCGAAGGTGTCGAGGAAGGCACCCTTGCCAAGCTGAACGTGGCGAAATGATCACGCCTGAACGAGAAGAAAAGGAAGACGACAGTCATCCTTACCGGCGCCCGAAAGATGCCGCGACGCTGATCCTTGTCGATCGCAGCGGAAGCGTCCCCAAGGTGCTGGTCGGCAAGCGCCACGACAAGGTCGTGTTCCAGCCCGGCAAGTTCGTGTTTCCCGGCGGCCGGGTCGATGCGACCGACAGTAAGATTCCGGTGGCCGCCGATATTCCCAAGGCGCTTGAGAAAAAACTCGTCGGCGGCAGCCCCCGGATCGCACCCGCCCGCGCCCGCGCACTGGCCGTCGCGGCCATTCGCGAAGCCTGCGAGGAAACCGGCCTCTGTCTGGGCAGGAAAGTCGCGCGCATGAACGGCGCGGCTGCAAAGCTCACAGGCGAATGGAAACCTTTCGCCGACGCCGGGCTGTTGCCCGATCCGTCCGGACTGTTCCTGATTGCCCGCGCCATTACCCCGCCCGGCCGGGTCCGGCGCTTCGATACGCGGTTTTTTACCGCCGACGCATCGTCCATCGCCCACAGCGTTGAAGGCGTCGTCCACGCCGAAGCCGAACTGGTGGAACTGGTCTGGGTCGAACTCGGGTCGCCGTCGCTGGAAGGCCTGCATACGATGACGAAAAACGTATTGCGCGAACTGTCTCACCGCCTCGCAACCGGACCTCTGTCACATGCAGCGGCGGTGCCCTTCTATCACTTCCAGGGCGGCGACTGGCGGCGCGATTTGATCTAGCCACCTCGCCATTCCGCCTGCCCTCAAAAATATCCTGACAATCGTGTGGCCCGGTATTATGGGCGGCTGACATCATCCTCCAAGGATGATTTAACCACCGGGTCATGCGTACCGGTGCCACCATATCGGTCGTCGTCCATGTCGCGGCGATGACTGCGCTTCTCGTACTCGCGGGCGTGCGCCCGTTCGACCCGACGGCTGCCGAAGCCATCACCGTCGAACTGGTCACCCCGGACGAAGCCCCGCCCGCTCCGAAAGAACCTGACCCGACCTACGATTTCCCGACGCTGTCCGAAAAGGACCAGAAACCACCCGCGGAAGCAGCACCACAGGAACAGGCACCCAAGGATCAAGCTCTGCCGACGCCGCCACCGGCCCCGTCACAAAACGCTGCGGCGAAATCAAAGCCGGATACCCGTCAGGCGGCGCTCCAGCAGAAGGCCGCCGAGCAACAAAAGCAGGTCGCCCCATCTCAACCTGCCACGCAGCCCCAGCCACAAGCTCAGCCCGAAGTGCCGACCGCGACGCCCGACATCACCGCGAAATACGGCACGATGTTCGCGATGCCCAACTCCAACACGGGTGATTTCGACGCCAAGGCGACCGCGACTGCAAATATCTCGGTCAAGGACGCCGCGGCCCTGCGCGAACATCTCAAGACCTGCTCGATCCTGCCGTCATCGGTCACGCCGGCGGACAACGTCCGTGTCGTACTGCGCGTATCGCTCCGGCCGGACGGGCGCCTCGCAAAGGAACCATTGCTGATCGAAGCGAGCGCATCCGAAAAAGGGCCCGCGCTGATGCGCAGCGCCATGGACGCCCTTGCGAAGTGCCAGCCCTACGCGATGCTGCCGGCGGAAAGCTACAACGAATGGCGAATGCTCGATCTCAGCTTCACGCCGAAAGACTTCAAGGGCGGATAACGTCGGTCTGCGATCGGCAACAGCTCTCCGAAGCGTGATTGTCGCACAAGAAAATTCATCCCTTTCCGAACGGCAAAAAGCAATAATCGTCCGTGGCGTCGCGCAGCGCGCGCCACCATACAATCTGCTGGTCTCGTCCACGCTTCGCCTTTCCGGGGAAAGAAAAATGAGCTCACGCCAGTTGCGCCTCGGCGCGTTCATGCGTCCCGTCAGCATTCACACCGCCGCATGGCGCTATCCCGGCAGCTTCCCGGACGCCAATTTCAACTTTGGTCATCTCAAACGCTTCATCCAGAAACTCGAACACGGCAAGTTCGATGCCTTCTTCATGGCCGATCACCTCGCGGTGATGAACATGCCGATCAACGCGCTCAAGCGCAGCCATACCGTCACATCATTCGAGCCGTTCACGCTGCTGGCGGCGCTGGCCGGGGCGACGGAACGCATTGGACTGGTCGCGACCGCTTCGACCACCTACGACGAGCCCTATCACGTCGCACGCCGCTTTGCCTCGCTCGACCATATCTCCGGCGGCCGCGCCGGCTGGAACGTCGTGACCACCGGCAATCCGGAAACCGCACTGAACTTCGGACTGGACGAACATGTCGAACACGGCGAGCGCTACAAGCGCGCCCGTGAATTCTTCGACGTGGTCACCGGCTTATGGGATTCGTTCGCCGACGACGCCTTCGTGCGCGACGTCGAGAGCGGGGTTTATTTCGACCCCGAGAAAATGCACACGCTGAATCACAAAGGCGAGTTCCTTGCGGTGAAAGGGCCGCTCAACATCGCCCGTCCGCCGCAGGGCTGGCCGGTCATCGTGCAGGCTGGCGCGTCCGAACCCGGCAAGCAGCTTGCCGCCGAGACCGCCGAAGCGGTGTTCACCGGCGGCGGCACGCTCGCGCAGGCGCAAGCGCTCTATGAAGACATCAAGAGCCGCATGGACAAGGTCGGACGCGACCGCGATCACCTGAAGATCCTGCCGGGCGCATTCGTGGTGGTCGGCGATACGGTGGAGGAAGCGCAGAAAAAGCGCGCGACCCTCGACGGCCTCGTGCATTACGACAGCGCGATCGCCGGTCTCTCCGTGATCCTCGGCACCGACGCATCGAAATTCGATCCTGATGGACCGCTGCCGGACATTCCGGAAAGCAATGCCAGCAAGAGCGGCCGCGATCGCATGGTCGAATATGCAGCCAAGAACAATGTGACCGTGCGGCAGCTTGCCCAGCGCGTCGGCGGTTACGGCGGACTATCGTTCGTCGGAACGCCCGTCACCATCGCCGACCAGATGGAAGAATGGCTGACGACTTATGCTTCCGACGGCTTCAACATCATGTTCCCGTTCCTACCGCAGGGGCTCGACGACTTCGTCGACAAGGTCGTGCCGGAACTGCAGCGGCGAGGCATCTTCCGGAAGGACTATGAGGGCCGCACGCTGCGTGAAAATCTCGGCCTGCCCCGGCCCAAAAACCGGTTTTTCGAAGCCAGCGGGGCCGCCGATGCGGCTGAATAGCCCTGTTTGAGCGGGGTTTCGGTCCGAAAATACGTCCCCATTCGCGCCTCCGGCCCAAGAGCAAGCTTTTGGGATTTAGAGCCTTAAAACCTTGACTTTGGGGCGTTCGGAGCTAGGTTGCGGCCCAAATGCGGCCCTGCGTGTCGGGACTGCTATCGATTCCTGACATTCGAGGTTCTGAACATGGCCAAAGCGGTCACCATCAAGGTCAAGCTCGTTTCCAGCGCGGATACCGGCTTCTACTATGTCGCCAAGAAAAACTCGCGCACGATGACCGACAAGCTCGTGAAGAAGAAGTACGATCCGGTCGCGAAGAAGCACGTCGAGTTCCGCGAAGCCAAGATCAAGTAACGATTTCAGTTATTTACGTTTTAAAGCGGAGCCCTCTGGCTCCGTTTTGCGTTTCAGGTGACGATCTGGCTTTCCGATTCCAAAGCGGAGTGCTGGCGCCATGACCTCGCAGCCCACGAACACCCCGGCCTCCTCCCCCCATCGCATTGTCATCGCTGGCGCGGGCTTTGGCGGCCTGGAAACCGTGCACAGGCTGGCCGGAGCGCCGGTCAGCATCACCATCGTGGACCGGCGGAATCATCACCTGTTCCAGCCGCTGCTTTATCAAGTCGCCACCGCGTCGCTCGCCACCTCAGAGATCGCCTGGCCGGTCCGGCATTTGCTGCGCGGACGCCCGGAGGTGACGACACTTCTCGGCACGGTCACAGGCGTTGACGCCAACGCGCGTCGTGTTCTGCTCGAGGATGGCGGGTCGCTTCCCTACGACACGCTGATTCTCGCCACCGGCGCGCGGCACGCTTATTTCGGCCACGACGAATGGGAGCCGTTTGCACCCGGCCTCAAGACGCTTGAAGACGCGACCACCATTCGCCGCCGCATCCTGCTCGCCTTCGAACTTGCGGAACGCGAGACCGATCCGCAGAAGCGCAGCGCCCTGCTCACGTTCGTCGTCATCGGCGGCGGTCCCACCGGCGTCGAGCTGGCCGGGACCATTGCGGAGCTGGCGAAGGTGACCATGCCACCCGATTTCCGCAACATCGACACGCGCAAGGCGCGCGTTCTTCTCATCGAGGCCGGTCCGCGCGTTCTCGCCGGATTTGCCGAAGACCTGTCAGCCTACGCACAGCAATCGCTGGAACGGATCGGCGTCGAGATCGTGCTTGGCAAGCCCGTCTCGGAATGCACCGCCGACGGCGTGATCTATGGCGGAGAAAAACTGCAATCCAGAACCATCATCTGGGCTGCGGGCGTGCGGGCCTCACCCGCCGCCGAATGGCTCGGCGTGCCTGCGGATCGCGCGGGCCGTCTGGTGGTGTCGCCGGATCTCTCCGTCCCCGGGCATCCGGACATTTTCGCCGTCGGCGATACGGTGGCGATCAACGCGCCCGACGGCACACCTGTCCCGGGTATCGCGCCCGCAGCCAAGCAGCAGGGACGACACGTCGCCAACATCATCAAGGCGCGATTGAAGGGCGACGCCTCCACGGCTCCGTTCCACTACAAGCATTCGGGAAGCCTCGCCCAGATCGGCAAGAAGCGCGCAGTGATCGATTTCGGATGGATCAAATTGCGCGGCGCGCTGGCGTGGTGGATCTGGGGCATCGCGCACATCTATTTTCTGATCGGCCTGCGCAACCGTCTGGCCGTCGCGATGAACTGGCTGTGGATACATACCCGCGACCAGCGCGGCGCACGCCTGATCACACAGGGGCGCGCCACTCTCGATCCCAACAATCGCTGAATGCTTGCAGCTTATGCCGCAGCCGCCACGACGCGGTTGCGACCGTCATGCTTGGCGCGATAGAGCGCCTGATCGGCCCGCTTGAGGACATCCGCGATGGCCTCGCCTTTGGTTTCCAGGGTCGAGATGCCGATTGAAATGGTCACATCAATCCGCTTCGCGCCCTTTTCGACGGCGAACGGTTCACCGGCAATGGACCGGCGCAGGCGTTCGGCGACCATCCCCGCGACATGCAGGTCGGTCTCAGGCATCACGATGACGAATTCCTCGCCGCCGTAACGGCAGGCGAGATCGATGCCGCGGATGGACTTGCGGATGCGCACCGCGAACTCGCGCAGCACATCGTCGCCGGCATCGTGACCGTGATTGTCGTTGATCGACTTGAAGTAGTCGATGTCGAGCATCATCAGGGCCAGCGGCTTCGCCCGCATGGCGGCCTGCTCGGCCAGCGTCGACAGATGGCTTTCCATGTAGCGGCGATTGTGCAGACCGGTCAGAGGATCGGTGATCGCCATTTCGATGGAGTTCTGCACGTTGTCGCGCAGGTGATCGGTATAGCGGCGCTTGCGGATTTGCGTACGCGCGCGGGCGAGCAACTCGTTCTTGTCCACCGGGCGCAGCAGGTAGTCGTTGACGCCGATCTCGAGCCCGCGCAGCAGCCGCGCGTTGTTGTCGGCATCGGCGATCGCGAGAATCGGCACGCTGCGGGTCCGCTCCAATGAGCGCGCCTGGCTGCAGAGGCGCAGGCCGTCGAAATTCTCAAGTCCGAGCGAGACGATCAGCAGATCGTAGTTGCCGTCTGCCGCGTGAAACACCGCCTCTGCGGGATTAGGTTCCACGTCGACGCTGTGTTCGGTGGCAAGCACAGGAGCAAGCCGCTCGTAGGATGACGGACGGTCTTCCACCAGCAGAATACGACCGCCCTTGCCGGTATCGGCGACCGCGTCGCGCTCCGGCGCGTTGACGCCGATCTCCAGCGACGTGATCGCGCGCATCCGCAATTCGTCGGTCATCATCTTCAGCCGCGTCAGCGAGCGCACGCGGGCAATCATCACGACGTCCGACACCGGCTTGGTGAGGAAGTCATCGGCGCCCGCATCGAGGCCGCGCACGCGGTCGGACGGGCTGTCCAGCGCCGTCACCATGATGACGGGGATAAAATGGGTTTTCGGATTCGATTTCAGGCGGCGGCACACCTCGAAACCGTCGATGTCGGGCATCATGACGTCGAGCAGCACGATGTCACACTCGGCGCGTTCGCAGATTTCCAGCGCCTGCATTCCGCAGTTCGCCGTCACCACGTCGAAATACTCGGCTGACAGCCGCGCTTCGAGCAGCTTTACGTTGGCGAGAACGTCGTCAACGACCAGAACGCGCGCGGACATCCAACTCTCCTAGCCGACAAACCGTCGAACCGTCTCAATAAACTTCCCAACCGAAATCGGCTTGGACAAGTACGCCTCGCATCCACCTTCCCGGATACGTTCTTCATCGCCCTTCATCGCAAATGCCGTGACCGCGACAACAGGGATCGCTCTCAAATCGGCGTCCGCCTTGATCCAGCGCGTGACGTCGAGACCGGAAACTTCGGGAAGCTGAATATCCATGAGAATGAGATCCGGCCGGTGCCTGCGAGCGAGATCGAGTGCTTCAACCCCGTTCCGCGTACCGACTGTCTGATACCCATGGGCCTCCAGCAGATCGCGGAAGAGCTTCATATTGAGCTCGTTGTCCTCCACGATCAGGACGGTTTTGGCCACCCTGCTCTCCAATTCCGGCAATATGCCCGTGCGTGCTGAAACCAATGAATTCGCCACGCCGTGATGACTCGGGCATGATGCCTCAAAATAGAGACGATAAGTTAATGAAGAGGAAGCGCCACGAGGGGAAAATCTCGAAAAAGGCGTCGTTTCATTGGCTTTTCTGCGCCGCCGGTACGTGTCTGCTTTCCTAATACATACAAAATTTGGGCGCTTTTTTGGGCGCACCTTGGAAAGACGAAGACCATGCGCTTCCGTCAAAATGCGCTCTTGTGGGCCTCTATTACCGGCGCCTTGGCGATAATTGCTTTGAGCGTTTACCTTGCGGCGCAACCTGACGAAAGTCTGGTGGATAAGTGCTCGCGGGGCGGCGTGCTCGCGCTGTTCTCGCACTGCGCACACTAGCTGTCTTCAGTTTCCGTCCCGGTCCTTAGAGATTGTCACCCGCGGACGACCACTCATGATCGCGTCCTTGACGGGATCGTCTTCCTTCCCGTCGAGAATATCGGTGATCGTCGAGGCCTCGTTGCCGAGATAGGCCTTGGCGGTGCGCGCGAGCGCCGCCCGATTGGCCGGATTGTGTTCCTTCAGCAGTTGCGCGGCGAGATCCGGGTCGAGCAGCGCGCGATCGAGCAGCTTTTCCATCGCCTCGCCCTGCGCGCCCCGTACAAGCCGCCTGGCCGCGACTGAGCCGAGAGCCGTCAGCATGAAACCGAGCGACGTCTGGCCTCGCTTGTAGGCGTAGAACCGGCTCTGAAGCGTCTCGGGCGTCAACACGTTCGAAATGCTCTGCGCGGTGCCCGACGTGTTGTTCGCCTTCCCGCGGGCGCGCAGATCGACACCCTGCAGTTCTTCAGCGATCTTGCGGACATTGCCCGCGTGTTCCGGGTTGTCGCGCCAAAGCCGCTCGGCGACGGCCGCATTCACGGGATCGTCGAGGAAGTTTTTGAGCCGGTTCGGCATCCACGGCTGTTTGCCGTCCATCGTCTTCGTAGTCTCGCCGTTCGAGCGTGAGCGGCTTTCCATCAGATCCCAAAACGCCTTCCGTGCGCCTTCGACCGCTTCGGGCTTGTTGCCGACGAAATTCAGCATTTCGTCCATCGCCTGCGCCGGCTGCTTCGACGCCAGAACGCTCTTCAGCGCGTCTTGCGACCTTTCGTCGCCGTACTGAAGATACTTGCCGACGGTGCTCGTCCCCGGCTGATCGGGCGTGCCGAGCTCGCGCGTCAGCGCAGTCTCGTTGCCGGCTGCTTGATCGAGCGAACGGCGCAGTCCCGCAGCATTGTCCAACTGGCCTCGTACTGTTGTGAAACGAGGGTCAGAGAGAACGGTGTTGTAGCGGCCAAGATATTCGGCGAGCTGGTCGGGCCGCTCAAGCAAGTTCCGATCGCGCACGTCGGCAAGGATCTGGTCTCGAACGGCTGAAACGGTACGGTCATCGTGTCCGGTCTCCCGCATGAGGGCCTGAAAGTCGCTAATCCGCCCTTCGTCGGCCTGCACGAACTTTTGCGCGACCGCGCTGTCGGGCTGGCGATACTGGCCCTGCTGACGGTCGAGCGTCTGTGCGATGGCCGTCTGTGGACGCGTGAAGCGGTCGTTGAAGTCTATCGTCGCTGCGCGGGCTGCGTCGTATTCGGCGCGCTGCGCTTCGGGCATGGCGTCGTCAAGATAGCCGTCCAGCGCGTTGACGTGGTCGTCGATAATTCGGGCTTCGTTCGTGCGCCCCGCCGTGCGGGCTTCCCGGGCGGCGTCGGTCAAAGCGCTGCGCAGTCCGGTAACTTCGCGGATCGGCTGCAAGATCGGTTCGGTGACGGCGGGCGTGGCGACGTTGCCTTCCGCGTCGAGCACGGCTGGCGTGACCTCACGTTCTCCGGACAAGCGACGCGGGATACCCGCCTCGTTCGGCTGAAAGCGCTCGCGCTCGGCGGTCGACAGTTCGCGGCCCACACGACCGAAGTCGTCAGCGAGCGGCGCCATATCGACCTGTGCGGGGCTCGTGTTCAGCGGCTCCCAAGCCTGGCGCAGCAACTCGCGCGCCTCAGCGCTGGCGCCTTCGAGCGCCGTTCGGATATTCGCGCCGCGGCCTTCGCCGGTCATGGCGGGCTGAAGTGCCTGCGTCGCGCGCTCGAAGTCGTCGGTCGCGTTCCGGGTGTGGACGCTGGCGTCGGTGAGCTGGCGCGTGCGTTCGAGTTCGAGTTCGCTTCGTAGCGCCGCCGGCGAGCCCTGCGGCGCGTTGGCGTTCATGGCCGCGTCGACCGCGTTCGTGTTGTCGGTGCGACGCGCAACGTAATCGCCGCCGTTCGGGCCTGACTGACGGCCGTATTCGAGGGTCGCGAGCCCGGGGTCGCCCGTGCGATCGGCGATGCTGTCTTTGAAACCCGGGATCGTGCCGTCGACCCGATGCCCGCGCGTGATGGCTTCGACTAGCGGCGCCGTGTCGATCGGCTGGCCTTCCACCTTCGAAATCGTCTGCGCGTTGTTCAAGATACGATCGACGGTGTTTTCTTTCACGGCCGCGTTGCTGAATTTATCCCGCGCGAAGATTGCCTGCGCGACGTCGCCGACCGGCTTGCCGATCATGCGAGACGCGCCGAGCGCGCCTGCGCCGCCGAGCGCGCCGAGCAGATCGAGCGTCAAGTGCGCCCCGCCCTTTTCATCGAGACCCGCTGCGTGCGAAATCTCGCCCGCCGCAGCGGCGCCCGTGCCGGCAGCGGCAGCGGTCGTCATTTCTTTTCGCGCGAAGCTGGCCGGATTGATCGCGGCGGGTTCGACGAACATGCGCGCCAGGAACGGCAGCTTTCGCGCGCCTTCGACGCCGACCTGTCCCGCCTTGGCGATGGCCCCGCCTACCGGCAGAGCAGCCGCGCCGATCTCTTCGCCGACACGGCTTAACATGCGCTCGGTCGTCGTGGCTGGCGGCCGCACGTCCGGAATGACACCGAAACCGCCGAGTGCGTCGTCGATAAACTTCGAACCCATGAGCGGCTTTGGACTGACGGACGCGCCAGCGAGGGACATGGCGCCGTTCACGAGATCGACCGGCAAGCCGGCGAGGTTCGCGACACCGCGGCGCATTCCGCGCGGCAGATAGGCGCCCTGATCCATAACGGTTGCGAAGGTTGAAGGCCCGGTGTCGACAGGCTTCTCGCCGCCTGGCGCTATCACAAGGCTTTTCAGCCGATCCAGCCACGAGACCGGCGCGGCCGCAGTTGCCCCAGGCAGCGACGCCAGATCGGCTGCAGCGCGGTTCTCAATGACGCCTGGCTGCTCAACGAGCGCACGTTGCGCGTCGACGCCGAGCGTCGCGAGATCCGGCGCTGCGGGCGCGGGATAGTTCTTCGCCATCACGCCGGTAATGACGTCGTCGCCGGTGCCGTCCGGAAACTGAACGAGAGTGCCGTCCGGTGCTTTGATCTGGATCATTCGAGCGCGCCAGTTGCCGGGTTCCAAGTTCGCACCGCCGGCGCGCCGGTCGAAGCCGCAGCGGGTGTTTTAGCCGCCGGCGGCTGGCCGATCTTGGCCGCGACGGGCGACGTCGGCGAGAGAATGTTGTGCCGCGACGTCAGGATATTGTCGAGCGCGTCGAGCGAAGCGATCGTGCGCGACGCGTTGCCGGTCCAGCCGCCCGAACCGAGGCTCTTCGCGACCTGATTGTAACGGTCGTTCGAAATCTTGCCGTTCGGGTCGAGCACCTTCGCAGTCTGCGCGGTGAGCAGCGTTTCGTACAAATTCGCTGCCGGGATGCTCGGATCGAAATTGTTGAATTTCGCGGCGACCGCCGGATCGACGCGACCTTCGGCAATGTCCTTTTTCATCTTCTCGACATTGACGTTCAGCAGCTTTCCGACTTCACCGCCAGCAGCGATCACGTCCTGCAAGGTGCCGCGCAGCGAGCCAACGAGGCCCTGCGAACCCGGGTTCTTCGTGACAATGTCACGCAGCGCCCGCGAAGTGTCGCGGGTAAGCGTGATATCGACGAGCATACCGTCGATGCTGTTCTTCGTGTTGGCGCCAAGGCCCGTGTTGTCCTTGTCGCCCTGCAGATTGGCGGTGTACGTCTGCGTGCCTTGTGGCAACGGCTGTTTCGTCGCGCTGTCGACGAACGTGTTTTTGTCGTTGTCGAAATACGCGTTTCCGACCCTTCCGTCGGCCGTCTTGTAGTTCGCGATCTGGCGATTTCGGTTGTCTGCCGCGTAGGGTTTTTGCCCGACACTGTCGGCGGTGAAAACGTTCGTCGGTTCGTCGTTCGGCCCGACCACGGCCGACACGCCTGCAGGCGCGAGCGCGACGGCGCGCTGCTCGTTCGCCGGCAGTCTGCCGAGAATGGCGCCTTTCATTTCGGCGTCTGTCAGCGGCTTCGGCGCGCCGGCGATGACTTCGCCACCAGGCGTCGTAACCGTCTGGCCCTGGTTCGCCGTGATGTTGCCGCGGAACATGCTCGGCAGTCCTGTCGCCGCGGCCGTCTGCGTGGGTAAATTGGCGGTTTGACCGTCGCTCAAGATGACGGGCTGCGCGAGCTGCCGCGCGAGCGCACCCGCGTTGTTCTTGTCGGCGACCGAAAGGGTCGTGCTGTTCGTCACGTCGACATTGCGTCGCGCAGTGGCGTCGTTCTGGTTTTGCGCGCCGACAGTGTTCAAGCCGGTCAGGTTGCCGACTGCGATGCCGAGACGATCAGCGATCACGGGATCGTATTCTGCGCTCTTCGCGTAGTCGTACAAATCCTGAAGCCGCGTCGCCTTCTGCCGCGTCGCGCCAGCGTTCGCGTAGCCGGCGACGTCCGAACCCGACGGCGTCTTGAAGGCCTCGGCGATATTGTCGAAGGCCGTCGAAAGAGCCGGATCTGAATAATAACCGTTGCGCCTAACTGGCATTTTTCAGTCCTCAGTAGAACGAGAAGGCATTGACGCCGGCCGTCGGCGAAGCCGCGTATAGATCACCGATGCTCGACGGCGCGAAGCGCGCAACGCCAGGCAGGACGCTTGTCGCCCCGCCCGCGGCGCCTGCTGCCGGCGCGAACGCCCCGCCCAACGCAGCCGAAATCCCGATCTTCGCGGCGCCTTTCGAAAGGTCGGACCAGAACTTGTATTTGTTGCCAGCGTTGTTCGCGCTTTCGAGTTCGGCCTGTTCTGCCATCGCCGAGCCCTTCTTGAACCCGCCGACCTGGCCAATAAGCTGCGCGTCGTGACCCTGATCGCGGCTGATGCCGCCGAGCACGTCACCGAACGACCGCAGATTGCCGAGGCTGTCGGCCTGATGCTCAACGTAGGCGTCGGCGATTGCGCCCTTGTTGCCGATCTCGCGATCGACAATGCCGCCCGTGGTCGGCGGCAGCGCTGCTATCGTGTTCGGCGTCGTCGGCGTGACAACTGGCGTTTTGTAGAAGTCTGCAAGCTGCGTCGCCTTGGCTTCCTGCTTCGCCCCGAAGCCCTGATAGCGGTCTTGCGCGCCCGTGTTTATCTTAGCGGCTTCCGCGTCGAACGCCGCCTGACGCCCGCGCTCGGCCGAGATAACCGCGTTGCGCGCGTCGTTGACGGCGCCGTTCGCGGCGCTGTCGAGGAAAAACGAGGCCAGCGTTCCGCCGCCCGCGAGTGCAAGAGCAGGAAGCATTTAAGTCACCTTCACCGAGCCAGAGGGCGCGAAAAGTCCTGTGTTGAACGGGGCCTTCACAGCGCCGCCGCTGTAATACTGCGCGCGTTCCGCGCCGGCCTGCGTGCCGAGCGCGTTTGTGAAATTGGCGAAGAGACCCGAAAGCGGGCTGAACTGTTGCGGCTGCGTCAGCGACGCGGCGCGGCTGGTCGCGTTGTTGACCGCGCTCTCGGTGTCGCCGGTGTTGGTGAGCATGTTGACGAGATCGGCGCGAGACGCCGCGACGTTGTTCTTCGCTTCGTTACCGGTCGCGAGCGCCTTGTCGGCAATAGCCTGACGCTGCGTGCCCTCTTCCGTTGCGAGCTCGGCTTCTTTGCTGGCGCGCGTCGAACTGTTGAGCAGGCCGCTTCGATCGAGCGCGAATGTCAGCTTCTTGCGCGCGTCCGCGAGTTGCGTTTCAAGCTGCGGCGTCGCGTAGGCCGAATACGCGTCCTGCCGATCCTTGTAAAAATCGTCGGTAAAATTCGTCTTGAAGATATCGTCGACCCGGGCCGTACCTTCGCGCACCTTGGCCTGACGCGCGGCTTCATCGGCGCGTGCCTGCGCTGCTTGCTGCGCTGCTGCGTCGTCGCCACCTTTTTTGCCCATTATGCGCCCCGTTTTCGTCTGACGAACGTGCCGACAGGCTTGAAGCCGAAGTGGCCTAGCAGGCGTGTCGTTCGCTCAGTCGTCAGGCTGTTGTCATTTCCGCCCGTGCTTTCGACGGCTCCTAGCCGGTCGCTCCAACGGGTAAAATGCCTCAACAGCAGCGCGGCGGCCCGAGTGCCGCGTTTATCGGGGTGCACGAACGTACCACATAACGTCGTATAGACGCCATCGGCAAAATCGAAAGCCGAAATCGAGGCCTGGGCGACGGCCACCATGCGCCCGCCGTCGTCGACCACGAAAAAGGTCGGGTGCGCCGTTTTGAGATACCGCCTGAAAGTGTCGCGCGCCCGATCCTCGGAAAAGATCAGATCCGGGTAGCTCTCGGCCGTGCAGAGCCGCGCCAGGTCAACAAAGGCGTCCTCTTCGCTTTCCAGTGGCAGGCGGACAAACATCAATCCTGCGCCTCGTCGCCTTCGAAATGGATCGCCGCTGAAGCGACCTTTTTGTAGCCCTGCCCCACGCCCTTAAATCGCAGACTGATGTGCGTCGCCTCGTGCTCGAACGGGATTTTACCGCCAGCCGCGCTGAACGTCGTCTTGTCTATCGTCCCGACCTTGTCGGTGGCGCTGAGATTGGTCGGCTCCATCCCGACGCGCACTTCCCATCGGCCCTCGCAGGCTGCGTCGAAACCTTGAAATTTCTTCGTCTTCGCCGGCGCGCCGGCGTCCAGATACGGCAGCCATAAATCCGGTTCGGTGCTGTCATAGGCTGGCGCAGCGCCCAGGCCGCCATAGACTTTAATCGTGTCGCCGGATCGCAAATGCACTTTTTTCTTGAACACCACCGCGTCATCAATCAGGAACGGCTCGTTATCGACGCTCGGCGTATAGGTCGACCAAGCGCTGATTTTCGAGCCGCTGAAGAAACTGAACACGAAAATCTCGTCGGGAAAAATGAGCCAGAAGCGACCGTCGGTCGGCTCGATCAGTCCGATAAGCTGACTGCGCTGTAAAGGTGTCAGTGTTCGCAGCTTGGCGACGACCAGCGGATCAACGGAAACACCGATATCGTTTGTTGACGCTGAGTTCGAACTGTCGCGCGCCTTCAGAGACCGCACGCCGCTCTCATCGAGAAAGAAGAGATCGTTATCGCCAAACTGCGTCACGCTGCGCGGGCTCAACGTGCCGGTGTTGTTGAGCACTTGCTGCTGCTTGTTCAAATCCGGATCGGGATCGACGTACCAGATTTGCGTCACCCGGCCGGCGAACACCGCAATGAATTGCAGATACTTCGCGATGGCCTGCAGCGCTTCCGACCCGGCCGCCTCGGTCGACATATCGATAAAGCCGGCACCGACATTTAACGACTGCCATCCGGTCGGGATCTTGATACCAGAAAAATTCAGGTAAGGCCCCGCTGCACAGTAGACCTTCGACCCAACCGTCTTGACGAAAGTGCCCGACTGAAAAACCACGCCGGGGGCGAGGCCGTTCGCGAGTGAGACGCCGACGCTAGGCGTCACCCCCATGTTTCGTAGAAGCGTGAACTCAACCGCGTACCCGTTCGGCGCGACGCCCGGGTCGACCGCCAGCAAATTGACTTTGTCGCCGACAACCGTTGCGCTGTAGTCGGGCGTCGACGCGAAGCTGTTGATCTGCGCGGCGATTGCCGCAGCAGTGGCGGCATTGCTGGTCGCCCAATCGATCGGCCCGCCGAGAACAGAAACCCCATTCACGGTGATATCGGCGATCTGCGACGGCGCCGAGACCGTGCCGCCCGAAAACGCTGTCAGGCCAGCAATCGCGACGTCGCCGTTCAAGCCCACTGCCGGCGTCAGGCCATTTGGCTCTGTGCCTGGCACAGCCGCGGTTATCGTGACGATTGGACCCACATTCGCCGCTGTGTAGTCGGGCGACGACACCATCGAGTTTATGGCCGCTGCGACGGCCGCTGCCGTTGTCGTGTTGTTTCCGGTGTGCTGAACCGGCGCTGCGATGATCGAAGCACCGTTAACGGTGATCGTGTCGACCGTGTTGACGATGCTCGCCGAGCCGCCCGTGATCGTGAAAGACGCTGTGGCAGCCGTCGAGGGTTGCAGTCCCCCGCCAGTGACCAGAAACGAGGTGCGCGCTCGTCCGTCTTGCCAGTCCGGCACGCGGGCGCCGTCGTAGAAGTGATACTGCGTGCCGTCGCTGAACTCTGCCACGACATAGATTTTCGAAGCGAAGAGTTCGAACGACAGAATGCGGAATAGCGGGGTGATGCCGTCCGGATGCTGAAGCCGCTGGTACGTCACGCCGCGCGGCATGGCGGGCGGCGCTTCATGCCCGAAGACAAAGATGCCGGAAAGCCCGTAAGCGAGGCCAACGGTGAGACCGGCCGGAAGAACGTACTCTTCGACAAAAGCCGCGCGCTGCTCGAACTCGCCGCCCCGGTTCAGATGGCCGTCACGCGCTACGAGCGCAGAGCCGCCCGGAAGCGTTTCCGGCATCTTTCGGGCGTCGAGGCCGCCGTTAAAGTTTTTGATCCATATCGTGCCCACGTCAGACGCTCGGCGGTCGGAACGCGGATACAGACAAGCGGCGCGGCGGCTCGGATTTTCCGATGCCGGCGAACCGGAACGTGCGGCGCGGCGTCAAGTTGCCCTTCAGCTTCGCGAGGCGCTTGTTTGCCAGATTGAGCAAAATCTTGCCGTCCACCGACGCGCCGAGTGTTTCGGCGGCGGCGTATAGATAGATAAGTTGATCGTCCAAGTCCGCTCGATCGCTGTCCGCTACCAGCGGGCGCAGCTTGCGAATGCCGGTCACTTTGATGTGGTCTTCGAGCGTTGCGACAACGCCGTCGACGTCAGGGATCGGCCATATCTCGACCTGTTCGTCTTCAGCGATCCGCCAACGGCGCGCCGGCGACGCGCGCTGGTCGAGCTCGGTGTCGTAGACGCCGTAGTGCGCCGCTTCAATGCCCGCGGTAAGCGGCAGCCAGCGACCGCCGTTCTTGACTTCGATCTTCTCGATACGATCGATATCGAAGTCGGCGCCGACGTCGTAAAGATGCTGTCCGTTCTGAAGGCGGTAATTCCGCCAAACGCGCAAATGCGGCCAGGTGAAATCGTCCCAAAGCCACTGCTGCGTGCTCTGAAGGACAAGAAGCTGCTTGTCGCGCATGGCGGCGTTGTGCGCCGGATTGAGCGACGTCTTGGTCTTGGCGCGCAGTTCGTCCAGCAGTTTAACCAGCGTTACACCGCGCGCCATAGACCTAATCCTTACGAGAGAACGTTCCCGCCTTTAGCGACGTCGTCGTTGATTTCCTCGCCGACGCCGTCATCGTCTTCCGTTGCTTCGGGCTGCTCGTCGGTGACAGACGCGTCGAACGCCGCCGGTGCGGACTGCTTCGCCTTTTCAGCTTCAACCGCCGCGTCGATCTCTTCTTGCGTGCTGACTGACGGGTAGCCACTTGGCGGGTAGTTAGCAGCGCTATAGCCTGCTGCGACCCATTCCGCGATCGTGGGCGGTTTGCCCCGCGCGACTTCTGAGTTCGCGGTGAGACGACCCGTCGCCTTGAAGAAGCTGTCGTCGAGTTCGAGTTCTTCGAGCGTTTCGAACACGCGAGCCGCAACGCCGGGGAACATGCCCTCGACGATCTTGTTCTGCGACGCGTCCTTGGCGCCGCCGTAAATATTGACCAGACGCGAGCGTTCTTCGCGGTTCGAGCGCTTGACGTCGCCCGCGGGCTCAACTTCACGCACGCTCTCGTCGCCGTGGATCGCGCGAAGCACGGCGATCTCTGCGGCGGTGACGCCGAATTTCATAATGGTGTTTCCGTGGTCGCCGCCGAGCGACAATTCAACATTCGCGATCTGCATTGTGTTCTCCTGGGTCAGTGTTGCTGCGGAAGTGAAAACGGGGCCGAAGCCCCGCTCTCATTTCGGGTTAGTCGTTGGCGATCGGGTCCTTGCGAACGCGGATCATGAACACGCCCTGCCCTTCCGAAAAAGCGGTAACGGCCGACGCTTCGATCGACAGCTTGCTTTCCGGGGTGAGAACGTTGTTGCCGGTGATTGCCGAGCCGGCGATTACCTTGCCGAGCGGCGTGGCGTTGGCCGACGTCGCGGCGATCACACCGCCGGTGACGTTGGTCGTGCCGATCTCAAGATTGAAGCTCGCGAGCTTCGCGCCGGTCGTGACTGGCTTCGTCATCAAAAGATCGAAGCTCTCGATCGTTCCGGCGACGCCGGGGCGGTAGTCGGTGACGACGTCGATCGCACCAGTGACCGACACGAGATCGACCGGGATCTGGATCAGGACGACGTCGTTGCCGTCGCGCTGATCGACGTTAAGCGCAACGCGCGTTCCGGCCGGCCAAGTGTAGCCAGAGCTGTTCGTGACGGTGATAAGCGAAGCGCCGAAAGACAAACCGATCTTTCCGGCGGCCTGTGTCCACTTGTCGTTGTCATTCAACATGACATACGAGCCGGTGCCGGCGAGCCCGCTGTCGAACGAGCTTTGCGACGTGCCGGTTGGATACGCGATATCGAAGGTGCCGGTGTCGATAACCGGCGCGGCAAGCACCGCCTCGACGCGGGCGGAACGGTTTTTAACCTGAGCCATTTGATCTTCTCCAAGAAGAAATTTGAGAACGAAGAGCGCTAGAGCCTGAAGTGCGCGCGGGCGCCGAGGCGCCCGCCGTATCACGTAGTCTTATGCGATATCGTACACCGCAGACGTGTTGAGCTGCTTCGCAACCAAAACGCCAGTCATCGAAAGGCCGTTGTACATAACCATGCGGTCGTAAGGCCGCGCCGGGTTATGCTTTTTCATGCGGTTGCCGTCCATGTACAGCAGCCGAACGCCGGTCTTGCTCATGTCGATAACGTAGCAACGCTTCGACAGTCCGAGATCGTCGAGCGTCGGATCCCACTCGATCGGGTTGCCCTTCCACTCAACCGGCCCCTGCGAACCGTCGACCGAACCCTTCAGCCCGTTCATGGTGTAGTAGCCGTTCGCGCGCATTTCCTTGCGGTAGGCGGCGATGAAGTCGGAGCCCGCGAAGATTTTGTACTTCGTGGTCCCCTTCCGGTACTTCGAAAGCTGCAGCCATTCCTTTTCGAGAAACTCGATCAGGGCGCCGCCGCTAGCGGTGTTGCTGGTGATGACGCCCTGGCCGCCAGCGACGCCGTTCGCGACAGTCGCCGCACGGTTACGCCAGAAGGGGTTTGCCACACGAGACAGACCGCCGGTGGAGCCGAGCGACGGAGCTTCAAGGATGATCGAAGCGATACCCGCGAGGCCCTTTGCGTCGGCCGACCCGTCAAGATGGATAAGCCGATCGAGGCTGTAAGCGTAGTCCTCGCCGAGATCGTCCATCTTCTCGTCGAGCAAGTTCGCGAGAACATGCTCTTCGCGGCCGTCCATTTCAGACGTGCTTTGATCGGAGCCATCTTCAATGACGTTGATGCCGTCGATCTTCAGTTCGGTATGCGTGACCTGAATACCGATGAAGTGCTCTTTCCAAGGGAAGCGAGCGCGCTTCGTGCCGGTCGGGTTGTAGTAGTTGAGCTGATCGTCGCCGCTGTAGCCAGCCAGCGAACCGCCGCCCTGACCGGCCTTGACGCCGAAGGACACGTAATCCTTGCCGCCGTTGAACTTACCGGCGGCCGCGTTGAACGCGGCGAGCATGGGCTTGTTCGCGATGTTCTGCGCCCAAACCTTACCCTTGTCGATATAGTATTCGAGCGCCGAGTTGTTGATATTTGCAATTTCGTCAGCAGTGAATGCCATTGTCGTTAGACCCTGATCTTAGCCCTGACGCCGATTGGCCTTGACGATATCCAACGTCGAAGGGTTCTTCGGCAATTCGCGGGCGTGCCCGTTCGTTTGTCCGCTCATGACAGGCTTGATCGCTGGCCTTCGCTGCTGTTGGGCTGGTGCCGGTTTGACGAACGTCTTGTTGACGTTGTCGTAAGCCTTTTTAAGTTGCTCACGAACGCCTGCGGCGTCCTTCGGCCTGCCTTCTTGCATCTGAAGATAAGCAATCTCGCGCATGATCGCGGGGTGCTTGGCTTCGAAGTTCGGGTCTTTAACGCGACGATCGCTCTCCCAATCAGAAGCGGTTTTGACCATGTCGTTGACGAGCTGTGTCGTCGAAGCACGTTCATTGCGCTGCTGATCGAAACTCTGACGTGTCTCGTGCGATTTCGATTTCGCACGTTCGCGACTGAGTTCCTGTGCGGTCTCGTTGGACATTTCGCCCTTCTCGACACGCGCTCTCAGATCCTCGGGCAGAACTTCGCCCGCGGCGACCAAGAGTTCTTGCAGCCACGGCTTCAATTCGGCGAAGGCGCCGGCCGGATCGACCTTCGCGCGAGCGAAGGTGTGAAGGGCGTTGGCAGCTTCGCCAGCCGAGAGACCGTTGTCTTCGAGATACTTCTGAACGTTCTGATACCGTCCAGCGTCTTCCCGAAGCCCGTTTCGCTCGGTGATTAGGGCCTGAAAACGTGGGTGCTTATGGAACGGGACGTCGAGATAGTTTTCGTTGTCCTGTTCCTTTGGGAGTGGCTTTCCGTCGGCATCAACGCCGCCTTCTGCGCCATCGGCTGACGAGGCCGCCGCGTCGGGTTCGGTGCGATCCTTGACGACGTCACGGACAACACCGAGCGAACCTTCATCGGTTACGTCGGTCGCGGCGGACGAGCTCGCGTCTGCGTCAACGTCGCCATTCGGCTCGATGATCGCGGCGTCCAGGGTTTCGCCGGTCGACGAGGCCGGCAGTTCTTCGTCGTAGTCTGCGATGGTCATAAGTTTCCCTATGTTGCGAGGTGAGAATTACACTTTGTTCGTCATTGTCACAAGTTATTTGATACAAACAAGCCTAAACGCGGTTATTCCCCATTGGCGCCTCACTCCCTGGCTGTACGACCGACGGCCCCCCGGGGGCGTTATTCGCGCCCTCGGCCCCCTGCGCGCTCGGATCGTTGACCGCCCCGGCGGCGCCAGGCTGCTTGTTCTGGTTCATGGCCGCGATCGAGGGAATGCCTTCGGCGACGGCGTCCGTCAGGTCCATCTTGTCGTCGAGCCTGCGCAGCGTTTCCTTCGCGAGCCACATCGGTTTGATGCTGCCCATCTGGATCAATAGCGGCAGCATTTCCTTCCAATTCTTGATTTCGATCGCCTGGTTCGGCTTGCCCATTGAGCCGGCTTCGATCTCAAGAAACAGTTCGTCGGCGATATCGGCGAGCGACATGTGCGGCCACACCGCCCCGGGACCGACAACCTCTTTCACCTTCTCTTCGGACATTTCCCGAAGCAGGATTTGGCCCGACGACCTGGCAAGCACCGTCATGAACCCGTCGAGATCGTCGACACTCGAACCGTCGGCCGTCTGCGTGCTGCCGGCGGCGATGGCGCTCTCGGTCGCGCTTGACGAAGACGTGCCGCCGAGCTGCGCTTCCTGCGCCCCGACGACAAGCTGCGCGTCGCCGAAGCTCTCGCCGGTGTCGTACAGGTTCGGGTCGACGCCGGGTACGGGGAAAGCCTGAAACACCTTCGACATGTCGGTCGCCGCGTCGATGTTGAGGCCGATCGCGTCAAACGGCTTCACCTTCGTAATGCGGTCAATATCATCTTCGTCGACGACGCCGTTCGGATAGAACCAGCGCGGCCGGCGCGCCTCCCGGTGCTCTCGCTTGCTCTGCCGCGAACGGTTATGCTCTTTCTGCATGTCGAGCAGCAGATGCACGTCAGACGGCGGAAACAGTTCGTCTTCGCTTTCGACTTCGTTGAACGTCAGAGCGTACACAGGCCAGAAATCTTCGACGAAGACGTCGGGCGCTGCCGGCTCGCGCAGAAAATTGTCGTGCCCGTCGGCGACGTAATAAACAAGGCCGCTTGGCTTGTCGTAGTGCTTCCACACGCGGACCAGGCCGGTGCCCTTCGTGTAACGCGACGAAACAGTGTCGCCGTCCTCGTCGAGCATGTCGCCGGCGACCTCGCCATAAGCCTTGCCGTCCGACGTGTAGTTTGCGCACTTCGACAGATCGACGTCGAACAGTTCTCGGACCTCGTCGAGCGTGTATTCGTATTCGATCGTCAGATGACGAGCGCCGACAAAGCCGACAAGCGTCTTGCAGAGACGATCCGGAATGACTTTCGTCGATCGCGGATAGTCGAAAATCAGGCCTTCCCGAACCAGAATTTCCGGCTCGGCTTCAAGCGCGGCAATCGAGGCGTTCAGTTCCGCCATTTCCGCGTCGTCGCTCTCGATCTCGCCTGACTTCACGTCCTCGGCGAGCACGCGCAGATGGTCGAGGCGCGCCTTGGCGTCGGCCAGTCGCTCGGTCATGCCCGGGCGCGGGCCGTACTCGCGCTGAAAACCGAGCTCGACATATCCAACGCCCGTCGTACAGGTGCGGCGGACAAGTTGCTTCGCGCCCATCTTGAAATTGACTGGCTTCTGCTCGGCGAGCGCCTTCGCGAACAGGATTTCCATCGTTTTGCCGACCTTGGCAATCAGCTTGCGGCGCTCCATACCCTGCTGAAAATCGGCGAGCACTTCCTGCGCAAGCTGCACTTCTGGCGGCGGCTGATACGGTTCAGGACCGATCGGGGGGCCGCCGTTGTGTCCGAACATGATCGGCGCCGTGATCGCGTTTTGCGCGACGGACGCCATCATTTCTCGCTGCTTTGCGTTGTGTTGCTGTTCGAGTATCTGACCAGCCTGCACCGTCTGCTGCGCAAGCGCGATCGATTGCGGGTCTTCGTCCCACACAGCGAAGTCGAGGCGTTCCGCGCGCTTCGCGGTCGCCTTCGGGTTCTTCGCGTACAGGGTCGCCGTCTTCTGTTTGACGTGTCGCCCCGCGATGTTCGCCTTGTAGTTGCTCTCCGACCAGCTCTCTTCCCGGCCCCATGTCGCAACGAACATGTCGCGCTTCATGCGCTTAAACGCCTTGCCGTACTTTTCCTTGTCCGCTTTGATCGTCCGCTGGATTTTTCCGACGAGCTTTTTGACGTCTTCCGGAACGACTTCGTCCTCGGGCTTCGCGGTATCGGCGAGACCGGGCATTTCCGGATCGTCAGGAACCTCGTTCGTCAGAACCGCCGGCGCCGGCAGATTGCCATCGAGCAAAGACATTTAGAAACCCCCCGCCATTACTTCGTCTTTGCGCTGCTGCGCGGCCTTGTCCTGCTGCTTCATCCACGCGAGCGTGCCGTATGGTGCTTCTTTCTTCGCGCGCTCTTCGGCCGTTTTACCCGGCTTGTGCTGACTGCCGAGCCCCTGCCCGATCAGCGCCAGGGTGTCGGGCCACTCGTCGTGCAGCCCGTTTGGAAATGCGAGCAGTTCGTCGACTGCGCGCTGCGTCCAGATCGCGCCCTTCGGTAAAAACACCTTGCCCATTGCATGACGTGCGGCGATCGACTGCGCGCGTGTGACCTTGTCGGTCGTCGCGACGACTTCCCGAATGTTGATCCACGTTTCGGTCTCTAACATTCGCTTGCGCAGGAACGGCCCGATCGACTTCGAAATGTGGTCCTTGCCCGCCCACCACAGCAGCGGCTTTCGCTCGCGCGCCATAACAAGCATTTGCTCGACGACGATATCGGTCGGCTGCCGGCGCCAGTACGCTTCAAGCACGTAAATGTTGCTCTGCCGATCGACGCCCACGACGATCAGCAGGCTCGGGTCGTTGCGTTGCGTCAGGCCAACGGCGTGATCCGAAGCCGCATAAATGCGCAACTCTTTCGGCAGATCCTCGTCCTTGTAGAATTGCATGTTCTCACGCAGGAACAGCGTTCCGTCGGCCACGCTTGGCCGCTGCTGATACAGCGCCGCAAAACCCATCGGGTCGAGGCGCTGCTGACTGCGCAAAAACTCTTCGTCGTATTTGCCGGGGCCGTTCGGCCAAAGCGCCTCGCCGACTTTGCGGCCGAGCGGATCGTCTTCCTCGGCCATGCCTGGCAGATTGATGATCTTCCACTTCTTTGCTTCGATCGCGTTGTAGTGTGGGTTCGCCGGGTCGGTGATACGGCCGATCACGTCGTCGGCGTGCCAGCGCGTCATCGTCAGAATGACGAGCTTGCGGCCCATGCGCCGTGTCATGAACACCTTGGTGAACCAGTTCCACGCCTGGTCGCGGATCGCCGGCGACCGCGCCTCTTCGTGATCCTTGAACAGATCGTCGCCGAGGCCGATGTGCATTCCGCGGCCCGTCAGTGCGCCGCCGCGACCGACAAACACGAGACGCCCGCCTCGATCGGTCTGAATGTTTGCCTTGGCGTTGCCGCCGCGGCGCAGCTTATAGGTCGGGAAAACCTGTTTATGCTGCGGCGACGCGAGAATAGCTCGCGTGTCCGCGCCCATGTCTTCGGCCATCGTGTCGGAATACGACGCGACGACAATGTCCCAATCCGGGTGCCGGCCGCTGCACCAGGCGGCCATGCGCTTCGTCGCCAGTTCGGTCTTGCCGTGCCGCGGCGGCATACAGAAAATGAGCTGCGGGATCTCGCCGCGCTCGACCGCTTCGAGTGCTTCGGCGACCGAGACGTGAAACAGCGCCTCTTCGTAGCTCGACAGCTTGACGTCGTTCGGCGCCGTCGGGTGCGGCATCGTGAACCGCGTATACGTCAACAAGCTGTCGCGCGCCCTCGCGATTATCTGTGCTCGTTCCAGAACAGCGATCGTGCTCTTCAGCGCGTGCGTGTCGCGGTCGTCCTGCCGCGGATCGACGAAATCGTTCCGCTTCCCTGTCTTGGGGTTTATGGCAGTCGCTCGCGCCATCAGTTCCAGAGCCCCTTGATAATGGCCTTCACGTCGAGGTGTGACCAAATCCAGTTAAGCGTATTCCAGATGAAGTACGCGACGCCCCACAGGATGATCGACCCGAAGGTGATGATTACGCCGATCTTTCCGTTGAACGTTTCGAGGTTCGCCACGCGTTTCAACAGGCTCGGTTCATCATCCGGATTAAGCGCCTGGTCGATCTTCACGACCTTGTTCTCGGTAGTGCCCGTGCGGTGGTCGAGCATGTCGAGCGTTTGCTTCTGCTCTTCCATCTGTTTCGCGCCGGCCGCAAGCTGCGCGTTTACGCTGCCCATGCCTCTCTGCAACTCGGCGAGCTGCGTCGACATGTTCACAAGCATTTGAGTGTTCAGATCGCTCAACGCCCTGCCCTCGCGAATGCGTCGATCACACGCTGGACGCAGGCCGCGTGCCGGTCGCTCTTGCGTTGAATGTCGATCGCGCGAACGCCGGCTTCACTGGCGAGCGTGCGGTAGTCGCTGTCGTCGTCAACGTCGGGCAACGCCGCCCCCTTGCTTCGGAGCTTGTCGCACTCGTTTGTGATCTGTACCGCCAACTCGCCATAACTGGCGCAGCCTTGGAGCATCGGCGCCGACGCGACACACGCCAGCAGGATCGAGGCTCTTGTTAAACGCTGCCAATTCATTTTTCGCGTCCTGTTCCGCCATGAACTCGTCGGCGATTTCCTTGCGCACATACTGCTCGGTGTCTTTCGCGATATCCGCGTCGCGCTTCGCCTGTGCCGCCTTAAACTCGGCCGTCTGCTTCTCGAAACGCGCCTGGCTCACGCCGTCCTGATACCAACTCGTCCCGAAGAACACTGCGACGCCGACAACAAGGCCGAAACCGAGCCGGGTCTTGAACAGCCACATGAAGCCCGACGACAGGGCTTTCCAGATCGTCAGCGCCATCGCTGGCGCGACGAGCACAAGCGCGATCAGGCCGGCGACACCGAGGCCGCTGACAATGCCGATCGCGGTCGACAGCCAGTTCATAGCGGAGGAACCGGCTTCGGCTTCTTGCGCTGCGTGAGCAGCCAGAAAGCGTAAGCGATGCTGCAGCCGATAATCAGGCCGGCAACGATTACCGCGAGATACCGCCAATCGGTTATGTAGGTCAGAAGGCCACCGCCGCCGATAACACCCGTCACCCCGCTAACGACAGTCTTCGCCTTACGCTGCACCCACTCGAAAAAACCTTCGCGCGGTTTCGGTTGAATTTGGGTCTCGGTCGGCGCCGGCGTGACGGGCGGCACGGGATCGGCGCGCTCGACTTCGGGCTCGTCTTCCGGCTCTTCAGGCGGGAGCGGCTGTTCGATCTTGCGACCGCGCACGTCATCGTCAACAGGCTTCGGCTTCGCCACGGGCGCCGGCTGTTCGCCAGTGTAAAACTTGCGGACCCAATCCTCTTTCGGCGGCTGCGCCATCTTGCGCGCCGCCCATGCGCGGATCGCGCCTGCGGTCTTATTCGCGGCGAAGATACTGCGGTTCGCGGCCACGACTTCAGCGCTGACGAGCGAGGCTGACGGCGTGTTCGGATCGGCACGGAAGAACTTGCGCGCGTCGGCTACGCCGAGGAAATGCGCAAGATACAGATCGCCGGCAGCACAACCCGGGATCGCGGCGCGGCTCTCTTCGGCCAAGCGCGCGAGCATTTCGATCGAGAACGACGCCTTGAACCGCAGATTGAGAACGGCGGTGCGGTCGCGGCCCTTCTGCCACTCCGGACGGTACTTTTTCACGAGGCCGAGCCAGGTCGCGTTCAAATGCTGGCCGAGCCCTGAAGCGCTCGACGTCGACGCGCGAGCGTCCGGTTTGCCGGCGCTCTCGATCTGTATCATCGCGTTCAGTTCTTGGTCGGAGACTGTCGCGCTAACCCGGTTGCTCATGTCGTCGGCCTTGTCTGGCGTCGTCCTGCGTCATTTCATACAGAAATCACACGCTTTGCGCCAGCGCGAAGAGCGCGTCGATCTCTTCGGCGGTTTTCCCCAGGTGGTCGGCCGCCGCAGCGATCATGGCGTTATTTCGGTCGAAGCTGGTTGCGAACTGCCACATGTCCTTCACGTCCTGATCGTCCGAGCCGGCGACATAGGCTTCGACGTCGGCGCGCAGGCCAAGTCTTGTAAGAGCGATCCGGATCTGCGCGGGCGAGACTGAAATCGGCGGCGCCGGCGGTGCGGGGCGCTCGGGCGGCTCGACGCTGGTCAAACGGTAATCGACGTCGTCGATACGAACAGTACGAAGCGCCGGATCGCCGATAAAGTCGACGATAACGAACTGGCCGTCATTGTACGGCGTGCCGACGGGCCACCATTTTTGCCCGCGGTGATCGACCTCACTGGTCCAGTAGCCGTCGTTCCAAACGATCGCGTGGCCGTCTTCCCGATCGGGCGGCTCGATCGTGGCCGAGTAAGCAGGGAAGATAAACTGCCCCTCTTCCATCGGGTTTGCGTCCGCCACCGCTTCGCCGAGCAGTTCTTTCGTGTCGGGGTGATAGTTCCATATTTTCATGACCGCCTCAGTATTTGATGCAGACGAGCTTCGCGATGTTGCGCGGGCGCGTCTCGGTGCCGCCACCCGACGTGACGCCGCCTGTCGACGAACCTACAGTCGTGTTCGAGCCGCCCGTCGAGCCGTTGCCATAAGTCGGAACATAGTTCGCAATGTTGTAGCTGTGAATATGATCCTTCAACAAATCCGCCTGCCGCGCGCCAAGCACACGGCCGCTGTCAACGCCGCGGCTGTCATCGTAGCCACGCCAGAACTCACCGCGGCTGTCTGGCACGCGAAACGTTGTCGACAGGTCGCCGGTGGAAAACGCACCCGAATTGCCACCCGACCACGATGCCTCGCTGACAATGTTGCCCGAATTGTTCGCGTAGTCCCATAACGCCGGAAACGAAACGCGGTTCAGCAGTGCGCCGTTTTCCTTAACATACCCAACCGGCGCGCTGGTGCCGTTGACCACGATTGACGAACCGACTTCCGCCGGCGCCATGCTCTCCCACGGCTGCCACGCGATCACTCCAGCATTGCTGTAAGAGTGCCGGCGCATAGGTGTCACGGCCTTGTTGCTCGTCGATGCTGACATGAAATTGTACGCGAACTGCGTCACCCACAGCGCGCTATAAGCCATCGTCTGCACGAGCCAATAGCCGGTTGCCGTCGGCGCATTCGCTGCGTTGTTGCCCGCCGACCAACCGCTTTCGAGCACGGTATTAAAGTCAGTGACGGTCGCACCCGTCAGTGTCGCGAGCCGTCCGGTGATATCCGACCCGTCAACCTTCGGCGCGTCGATATTGCCGCGCGCACTATCCTTGCTGCCGATGCCGGCGAGATTGCCCGCTTTCGGCAAATACAGCGCCAAGTTAACGCTAGACGCCGACGCTGCAGCTTCGCTCGCGCTGGTCTGTGCGGCGAGCGCGGCGGCGAGTGTTGAGACAAGCGACGCCGCGGCGTCGATGGCCGCTTGTTGGGCGTCGGCTACTGCGTCAGCGACCGCCTCGCCGTTCGTCGGGTCGAACGTTAACTGAAGCGCTGGCGAAAGGCTCTCGTATGTGACGCTTTCGTTTTGCAGCGCGCCGTCAGCGCGGCGAACGTCTTTTACCGAATTGACAAGCTGCTGAATGGCCGTCGCGATGTTCGCGAGCTCGTCGTCGAGCTTCGGCCCTGGCAGCGGCGTCGTCGGTGCGTTCGCCTGAAAGCCGGAGAAGCTGTAGTCGACCTCATATGGTGCGGGATCGGCCATCGCTCTTTATCCTTAAAGTGCGCCAATAACTGTGAAGCCGGTTGGCGGCGCGTAGGTGATGTTGCTGGAGTTACCCCGAATTCGATACTTCTCGGTCGAACTCACAAAGCCAGTTGCGGGATAATGCGTGCCGGTGAGCCCGCTATATTGATAGCCCGTGCCGGCCGCAGGATTGCCCGAATTGAACCATGTGTTGTTCCGACCTATCCAAAGACGTCCCGCACCCATATCAACCGCGCACATGATAACATCGTTGGCCGTCGATGAACCTCCGATGTCCGTAACCGCATTGCCGGTCAATCCAGTAGTCACGAACGATGACACCTCTGGCCGAAATCCTCCAGCCTGAGACGTGGATGTCATGAAGTTTGTATAAGTCGAATGGTTGATCGTTCCGATACGGTCGCCGTTCGCTACCGGCGTGACAATTACGATCTCAAAGTAGCCCTTCTGCGATCCCGATATGCCTTTGGTCGCCCGCAGACATTGCAACGTGGACGTGCCAACCGCATCGTAGTTGCTGTTGGAGAGCGTAATGGACGCGTTCTTGTTGGCAGGATCCCACGTGACGTCGACCTCGCGCCTCGTCGGTCGCATTGCGAACGGGAAAGTTGCCTCAACTTCCTTTATCGACGCGGCGCGCACGATTGCAGGCTTCGTCGGCAGCCACAGTTTCGGTAGGGGTGGAAGCTCGATCATTGCAGCGGCGTAATGCTGAGATACGAATAGTTCTTCGACTTCGTCACATAGAACAGAAATTTGTACCCGTTCGTTGTGACGTGCGAGCCGTCGACTTTCGTAAATCCGGACGTCGTAAACGCGCCCGCAGAAGCACCGTTCGTAACTTCAAGCTCGACCGTCGTCTCGATCGTCGGCGGCGCCAGCGTCGACGCGCCGTTGTTCGTCATGTGCTGCTTGGCGCCGTTAAGCCCGTTGATCGTGGTCGTACCCGTCGTCACGGTGCCAAGATCATAGCTGACGGCGTTAAACCCGCCGGTGAGCAGTTGCCGCCCGCGCGCCATCAGCGCACCGGGCACTCGGCGCAGGAAAGACCCGGGCGACATGGCGCCACCAGCGAACGCAATCGCCGAAACGCTTGCGATCTTCTTAACGGTGCCGGGTATCCGGTGCAGCATTTAGGTGATCCGGTTGACGTAGCCGAACATGTTGACGACGTTCGCCGAGCCGGCGAAGACGCGAGCGACCTTCGCGTTCGTCAGCGGGACGCCCGGGATCGCGAGAACGGTGTCCTTCGCCGGGACAACGATCTTCACCTGATTGTCTGGCGCAGCGACGCCGCCGAACTCGATCGTCGCTTCGACGTCCGAGGCCGACGTGTTCGTCAGGTACATGTAGATTTCGTCGATCGCGGGCGATACTGCGGCCGTGTGAAAGAGCGTGCCGGCCGTTGCGGTCGCCACGACTTTGATCGGCGCGCCGTCAGTCGAGCCCGACGGGATAACTTTTGTAATGGTCGACATGGTTCAGATCCTCAGTTGAAAACTTGCGCCTTCATGGCGATTTGATCGTCGGGTGCGGCGGCTGCCGCGGCGTCAATGGCGCTCTGCGCTGCTGCCGCTGCTGCTTTCTTCGCCCGCTTCACAGCGTTCTGCGCCTGCATGGCGAGGCCGGAAACCGAAGCGATGTAATTGAAAAACTGAACCTGATACGAAGCTGCAGCCAATGCCGAAGCGGCCGAAGCATCGGCGCTGACTTGCGCCGCGAGGGCCGAAGCTGCGGCGGCGTCGATGTAGCCTTGAAAGTCTGCGCTGGTGGGTAGCGCCCCGACCTTCAGGACATAGTCGGAACGAAAGCACTGCTCGATAAACGCTTCGATGTTCGCGATCGACGCGTCAAGCCCCGCGAGATCGCTGTCGAGCTGCGTCCCCGGGAACGAGTTATCGCCTTGGGACTGCTGAAAGCCCGTGTAGCTGTAGGTGACGTCGTAAAGGTCCGGATACGCCAATGCCAGCCCGCCCGTTGTCTCGAATGGCGGGATACATAGCAGGACAATCGGAACAAAAGCAAGAAAAAGGCCACCGAGGGTAATTCGGTGGCCGAAGTCTAGGGAGGAAACGCCCAAGGAGGGCAGCGTTGAAGGCGACTTCGACGCACGCAAACAAACTAGGCGCGTGTATCTCGTTCGTCAAGAACGTATGTCGCCGGGAGATACAAAATCCCGTGGACCTTGGCCGGCGACCCGGCTGGCACGACAACTTCGGCAGGCTCGTCTTCGAACTTGCCTTCCGCCGCGTAGTGCGAGACGAGCGCGTCCCATCGTGCCCGCCGAAGTTTTACCGGAGCGTCGGCCATCGTCAGGCCGCGTCGTGATCTTCGGGCAACTGAACGCGACCCGGACGGAAGATCGAGCGGTTAAGCGCCATGAAGCCCGCTTCAAGGTTCGTGCGCGCGATGGCGAGCCAACGCTGATCGACGTTGCGATCATCCTTCATCGCGTCGAGCGTGCGCAGCAGCCGCTCTTCCGTCGCCTTGTTCGCGTTGACGGCCGCGACGTTGGCCTCGCTTTGCGATTTGTAGCCTGCGACGGGCAGGCCTTCGTGCTTCTTGCGGAACTTCGGCATGGCTCAAATCCTTTGCGGGGGTCAATGTGGATCACGGTGTATCGCGTTGTATGCCGTTTTTGCGATACACGTCAAGCGCGGCCCTGCCGGCGGTGACGTGCATACGAGGAAATCATCACGCCGTTCAGCAGTGGCGGGCTTTTAGGGCGGTGTTCGCGCGTGAAGGAAATCACCCGTGGCGTCGGTGAGACCGACAGGACAATTTGTCCGGAAAGGTTTTTGGGGCGCAAATTTCTATGAGCGTCCGACGCCGTATCCGTTTGCTGCCCGAAACCGTGCCCCGGGGGCCAGGTCCGATCTCTGACCAGGCCGCGGCGCCCCCAAACCGGCGCGCACACTATGCCGTATAATCTTCTCTTGCCTACAAACGCTGGTCATCATGATGGTGTTTGGGCGCAGCCTGCGCGCGATCAGTCGAAAACGCCCTGCTCTGCCGGCTGGTCGAGCACGATCGCTGGCGCGTGCTCGATCGTCTTCGCACCCTGGGCGCGCAGCGCCAGCTCGCGCCGCGCCTTGTCGAGCAACGCGTCGAGCTCGCCCGGTTTCATGCCCGCGAGATCCTCTTCGTCGAGTGTGTCGACGCCGCTGATGCCTGAATGCTTCACAAGTGCTTCGGCCGCGCGCACGCGCGTTCCGCCTGGCTGCAGCTTGTCTTTCGCAATCGTAATCAGCACGTCGACGCCAATCTCGGCGCCTTCGGTTTGCAGCTTGTGGCGCGCCTGGCGCCTGATTTCGTTCTGCACATCGCCGTTGCCGAGCAGCTTCGCCGCGGCCTGCGCCGGGTGCGAATAATGCGCGGCCGAATAGGCTCGGTCGCCCGAAACAGCGAACTTGCCCGCAAACTGGCGTTCCATAGGCGTCAAAGCCCCCTTACGAGTTCGCATATCTGAATTTTCTATTCTGTACCGAGCCGCAAACAATTAGCTCCGGTTTGAATACCCGGCTTTTCAGCACTTTAGCGCGCCCTGAATTATTTTCAAGATTTTGTATTTTGTCGCTTGACTGTCTGTGATACGATAGCATACAAGTGACATACATTCACGGAGATTGAAACGATGCCCGCAGGCCGCAGCCCTTACCCCAAAGCCTTCAAAACGCCAAGCGGTCGTATGGTTAGCATTCGGACAATGGCGAAAGCTTTGAAAGTGATCCGAGCGAAACCGGATGCCGACTACCCGGGATGGGATTGGTTTTCGGTGCCTGGCTATTTCATCCTGAACGAAGTGCGCCGCGGAATTGACGACAGGATTAACATGCGCGCCGATATCGCGCGAACGAAGGGGAACTGACATGTTCGATATCCACGACGACGAAATAGCTTTCGAAGGCCGCACCGTCGCGCGCTTGTTGCCGACATTGGCGTTAGGCCTGCGCCGGAAGGTCGAAGACGAAATCGTCTGTTTAGCGACAGGGCCGACCGAAGACGAAATCGACGAACGCATTAACGAGGCCGAAGCGGACGCCCGCGAAGAGGGCCGGCTCGCCGGCATCGAAGAGGGCAAACAGGACGCCAAAAACGAGTTCGACGACGAACGCGAGGAAATCCGCGAAGAGGCCTTTGCCGAAGGTCTCGCCGAAGGTGTCCTGCGCAGCGCGAACGCGTCCGACGCTGCGCGCGTCGAAGCCCTGTTAGCCGCGCTCGCCGAAATTCATGACGCGATGTTGCCGATTGCGCAAGGCGTCAAAGAGCCAGGACAGTTCCGATCACGCCCCGCGAAAATTGGCGAGGCGAAAGAAGCCGCGCGCCAGATGCTATTTAAAACTCGCGCCGCAATCGCGGCTTTCCGCGAACCTCGCGAGGACACAACGCTCGCAGCCGCAAAGCCGGCTGCCGTGAAATACCCGCAGCTTGAAAACGTTTTTGCCTAGTCTGTATCAAATACCGCAATCCGTTCCTGACCAACGAAAGACAGAACCCATGCCCCGCGACGTCTACGACCAGCACAAAGCATCCTCCCCGAACGTCTCAGCCTTCGTTGTTGTCGACAAGCTCGGCAATCGCGTCGCGTCAGTCGCGATAAAATTCAACTTGCGGCTCTACGCCTACGTCCACGTTTTCGGTGGCCCCATGACGCGCGGGTCCGCTGGCGGTGGCGGATACGACAAGACTTCAGCGGCCGTGCTCGAAGCGATCTGGAAAATCAAACGCGGCGTTTACAGCGACACCGATCATTTGCTTACCCGCGTCGACGCGTTCAAGCGCGTCGTTGACTGCGGTCGTTCATGGGATCGCCAAATCGAAGACGCGGGTTATCGCGTCTATCAGGCGGTGTGATATGCCGCTGCTTTCATCAGCACCAACGCTAGACAGCATTCGTGGCGCGATCGTCGACTTCTACTGTGGTACCTCGATTACGCTAACTCCGACGGGAAACGACGCTTGGCAGATCGTTCGCACGAGCGACGGAAAGACGCTCGAAGGCGTGTGCGTTATCCGGAAGCGTAGCCGTTACCGCTTCGAGGCCACGCCATGATCGTCATCATCCTGCTCGTCTGCGGCGTATTCTTCCTGCTGACGGTTCCTGCCCGCCTATTCGGCCTTTGCTGCGGCGCCCTCGTTCGAGACCGCAAGCCGGAACTTCGCCCGCCCATATAGGCGGACACTCAAAAGGTATGCTATGCGACAAGGGCGCCCGGACTGCGGCGCCCTTTTGCGTGGTGCCCCATGTCAGACTTGCTGCAACACCTGAACCTGAAAGACCGCCTCGATACGATGCAGGAACGCCAGCGCCTTGCAAACGTCCTGCTGTCGATCATCGCCGCGTCGTGTGTCGTCGCCGTCGTGTTGCTCGCCTGGCGCCTGTAGACTGACATACCTTTTCCTTCGGCCTTGCTTTTGTCTTTTCGGTCGTCGACCCCAAGCCCCGCGGGGCAGTTGACGTCGCCCGCGCGATAGCGGCGACTGCCCCTTTAGGGGTGCCACTTTGGTGCAACACTTTGATGCACCGTAAAACGTTGAAAACATTAGACATTGAAGCACTTCGATGCACTTTGGTGCAAAATCACTTCGGTGCAATGATTTCAATGGGTTACAGGGGACTTTGGTGCACTTTGTGCAGATCGACGTATGCACTTTGTGCAGCCTAATCGAACACTGTTTCGGACACCTTGTCCGCTGATACGGCCACGACGTAGCCTTGGATCACAGTGCGATTAGCCTTCCTGCCGACGGTGCCCGCCCTCACCCGACCCGCCGCAATGGCGCGTTGCCAACCCGCCTCAACGTCGCCAGCAGCATACAATCCGAGCGTGCCGGGAAACCGCGCCCTGAACACCTTCGGCGCCCAATAGGATGAATTGCGCGCGTTCGACAGCGGCGCCGCTTCGCCCGCCAGTTCAGCCACCGCCATCAGGATTGCGTCGTCGATCACGTCGCCCATGCTCGGCGCCCCGCCAGAACCGCCCGCCGCGCCTGTGCCAGCGTCACCCGTTGAGCCATCGCCCGGGGCCGTCGTCTTGCTGGTCACGAGATCGAACGCGCCCCGCTGCCACCGCAGCATGAACACATCGCCCGACGCGCTGTAGTTCGCTTTCATGTTCTCCAACCGGCGGAACGGCCCGACGTCGTCTTTCGCCGCGTGCGTCAGATACAGTCGAGACCGCACAGACGCGTGCCAGGCCGTCGAACCGGACGTGCCGTCACCGCCCGCCGCCTGCCCCGCTTTCGACGGGTGGCCTAACGCGAGCACGGCGCCGCCGGTCTCTTGCGCTAACCGCCCTAAGCAGGCCTGCACGAATTGGCGGACTTGCGTCCTGTCAATCTCGGACCCGCCGAAGGTGTCGGCGATGGTGTCCACGATTATCAGCTTGGCGCCGAAGGCGACCGCGTCGTCGCGCAGCGCTTTCCAGACTGCCGTGCGTTTCATCGTGCCGGTGTTGCGGTCCCAAATCGCGAGAAGGTTGTCCATGTACTTGCGCGAGGCGATCCGGACGTGCGGGCTGATTTCCAGCATGTCGAGACCCATCGACAGGTTTATGTCGCGCTGGCGAAGCTGCAGTTCGTCCTCGGCGTCTTCGCACAGGAACATCATGACTTTGCATTGAACCGTCTCGCGGCCGAGAAACGGCAAGCCGTAAGAGACCGCTGTGCCGAGCTGCTGCGCGAGCAGGGTTTTGCCGACGCCCCCCTTGCCGGTAAGCAGGGTCACTTCGCCGTCGGGCACCATTCCGGCCACGCGGAATTTCCGCTTCGGCGGCGTGACGCCTTCCCATATCGCGGGGTCGACCCATCGGATCGCGACGGGCTCGGCTTCTAAAAGCGGTTGCGAACTTTCATTATTAAAGAGCGAAACTTCAGGAACGATCTCGTCGAAGAAGACGTCCACTTTTCGGAACGCGGCCGGGTTGTGTTGTTCCGCTGTCTCGTAAAGCCAGTTCGCGCCGCGGCGATACGGCGGCTTCATCCTGCGCCAGTCGGCCGAAACGATATCCGGGTCGTTAACGCCGTCTTCCCATCGGTCGCACCATGCGCTGAAAAGCTCGAAGGCCTCGCGCTCGTTGTCGGGCAACGCGGCGCGGATCGCATAGCCGAAGTCGCGATACGCCTCCCGGGTGCCGAACGCTTTCGAGTTGTTCGGTGTGGCCTCGACCGCCTTGCGGACCTTGTCGAGCGATCCTTTCAGCGAGGCTTGCGAGATATCGGTCGTCGCACCCTCGGTTATGAGCGGCTTCGCGGCCGGCAGTAAGGATCGGAGTTCTTCGAGCAGCGCCGTGACGTCTGCCGGCGAGAATTTGGGAAGCTGGTCGAGCGGAACGATATCCCGGGTCCAGGCGTAAGGCTGTTGCGCGCCGGGGTGAATGCCGTGCGCGACGAACTGACGGCCGTCTGACAGGATCTCGACACGGTCTTTCAGTCGGCCGTGCTGGTCGAGCTCGCCGAACTCGACGCGGGTGTATTTCATCGGCTCTGTGAGCGCGATCAGGTAAAGCGCCTTGGGGAAGCGGCCTATGCGGCATGGCAGCCGTCCGAAGCGGCGCTCGATCGCGTCGCGGATTATGCGAGCGTGATCGTTGTTCGTGGTGTCGGCGTCGATCGCAACAATGCCCTGCCCGGTCTTGATGCCGATGCCAGCGCCCATCGCTTCCCACTTAACGAGATCGTGCGCGTCACTCTCGTGCGGCAGCCAGTCGAAGCCGAACCATTTATCGTCGCGGCCCTTGACGCCGACAGCCTTGCCGCGGCTGTCCTGATCGGTGCCGACACGCTTGAAGAGCGAAGAGTTCTCGCTGATCTGCGCGTCGTGCGGAATGATCGGCACGAGGCGCGTGTAACCGAGGCGATAGAAGGCCTCGAAGGTGGCCGGCGAGAAGTCGGGCGGCATGTTCACTCTTTTTGTCTTGGCGTCTGGTTGTGCCCGATCAGCCTGACAGGCGTAACAGTGCCCATGACAGCTTTCAGGAAATCCCCGGTCGGCAGCTCGAAGCGCGCGACGATCTTTGTGCCATGCTGGATTGAGAGCCGAACGACGTCGCCGTTCAGATCGCCGTGCATGGCTGCGATGTACAGCGTGGCGTCGTCGGCCTGCGTCACAAATCGATCTCCGAAAGCTCGACGATCTGATGCGGGAACGCTTGAAGGAATTGCGAGTTGCTAGCGAACGCCTCGGCCTCTCGCAAATTTCGCCACGTCGCGATCTCGTCGGGGTTTTCTCCGTCGCCAATGAAGCCGATCAAGTTGACGCGCGGGTTTCGGTAAAGGATGACGCAGCGGCTCATGTCAGCGCCCGCAGATGCTCGGCGACCTTGCGCTCGACGATCTTGTTCATTTCCTCGACGGTGAAGCGGCGCCCGACTTCCATCTGCACACTGGCGATTGCGCCGATCAGGGCGTCGAAAGTTCGGTCGAACACGGCGAGCTCGTGTTTCCAGTATTGGGCGTCGTCGCTTTCGTCGGTCGGCGTCGGGCTCGCCTTCAGCGCGCGCTCGATGGCGGTTCGCCACGCCGCACGGTGCGTCTTCACATCGGCCAATGCTTCTTTGGCGACCTCGTCCGCGTCGTCTTCCCTCGCTTGTTCGACCATCTTGTTAACGTGATCGTCGACGTGCGTGTACATCGTCTGCTTGTCATAATTCGTCTTCGACAGCAGGCCGCCCGTTGCGTGGTCGAGCAGGCACGAAAACCGATAGGCTAAATCGTCCGAGTATTCGACTTCCTGCCGTAGCGCCGCGATGATCAGATCGCGTTCAGCGTTCGTCAGTTGGTAAGCGAGCCAGTCGCTTCCTAGCGGTCGTGCGTGATTGTCGAGACGATCTGCCAACACGCGGGCGGCGTCCGTCTCTGCTGTATCCTGTTGCGCGTTGTCCTGAGATACACTAGACATGGGTCTTCCTTCTGCTGGTCAGGCGGTGGGATTGCGGTGGTGGAAGCGGCGGGCCTTTAACCGGGTCCGCCGTTTTCTTTTCAGCGAGCCATCACCCTATGCGACTGTATCGCATTGTCGCAATACAAATCAGACAGTCAGGACCGGTCGATAACGCACTTCGCCGTTAGAACGCCAACCGAAGAAATTCTCCGGCGATCGGGAAAAGCGAAGATCGCACTGTTCACGCGCATGGGCGACGTGCCAGCGGTCATACTCGCCGCACCAGATGAAGCCCTCGATCGTGTACACGTGACCGTTTCCGCTGTGCTTCCAGCGCGTGCCGATCAGATTTTTCTCAGGAACGTAGCCGACGCTGTCGGCAGTCAACTCGGTTAGTTCGCTAATTGTCATGTCTCTCCCCTACTCCAATCGGCCGCGCGGCCCTGGTGCCTGCAGTCGCCGAATGAATTGTTTCGTCGTCTCGACGACAGGCATCGAGCGCGGACGGCCGCGCCAGATCGGCGGCGGTATGTGCCGGTGGTCGAGGAACCAGTTCGGCAGCGGCTTCGCCGGCGGTGAGCGCTCGGCCATCGCAGGCTGTGCGCAGACGATCAGGATCGCGACGAGGACGACGGCCTTCGCCACAAGATCGCCCTTCAGCCAGAGACCGAGCGCGACGCCCCCGCCGTGCAGCCGGCAGTAAGGTTTGCCGTCGATCTCGACGACGCTCTCGCGCTGGCAGTGCTCGGCGCTCCGGTTGGGGCTGCGTTTCGCGTAGCGCTCTTTCCGCCATTCATCGAACCGGGTGTTGGCAGGGACGACAGCCGAGCACTGCGGTGTGACAATGCGTTCGGGCTTAATACTGATCGCCTTTAGTTTCGCGATAGTCACCACGGGTTCAGCCCTACGAATTGCGGGCCTAGCTTCTCGACTTTGCGCGTGGCGTTGTCGCGCAGCCGCGGAACAAAGGCGACGACGCGCTCGCAATCCACTTTGCTCATGAGCGCGATGTGGCAGTCAGCCGGCTTAATGCCCATGATCGCGGACAGCGCCTTGTAGGCGCCGGCGCGCGAGAACGGGCGCCCGGTCTTCCACAGGCTGTCGAACGCAGCGTGCGCGGCCTTGCGCGCCTCGTGGGTCGCGGCGTCGGCGAGCGGCTTCCCTTCCCAGGACCAGAGCCCGCAACACGCGTGCCGCGTTCCGAACCGGGTCGCGCTGGCCGTCGCCGGCTTCGAGCATGTCGGGCAGATCGGTGTGACGCTCATTTATCCCGCTCCAAGCGAAGACCGGCGCCCCAAACGATTTTTATCGAGAAGCCGAAGCTCTTCATGATCGGGCGCAGTCTGGCGATATGAACCATCAGCGTGTTTTTAGGGTTGCCCGGTTCTTCGAGCGCGCCCCAAACGCGGGTGATCATGGCGTCATGCCTGACCGTCTTCGGGGCGTCTTTGATAAGGATCGAAGCGATCTCTGCGCAGATAGGTGCCAGGTGTGCCGACCGTCCTTCGAACGCAAGCGTGTTCGAGTTCAGGTCGAGCACAGGCCACTTGGCGTCAATCTCGGCGCCGCAGCATGGGCAAGGTGTTGTCACCCCATCACCGACGCGCGCTGCGGCTCGCGCTCGACGAAGCTGACGTCGAAGGCGCTGTCTCGTGTCATAAAGTCGGACGACTTCATCGTATCGTCACGCCGTGCAACCCGTTCAAGTTGCGCCAGGCTGGCGTTTCCGCCGAGGGCGCCTTGTGTCCGTGGCGCGCTTCGCACTGCGATCTGCTCGGCGCTTTCGCCGGCGCGCGGGGTGTTCGTTACGAAGATTTTCGCGGCCTCGTCGCCGTTGAGCAGTTCGTCGTTCTGTTCGAGCATCTGTCGAACCGTCCGGTCGCCAGCGGTCGAATGCCGAATAGCCGTCTCGACCTCGCGCACAGGCCGAACGCCGCGGTTCGGATCGTGCGGCGCCTGGCGCGGCGCGAAGACGTCGTCCTTCGGCTGCTCGTAGGCTTCGCGCTTCGTGCGGCGCAGCAGTTCGAAAGCGCTGTTCGCCAGTTCTTCAACCATCGAGCGCGTGCCGGCCGTGAAGCGCAGCATCGTGTCGAGCTGCGTCAGGGCGAGCATCTTTTCGTTTTCGCAGACGGCGAGCTCTTGCTGAAGCAGCGCTACTTTTGTCAGCAGCGCCGCGTTGTCGGCCTCGATCGCAGCGACTTGTTCGGAAATGTTAGACATGGGTCAGGTGTCCTCGGTTTGCGGGGTTTAGTAGTCGGTGTGTTTTTGAAGCTCTTCGACACCGGCGGGCGTAAGCTGTGGCTCACGGCTGCCGTTCGAGTTCAGGCGGATAAGGCGGCGTTTCTTGAGCGCCCGGATCTGACACGTCACATCGAAACCGGGTGCTCGCCATGCCTCGACCCGCTCGTAGCCGACACGCTTCTCGTACCGAGTGACGTCGCCATCACGGACCGCGGCCATCGCGCCGAGCTGTAAATCTGTTAACTGCGGCAGCGCGTACATGCGCTTCGTCGCGTAGCTGAAACGGTGTGTGACGGCCTGTGTTGGGTGCTGATAGACGTTGTTCATGCGTTACACTCCGGAAGCTGGCGTTCGAGCAACTTGCGGCAGTAGTTCGCGCCTTCAGGCGAAAGCTGCGACGAGCACGAGATGCCCATGTAGCCGAGCAGCCCGTTGATCCTGCGCGTCGCGTCCTGGCCGAATGTGACGCCCATGCAGCGGATCACCGCACGGAAGCTCTCGTGCTCTGGCGAGTTGAACGTCCTCATTGCGACGTCTCCGGTTTGTGGCCGGCGCACGCGCCGCGCAGCAGCGCGTCGGGGATCTGGTTAAACACGAGCGCGTAGTTGATCCGAAGGTTCGGCTCTTCAGCGAGCATCGCGTAAAGCTGCGCCACGATCGGCGGTGGCGGCATGGCGCACTTCCCGCGCGGTTCGCCGATCATGGCGACAGGCGCAGGCCGGAAGTAACGGCAGTTCGCGCATTCAGGCTCGACGGTTTTCTTGTTCATTTGCGAGCTTTCGCGTTCTTCCGCTTCTCGGCGGCAAGGCGCTTCTTGCGGCGAAGATCCGCGCCAACTTCGATCAGCGCGTCGAGCGCTTTCGGAATACGAAAGCAGCGCGCTAAAGAAAGCAGTTCGGCAGTTTGCTCGTTGTGCTTTTTCAGTTCGGCGCGAATGTCCATCAGCACCGCTAACTGGCAACTCGCTGTGTCTAAGCTGCTGCCTTCCGAACCCGGTAGGTTCCAGACAACGTCTTTGTGCCGCGCCATTACGCACCGCCTTTCAGCAGCACGGCGGCGACTGCGACAAGGCCGCAGAACAGAACCGGCGATGCCAGGTCGAGCAGATCATGCAGGACCGTTGCGACGATCTTCATCGGGTTTCCCTTCAATCAAAAATACTGGTGTCAGGCTTTTGCGGTGGCGGCGGTTCTGTCGGCTTCTGCGGGAAAGCCAGCAGGATTGCTTCAGCTTCGGTCGGCGCGACGAACGAATAGACTTGGCCCTCATGCATGATCTCCAAGGTGACGTCCCCGCCTGGCGTAAACGCGTACAGCGCCAGGGCGAGATCAGGACGTGCTCGGCGAAGATCATCCAAAGACGGTTGCATCAGGCGCCGCTTTCTTCGTCTTGCCCTTCAGGCCTTCGCGCAGCGTCGTGTCGATGACGTTCGCGAGGGATCGGTTTTCATCGGCGGCGCGCTTGTCGAGGCGCGCACGCAGATCGTCGTCGAGCCAGATCGAAGTGCGAGTTTTCGACTTGGTCTTCGGCTTGGACTTCTTCACACTTCGATCTCCCGGGTGTGCTGGTATGGTGCGATTTGTCTGTTGTATGTCATTTGTATTCCGCAATCAAGATACAAAATGAACGCGCGGAATTTAGTCCTTTTTGTACCGCTTCGAAATAAATCCGGAAGCCGCGAGCGGCAGGCCCGCGTAGCAGGCCGGCAAGCGGCAGATCAGTTCCTTGAAGAAATTCAAATCAGCCACGCCGCGCAACTGCTCGGTAATGATTTCGTCGTGGACGTGGCCGACGACGGGGTAGCCGTGTTCCTCGGCCAGCTTGATGCCGTTCGCCAGCAGATCGCGCGCAATGGCCTGCACGACATTTTCGAAGGCGAGCCCGCCGTACAACGCGAAACGCTCGAACTGCTTCGTCTGACTGTTGACGCCGAGCGCGGTCGCCGCAGGCTTTGCCTTGCTCTCGATCTTGACGAGACCGATCGACGCGAGCGCTTCGGCGTGATCGCGCGCCATAACTTCGGAGCTATCCGACCAACCGCTCGCCGTCGTGACGTCTTTCTTGCGGACCCACACTTGGTCTTTGAGGCGCGGCTTGCCGTATGCCAGGCATCGGCCTGATGGCAGCCGGCACCACAGGAAGCCGCGCGCAACGAGATATGAGACTTTTAGAACGTTAATCTGACGCCCGGGGTTTTCGATCGCTTCGCGGATTGCCTCTTCGAGCAGCTTCCATGCTGCGCAGATCGCCGGGTGCGTTGCGCGCCAGCCGACCTTGACGAGCTCGGCAGCCAGCCAAGCCTTGCGCGATAGCTGCTGCGTCGGCGCCTCACCGCGCGCCAGGCATTGATCGTATCGCTTTTCAGCGGCCGTCCTGCGTTCCGGTGTCGCCGCCTCCCACACAGGCTCGTAGACCGGCTCAATCTTCAGGCTGTAGTTGCGCGCCATGCTGCGGAATGCGCCGACGCCGCCTTGAAACTGCAGCGACAGCTCGGACACCTTGCCGACCTGGCGCCGCACGTCTTTCTTGCCGAGCGTTTCGATTGGTACGCCGAAGATGCCGGCCGCGGAACGGCGATACAGATCCGGCAAGCTCTCGTCGGCCATGAGATCGAACATGGCGTCGACTTTCCACTGCTCGCCGGCGAACCATGCCGCGACAGCGCCTTCGATGCCGGAATAGTCGGCGACGCAAAGCTCGTGTCCTGGCGCGGCCCAAATGAACGAGCGCAGCGCGTCGGAAATCAGGTGCAGCGGCTTGCCGAGGTCTTCGCCCTTGTCGTCGACGATCCCGGCGTAGTTGAACCTGATCCAATCCGGCTCGCCTTTCCGGATGACGTGGAACAGGGTTTCGAGGTTCAGGTGCGCGTCGCCGAAAATCTTGCGCGGCCGCGGCAGATTGTGAAGCTGCGCGCCGACAGAAGACCAGCGGCCCGTGCCGGCGGCCAGGAACAGGAAGGCGCCGCGAATGCGTCCGTCGGTGCCGCAGCGCTTCAGGAACGCTTTCAGCTTCGAGACCGAGTTCTTCGCGGCTTCCTGCCGCAGTTCCAGCACGCGCCGCACATGTGCGGGCAGATCGTCAGCTTCTAACAGTTCTTCGATCTCGGCCTTGGCGGCGCTCGGAATGACGACGCTCTGCCCGTTGATCCACTCGACAATCTTCTGAACCTGGCTGCACGCAGTCACGGCGCCGCCGGTCGCGATCTTCATTTCGCGATCAAGGATGATCTTCGCCTTATCGGCGATATAAAGCGCGGCACGGGCCGACTTGACGTCGATCCGGATACCGCGGTCGTTTATAAGCTGGTCGATCCAGTATAGGTCTTGCTCGTAATCAGACAGCGGCACCATGCGCTCGTCGGCGCCCGCTTCGGTTTCGACGTCGGTGTCGCAATAGCTGTGAAACTCTTCGAACTTTTCGGGGAAATCTTCCGGCTCGTTGAAATAGACGCCGTTCGGGTCTTCGCCCTTTTTCGCTTTGCGCGGTATCGAGAAAAACCGGATCAGCGCCATGCCGTCCTTGCTCTTCTGGATCGGCAGGCCGAGCGCCGTACCGACGCCGGCGAGATCGCGCGGCAGCGACATGCTGGCGGCTGTGGCAGCGGTGCAGCGGAACTGCTTCAGGTGCGGCATCGGCCAGTCGCAACGCGGCGCGAGCACGATCTGCATTGCAAGGCGTTCGAACGCGGCGTTGTGCGCGCTGATGACGCCGCCCTCCTCGATGTGCTTCCGGATATCAGGCGGGCATGGTTGGCCGTAGCGCCAGCGTTTCTTGGGCCCGCCGTCGATCTTGTACGACGCCATCAACACGCGGGCGTGCGGTGACTGAAAATAGAGGTGCGCGCCGTGCTGCTTAATATCGACGTCGCTGCGCGTTTCGAAATCGATTTCGAGCCCGCTCACTGTTCTACACCTGTTCGCGCGGAAAGATTTTTCCGAAAAAGGGCAACATCTTTCCGTTCACGGGACGTCACGCGAACACCCCCATGCTCGGCGCCATTTGCGAAGCCATTGCCGCGGCGATCCCCGGATAGGTCGCAGCGCGCAGCATCGCGCGATCGTCGGCTGTATCGTCTGATCCGGCTCGCGCCAGACGGTCGACAAATAGCCGCGCGGGTTCTCGATCACCTTGCGAGGGATAGGACAGTCGCGAAGCTCGAACACGAACTCGACGGCTCTCTCGCGTGCTGCACGACGAGCGGCGCCGACCAGCGTTTCCGGCTTCACTTTCTGGTGGTAGCCGACGCCTGGGTAGCGGTCGTAATCCGGATCGCGAAAAGCCCACGCCGCAGCGTTCGTCAGAAAAGTGCAATCAGGATGGAAGATTGCCAAGTCCCAATCGCGGCGCAGCAGATCGCGAACGTCGCACATAATATGAAAGGGGCTGCCTTTGACGTCAGGCACGAGATCGCACGAATACGCGTCATGGCCTCGACGCCGGAAAGCGTCGCGCAGTACGCCAAAGCGCTCGCAACCGATCAGAACACGCCAGCCATTCGGTCTCACGATGTACTGCGTCATTTGCTACAATCTCAGCGCAGCTTGACGGGCGTGCTTCCCGCGAATGTTCGCGCTGTTCATGCTCGGCGTCGCCCATCGCAGATTGCCGCGGCGGCAGTTCGAACTATCGCCGTCCTCGTGGTCGCCGATCGTGTGCTTCTCTGTCGGCTGCTTCACGCCGGCGTGGTCGAGAATGGCTTTGTGCATGTACACCTTCACGCAGCGCCCCTCGGCGCGGATACGGGTGTTGCGGGTCGCGTAGAATTTCTTGCCGGTGCTATTCCACGTCGCGTGCCAGCGCCACTTCATCAGCCAGTCGTAATCGACCGCGTCGACGGTGACGAAGAGCTCGGCCTTGTCGTCGAGATAAATTCGGCGGGTGTCTGTCATGCGAACACCCCGCCTTCGACGTGCGCCTGTAGCCGGTAACGAGCCGTAGCATCGTGAAGATTGAAGATCGGCACCAGAAAGTGATCGGCGATCCGAAGTGCTTGCCCGGTCCCGCCCGAAGCGCCGCCGTCCTTTGTCCAGCAGACGACAAAAGCTGAGTGCGATTGAAGGTCAGCGCCAAGGATTTGCAGCACGTTTCGGGTATGCAGCTTTTTCGCCGCGTCGCTACATCGGCTCCAAGCCGGGTGAAACGTGCGCGCGATATCGACAGCCTGGCCGCGCGACGATGGAACGAGAGTTGAACCGCTGCCGTTGAACCCGAGCCACGGCAGAAATATTTCTTTCGCTCCCGCACCCGCCTCAAACGCTTTATCAGCGCCGTCCGCTGCACCCGATCGCAGCGTGTAACCGAGACCGGACAACCAGCGCGCGATCTGCGTCATAAGAACGCAAACCGGCGCGGGCGTTTCTCTCGATCCGATACCAGCGTAGTACATCAGTCGAAGATCCCGACGTCGCCGGCTTCGTCAGCCTCGACCGGCTCTTCGGCCTCAAGCTGCGCGACGGCCGCCTCGGTGAAATCGACCGGCTCCGACACGATGCCGTTGCGGTCGTCGATCTCGTCGACGAAGTCCATCGCCAGCACGAGGTTGATCGCTTCGCTCGGCGTCTCGGCCCTGCGCACGCGCCAGCCGGCGGACTTGCCAGTCTGCAAATTCGCCTGATAGCCGCCGGCGCATTTCCAGACAGTGAGGCCGTGCAGATTTCCCGCAGCGGCCATCGCGTCGAGTTTTTCGTTGTCGATTTTCAAGAGAACACGCTGGCGGCTGCAGCAGCGCGCCCCTTTTTGAGCGCCGCGACGACGCACTCAACTTGGTGTATCGCGTCGTCTAGCGCATTGTGGTAGGCGCCCTTGCGAACAACGTCGCGCGTGTCGAAAGCGAACAGGTCGAACACCGTTCGCGTATCGCGCACGTTCCAAAATTGCCAAGGCGGCGGTCGATCGACAGCGAGGCTTGCGGCCTCCCAAATCGGCGGATCGAAAGCCGCGCCGTGACCCCAAGGATGCACGAGGCCGGTGTCGAGAAACCATTGGCTGAACTCTCGAACCACTTCGCCGAGCGCGCGGCGGTCCTTGACGAGTGCTTGCTGCGCGGCGGCAGGCTGTTGTTTCCACCAGGCTTGCGTCTCAGGGTCGATCGTCAGGCCAGCTCTGACGCAACTGCCTGGATCGATATTCGCGTAGAAGGTCTTGCCGACGGCCCCGTTGAGATCGAACTGAACGGCGCCGACGGACAACACAACGCAGCCCGCACGCCTGCCTAGCGTTTCTAGGTCGAGCATGACGTGCTTCACGCGAACACCCCGAGCGCTTCTTCGAACAGCTCGATCATGGTGTCCTCTTCGGACAACTCGTCGGCGTCGCGCTTGCGGCGTGCGATGACCTTGCGCAAGGCCTTCGTATTGATGCCGCTGCCCTTCGCTTCGGCGTAGACGTCCTTGATATCGATGCCGATCGTGTCTTTCTCGTCTTGCAATTTTTCAATGCGCGAGACGAAGCCTTTCACGATCTCACGACCGCGCTTGCTGGCGATATCGACGGCGCTGCTGTTGTCGCCGAGGACCGCCTTCGGGTTGTCTGCTTTTGTCATGTTGAAAATCCGGTCAGGGGTTGCGGGCTAACGCTGGCCGATTTGTCGGCCAGCGTCTTGTGTTATTTGATACAGATTAGCCGAAGAGACCGCCGGCGCCAGCGCCGCCTTTCGTCGACGACGGCGCTGCGCCCTCGTCTTCGATCGTCTCGGCCCACTTATCGACGTCGACACCGCCGCCACCGCCGAGAACTTCACCCTTCTTGACGCGCTGGAACATGGAAATGCCGAACGTCAGGCCCTTGCCGCCCTTGTCGTCTTCCCACGTAAAGCAGTGCAACACGGCGTAGCCGTAGTACCCGCTCATGAGCTCGTTCTTGTCGGTGATGACGACCTTGCGCTCGTCAATGATCGTTGGGCGGTACGCCTCGCCCGACTTCACGCGAATGAAGGTGTGACCAGGGAAACCGTTGTGGGGCTCGCCGGATTTCTTGCTCTTGCCCTGCGGGCCGTCGCCGTCGAGGAACGGACTTTTGATGATCTTGTCCTTAATCATCTGCACGGCCTTGTCGCCCCACTCTGCCTTCGCGGCTTCGAGGCAAGCCTTCTCATAGATCGCGAGGCTTTCCGACTTCGGGATCAGCAGCGTCGCGGTCCAGTTTTTCTTGCCCCAATCGTCGGTCTTCAGGTCGAAGAGGCCGTCGAGGAAAGAGCCTCGGACAAGGCCAGTTTTGAAGTCTTCGGAACGTGAACCCATCTCATTCTCTCCATTCAATCGATCTTGTCGAAAAATTTGTCCACGCTCGACGGTACTGCCGCTCGTGTCGTCTTATCGGCCCGAACAAGGTTCGTGCCCTCGGTCGGCGTGACGGACAGCCCCGCGACCAATTTCTCGTTCGCAGCGCCGAGCGCTTTGCGAACTTGTTTCGGTGTCTTCAGCTTTGCCGGGTTCAGGTACTTGTCGGCTTTCAGCTTGGCCGCAGCAGCGGCGGCATGGACCTGGTCCTCGACGCCGTCGAGCCACTTTTCGCGGGCCTGCTTCGGGACGAGAATGTAAAACGACCCGCTTGCAGGATCTTCGATCTTCACGCCGGCGTCGGCCAACTGGTGCGCGAGCGCGCGTCGTGCGTTCGCCCAATCTTGGATCATGTCGAGCAGATCGAGTGTGCGCGCGAGCGCTGCGGGGCTGTCTTGTTCCGGTCCGTTGGCGATATGCGGGTTTTCCAGATCGTCGAACCAGACATTCGCGGCGTCGAGTGCGCGCTTTTCGAGCGCGGGACACGAGCCTTCAGATCGGCAAAACTTGCATTTGCCGGGTGTCAGCCATTTCGTGCACCAGGCGGCGAACGGCATCGTTTTGATTTCGTCGCAGGCCTGCTTCGAGCGCTTCATCGCTGCGAGCAGATCAGCCGTCCACTCGACGAGCTCGGCGATATGCAGCGTTTCGGAGCGAATGCGGCCGTCCTTGTGCGCTGCGCGCGGCTGTACGATCGTCGTCGTCACCTTCTCGATCGCGAGACCGGGGTTCGCCATAACCGAGCCGAGGCCGTAGGATCGAAGCTGCATATTGCCGGCGGCCTCGACCAGCCCGCGCCCGCCCTTCAGGTCAACGACTTCGATCTCTTTCCAGCGCGGGAAATAGATGACGGTGTCGCCCGTGCCGCCGGCGGGGAACGGGCCGCCAAGCGCGGCGAGCGAAAAACGCTGCTCGTGATAGACGACTGGCTGTTCGCCGGTCTCGTCAAAATACTTTTTGATCCTGCCGCGCACATAATCGACGTACATTTGCGTCGTTTCGGCGACTTCCTCGTCGACTTCGATCCGGCGCTCTTTGGTCTTCTCGACCGTGCCGATAAATTCGTCGGCGTCCTTGCCGGTGTTGAAGCACTTCTCGGAAAGCTGATGGCAGGCCGTCCCCCAGGCCGACGCTTCGCTCTCTTTATCCGGCGTCGTGACGCGGGCGTTGAGCGCGATGGCGCCGGCACAGGTGACGTTGCGTTCTGTGGCGCTGGCCGACCACTCGTCATGAGCCCGCGATCCGTGATCGGCCGACGAATTAAGCATGTTGCTTGTCCCAGACTTTTGACGCTGTTTCATATTCGAGCACGGCCATTCTGCCGTATTGCGAGCGGCGAGAGCGGTACTTCGGATGCACGCCGATTGCAGCGACCTTCATGTGTTGACGCCGTAATTCTTCATGCGCTGTCAGTGCGGCCCGGCTTGGCGGGTTCGCGTGAGAGCCACGCTTTTTCGGACGTTTTCCTCGCGGGAGAATACGGCCGTTATGGCGCGGCGCTTCAGGCCGCAGGACGTTTTGTCCCGCGTGCGACGCAGCCAGTGCGAGCCCTAAACCAAGAGCCGCACTGGCAACCATTAGGTGAGACCGGCGCATTACGACGCGATAACCTTCTGCGCGTGCTGCACGAGCACCTTCATGTCAGCCATCTTGTCGGCGTCGATACCGTCGCCTTCGAGAGTGCGCTTGTGCGGGTTCTTCTCGATGCCCGTCGCAAGAGCGATGATCGCGGTCGCGAACGCTTTCTGGTCGTCCTTGATCTCGCTGATCTTGGCGACGCCCATCAGCTTCGGGCCGTCTTCCTGTGCGGCGGCCATGCCGAAGGCCTGCACGTATCCGCCGAGCAGCGAACGAACGCTGTCATGCGTTAGCGTGACCGGCTTCGGCTGCTGCGCGACCGTGTCGTTGGTCTCGTCCTTGGCGTCCTGCTTGTCAGCAGCCGGGTCGACGCGCTCTTCGCCGGTCGAGATCACGGGCTTGTCTTCGGCCTTGCCGGCGCGGGTGCGACCGCTTGGGGCCTTGCCCGACGCTGGCGCTGCTGTCGTCTGCGGCGCGTTTTCGAACGTCGCAAGCAAGCCGCGCAAACTCTCGACGACCTCCCCGCTCGTCGTTCCAGAAATTTCAAGTTTTATCATCGTGTAGTACCTCTCGGATTGCGGTCCAGAGCCTAAGCAAACTGGCTTGTAGTGCCTCGTCGATAGAGCCTTCGAGCACGCACACCCGGACGATGGCTTGGCGGGTCTGCGTGTGGTTGGTAATTCGAAGGGACATTTGCTTCATGCCGCGCGGGCTGAAGACCGTTTCGACGAACCAGAGCATTGCCGCGGCGCTCAGATCGATCGCCTCCCCGGCTGCTTCGATCTGCGCGAGAAAAACACGCTGCGATTTGTCGTCGAGAAACTGTTGCTCGATCGGCCCGCGGTGCGCGGCCGGCGTCGAGCCGTCCAGGCGCAGCACGCCGTATTTCTTCAGGCCGTCGGCGAGAATGTCGCCGACCTCCTTATGCCAATACGCAAGCACGATTTTATCGAGACCGCCGTCGAACTCATCGATCACCGCCTGAATGACAGCTTCGGCTTTCATCGTGCCTGTGTGCCGGCGCAGCGGCCCCAGGTGCATTTCGAGCTCTTTAGTGTTGCCGGCCTCGGCTGCGGCAAGGATCGCTTTACGGTCGAGATCGCCGTCGGCCTTGCGCCGCATGGCGTCCGTCACCATCAGCGGCAGCAGTTCGTATACGGGAGGCCGAATGCCGACTTCAGCCTGCGTGCGCAGCAGAATGAAACCTTCGAGCCTGGCGCGCAGTTCGTCGGCGTTGCGCCCGCCGACCACGACGGGGATCTTCTTAAACTGCGACGTCTTTTTCATCCGGACGACGCAGTAGCGGCGCAAGAAATCCTGATACTTCGTGACGTCGGGCCAGCCCTGCAGCGGATCGGCCTTCAAGCGTTCCGGCGCCATCGCGCGCAGCATCGGGTAAAGATCGTTCGGCGCGTGCGGGATCGGCGTTCCGGATAGACACCAGATGCCCCCGGCGCCGTGCGTGACGGCGTTCCGAACGACGATCACTTCGCCGTCTTTCAGGATATCGCCGTAGGCGGCGCATGTGCGCTTTGCTTCGAAGTTCTTCGCGGCGTGGCTCTCGTCGAGAATGGCGCGGTCGAACTTGCGCGTCATCAGCGCAGCTCGTATGTGCGGATCGGCGATCTGCGCCCATCCGACGATCGTCACGCCGTCGAGCACTTCGCCGGCGCGCGGCGGGCCCGTGAGCACGCGAACCTTGCGCGGGTAAACTGTCCACAGCTTTATCGCGCGGCGCCATACAGCCCTGCCCGACGCTGTCGTGACGATCAGAATTGTATCTTCGAGATTGTAGTCGGCCGCGATAATTGCTGTGCCGGTCTTGCCGACGCGCGGTTCGTCCGCGAGCAACGCATTATTGTTCGAAGCGAGGAACAAAGCGCCTGAAAGCTGTGTCGGCAGCGGGATCATGAAAGACCGTGCAATCGAGAAAGCAGGAAAACCGTGAAAAACAGGCGGAAAATTCAACATCGCCGCCTATTGTATTACGTTGTATCCCGTTATTTAATACAGTCAAGACAAATCATCGCAACCGGCGCCGATCTGCCCCGTGTCTCGGTCGTCGACGAATTTTTTCCACGGCCGCCAACCCTTCGGACAATGAAAGCCCCATTCTCGAATAACGGGGCCGGTGATGAACAGCGACCAGCACGGGCCTTTGTCGAGCTCGATCCGGTGCGCGTAGGTGGCGTAGCGCCCCTTCAGCGCGCCGGCACTGTACTCGACCGCATGATGGACCCCGCCGGCAGAGATCGTGTGCTCGGTGTAGCTGCCTTCAAGCAGGATCGATACGTTCCACCACGGGTGATCGTGCAGCGCGCGATCGTCATCCGAACGCAGAAAGTGGTGCAGATAAATGTTGAAATACTTGTTGCGCGGGATCACCCACCAGCGCCGCATATAGGCGTTCTCGGCGCCGCCGATGATGTAATTCGGCGGGCGTGACGCAGCGATGGCGTGCAGCCGTTTGCGCAACGGCCCTAGAAACAGCACAGGCAGCTTCATTTCTAAATCCTCTCCGGTTTTACGTCGTGGTGCTTTTTAGATCGGCGCGCTTCGGCGCGGGCCGCAGGATCGCCGGCAAGTCTCGCCATTTCCTCGGGCGGGCCGATCCACTGCAAAATACCGTTGCGGTTAAGCTGCACCCAACCGCGCGAGTGCATCAGTTCGCCAGGCGGGATCGGCGCGATATCGTAGGCTTCGTTCGGATCTTCAGTCATGCGAAGACGCTCTCTTCATCGTCGATCGGCGGCCCACCGTTGTGGCCCCAAACGACAGGCGTCACGCGACAAACCGTGCGCGGTCGAAGGCTGTACCATTTGCGGACCCGGCCATCGACAATCTGCTTGTCGTCGATCCACACGATCAAATTCAATGCGTCTGTGAGCTTTCCGCCGTTGTCCCAATCCGGCTTTACGGTCGGCCGAATAATTCCAAGCAGCGCGGCAGCGCGCCAGGCTTTCGACTTCGACGAAGGGACAGCCATGTACATTCGGACGTCAAGAATTAGAGGGCCATCGAGCGGCGGTTTATCGCCCATCACGATCTGTGCTGCATAAGCCAGCCGGCCCTCAAAACTCACGGTGCGTTCAGGCGTGTAAGCGTGCCCGTCAGCAGCGGTTTTAACGCGTTCTTTGCCGCGCGGCGCACCAGCAAGAACGATCTCAATCATGCGCGTACTGCGGCCGCTTTGGCCGTCTGGTGCTCGGCTATGGTTTTCGCGCAGGCGCGCCGCAGCCGATCGCTGTCCGTGTGCATCTGCATCACGACAAGCTCGTTCAAGTGAAACTCGATTATGCTCGGAATGTTGTCGCGGATCGCGTCCGTCAGATCATGTTTGATCTCGAAAAACTGCGTCGTTTCTTTATCCACAATGCTCTTTAAAGGCATCTAGTCCCCCGCACATACTTGCCGAGCGCGACCGGACAGCCGTGCTCAAGTTCCAACAGAGCAAGGATCATTGGGAACCACGCACTCGGTACGCTGTTCCGTTGAGCCCATTTGTCGACCGCCCCATTTTCGGGCGCGGTGAGACCGTATCGACGGAACAGAACGGGAACATTCTGCAGCGATACGAACTCGGCAGTCAAGAAGGCTTTATAATCAAACATGGCTGAAATTGTATCGTGTTTGTCTGCTGTATCACGATGTATGCCGGACAAGTTGTCCTGCTGTCAACCACAAAATGAATTTCCGTGTACGGAACACGACAGAACGGGTTTCAATTTATTTTTCACCACCTTTCTTTAAGCGCCCAACAAACGCACTTGACGTATGTCATGCCCCCATCTAAACAGACATACAACGGGCATACAAGGTATACCCGACTTAATGTGTAGAAGGGCATCGCAAGATGGCTAAATCGTACAGAACGCATGTTTCCGGCGCGAAAGCAGCGCCGACGCGTCTTGTTCCGAAGCATCTAGCTAAGGAAGAGTTCGCCAGACGGTTGTACAAACTGATGATCGAGAAGGGCTGGCGCCAGGCCGATCTTGCGCGAAAAGCCAACCTCCCACGCAACGCTATTTCTGTCTATCTGCGCGGCGCTTCGCTGCCGAGCCCGGACAATCTCGCCGCACTGGCGAAGGCGCTCGACACAAAACCCGAACTTCTGCTGCCGAACTACACCGAAAGCGCGATCGAGAAGGACAACCCCGAAATCGACATGCGAGTGAGCCCGGGCGACCCGAAGTCGGCCTGGCTGCGCATTAACAGGCTGGTGTCGACGTCGCTCGCGATCAAAATCCTGGGCCTGCTCGAAGCTGAAGATGCCAAAGCAACTGACTGAGGCCGAAGTCGCCGCGGATCTGCGCTGCTCGGTCGAGCGAGTGCGCAGGCTGCGATACACGAAACAAATAACATGGCTGCCGGGACGGCCGCCCACGATCAGCGAAGACGACCTCGCCATTTACAAGGAGCGTATCAAATGCCGTCATACACCTTGCGACAAGCCGACAACGGCAGCTTCTACATTCATTGGACCGAAGGGCGACGATCGAAGCGTCTTAGCACTGGTCAGAAAGAAGAGACTAAAGCGCAGACTTTCTTCGCGCACTGGCTGATCGGCGAACAGCAGGACGCCAACGGCGGCGCCACGTTCACGACCGCCGAGCTTTGGGGCGAATACTTCAAACGGCACGTCGAGAAGAACAACGTCACGAGCACGGGGCCTGACGGCGCATGGAAAAACCTCGAACCGCATTTCGGTGCTCTGAAGCTGACGGCCTTCGGCGAGAAAAACGAGGATGGCGACGACAAGGTCGAGCAGTACATTAAGCTGCGCGCGGCCGGCACGATCGGCAAGCGCCCCGCGGCGCCGGCGACAATCCGATACGAGCTCTCGATCCTGAAGGCGTGCTTCAACTGGTGCGTGAAGCCGAAGCAGCGGATCATCAAACCGGGTGACATTCCGGTGTTCGAATTGCCGCCTGACAGCGATCCACGCGACCGCTGGCTGCGTGTCGACGAAATTCAAAAGCTGGTCGACGCCGCGGTGAAACTGCGTGACGACGGCCTGCTCTCGGCCGGCGAGCGCTTTCTGTGGCTCGGGCTCGAAACCGCCGCGCGTCTGACGGCCATCCTCGAACTGACGTGGGACCGGGTCGACTTCGAAATGAAGGTCGTCCACTACAACGTACCGGGCCGACGGAAGACCAAAAAGCGACGCGTGAGCGTCCCGATCTCGAAGGCGCTGCTGCCGATCCTGAAGCGGGCTTACAAGGAGCGGGTGAGCGATTTCGTCGTCGACAGCGACATGCCGAAGATCGAGCGCGCCATCAAGAAAATCGCAAAGCTGGCCAGCGTTGAGGACGTCAGTCCGCACGTCCTGCGCCACACGGCGGCCACTCAGATGCTTCGCCGCGGCGTTCCGATCTGGATTGTCGCCGGCATCCTGGGTGATACGATCGAGACCGTGCGACGGGTTTACGGCCACCACTGCCCCGAGGGCTTGGCCGCTGGTGTGGAACTGATCTCGGGCGGAATGTTGGAGCCAGCAGAATGAGACCTTTAACCGCTGAAGACTTCCCTATTGTCGCCGCAGGCCACAACGTTTATCGGCGCACGGAAAGTGGTCCGATTTGCACCTGCGCGCATCAAGATATGGCGGCCGAGATCGCTTCGCGGTTGAACACGTCGCTGCCGGTTTGCGAGCAAAAAACACCTGCGAAAACGTGAGCGCAAACGCCCCGTTTGGGCGCGTTTTTGAGATACAAACCAGAAGATAGAAAGATACAAAATGAAATACACTGAGCCAATAGCGGCTATCTAGGGCAACGATCTCGAATTTCTCACGCAGATACAACGCGATACAAAAAGTCCCCGGAACTTAGAGACGATAGGTTACGGAAAGGCAAACGCGATCAATGACAAAAGGCCCTTCAACCCCTCAGGAAGCTGCTGAATTTGTTGCGATTCAGGCCCTCTCCTTCCTTGCGTCGGACCCGGAACGGCTAGGGATGTTCCTGACCGAGAGCGGTATCGGACCGCAAACGTTGCGAACCGCCGCCTCCGACCCGAAGTTCCTCGCCGGCGTGCTGGATTTCATCGTGCGTGATGACGCGACCGTGAAGGCTTTCGCCGACGCCTCGCAACTGACGCCGCAGGCTGTCGCAAACGCACGCGAGGTTCTGGAGCCACGCTGGGAGTGACGCATTGAGCGACCGCCCGCCCACCGATTCGCCGGGGTTCTGCCGTGACTGCCTGTCGGACGCCACGGCCAAAGCCCCGCGCTGCGCGGAATGCGGTTCTCCCCGCCTTGTCCGGCACCGCGCGCTGGGCGCGTTGACGCTCGCCCACATCGATTGCGATGCGTTCTACGCCACGGTCGAGAAGCGCGACAATCCGGACATCGCCGACAAGCCCGTGATCATCGGCGGCGGCAAGCGCGGCGTCGTCTCGGCGGCGTGCTACATCGCGCGCACCTATGGCGTGCGCTCGGCGATGCCGATGTTCAAGGCGCTAGACCTGTGTCCCTCGGCTGTTGTCGTTTATCCTGACATGGCGAAATATGTCCGCGTTGGCCGCGAGGTGCGTCAGGCGATGATGGCGCTGACGCCACTGGTCGAGCCGCTGTCCATCGACGAAGCATTTCTCGATCTGAGCGGCACCACGCTCGTGCACGGCATGATCCCCGCGAAGGTGCTTGCGCGGTTTGCCTCGCAGGTGGAGCGCGATATCGGAATCACCGTGTCCGTCGGACTGTCGGCGAACAAGTTTCTGGCCAAGATCGCCTCCGACCTCGACAAGCCGCGTGGCTTCGCCGTGCTGGATCAGGACGAGGCACGCGGGATGCTGGCCGACCGGCCCGTGGGATTCATCTATGGCGTCGGCCCTGCGTCGCAGGAGAAACTGTCGCAGCGGGGCTTCCGCCTTATCAAGGATTTGCAGCACGCGGACGAGACCGACCTGATGAAGCAGTTCGGCCCCGAAGGGCGGCGGCTGTGGCGGCTGGCGCGCGGCATCGACGACCGGAAGGTCGTTGCGGACCGCGGCGCCAAGACCATCTCGAATGAGACGACGCTGGGAACCGACGTGCGGGATTTCGCAACGCTGGAGAAAATCCTGTGGCGGTTATGCGAAAAAGTGTCGTCACGCCTTAAAAGCGGCGATCTCTCCGGTTCGACCATCACGCTGAAGCTCAAGACCGCGGATTTCAGGCAACGCACGCGCTCGCAATCCATTCAGGTGCCGACGCAGCTCGCCACGCGCATCTTCGCCACCGTGCGCGAAATGCTTGGCCGCGAGATCGACGGCACCGCATTCCGGCTGATCGGCGCGGGCGTCAGCGCGCTCAAGCCAGGCGCGGAAGCCGACGACCAGGACTTGCTGGACCGGCGCACGGCCCACGCCGAACGCGCGATGGACAACGTCCGCAAGAAATTCGGCAACGCCGCGGTGATGCGCGGCATTGCCTATGACGGACCGGCGAAGGGAGAGTGACGGCGCGCCGCCCTGCTCGCGGGCGTTCTACTTACAAGGCTTGGTTTCCTTGATGTCGATCTTGCCCATGGCGCCTGCGATGACGAAGTCGTTGTAGTCCAGCACCAGAGCGCGCGAGACTCCGTCCTCATACAATTCGAAGGACATGGCATAGACCGGCGTCTGCTCGCCCGACTTGGAGGACTGCGCCGCGCGATCGTAATAGCTGACGGTGACCGGCCAGCGCGTCTGCGACTTGAAGGCCTCGTTGCCGGTCGCGGCATCCGGCGTCACCGGCGCCTTGGTGCCCGGGATCGGCTGCCCGATCACGGTCAGCGTGTTGTAGACCTTCTCGCCGTCGTCTGAGCCATCGTAGACCACGAGTTCGAGCAGCGATTTGCCCTCGCGCGCGGCTTCGATGATGAGCTTGACCTGTTCTGTCGGAAAAACCGCGCCGTCGATGGTGAAGGTTTTCACCTTGGGCTGCTTCAGCTGAACCTTGATGGTCTTGCCGTCGCGCTCCGCGATGCCATCCACCGACGACGTGGCGGTGTCGTTCATGCGGGTGTCGATCTTGAAACGATAGGTCTTGCCTGCGGCGTCTTCCCAACTCGTCGAGCGCAGATCGCTCGTCGTGGTCTTGTCCTCGCCGGTGTCGATTTGCGACACTTGCCGGAATTCGGTGGAGTAGCCTTCGCAGGCGCTGCCGGCAAAATTGTACAGGATGCGGCCCCGCGCGCTGTTGACGCTGGCGCCGCCCCGCGACGACTTCAGGCTCAGATCGTAAACCGCCTGATGCGCGAGAAACGAAACCGCCGGCGCTGCCTGAACGGTATTTATACCCGGTGCGAGAAAAGCAGCTGACACCAGCAAGGCAATCGGTCCACAACCTGAAATCCGGCGCGCGCGACGCATGGCGTCTCCTTAAAATATGAGAATCAAAGGATAATAGCCGCAGCATTGCGCCGCAACCGGGGCAGACCAGCGAAATCTCTTCACTTCAGCAGCAAAAATCGCCGTTTCCGCGCGCTTGCATGTGCCACCACGATGGGCGAAATATGACGCGCCCAACATGCGGGACTTCATTACGATTACGGGCAAACATCAAGCACAATATCGGGGAAAAATATGGCGGGAACGGTCGAGCAGAAGTTGAGCGCGCTGGGTGTCGAGTTGCATGAACCCAATGCGCCGGTGGCAAATTATGTCGGCTTTGTGCGCACCGGAAACCTGCTGTTCGTCTCCGGCCAGGTCTGCAACACGCCGGAAGGCAAACTGATTGCGAAGGGCAAGCTCGGCGCGGGCGTGACCGTCGAACAAGGCGCCGCCGCCGCGCGCGGCTGCGCGATCAACCTGCTGGCTCAGGTGAAGATGGCGCTGGGCGATCTCGACAAGGTGGCGCGCGTTGTGCGCCTCGGTGGTTTCGTCAATGCGACGCCGGACTTCCTCGATGGTCCGAAGGTGCTCAACGGCGCGTCGGATCTGATGGTGGCGGCTTTCGGCGACAAGGGCCGCCATGCCCGCACCACGGTTGGCGTTGCCGCCCTTCCCTCTGACGCCGCAGTCGAAGTCGAAGGCATCTTCGAGGTAGCCTGAGCATCATGCTCCAAAAAATAGCACCATGATGTCCCGCGCGCCCGGCTGGCTGACGGCGCGACCCATCGCGCATCGCGGCTTGCACGACCGCGCGCGCGGCATCATCGAGAACATGCCGTCGGCGATAGACGCTGCGGTCGCAGGCAACTTCGCCATTGAGGTCGATCTGCAACCCACCGCCGACAGCGAAGCGATGGTGCATCACGACTACGAATTAGGTCGCCTCACCCAGGGCAGCGGCGAGCTGCGCGCGTTGACCGCCGCACAACTCAGGCAGGTGGGTTTCAAGCACACGGCGGAACACATGATGACGCTCGGCGACCTCTGCGCGCGCGTCGCCGGCCGCGTGCCGCTGGTGCTTGAAGTGAAAAGCCGCTTCGATGGCGACCGGACGCTGGTGACACGAATGGCTGAGGTTCTCGCCAGCTACGCCGGCCCCGTGGCGGCAATGTCGTTCGATCCCGCCCAGGTGATGGCGCTGCGCGAACTGATGCCCCATCTGCCGCGCGGCATCGTCGCGGAACGGCGCTATACCGAGGGCGAATGGAAGCAACTGCCACCTGCGATAACCCGCGAGATGACCGGATTGCGCCATGCCTTCCGGACGCAGCCGCATTTTGTCAGCTACCGGGTCGATGATTTGCCCGCGCCCGCGCCCTGGATTGCGCGCAACATCTTCGGCTGCGCGCTTGTGACATGGACGGTGCGAACACCGGAACAGCGCGCGCGCACCTCCCGTTACGCCGACCAGATGACCTTCGAGGGGTTCATCCCAGAGTAGGCCGAAAGGCGCGATGCCAGATACTTGAAGTCATCCGCGCGAAGGCCGATCTATAATGCTGAACGGTTTCGGTTTTCTCACGGCCACGGTACTCTCCCCCTTTGACGGATCCCTGCGAAATCACTCTTGAAGCGGTGTCCTCCATCGGCCAGATCACGGCCGATGAGTGGAATGCGTGTGCCAATTCAGATGGCAGCTACAATCCGTTTGTGACGCACGCCTTTTTTGCTGCTTTGGAAGAGTCAGGCTCTGCCATCGCGCGCACCGGCTGGGCGCCGCGCCACCTGATCGCGCGGATCGGCGGCAAGGCCGTCGGCATCGTGCCGTGCTACCTGAAAAATCATTCGCAGGGCGAATACGTGTTCGACCACGGCTGGGCCGACGCCTATGCCCGCGCCGGCGGCAGCTATTATCCGAAACTGCAAGCCACCGTTCCGTTCACGCCGGCCACCGGGCCTCGGCTACTGGTGCGCGAAAGCGCGGATGCACCGCGTGTCCGTGAGTCGCTGGCAGCCGGATTGGTCGCGCTCTGCGGCGCGACCCAGGCCTCATCGGTGCATGTCACCTTCGCGCGCGAAGACGAATGGACATTCCTCGCCGCGCACGGATTCCTGCAACGCACCGACCAGCAGTTTCACTGGCGCAACGACGGCTACGGCACCTTCGAGGATTTCCTCGCCACGCTGGCCTCGCGCCACCGCAAGGCGATCCGCCGTGAGCGCCGGGACGCGCTGGCCAACGGCATCACCATTCATCCCCTCACCGGCGGCGACATCACGCCGGACGCATGGGATGCCTTTTTCGAGTTTTACATGGAGACCGGCTCACGCAAATGGGGCCGGCCTTATCTCACCCGCGCGTTCTATGACCAGATCGGCGAGACCATGCCGGACGACGTGCTGCTGGTGATGGCGAAGCGCGACGGCCAGTGGATCGCAGGCGCGATCAACTTCATCGGATCGGACACGCTGTTCGGCCGTCACTGGGGCGCGGTCGAGCATCATCCGTTCCTGCATTTCGAGGTCTGCTATTATCAGGCCATCGATTTTGCGATCCGGCGCGGACTGAAGCGCGTCGAGGCCGGCGCGCAGGGCGAACACAAGATCGCGCGCGGCTACCTGCCGCAGACCACCTACTCCGCGCATTATATCGCCGATCCGGCGCTGCGCCGCGCCGTGCGCGACTATCTCAAGCACGAGCGCGGTTATGTGCAGGAGGCGGTGCGCGAACTGACCGACGCCGGACCGTTCCGCAAGAAAGACGGCGAAGACTAGACGACAGGATTTCTTGCGCTTGACCGCGCCGGTCTTCGCAGCGATTGTTCACGCTGTTCATTTCGAGGCGCTCATGACGGCTTACGACACCAACAACATCTTTGCGAAAATCCTGCGCGGCGAGTTGCCCTGCCACAAGGTTTACGAGGACGAACATACGCTCGCGTTTCTCGACATCATGCCGCGCTCGCCCGGCCATACGCTGGTGATCCCGAAGACCCCGGCGCGTAACATTCTGGACATCGCGCCGGATAGCCTCGCGCATGTCATCCGCACCGCGAAGAAAATCGCCATTGCCAGCAAAAAGGCATTCAACGCCGACGGCATCACCTTGCAGCAATTCAGCGAGCAGGCTGGCGGACAGGTCGTATTCCATCTGCATGTGCACATCATGCCCCGGATGGAAGGCGTCGCGCTGCTGCCACCGGCGAGCCGCAAGGAAGACGTCAAGGTGCTGGAAGATCACGCCACGCGGATCATCGCTGCGTTGAAGGATTGATTTTCCGAAGGTGGTTTAGCCAATCCACCATTTGCTTCCGAGAATGACGATCTCGCCTGCGACCACGCCGGCGAAAACCGACTTTCGCGCCGCCAGATAAACCGCGAAGCCCACCACGGCCGCGCCATAGCGCACCACGTCCGGCACCGTCGCCAGCGCGCCGGGCGGCGAAATCAGAATCTGCGCGATGACGCCGGCGAGAATCGCGACGGCGACCGCCCTCACCCAGACCAGAAACTCAGATCCCTCGTCGATGCCGCCGCCGATGACGAGGCCGATCACGCGCCAGACCTCGTTCGAAAGAAAACCCGCGAGCAGCAGCAACGCGATGGCATGTCCGTCACCGAAAAGCCCGGTCATCTGCGCTTCCTCCAGCGATGAATGCCAAAGGCCAGGGTGCCGGCGGTCACCCCGCAGATCATGATGTCCACGCCGGTGTGCAGCAATTGCACCAGCGGATAGAGTGCAAGCCCGAACGCCAGCGCGAGCTTGTCCACCAGCCGGTTGGCGTTCCGTGCCGTGGACATCAGGAATGTCAGCGGCGTCAGCGCCAGGATCGCGGCGGCCAGCAGCGGCGGCAGATTGGCCGCGAGGCCGTAGCCGATCGTCGTCGCAACACAGCTGAGGAACACCAGCGCGCAGCCGAGCCCGTTGATGAAGGCGATCCGCCGTTCGCGCGGCACATGCGGCAGCAAACGGAAGCCCTCGACCCACACGGTCACCGCCGTCAGGTGCGCCGGCAGCGCGAGCTGGCGCATCTTGGTGTCGGGCGAACGCAGCAACGGCAGCACGGCCACCACCATCGGCAGCAGACGGATCGCGCTGACGGTCACGGCCAGCGCCGATTCCAGCAGCGAGGCCCCGGCGTGAGATGTCGAGATCAGGATGATTTGCGCAGGTCCCGCCCAGACCAGCACCGTGCTGGCCAAGGCCCATCCCAGCGTAAAGCCGGTGTCATGCGCGAAAGCGCCGACGCCGATGAAGGTGCCGAACAGCACCAGCGCCAGAATCGACGACAGCGCGGATTTCACGCCGAGCGCGAAGGCCGCGGACGCGCTTTGCCATTTCGGGGAATCGAGAGCTGGAAGTGCCAAGGGAAAGCTATACCGATGAATCGCCTGATTCATCACGCGGGTGAAACGACCCTGCCGTCAAGAGACGGCGCCCGCCATTTTCAGGATGCAGCGACGCGAAAATGCGTCACGCGGCCGTCTGCGCAGCATGCGTCTCTTGCAGCCGGGCTTAGCACCGCGAGTCAAATGGATCAGATCGACGGCTCGCGCACGGACGACGACAGCGTGCCGAGCACGCACAACGCCGCGAACGCAAGACCGATCATTCCGAATGTCAGCACGACAGCCTCCTGGCGGTGACGCGGAAAAATGTTCCGCTGTACCGGTCCAGATGAGTGGAAAACGGTTTCGCAAAACTTAAAGTCAAATGGTCGCGATGCCGTTAGCATTTCGTTGAGCATAAGACGCCGCGCGCGAATGTAAAAAACCCCTGTAATTATTGAGTTTCTTGCGCGCATTGATTGGCGCGGCCGTTAACCGTCACACGAGATTCAGTGCGCTCGCGCATTTGCAGCCGCAGGCGCGCGGTGTCAGCCGCGTCCCTGTGCGTTCTTCAGAACGATACACGCCTGCCCCGCGCGCTTGATGCGGTCGCACAGGTCGTTCGCGGCGGCGCGCGTATCCGCCCCGACCCGCACCTGATAGAACGTGCGCGTGCCGCGGCTGCGGAAGATCGAACTCAAAATACTGGGATCGCGGTCGCCGATCACAGCGCTCAGCCGCTTCATGGAGCGGGCGTAGGCCGCAAGCGCCCTGTCGCGCGAAAAACCGGCGGCGAGTTGCACGCCCCACGGCATCGCCGCGCCGAGCTTCACGCGCTGTTCAAGCTCCGTGATGAACGGGTTCGGCGCGCGCCGCAGCAGCGCCATCAATTCGCGGCAACCGCCCGGTGCAGCGCGATCCTTGACCTTGCCTTCCTTGCCGGCAGCCGCCCAATCCTCCACCGAGGCACCGGTGATTGCGAAGACATAGTTGCGCGTCTCGGATGGCATGTAGCCCGTACCGGCGATCCATTCCTGCACGCGCCGCGGCCCGGCATTATAGGCCGCCGCCGCAAGTCCGAGATTGCCGAACTGATCGCGCAGTTCGCGCAGGAACTCGGCCGACTTCGGCAGCGCCTGCACGGGATCGAACGGATCGAGCAGACGGCGCTCGCTGGCCGTGCCCGGCATGAATTGCGCGACGCCCTGCGCCCGCTGGCCGTTGCGCGTCACCGGCCCCACCGCATCGGGCTGGAACCGGCTCTCCTGCCAGATGACGCGGGCGAAGAATTCCAGCGGCAGATCATGGGCCGATGCAGCGGACTCGATCATCAGGCACATCGCCTCGCGCGCATCAGCGTCCTTCGCCGTGGCGGCAGCTGGCGCCGGATCGGCGGGCTTTGTCTCAGCCGCCGGTGCGGGCGAATCCGGTTCGTCTGCGTGCGCGATCTGCGGCATCGCCAGCAGCGCCACACCGGCAACCAGACACGCCAGCCGCTTCATCAGGAACCGTCGTTTCATCGGGACCATTTGTCAGACGAGAGTGTCGAAAAGCGGATCGGTGCGAGCGAAACTGCGCAGCGAGTCCGGAAAACTGAATATCCGAAGCAGCTTGCTGAAGATCCCTTATCCATCGGACGAGGATGTTGCCGCATCGCGCATGCCTGTTCGCCAAACCGTTTACGTTAACGAAACCTTTCCACCGCCCGTCATGGCCTCGTCTCCACCTCCAGCTTAGGGTGAACAGACATCGAAAGCGCCGGGATGAGTGACGAGATCGCAGACACCAAATTGGCTTTCGCGCCGGATGGCACGGCGCACGACGTCACATCTGCGCAAACGCACGATGCCGATTGTCCCGCCGATGACACGAGCGACTTTCCAGATGACTTCGTCGTCGCGGCACCGCCCCCGCGCGATGGGCTAAAGCGAGCAACTCGCGCGTTGCTGAAGCCGCTGATCGCCATCGCAACGGCGCAGTATGTCATTGTCACGGCATTGGTCGCATTGACCGCCATCATGGTCGCCTCGGAGGCCGCCAAAGTTATCAATGCGACGTTCCTTCCGATTATCGCCGCGCTGAAACGGTTTTAATTTCGCTGCGTGCAAACAAAGACCCGGCGATCGTGCGATCGCCGGGTTTTCATTGTCACGGAACCAGAGCTTCGCGCTCAGACCTTCGCCAGCGGCTTGGCCGGGCTTTTCGAACCGCCATCGCCACCCTTCGGCTTGCGTGAGGCGGTCCGCTTGCGCGTCCCGGGCAGTTTCTCAGGCTTCGGCGTGACCGGGCCTTCGACAAACTCGAAGCCGATCTTGTCTTTACCAGCTTCCGGGCCCTGCTCGTCCTTGATGAGCACGACGCGGACATGGCCGCCGCCCTTCAGCTTGCCGAACAGCACTTCATCCGCCAGCGGCTTCTTGATGTGCTCCTGGATGACACGCGCCATCGGCCGCGCACCCATCTGTTCGTCATAGCCTTCCTGCACCAGCCACGCCTTGGCGGGCTCGGAGAGTTCGATGGTCACATCGCGGTCCGCGAGCTGGGCTTCGAGCTGAAGCACAAACTTCTCGACCACCATGCCGATCACGTCCGGGTTCAGATGCGCGAACGACACGATCGCATCCAGACGGTTGCGGAACTCCGGCGCGAACTGCCGGTTGATCGCCTCGTGATCCTCGCCTTCCCGCCTGCTGCGCGTGAAACCGAACGCAGCCTTCGCCATGTCGGCGGCGCCCGCGTTGGTGGTCATGATTAGGATGACGTTGCGGAAGTTGACCTGCTTGCCGTTATGGTCGGTCAGCTTGCCGTGATCCATGATCTGCAACAGCACGTTGTAGAGATCCGGATGCGCCTTCTCGATTTCGTCGAGCAGCACCACGCAATGCGGATGCTGGTCCACGCCATCGGTCAGCAGACCGCCCTGGTCGAAACCGACATAGCCCGGAGGCGCGCCTATCAGGCGCGACACGGTATGCCGCTCCATGTACTCCGACATATCGAAGCGGATCAGTTCGACGCCGAGCGACGCCGCCAGTTGCTTGGCGACCTCGGTCTTGCCGACGCCGGTCGGGCCTGAGAACAGGTAAGAGCCGATCGGCTTTTCCGGTTCGCGCAGACCCGCGCGGGCGAGCTTGATCGACGCCGACAGCGCCTCGATGGCCTTGTCCTGACCGAACACGGTGCGCTTCAGCGTCTGTTCGAGATGCTTCAGCACCTCGGCATCGTCCTTCGAGACCGACTTCGGCGGAATCCGCGCCATCGTCGCGATGGTCACTTCGATTTCCTTGATGCCGATGGTCTTTTTGCGCTTGTTCTCGGGCACCAGCATCTGCGCCGCGCCGGATTCGTCGATCACGTCGATCGCCTTGTCCGGCAGCTTGCGGTCGTGGATGTAACGCGCAGACAGGTTCACCGCGGCCTCGATGGCCTCGTTGGTGTATTTCAGCTTGTGATAGTCCTCGAAATACGGCTTGAGGCCCTTGAGGATGCCGATGGCGTCATCCACCGTCGGCTCGTTGACGTCGATCTTCTGGAACCGGCGCACCAGCGCGCGGTCCTTCTCGAAGTGCTGACGGTATTCCTTGTAGGTGGTGGACCCCATGCAGCGGATGGTGCCGGACGCCAGCGCCGGCTTCAGCAGATTGGATGCGTCCATCGCCCCGCCCGAGGTCGCGCCCGCGCCGATCACCGTATGGATTTCGTCGATGAACAGGATCGCATTGGGATGCGCTTCGAGTTCCTTGATGACCTGCTTGAGTCGCTCCTCGAAGTCGCCGCGATAGCGCGTGCCCGCGAGCAGCGTGCCCATGTCCAGCGAGAACACGGTGGACGCTGCCAGCACTTCCGGCACTTCGCTGTCGACGATGCGCTTGGCAAGACCTTCGGCGATCGCAGTCTTGCCGACGCCCGCCTCGCCGACGAACAACGGATTGTTCTTCTGGCGGCGGCACAGCACCTGAATGGCGCGGTTGATTTCGGCGTGGCGGCCGATCACCGGATCGATCTTGCCGTCGCGCGCCTTCTTGTTGAGGTTGACGCAATAGGTATCGAGCGCCTCACCCTTCTTCTTGGAATCGTCGTTGCCCTTGGTGTCGGCTTCCTCGTCGACGCCGCGCACAGGCCGCGCCTCGGACACGCCGGGCCGCTTCGCAATGCCATGGCTGATGTAGTTCACCGCGTCGTAGCGGGTCATGTCCTGCTCCTGCAGGAAATACGCCGCATGACTTTCGCGCTCCGCGAAGATCGCGATCAGCACATTGGCCCCAGTAACTTCCTCGCGGCCGGACGACTGCACATGAATCACCGCACGCTGCACGACGCGCTGGAATCCGGCCGTCGGCTTGGCGTCGTCCGCGCCTTCCGCCACCAGATTTTCGAATTCGGTTTCGAGATAGTTGACCAGGCTGCCGCGCAGCTTGTCGAGATCGACGCTGCACGCACGCATCACGGCGGCGGCGTCGGAGTCGTCGATCAGCGAAAGCAGCAGATGCTCGAGCGTCGCGTACTGATGGTGGCGCTCGTTAGCGATAGCCAGCGCGCGGTGCAGGGATTGTTCAAGGCTCTGAGAGAAAGTCGGCATTCGCGTCCCTTATGGCCCCCGCCATGTCATTCGATCGTTTTGTGGTCCGGTCCGGCTTGATCAGTTCCTGCAACCTGTCTGTGTTGTTCCATGTTCCGGCGGCATCGCCGGATCGACTCAAAGGCTACTTCTTTTCCATCACGCATTGCAAAGGATGCTGATGTTTTCGTGCAAAGTCCATCACCTGCGTCACCTTGGTTTCGGCGATTTCGTATGTAAAAACGCCACACTCGCCGATGCCGTGATGATGGACATGCAACATGATCGTGGTCGCGGCTTCAACGTCCTTGTTAAAGAACTTCTCTAGAACGTGGACGACGAACTCCATCGGCGTGTAGTCGTCGTTCAGGATCAGGACGCGATACAGGTTCGGTTTCTTGGTCTTCGGCTTGACCTTGGTAATAACGGACGTGCCGGGGCCACTGCGCCCGCTGTTGCCGTTATCATCCTTGCTCATTCGCGGGCTGACGCTGGCGGCTTGCTCGCCGGCCGCCTGAGGCGCCGCGACTGGTTCCAGGTATGAAGACAATTGCAGCATGGCTTGAGAGTTCGAAATCCCCAGAAATGGCGCTTTGCCCACAGCAAATCGCCTCCGATTACATTAACAATATGGGTCGCCCTTGGCCTGCCCGCAAGCAGGCCATTACCGCCCGAAACCGTACAGAAAAGACAGCGTTGCGAGGCTGCGGCGATTGCACGTGGTTAATGCAATTGCCGTCAATTCACGCCAAATTCGCTGAAGATCGTTGGAACACCATTCAGCATTTGCGCCGATTACAGCCTGTCAGCGGCACTTTATGGGGCATTTTACGTAGATTGGCCGCAACTTTTACCGCCCCTTCATCGCCCGCACCTATCACATGGCATGACCCATTTTTTGGTGATCGCCATGAACATTGCATCGATTTTCAAGCGTCCCCGGCCTTCCGCCACCGCTCTTTTGGGCGCTGAACCGATAAAATTCGAGCGAAACGGGCAACCCTCCCTTAAGAATGAAACCGCGCTGAATGCGCGGCCGGCCGCCTTCTCGTCAGGTGCACCCGTTATTCATCGCAGCATTTTACTACCTCTTCACGCCTCCGGCCTATCCGCGTCCCAGAACCTCATTTTTCTGGTGACGCCATGAATGATGCATCGATTTTCAGCCGGGCCCTGGGATTGCTCGCCCGCTTCCGCCGCGCAGACGGCGGCAACGTCGCCGTCCTTTTTGGCATCGCGATCGTTCCGATCTTGGTCAGCGTCGGCACAGCGATCGACTATGCCCGCGTCAATAACGCCCGCACCGCCATGCAGGCCGCTCTCGATACCGCGGCCCTGATGATCTCGAAGGATGCGACGGGCCTGAGCGCGGCTGAAATCAACCAGAAGGCGCAGATTTACTTCAATTCACTCTACAAGCACCCCGAGGCGCAGGGTGTCGTCGTCACCGCGACCTACACCAACAGCGCCAGCCAGGGCTCCAAAATCGTTCTGAACGGTACGGCGTCGATGAACACCGATTTCATGCGGGTCATCGGCTATCCTGCCATCGACTTCGGTGCGAGTTCGACCACGGTCTGGGGAACGACCAAGCTGCGCGTCGCGCTGGCGCTCGACAATACCGGCTCGATGGCCAGTGCCGGCAAGATGACCGCCCTGAAGACTGCCGCGAAGAGTCTTCTCGATCAGTTGCAGTCCGCAGCGAAGACCAATGGCGACGTCTATGTTTCGATCGTGCCCTTTGCCAAGGACGTCAACGTCGATACGTCCAACAAGTCTGCAAAATGGCTCCGCTGGGATCTTGGAACATGCACCAAGTCAGCGGGATGGTGGGGCTCCACGACGTTGGGCTTCCTGACCCAGACCGACTGTACCAATAAGGGCGGCGACAACTGGACGGCGACGTCATCCAACGGATGGACCGGCTGCGTTTCGGATCGTGTCGATACTCCGACAGCATACGATACGTTGAGTACGGCCCCCTTTAATACAAAGGCGACTGCAAACAATATCTCCGATCGCAACACGCAGTTTCCGGCGGAGAACTACTCCGACTGCCCGACGTCGATCCTGCCTCTGACCTATGACTGGACGGCGTTGAAGAACAAAGTCGATGCGATGCAGCCGCAGGGCAACACCAACCAGGCGATCGGCATGGCGTGGGGTTGGCTGTCGCTGCTGCAACAGGACCCTTTCAACGCTCCTCCGGAGGATGCCAACTACAAGTACACGAAGGCCGTGATCCTGCTGTCCGACGGCGACAACACGCAGAACCGCACCAGTTCGAGCGCATCGGAGATCGACGCACGCCAGAGGCTTCTGTGCGATAACGCCAAGGCCTCGGGTATCACGATCTATACGATCCAGGTGAACACGGCCAACGACAACACATCGAGCGTGATGTCGTACTGCGCCAGCGGCAGCAGCAACTACTTCGCGACCACGAGCGCCAGCGGCATCAACACGGCGTTCAGTTCGATCGGATCGGCGCTGTCGAAACTGCGCATCGCGAAATAACAAAGCGGCCCCTCCACACCGCAATAAAAAAGCCCGGCATTGAGCCGGGCTTTTTCGTCAGTGGAGAGAACCGTGAAATTAGTGGGTGGTGGTCGGCGTCACCTTCGCGACGAAGCCTTCGAACGGCTTGAAAGCCTGCTTGGCGAGATCGGTGTAAAGCTCGCCGATCTTCTGCGACTCGGCGACGAAGGTCTCGTAGGAGGTCTTCGCGTATTCGGTCTGAATTTCGATGGCCTTTTCGATCGACTTCACGCCCGACAGCTTCTCGACGAACGACTTGGTGTCTTCGAACGACTTCTTGGCGTATTCGCCGTATGCGTTGGCGATCGACTGAAGGCCGCTCGAGAACGTGTTCGCAGAGGCAACCGCTGCGTCGAACTGCTCTTTGCCGTACTGCTGAAACTCTTCAACCTTAACCATAGAGGGTCCTTTCCCAGACTTGATGACCTGCACTTGCCGGGAGGTACCCGGCTCCCTAACCACGACTTTCGTATAGTGCAACGCACAATAGAAGTCAAGAATCTTGTGCGTCGCACAATCGTCTTAAATCCGAGACAAATCCTGACGGCTTCGGAAACCCTTGCTTAACCCTTTCGAAACCGTCCCCACCTACTTTGATTCCCTGCGCTTTTCGCTTTCGATCCGGAATCCGAAAAGCGGCGCAACTCCAATGCCTTAACTGGATGAACGCGCATCCGGTCAATGGCTGGAGCGGCGGTTTCGCACGGACGTCGCGGCCGAAGAAGAAAGGCAGCGCCGGACCAAATTTTGGCCTCAGAACGAGGCGAATACACTGGGAATCGGACGGGGAAATTCATGCTTGGGGTCAAATCGGCAGCGTCAGTACGGACGCTTGGTCTTTGCCTTCTCGGCGTCGCCACCATCTCCGTGGCCGTCACTTTCACGATCGACACAGCCGATGCCCGCCGGCGCCACCGGCACCGCCACCACGCCGCCGTATCGAGTTACAGCCCCGCCTTCTCCTCCATCATTGTCGACGCCAATTCCGGCAGCACCCTGCAGGCCTCCAGCGCCGACAGCCTGCGCCATCCCGCTTCGCTCACCAAGATCATGACGCTCTACATGCTGTTCGAGCGGCTGGAGAGCGGCAAGATGAAACTCGACACCCAGATGGACGTGTCGGTCCATGCGTCGCAGCAGGCCCCGACCAAGCTCGGCTTGCGGCCAGGCCAGTCGATCCGCGTTGAAGACGCCATCAAGGGCCTCGTGACCCGCTCCGCCAACGACGCAGCCGTGGTCATCGCGGAAGCCATCGCCGGTGATGAAGATGATTTCGCCAAGGCGATGACGCGCAAGGCGCGCGCGCTCGGCATGAGCAAGACGGTCTACAAGAACGCATCCGGCTTGCCGGACGACACGCAGGTCACCACCGCGCGCGATCAGGCCACGCTCGGCCGCGCCATTCAGGACCGCTTCCCGAAATACTACCGCTACTTCGCGACCGAGGCCTTCAACTACAAGGGCCGCTCGATCCGCAATCACAACAAGCTGCTCGGCCGCGTCGAAGGCGTGGACGGCATCAAGACCGGCTACACGCGCGCGTCCGGTTTCAACCTCGTCACCTCGATGAAGCGTGGCAACCGGCATGTGGTTGGTGTCGTGATGGGCGGCCGCAGCGGCGGTTCGCGCGACGCGATCATGCGCAACCTGCTCGCCGAACATCTCGATGAAGCCGCCACCCGCCGCACCGTCGCAGCCATCACCGAACGCGGCGGCGACACCCGGCTCGCCAGCGCAGATGACGGCGACACCGACAGCAATGTCGAGACGAAGTCCCGCCCCGTCGTTCAGGTGCAAGGCGCGATCAAGGTTGCGTCTACCGCGCCGGAGCCCGTTCCGCTTCCCACACCCCGTGCGCCCGTCAAGGCTGTCGCGGACACGCAGGACAAGCCCGCTCCCGCTCCGCTGACCAGCGGCGTGATTTCCTCACAGGCCATCGCCACCATTCCCGGATCGGCCGAACCGATGACGCCGGTACGCGTCAGAACCGTTCAGGTCCGGATGGGGCAGACCAAGGTCGCTTCGGCAGCGCCGGGCGCACCGGCTCCGGTTTCGACCAGCACTATTCCTGCGCCGCGCAAGGCTGAAGTCGCGGAGACCTCAAAGGCTGTTGTCGCCAAGGCCGATATGAAGGCTGACATCAAGGCTGAAGCGCCCGCCGAATCCAGAACCGAACGGCAGGCCGATCCACGTTCGGAACCGTGGCCTGTGGCTTATGCCCAGCCGCGCAACGATTTCCCCGCTCCGCTTCCGGCCCAGCCGAACACCAGCAACGGCATCGGACAGGTTGTCATCGGTACGCCGTCCTCGTCGGCGACGCCTCCTGCACAAACCCTCGCCTACGCAGATCCCAACCCGCGCGGAACGCCGCCCACCACGCTCGGCGCGCAGGCGATCGCCCTTCAGACCTCGTCGGCGCCACAGCAGCAGCCTGCCCGCCAGCCTGTCCAGCAGGCCGCCGCACAACCAGTGCAGCAGCCTACCCAGACCATGCAGCACAACGGCGCGATCAAGGCCATTGCGCGCTCGGGCTGGATCATTCAGGTCGGTGCGCTTGAAAGCGAAGGCGAAGCACGCCAGCGGCTCGATGCGGCCCGCGGCAGCGCAAGCCGCCTGCTCAGCGATGCCGACCCGTTCACCGAAACGGTGTCGAAGGGCAACAAGACGCTCTATCGCGCGCGCTTCGCAGGCCTCAATCAGGATTCCGCCGAAGCCGCCTGCCGCACGCTGAAGCGCTCCGACATCTCCTGCATCGCCATCAGGAACTGATCGGCTCAACCGGATCGTCCCACGACAAAGCCCGCGGTTCTGCCGCGGGCTTTTTCTTTGTTGCGGCTCCGCGCGTGCAACCATTTTTCAAGATTTGGTCTCTAAAACCTTAATCGTGGGAACGATCACGCCGGACAACGGCGGGCGCCCGCAGGGGCATTCAACACAGAGGAAAGAGCTGCTCGCAGTTTGTGGCGTGATGTTGCGTGCTGGAGTCAGTGATGATTGCGAAGAAGAGTGTCCTTGGCTTCGTTCACCCGGGCAGCGAGATACGTCGAGCCCCCCTGGTCGGGATGAAGTTTCTTCATGAGTCCACGGTGCGCCCGGCTGATGTCATCGCGCCCCGCTCCCGGCTTCAGGCCAAGGATCTGATAGGCCTCCTCCGTCGTCATTTTTCCACTCGACGACGCACGGCGATCCTCGCGACCACCCCCGCCTGTCCCTTCGCCCTGCGCGTGCTCACGCCAGGCGGGAAACCGGCGGTCCAGATAACTTTCAAGAAGAGCCCAGCTCTCCGCGTCGAACCCCCGCGCCAGAGCAATGAGTTGGTCGAGCGTGAAGTCGTCCAGTACACGCCCCGCTTCGGGTCCGGCGGTAATAAGCCCCTCAAGCGCACCGGTGTCGTGGTCGAGCGTCATCTCTATAAACTGGGACCGTACCTGGGACTTCTGCCCCTGTGACTTCCACGCGCCGGGGCCGTAGTTGCCCCACGCGGAGCCGAGTTGCGCCCCGAACGGCGACCAGCCGAGCAGGCCCGCGCCGAAAATGCCGAGCGGGATTGCCACGGCCAGTTCGCCCCTGATTCCGATGAACGCCGCGGCCGCCAGCGTCACCACGCCGCCGCCGCCCCGAACGATCTTCGCGAGCCACTTCGGATCTGCGCCCTTGATGACGTTGAGGGCAACATAGATCAGCGCGACGGCGACAATGCCTGCGATCAGGGTCGGCATGGGAATCAGGTCATCCTTGCAAATCGTTCTTCAGCGGCGTGCCGAGACGACACGCATACCTGATCTATGGCGATACGGGGATTTGTTAAGCCGACATATTGCGAAATAACGCCGCGCCTGCCCCGGCGCCACAGGTCACTTCATCTGCCCGAGCAGCGCCGCCGCCCCCGACGTATTCTTCGCCAGCCGCATCAGCGCGTCCCGCCCGCCCGCTGCGTAAGCCGCCGCCGCCCGCAGAAGCTCGCGCAACTGCGCCGCAGAGCCCATGTCGAAACGGCACCACGCCCCCCCGGTCAAACGCGCGATTTCGCGGAACGCTGCTTCAGCCGCCGGCTCGTTGCCCTCCTGGAACATGAAGCACGGCACCTTCAGCAGGCCGAGTTCACCCGCGGTGGCACACAGCGCATCCACATTCTCCTCCATCGCATCGCCGACGAACACGATGGCGCGCACGCCCGAAGCGATGGCTTCCTTGCGCGCGTCCGACAGCACGCGGCCGAGTTGCGTCTGGCCGCCCTGGCAATCGATCTTCGCCATGAGTTTGGCAAGGTGCGCGGTGTCCGAAATCCACCCGCTGGCGCGGCACTCGTTGAGACCGCGATAGTAAACGAGACGCACGGCCAGTCCGCCAATGCTGCCGGCCTCGCGGAACATGTCGGCCTGCAACTGGCACGCCATGTCCCATGTCGGCTGCCGGCTCATGGTGGCGTCGAGCGCGAAGATCATGCGGCCGGTACCGGCCTTGCCCGGAGTCATTGCGCGCGCCTTGGCGACGAACGCGGCGATGTCGGCCGACGTATCGGATTGCGCGACCGACGACGCGCCGCGCTGGCCTGCGACGGTCTTGTCTCCGCTCGTTGGAATGGTCGGATCGCGGGTCATATCAGCTCGCAAAGGAATACCCGTCTTATGTGGAGCGCGATCGGAGCCCGGTCAATGACACATATCGAGCGTCCATCGACAGCCTGAATGTTCGGCTCCGACGCTCACTTATGTTCGGCACGTCGCCTTTTTTTGTACTGCGGAGACGAAGACGTGGATGGCCGGGTCAAGCCTGGCCATGACGAACACAACTATCGCGATAACGCCGATGAATCAGGGAGCATGGGTCCCCGCTTCGCGGGGACGATACGGAGAGAGATTGCGCATACGAAGCGCGCGCCAAAATAAGTCGCGCCGACCGCCTATTCGATCGGCACCGCGAGCCGCCCGATGAGTTGCGCGACCTCATTCAACTGACGGTCGTCGTGGTCGGCAACGGCGCGCGCCAGACGCGACACGCATTCGTCATCGCTGATCATCGGCGCGATCTGCTCGCCCATCGATGGCGCAAGACCTGATGGCACAAGACCTGGAGAGCGAAAAGACGTGCTGATGGCCATGACTGTCCCCTCTGTTGACGATCTGCTTGCCTGAAACAAGCAGATGTCATGCCACCAACGAAATGTGGCAGTTCAAGGTGAAAACGCCGGCAGGAGAATGCATCACGCAATCGTGCAGCCACCGATCCGGTGACGAACGCGCGACAAATCAATGATCACAAAGTGTCAGTTGATCGGAGGAGCGACCTGCGCGATCGGGCCAGGCTGCGGAACGGTGATCTTTTTGGTATCGACCGGCGCCAGCTTGCTGTCGTCTTCCAGGAATTTGTCGAGAACGCCCTGGATCGACGTCTTCACATTGTCCGGTCCGCGATCGCTCATATCGGTGTGCTTGAAACCGGTATTGACCACGGTGATGCCGGACTGCTCGCAAATATCGTCATCAGGCACGACGCCCGGATCCGGCTTGAAGACGGCGTCCTTCGAGCGGAACGAAAGAATCTTGAACTTGCCTTCGGTGAGGAACGGCACGCGCAGATTGTCGAGCGTGACAACCTTCTTCACGCTTTCCGGATGCATCTTGGCGAAATACATCGAGATGTCGCCGCCGTTGGAATGGCCGACCATTGTGAGGCGGTCATAGTCAGCGTTCGGCTGGATCTTCTTCATCTGCGCCACGGCGAAATCGATGTTCGCCACGCCACGCTCATAGACCGGCAGACGGCCCACATATGGCTCGCCGACTTTCGTGACCAGCGGCGCATCGCTCGCCAGATCGTGCTGGACGCTGACAGTCATGTAACCGCGCGCGGCCAGCACGTTTGCGAGGAACGAGTATTCAGTGAACTTGACGGTGTTGCCGTGGTTGACGATCGCGACCGGCAATACGCTCAGGCCCGCATTCGCCGACATTTCCTTGTCGCGCCGGACTGCGATGGCCACGACCACCGGCCGATCGCGCACGGAATCATAAAACGTCAGGGTTTCGTGACGGATCGCCCACTTGCTCGCGGTGAAGTAAGCGACAATCGCCACCGCAAACAGTCCAAGCAGGATAAAAATTCCGCGCTTCATCACGTCCTCGAAAAACCGGGGCGGGCTGACTTTCGTTCAGATCACCTGGTCATCACAGTGTTTTGGAATCCTTCTGCCTTGTCCAGCCAGATCATAACACGACTGTGACAAACCAAGATAATTCCCTTCAATGTGCCTGATACTCGACACCTATTTTGTGCGATGCATCAAACATGCCAGATTTGACCGTTGCTTACCTAATATAAGCGACGATCTCCCACCGGGTTCACCGGGCAAAGCGTAAAATTGTACCTTTGGAACCGGAACCGCCGTTGGCCGGTGTCCGGGAACCAGCCTTCCGGCAGGGAACTCAGGCAGTCAGTCCGTGAGTTTCCAGCGGGCGGTCGACCTGGGCGAACCATTCCGCACGGGTCGCGGCACGGCGGCGACCTCGCTCGTCGATCGGCAACTTGAGATGACGCAGCAGGCCCGTCACCTCTTCGCGCGCGGTGACATGGGCCATGTTAGGCCGGGTGCCCAATGTCGCCTCATCCAGATCGTCCAGCGCGGTCAGGCCGCGGGGGAAGAACTCGCGATACACCACGCGCTCGGCAAAGCCGTCGACGGGGCGGAAACCGAGCCGGAACGAAAGCTGGTCGAGTCCTTCCGCGATGAGTTGCTTGTTGCGCGAGCCCAGCATGGACAGGCGATTTCGCACCACGATCCAGTCGGTGGTCGCGCCGTCGAGATCGCGGCGCTGCTTGCGCGCGGCCTTCACCATGGTGGCATAGTGGCTTTCGCCGATCACGGAATAGGTCGTGGGATCGACCGAACCGAGAACGTCGAAATCCAGAAAGCTGTCGTTCAGCGGCGTGACCAGCGTGTCGGCCATCGAATGCGCCAGCCGCATCAGGTAATTGTCCGTTCCCGGCGTATCGATGACGATGAAGTCGTAGGTGCGCTCCACCGCGCTGACGGCCGCCGAGAATTGCTCGCACTCCGACATTTCGTTGTCGTTGATCTGCATGCTCGACCCCAACGCGATGCAGCAATGATGCGGCAGCTCGAGGGAAAGACCGGTGCGCTGGGCCCAGGCCCGGCGATTCTCGATGTAGCGGGTGAAGCTCTTCTGACGGGAATCGAGGTCGATGGTGGCGACGCGCTGTCCAGCCTTCAACAGGGCGACAGCGACGTGAAGCGCGGTCGTCGATTTCCCCGACCCGCCCTTCTCGTTGCCCAGCACGACGACGTGCGCCGACCCGGACTGGCCCTGACTCGTCTGCAAAAGCATGTAAGATTCCCCTGTGGATATCTTCGGGCAAGTGCGGAAAGAATCAAGGGAAATTCGAATGGACCCACCTTCATGATGAATCCTGCAAATGACGGAGCGAACGCCGCCGGGATCGTTGGCTCGCACGGGCAGCTTTGTTAAGACTGCTGCCCAAACCACGATCAATCTGCATCAGACACCGGCACGAATGACCCGCTTCCCCATCATCGCCCGCTCGCTTTCATCCCTTCACCGCGCCCGCGCCGAACTGGGCAAGCGCAACGCGACGCTTGCTCTTGTGCCGACCATGGGGGCGCTCCATGACGGCCATGTGTCGCTGGTCCGGCTCGCCAAACGGCGCGCGAAAAAGGTCGCGGTGTCGATCTTCGTGAACCCCACGCAATTCGCGGCGCATGAGGATCTCGGCTCCTATCCCCGCACCTGGAAGGAGGACATTGCCCGACTCAAAGCGGAGGGTGTCGATCTGGTCTGGAATCCGGATGTGAAGACGATGTACCCGGACGGCTTTGCCACACGTGTCGCTCCCGAGGGACCGGCGCTCGCGGGACTCGAGGACAAGTTTCGCCCGCACTTTTTCGGCGGGGTCGCAACCGTCGTCGCCAAACTGTTCACGCAGGTGCGCCCCGATATGGCGCTGTTCGGCGAGAAGGACTTTCAGCAGCTCAAGGTGGTTACGCGCATGGCGCGCGATCTCGATCTCGGCGTCAAGGTGATCGGCGGTGCGATCATTCGCGAACGCGACGGCCTCGCGATGTCGTCGCGCAATGTCTACCTGTCGCCCGATCAGCGGCGGACTGCGACCGTGCTGTTTCGCACGTTGAAGGCGACGGCGAAGCGATTGCGCGCCGGCGAGGACTTCAGCGCGGCGTTGTCCGATGGCGCTGACGTCATCAAGGAAGCCGGGTTCGCACTCGATTATCTCGAAGCGCGGCACGCCGAGACGCTCGCGCCCATTTCATCGCTGAACGATGGACCGATCCGTCTGCTGGTGGCGGCGAAAATCGGCACGACGCGCTTGATCGACAACATCAAGGCTTAAATTTTTTGGCATGATCTTTATCCGAAAACCGGCTTCCACTTTTCGGGATCATGCCATTTACAACAGCCCAAGCTCGCGCAGTTCGCGCCGCATCGGCTCTGGCATCGCGGCAACGCTCGCGGCCGCCTTGCCCAAATCCGGTGGCGCGCTCTTGGGATCGAGATAACGCCAGCCCTGGAACGGCCGCATCGGACGCGGCGACACCGCGATCAGCTTCGGCTCCATCACAAGGCGGCATCGCCCGATGCCGTCCTTATCGCGGAACGGTTCGATGCCGAGAATTTTCTCACGCGCGGCAATCTCGCCTTTGATGACCCAGTAGATCGACCCGCCGTCGAGTAATTCCTCAACGCGCTTGGGAGCCATGCGGGTGACGTGGATGTGGCGGGGCGGCTGCCCCTTCGCCTTGGCCAGTTTCACACGCTCTGCGATCCAGCCCTTGAGATCCTTGACGGACGTCGCGCCGACGCTGAGCTTGATGAGATGAAGAGGCATATTCAGGATCGCCAGCGCGATGCCGAAACACGCGCTTCAAGTTGAAGGAGACCGATCAGTTATCAGCGCTCTCCTTGGGAGGCGCAAGCTGCACCGGAGCTTGTGCACGCGATTTCTGCGGCGCGGCTTTCTTCGCAGCGGCCGACGGCGCCGGTTGCGGGTTGATCACCGCCGGCGCGCTCCGCGCGGGCGGCGAAGCGGCCGGTTCGGCCGGACGTTGTCCCGCCTGTGCGCCCTGCGGAGCCGTCTCGGGGGTCATGATGTTGATAGGGGGAATTGATGCCGCGCTCGGAAAATCACCCGATACCGGCTTTCCCGGCGGCGGCACGGTGCCAAATGCTGCTGCTAACGGAGACGAGCCCGGAACCGCGTTGGCGACCGCGGGCGCCGCATTCCACGAGGATGCATAGCGGCCAACGAACCCGTCATACAGGTTTTCGCTCATGTTGGACGATATCTGCGCAGAGTTGGTGAGCGACTGGTAGAACGGGCACGGCGACGACAGCGTGCAGCCCTCGCGCGTCTTGAGAACCTGGGCAACCAGCCCGTACCGATCGCGCTCTATCGTCCGCCGCAGCGCGTTGAGTTCCGGCGTCATCACCTTCGCGGCTGCGGCGGCATTCCCGAAAGCCGCAAGCCGGCTGATCTGGGACGCTGTGTAGGATACGCCCGCTGCAACGGTGTCAGCCGACGCAAACAGCGCCTTCTCGCACGCCGTCTCGACGCTTTCACCGGCCAGACCATCGAGACACGCCAGCGCCGGAAGCGATGCAGCCGCCTGCCCTGACGATTTGGGATCGGCGGATGGACCGCTCGCGACACCCGACGCGCGCATCATCGTCGTGACGGCAATACCGATGGCCAGAAGCGTGATGACAGTCAGCGCGCCGTTCGCAACCGACCGCTCGGCGCGAAACAGCGTCACCAGCAAGACAAGCGCGAAAAAGCCTGCGGCCAGAAGAGTCAGCCACATCGGCAAATTCGGCGAATGCCACAGACTATCGATCGATTCCGCCCATGCCCGGTTCATGCGGGGTCCCCTTCACAACGAACAAGACCAAGCACCGCAACCGCGGCAAAATTCCGTCAGTCGACGGCGAGCTGGCTTTCCTTGGCTACACGCTCGAAGGCTTCGGTCGAACTCTTGATTCGATACTGACAGTCGTCACCGTCTGTCGGCAGCAGGCGGATCACCTCATAGGTTCCACTCGCGGCCGGACGGGCCACGTTGCTTGCCGTGAAATAGACGGTCTCTCCGACGATGTATTTGTGCTTCAACACCCTGCTCCATCACGCGATACGCGCATTTTGGTGGCCTGCCATTGTCCCGGCATAGCCCGTTTGACGCCCGGCAGATTTGTAGCACACCAGACCACCTTTTGGCCAGACAAACCGGCACATCGAAAACGGGTGATTGTCCTTTATTTATCAATATGTTGACCGTGATTTTCAGGCGTTGCGCAACGGGCAAGGCAGGGTCCAACCGGGTGCAAGGCCGCAATTTTGCCGCCTGTTTCGGCGGAGACAATTCTCCGGCAATTCCAGTGAGTTAAGCGCTCAAGTTCATGCTGTAGGTGGGAGCGCCCCGTGCGGGCTCGCTTGATCGACGGCGGCCGGTAAAACCTGCGCCAGGACCGTCGAAAGCTGGTCCACGGGAATGCCGAAGCGCGTGGCGAGCTGCCTCACCGTGGCGCTTCCGAGTACCTCCTGAAGTTGAAGCGCACTGATCGGCAGATTGTGGCCGGTCCCGGCCCAGGATTTCACCTGATCGCCAAAGCCCGCCTGTTCCAGCCGGGCGACGATCGCGGACAGTCCGCCCTGCTTGTCGCTGCCAAGCACTTCACTGAGGACAACCGGAACGATGCCCGGTTCCAGTTCGCTCGCTGCCCTTGCTGCCATCACGCTGGTCAGCATGTCCAATATACCCATCACGCGATCCTTAAAGTCGTCGCTGGCGCGGCAGTAGAGTCTCAATCGATCTCGAACTTCTCGATGATCAGCGTTTCCGCCAGCGCGCCGTCGGTCCATTCCTGAAACGCGGCGTTCGCCAGCATCGTGTCCATGTAGGCGCGAACCGGCGGCGTCACGTCGATGGCGTAAGTCCGGAAACGATGCACGACCGGCGCGAACATCGCATCCGCTCCGCTGAACGTTCCGAACAGGTATGGTCCCTGCGCGCCGTACTTGGCGCAGCATTCGGTCCAGATCTGCTGGATCCGGGCGATGTTATCGCGAGCGTCATCGGACAGCGGTTTCGCGCGAACCGGACGGTGGATGTTCATGCCGCATTCGTTGCGCAACGCCATGAAACCCGAATGCATTTCCGCCGAAACCGACCGCGCATGTGCGCGTGCGGCAACGTCCCGCGGCCAGAGCCCTGCATTTGGAAATCGCTCGGCGGCGTATTCGATGATCGCAAGCGAATCCCAGACGGTGATGTCACCGTCGACGAGCGCCGGCACCTTGCCGGACCGGGTGAAATTCAGGATGCGCTGCTTGTCGGCATCGCCCGTATAGAGCGGGATCGTGACTTCCTCGAAAGCAATTCCGGTGGCCTTCAGCGCCATCCACGGCCGCATCGACCATGAGGAATAGTTCTTGTTGCCGATCGCGAGCGTCAAAGCCATCGCATGGTCCCTGGCGTAGTCCTAGGTTGAATCGTCGTGCACCGCGACTTTGCCACGCCCGGCGCTCGGCAGGCAACTGAACCGATCCGGCCGCGCCGAAACCGCCTCGCAACCGTCCTCATCCTGTTCTATCGTGTCGGCAACTTTAAGAAGGCACCTGATCGTGACCCTGTTCACAACGGCCGACATCGCGGCGATCGCATTCTTCATCCTCGCCTGGACAATCTACGCGATCACGCTTGAGCGCACATCGCATGGCCGCAACAGCCTGAACGCCCGCATGAGTATTTACCGCGAGGTCTGGGTGCGGCGTATCCTCGACCGCGAGGCGCGAATGGTCGATATGCAGATCATGGCGTCGCTTCAGAACGGAACCGCGTTCTTCGCCTCCACCACGCTGCTTGCCGTCGGCGGCGGGTTGACGTTGCTTCGCTCGACCGAAGAAGCCATGTCGGTGCTGGCAACCCTGCCGCTCGGCATACGAAGCTCCCCTGCTCTATGGGAGATCAAGTGCGTCGGGCTGATCGTGATTTTCGTCTATGCGTTCTTCAAGTTCTCGTGGGCCTATCGCCTCTTCAATTATGTCGCAATCCTGCTTGGCGCGATGCCATTTGCCGAGAAGCGCGATACGCCCGAGGCGCAGTCGCATGTGATGCGCACCACGAAGCTGTTCCAGTCCGCCGGCCGCCATTTCAATCGCGGTCAGCGCGCCTTCCTGTTCGCTCTCGGTTATCTCGGCTGGTTCATCAGCCCATGGGTGCTGATCGCCACCACATTGGCCATCGTGGTTGTCATCTGGCGCCGGCAATTCGATTCTGACGCCTATCGGGCGATGTCGAAATAGATGACATGCGCTTGCCGCGCCGCGCCGGATGCGTCATGGCATGGTCATGAACAAATCCGATTCGAAGGCCCTCGACGGCGGATCGCTCGACGACGCCATTCTCGATGTGCTGGCGCGCGCCGGCGCAAAAACCCTCAGCGCGCCCGAGATCGCGCACGCGATCGCCGCCGGAGATGACTGGCATGGATTGCTGGTGCCGATCCGAAGGTCGGCCGTGGCGCTCGCGCAAGCGGGCCGCCTCGTGATCTACCGCAAGGGCAAGCCCGCCGATCCGAATGACTTCCGCGGCGTGTATCGCCTCGGCCTGCCGCGTCACGACTAGCTCGTTTGATCAATTCGCCTTGCGCGGTCCCGGAAACAGCTCGCTGCTGCGCCCTGTCGCCCAATAGGCGATCAATCCGGTCCATTCGTGGATGGCGACGTCGGTGCGGGCAAGGCCCGCGCTCAACGCCGTGAACGGCGTCAGGCTTTCGCCCCAGCCGCGCGTGCGCCAGTCCACCGGATAGGCCTCGACATCGAAGCCGGCCTTCCGGAATGCTCCGATGGAGCGCGGCATGTGAAATGCGGACGTCACCAGCAGCCAGCGCTCACCCGGCTTCGGCGAAACCAGGGCGCGCGTGAACGTCGCGTTCTCGGCAGTTGTACGGGATTCGCTTTCGAGCACGATGCGCGCATGTGGCGTGCCGAAATCTTCCAGCAGGTCGCCCGCGACCGGCGCTTCCGGAACAGGTGCCTCGATCAGGTTGGCGCTGCCGCCCGAAAAAACCATGCGCGCCTCGGGAAACCGCCGCGCCAGTTGCAACATCGTGATGATCCGTTCGGCGGACGCATCCATTTCGAGCGAACCGCGCGCCTGACTGCGCTCCGGATCGATGGACCCGCCAAGCACGATGATGCCGTCCGGCGGACGTCCGCCCGCGCTCCATGCCGGAAACCGCTCGGTCAGCGGCAACAACAGCAGGTTGCCGAGCGGCGAAAACCCGGCGATCAGCAACAGCACCACGCCGGTCACAAGGATGCGTAATCCCGTTTTGCGAAATCGCGTCGTGAGCAGCAACACACCGAGGACGCAGAGCATCGCGACCGCATTCGACGGAACGGTGAAAAATCCGATTGTCTTGGACAGGCTGAAAAACATGATCGCCTTGCATGGGCGATCATGCCGGCAAGATCAATCCCCCGTTCAATCCCATTTCGGCGCGAAACCGAAATCGGTAATGCGGCCGCCGCGCGTGCCCATGGCGAAGATTTCATCCATCTCCTCGTCTGCAAGCGCGAAATCGAAGACGTCGAAATTTTCCGATAGCCGCTCGACCCTGGACGTGCGCGGGATCACCACCACGTTTTGCTGGATCAGCCAGCGCAGGCAAACCTGCGCCGCGGTTTTTTCATAGCGCGCGCCGATCCGGTTCAACGCCTCAGCGTTCTTGACGCGGCCCTTTGCGACCGGACTGTAGGCCACAAGCGCGAGGCCATTGTCACGGCAGGCCGTCAGCACCTTCGCCTGATCCAGATACGGATGATACTCGACCTGATTGCAGACCAGCGGCGCGGCGGATTTCGCGACTGCCTCCTCGATCAGCGCCACCGTAAAGTTCGACACACCGATGTGCCGCGTAAGCCCGAGTTGCTGCGCCTGCCCCAGCGCGCCCAGCGTCTCTTCCAGCGGCACTTGCGGATTGGGCCAATGCAATAACAGCAGATCGACTTCGGTCATGCGAAGCCGCGCCAGGCTTTCCTTGGTGGACCGCAAGAGATCGTTGGGCGCAAAATGCGTGGTCCAGACCTTCGTGGTCAGGAATACATCGGCGCGCTTGAGGCCTGAGGCCCGCACGCCCTCACCGACCTCGCGTTCGTTTTCATAGATCTGCGCGGTATCGACATGGCGATAGCCGAGCCGCAACGCCTGCTCGACAATGCGTGCGCAGGCGCGGCCGCGCAATTCCCACGTTCCGAGACCTATCGCCGGAATGCTGGCGCCATTCGCCTCTACAGTCAGCATCTCATGCCTCAGCACGCCGTTCCTGTGAGCCCGGTGATTATACAAACAATATCATGAGCCGCGCAGGCCGGATTGCCAAGAACGGCGGATACTGAACTGCAGCCTGCGAACCGGATTACACGCGACGCGCGAGTGCCGCGAAGACCATATCGGGCTCGTGGGCGATCACGGTCAGCAGCGCCCGCGCCGGGCCACGCGGTGAACGTTTGCCCTGCTCCCAATTCCGGATTGTCTCAAGAGGCACGCCGAGACGGGATGCGAACTCGGCCTGGGTCAGTTTTGCGCGAAGCCGCAGGTCGCGCACGACGGGCGCAACGGTGGTCTTGCGCGAAGGCTGCGGCATAGCGGGAACCAGTGGTGTTTCCCGCCCGTCCAGCACTTCGACGATCCGCCCATCCGCCTTCAGCCGCAATCGCTGCATCTGCCGCTCCCTCTCTGCCGCGAGGGTGGGACGACATGGTTAACCGCAGGTTAAAAAGAAGGCCGCCCGGGCACGAATGTCCGGGCGGCCTGCTGTCGATCGGCTTATCGCCAAGTCGGCTTATCTCAAGCGCGCGTAGGAGTTGCGCCACGAGTGACGGCGACCGCCGCCATGCGCGAACCGCAGGCCCATTTCACGTCCGCCGCCGTTGTCGTAGGAAATGTGGATGTGCTGCACACGGCCGGCGTCGGTCGAGTAGCCGCCGCTCCAGCCCTTGAGTTGTGCGTAAATGCAGCCATAGGGACCGCGCACGTCCACGGCTTTGCCTTGTGCATGGAGCGACATCCGTCGCGTCCCGGCGATCCGCGTATGCCGCACGCCCGAGATCGCGTGCGTTCCCGGACAAGCCGACTGGATAGATGCGAGCTTGGCCTGCAACGGGCCGACGAGCCCCGCCGAATATCCTTCCGACGCGCGCGATGCATGCGACGCGCGAGGCGCCGGTTCAAACGAGGCGCGAGAGACCGGCTCAAAGCCGCGTTGCGCCCGCGCCATTGCGCGGCGCTCGCGGCGGCTCATCCGGTGCATCGGCTCCATTGTGGAAAATGCCGGGGCTGCCTCACGCCGGCTGCGCTGCCGAGCGTGAACCGGGTTGTCCACACCGATGCAGGGCATCGTGATGTTGCATTCGGGCGAAACGGCCGGCGCGCGCGCACGCGCCTCGGCAACCGACGACAACGCACAAAGCGCCGCGACGGCGGTGACTGCTCTAATCAAAATGATAGCTCCGAGATAAAAGTTCGAGCATCAACGACGGTCGCCTTGCGACAACGTCCTGATCGCCGAAGATGCATAAAGGCCGCTAAAACATTAACGTTCGCGCGGCCAGCGACACTGCGGTTTTATTCCTGCACCGGGCAATAATGAGGCGCTGATGTGATCAATTGTGCAGACAACGTGGCAGCCAATTGGAACCCGATTTCGGATATGGCGGGCGTTAGGTATTCAATCCGAACCACAGCGTTGCTATGGCGAGGAACGCAAAGAATCCGACGATGTCGGTGACCGTCGTCACGAAGGTGCCCGACGCAACGGCAGGATCGGCGCGCAGACGCTGAAGCGCCATCGGAATGAGAATGCCGCCGAGCGCACCGGCAACGAGGTTGCACATCATCGCAAGGCCGATGACGACGCCGAGCGCTGGAATCTTGAACCATACGGCCGCGGCAACGCCGGTGATGACGGCAAATGCCAAACCGTTCACGAGGCCGACAAGCCCTTCGCGCATGACCACGCGCCATGCGTTGCTTGCCCCAAGCTCGCGTGTCGCCAGCGCGCGCACCGCAACGGTCATGGTCTGCGTCGCCGCATTGCCGCCCTGGCTGGCGACAATCGGCGCCAGCACCGCGAGCGCAACCATCTTCTGCAATTCACCTTCGAACATTCCCAGCACGGCGGACGCGAGAAACGCCGTGGCGAGATTGACCAGCAGCCAGTTGAACCGGCCCTTGGCGATCGTCCATACCGAGTCCGACAGTTCTTCGTCGCGGGCGACGCCGCCGAGCGCCTTGAGGTCTTCTTCGGCCTCCTCCTCGATTACGTCGACCACGTCGTCGATGGTGATGACGCCGACCAGGCGATTATCGATATCCGTCACCGGCGCCGCGACGAGATTGTATTTGCCGAACATTCGCGCCACTTCCGCGAGATCTTCATGATCGGACACGCGGCGGCGGTCCTCATCGACCAGATCCATGATCGGCCCCGGACGCTTCGCCCGCAGCAGAGCATCGAGCGGCACAGCGCCCTTCAGACGCTTATCCTTGTCCACGACGTAAATCTCGTAGAACCGGTCCGGCAGGCCTGGGGTGTCGCGCATGTATTCGATCGCCCGCAGCGCGGTCCAGCCGTCCGGCACCGAGATGCATTCTGTCTGCATACGACGCCCGGCGGAGTTTTCCGGATAGTCGAAGCTGCGCTCCAGCGCGACGCGCTCGGACTGCGGCAACTTCTCGAGAATTTCTTCCTTGTCGTCCTCGTCCAGATTCTGGAGCAGTTCGACCGCGTCATCGGAATCCAGTTCCCGGACGCCCTCGGCGACCGTTTCCGGCTCCAGTTCCTCGAGAATTTCCTCACGAACCGCGTCGTCGACTTCGTTCAGCGCCGAGAAGTCGAAGGCCGCGCCGGTCAATTCGACCAGCCGTGGCCGCAACTCCGGCTCCAGAGCCTCAATCAGGTCGCCAAGGTCGGCTTCGTGGAGTTCGGCAACGACTTCACGCAAAAAGGCGGAATCGTTCCGTTGAACCGCCTCGGACACCAAGACGACGAATTCGGGCCGGATATGATCGTCCGCATCCCGCATGGGGTGGCGGTCGAGCACGGAATCCTGAGCGGCAGCCACCTCGGCAAGGTCTTGGTGATCGGCCATGCCGTGCCTCGCGGGTTCAATGGAGGTCTGCTGATTTGCGTGTGCGTTTCAGGCAATACCCAATCGACACAGCGGAACGCAATGCTAAATGTGCGCGCCAACAGAACTACGTCCGGAAGCCGTCATGACCGTGTTACGAGCCATACTGGTGGTGCTTGTCGCTACCACGGCAACCGCCGCCCGCGCCGCCGATTGCCCCCGCAAGGACGCACTCGGCACTTCCCGCACCATGACGGTTGATCCGCAGGCGTTTCCGCGCGTCGGCCTCAAGAGCTTTCCGCAATCCCTGCCGCTTGCGGACAAGGAGGTGGTGCTGACCTTCGACGATGGCCCGTTCCCGCCGACAACGGCCAAGGTCCTCGCCGCGCTGGCCAGCGAATGCGTGCAGGCGACGTTTTTCCTGATCGGCAGGAACGCCGAGGCCAATCCAGCCATCGTTAAACGGATCGCAGCCGCCGGCCACAGCATCGGCCACCACACATGGTCGCACCGTCCGCTCGACAAGATCGGCCAACCGCAGGCCATCGAGGAAATCGACCGCGGCATCGCTGCCGACGAGATGGTCCTGCGCGGCGAAGCCCGACGTATCCCGTCGACGCCGTTTTTCCGCTTTCCCGGCTTTGCCTCGACGCCCGCGCTGCTGGCCAACCTGCAGACGCGCGGGATCGCCGTCTTCGGGGCGGACCTGTGGGCCAGCGATTGGGAACCGATGTCGCCAGATCAGCAGTTGCATCTGCTGACCGCGCGCCTCGAGCAGGCAGGCAGAGGAATCATCCTGCTCCACGACACCAAGGCGCAAACAGCGAAGATGCTGCCCGCGTTCCTGCAATACCTCCGGCGCAACGGCTACAAGGTCGTCCATCTCGTCGCACCCGGCGAAAAGCCCCGCACATGACTGACGGGCCTACGCGCCGAATTAAGCTGCCGTTCACAGCCGCGGCAGTAAGCACGGCGGTCTCGCACCGCTCCAACGGATTTGCCATGCGCCGAACAACCAGAAGCCGCGCCACGTTCCTGACCGCGCTCGGCATTCTTGCAGCGGCTTCGCTCGGTGCATCGTCCACCCATGCCGCCGACTGCCCGGGCAACCCCGGCGCGCTCGGCACCTCGCGCACCATCGTTGTCGACCCGAAAGAGCATCCACGCATCGGCACGATGCAGTATGGCGAAACCCTGCCGCTTGAAGACCGGGAAGTGGTCCTGACCTTCGACGACGGCCCGCTGCCGGTCCACACCAACGCCATTCTCGATATCCTCGCCGCGGAATGCGTGAAGGCGACATTCTTCATGGTGGGCCGCATGGCGAAGGAATTCCCGCAGGACGTGCGGCGGGTCCACGACGCGGGGCACACCGTCGGCACACACAGCGAAAACCATCCGTTCGCTTTCGGCAAACTGCCGCCGGAGCGTATGGCTTCGGAAATCGATGACGGCATTGCCCATGTTGCCGCGGCGCTGGGCGACCCCGCTCAGCTGGCGCCATTCTTCCGGATTCCCGGCCTTCGGCGCGGGGACGCGCTTGAGGCAGAACTCGGCAAACGCGACCTCATGACATGGAGCGCCGATTTCCCCGCTGACGACTGGCGGCGCATCTCCCCCGCACAGGTTGTTCGCTTCGCGCTGTCGCGGCTTGAGGCCAAAGGCAAGGGCGTGCTGCTGCTGCACGACATTCAGGCGCGCACGCAAGCCGCCCTGCCAGTTATTCTCCAGGAGTTGAAAGCGCGCGGCTATCGCATCGTGCATGTCGTTCCGGCGACGGCGGAGCGCCCAAAAACGGCGACCGATCCGGCGCAGTGGGTCCCACACTGGATTCACGGTCCGGCTGTCGCGGCGAAAACCTATCCGGGCTTCACGTTCGGTGCGGCTGAAGTGCCATCGCAGGATTCCCCGCGCTCCGAACGCTCGGTCTGGATGGCGCAGCTGCCTGCGCCGGCGGTTCCAGTGCGGACGACGGTCAACACGTTTGAGATTGACGGAAGACCGCCCCGCACGGACATCTCCGCGGCGCGCAGGCCAGCGGGTCACGCCGGGATGACAGGTTTCCTTCCGTCCGAACTCGCGAAGCCGGCATCCGCGCCTTCGCCCTCGCTCAGCCGCACGCCCTTCAACAGCCCGTAGATCGCCGGGATCACGATCAGCGTCAACAACGTCGACGAGATCATGCCGCCGATCATCGGCACCGCAATCCGTTGCATGATCTCCGAGCCGGTGCCGGTACTCCACAATATCGGCAATAGCCCCGCCATGATGGCGACCACCGTCATCATCTTCGGCCGTACCCGCTCGACAGCGCCTTCCATGATCGCATCATACAAATCGGATCGGGTCAGCACGCGGCCCTCCTTCTCACGCCGCGCTTTGATTTCCGCCAACGCCTGGTTGAGGTAGATCAGCATGACGACGCCGGTTTCGGCGGCAACGCCCCGTAAACCGACGCCACTTCCGGAAATGACCGGATGATCCTGTCCTGCGTCTGCAGAAGTTCGCCCGCCTTGGTGACCGAAATACCGGGCAACGTCGTCGGCATGTAGAGCAGCGTGCCTTCGTTCAGGTTCGGCATGAACTCGGTGCCCAGTTGCCGCGCCGGCCAGAGCCAAGCCACTTCCCGCGATGGCCTTCCCCGGTTCCAAGCAGCTGAGTAGCGTCGAAGAACCATCCTCTTGGAATGCCTTGTTGATGCCCGGCCACAGGAGTAACCTCCGACATCATTGTGTGTAGGTAGGAGGAAGTCATGCCCCCTTGGCCACCGACCTTCATCTGCAACATGCGCGGTCCGATCATCAGGCCATGGATGCCGACGCAGTACGAAGTCTCTGCAACGGGAAGATCGACAACGTCCCGTGATGATTGCGAGTTGCACCGACGTCGCTGACAATCACGCCGCTTCGCGGTTCAAGCGCGCTAAAAGGGCTTTCTTAGAGCGTTCTTTCGTTTCACGGAAGGAACCGGAGAGATGGACGTGCCGGGACCAGAGCGCAGGCTCGCAGCGGTCCTCGCCGCCGACATGGTCGGCTACAGTCGGCTGATGGAGGCCGACGAGACGGGAACACTCGCGCGCCTCAAGACCCACCGGATCGAACTCATTGATCCGGCCATCGCGAAGAACCGCGGCCGCATCATCAAGACCACCGGCGACGGCATGCTGATCGAATTCCACAGCGTCGCCGATGCCGTGCTGTGCGCGACCGAGGTTCAGCACCGGATGGCGCGACGCAACGCGGACGTCTCTCCGGCGCGGTGGATCCAGTTCCGCATTGGCATCAATCTGGGCGATGTGATCGTTGAGGACAACGATATCTTTGGCGATGGCGTCAATGTGGCGGCGCGCCTCGAAATGCTCGCAGAGCCGGGCGGTATCTGCGTTTCGGGCGCGGTACGCGATCAGGTTGGCAACCGACTGGACGACGTCGTATTCGAGGATCTCGGCGACCAGAGCGTCAAGAACATCGCCCGTCCGATCCGCGTCTTTCGGGTTCGGCTTGACCAGGACCCGAGGACCGCGCCGGAGGGCGTGAAGGACGCGGCGGTGGCGGACGCGACCTCTAGGAAGCCGTCCATAGCCGTGCTGCCGCTCGTCAACATGAGCGGCGATCCGGAGCAGGAATTCTTCGCGGACGGCCTCACCGAGGACATCATTACGGAGCTGTCACGCTTCCACGAGCTGCTCGTCATCTCGCGCAACTCGACCTTTGTGCACAAGGGCAAGGCGGTGAAGGTGCAGGAGGTCGCGCGCGAATTCGGCGTCGATTACGTCCTCGAGGGGAGTGTGCGAAAGGCCGGCGATCGCATTCGCGTCACCGTGCAACTGATCGACGCCGAAACCGACCGGCACATTTGGGCCGAACGCTACGATCGCCAGCTTGAAGATATCTTCGCCATCCAGGACGAGATGACCCGCGCGATTGTCGCGACGCTCCCCGGCCGCGTCGAGGCCGCCACCCACGACCGTGCGAAACGCAAGCCGACCGATAACATGGCCGCTTATGAGTGCGTGCTGGCCGCCAAGGTGCTGCACCACCGCTCGACGCGGGAGGATAACGCCGAAGCGCAGCAGCTGCTTAACCGCGCCCTCGTGCTCGACCCGAACTATGCTCATGCGCATGCCTGGAAGGCATGCGTACTGGGCCAAACGTGGGTTTATGATTGGTGCGATGATCGCGATGCCACCCTCCAGCAGGTGGCCGCGGAGCTGGAGATCACGCTGGCGCTCGATGACAATGACAGCGACGTGCACCGGATTCTCGCCGCGCTGAACCTGAACCGCGACGAACATGACAAGGCCGCCTATCACCAGGAGCGGGCGCTCGCGCTCAACCCCAACTACGACCTTGTTGTGGTGCAGCAGGGCGAACTTCTAACGTGGCTCGGGCGGCCGGAGGACGGCATCGACTGGATCAAGAAGGCGATGCGCCTCAATCCCTACCACCCGGAACGTTTCTGGAGCCACCTCGGGCGCGCCTGCTACTGCGCCGAGAAATACGTCGAAGCCATCGAGTCCTTCTCGCGGATCACACGGCCTGACCATACCCATCATGCCTTCCTTGCAGCCACGTTCGCGCAAATGGGCAACGCGGTCGCGGCCGCCGCGCACGCGGCAGAGGTTCTGAAGCGCGAGCCGAAATTCTCGGTGGCCGTCTACCTCGCCACCCAGCACTACAAGCGCGAAGTCGACCGCCGGCGCCACGAGGCTGGCCTCCTTGCGGCAGGTCTGCCGGTCTGATCCGAAGCTCCGGCGCGAGCAATCATGAGCGACTTGTCCTCATGGCATAGTTTCTTGTCGGCCGGAGAGCCGAAAGCTAAATGATTTCAAGTGCATTTTTGTGAGGTGGTGCGCTCGGAGGATGTCGGCCCTCCTAGCATTTTCAGTTAGATACCGCGAAGGTGCGGGCAAATCGAGGCTTTGAAGCGAAAAGGTTCTTTTGGGAAGCGCCCGCACCTTCTGAGACACGCCAAAGATATCTGTGAAGGAAAATCACGATCCCAGTCAATCCCGATGCCGTAGCGCATCGACGATGACTTTGAACGCGGGAAGGTTCTGACGGCGGCTCGGATAGTAGAGGAAATAGCCCTCGAAGAAGGGCGACCAGTCGTCGAGAACCTGCACCAGCAAGCCCGAGGCGACGTGCCGCTCGACGATGTTCTCTGGGACATAGGCAATGCCGTAGCGGTTCACGGCCGCGTCAATCATGGCATAGGAATTGTTGAAGGTCAGTTGGCCGTTCACGCGGACACGCAGCGCCTGCCCGGCCTTCTCGAACTCCCATGCGTAAAGCCCGCCGGCGGTTTCGTGACGCATGTTGATGCAGACGTGCCGGACCAGATCCTGCGGGTGCTGAGGCACGCCATGCACGGCGAAATAGTCGGGCGAGGCCACCGCCACCAGACGCCAGTCCGGGCCGATCCGCACCGCAATCATGTCCTTCTCGACGCTCTCTCCAAGCCGGACGCCAGCGTCGAAACCTTCCTTGACGATATTGCGGAAAGTGCTGTCCAGGATCAATTCGACGCCGATATCGGGATAGGCGCTGAGGACCGGTTTCAGCTTCGGCCATACGACGCTTTCCAGCGCGTGGTCGGACAGGGTCAGCCTGATCGAGCCTGACGGTTTTTCGCGGAACGCCATCAACGCCGCGATCTCGTCTTCAATTTCTGCGATGCGCGGTGTGATCGTTTGTAGCAGCCGTTCGCCCGCAGCCGTCGTCGCGACGTTTCGCGTGGTGCGCGTCAGAAGGCGTATGCCCATGCGCGCTTCTAACTGCTTGATCGTGTGACTGAGCGTCGATTGCGCCACGCCGAGCTTTGCAGCCGCCTTGGTGAAGCTGCGCTCTTCGGCGACGGCCTGAAACCACGTCAGTTGGTTGAGGTCGGTTTTGGCCATGAAGTTCCTCAGTGCGTCATGCGTTCAGGATATTATTCGATCTAGTCGATAAGTTCATGCCTATTTCGACGGTTAATCGTTTTATGGCAAAACCGCTAGGTTCGCACTGCAACAATTCATGCAGGAGCCGAATATGGTGGTTGCCGCCACATCAGATGCAGGAGGCAAACCGACCGCCGCTTGGGGCGCGGTCCTCTCGATGGCGCTGTGCGTGGCGATGCTGATCGCCTCCGAATTCATGCCGGTCAGCCTGCTCACGCCGATGGCCGAAGCGTTGCGCGCAACCGAGGGGCAGACCGGACAAGCAATCTCAATCAGCGGCCTCTTCGCAGTGGCTGCCAGCATGATCATCACCACGGCCGCCGGGACGCTGAACCGGAAATGGGTTCTGGTCGCCATGACGGCCTTCATGCTGTTGTCGCTGGTTCTGGTCGCGGCGGCCCCGAACTTCGCGGTGCTCATGATCGGCCGCGCGCTGCTCGGCATCTGCATCGGCGGCTTCTGGGCTTTAGCCACCGCCGTCATCATGCGGCTGGTTCCTGAAAGCGATGTGCCGCGTGCGCTCGCCCTGATGTATGGCGGTCAGGCCATCGCGGCCGCCTTTGCCGCGCCGATCGGCAGCTATCTGGGCGGATTGTTCGGCTGGCGCGCGGTGTTCTGGGCGCTGACGCCCATCGTCGCCATCAACCTCGTCTGGCTAGTGATTGCGCTGCCCTCGCTGCCTGCGCGCCGGCGGCAGGACCTTCGGACTATGTTCGGCCTGCTGAAGCGTCCTTATTTCCTGCGTGGCCTTGCCGCCGCAATGCTGTCGTGGGGCTCGGCCTTCACCATGTTCACCTATCTGCGCCCGTTTCTGGAGCAGGTGACAGGCGCGGATGTGACAACGCTCTCGATCCTGCTTCTCGTACTGGGTTGTGCCGGCTTCGTCGGTACTTGGGCGGCGGGCCGTTTCTTGAGCGGTAGCGTTGCGCCGTTGCTGAAGCTGCCCGCACTACTGATGGGGGCCTGCACGCTGGGACTCTTGTTTACTGGCAGCTCGCCTGTCGCGGCGGGCCTGTTCCTCGCGATCTGGGGGGCGGTGAATACCGCGATGTCGGTGATCTGGATGACTTGGATGTCGCAGAATGCGGACGATGCGCCGGAGGCCGCCGGCAGCCTGATGGTCGCGGCAATCCAAGCGTCGATCCTGCTGGGTGCCGTGGTCGGTGGGTTGCTGCTGGATGGCATGACGATCTTCGCGACCTTCATCGGCAGCGTGGTTTTGGCCAGCATTGGAATAGCTCTCATCGGCAATGGGCGGCGTCTGCTTAAGCCTTGAATGACCGGCAGGGCCGATCAATTCGGCCGCTGGCTCAATCCCCCCGAGAGATGCTTTGACCTCCACCAAGATCCGTCACTTGCCTCGCAACGAGAAGGACGTCGAAATGACATACAGGCTCGCGCCGTTTTCGCGTCGTAAGCTGCTGACCACCGCCGCTGGCTTTGCGCTTTCCTCTTCGGTGCGCGCTCAGTCCAATCCGGCCTCGGATCAGAAAGGAGCCGTGATGCGTCTCAGGTTTATTTTCGCGGACCAGGATTTCACGGTAACGCTGGAAAACAATCCCTCTGCGCGTGATCTGTTCTCCATGCTGCCACTGAATCTCACGATCAGCGACTATTCGACCAATGAGAAGATCGCCTACTTGCCGCGCAAGCTCACCGAGGAAGACAATGGCCGCTTCGGCGACGAGGCGGTTGGCGATCTTTGCTACTACGCTCCTTGGGGTAATCTGGCGATGTTTTATGACCCCTATCGCTGGTCGCGCGGCCTGATCCGGCTCGGTCGTCTGGACCAGGGGCCTGCGCCGCTGCTTGTGCGCGGTGAGCACCCGCTGCGCGTCGAAGCTTCTTAAGGATGTAGCCGAAGGCTACGGCGCTCATTGCTTTGAACTCTACGGCGCTTCCGACTTTCCCCTCCTCGCACAATTTGCCCGACTCACCAATGATCGAGATCGGTCATTATACTAAGTGAAACACGCTCCTTCATTTTTTGCCAAGCGAACTTCATCGGCACTGGGTTTCTAAAAACCAAGTGACTTTCTATGATGGGCGTCTCGGCAAATTTGATAAACCTACTCAGCTCTGCCACGTGCTCTCGAATGAGATCGACCCGAATTAAATGCCGCAAAAGGTGGTCGGGCTTGCCATCTACATCCAACTCACCGCGAAAATCCGCCAACTGTTCCGCGATTTCACCGTCCGATTTACGATGCTGCACATCCTTACATTCAATAAGCAGAACGCGACGGGTATTTTCGTTCCATGCCAGCACGTCAATATCGCCATAGTCTTTATCAAAACCCTTCCCAAGCAATTTTGTAATCCGAACTTCTGTTTCAGTTTTCCAACCACGTTCATTAAGTTTATCGGCCACCGCCTTGCTGAATTCCGCACCAATCTGATCGCGGGACTTGCCCGCCCATCGCTTCATTTTCTCTTTCAATTGCCAGCGAGGGAAATCGCCACGATGGAAATTAGCGAACATATAGGCGAAGGCGTCGCGCACTAGACCGGGAGCGACAATGATTGTTGGATCATGAAGTTCGTCTATCTGAATAAACGGGCGTCTCAGTACTGTAAGCTGCCGACGATAGCGCCAAGGAAAAATATCTTTCTCGTTCAGACCTTTTGGGATTTCACGCCATGACGAGCGACTTCTAAACGTCAGGAATGATAAGAAGGACTCGGCACTTTCTGCGTCGAGTGTTTCACCGTTGAAGACAGGAGCGAGCAGTTCGCTTCGTTTGACTTTGAAAATTGCCCTTCCTTTTTTGAAGCCAATATCTTCGATGAAATCGATATATTTTCGACAGAGGTCGAATGTTGCGCCGAATTGCTCTTCGTATGCAGCCCAGAACTCCGGCGAGAAGCCGCCATCTGTCGTCGGCGTGTTCTTTACCTCGATCAGGTTTCTTTCGTAGTTCTTGACGCTGTCTTCTATCGTCAAATCACTGCCGGCCCGACCATAGGGCTCCAGCACCTCCTCTTGAAAACTGACATTAGCTTGAATATCGCCCAAAGGCGCTATACGAACCCTCGCTTCCATTGCCTCCCAACGAATAGTGTCAGACCATCCGCCGAGGCCCGTCACAGTCAGTAATTTTGCCATAAGACGCGACATCTGAAGGCGTCCCGGCTTTTTGCCACCTGTGAGAGGGCATTCGCAAATCGCAAACTCAATCATGAGCCGCGACGCTTGGAAAACGCCATTCAGTTTAAATTGGTGATTGGCGATCACTTCAAGCGTAGATTCCTTATCGCGGTGAAGCGCCAATACGGCGGATGCTGTCCGCCGCCAATTGTCCTGGTCTGCTATTGCTGCCTCGTGGTTGTTCAACGCAAAAAGAATAACGGCGGATCTGTCGAGCGAATGCAATTCGGTGCAAATCTCGTCTTCGAGCATTCTGACGACAGAATTGAGGTAGGCCGTGCACTCTTCGCGCCCAACAATCTCGCTGCCCTGCGACCGGTCTCGCGCCCGCCAACCTAGACCCAGCTTAATATACGCACTGTCGTCCGTATCAATCAGGATAGGAGAAGGCCAAATCGAACTGCGAACAAAATCTCGAAAATTCCGCGCCATGAAAGCGTGAGTTTGTCGCGCTTGGTCGCTCAAAACGATTCTTCCAACTATCGCGCTCAAGTCAGATGCGTTGAGTTCAACCTTTGCCAACAGAGCAGAACCTTTGACTAAGCATTCGACCAACGCGCGCTCAGCGACGTTTGTTGGATTGAAGAAGGCCAACTCGAAGTCTTTACTGGCGTGCAATAGAATTTTCGAACCTTCGACGCTAATTTCTATGTGTGTCGATGCCTGTTCGACCGAGAGAAATTGACGTTCCCCCTCAGGTCCCTCGACATCCCTCATGTCGCCGTCAAAGCGCGCGCACCACAGCAAGGGGCCATCCGGCAGGGATGGAAAAGCGGCGTCTAGAACGGGGGCAGCGAAGCAAAGCCACGTCTTCAACATTTTCGACCGTTCATATGCCCAATGGCCGATACACGTTTCATCGGTCTGTAATTCTACCCACCATGAACGCACATCCGTTTCGTAAACACCATTTGGCCAGCGCGTATCGCCCTTCTCCTCCGAAATAAAGTAAGGCTGCATGCCGTCTTCTTTGAATAGTGCGAGGCCGTCTTTTCTCACCTTTATCCATTGACCGTGAATGTCCTGGACAACATGCGGCAACCAGGTTGCCATCGCTTCATGCCGCACAGAGAGAACTGCGTTCTGCTCAACAACTATAAAACTGTTGGCCTCGCCCGCCCCAAAATCGGGCGGCAACTGTGAGTGCGGGACAAGATGGCCGCCCAAACTACGTGCCCATCCCACCATGTTCAGCAAGCCATTGATATTGTGCAGACCTACGCCCATTTCCTGCAAGCGGTCCTGCGCTTCAAATACTCTCCACAACGAAAGCGGCTTGAAATCAGGCAACCAGCTTAAAGTCATAAGGTCTGCCGCGCCGACAAATTCAGAGCGCCAGTTTTCTCGTTGATTGTCGTTTGTGAAATCGTAAACACCACGTCCAACGCCGCATGCTACGATAAGTGTTAAGCCTGCTTTGAAATCTGGTTCTTTACGCGCATTCTCCGATGCAAAATCAATCCACTTTTCGACATCGTCAGCCAGCCTGACGTTGTCTCGCGCGGGGAATACACCCACGAACCCGGAATCATCGAAGTTCTCAAGCGTATCAGCAAAGAAAACAAGATTGATATACATGCCCCGGTCAACAACCGTCGTCACACCTGCCAGCAGGCCGCCTTTAGTGCGCTTGAACTCCATAGGCGCACCGGTTCTATCACCTAGTAACGGCGTGCGACTGAATAACGTGGCGTATTCATAAGCCAACGTTTGAGAAAAAGTTTCCGTCAGACCCCACTTAGCGATTTCTCCCAAGACAAATCTGCGCAACGCGACGCTCGCAGCAGTCGGCAAGACAAAATGGAATTCGTCATTGCGATAAATGATGGGGAAACGTTCTAAATTTGAGTGCCCAATAAAGTCAGCCGACAATTCCGCTCGTTCAGAAGGATTGAATCCGAACTCGCCAAGCGCATCAATGCGAATCCCCCTTTCGGTCAATTCACTTGCAGTAAATCGGATATGCCGTCGCAAAGATTTAACTGAGGCAATCACGCGGGGCGGCAGCTTTTGCAAGGGAGTTTCTTCACCCATGCAATAGGCTTGCAATCCCGCGCGTTCGCAAACCAAATCAGACAGCCTGAGAATTGCGTAGATGCATTCCCGGATTTGATTTGAACGAGGGGACGATGGGATGAGTTCAACTGCGTTGACAACACGTTGCGTATAAAATCCTGCGGTTTCCCATACGCCTTCCAGAATGCGAAAGTTGCCGCGCGGCGTAGTAATCAATGCGACAAAAACGTCTTCTGCCGGGTCTTCCATGCGGCCAAGTAGTCCCTCGCCCAAGGCCGTGAACAACTTTGCGACGAGCTTCTCACTTGGCTTCCTTGTGCCGCGACCAAGCGCGAGCGAAAAATGAACGAGCGCTTCAAGTCGAATGCAGTTACTCTGAAGTTCAGGCACCGTGAGCAAGCCGGCAAAGCAAGCGGCAAGTCGCAGACCATCAAACTCGCCTATCTCAGAAAGCACCTTCGCGCTCTCGCTGTGAATCTCTGACAGCGGAAGCCCTCCAAGCCCAAAGGTTGGCGTTTGCGACAGCATCTCTTCGAACGTTGGAATCTCGTTTGCCACGTATCAGGGATCTCTATCTTCTAACTTCAAAAGGTTGTTGTGGCTCAATCGCGGGACGACAAAAACATACGGACGTAGCCGGAAATGAACGTTTCCACCGAAGGAGGTTTCACGGAGACACAACGCGCTCTAAGGATCGGCGACGCACGCTTCCAAGCATACGCATTTGAATGAATTATTTTGCCTCCGCAATCACGCGCTGCACAACGCTCGTGCCTACACCAAGCGTCCTACCTATTTTCAGGATACCCATTCCCTCCGCTTTAAGAATTCGTATGCGGGCTTCCACCTTTGAATCCACGGGACGCCGGCCGAGCCTTGTCCCTTTCGCCCTCGCCCTCGCAAGCCCAGCGTTCACACGTTCGCGGATCATGCCTCGCTCGAACTCAGCGAACACACCAAGCATTTGGAACATCGCTCTGCCAGAAGGCGTACTGGTATCAAGCGCCTGCTGATGCAGGTACAAATCGCATCGTAACGCCTGCAGCTCGGTCAGAAAACTGATGAGGTCCTGAAGGCTACGGCCTAAACGATCTACGGACCAAGCAGCAATCATATCAACCTTACGATTTGTCGCGTCTCTGAGCAGACGATCAAACCCTGGCCGTTTGTCTCGGCCCTTAGCGCCGCTGATACCGGCATCCTCGTAAAACCCAACAACTTGCCAGTTGGATCGAGCCGCTACAGCTTCGAGCTCCAGGCGCTGGTTAGCTGTCGTCTGAGTGTCTGTTGAAACTCGAAGGTAGATGCCGACACGCCTCATGATCGATGCTCCTTTTGAAGCACTGAGTATACTGCGTCTATACGGAAATCAAGTATTTTCCGTATATCTGTGCCGGTCGGAAAAACTTCAGTGAACGCGATGATCGAATTGTCGCAATTTCGATGGGTTTTCCGTATGCCACAAAGGCATCTTGGATTTAGCGCCTCACCTTCGACGTGAAGTAGGCTTGTCGTTCTCAAAAAACGCAGTGAGCTTGACCGCAAGTGCCTTCGATAGATGCCAGACGGTCACAATGGTCGGATTGCGCGGGCGGTCAGATGGCGGCGCTCTACACACGATCCGCAAACCGCCGGTCGCTGGCCGCAGACGCAATGAAAAAGCTATCCCGGACCGAAACGGAAACATCTATTCCCGCACCTAAGCACAAGGTGCGGGCGTCAGAGCCGAAAGCTAAATGATTTCAAGTGTATTTTTGTGAGGTGGTGCGCTCGGAGGGACTCGAACCCCCACCCTGTTACGGACTGCCACCTCAAGGCAGCGCGTCTACCAATTCCGCCACGAGCGCTAAACGATCACCCCGGATTCGCACCCGGCGCGGCATCGTCGGCGCCCGTGTAACAAATCGGGATTGGGGGGACAAGGCCTCAGAAGCCGTGCAGCCAGAGGCTTTCCGGACTATCTGTGATCAGGCGTCCGGGGCAACATTTGCTTGACTTCGACCGCGATGCGGTTGCGGTTCACGACCACGACGCCGCTGGCGATCGGCAGGTTGTTGGCGAGAACCTTGACCTCGTCCTGCTCGGTCGCATCGAGTTCGATGATGGCGCCGCGGCTCAGCCGCATCACCTGATGAACGGGCATTGAGGTGGTCCCGAGAACCACCATCAGATCGACCGAGACGTTATCGAGAGTTGCCACTTTGATTTGACACCCACACATGAATGATGGACGCAGATCACCACGAATATGGTTACTCAAAGGTTAATATGCTCCAGGAGCGCCGCGAAGACCTTGCCCTGACGTCGTTTTTCCCCCGCTCCGGCCCGCCCGCCGAGTGGCGGGTGGCGGCAGCGCCGGTGGCCTATCAGGAAGCCATCGAGACCATGGAAACGCGGGCTGCCGATATTGCCGCGGGCCATGCTCCTGAGCTTGTCTGGCTGCTGGAACATCCCCCGCTCTACACATCCGGCACCAGCGCCAAGGCCGGAGACCTGATCGACGCCCGGTTCCCGGTGTTCGCTACCGGGCGCGGCGGACAGTTCACCTATCACGGTCCCGGCCAGCGGGTGGTCTACCTGATGCTCGATCTCAAGCGCCGGCGTCCGGACGTGCGGGCTTACGTCGCCAGCCTCGAGCAGTTCACGATCCGCACCCTCGCCGCCTTCAACGTGCGCGGCGAGCGGCGCGAGGACCGGGTCGGCGTCTGGGTGCCCCGGCCGGAGAAAGGCCCTTCCCGCGAGGACAAGATCGGCGCGATCGGCGTGCGCCTGAAGCGGTGGGTGTCGCTGCACGGCATCTCGATCAACGTCGAGCCGGACCTCACCCACTTCACGGGCATCGTGCCCTGCGGAGTCGAGGATCCCCGCTACGGGGTGACCAGCCTGGTCGATCTCGGCCTGCCGGTCACGATGAGCGATGTGGACGTGGCGCTCAGGCAGGCCTTCGAGGAGATTTTCGGGCCAACGACGGCCAATGCCGGGAAACCGGCCGCCTGATCGCGGCTTCAAACCGTCGGCAGCACCGAGAACCGTTCGCCGGATACGCGCAAACCCAACATGTCTTCGCTGGCCGCTTCGTTGTCGATGGCGGTGACGCGCGCCATGCCGGGACCGTCCTGACATTTTGCAATCAACGCAGCGACAGCATGGTCCGGGCCGGCGAGAACGGCCTCGACAGCCCCGTCCTTTCGGTTGCGCGCCCATCCGGCAAGACGGCCGGCGACCGCCTCGCCTTCGATCCATGCGCGGTATCCGACGCCCTGCACCTTGCCGCGAATGACGATGTGGCGGATGACATCGCTCATCGACCCACCTTCAGGGTTCTACTTCTTCAATCCCAGAAAATCGGCGATGCGCGCTTTCACGTCAGGGTCGCGCATCACGCGGCGGGTCAGTTCCGGAGACGGCAGACCCTTGAGGTCTTTCGGCGCAACGCCGTCGCGCATCGCCTTCTGCGTCTCATACACCGCCTGTGTCGCAGCGGCGATCGGCGCATGTCCCTGCAAGGTGATGCGCACGCGCTGGCTGGCCAGAAAGGCCGTATCCGCGAGTTCGCCGTCAGCGGTGCCCATGATGATCGGCAGCTTTGTGACGCTCGCGACGGCTTGCAATTCCGCTCGGGTTTTCAGCCCGCTCAGGAACAACGCATCGACACCCGCGGCCTCATAGGCCCTGGCGCGCGCGACCGCATCATCGATGTTCGAGATCGACGCCGCGCCGGTGCGGCCTGCGATCACCAGCGACAAATCAGAGCGGCCACTCAACGCCGCCTTCATCTTGCCGATACCTTCATCGATGGAAATGAGCTGCGGTTTGGCCTGTCCGTAAGCCTGCGGCAGCAGCGTGTCCTCGATGCTGAGGCCCGCGGCGCCCGCGGCTTCCAGTTCCTGCACGGTGCGGCGAACGTTGAGCGCATTGCCGTAGCCGTGGTCAGCATCGACCAGCACGGGAATTTTCCCGGCGCGGCAAATACGGCGTACCTGTTCGGCAAGTTCAGAGAGCGTGATCAGCAGCAGATCGGGGTCGCCCAGAATCGTCAGCGACGCGGCTGAGCCGCCGAGAACTCCAAGCTCGAAGCCGATATCTTCGGCGGTGCGCGCCGAGATCGGATCGTAAACCGAGCCGGGGCTGACGATGTCGCGGCCCGACAGGATGGCCCGGAATGCTTCGCGTTTCTCCTGCGGCAACATCACAACCTCATGCGAACTCGAGGATCAGTGCATCGACAGCCAGCGTCGCGCCGGCAGTCGCGGCGATTTTCTTCACCGTGCCGTCGCGTTCGGCGCGCAGCACGTTCTGCATTTTCATGGCCTCGATCACGGCCAGCGTTTCGCCGGCCTTGACCTCCTGACCTTCGGTCACGGCAATCGATATCACGAGGCCCGGCATCGGACACAGCACCTTCTTGCCGGTGTCAGCTGCCGATCCCACCGGCATCAGCCGCGCGGCCGCAGCTTCCGTCTCGGTATAGACCTGCACCGGCAATTCGTAACCCTGATACGCCAGCCGGAAACCATTCGGCATCGGCCGCACCTGCATGGCGACAGGATGACCCGCGATGCTGCCTTGCCAGACCGGATCGCCCGGCTTCCAGTTCGACACCAGCGTGACAGGCTGTCCGGCGGCGCCGTCCGCGCCGATCAGGCGAATGACGATCCCCTCGCCGTCTCGCGCGACATCAAGCGGCACCTCGTTGCGACCGAGCCAGACCGCCCGGCGGCGTTCGCGCGACACCGCACGGCCGTTCATCTGTCCGGAAATCTGCCTTTTGCGCGCGCCCAGAATGTGATCGATAGCCGCTCCCACCGCGGCAATCCGATGCGCCGTCTCGCCTTCCGGCGTGCGCGGCCCGAAGCCCTTTGGAAATTCTTCCGCAATGAATCCGGTCGACAGATTGCCCTCGCGCCAGCGCGGATGATTCATCAACGCCGACAGGAACGGAATGTTGTGACGGATGCCGTCGATATAGAATGCATCGAGCGCGTTCGACTGCGCCTCGATGGCGGCGGCGCGCGACGGCGCGTGGGTCACGAGCTTGGCGATCATCGGATCGTAGTAGATCGAGATTTCGCCGCCTTCCTGCACGCCGGTATCGTTGCGTACGGTAATATCGCCGACCTTGCTTTCCGCGGGCGGGCGATACTTCACGAGCCTGCCGATCGACGGCAGAAAATTGCGGAACGGATCCTCGGCATAGACGCGCGATTCAACGGCCCAGCCGGTGAGCGTGACGTCCTTTTGCGCGAGCGACAGTTTTTCACCGGCAGCGCTGCGGATCATCTGCTCCACCAGGTCGACGCCGGTGATGAGTTCGGTCACCGGATGCTCGACCTGGAGCCGCGTGTTCATCTCGAGAAAGTAGAAACTCTTGTCCTGGCCCGCGACGAATTCGACGGTGCCTGCGGAATCGTAATTCACGGCCTTTGCGAGAGCCACCGCCTGCTCGCCCATCTTGCGGCGGGTGGCTTCATCGAGCAGCGGGCTTGGGGCTTCCTCGATCACCTTCTGGTTGCGGCGCTGGATCGAACATTCGCGCTCGCCGAGATAGATGACGTTGCCGTGCTTGTCGCCGAGAAGCTGGATTTCGATGTGGCGCGGATCGACGATGAACTTCTCGATGAACACGCGATCGTCACCGAACGACGCTTTCGCTTCCGCCTTGGCGAGGCTGAATCCTTCCGCGACTTCGGATTTCGAATGCGCGATGCGCATGCCCTTGCCGCCGCCACCGGCCGACGCCTTGATCATCACCGGATAGCCGATCTCGTCGGCGATCTTCACTGCATGTTTGTCGTCTTCGATCACACCGAGATGGCCGGGAACGGTGGAGACCTTCGCCTTGGCCGCCGCCTTCTTCGATTCAATCTTGTCGCCCATTGCAGCGATGGCGCCGGGATTGGGACCGATGAACACGATGCCCGCGGCTTCCAGCGCACGCGGAAACGCCTCGCGCTCCGACAGGAACCCGTAACCCGGATGCACCGCCTCCGCCCCGGTCTGGCGGCAAGCCTCGATGATCTTCTCCATGACGAGGTAGCTCTCGGCGGCCTGCGGCGGTCCGATGAAGACCGCTTCGTCGGCCATCTCGACGTGAAGCGCATCGCGGTCGGCATCCGAATAGACAGCCACCGTCGCAATGCCCATGCGGCGCGCGGTCTTGATGACCCGGCAAGCGATTTCGCCGCGATTGGCGATCAGTATCTTTTTGAACATGGAGTGATCTGGATCCTGAAAAGGCGGATTCGGGCTGGCTGGCCTACAACCGCAATTTGGCATGTGCGACGGATTGTAACAATTCTGTCGCGGGCATTTACTACACCGAATTACCGCCCAGCGTGACTGGGCTGGCTGGCATGTCCACCCACAAGCGAGACTCTCATGCGCCGCACCATTTCACTGTTTTCCATCGGTTTTCTGGCGTTGTCATCCACCATGGCTTTCGCCCAAAACAACCAGCCTCGCAACCTGATTCTGTTCGTTCCCGATGGACTCCGTGCGCTGGCCGTGACCCCGGAAACGGCGCCCGCAATGGCGGCGGTGCGCGACAAGGGCGTGAACTTCAAGAACCCCCACTCCCTGTTTCCGACCTTCACCATGGCCAACGCGTCGGGCATGTCGACGGGGCACTATCTCGGCGACACCGGGACGTTCAGCAATTCGATCTATACGGGGCATCCCGTGTCGGTCGCGAGCCAGGGCGGCACGGTCGTGCCGTTCATCGAGCACGATCAGGTCCTGCGCGAGGTCGATGAGCAGTTCAACGGCGATTATCTCAACGAAGAGACGCTGCTGAAGGCCGCGCGCGATGCGGGCTACAGCACCGCCGCCATCGGCAAGGTCGGCCCCACGCTGCTGTTCGACCATACCGAGCGCACCGGCACCAAGACCATCACCATCGACGACCAGACCGGCTCCGTCGAAAAGGACGGCAAACTGATCGGCATTCCGCTTTCCGACGAGATGAAGGCCGCGCTGGGCGCCGCCAATCTTCCGACAACGACACCGGGACGCGGCGACAACGGCAAGGCCGGCGACGCGAAGACGCCCGGCACCGTCGTCGCCAACATCAAGCAGCAGGAATATCTCGCCGATGTCGCGAGCAAGGTCGTGCTGCCGATGTTCAAGGCGCGCAACAAGCCGTTCGTGCTGGTGTTCTGGTCGCGCGATCCCGACGGCACGCAACATAACCAGGGCGACAGCCTCAACAGCGTGACGCCCGGCATCAACGGCCCCTCTTCGCGCGCCGCGATCAAAAACGCCGACAACAACCTCGCGCAGTTGCGCAAGGCGCTGGACGATCTCGGCCTCGCCGCCACCACCAACATCATGGTGTCTGCCGATCACGGCTTCTCGACGATCTCGAAGGAAAGCAAAACCAGTTCGACGGTGAAGCGCACCTATCCCGACACGCCGGAAGGCTTTCTGCCGCTGGGATTCCTCGCCATCGATCTGTCGAAGGCGCTGAACCTGCCGATGTTCGATCCGAACAACAAGAACGAGGCCGTCGGCGAGAACGCCTATCCCAAAGCCGGTAACGCCCTGCTCGGCAAGAATCCCTTGAAGCCCGATCTCGTCGTCGCCACCAACGGCGGCTCCGATCTGATCTATCTGCCGAACGGCGACCGCAAGCTGGCGGATCGCACGGTGAAGGCTTTGCTGGACCAGGATTATGTCAGCGGCATCTTCGTCGATGACGGACTGGGACGTTTTCCCGGCACTCTGCCGCTGTCGCTGCTGAGCCTGAAGGGCAAGGCCGTGACGCCGCACCCCGCCATCGTCGTGAACTTCCGCTCCTACTCGAGCGGCTGCGATGAACCGACGCTATGCTCGGTGGAAATCGCCGACACGGTGTTGCGGCAGGGCCAGGGAATGCACGGCAGCTTCAGCCGCGGCGACACCATGAATTTCATGGCGGCGGTCGGTCCGGACTTCAAGGCGGGTTATGTCAATCAGCTTCCCGTAAGTAATGCCGACGTCGGTATTACCGCGGCTCACCTCCTCGGCCTCCATCGCAAGGCCAAGGGCTCGCTGATCGGCCGCGTGATGACGGAAGCCATGCCGAACGGCGCGACGCCGAAGGGCTTCAGCGGAACGGTCACGGGCAAGCCCGCAGCCAACGGCCTCAGGACCGTGCTGCAATTCCAGCGCGTGCTGAACCAGCGCTATTTCGATGTCGCGGGATTTCCGGGCCGCACGGTCGGGCTTCCGGAGACGGTGAAGACGGCAGGCGCGAAGTAGCGCCTGCCTCGAGCAAGTTCGCGTCTTACATTCCGAAGTCGAGAACGCTCGGCAACGTCTGAGCCAGCGGCAGGGTCGCGGCGCCGATCAAGGTGGCAACCAGCGCCTTCAGGGCGAGGTTGCTGCGGCGCTTGCCGCGCATCTGGCTCGCGATCCACTCAAGCACTTCGGTGTTGACGCCGACGGCCTTGGTGGGCGCCCAGCTTTCGATGGCCGTGTCCGGTGAAAGAGCGACGGCGCGCGGAGGCACCGGCAGACCGGAGGCAGCTGCGGCGTGATGCACGATTGCCTTGGCGAAGAGGTCGTCGAAGCGTCCGTCGTCGCTGCGCTCGGAGGCCGCCTCGTTGATCTCGAACAGGGTTTCGGCCTCGGCCCGGCTGACGGGCTCGTTGGCATTCGCCGCCGCGGTGAGAATCCGTGCGCACCAGGCCGCGTCACCCGCATCCAGCGCCCGCGAGAAGTGCACGCGGCCGGAGGTCGTCGGCCCCTCGCCCGTGATCACGCCGTCGCGCACGAAGGCAAGCGCGGTAGCGGAGACATCGCGGTCTGCGGTGAAGCTGGTTTCGATTTTCCGGATCAGTTCGGAAAGCGGCGCGTTGGCGATAATCGAGGCGGACGTCATGTTACTTTTCTCTTTTTGTATCCCGCAGCATTTTCATGCGGATGTAAACGAAGCGTTAATTAAGCGATTCGGAGATCGCTTCTTTCCCTTATGGTTGCGGATTGGTCGCACTGACCGTCCGCTTGGTTCGATGGAAATGACATCGGGAACCGGCGGCTGTGCGGCGCATCAAAGTCAAATTCGGGGCATTGCGAAAAAGTGAGCGCAACGGGACTCAGTTGTGAACTTTCGGCAACCCGCCGCAAAACAGCAGGGAATTCTGGAAAGCGTCCGCGCGATGGAAAAATCTTGTCCTTTTCGCCCCGTAGTTTCGTTTTCGCTCTTCGAGGGCTATACCCCTGACATCAAATTTCTTTGTAACGCTAAAGACATGAGGCGGATCGATGACTCTTCAGATTGGCGCGACCGCGCCGGATTTCGAAGCAGATACCACCGAGGGACACATCCATTTTCACGACTGGATCGGCGATAGCTGGGCTCTCCTTTTCTCGCATCCGAAAGACTTCACCCCGGTCTGCACCACCGAGCTTGGCACCCTCGCCCGCATGAAGCCGGAATTCGACAAGCGCGGCGTCAAGCTTCTCGGTTTGAGTGTCGATCCGGTCGCCCAGCACAAAGCCTGGAGCGAGGACATCAAGGAGACGCAGGGTGCCGCGCCGAACTATCCGATGATCGGCGACACCGACCTGAAAGTTTCCAAGCTCTACAACATGCTTCCGGCAAGCACGTCCGGCGGCTCCGAAGGCCGCACCGCCGCTGACAACGCCACCGTGCGCACCGTGTTCATCATTGGGCCGGACAAGAAGATCAAGCTGGTGCTGGTTTACCCGATGAGCACGGGCCGCAACTTCGACGAGGTCATCCGCGTCATCGACTCGCTGCAACTCACCGCGAAACACAGCGTCTCCACCCCGGCAAACTGGAAACAGGGCGAGGACGTCATCATTTCGGGCTCCGTGACCGACGATCAGGCGAAAGAGAAATTTCCGGGCGGCTGGAAGTCTCCGAAGCCGTACATCCGGATCGTTCCGCAGCCGAAATAATCGCACTGCACATTCGCAAAAACCAAAAGGGACGCAGGTTGCGTCCCTTTTTTATTGCGACGGCCGATCGAACAGTGTGCTCAGCTGTGCGAAAACCCGTGCGGCTCAGGCAGCCCGCGCAGGCGCCGTGGTTCTGTTCACGAGCAACACGGCAGCGGCGCAGATCGCCATACCGATAATCGCAAGCAGATCGAGCCGCTCGTCGAACAGCACATAGGCCATGATCGCGGTAACGCCGGGCACGAGATAAAACAGGCTCGCCACCCGCGTCGCCGCCGAATGACGGATCAGCCAGTACAGAAGACCGATCGATCCGATCGAAAGCACGACGACGAGCCACGCGAGGCTGAGCACGAACTCGCAATTCCAGACGATCACGCGGGTCTCGAACAGCCACGCGCCGAGGCCAAACAGCAATCCCGCTGCGACGAACTGAATGAGATTTCCCGCCCGCCAGTCGATCTGGCTGCAATACCGCTTTTGATAAAGCGTGCCGAGCGTGATGCTGACGAGCGCGACGCAAGTGGCAGCCCAGCCCCAACCCGCCTCTCCCGACATTGAACGGCCATGGAGAACGATCAGCGTTCCCGCCAAACCCATCAACAGCCCGGTCCACTGCAGCGGCGTCACGCGCTCGCCGAGCCAGCGGTTCGCCAGCGTGGACATCAGAATGGGTTGCAGTCCGGGAATCAGCGCGGACAGGCCCGCGGGGACCGAATGAAAAATCGCGACGGCTGTACCACCCAGATAAAAGCCATGCACAAGCAAACCGGCGATGGCGCTATGGATCACACCAGCGCGATCCGGCCACTTCGGACGCCAGATCGCAACCATCACTCCCATCAAGACTGCAACAAGCCCCATTCGCACCGCGAGATAGGTCAGCGGTTCGGCTCCGTTCAGCACGTATTTCGTGCCGACGAATCCCGTGCTCCACAGCAGGACGAAGATCGCAGGCGCCGCGCGCGCAGCGATCGATTCAAGTCGTTGCTGATCCGACGGCGGGTTCATTTGCGCAACTGCTTGCCCGATCTTATGCTATCGGGCAATCATCAAATGCGCCGGGCAACTCGCCCGGAAACGCAGATCGAAATGCCTTCCAGACCAAAGGATTCGTCATGGACGTTCGCGCCGCCGTCGCCATCGCTGCCGGGAAACCGCTTGAGATCACCACCGTGCAACTCGAAGGCCCGCGCGAGGGCGAAGTGATGATCGAGATCAAGGCGACAGGCGTGTGTCACACTGACGAATTCACATTGTCCGGCGCCGATCCCGAAGGGCTTTTCCCCGCCATCCTCGGTCATGAGGGCGCGGGCATCGTCGTCGATATCGGCAAAGGCGTGACCAGCGTCAAGAAAGGCGATCACGTCATTCCGCTGTACACGCCGGAATGCCGGCAATGCCCCTCGTGCCTGTCGCGCAAGACCAACCTCTGCACCGCGATCCGCGCCACGCAAGGCCAGGGCCTGATGCCGGACGGCACGTCCCGCTTCTCTCTCGGCGGCAAGCCGATCCATCACTACATGGGCACGTCGACGTTCGCGAACTATACCGTCCTGCCGGAGATCGCGGTGGCGAAAATCCGCGAGGACGCGCCGTTCGACAAGGTCTGCTACATCGGCTGCGGCGTCACCACCGGCATCGGCGCGGTCATCAACACCGCGAAGGTCGAGCAAGGCGCGAAGGCGATCGTGTTCGGCCTCGGCGGCATCGGGCTGAACGTGCTGCAGGGCCTGCGGCTCGCAGGCGCCGACATGATTATCGGCGTCGATCTCAACAACGACCGCAAGGCCTGGGGCGAGCGCTTCGGCATGACGCATTTTGTTAATCCGACGGATGTCGGCAAGGACCTCGTCGCGCATCTCGTCAACATGACCAAGACCAAGGAAGACCAGATCGGCGGCGCGGACTACACCTTCGATTGCACCGGCAATGTCACGGTGATGCGTCAGGCGCTGGAAGCCTGTCATCGCGGCTGGGGACAATCGATCGTGATCGGCGTCGCGCCCTCGGGCGCGGAAATCGCGACCCGTCCGTTCCAGCTCGTGACCGGGCGCGTCTGGAAGGGCACGGCCTTCGGCGGCGCGCGCGGCCGCACCGACGTGCCGAAGATCGTCGACTGGTACATGCAGGGAAAAATCCAGATCGATCCGATGATCACGCATGTGATGCCGCTGAACGACATCAACAAGGCGTTCGATTTGATGAAGCGCGGGGAATCGATCCGGGGCGTGGTGACGTTCTAGCGACAAGCCAACATGACGAACTGGCGTTGATGTGCGTTCGCGCGCTGTCGCCGCAAGAATTTCCCACTCCGTCATTCCGGGATGCGCCGCTTGGCGCAGGCCCGGAATCCAGAACCGTGGAAACTCGTAGCCGGTGGATTCCGGGTTCGCGCGAAGACGCGCGCCCCGGAATGACGGCGAACAACATCGAGTGACCAGACCCCCGAAACATTTCGTGATGGGGACACACATCCCCGCGCTCTGAACCCCGCTTATGTTCGGCACATCCTGTTCGTGAGGGGCGCTTCTCGAGGGCGCTTTGAAGCGGAGCAGGATGCGGCGCCTGCACGTGTGTTTCGCAAACACACGCTCGGGAGGCTGGGGTCACCGTCCGGGCCAACTACGTGGCTCTGCCGTTCGCGGCTGGACGCGGACAGGATGAAGGCGGAGAAATCCCGCCGGATAAAGACGCACCGCGTCCGTCCTGTCCCGGAAGTACGGTCCTCTCGCCCAAAATCGCCGCAGTGGAGCGCCGTGAGGCGATGCGCTTCCGGACCACATCGTGTCGCAAGCGATACCGGGAGCGAAACGAATACAAGGTGCGCCTCGCGGCGCTCCATGCCCCTCCCTTTTTACAGGGGCGCGAACGAGGCAGGCCTCGCGCGCGCATTTGAGGGCAAAACTAAAAGCTCACCTCGCGCGCGGCGCGGGAACGATGATGCGTGGCTGTTTGAAAAATGAATCTGGAAAACGTTCAGCGCGAGCGCGCAACACTTCCGATGTCGTCCCCGCGAAAGCGGGGACCCATAATCACCGCGGTTGAGAGCGTATCGCCGTCATCCTGAGGTGCGAGCACTTGCGAGCCTCGAAGGACATGCAACCGCGCATCCTTCGAGGCTCGCCGCAAATGCGGCTCGCACCTCAGGATGACGCGACATCAATAATGTTTCGAGGATTAATGGGTCCCCGCTTTCGCGTTGACGACCAGTCGATAGATTTCGCTGTTCAGAAGAACTCTTCCGGGCACGGATCGACGATCTGCCAGAGATCGCTGCCGTTCTTGATCTTCTTCATCTCGTTGGTGAGCCCGCCGTTGCGGCTAATCCACGCTTTCACCGGCTGCGGATAATAGGACATCAGATCCGACGTCCCCTCGTTGCTGGTGATCTTGATGCCGAGGGTGAAGGCCTTGTCGTAATAGGCCTGGTGGAAGCCGAGACTGGCACGCGGCGTCACGCAGATCTTGTTCATCGGCACAATGCCGAACACCATCGTGCAGGCCGAATTGCAGATGCCGTCGATGATGACGCGCTCGCCCCGCGCGCGAATGCGCTGGTACTTCGCCTTGTACTCTTCGACATAGCCGCCGTGATCGCGGGTGATGCGCACATCGGCGCGTGCCGGCAAACTCGCCAGCAGCGACAAAACGACAGACAGAAAAACAACAATTCGCATGTGAAGCCGGAAAACAGATGCAACTGATCTGGACAAAGCGACCAGTCCACCAACAACAAGACTCTGGCGGGACTGTGTTTGAAAATCGTTAAGCACAATGCGGCAAGCTATAATGACGGTCAACAATACGTATCAAGCATTTGAAATATAACAATTTTTTAGATTCGCCGCGGATTGTTTCCATGCTGTTTTGCTCTCAAGAAATTAGCGCGTCCACTGCGGGGAACGCGCTAATTCCAATCTTCGACTGAGCGCCTGAGGGCCGCTACTTCTTCGGACGAATCGCGTCGGCGGTGCCTTGAATGAACGCCGTGATCTTGACGACGTCGTCTTCGCTCAGCTTGCCGGTAAAGTCCGGCATTCCCTTGTCGACATGCGGTCCCTTGAACACAAAGTTCTTCAGGTTCGCGATCGTTTCGGCGCCGACGTAGCCGAGATTTCTGACATTGCCGCCCTTGTCCACTCCGGGGACGCCGTGACAGGTCACGCAACTGCTGACGTACAGCAGCGTTCCTGGCCCGACATCTGCCGGATTGTATTTCACGCCCTCGAGAAGATTCTCCATCTGATACTTGGTCATTTGCGGCAGCGGCGCCTTGCCGTCGATCGCAAAGGTATAGACCGTGCCGGGATTGTCCGCCTCGGTGGCACGGGCCGCGATCCCGAAGACGCCGCCCCACCCGACCGCGATGGACACGTACTGCTTGCCATCGAGCATGTAGGTCGACGCAGCCGCAACCACGCCGGTGCCCGTTGGCGATTCCCAGAGCTTCTCGCCTGTCGTCGCATTATAGGCGATGAAGCGGCCATCGGCCGTTCCCTGGAAAACAAGGTTGCCGGCGGTGGTCAGCGTTCCGCCGTTCCACGGCGCCACGTATTCCTGCTTCCATGCTTCCTTCTGCTTGACCGGATCCCACGCGATGAGCCGGCCGAACGGCATGTTCTTCGGCGGCGTCGCGTTCAGCACGAAACCGGTGTTCCAGCCGGTATTGCCGCCAAACTCACCGGGCTGATTGGCGTTGTGTTTCCACCCCTTCTGCGGAGTGAGATTGAGCGGCACGCCTTGCGCCGGCAGATACACGAGACCGGTCATCGGATTAAATGACATCGGGTGCCAATTGTGGGCGCCGTAAGGACCCGGAATGGCGTCCATGCCTTTTTCGGGGTCGCGTGCCGCGGCAACTTCAATCGGACGTCCATTGGCGTCGTATCCGGTCGCCCAATTCACATCGACGAAATTCTTGGCCGAGATGAACTTGCCGTTGGTGCGATCGATGACGAAGAAGAAGCCGTTCTTCGGCGCATGAAGGATCACCTTCCGCGGAGCACCGTCGATGTTGATGTCCGCCAGGATCATCGGCTGGGTCGAGGTGTAGTCCCAATGGTCGCCGGGTGTTTCCTGATAATGCCAGACGTACTTGCCGGTGTCGGCATTCAGCGCGACGATCGACGCAAGATAGAGATTGTCACCGCCCGCGGGGCTGCGGAGATGCCGGTTCCACGGCGATCCGTTGCCCGTCCCGATATAAACAAGGTTCAGGTCGGGATCGAACGTGATGGTGTCCCACGCCGTTCCGCCGCCGCCGTTGATCCAGTATTTGCCGGCCGGATCCCAGGTTTTAGCGGCCGCCTCCATCGATTCATCTTCGTAGGGCTTGGCCGGATCGCCCGGAACGATAAACCACCGCCAGGCCTGATCGCCGGTTTCCGCGTCATACGCGGTGACGTAACCGCGCGCGCCGTATTCCGCGCCGCCGTTGCCGATCACCACTTTGCCGTTCACAACGCGCGGCGCGCCGGTGATGGTGTAGGAATGCTCCTTGTCGATGAGCGTGTCTTTCTCCCAGACCTTCTTGCCGGTCACGGCATCGAGCGCCACGAGCCGCCCGTCATAGGCGCCGACGAAGACCTTGCCCTTGTGGAGCGCAACGCCGCGATTCACGACGTCGCAGCACCCCTTGAAGCCGATCGCGCGCGATACTTCAGGGTCAAATGTCCATATCTTCTTGCCGGTACGGACGTCGATGGCGTGAACGACGCTCCACGAGGCGGTGACATACATGATGCCGTCGACAACCAGCGGCGTCGCTTCAACGCCGCGCGACGATTCAAGATTGTAGGTCCACATCAAACCGAGATTCTTGACGTTGTCGGTGTTGATCTGATTCAGCTTGCTGAACCGCGTCTCGCCATAGTCGAGGCCGATCGTGGGCCAGTCGTTCGATGTTGCGGCATTAGCCTTGATGGAATTCTGATCGACCGCCGACGTCACCGCCTTGATGTGTTCAGGCGAACCTTTGGGCGGCGATTGCGCAGAAGCAGCGGAGAAGACCGCAAGCGTCGCGATCGCGGACGCAGTCAACAAAAAACCCAGCACTGAGTGCCGGGTTGCGGTAGTCGCTGTTTTGGTCGTCGCTGAAAATTGCCGAAAGACATCGATACGATTGGCGAGACGTTTCATACAATCCTCCCAATGACCTCTGGTGGGTCTTGTTGAATGTTAGACGCAAAAGAAGAAGCGTCAACGCATGTGTGTGGCATGCAAGGTTTTGTTGTTTTGCAGCGCAACGCGCTGCGTTGTTCCATCATTCGCACAGCGAAATTACATCTCGATTCATGTCATGCCGGTCGCAGCAATGATTGCTCGCCGTAATGCCGTCGTGCAGTTTGACCGGAGAGTCGTGAGAGATGGTTTGAAGAGAGAAGAGACAAGTGAATAAGCAGCGCCTACGATCGCGTGGATTCCGCGACGCCACGATTGAATCGTTGGCCCCTATCGAACTTGCTGAGATCGTCACAGGTTGTGTGTCGCGTTGCCTGGATTGGGTGCGAATGAAGCCGAACATCTGCCGGCAGATTTTGAGAGTCCGTGGAGCAATGAGGCTCACTGCCGGCCCCCCCTCCAACAACCCAAGCCTGTATATTTTCCTATCCACAACCCACCTGCAGGAGCCGAACGCACATCTTAACAAGCTAAAATCAGCTCGCGTTTTGACGGGGATAGCGACCTGGGGGAGGTATTATGGAACCTATCCTCGTTGCCTTCCTGCAACAGTTCCAAAGAGTCAAATATGTGGCCATTCTAGGGAGCTAGGTAGCGTGCTACAGTTTTTTAGAAATTTTTTAATCGATTGAGTCTTTGGGGGATTTTAGGATGCGTACACCAGCGTTTATCGCGGCAGCGTTGCTGCTGGGATGTGCGTTTCCGCCTGTAGCGCATAGCCAGTCTGCATTTTTGATCAACGACGCTTTGAAGCAGGCAATCGCCACGAATCCGGGCGTTGGTGAAGCTGCAGCCAATCGGCGCGCAACTGATGCAGAACTCAGGCAACAGCAATCGACGTTGCTGCCGCAAGTTCGCGTTGAAGGACGCGCAGGTCCGGAGCGCTTCAATCAGCAGATTGTCCCTGCACCACTCGGGAACGATACATGGCGAAACGGCCGAGACGTTTCGGTCGTCGCTCGTCAGTTGGTGTTCGACGGATTTACATCCTTGAACGAGATCTGGCGTCAGTCCGCGCGCGTCAATGCGGCGGCAGCGCGCGTGCATGAGAGAACCGAATTGCTCGCGCTGGACGCGGCCGAAGCGTACATCGACGTCATTCGCTACACCCGTCTCATTTCCATCGGGGAAGACAACGTAAGAGTCCACCGTGGTTTGCTTGGCAACGTGCAGGCCCGCTTCAAGGGCGGCCGCGCTGGCGAAGGCGATCTTGAGCAGACGCGCGAGCGCGTCGAAAATGCCATTGCCACCCTGGCAGGCTTCCGCCAGAGCCTCGACGAGGCGCGGGCAAAGTATCGCAAGTCCGTCGGTCTCGAACCCTACAATCTGCGCAACCCGCACCGCCTTGCAGGTTTGCCCTCCACCAAGGATGAATCGCTCGCCATCGCGATCCGGTTCAACCCGACCATCAAGGCGGCGGAAGCCGACGCCCGCGCAGCTAAATACGCATTTCGCAGCACCTCGGGCGCTTTCGTTCCGAATGTCTATCTGGAAGGACGCGCCTCCACCGGAATCGACGCCAACAGTTATGTCGGCAAGCGCGACGACGTGAGCGGCAAGGTGGTCGTGAGCTGGGATGTTTTCCGCGGCGGCCAAGATACATGGCGGCGCGCCGAGATGGCCGAACGTTATGTTGAGGGCACCATGCGTCATGCGCGCCTGCAGCGCGACGCCGTCGAATCGATCGACAAGGCGTGGGCCGCTCGCACGCTCACCGCGGACAGAATCGCAGCGCTCAATCGTCAGATCGCATCGGACCGTAAGGTCATTACGTCCTACCAGAAGGAATACGAACTCGGTCAGCGCTCGCTGGTCGATTTGCTGAACGGGCAGAACCAGCTGTTCAACGGATTTATCTCGCTGGTCTCCGCGCAGAGCGTGGCCATATTTGCCGACTATCAGTTGCTCGCCGCGATGGGCAATCTGATCGAATACGTCAAGGCGCCTCCACCGGCCGACGCCTCGCCTGACGTCGAGCCGTTCGGGCTTTTCCCGACCAAGCTGCCGCCTATTATTCTGCATGATCCCGTGACGGGCCCGGAGCCCCTTCCCGTTAAGCGGGCAGAACCCGTACCCGTCTTCAATTACGCAGCAACCGGGCCGCGCAATCTTCTTCCTGGCAATGACGATTTTGCTGGCCGCTGGCAGGGTTCTAACCCGGCGCAGGAGTTGGTCGATGCAGCATCGAAGTGGCCTGTGACAGGAAGCGCTTCCCGCGCCCAAGCGTCGGCAAATTGAGGCCAGGTCGTTAACGTCATTAATTGACGTCGTTCATTTTCAAATTCGCAAACGCCTGCCGGCGGAGGCGCGGGTTGCGTATGCGATAGTTAATGCGTGCGCATTAGTCTTAATCTTAAGGTTTTCTTAAGTTTTCTGGCCGGTGGCACTAGGATGGCTGCTTAAACTCATAGCCAGGACCACATCCGTGAAACCGGAAGCCGCAACTCATTTAAGCCCCTCGACGCCGGGTGAGCGCGATGCCGTTGACCCCTTAAGGGATCCGTTGGCAGCGGCTTTGATCTATCTCGCAGGCTTTCATGGACGCACAATCAGCCGCGAAGCCCTGATCGCTGGCCTGCCGATTATCAATGGCCGCCTGACCGCGATGTTGGTCGAACGCGCAGGGCTGCGAGCCGGACTTGAGATCGAACCGGTAAAGCGAGCGCTTCCGGATATTCCCGCGCTCGTGCTGCCTGTCTTGCTTATCACAAAGGATGGGATGCCATTGATCCTGAGCGGACTCGATGAAGCCCGCGAAATGGCTCGTGTCGTTGACCCTGAGCGGCCCGAAACAGCGACCAGCACGACTCTTTCCGAGCTTGCGTCGCGCTATTCGGGTTATGCGTTTCTCGTCAAGCCAGCAGCAACGGCCGATGCGCGAACCGTCGCCGCCGGTGACCTGCCAAAGACTCATTGGTTCTGGTCGGTCGTCCGCAGGTTCGGCTCCAACTACGGGCATGTCGCGCTGGCGGCGCTCCTTGTCAACATGCTCGCTCTGGCAGCGCCCCTCTTTACAATGAACGTGTATGACCGGGTCGTGCCGAACGGCGCGATCCCTTCGCTGGTTGCACTGGCGATCGGATTGGGTCTTGCGATCGTTTTCGACTTCATCATCCGCATTGTCCGAAGCCGGATCATCGATCTCACCGGCAAGAAAATCGATGTCGTGCTGGCCGCGAATATCTTCGAGCATATTCTCGCGGTGAAAATGGCGAACAGGCCGACCTCCGTAGGCATTCTCGCCAATCAGATGAGGGACTTCGATTCAGTCAGAGAATTCTTTACGTCAGGAACAGTGGTGGCGGCCACGGACCTGATTTTCGCTATGATCTTCATCGGCGTGCTCTTCGTCATCGCCGGGCCGCTGGCCTGGATTCCGCTGCTGATGCTGCCGATCGTCATCGCGACCGGTTTTATCCTGCAGCGTCCTCTGGATCGGGCGATGAAAAGGCTGCAGGCCGAATCCGCCGCACGCCACGGCGTCTTGATTGAATCGCTGTCAGGCATCGAAACCGTTCGCGCGACGGGCGCGGAATCGCGCATGCAGACTGCGTGGGAACGATCCGTTGCGGCAACAGCCCGGTCCGGCGAGGACGTTCATTTCTGGTCTTCGCTGGCTCTGACCATTTCGAGTTCGGCCCAGCAGATTACCAGCATGCTGCTCGTTGTGATTGGCGTGTTCCTGATCCTCGACGGCAAGATCACCATGGGCGCATTGATAGCGGCCAATATGCTCTCCGGCCGTGTGCTGGCTCCGATATCCAGCCTCGCCTCGGTTATCACGCGGGCCACTCAAACCATCAGCGCACTTCGCTCCATCGATCGGTTGATGTCGCTTGAGCGGGAGCGCCCGCCGGGACGCGCTTTCGTCACCCGGAAAATCGAAAATGGATCCGTCAGTTTCGAAAACGTGAGTTTTCGCTATCCCGGCACCAAGGAAAACGCGCTCGAGAACGTATCGTTCAAAATCGCACCTGGAGAACGTGTCGCCATTATCGGCCGCGTCGGCTCAGGCAAGACGACGGTCGGACGGCTGCTGGCAGGATTTTACGATCCGCTTGAAGGCAGCATCGCCATCGATGGAATCGACCTGCGGCAGTATGATCCGGCGGACCTTCGCGCCGGCGTCGGCTTCGTTATGCAGGATACCGACCTGTTCTTTGGAAAGCTGCGCGATAACATCACGCTTGGGAAGCCATCGGCAACCGACGAAGAGGTTCTCGAAGTCGCGCGGCTGTCGGGAGTCGAGCAATTCATCGCCGGTCACCCGCTCGGCTACGACATGCCAATCGCTGAAGGTGGGCGAAGCCTTTCCGGCGGGCAGAAGCAGGCGATCGGGCTGGCGCGGGCCATGATCCGTAAACCAAAGATCATGTTCATGGACGAACCGACTGCGCACTTCGATGTGCGCAGCGAAACCGAATTTCTCGATCGTCTGAAGGCGATAGCCAAATCTGACATGACGATCATCGTTTCCACGCATCGCCCTTCCCTGCTGTCCCTCGTGAATCGAATTCTGGTGTTCGAGCGTGGCAAGCTGGTCGCCGACGGGCCGCGCGAAACCATCCTCGCCAGCCTTCAGGCGGGCGCGAAGCGGCAAACAGAGCCTCCTAAATTTGACAAACCCGTTATGAAATCAAATGCAGCAAACTGATTTTGCCTTCGCCAACGATATTCGCGCCGCGGTCGAACTGCGTACGCCGCGCACGTCGCGGCTCGTCCTGTTTTGCTCACTGGCACTTATGGTCGTCGGTATCATCTGGGCCCATTTTGCCGTTCTCGACGAGGTGAAACGCGGCAACGGTCGGGTCGTGCCGACCCGTCAGATTCAGGTTGTCCAATCGCTGGAAGGCGGCATCGTCGGGGCCATTCTCGTTCAGGAAGGCGCAATCGTAAAGCAAGGCCAGCCCTTGATGCGGATCGAAGATACCAAGTTCGCGTCTGAATTTGGTGAAATCCGCGAAAGACGGGCAGCGATGGCGGCGCGCGTATCCCGCCTTGAAGCCGAAGCCGCCGGCGCCAGCACTTTGGCCTTCCCTGCTGAACAGATGGAAGCTGCGCCCCGAGCCGTCGCAGCCGAGAAAAGCCTGTTTGAAGCGCGTGCGCGGAAACTCGCGCAGGACATCGACGTCGTGGCGCAACAAGAAACCCAGCGCCGGCGAGAATTCGATGAATACAAGGCGACGGAAACAAAACTGACCGAAACCCTCAGGCTGCTTCAACGTGAAGTCGATCTGACGCGCAATTTGTATCAGCAGAAGGTCGTGCCTGAAATCGAGATGCTGCGAATTGACCGGCAAGCGACCGAAATGCGCGGGCAACTGCAGGTCATCAAGGCATCTTTGTCGAAGGCAGAAGCAGCGGTTCAGGAAGCCCAGGCCCGTTCGCAGAATGCGCGGGCGACCTTGAGAGCGCAGGCGGATGAGGATCTTGCAAAATCGAGGGGTGACCTCGCCGTTCTCGATGAGAACATTAAATCGGCGAAAGATCGCGTTTTTCGGACTGAGATGAAGTCCCCGGTCCACGGCATCGTCAACAAGCTGAACGTGACGACAGTTGGCGCGGTGGTGCAGCCGGGCGCCAACTTGATGGATATCGTTCCGCTCGATGACAGTCTTCTGGTTGAAGGTCGAATTCGGCCGCAGGACATTGCGTTCATACGTGCCGGTCAGGACGCCGTTGTCAAAATAACAGCTTACGATTCGTCCGTTTACGGCTCTCTGAAGGGCAAGGTCGAGCGGATCAGTGCCGATACCATTGCGGACGACAAGCCCGAGCGCGGCGAAAAGGCTGAGACCTTCTATCGCGTGATGGTCCGTACGGATAAGAACCACCTTGGGACAACCGAAACCCCTCTTCCCATCATCCCGGGCATGGTGACCACTGTCGAAGTGCTCACGGGCGCGAAGTCTGTCCTTGATTACGTCGTGAAGCCGGCACGAATGCTGCGCGAAGAAGCCCTTCGTGAACGCTGACGGTAACGAAACATCAGCATTAACGCTGCGTTACCGGATGGGTTGATTCAAATTCTAGATAATCCATTTCCTCGCCTTCCACTCTCCTGCACAGAATAGCCCCTCGCATTAGCGCCGTTTAACCCGGTTCTAGGTGCCCGCGTCCAATGATCGCCCCATCACACGGGGACGGGATCAGCTTCAGGCTGACCGACGCCCCCGGGATACAGGGGCGTTTTTCATGGCGATGTTTTCAACGGCTCGTACCGTCACAACGGCAGTTATTGGCCTCACGATACTGACCGCTAGTGGTTTTCCAGGCGAGGCAGCATCGAAGACCAAGCCCAGAAAGTATATTTTTGACGATCTGGTGACGCCTTCCATGCTGGCTCCGCCGTCGCAGCCTGTCCGCGTGCAGGCTGGAGGCGCGCGCTTCTTTTCGATCAACAGCGTTCTGGCGAAGCTCGACGGCAAACCTGCGACGGAGCAGCCAATCCGGCTGGCGTCTGTGGCAAACGATGACGTTCTTTCCGATGCGCCTTCCGGGCTGATCAACATGGAACGGACATCGCAGACCACGAACGAACCCTTTGGTCTCTTTACATTCCGTGCGCCGGAAGGCGTGCTCTGGCGCAAATGGCGCGGCGCAAAAGCCGCGATTGAATCCGAATTGCGACAGGTGGAAGACTGCAAGACGGATGCCTCCACTTGCAGCGACGCAGCCCGTCGCTTCCAATTGATCGTCGATGAAGTTCGCGGCCAAAGTGGCGTGGCCCGATTGGAAACCGCCAATCGGCTGATCAATATCGCCATCCGTTATACGAGCGATCTTTCGCAACACGCTGCCTTGGACGTGTGGTCCGCGCCGCTGGCATCGCTCGAAACTGGACGGGGCGACTGCGAGGATTACGCGATTGCAAAATATGTCGTACTGCGGGAAGCAGGCGTCCCGGAGCAGGATCTCCGCATTCTTCTGGTCCGTGACCGAAGAGTACGCGAGGACCACGCCGTCCTCACCGTTCGAGATGGCGGAACCTGGAGCGTGCTGGACAATCGGAGCGCGAAGTTGGCGATCGACAGTGAAGTACTGCACTTTACTCCCCTCTATGCTCTCGACAGCGCCGGAGTAAGTCTCTTCGCATCGCCCTACCTGACTCAACGGCTGAACAGAGCGGCCAAGGCGGTTCTGCCGGCGTCTGACGCCATGAGGAGCGAAGGCGTGGCCACAGGCTGGTCGTCACAAGAAGTATCCGCAACGACTGATGCCGGCGATGCCGGAATGTCGCTCGCGGGCAGCTCTTCAGGCGCGGCAACCCTGCCGATCCTGATGTAACGGTATTGCCGGTCGAGCCCGATCGACCGGCCCATCGTCACGGTTGCTAACCTTTTTGGGTCCTTCAGAGCTGCGGCCTAGCCTGCGCTTTACCGCCTTACGATGCGCGGTGATCGCTTTCGTGCTATATTTCCAAGGTCTCGGCGCGATTTTAGCGCCGATTTAGGCCAAGCGGGAATATCGTGAAACCAGACGCAAAAGTTTCATTTCGGAGCAAGCTTCGGCACGCAGCCGCGGCTGGCCTTGCCGGTTCGGTTCTCATCGCCTGCGGGAGCTCAATCGCGCTCGCGCAGGTTCCGACGGTCGAACGCGCCGCCAAAGGCCCGCCGGCGAAGGACATCCGGGTCGGAGTTTATCTCAACGTGCAGCCCGATTGCACGTCGGGCACCCTTCCGGCTATCCGCCTTGTCAGCCCGCCAGCGAACGGAGCCGTCAACATCAAGCGCGGCAAGGTCAGCGCCACGAATTACAAACAATGCCTCGCGCTCGAAGTCCCCGGCTTCATCGCATTCTATCGCTCAAAACCGGACTTCTCGGGAATCGATGTCCTCACCATCGAGATCAAGTACCCGGGCGGACGCACCGAGATGCAGCGCATCAGCGTGACTGTCGGCAGCGGACCTGGCGGACGGGACATCTAGCCTGTTCAGCGGCGAAATCTGTTTGAGCTATCGCACAAGAAAAAGCCCGCCGGAAAATTTCCGGCGGGCTTTGATTTCGGGAACATCGATAAATCAGACCTTGTGGATGTCGGTCGCAGTCAACGCCGCATGATTGTCGAGGATAGCGAGCAGGACGCGGTTAGCATCAACGGCTCCGCCGTTGGCATCGTAATATAAATTTCCGCTGCTGGAGTCGTAGGAGAAGTGCTGCGACGGTCCGAGATCCTTCGTTGCAGCATCGGCACCTTGATAGATCGTCTCGTTCAGCACATTCCCGGCAGTCCAGTTAACTCCGCTGAATGCGGAGCCCAAAAGATCGATAACGTCATTTTGTGGACTTGGACCGGTGCTGCCACTGAAGTCGAGGATATGATCACCCAGTTCGGACAGCGCGTTGAACCGGAAATGATCCGCTCCCGCGCCGCCGGTCAGCGTGTCGATGCCGCCACCGCCGATGAGCGTATCGTTACCAGTTCCTCCAACGAGTACCTCGCCCGCTGCCGTACCCGTGAGCGTGTAGCCCGGCCCCGCGCCTCCCGATAGCAACGCATCAAGAGGCATTGCGCCAGTGATGTCGCCATCACTATCCACCGCCGAGATTCCGAAATGCAGTGGCTGGTCTTCCGGAACAACAGATGTTCCGAGCTTGAAGCTCTGCACACCGAAGTTGTTGCCAAGGCCCGTTTCCTGATCGAACCAGATGGCGAGCTTGGCGAATTCTCCTGGCGGGTTGATCGTGATCGGATACGGAACGCTGCTGCTTGGTAGGCTTATCGGCTGGTCTCCCGAGCCCGCATTGAAGCCGCTGCCGCCGTTGATCACATTGCCGTCGGCGTCGTAAGCAATCCAGTGCAGATGAGCTGTGTGGGTAGCGCCGCCGCCGCCATTGCGAATAACGGAGAAGGTCAGACTGTCGGCCGTGGTCGGCGTTCCGCTATCGGCAACGGTGACGAAGAAGCCTTCGTTATTCTCGATGCCGTTACTACCCACACCGAACCCAGTTCCGTTTGGCTTGAGGTCGTCCGCCTCATTGCCAGCCCCAGGCCCCAAATCTATGAGCTTGTTCGTGGTCGTATTGTAGATTGCACCGTTGAAGGTAACAGTATGAGCGCCTGCCGGTCCATCAATGGTTTCGACGCTGCCTCCGCCACCAAAGGCCGACGAAGGAATGTCAGTATAAGCGACCGGACGCTCATGATACGTTAGCGTATAGACATGCGCTGCGTCATCAACCTGCAGTGTGTAGAATACCTGATTGGTTGCATCGACCGTTGCGGTTAGCGTCTTGCCATCAGCCGACAGTGTCTCGGTAATGCCCTGCAGATTGTCCCACGAGGTAATGACCAGGCCTGCGTTCGTGGTCACAGTTCCGGACTGCGTTGTAACGGTAACAGTAGCCGGACTTGTCGAGTTGGAGCCGTCTGCACCGAAGTCGACGTCGATATTTCCAACTGCCACACCATCGGTATTGGCCACGATAGCATTCTGGATCGAGTGGATCACCGGCACGTCATCGCTGATCGTCAGATTGACCGATCCATAAACCTTGTCACCTGACGCATCCGTCGCGACAACTTGGATATCGCTGATCGAAACGCCTGTTCCGCTGTGGTTCACGTTATCGACCAGTGTGGCTGTGACCGTCGGCGTCACCGTGCCGCCCGCCGATGCATTCAGGGTGCCAGACAGGCTGAGATAGACGAACGCACCGAGGTCAACGCTGGTCGGGCTGATCAAATGGCCGACAAGCTCAACACCGACAAGCGACCAGGAAAGCGTGTAGCCGCTCTGCAGGCCCGCGAAGGTCGGCGCGACCCAGCCGGGTGCAGACGGGTTCGCGAACGCAACGCTGATGTTCTCGCCTGTCGCTGTGAAGGTGATTCCGGACGTTGCCTGTGCCGTTTCCGTCCGGAGATTCGGGTTGGTGCCCGTGACAACACCTGCGTGAAGGTCTGTCGCGGGCGCTGTCGTGTCAACGATCGTGTCGAGCGCAGCCTCGGTCAACGTCAGCGAAACACTGCCGCCGCCGGACGGTATCGTATTCGCATTGGTGGATGGTTCACCAGCAGTGACCATCTTTTCGTATTCGCCGTCGCCTGACTTCCCGATGATCGAGTTGGTGATCGTCGAACCGAATGAGCCGTAAGCGTATGTGACATCGACCGTGGCACTGGTTGCGCCCTGTACGAAATGGACCGTTTGGCCCGACTGCAGGTTAAACGCGAGCAGGTCGTCCTTCGGACCAATCGGGCTCAATCCATCACCGTTCGTCAACGACACGGTGTAGGTAATTGTCACGCCGTTGGCGCCGTACGCGGCGTTACCCGCCGTCAGCATTGCGGTCGTCGTATTGATGGTATCCGAGATGTGCGCGGTCGCCGACCCGTTCACCGGATCCGGGATCACCTTCTCGAAGTTGCCGCCAGTGACCGACGTGATCTTCACGGTCAGGTCGGACGGATCGGTGTAGACATCTTCACCGTTCGGATTATCGACCAGAAGCGTGCCGGCGGTCTGGCCATCTCCAATGGTGATGGTGCCATGGTCGGTCACGACCGTGGTGTCGCCACGGGACTCGTTGCTCAGCGT
>NZ_JBXAMP010000001.1:943357-1963357 GCF_058800765.1 Afipia sp. GW822-FHT04G07
GACGTGATCTTCACGGTCAGGTCGGACGGATCGGTGTAGACATCTTCACCGTTCGGATTATCGACCAGAAGCGTGCCGGTGGACTGGCCATCTCCAATGGTGATGGTGCCATGGTCGGTCACGACCGTGGTGTCGCCACGGGACTCGTTGCTCAGCGTGATCGTGAAGGTGACCTTGCCGTCGGCTTCCGTGGCGCCGCTCGCCGCAATGCTGGCGGTCGTGACATTCGTCGTGTCCGTCACCGCAAAACTCGCCGTAGCGGTCGACTTGTCGCCGTCTCCGTCGGTCACCGTATAGGTAAACGACGCTGTTCCGGCATCACTGTAAACGTCATTGGCCTGGGCAGTGAACTGATAACTGCCGTCTGCCTTGACCTGGAAATCACCGTGCGTGGCGTGGAAGACCTGCGACCAGCCGGTCGTCGGATCGAAATTCAGATTTGTGCCGTTGACTTGAGTGACGGTGGCACCATCGGCTCCCTTCACGAAGTCCAACGCACCTGTAACGGCAGGAGCGCCCTCAGCGACGCTCTGGGAAGCCAGATTCTGCGCTGCCGGCTTGTCATCAACGATGTTGATCGTCAGGTCCCCGGTTCCGGTGTCACCATCCGCATCCGTCACGACAACGGTAAACTTCGGTTCAGCCTCGACGTCCTGCCCGTTATCCGCCTTCGGATTCCGACTATAGCTCTCATTCAACGTATACTGATAATCGATCGCGTTCGTAGCGCTGTTCCACCACACTTCGAGGATGCCGCGAGTGCCGTCGGCGATCGTTGTATGCGTTCCATCCAAAGTAACAGTCTGGTTATTGACCGTGATGGATCCGACCCCGTCAGCAGCGTTGGTCGTCACGGAGCCGTTTGCAACGGTCTGCGTCGATCCTATGCCCGAGCCTCCATTCTGAAGGCCGGCTTCATAAACCGTATCCGCAGCGGTTCCGATTGCTGGCGGCGAAACAGTGACGCCGTGATCGTTGATATTGATCGTCAGGGTCGCGGTCGCGATATCACCATCGCCGTCCGTAAGCGTGTAGGTGAAAACGTCGTCACCCGTGAGCGCAGCGCCGTTCGTGCGCTGATAGGTGTATTCGCCATCTGGGTGCAAAACGAGCTTGCCGTACTCACCGACAATCGTCAGCACACCGTTGACGTTCGTCGCGATATGGCCCTGTTCGTTGTTGCTGGTGACATCTGTGACCTTGGCGCCATCCGTACCCACGGTATCGACACCAGGCGAAGTTTCGTTCGCGCCTGTAATGACATTGGCCGTGACCGAAGTCTGGGTTCCAAGGTTGTGGGCGTCACTAACGGCCACAGGGCCATCGTCCTGGAACTGAATCTGCAGCGACACATTGGACACAGCGCTGACAGAGTCGCCGTCGGCGTCGGTTAGAGTCCCCTTGATGTGAAGATCGGCGGCTACCTTTGCGATGTCGTCATATGCCGCTGCATCAAGACCAGAAACCGGATTATAGATTGCCTCATACTGGGCAATCCAGACAAAGCCGACGTGATCGACATAGACCTTGAACACCGTGGTGTTGTCGGCCTTGCCTACCAGTACGCCGTCGGCGTCGGTAGTCAGCAGAATCTTTGTATGGTCCAGGGTCGTCAGGCCGGAATCAACGCCGGCGAACCCGGCTCCATCCTTGTCGGTGATGGCGAACGACCATTCACCATTCAGATCCGCACCGACCTTGCCGGTGAAGAGCGCGGTGAACCCATGGGCACCATTGCTGACCAGAACGCTTTCGCCAGATTTTGCATAGCCGATCGCATTGGCCGCGAAGATCGCGTTATAGGCGTCCGTACCAGAGGCCGGAGCATTAACGTCATTTGCGCTGTTTGGATCTTGAGACGTATTGAGCCCGTTGCTCTCGTCCTCGCTGACCGTAAAGGTCTCATGCGTGGTTGTCGTGACGGTCGTAGTGACATCGCTCCCGAGACCGTAGACACGGAACGGGCCCCCTTCGAAACCTGAAACGCCGTCGTAGTTTCCGATCTTCAAGGTGTCGAATGTTCCGGTTACCGCGGTCACGCTAACCTTGTCGCCATCCTCAAGGCCAGACAGAACATATCCACCTGCGACAACCGTCGCCGTCACCGCCGTTCCATTGACCTTGAACGTCAGATCGACCGGGTTGCCCCCGATTCCGCCGGTGGCGGCGCTGACGAAAAGCACGCCTGTACCCTTGCCCTGAAGGTCGAGCGAGAACGAAGCCCCCGTTTGCGGATCGTAGCCCGCAAAGGCGTTGTTATTCAGATTCAGATTCGTAACGAACTGCGCATCTACGAATTCAGCGCCGTTCTTCTTGCCCACACCATCGATCCAGGCATTGTCGACACCGATCGTGCTGCTTGTCGTGTTAACGGAATGGCCGGAAGCCGTCGTCAAAAGAAGATCATGGCCGCCCTGTCCGACACCACGAACTTCGACGTTACCGGCGTGCAGATTGAAGGCATTGGTAATCGTGGTGGTGGTGGTCGTCGTCGTGTCGACGCCAGGACGTGCCGCGACAACCGGGATATCGTCCAGGACCTGGACGGTGAAAGCTCCCGCTCCCAGAGTCACAGGGTCACCGTCGCCATCCGTTGCGACAATGTAGCCCGACAGATCGATACCCGTACCTGCAAGCAGGTTTTCGGTGTTGTCTCCGGCAGTACCATCCTGCGTCGGATGGTCGATCTGATCCTTCAACGTAAAGACATATGACCCGTCGGGCCCGACGGTCAGTGTGAAGATTTCCCGGTCGCCCGCGCTAAATCCGGCACCATTGCCGCTCTCGACGTAGCCAATGAGAGTTGTGCCGTCGGAAACGATCTTGACCTGTTCATGCTTCGAGGACAGCCCTGTGACGTCGGTCGGATTTTTAGAAACGAGCGTGAAGCTGCCGGGACCATCGGCACCGAAATCGACAAGCGCCTTGAGCGTACCGGTAACGGTCGCCTTTTCGTCTCCGTTGGTTTCACCATCACGCAGCGGATTGCCGTCGGCGTTCGCCCACTGCAGGCCGTCTTCGTCAACAGTTGCAGTGATGTGAGCGGTCGAAATGACCTTCGGGCCATCGTCGTTGAAATGAATTTTGCCAGAGATGTCAGCCGATGCAGAAGCGGTGTCGCCATCGCCGTCCGTGATTGTGACGGTTGCCAGGATCGTGTTCGACTTGAGCGAAACCTGATCGTTAGGATCGAGACCGTTGAGATTGTGTTGCAGCGACAGATACTCGACCATGGAAACCTGGCCGGTCGCCGGATCGATCGAGAGAGCAAACGCAGCCTTGCCCGCATCAGCGCCATTTCCATCGACGCGGCCCACGATCAGCGTGTTGCCATCAACGACTTCCGAATAGAGGCTGATGGTCGTTCCGTCAGTTAGCTTCACGCCTGAAGGCACGCCGTGCTGGCCATCCCAGCCATTGAGCGTAAGCGAAAAGACAGTCGCATCCGACGTCGCCTGCCCGTCCACGCCGAAGTAGGGGAAGACTACAAGCGCGGGTGTGCTATTGGTCGCGAACGCAAGCGGATTTCCGCCATTGTCGGGATCCGCTCCTTTATTGCTGACCTGGTCGAATACAGACAGCGACCCAGCGACATCGTTGTTCTGGATGCCGGCAGATTCGTCCGCAGTGATACCAAAGCCATGCTTCACCGTCACGGTGACGGCAGGACCATCGTCTTCAAACCGAATATCGCCAGAAATGTTGGCGGAGGCCGAAGCCTTGTCACCGTCACCATCGGTGACTGTGACCGTCGCCTGGACGCTGCCGAGCGCGTTACCGAGCGAAACGTATTCATCGGAATCAACGCCGACATCCGGGCTATTGTGATGCAGTGAAACATACTGGACCAACGAGACGACGCCAGTTGTCGGATTGATGTAGAGCGCAAACGCGGCAGGGTCGGCACCTGTGACTTCGTCGTCAGTGGCGTCATACCGACCAACGATGAAGTTGCCTTCCTTGAACAGGAAGATCTCGTGATGGTCAGTGGTCTCGATCTTGGAATCGATCGGGCCCGGAGTAGCTTCACCGCCGGTGTCGAACAACGACAGTGAATAGAACTTCGCTGCAGAGCCTGCTGCTGCGCCGTCCGTTCCGTAGTCGATAACAGGAGCCGAGAGTGCTGAGCCGACGCTGCGCGCATAACCGATCGGAAGGCCAAACGGAACGTCCGGATCATGACCCGGATTGCTCACCGTGTTGAAGACAGACGTAAACAGGATGTCGTTGTCATCGCCGAACGGCGGACTCTGAAGCAATAAGGTTTCGTCATGGACGAGTGTAAAGCCCTCGGCCTTGGTGACGGTGACAACTGGGCCATCGTCTTCGATGCTGATAGGCGTGGTCTTCCCGTCAATGATCGTAACGTCTGCCGTGGAAGTTGCGACGTCGCCGTCGCCGTCGGTCACCGTTGTCGTGAACGTCACGCCAAGCGCAGCACCTTCGCCGACAAGCGTCAGTGGCCGCGATGAATCGAAATTATTGCCGTCATCGCCATGATCGACAGGCAGATATTGGTCGACCACGAAATGCGCTGAGGGGCTGCCCGCGTCCTCAAGCGAAATCCGAAGCGCAATCGCGCCATCGGCACGGCCGACGCGACCGACGATCTCATCGCCCTCTTTAAAAAGATAGATCGTGCTGTCGAGGCCATAAAGGAGATGGCCGGGATCGGTGACCGACAAGGTGGTGGCCACACCACCGTTCTGGCCGGCGCCGGTCAGCGTCAGGTTGAAAGCATAGTCAACCGAACCGAAGCCATCCTCGCCGGTGTTTCCGGCAACGGAGAAAAGATTCAGAAGCGCGAAGTCCGCGGACTTCACTTCACCGATCGCGTTCGTTCCTGTCGGGTCCGGCAGGTTATTCGCGGTGGCATCGGAATCTGCATTGGGGTCGCCGACATCCGCGCCAATTGATTCATCAAGCGCGGCAAGCGCCAGCGAAGTCTCCCCCACAGCCGAAACCGACACCACCGGGGTATCGTCGATAACACCAATGGTGAATGCATTCGTGCCGGTCAGTGTGAAGTTGTCGTTGTCGTTGTCGGCGACATGCACCAGCGTCGTGAAATCCAGAAACAGGGTTTCTTCCAGATGCCCGTTCGAGGTCGAGCCGCTGTCGAGCGTTTTGATCGGATGATCGATCTTGTCGAACAACGTAAAGTCATATGTGCCGTCGGAGTGAATCGTCAGCTGGAATACGGCGTGGAAGCCCTCCTCGCCGCCGCTGCCATAACCTCCGATGACAGTGCTGTCGCCTGTCACTGTGGACTCGACCTGACTGTAATGCAGGTCGTGGCCGCCGGATCGAACGACGGCGCCGGTACCATCCCTGACCGCAGAATTTGCAATCGCGCCGTCGATGCTGAACGTCAGCGGGCCATCACCACCCGCAACGAGATTCGTCAGCGCATTGGCACCAGCGCCATGGAAAAATTGGGTCGTGACATCATTGCCTTCGGTATCCCGGTCGAGGCCATCGGGAGCCGTTCCGTCGCTGTTCGGCTGGGTAGCGTCGTTTGGATCTTCCTGACCGTGAGACGCGATCGGGTTAAACTCGAAAAGCTGCTTGGTGAATCGAGTTTCAAAGATAAAGCCGCCAAGCTGTTCTTCTTCCACCGCCCCGCCGACGCGCGCGCCAAAAATCTGAGACGGGATGAGATCGATCACGTTGACGGGCGTCAAAAGGTTCGTGATGACGAAGTTCGGCAATTCCTCCTGGCCAAGCAGATCGAGCGGACCCGGCAATGCGAGCGGATCGACGCCGACGCTGCTGAAATTCGCGCCTGACGCCTGTGCATTGCCGCCGTCACCATCACCCGCCGCAGGGAGGATCGATTGATCTTCCGTCACCGGGAAAAGCGCCGCGAATTCGGTACCCGTCAAATCGCGGCCTGGCGAAACTTCAACCGTCAGTGACTGAAGCGGCTTGCCGGTGGAATCGAAAAACGGTTCGAGCGTGATCGTCGATTTGTTGTCGAAAAGAATGATCAGCTTCTCGCCGACATGGACCAGCGTAATTTTCTCGCCGGCAATCGCCGAAAGATCGGCCTTGACGCTTCCGTCGTAGCTCAGCGCCACGATGACCGACTGCTCGCTGAAAGGCTTCGCTATTTTGACGATGCGCGCCGGAGGCTTGCCTGCGGTCTGCCCTGCAATATTGGCCTGCGCTACCTGAAAAGGTCCATTCATGACGACGCCTCAAAAATGCGGAAAATAAAAATTGAGCCTTAATAGGCCGCTTAACAATTTCTTAAGGATCATCCTCTCTTTCAAACAGTTAGACGTCAAGAAACCCTTATGGTAAATCCAACGTTACCGGCCGCTGTGGTTAAATCGACACGCTTAGGTTTTCGTTGGCTGGGGGCTCGCGGCGGGATTGACCCCCACCGGCCTTCTTGCTTGATTAAGCTATTGATTTTTTGATATTGGGGGGCGTGATGCGCGCCGGATTGTTCAACGTTATCAAGACTACAGCGGTGCTGAGCCTCGCTTTGAGTTCGGGTGTGCTGAATGCAAGGGCCGCCGACCTCGGCCTGATGGTGCCCCAAGGAAGCGTGGGAGGCTGCTCGGAGATCGTCCTGACCTGCGAGAACGGCCGCGATTATCCGATTTGCCCGATTGCCGTCAGCGTGGCGGGCGAGCTGGTTACGGCCAGGCTCTATACTGCACCGCGCAGTGCGACCTATGTCCGGCTGGTGCCGATGGGCGTCGGCTATCGCTACGCTGGCAAAGGTATCTGGCTCGATGGTCTGCGCGGAAACGCACAGCTCAATTTCGGCAAAAACAACTCTGTCGCCTGCTCCGTTTCGCTCTCCTGAGCGAAACGCACGGCTAAGAACCCATCCATTTTTCGGAGGGCGTCCCGCGCACGGGCGCGCCCATGGCATCCACGCCTGATCCAGCCGGTCTACACCGGCCGAGCACGCTCAGCGTCCGCTCAGCCCTTGGTTCGCAAAACCGTGCGAAGCGAGGACCGCGGATACATGTAGGCCTTGGGGTGAACGTAGGCCGGACAGTGATCGTACCAGGCGTATTGCTGCCAATTCCACCTCAAGCAACCCGAGGCGATGGCCGGCTCGTAGCCATACCCAAACTCTGGCCAGCGAGGCTGGTCGCCAAAGGCCTGTGCGCCGCCGGCCGGAAGGACGACCAGCAGGAGAGCGCCCAGAACCGCTCCCTTCAAAATTGCCCTGATCATTGTGACCTCAATTATTTGCAGCAGTATCGTTTCAGGGTGCCAAAGCCGCACCCTCTCGGCAAGAGATTTGATGGAATCAACGATTGGGCGAGTGGATCACTTGCAGGCCACGATCAGGCCCGGAACGGTCGGCAGAGGGATCGATTGGCGCGCCATTCCGAATAAAACTGCGAACTCATATGTCATTGAGGTAATGATATAATTTCATCATTCCAACGGGCCTTTGCGGTCCGCGAAGAACTCCGGGTTCTCAGACGAGAGTTTTTGCGTCGGGACGGGCAACTCGCGGCAGGTTAGCTGCGCGAAGCGCATCACGTGCGCGGCGTTCGCATCCCGGCGTCCAGCATCGCGGCACGATATTCCACGGGCGTCATTCCATAGGCGCGGCGGAACGCGCGAACGAACTGAACCGGATCCGCGAAGCCGCTGGCGTAGGCCTTTTCCGCAATCCGGCGATGATCCGCCGGATCGGCCAGCACGGCGCACAGCCGTTGCAGACGGCGCGCGCGGATGAAATCGGCCACGCCCTCATCCGGTTCGAACAGCCGATAGAGCGCCGATCGCGACAGTCTGAGCAGGCGCGCAAGTTCCTGCACACCGAAAGCGGGATCGTGGAGATACCGCTCGATCAACGTTTCGGCGCGCTCGCGCGCGGCCAGGCGCAGGATGGTCCGCGTATCCCCTTCCAGCTCCGGCACAGCGGGATGCTCGATCACCAAAGCCAGCATGTGGAGAAAGGCCCGCGCCAGCGACGGACCGCTCGCGAGCGGAAGGCCGAGCAGATGCGGCGACAGCGCCCGCACATAATCCATCAGCGGCCGCGCGCGGGCCGCGCTCAACACCAACCCGTGCAGGGAGCGCACCGGCGGCAGGATTTCCTCGGCTATCGCGCGCGGGATGGCGAATGTCATCGTGCGGCTTGTCGTCGATATCCATTGAGCGCGGCGGCTGAGATCGGCCAGCACCACGCCGCCGCCGCAGGCGATCGAACGCCCTTCGGCATCGCCCGCCTGGCTTCCGTCGAACAGTATCAGCACGCCGAGATGATCGATCTCGTCGACACGGATGCGATTCCCGCTTCGGGCGAAACCAAGCCCGGTGATGTGCGATCGTGTGACCGCCAGATCGCGAAATCCGAAGGTCTCGCTGTTGGCGAAGAAGTCGCCCTCGGGCGGCTGGGTGTCGAACACCGGCGCGAGGCTCGGCCACTCGCGGCAGCTCCACGCCTCATAAGCATCGCGCGCGGCAATGCCGTTCGTCGTGAAGAAGCGTCGGTGGGCCATGCGGGGAGGACCAGGGAGGAGAAAAAGAATCTGGTGAGCAAACAGTTTGAAGTGATTGTCGAGCAAGCGAGGCGATGCGGCAAGCAGACCTGTTTGATCTGCGACGTTTCGCCCTTTGGGACGAAATGCAAATAGATGGGACGCGACGTCAATTGCGGCCATGCCGCCTCACTCTATACCGGGACAGGGCGCGGCAAGTATCTGGGTAGGCGCTATTCGGACGATGTGATCGGCGACCTCCTGGGGGCATGGGAATGGCGCGAGACACCCGGGCCGCGGCGGCGTTGTCGCCTGCGCTGCGGATGGCGTTACTGGCGTCGACCGCCTTTGCAACCGTACTGTCGGCAACCGCCGCTGCGGACGCCGCCTGCAATCCGAATCCACCCGTCAACGGTAGCACCGCGACCTGTACCGGCACCACAACCAATCAGGGACCGGACCCCGGCATCGGCTACGGCGACCCGGCACTGACCAATCTTCACGTCACGGTCGCCCCCGGGGCCAGCGTCACCGGCACGATCATCGGCATCGCCTTCCTCGACGGCACAGTGATCAGTTCGGGCGCCATCGCGGGCAGCAGAGGCATCTTTGCCAGCGGCACCGCCAATGTGACCAATCACGCCGCCGGCGCCATCACCGGCGGCGACTTCGGAATCAGTGCCAACATTGCCAACGTGACCAATTCCGGCAGCATCACTGGAAACCTCGACGCCATCTCGGCGGCCGTCAACGCCTTCGTAACAAACTCCGGCACCATTACCGGCACCAACGGAAACGGCATCGAGGCCACCACTGGCGCCGCGACCGTCACGAATACCGGCACTATCACCGGCAACAGCGGAGGCATCTACGCAGGCACCACCGCCAATGTGACCAATCACGCCACCGGCACGATCACCGGCGACGTTGCCATCTCTGCCAACGCTGCCACGGTGACCAATTCCGGCACGATTACAGGCGCTAGTTACGGCGTTTTCGCCGACACCACCGCCACCGTAACGAATTCCGGGAGCATCATCGCAACAACTGGCGAGGGCGTCAGGGCTGTGACCGCTCTCGTCACTAATTCCGGCACCATTACGGCTGGCGGAAGAGGGGTTGCCGCCGACATCGCGAACGTCACCAACTCCGGCACCATCACAGGGACCATGGATGGCATCCTTGCGGCCTCTGTCGCAAACGTGACCAACACAGGCCGCATTAGCGGAGGCAACACCGGTATCATCAGTAACGGCAGCGCCGTTGTGTGGAATTCCGGCACCATCGCCGGCGATACCGGCATAATCGGATGGGGTGGCGATGTTACCCTGACCAACTCCGGCACCATCAAGGCGACGACCTACAATGCCATCTATTCGGCGCTGAACAGCACGGTGGTCAATTCAGGCTCCATTATTAGCGACAACAACAACGGCATAGGAAGCATCGGGACCGCCACCGTCACCAATTCCGGGACCATCAACGGCGGCACCGTCGGCGTTGGAAGCAACAGCATCGCCATCGTTACCAATTCCGGAACCATCAGAGGCCTCAACACAGGCGTTGGCAGCGAAGGATTCGCCACGGTCATCAATTCCGGCACCATTATCGGACAAAACCGGAGTGGCATTCTCGGCTACATCAACGCCACCGTGACCAATTCGGGAATTATCACGGGAGGCGGTAACGGCATCGCATCCAACGACACCGCAGCCGTCACCAACACCGGCACCATCACGGGCGCTCTGAGCGGCATCTGGACCTACGGCACCGGCGTCGTGACCACGTCCGGATTCATCGGTGGCGGCAACGGCACGGCGATCCAGTTCAACGCCAATGGCACCGCCGCCTCCGACACCCTCAACATCCTGCCCGGCGCACGCTTCGGCGGACGAGTCGATTTCGGCGGCGGTGCCGACAGGGTGAATTTCGGTCCGGGCAACTGGGTGCTCGACACCGCGCAGTACGACGCTGCGCTCTCCACCGTCACGACGCCGGGCACGCCCTATTTCATCACCCCGAACCAGATCATCGTCGCAGACACTTCCAGCTTTCGCATGATGAAGCGCGCCATCATGGACATCACCGGGTGGATTTCGTCGGTGCTGCCGGATAGTCCGGTGTTCGACACCTCCGCCACGAGCGGCTCCAATGCCTATGCCGCCATCGACGCACCCGCGCCGCGCTTCGATAATGCCTTTGCGAATTTCCCCTCCGCGTCGCCCCACACACCGACACCCGCGTTCACGGGCGGCACGGTCAACGACGCGCATGGCAATGCGTTCTGGGCCAAGGGCTTCGGCGGACGCCGCGACCAGGGCGCCGGTGACGGCGTCATTGCAGGTATCACCACCGGCGCGGGCGTCGCGATCGGCTTCGATGCCGACGTCACCGGCAACACGCGGCTGGGCGTGTTTGCCGGCGGCAGCGACAACGACACCCGGTTCGCTCTCAATGCCGGCAGCATCGGCATCGACACCATGTTCGCCGGGCTCTACAGCCGCACCCTCACCGGTTCGAGCTTCCTCGATCTGGCGCTGATCGGCGCCACGCTCGACAACGAGTCAAAGCGCAATATCAACGGCGTCACGCCGCAGACCGCGAGCGCGCGCTATGACGGCTGGCTCCTCACGCCGCTGCTCACGTTCGGCCATCGCTTCGCGCTGCCCTACAATCTCACGCTGACGCCGACCGTGAAGGTGCGCTACGTCGCGGCGCAATTTGACGGCTATACGGAGAGCGGATCGAACGTCAATCTCACCATCGCCGCCCAGAGTTTCCGTGGCGCGGAGGAGCGCGCCGAAGTCACCCTCGCCGGCGTCCAAAACCGGGACGGCAGCCGAATCACGTTCCGCGGCCATGTCGGCCTGCTGGCGCGCCAGTACGCCGGCGACCAGACGGTCAACATCGCGTTCGGCGGAACCAGCGTCTTGGCCGCCATCGGAGAACGGGACTCCTACGGCCTCTATGCCGGCGGCGGTTTTACGTGGCAGACCGGCAATGTCGCGTTGTTCGCCTCAGGTGAGGTCACCGGCATGAACGACAACAGCACAATCGTCGCCGGCAAGGGTGGCGTGCGCATCCTGTGGTAAGTGCGGCGCTTCCTGCCTAGGCATAGCCTTGGAACAGCGCGAAGGCGCCCCTGGAGAAAGTCGGGGACCAAAACGCCGGTCCCGACGTTCGCAGTTTTGTATGCAAATGGCGCGCTCGGAGAGATTCGAACTCCCGACCCTCGGAATCGAAATCCGATGCTCTATCCAGCTGAGCTACGAGCGCTGACGCGCGCACCATAGCCAAGCGGGGCGCGAAATCCACCCCGGCAAACCGGCTGAAAACTGCTTTTTTCCAGGATTTTACAGGATCACTTTGAGTGAGATTGGCAGCGTGAAAAGCCACCGCTTTGCAATCGGTTACAACGGCGCCTTTGCCGCTGCTGCGATCATCTCTCCGAGTTCAGCGAAGTGACGCTTGCGTGGCGAACTCTTGCGCCATGCAAGTCCGATGACCCGCTGCGGCTCCGGATCGGCGAATCGCATGAGGTGGATGTTGCCTCGGCGGGTTTCGAGCGGAGCGGCAAGCTCCGGCAGCAGGGTCATGCCGAGACCGTTCGCCACCATCTGAACCAGTGTCGACAGGCTCGAAGCGCCGAACGTATTGATGTTCTCGATCCGCCGCAGATTACAGAATGCCAACGCTTGATCCCGCATACAGTGCCCCTCCTCCAGAAGCAGCAGCCTGTCAAGCAAATCGGGCGTGGCGCGTGCCCGATTCGACATGCGGTGCGACGTCGCCATTGCCAACAGGAAACGATCATCGAACAGCCGGGTCGTCTCGATGTCGGCGTGTTCGACCGGCAGCGCCAGCAGCAGCACGTCGAGTTGCCCGTCGAGAAGTTCGCCGACAAGCGTCTGGGTTTGGCTTTCCCGGATATGGAGATCGATATCCGGAAACGCATTCCGAATCGTGGGGAGCAGTTGTGGCAGGATATACGGTGCCACCGATGGAATGACGCCGAATCCGAGCGGACCTGACAGCACGCCCCCTTGCCCGCGCGCAAAGTCCACGATGTCGCGTACATCGGCCAGAACCCCCGCGGCCCGCTTCGCGATGTCCTTGCCGCCCTCGGTGAGCATCACGCCGTTGCGCCCACGCTCGAGAAGCTGGACCCCGAGGAACTTCTCGAGCTCCTGAATCTGCATCGACAGCGCCGGCTGGGTGACGGAGCAGTGCTCCGCGGCCCTGCCGAAATGCCCCAACCGGGCCACGGCATCGAAATATTTGAGCTGTTTAAGAGACACCATATCGATCAGTTTTTCTTGTCCATATCCATTATGGCCACGATTAAACCTGATCGACAAGCCTCCCTCCGGCCTGCTCAGAGCGATACTCCCGATACTAATACAGGGCTTCTAACATCTGACGCGCCGCCTTGGGGCGCCGCGTCTCAAGCCTTTTCGCCCCACAACGCCCCGACAATCGCATCAAGCCCGTCGGTCAGCGCGGCAGGACCGGGCTGCAGAATCAGCGGCGATTTGATCTCGACGATGCGGTTGGTGCGCACGGCAGCGACAACGTCCCACCCCGGTCTATGACGGATCTTGGCGGGTACGACTTTCTTGCCGCACCACGACGCAAGGATGATGTCGGGGTTGGCTGCGATCACGGCTTCCGACGCGACGATGCGGTCCTTCGCGGCTTTCTCCTTCGCCAGTTGCGGAAACACATCCTCGCCGCCCGCAATCGCGATGAGCTCCGAGACCCAGCCGATGCCGCTGATGAGCGGATCGTCCCATTCCTCGAAATAAACTTTGGGGCGCGACGGACGCGAGCGTCCGATCCGGGCGGCTTCCGCAAGCCGTCCTTCAAATCGCTCCGCGAGATCATGAGCCTTGGCAGGCTCGCCAATCAGCCCGCCAAGCGTGCGGATCATCGCCAGTATCCCTGCGACGTCGCGCTGGTTGAAGACATGCACGGCCACCCCGGCCCGCACCAGATCCGCGACGATGTCGGCCTGCAAGTCCGAGAACGCCAGCACCAGATCGGGATCGAGCGCGAGGATCTTGGGAATATCCGCCGAGATAAACGCCGACACGCGCGGCTTCTCACGCCGCACTTGCGGCGGCCGCACCGCGTAACCCGATACGCCGGCGATACGATCCTGCTCACCGAGAAGATAAAGAGTCTCGACGGTTTCTTCGGTGAGGCACACGATCCGGCGCGGAGGAAAGACTGTCATGTACGGAAATTCCAGGGCGGGCGACCGCGCGCAGCAGCGCAATCAGCACTGACTACGCCGAGGCGGCGCTCATGCCAATGCGCCCGATGCCGGGAATCTTGATCGCCGGCCTGCGGATGTCGATGCCGAGAACCGCGCCGAGAACATTCAGCTCAAAGCCTTCCAGCCAGCCGACGGTAACGCCGAGATAGCCGCCCAGCGTAGCGCGCAGCCCGGTGCCGGATGGCGTGCGGCCGAGCCATTCCCCGTCATAGGGAAAGTCCTTGCCGATGGCCGTGGGCGGCAGCACGGCCTGCATTTCCGGAACGGCATCGATAATCGCGGCAACGAACGTGTTGGAGTTCGGGCCCGGCCACGCGCGATAATCGCCGAGATTGCGATACTTGTAGCTGTCGATAGCGGCCTTGATTTTCGGGATGAGGCGCGCGGCTTGCTCGCCGTCGGCGCTAAACACTTCTTCCGGCACCTGCCCGAACCAGCGCCCGTCCGCGACAAAGCCGTTAACGCGGATCGGCTCGCCCCACGCCGTGTAATCGTAGCGGCTGTAACGCGACGCGCCCTTGTCCTTGAACACGATCCAGGAATGCACGGCGACGATGCCGCGCCAGCGCACTGTCCGTGCGGCGTAGATGCGAACCAGAGCGTCAGGATTACTCGACGCTTGCGGGAGCACACCCGCGCTTGACCGATCGGCGGCATACCAGTTGGCAGAGGCGCGATCGCTCAGAAAATACGATGCCGCGGAGACGCCGATGGGGGCGAACACAAGGATCAGAAAAGCCGCCAGAACCATCTTCCACAATCTCATCGCACACCGTCACAGACGCAATCGCGCCATTTGAGAATGGTGACGAGGATCGACGGATTCAATGGCGGAGGTTGGGCAGACTATGGGCGAGAAACGTCGAAAACCTCACCGTCATAACCGGCCTCCGCGGGAATGCGCAGCCGCATCCCTCCCCCTTCCCTGGTCATTTCGGGAACAACGGTGACCACGGGTGTCGCTCGCGCGAAATCCATCGCCGCCTTCGCCGTGCCGATCTTGTCCAGCTTGATGAGATTGCGGATGGTCGGGAACGGCAGCGTAAAACGGCCGGACGCGGCACTGTCGAGCGCCTCCTTCGGCGAGAGCCAGATCGAGTCGACCGACTCCTTGCCATCGTGCTTGCCGATCTGGTCGTCCGGCGCCATGGCCAGCAAGAAGTGGGTATCGAATCGCTTCGGCATGTTCACCGGCGTGATCCAGTGCGCGAAGGGAACCAGCAGATCGATCGCAGGCGTCAATGCATGCTGACGCAGAATATCCGCGAAACTCACCTTGCCTTCGTCAAGTGCAACCCGCTGCGGGTCCAGGTCCGCGAGTTGCTCCGCCGGGATCAGCGCTCCGGACCCGCGCGGGCGCGCCAGCATGATCCCGCTTTCCTCGAACGTCTCGCGAATGCCGCCGATGCGGATGGCGGCTGCATCGGCCCCAAGGCCACTGCGATCGGACACAAGCGCAGGATCGGCCGCGATCTCGCGGTCGCCGGGATCGAGGCTGCCGCCCGGAAACACCAGAGCGCCAGAACTGAACTCGATTTCATGGTGACGCTGCACCATGAAAATCTCCATGCCGCTCCTGCCCTCACGCAGCAGCAGGACCGTTGCGGCAACCCGCAACGCTTTCGACGGATCCGGCGCGCTCTTGTTTTCGCTCATGCCAGATTAGCCCGCTTGTCAACGCGCCCAACGCGCGACAGGAGATAGTCGACTTCGCTGCGCGCGAGCGGGCTCATGCTCGATCCCGGCTTGCGCTGCGCGTCCGACGCGATCTTGCCGCGCTTCTTGAGGACATACTTGCGCACGGCAAGACCGACGCCCGGCTGCTGTTCATAGCGGATCAGCGGCAGATGAGCGTCGAACAGATCGTGCGCGGCATCGCGCTTTCCGGCCTTCGACAGGTTGACGACATCGACCAGCAAGTCCGGGAAGGCATAACCGGTCATAGCGCCATCGACACCGCGCTCCATCTCGAAGTCGAGAAACAGTCCGCCGTTGCCCACCAGAATCGACAGCGGCCGCAGCGAGCCATCTTTCTGGAAACCGCGCAGTGTCGAGATCTTCTCCAGTCCGGGCCAATCCTCGTGCTTGAGCATCACGCAGGACGGGCTGTCCATGATGATCTTGCGAATGACGGACGGCGTCATGACGACCGTCAAGGTCAGCGGATAATCCTGCAACACCCACGGCACATCTGGGCCGACGGCCTCAGTCGCCTGCCGGAAATAACCGAAAATCTGTTCGTCGGTACGCAGGTGCGGCGGTGGCGCTATCATCACGGCGGCGGCGCCGGCATCCATCGAGGCGCGCGCCAGCGTGCGCATCTGCGCAAAGCCTGGCGCGGATACGCCGACGATGATCTGCTTGTTCGTCGCGCGCTTGATGAAGCGGGTCGCAACCTGAAGCGATTCATCGGCCTCCATTTTCGGCGCCTCGCCGAGAATTCCGAGCACCGTCACGCCGTTGCAGCCGACCTCGGCGTAAAAATCGGTCAGCCGGTCGATCGAGTCATAGTCGATGCGGCCATCTTCGAAGAATGGCGTTGGCGCGATGGCAAAAGTGCCGCTCGCTTCGTGAGTCAGCTTCATAGTCTTAGTTTCTTTCGTGGATTAGAGTCTGCGAGCCGTCATCTTATCCTGCTCGCCGAAGAAAATCTCGCTGGCGTGGTTCACAATATCCTCCGCCTTCCAGGGACCGCCGGGCTTCCAGCCCTCCATTTCCAGCATTTTCATCTCGCGCACGCCGCGCGGCCCGGAAACGCCGAGCACCTTGCCCGTCTGCTCGCCGGACAGCGAACTGACCATATAAAGCACCGCCGGTGCAATTTCGTCCGGCCCCATCGCCGCACCGGGATTCTCGATATAGCGCGGCAAATCTGCCGTCATGCGCGTAAGCGCGCCGGGCGCCAGCGTCCAGAGCCTGATGTTGTACTTGCGGCCTTCGATGGCGAGTACATTGCTCAGGCCCCAGATGCCGCCCTTGGCCGCCCCGTAATTGCTCTGGCCGAAGTTGCCGATCAGGCCCGATGTCGAAGACGTGTTGACGATGACCCCGCCGCCATTGTCCTTCATCCATTTGAAGACCGGAAGCGTGACGCAAAACGTGCCTTTGAGATGCACCTTCATCACCCGGTCCCAGCTTTGCTCGGTGATTTTCGCGAAGGTCGTATCCAGCAGGATGCCGGCGTTATTGACGAGAATATCGGCGCGGCCGAAATGCCTGATGGCATCGTCGAACACCGACTGGCCGCCGACCATGGTCGAGATGTCGGCGCCGTTGGCGTAAGCGCGGCCTCCCTCGGCCTTGATCGCATCGACGACTTTCTGCGCCATCGATGTGTCGGCGCCGCTGCCGTCGCGCGGGCCGCCGAGATCGTTGACAATCACCGCCGCGCCCTCGCGCGCGAACAGTTTGGCATAAGCCTCGCCCAAACCGCCGCCTGCCCCGGTGATGATCGCGACCTTACCGTCGAGCAGACCCATGGCGTCCTCCGGTTTCTTCTTTTAAGCGAGTACGGTCTTGCCGTTCTTGATGACGGTTACGCCGCGGCTTTTCACGCGGCCTTCGAGAGAAATCACGTTGCCGTCTTTCCACAGATCGAACGAGACCGTCTCGCCCGGAAACACGGGGGCCGAGAACCGCGTGACATGCTGCCTGAACGCGAGCGGATCATAGTCGGCATAGGTCTGCAGCACCGCCCGACAACTGAGCCCATAGGTGCACATGCCGTGCAGGATTGGACGATCGAAGCCCGCGCGTTTGGCAAACTCCGGATCGCTGTGCAGCGGATTGCGATCGCCGCAAAGCCGATAGATCAACGCCTGATCCGGCCGCGTCGAAATATCAACCGTCATGTCCGGGGCTCGCTTTGGAATGGCGTGGGGTTCGGGCTGGCCCTCGGAGGGGCCACCAAAGCCGCCATCGCCACGCGCGAACTGCGACGCGATCAGGGTTGCAAGGTCTTCGCCCTTCTCATTCTTGAGCACGGTCTTGCGCAGGATCACCGCGCCCTTGTCCTTGCCCTTGTCGAATACGCCGAGAATGCTCGAGTCCGCCGTAATGTTCGCTGCGACCGGTAGCGGCTTGTGAAAGGTGATGTCGCGCTCGCCGTCCACCACCATGACGCGATTGACGTCGATATGTCCCGCGACCGACCCCCATGCCGCAACCGAAGCGTAAGTCGGGACGACTTTCAATTCGCGCGGCGTGAAGTAGCCCTCGTTGACAAAAGACAGTTCCTTCTCGTCCATCGGGTCGGCGCCCATGCCGATGCCATAGGCGTAAAGCATGACTTCGCGATCGGTCCACGAATACTTCTGGCCGACATTCCTGAGAGCCATCACCTCATCGTATTTGATCGGCATGCTTCCTCGCTGTTGTTATTGTTATCCGACAGGCGTGAAGAACGGCAGCGGCGCGCCGTCCGTCGGCTTGAAAACAACCTTCACGCGTTGGCCGATTTTCAGCGCGGCCAGATCGCAATCGACAAAGTTCGTCAGCAACGACGGCCCCTCATCGAGCGTGACATAACCGATGGCATAAGGCCCGGTCGGCGACTTGCGCATCAGGCTGTAGCTATAGATCACGCCCTCGCCCTTGCTTTCTTCCCATACCGTCTGGTCCGAGAAACACACCGGGCAGATCGAGCGCGGAAAATAATGCGGTTCGCCGCACGCGGTGCAGCGCTTGATCAGGAATTTGCCCTGCTTCGCAGCTTCCCAGAAATGTGCGGTCTCAGGATTGCCGACGGGCGCGGGATATTTCGGTTTATCGGTCATCACACGCGCTCCAGAATCGCGGTCGACGCCGCATGCCGCACACCAAGCAATCCGCCGGTGCCATGCACCACCGCGAGATCGCAGTTCGGAACCTGAACCTTCGGATGCGCCTCGCCGCGCAACTGCCGCACCGCCTCGATGATCTTGGTGATGCCGCCGCGGTTAATCGGGTGATTGTTGCACAACCCGCCGCCGTCGGTGTTCCATGGCAGCTTGCCAACGCCGGAAATCAGGTTGCCGTCCGCGACGAACTTTCCGCCGTCGCCTTTCTTGCAGAAACCAAGATCCTCAAGCTGGATCACCACCGTGATGGTGAAGCTGTCGTAGATCGACGCATACTTGATATCCTTCGGCGTGACGCCCGCTTCGGTAAATGCGGTCGGACCGCTCCAGACGCCCGCCGAATATGTCAGGTCGAGGTTGCGGCCGCCATTCGGTCCCTTGTTCGATTCACCGTGGCCGGTGAGACGTACCAGCGGACGCTTCAGCGACTTCGCGATCTCCGGCGTGGTTACGATGACCGCACCGCCGCCATCGGAAACAACGCAACAGTCGAGCCGGTGGAGCGGATCGGAAATCATCGGCGAGTTGACGACGTCCTCCACGGTGACGACGTCCCGCAGCATGGCGTGCGGATTGTACTGCGCATGATGCGACGCCGCGACCTTGACCCATGCCAGTTGTTCACTGGTGGTGCCAAAATCATGCATGTGGCGCATCGCGCACATACCGTAAGCATTGTGCGTGGTCGGCCCGTAAGCCATTTCAAAATCCACCTCCGGACCATAAGCGCGCGGCGGCATCGGGCCGGTGCGCGGCTTACCCGCTAGCGTGATCAGCGCCACGGAGCACTTGCCCGCGGCTATCGCTTCGGCAGCATGGCCCAGCGCGATGATATAGGAACAACCGCCGGTCTCGGTGGAATCCAGGTGGCGCAACTTGTTGAGGCCGAGATAGTCAGACATCTGCCAGATGCCGCCCGGTGCGTCGCCGGCGCAGAAATAGCCGTCGACATCGGCCTTGGTCAGACCCGCATCGTCCAGTGCGCCCTTGGCGCATTCAGCGTGGAGCTGGGCGGTCGATTTATCCGGCGCATGCCGTGTCGGATGCTCGTAAATCCCGGCGATGTAGGCCTTGTTCTTGATCGTCAAAAGGTTTCTCCGCTGGCGCTTTTTTTCCAGCGAATATCTCGCCCGCTTGAGCAGGCTTGGCAAGCACCTTGAGTTTCGCAGGGCGAACGAGCGCCGCGCATGTCGCTTTAACGCGTATTCTGGCGCAAAACCGGCATCCCGTTTACGGAATGCGCCCTATGCGTTTTCTATTCCGCCGCGATCTGCGGCGTAATCATGGGCGGCGGATTGACCAGGTCCCTGGCAAGCTGTTCGTATCGCGCCTTCGCCTTCACGACGGATGCTTCCTTCACAGGCCCATAGCCGCGGATCTGGTCGGGCAGCGACAACAACTCGACCGCGATGTCGTGGGTCTTCGGCGAGAGCAATCTCACTGCCGTGACCACGTCCTGTTCGTAGCCCTTGATCAGGTTACGTTCGAGCTTGCGGTCCTCGCTGTAGCTGAACGGATCGAACAGCGTGCCGCGCAGGAAGCGAAACTTCGTGAGCAGCCCGAATACCGGCATCATCCATGCGCCGAAAGCGCGCTTTTTCGGGCGACCCATTGCATCCTTGCCGGGAAGCATCGGCGGAGCGAGATTGAAGCTCATCTTGAAATCACCCTCGAACTGCTCGCGGATGGTTTTCTCGAACCGGCCATCGGTATACAGCCGGGCGACCTCGTACTCATCCTTGTAGGCGAGCAGCTTGGCGTAGTTGATCGCCACCGCGCGCGGGAGCGCTTCGCCATACCCGCCATCGAATGCGACCTTCCGGACCTGATCGACCAGACTGCGGTAGCGCGCGGCATAAGCCGCATTCTGATAGTCGGTCAGCAATTGCGTGCGGTGCGCGATGACTTCATCGAGTGTCATCTCCTCGAGAGTCTTCGGCGCTGCGACCTCATCCTTCATCATCGCGGCAAGGCGCGCCGGGTCCGCGGCCGCAAGCCGTCCGAGCCGGAATGCCTGCGTGTTCATCTTGATCGAGACACCGTTGAGTTCGATCGCCCGCTCGATGGCTTCGGCGCCGACCGGCAGCAGGCCCTTTTGGTAGGCGAAGCCCATCATCATCATGTTGGTCGCGATCGAATCCCCGAGCAGGCTTTCGGCCGGATGGGTGAAGTCGAGGAACGCGGACTCCTTGCGCAGCGCGTTCTCCAGCACAAGGTTGACCTTGCCGCGCTGGAAGTTGAAGTCGCGATTCTGGATGAAGTCCGCGATCGGAATCAGATGGGTGTTGATGACGCCGTAGGTTCGCGACGATTCAGCCAGCGTGATCGTCTCCTTGGCGACGGCGACCACTTCGTCCGCCGCGATCAACAAATCCGCCGTTCCGGTGACGATCCGCGAACTCGTCACGTCTGCCGTATTCTTCGACAGCCGGACATGGCTCAACACTGCGCCACCCTTCTGCGCAAGCCCCGACATGTCGAGGATCATGCTGGCCTTGCCTTCGATATGCGCGGCCATGCCGAGCAGCGCGCCGATGGTCAGCACGCCAGTGCCGCCGACACCGCCGACGGCGATGTTGTACGGCTTGTCGAGCGACGGCATCGACGGCGGCGGAGGAAGCTCACCGAGATTGCTGAGATCAACGGGCACGCGTTTACGCAGCGTACCGCCTTCCACGGTGACGAAGGACGGACAGAAGCCCTTCACGCAGGAATAATCCTTGTTGCAGCTCGACTGGTTGATGGTTCGCTTGCGCCCCAACTCGGTTTCCAGCGGCTCCACCGAAATGCAGTTCGACTGCACCGAGCAATCGCCACAGCCTTCGCAGACGGCCGGATTGATGATGACGCGCTTCGACGGGTCTTCCATCAGCCCGCGCTTGCGGCGGCGGCGTTTTTCGGCGGCACAGGTCTGGACGAACACGATGGCCGAACAGCCGGGCGTGTCGCGCAACGTGCGCTGAACTTCATCCAACTGGTCGCGGTGCGCGACCTTGGTGCCGGGCGCGATGTCCGATGCCGGATAGGCTTCCGGCGTCTCGGACACCAGATAGATGTCGCGAATGCCTTCGCTGTGAAGCTGGAACGTGACCTGCTGCGGCGACAGCTCGCCGTCGACGTGCTGACCTCCGGTCATCGCCGTCGCGTCGTTGTAGAGAATTTTGTAGGTGATGTTGGCCTTGGAGGCGACCGCCTGCCGGATCGCCAGGCTGCCCGAATGGAAATACGTGCCGTCGCCAAGATTGACGAAGACGTGCTTCTCGTTGGTGAAAGGCGCTATACCGACCCACGGCACGCCCTCGCCGCCCATGTGCGTGAAGGTTTCCGTGTTGCGGTCCATCCACAAGGCCATGAAGTGACAACCGATACCGGCCATCGCACGGCTGCCTTCCGGCACCTTGGTGGATGAATTGTGCGGACAGCCCGAGCAGAAATACGGCGTGCGCGTCACCGGCGCAACGGCCTGCACCTGTGTCGCCTGCCGCCCGTTGAACCAGTCGGCCTTGGCGCGCAGCATCGCCACGATTTCGGGATTGAGATCGAGCTGCAACAACCGCTCGGTGAGCGAACTTGCCAGCGACGCGACGCTCAGCTCTTCCGCGAACGGCAGGAAGCGCTTGTCGTGATTGTCCATCTTCCCGATGATGCGCGGACGCACGTCGTCGCGCCAATTGAACAATTCCTGCTTGACCTGGTTCTCGACGATCTCGCGGCGCTCTTCGACGATGAAGATTTCCTCGAGGCCAACCGCAAACTGCCGCACACCTTCAGGCTCCAGCGGCCACGGCATGCCGATCTTGTAAAGACGCAGGCCGATCTTCGCGGCAACCTCGGGTGTGATGCCAAGTTCGCGCAGCGCCTGCCGGATGTCTTCGTAGCTCTTGCCGGACGCCATGATGCCGTAGCGCGCGTTCGGCGAATCCATCGTGACGCGGTTGATCTTGTTGGCCCGCGCAAAAGCGACCGCTGCGAAACCCTTGTAGTCCTGCAAGCGTTTGTCCTGCGCGTAGCGATCATCGGGCCAGCGCAGGTTGAGACCGCCCGGCGGCATCTCGAAATCGGTTGGAATGATGAACGGTGTCATCTCGTCGCTGAGATCGATCTCGGCTGTGGTCTCCACCGTTTCGGTAATGACCTTCATGCCGACCCAGCAGCCGGAATAGCGCGACATGGCGATGCCAAGCAGCCCCATCTCAATCATCTCGTGAATGCTCGACGGATAGAGATACGGCATCAGCGCGGAGATAAAGGCGTGGTCCGACTGATGCGGCACCGTGGACGACTTTGCGCCGTGATCGTCTCCAGCAAGGCAAAGGACGCCGCCGTGCGTCGCCGATCCCGCGGCATTGCCGTGCCGGAATACGTCGCCGCAGCGATCGACGCCGGGGCCCTTGCCGTACCAGATACCGGTAATGCCATCGTACTTGGCGCCGGGCGAAAGATTGAGCTGCTGAGACCCCCAGATCGCGGTTGCGGCGAGGTCTTCATTCACGCCCGGCTGAAATTTGACGTTGTATTCCGCCAGATGCTTGCGCGCCGCGAAGAGCTGCTGATCGTAGCCGCCGAGCGGCGACCCGCGATATCCGCTGACAAAGGCCGCCGTATTCAGGCCCGCGGCCCGGTCGCGGCGCACCTGCGCCATCGGTAGCCGGACCAGCGCCTGTATGCCGGTCAGAAAAATGTGCCCCGAAGCCTGCGTGTACTTCTGATCGAGGCTGATCGGCCCTTGGTTGATTCCCATAATTCGTTTGCCTCTTTGCCGGGCTCTTGTTGCGTGGTGACGAGTCCAATTAGAACCAGTCTATGTCGCTTTTTGTTTCCCGCACATCATAAATCGCAATCATCAGACCTTTGTTTCTAAACGAAATTTTAGGCCTGCTTTTCCCACGCGCCGGACGTGTTGTGTCGCATTTGCCAGCGGCTTCGAAAGGACATTGCGACCGGCATTTACGATGGCCGTGAGGCGCGATGCGGCGCTGCGTTGCGGCAGCCCTCCCGCAAGGCAGCCCCTCGCCTGGCGCAACGCTCAACCGGAACACTCACACCTTGCGAACCGTTGCCTCCTGAGCAGGCAGACCGGTCTCAACGGTTCGTCTCAATGGAGGAATTGCCATGACCCATGTGCCGGGACGCAGTTGGACATCGGACAACGAAAAGGACGGCTACGACGCGCTGTCCCCAACAAACGAGGGTTTCGGGTCCAAACATCAGGACAAGCCGGTCAAGGCTGTTATCGGCATCGCCCTTCTTGTGATTCTCGCGCTGGCATTGTCGCGGATGAATCCAGTGCCGCATGACATATCGAACAACCCCTCAATTACAACGGGACAAACGACGGGCATGGACGCGCGATGAATACCCGGACACCTGCAAGGTTCCAACACACACCATGATTGATCGCCGGACATGGGAACGACCATCGAGTCCGGCGATTGTCTTCTCAGATACAACGACTGGAGGAGCAACGCATGGCTATCGAGCGCAATCCCAACGAACCTTTCCGCGGCAGTTCAACGGATGACGAATTGCTCCATCGGCGCGCCGAACAGTTCGACAACGAAATTCAGGCCGATCCCGAATTGGCGGAAGGCCCTGCAAGCGGTGGACGTATCGCGGTGTTCGCGATTGCATTGGTCGCGATCCTCGGCGTGGTGTTCTACGGACTGAATACGTCCAGCACGTCGCCTGATGCGACGCCGACGGCACAGACCACACCGGCCACGCCATCGGCAGGCGGCACGGCTCAGGCGCCGCGTCCTCCGGCAGGCCAGACCACCGGATCATCCTCGATAAACCCTGCACAGCCGGCCTCTCCGCCTGCGGCAAGGCCGTCTAATCCGGCACCCTCGGCTCCACAGAACAGCGCACCGGCAGCTCCGTCGAGCAACTAACGCAGCCAGACCAGGCTGTAGATCAAAGCGGGCATCCGAAAGGGTGCCCGCTTTTTTTGACCGCTATGATCGTCTCTTGCTGATTTCGGCAAACAGCCCGTTGATTTCGGGATGCGGCACGGCCTGCGTCAATCCGCCAAACGTTCCGCTGTCAGCCATCTCGCGCGCAGCCTTCATGAATGCGCCCCACGCCGCGCGCGCCAACGCACCACCGACGCTGATGCGCCGCACGCCAATATCCGCCATTTCCGCCACCGTGAACAACGGGCCGTTCAACAGCACGTTGATAGGCTTTGGCGACAATTCCTTTACGACCGTCTCGATCTGCTCCCGCGTCCGGATTCCTGGCGCATACAGGCAATCGGCGCCGGCTTCCGCGTAAGCAATCAGTCTGGCAACGGTGGCCTTGAGGTCGGGCTGTCCCACCAGAAATCCTTCGGATCGCCCCACGAGCAAAACATCTTCCCCCGTTGCATCGATCGCCGCGCGCGCCGCGCGAATACGCTCGACGCCAAGTTTCACATCGTACAGCGGCGCGGCTGCATCGCCGGTCGAATCCTCGATCGATAACCCGGCAATGCCCGTGGCAACGCCGCGCGTGACATTCGCAGCCACACCTGCGGGATCATGGGCGAAGCCACCCTCGAAATCAGCGTTCATCGGAAGATCAGTGGCGTCGCAAAGAGCCTTCAGATGCCCCAGCACATCATCGCATGTCACACGATTGTCTGCCCGTCCGATAGACCATGCAAACCCTGCACTGGTCGAGGCCAGCGCCTTGAACCCCATGGTCTGCAACAGTTGTGCACTGCTGGCGTCCCACGGATTGGGCAGCAGGAAGCAGCCGCTGTCATGAAGCTTGCGAAACGCGGCGCGCTTCTCGTTGACCGAAACCGACATGCTAACTCTCCCCGGCTGTTTATAGTTCATCTTGAGACCGGCGGACGATGCCGCCGCGCCGATCGGAAATCAATCGGTCCTGATCGCGTGTCAGTTCTGCACATGCCGTAAAAAGGTTCGCTCCTCGGAGAGAATGAACTTGTGCTCCTGCGCGAAGTTGAAATTCGCAATACCATCCGGGTCGGCTTTCAGGCGCGCCCGATAGGACTCGTAGTCCGCGAGGCTCGGGAACGAGATCAATCCGAAGGCGATGCTGTCGGTCCCTTCATGCGGCATCCAGTAGCCGAGCAGATCGCCGCCGCACTTCGGAATGACGGTCAGCCAACGCTGCGCGTATCGCTCGAACAAATCGCGCTTGAACGGGTCGAGCCGGTAACGAATGAACACGGTAATCGTCATGAGATGCTTCCCTTTGCCAGCCGGAAGCTACGCCGTTGCCTGCCGTTAACGCTTCGATTAAGATCGAACTATGAAGGCAGGACCGGACATGGCCATGATCGCCTCGCTCGTCGGCGATCCCGCGCGCTCGAACATGCTGACGGCGTTGATGAGCGGCCGGGCCCTCACCGCCACCGAACTCGCGCAGGAAGCCGGCATCACGGCACAGACCGCCAGTTCCCATCTCGCCAAACTTGAAGCCGGACATCTCGTGATTCCCGAAAAACAGGGCCGGCACCGCTATTTCCGCCTCTCCGGCCCCGACGTAGCCGCAGTGCTGGAAGGACTGATGGGACTTGCCGCCCGCGCCGGCCACCTGCGGGTCCGCACCGGACCGGCCGATCCCGGACTGCGGCGCGCCCGCGTCTGCTACGATCATCTCGCGGGCGATCTCGGCGTGCGGATGCTCGATTCCATGACCGAGAAAAAACTACTGCGCGCGCTGGACGGCAGCGTCGCACTGACCGCCCGCGGCGAACGCTTCGTGGCCGATTTCGGCATCGACATCCCGGCGCTTGAAGGGTCGCGCCGTCCCCTTTGCAAGACCTGTCTCGACTGGAGTGTACGGCGCAGCCATCTCGCGGGATCGCTGGGCGCCGCCATCCTCTCGCGGCTTTACGAACTGAAATGGGCAAGGCGCGAAAAGAACAACCGGGTCGTGACCTTTTCACCGAACGGCGCCGCGCGGTTTACCGCGCTGTTCGGTACGAAGGCCGATTAAAATGCAATAATCCGGTGTTGACAGCGCCGCGCAAAAATTGGCGTAATTCCCCGCGCTTTGCGCTTTTGTATTTCCCGATTTTCAGACAGGTGTTCCATGTTTCGCAGTGGGTTGGTGGCATTTCTCGCGCTGTTTTCGATTGCTGCGCCCGCGGCCAGCTGGGCCTATGAAATCAGGCCGAAAACGCCCGAGACGGCATTCTCCGGAAAACTCCAGCCCGACATTGTCGGCCTGTCGAGCAATACCGAGGGCAGCAAGGCGTCGCCGATCTTCGAGACCTATCTGAAGGATCTTCCCGGCGTGAAGCCGGAGGCCGCGCAGCAGAAATTCGGCGGCACCAACGTGACCTACATCACGTCGATGAAGTTCGTCTCGCCCGCCAGCAGCAATCATGCAGGCGAATCGATGATGGCGGTGTTTTCCTCGCCCGCCAGCGCCAACCGCGCTTATTACATCGCGCGCACTCTCGGATTCGCCTCCGACAAGCAGCCCCTGAAGACGGAAATGATCGAACGCGTGACGACGAAATACGGTCCACCCACCGCGATCGGCGACGGACGCATGTATTATTTCTACAAGGCCGGCAAGGTGATGTCGGTGAAGCAGAAGTACACGCCCGCCTCCGCGGTGGACGCGCTCAATGCGCCGATCAATCCCAAGGCTGCCGTTGCACTCAATGACGCAAACGGACGCGGAAGCTGCGTCGCGACGCTCAAGCGCGCCCAGACCTCGGACAAGTCGCTGGACAAGCTCGCCGCCGAAGCCAAGGCAGCCAATTGCGATGCTCTGGTCAGCGTCGAGATTTCATCCGGCATCACGCCGGACCGGGTCGCGAAAACCGAATTCACGCTGATCGACTTCAAGCAGATCATCAGCGCGGCGAAGATCGACGCAGATGCCTTCGCAGCCGAGAAGAACGAGGCGCTGAACAAGACCCCGCTCGGGAACGCACCGAAGCTCTGAACGTCCGCTGCATTACGACTGAAAGAACATCCACGATGAAGACGCTTCTTGCAGCAGTTCTCCTGGCAATCGTGGCGCTTCCGGCCAACGCCGCGCGCGCGGCGCCGCTGGCTCCCCTGGCATTTCAAATGACAGCGGAGGTTGTGACGGTGAAAGACGGATGCGGCATCGGATTTCATCGCCTGCCGAGCGGCGTGTGCCGTCCGCAACCTGACGGTCCGAGGCTGATGAAACTGTTCGCCCGCAAATGCCCGCTCGGATATCGCCGTAACGTGATGGGCAAATGCCGCCGGGAATAACGCAAGACGCATAAGCGTACATAAAAACTCCGGCTTCGATCGCATCGAAGCCGGAGTTTTTATTGGTGACCGCTGCTTACCAGCGGCGACGGCGCCAGTAACGGCGGCGATAATGCCTGCGGCGGCGCCACTGCACCTGCTCGACGCCGGCGCGTGCGAGATCGTCCTGATCGGCAACAGCGGGCTTGGCAGCCATGTCGGGTTCCTGACGGGGAGTCAGATCGTGATGCGGGGCCAGCATCGGAGCCGCGGTCGCGGCCGAAGCAGCGGCTGCGATAGCTCCCGCGCCGGCAGCGACGCCGAACGCGAATCTCAGAAACTCACGACGTTCCATAGTTTATTCCTCCGTGGTGGAAGCGAAGTTTGCAACGGCACGACTGTCCCGCACAGGCGATGAACGCAGTATGAACCCTGTTGGTTCCACACTCGCCGGTCACGCGCGCAAACTTTGCGAACCACTTGAGGAAAATTCTTCGCAGCGTCTCATCTTACCTCTCGCGCAGATCGTCGCGCGCGAGTCGATATCGCGCGCGCAGAATCCCGCATCTCTTCATGAAGCCGGTCACGGTCGAAGCTCTTGCAACGCCGCGCATGTCACCTCGACTTGCGTGATGCTCCGCGCGTCCCGCTGCACTCCACTCCCCTGAGCTATCGCCCGATGTGTGGGTGGCCGTTGCCTCGTCCCCTCAGCGAGACCTTGAGCACGCAAATAGGATTATATTCCAGAAGGGGAAATGTCAAGCGCGCACGCCGCACAAGGCGCACCCCGCGCCGGCAGAAACATGCGAATATATTTTTCCGGAGCGATGAAACCTTTTGCGGTTCCGGTGTTGGTGTCAGATGGCAGACAGCATCATCGTCCAGCCTGCAACTCGTTCGCGCACCAGCCGCTGCGCACACGTCATTGAGCGGATCGGACTCTCCATGGCGGGAGCTTCATGCGGCCTGTTTGTCGCCGCCCATGTGTCCAACGCGCGCGTGGAAGCGCTCGGTTCGGTCGGATTGGTGCTGTTCCTGACGCTTCTGGGAGCGGTCGGCTTCTATCTGGGGATCGATGTTCCGCCGCATCGGTCCGGCAGGGTCCACATGGCGCCCAACGGCGAGCCCGCAGTTCCGACCGATCCAGTGGAACTTCTCAGCTCCGCAGGCACATTTCTCACCGCACTGACGGCTTTGGTTTCGGTCTATTTTATTGTGGCCGATGCCGACAGCGACGCCACATGGACAGTGGCGCTGGCCGTCGCTTGGCTGCTCGGTGCGTGCATGCAGATTGTTGCAGGTTTCACAGCGCGCGCCCGCCGCACCGGCTAGCGCGTCACGCCAACTCACGTCGCATCTTCAGGATGTCTTTTCGTGCCCGGCTTGTGCGGAATCCGTTTTCGGGATCGACCGGCCCAACGCTTCGCGCTGCAATTTCAACGCCTCGCTCCGCGTCTTGGCACAGAGCGCCTTGTCATGAGGCGTCGGCTGCGTCGGCCCGACCAGCGCTACCCGCGACACCATTTGCCGTGGCACGTGGCTGCCGTCGGCGGGCGGCTGAATGATCATTGGCGGCGGCTTTGATGTCGGCATGCAAAACAAACGCGCAGCCTGCTTATATGTTCCCCGGAACAAAATGCCGCGGAGCGCCGGACGAAAACGCCGATGCACGAACCCGGAAGCTCAGTGCGGCCCTTCGCGCTCGTAGATGAACTTCGGCATTTCCCATTTGTAACGAATTGCCAGGAGACGAAACGTCAGGCCGAACGCCACCGAGCCGATGACCACCGCGACATGTTCGACGCCGAAATGCGTGCCCGCGACATAGATCGCGCCCGTCATCAAGGAAACGCTGGCGTAAAGCTCGCTGCGGAACAGCAGCGGTACTTCGGTGCAGAGAATATCGCGCAGCACGCCGCCGGCGCATCCAGTGATCATGCCCGCCACCACCACAATGGTCAGCGGCTGGCCCATTTGCCTGGCCACACTGCAACCGATGATGGTGAAGACCACGAGGCCGATCGCGTCGAGGACGAGAAAAAGATAATGAAAGCGATGCACAACCCGCGCGAGCGCGATGGTGAGCAGCGCCGATCCGCCGGTGAGAAACAGCAGCGAGGGATGTTTCACCCAGAGCAGCGGATAATGCCCCAGCAGCACGTCGCGCAGCGAGCCGCCACCAAGCGCGGTCACGCATCCGAGCATCGCGACGCCGAACCAGTCCATCTTGCGCCGCCCGGCCGCGAGCGCTGCCGTCATGGCCTCGGCGACCATGGCGAACAACCCGAAAATAAAGAGTACCGATTCGGCGGGTTCCATGGCGAAGGCCTAGCACAGTTCCACTGCCCTCGCAGCGCCAGGCTTGTGCGCGTGTCGAACGCGCGTCCGCGCGAACATCCGATGCGGACACGACTACCGCCACACGCACGGCACAGCATCCGCTTCATATGAGGGCGCGGACCACCCTGTCCCGTTTCATTTCCTCTCAAGAAGAAATGGAGCGCCGGGAGGCGCCAGGGTGCTTGCGAGGCACCCTTCGACGAACCTTTGCGAGAGGTTCGTCCGCGAGCCGCCACGAAACGGATTGCGAGTCCGTCTCGCGAGGCGCGCGCGCCCTGCATCGATGGGGTTGCGAAGCCCACCGCGCCGACGCTGCGCCTCCCGGCGCTCCACCAGCCACGGCCCCGACATATGGGCGGGCTGCGGCTCTCATTCCCTCCGCGTCATGAGCGTGGAGGGAGCGAAAGAGACAATAGGATTATATTCCAAGAAAATATGAAGGTCAAGATGGCATGCAAGTGCCTGCCGCTCGATTACGCAATTTAACAATTGACTTGGACAGATGGTGCCGCCGCAGACGCGACAAGTACAATTTCATCCGGTCGCGACTTTGGTTTCTCCAAGTTCGCAAGCTATTCGAATATTGCTGCCTGTAACGCGCAATACCGTAAGGATCTATTTCAGTGCAAAATGGTCGGAGTTCCGCAGTGTTACGCACAAGCGATGGTTCGGCTGGTCGCCTGCGAAAACGGCAGCCAAATCCCGCCATTGAACTATTGAGGCAGCCATCATGATCATTGCATCACGCGTCTTAAAGCTTCGCACAGCAAGCGGAAGTATCGACGTTTTTATAAATATCTCACTCCCCCAACAAGGGGACGATGGCGGTTGGATGTGTGCTTATGAAATAGTCTGGCCTGATAAGCCATGGAATAGCGCTGCTGGTGGATCGGACTCCATGCAGGCGCTGTTGTGCGCAATGCAGAAAATCGGACTCGAACTCTATTTCAACGGCTCCTACAAGTCCGGAAAACTTAACTGGAGTTCGGATTGGAACGGCTTCGGCCTGCCCGTCCCCCAACACGCGAGGGATATGCTGACCGGCGAAGATGCGAAGTTTTTGTAAAGCGAGCCGTAGCCCGCTTGAAGCGCAGCGAAATGCGGAGGCGGCATCCCACGAAAATCCCGGATTGCGCTTCGCTGCATCCGAGCTACGCGCCCGAATATTCTTCCGCCTGCACCATGATGTCGCGCGAGCGCTTCACCTCGGGCCAGTCGCGGTCGAAATCCTTCACCAGCCGCTTCATCTCCTCGCCGCCTGCGGCGGCATCCAGCGACGCGCGGTCCGGAAATTCATACATCGCCAGATGCACGGCGGGATCGTTGGCGAGCCAGTAGCGCCACGCACGCTTCGAGCCGAACGACTTCACCGCATCGGCAGATGCTCGCGCGAATACCACGCATCGAACGTAGCGCGCTTTGATTCATCGGGGACAGTGGCGCGGATGCAGAGGATATGAAGGGGCAAGCGTCACTCCGCGTTGGTTGTAAGATGCGTCCAATGCCTACGAAGGCTTGTGGGCCACTGGTATTTGTTCCACTATTTCCAATCGGCACACGAAACGACTCAACGCGCTAGAAACAAGCTCTTTACCACCGAATTCCAGAGCAGTGCATCATGCCCCCGGAAGCCAAATTTCCCTCCAATGGATTCAATCTCGTCACAACGGGAAACACTGCAAAGTTTATTGGACGGTATGATATCTCACAATTCCGCCGATCTCTCGGGGCCATTCGCGAACTAATCGCTGATCGAGGATACCTCGACATCGTATTGGATTTCTCAGAATGCTCCTTCACTCATGCACCGCCCATGCTCGCGCTTGCAACCGCAACCGAATATTATCGTGAAAGCAGGATAGATTTTGAGCTGATTCTACCGACAGACAAGACACTTAATCGGCTCTTTCAGAACTCGAATTGGGCACACATTATCCAACCGTCGGCATTTGCTCCGTCTGAGTTTGCAAGCCCTATTCATATGCCTGCATTGCGGTATAGGACGCCCGATGATCAACATCGTCTTGTGGACGATATTCTCAACAAAATTCTGGGAAGCATTACTGATTTCAATCGCTCCCACTTTAAAGCGATCGAATGGTCCATCAACGAAATCACTGACAACGTTTTAGTACATTCGGAATCATCACATGGCGGATTCCTCCAGCTTACGGCGATGAAGAATACCAAAAGAGTCGAATTCGTAGTTTGCGATAGCGGTATCGGAGTCCCTAAATCACTCAAATCTTCCGGATTGTATGTTGGCTCAGACGTTGACGCCTTGGCAAAGGCTATTGAACAAGGCGTGACGCGAGACAAATCGGTCGGACAGGGAAACGGCCTTTATGGGAGCTATCAAATCGCAGTTAAAAGCGGAGCTAACTTTAGCGTCCATTCAGGCAATGCTACACTCTACTACACTCCAAAAACCGGAATGCATACTCGAAAAGAGTTCGTTCCTTTACACGGCACCGTGGTGGTGTGCGGCATCGATTACACTCAACCCCTTCTCTTGGAGGAGGCATTAAACATCAAATCGCGCGGTTACTCCCCTGTTGACATGATCGAACTTAAGTATGAAGCGTCCGCAGATGGTAATATTCTATTCTTACTAAAGCAGGAAAGTGCGTCCTTCGGCTCTAGGACTGCAGGCACTCCAGTCAGAAAGAAGCTTAAAAATCTTATAAGCTTCCTCGAAGGCAATAGGGTTGTAGTTGACTTTACCGACATCAACTTGGTCTCGAGCAGCTTCGCAGATGAGGTTTTTGGGAAACTCTTTCTCGAGTTAGGGCCGTTAGAATTTTCCACCAAGCTAGAGCTGAAGAATATCGATTCAATCGTTAAGCTGCTTATTGAAAAGGCAATAGTTCAGCGCATGGCCTCGGGTTTGATCTCTGAGCCCTCAAAATAATCACAACGGAATATTGTCGTGCTTCTTCATCGGCACGTCGACATGCTTGTCCTTCAGCATCGCCAGCGCGCGGGCGATGCGCTTGCGGGTCGAGTGCGGCATGATGACGTCGTCGATATAGCCGCGCTCGGCGGCGATGAACGGCGACAGGAAACGGTCCTCGTATTCCTTGGTGCGCGCGGCGATCTTCTCCGCATCGCCGATGTCCTGCCGGAAGATGATCTCCACCGCGCCCTTCGCGCCCATCACCGCGATCTGCGCCGTCGGCCAGGCGTAGTTCATGTCCGCGCCGATTTCCTTCGAGGCCATCACGTCGAACGCGCCACCGTAGGCCTTGCGCGTGATGACGGTGACCAGCGGCACGGTGCATTGGCTGTAGGCAAACAGCAGCTTCGCGCCGTGTTTGATCAGCCCGCCGTATTCCTGCGCGGTACCCGGCAGGAAGCCCGGCACGTCCACAAACGTCACGATCGGAATGTTGAATGCGTCACAAAAACGCACGAAGCGCGCGGCCTTGCGTGAGGCGTCACTGTCGAGCACGCCCGCCAGCACCATCGGCTGGTTGGCGACGAAGCCGACCGTCTTGCCCGCGATGCGGCCGAAGCCGGTGACGACGTTCTTGGCGAACGTATCGGCGAGTTCGAAGAAATCCCCCTCGTCCACAACTTTAAGGATCAATTCCTTGATGTCGTAAGGCTGGTTCGGATTCGCCGGGATCAGCGTGTCCAGCGAGTCGTCCACCCGCTCGATGTCGTCGAAGCTCGGCCATTCCGGAACGCCGACGGTGTTGTTGCTCGGCAGGAAATCGATCAGCCGGCGCATCTGCAGCAGCGTCTCCACGTCGTTCTCGAACGCGCCGTCGGCGATGGACGAGCGCGTGGCGTGAACGCTGGCGCCGCCGAGTTCTTCCGCCGTCACCACTTCGTTGGTCACGGTCTTCACCACGTCCGGCCCGGTGACGAACATGTAGCTGGTGTTCTTCACCATGAAGATGAAGTCGGTCATCGCCGGCGAATAGACGTCGCCGCCCGCGCACGGGCCCATGATGACGCTGATCTGCGGAATGACGCCCGAGGCCTGCACGTTGCGGCGGAACACGTAGGAGTAACCCGCCAGCGCCGCGACGCCTTCCTGAATGCGCGCGCCGCCCGCATCGTAAAGCCCGATGATCGGGGCCCGCGCCTTCAGCGCCATGTCCTGCAACTTGGTGATCTTCAGCGCGTGGGTTTCCGACAGCGAGCCGCCGAACACCGTGAAGTCCTTGGCGAACACGAAGATGGTGCGGCCGTTGACCGTGCCCCATCCGGTGACGACGCCGTCGCCGGGAATCTTGTTCTTCTCCATGCCGAACTCGACCGAGCGATGCTCGACGAACATGTCGAACTCCTCGAACGAGCCCTTGTCGAGCAGCAGTTCGATGCGCTCGCGGGCGGTGAGCTTGCCGCGCGCGTGCTGCGCCTCGATGCGCTTGTCGCCGCCGCCCTTTTTTGCGCCCGCGCGCCGGTCATCGAGTGCTTCGAGAATATGCTTCATGGATGTCGCCCCAGCTTGGCGGCGGGCGCCGCCCTCTCACGAATGTGGCCAGCTTTCTAGCACGCTGTTCGAGCGGGAGAAAATGGCCCGGCGGGCTCGAATTGGCGGGTCCGGACAGCCCATACCGCATGGTAAAAGGCGCTCTTTACAGGGGATTCGCGGCCATGACCGACAGGACGACCATACCGGCCACGACGGGCGCCGCCACCGGCGGGGTCCGCACCCTGCTGCGGCTGGAGGGCGCCGCGCTCGGCCTCGCGGCCATCGTGTTCTACGGCGTTTTTGAAGGCTCCTGGTGGATGTTCGCGATCCTGCTGCTGGCGCCCGATCTGAGCTTTCTCGGCTATCTCGCCGGTCCCCGCGCCGGGGCCGCGGCCTACAACACGGTTCATTCCAGCATCCTGCCGACGCTGTTGTGCATCGCCGGGATGGTGATGCCCTCACCGCTCGCGATGCACCTGTCGCTGATCTGGCTGACGCATATCGGCATCGACCGCGCGCTCGGCTACGGCCTGAAATACGACGCGGGATTTTCGTTCACGCATCTCGGGCGGATCGGGAAGGACGCGGCGCGCACTTGAAGATGCGCTCCCTCTCCCCGCTAGCGGGGAGAGGGTTGGGGTGAGGGGCAAAGCTTGATCGCTGGAAGCGCCCCTCACCCGGATCGTTTCACGATCCGACCTCTCCCCGTAAACGGGGAGAGGTAAAAGGACTCGCCTTATGTTTTCGGCGGACGGCTCGCGACGAAATAGCTCGACTTGTGCACCACCTTGCCGTCGCGCAGCGTGATGACGTCGACCAGCTCCATCGTCACCGGCGTGCCGTCGGGCCTGGTCGCGGTGAGAATCGATTCCGAGACGAAATGATCGTCGCTGCCGTAGAGCGCGACGCCCTCGAAATGCAGTCCAGGCAGCCCGGAGAAATCCTTGCCGAACTGCTCGGCGACGGCGTCCTTGCCCTTGTAAACTTTCGGGTTGCCGTGACGCTGATAGCTGGTGTCGTCGACGTGCATCGCCATGATCGCCGGAATATCGTGCGCGTTCCACGCGGCGTTGTAGCGGGTCGCGATGTCCTTCCAGGATGCGGACGGCGCAATCTTTGCTGCTGCTGACGACGACATGGCTGGCTCTCCCTGATTTTATGTTCTTGGGGTGAGCGTAACGCATCTCGCATCCCTGCGAAACCGGACAAAACGTCAGATCGCCCCGATGTCCGCGAGACATTTCTGCGCGATGATGGCGCGGCTGGCGGAATGTTTCGGCTCGCGAATGTCGAGGTTCAGCGCGAACACGGTCTGCGCACTGCCCTTCTCCGCCCAGCCCACCAGCCAGCCCAGCGAACTCTTGATGCCGTCGATGGCGGTCCGGTCATCGACGCCGATCAGTCCGGTTTTGGCGCGGATGAGACTGTCGCCGAATATGGTGACGGGAAGAATGTCGCGCGTCAGATCCTGCGCGCGCTTCGAGGCGGGCAACACGCCGCGCCGCAGCTTGTCGACAAACGCGATCTGCTCCATCGGGCTAATACGCAGATCGCCCGTCAGCCAGAAGCGATCGATGCCGCCGCCGATGTTGCGGTTGCCGTAATCGAACGCATCGACATATTTCTGCATCCGCTCCGCGCCGATCCGCCGCGCGATCTGCTGATACACCGGCACGGCAGAGGCCGCGATGGCCGAGCGCAGGGTGTGATCCTTGTTCCAGTCGGGAATGCTGCGCGTCACGCCGTCCCACTTGAACATATCCTTGTCGGGATCGGAGACCACGCCGGTGTCTAGCGCGATGATGGAATTCGCAATCTTGAAGGTGGATGCCGGCAGGACGGCTGCGCGCGACCGCGTGTCGTCACTGACGATGATCGCGTTGTCGCCTGCCTTGTAAGCCGCGAACGTCCCGACGGTGCCTTCGTCCGCAAAATACTTGAGCAAACCGGGGCGGCTCTCGCGCCGGGGCGCGGTATCGGCCAGCGCCCGCGCCGGGACACAGGCACCGGCAAGCAAGGCAAGGACGTTGCGGCGATCAATCATCGTAAGGTCTCCAGACACCGCCAGCCAATGTCCCGTGCTTCGTGTTGAAAGCATGACAGCAGCCGGGCTACTGTCGGGAAAATCAGGGAGCGAGCGTTAATGACGAAGAGCGATACCGGCGAGATTGTGCGGCAGTACATTGCGGCATGGAACGAGACCGATGCCGCCGCGCGCGACGCGCTGCTGGCCTCATGCTGGGCCGAGAACGGCATCTATGTCGATCCGAACGTCGAGATTACCGGACGCGCTGGCCTCTCCCGCCGCATCGCCGAGGTTCAGGCCGGACGGCCCGGCGCTTATCTCGAATTCATGAGCGGCGTCGACGCCCATCACAATGTGCTGCGTTTTCTCTGGCGGCTCGTGCGCGGCGACGGCAGCCGTGGCGATACGTCGATCGATATCGGCGAGATCGGCCCCGATGGCCGCCTGACGAAGATGATTGGATTTTTCGGACCCGCGCCTGCCGTTTAGCGCAGCCGTCCCGTCAGCCGCATGACGAAAATGAGAACTTCCGCGACGCCCTTGTAAAGCTCGGCGGGAATTTCCTCGCCAAGCTCGACATTGGACAGCGCGCCCGCCAGCACTTCGTTTTCCTGAATCGGAATATCGTTCTCTTTGGCGATCTCGACGATCTTGTCGCCGAGCGTGCCCCGGCCCTTGGCGACGACGCGGGGCGCACCCTTCTTGTCGTAATGCAGCGCGACCGCGAGCGTGTTCTTGACGTCGATGCTCATAGCGCACGATCCAGAAAATGTCCGGCAGGCGGCGCGGCCTTCGGCGGCGCGCCCTCGCCGATCACAATGTCGCCCGGCTCGAGGGCGGCCTCGCGCAGCGCGTGCGACAACTGCGGCGCGTTGATCCGCAACTGCGCCGCTGTCGCAGGCCGTTCCGCCCGCATCCGCACCGACGTTCGCCCACCGCTCAGCGAGACCAGCGCATGGACCGGCCCGCTCGGTTCGACATCGAGGGAGAAACGCGCACGCCAGACGCGCTGTGCGGCCTCAAGCTCTCCCGCCTTGCCATCGCGCGAAATCTCGAACTGCGCCACGGCCGTACCTTGCGGGGTCACAAACGGGATCTCGAAATTCCAGCGCGGGATCGCCGGATCGGCCCGGACGCCCGGCGCATCGAGCGGCAATGAGGCCACTTGCAGCAGCGTCTGCCGCGCGAGTGCTGCGTCGGTATCCTCGATCAGGCGATGAGCCATCATGACCGGCGCATCGTCCGGCGCGAGCGACGGCAAGGCGATGGGTTGTGCGCTGGTCGCCGATCCGCGAAACGGCGGCGGCGGAATGTTGGTATGCGCCAATGCGGCGTCGCCGTCCGCTGCCGCGCGCGGCATCGCGCGCCCCTCGGCATCGAGCAGGTTCGCGACGGCATCGCGAACGCCCTTCGGAAAACCTTGCAGGATCTCCTGCATCTCCGTCAGCCCGGCGCTCGCCAATGCGGCGCGGTTCGCCGCCGTCGGCAACGGCTCGTTCGGCGCGAAGATGCGGACCTTGGCATCAGGCCCGGCAGCATCATCGGCAATGACGATCGGCGCCTGCGGAAGAAGGATTTCGACGTCACCCTCCGGGGACAGCGGTGGCGCGGCGGATGGCGGCACAGTCGACGGCTGCGGCGTCGCCGCAGTTGCAGGCGCATTGCCGAGCCACGACGCAACGGTCTGGCGAAACACGATCAGCGCCGCCTTCATGTCGGGCGTGGATGCCGACGGCGGCGATGCGCTTGCAAGAGTCTGTTCGAGAAACAATCCTGATTTCTGAAACGCCGTCTTGAGGGCATCGCCGGTCAGGTTGTCGCCCAGCGGCGTGCGCTGCGCCAACAGTTGCGCCGCCGCCTGTTGAAGGGTCTGGGGCAATGCGGAGGATTGCGCCGCGACGCTCAGGTTCGCGAATAGCGGCGACAGGCTGCCCTGCCGCGCGGCAGCTGTCTGCACGGCGGCGGACACCGCCAGCGCTTCGAGATTGGTCAGCACGCGTCCCGCCGCTGCGGCCTGCACCGGCACATCGGATTTCGGGACGCTGACGCTATCGACCTTCGCTGCTCCAGCGGATGCGGCAGGCAGGGACTGGGCGTCGCCCTCGCCCGGCACGATCTGAAGCCGCACGCCCTGCGGCGTCTGCGACACCGCCAGTTGCAGCGTCTGCCCGACCTGCAACTGGACTTCCGACAACACTTCGATGGTGAGGTTCGCAATCGCGATCCGGACCAGATTGGCGTCGAGCTGCTTGAGCACGGTCGCGTCGATCACAGTGCCCGGCTGCAATGCCACGCCCGCCGCGACCCCCTGGGCCGCAACGACGGGAAAGACGGGATTAATGGCAATCGACATGCGGACGGTTTCCGTGAATCTGGAGCATGATGTTGTCCGAAAACCGCTTCACACTTTTCGGCATCATGCTCGCCGGAAGCTAGCCCAGCGTCGTAAACGTCTTGTTAACCGAACCGGTCAGGACAGCGCCTTCAGCACCTTCGCCGCAGCCTCGAAATCCCTGAGCCGGGCGGCGCGGAGAGCCTCAACCTCGTCGTCGGCGCCCCATTTCTCGCGATTCCAGTCCTCGTCCACATGCGCCGCGGCCCAGACCTGCGCCGCGTCCAGCACGCCGTGCTTCAACGCCAGCGCCAGCAGTGCGGAGCCTGTGATCGAGGTCACGACATGAAACGCGCCGACCGGCCAGGCATCGGCCGGCAATGCGGCGCGTGTTACAGCGATGGCCGTCTCCGGCTGCTGCACATGCATGACGCCTTCGGTGAGAATGAAATGCGCACCGAGATGGTCGGCCGCCCAGCGCAGCACGGGGTCCCAATGCTCGGCCTGCCGCGCGATCAGGCCCTCGGGGAAGCCCGCACGATAGAACAGCAGATCGGTCTCGAAATACCTCGCGGCATCGTCCGCGACGGCCTGAACATCGCGCGCGACCCCGTCGATCACGCTGTTGGCCAGCCGCGTCAGCGGCATCGCCATCGGATCGATATTGTCTGTCTGCGCCTCCCATTCGGAGGCCATCGCCTCGGCAAGCTCGCGCGTCGGCGCCGCGAGCAGATTCTTCCCCGGCGTGCGAACCGGCTTGCCGTCGAGCGTTACCGCAAAACCTTCCGGTCCTTCGGTCACACCCGCAGTCGTGTAGAAACGCTTGCGCAGCGGCGTGCGGGACGAATTGCGCACAGCCTCGCGGGGATCGAGCGGCGACTTGCCTGCAACTTCATCGAACAGTTCGCGCATACGCTCGCCAGCCTTCTCATTTTTTAGGCATGACCTTTTCCGAAAACGGTACCCACTTTTCGGGGTCATGCCCTATTGGTTCGCACACGAGCGCGAATAGGCCGCCCGCTGGTTCGGATTCATGCCCCACGCAGCGCCGTCGTCAAGACAGCGCGCCACGCGGTCGCTGAACGACGGGCGGCGGTCGCGCTTGAGCACCTGTTTCGGCGGCGTGTCCTGCGTCACGACTCCCGGCCTCGTGTTCTGAAGCGCAAACGGCGGCGGCGAATTCATCTGCGGCACCACCGGCACTTCGATCCGGGGCGGCGGAGGCGCGGCCGGCGCAGTCGGATACGGGATAACGGGCTGGTTGTTGATGCCGCCAGGCGGAAAGAGCTGCGCGTTCGCGCCGCCGGAAACGGCAACCACAGACAACGCAACCAGAACTGCAAAAGCAAATTTGTTCATCACAACCATATCGTCATCCCGCAGCGTGGCGGCAAGAGGATCACCCTTGAGTGATCATTCCTCCGGCGCGTTCTCGATCGGATCGAAACGGTCGGCCTCGAGGCCGAGCAGGTTCCACGATTGCAGCATGTGCGGCGGCAACGGCGCGGTGGCGTCGATGAATCCGCCGCGCGGATGCGGAATCACAATGCGCCGCGCCAGCAGGTGCAACCGCTTCTGCATCCCGCCGGGCAGTTCCCAGTTTTCCTTGTTGAAGTATTTCGGATCGCCCACGATAGCGTGATCGATATGCGCCATGTGCGCGCGCAACTGATGCGTGCGCCCCGTCACCGGCTTCAGCGACACCCAGCACAGCTTCTGCGCCGAGGCTTCCACCACCGCGTAATACGTCACGGCATGGGCCGCGCCCTCATCGCCGTGGGCGGCCACGCGCATGATGGAATCGTCCTCGCTCTCGTCTTTCGCCAGATAAGTCGAAATGCGGCCCTGCTTCGGCTTCGGCACGCCGGCGACCAGCGCCCAATAGATCTTGCGCGCAGAGCGATGACGGAACGAGCCGGTCAGCGCGGTCGCTGCGAAGCGCGTCTTGGCGATCAAGAGACAGCCGGAGGTCTCGCGGTCGAGACGATGCACAAGGCGCGGCTTCTGGCCCTTGGCGTCGCGCATCACTTCCAGCATCTGGTCGACGTTCTTGGTGATACCCGAACCGCCCTGCACCGCCAGGCCCGCTGGCTTGTTCAGCACCATCACGTCGGCGTCCTCGAACAGCGTCATCTTGCGCAATTCGTCGAGCGTCTTGTTTGCCGCCTCGGACAGTTCGCCGCCGACCTTCGGCGTATCGAGTTGCAGCGGGGGGATGCGGATGCTCTGGCCTTCCTCGATCCGGTCCTTGCTGTCGGCGCGCTTGCCGTTGATCCGCAGCTCGCCTTTGCGGACGATGCGCTGGATGTGGGAAAACGACAGGCCGGGAAAACGGTGCTCGAGAAACCGATCCACGCGCATGTTGTTCTCGTCGGCGGTGACGACAACGGTCTGCACCTTTGTCGGCAACGGCGGCGGCGCGGGCTTCTCTTCCCTCACCGGCTCAGGACGTTGCTCACGCATGGGCTTTGCCGAGCGCGAAAACTCAGCGGCCGGACGGCGTGGCGGAAACTTGCCGGCGGTCGACCGGACCGGCCCGCGTTCGCCGTCCCGCTTGTCGAACTTCTCCGACCCACGCTTGTCTGACGCGCGTTTGGGACCTGTGCGCTTTCCCGCGTCACGAACAGACTTTTTGGCCAATGGTTTTCTGACGCGGCGGCTCATGATGATTTTTCTTTTCTCAGCTTGGCCCAGTAATCGAGCCGCTTGCGAATCTCACGTTCAAACCCACGGTCCGGCGGATCGTAGAACGTCTGGCGGCCAAGCGCCTCGGGAAAGTAGTCCTGCCCGGAAAAAGCCTCCGGGGTGTCGTGGTCGTATTCGTAGCCGCCGCCATAGCCTTCGGACTTCATCAGCTTGGTCGGCGAATTGAGGATGTGCTTCGGCGGCAGCAGCGAGCCGCCTTCCTTCGCCGTGCGCATAGCGGCCTTGTAGGCCATGTAACCCGCGTTGGATTTCGGCGCGGTGGCGAGATAGATCACCGCCTGCGCGATGGCGAGTTCGCCTTCGGGCGACCCCAGAAAGTCATAGGCATCCTTGGCGGCGTTGCAGATCACCAGCGCCTGCGGATCGGCAAGGCCGATGTCTTCCACCGCCATCCGCACCACCCGCCGCGCCAGAAACAACGGGTCTTCGCCGGCGTCGAGCATCCGCGCGAGATAATACAGCGCCGCATCCGGATCGGAACCGCGCACGGACTTATGCAGCGCCGAGATCAGGTTGTAATGCCCGTCGGCGGACTTGTCGTAGATCGGCGCGCGGCGCTGGAGAATGTCCTGCAACTGCGCGGCGTTGAACACTTCATCGGCGCGCGCGGCACGCCAGACTTCCTCCGCCAGCGTCAGCGCAGCGCGGCCGTCGCCATCGGCCATCCGCACCAGCACGGCGCGGGCTTCCGCATCGAGCGGCAGCTTCTTGCCTTCGACCTGTTCGGCGTTGGCGTAGAGTTTCTCGACCGCCGCGGTATCCAGCGAATGAAACACCAGCACCCGCGCGCGTGAAAGAAGCGCCGCGTTCAACTCGAACGACGGGTTCTCCGTGGTCGCGCCGACCAGCACCACGGTGCCGTCTTCCATCACCGGCAGGAATGAATCCTGCTGGGCGCGGTTGAAGCGATGCACCTCGTCCACGAACAGCAGCGTGCCCTTGCCCATTTCGCGGCGGGCGCGCGCGGCGTCGAACACGCGCTTGAGATCGGCGACGCCGGAGAACACTGCCGATATCTGCTCGAACTCAAGTTCGGTCGCGTCCGCCAACAGCCGCGCCACCGTGGTCTTGCCGGTGCCGGGCGGTCCCCAGAACACCAGCGAGCCGAGCGAGCGCGTCTCCAGCATCCGGGTCAGCGCGCCATCCGGCCCCAGGATGTGATCCTGTCCGACCACCTCGGCAAGCGAACGCGGCCGCAGCTTGTCCGGCAGCGGACGCGGTGCGTCCTGCTCCAGGCCGGCGGCGGCGAAGAGGTTCGCTGACGACTGTGGTCGCTTCGGGCTCACCCCCCGAGAACCACGTTGAGCTGCTGGCCGCCGCGGAGGACCGTGATGCGCCAGAGCCGCGCGCCTTCGCGCGTAACCTTTTCAAGGTCCGACGTGCGGGCGATCTTCTGGCCGTTCACGGCCAGAATAATGTCACCTTTCTTGAATCCGACATTCGCTGCCAGCGCGTCGTCGGTGAATTCGGTCACGGCCACGCCTTCGGTGCTCGTATCGAGTTTCAATTCATCGGCAAGGGCCGGAGAGATATTCGCGACCTTCGCGCCCTGGAACGGCGAGCGCGCCTTGATGACGATTTCATCGCGCCCGGTGTCCGGCGCGGTTTCGAGCGGAACTGTGAGCTTGACCGACTTGCCAGCACGCATCACCTCCACCTGCGCTGAACCGCCGAGCGGGCGCGTGGCGAAGCGATAACCGAACGCGTTGGGATCATCGATCGCCTGGCCGTCGACGGCCACGATCAGGTCGGACACCTTGAGGCCGGCGCGCGCAGCCGGACCTCCAGACAGCACGTTCGTCACCAGAGCGCCTGTGGGACGCTTGATTCCCAGCGTGTCCGCGATCTCCGGCGTCACGCCCTGCAACTGCGCGCCGAGCCACGGACGCTTCACCGCGGTGCCGCCGCTCTTTGCCGAGGCCACGACGACACGCACCATGTTGGCGGGAATCGCAAAGCCGATGCCCTGCGACCCACCGGAACGCGAGAAGATCGCCGTGTTCACGCCGACCAGCCTGCCGGTCATGTCCACCAGCGCGCCGCCGGAGTTGCCGGGATTGATGGCGGCGTCGGTCTGGATGAAGAACTGGTAGTCGCTGACGCCGACCTGGGTGCGCGCCAGCGCCGAGATGATGCCGTGAGTCACCGTCTGGCCGACGCCGAACGGATTGCCGATGGCGATCACGACATCGCCGACCAGCGCGTCGTCCGAGTTCGAGAATTCGAGCGTCGGGAATTTCTCCTTGGCGTCCTTGATCCGCAGGATGGCGAGATCGGTCCGGCTGTCCTTCAGCACGATCTCGGCCTCGAACTCGCGCTTGTCGGACAGCGAGATCTTCACCTGGTCCGCGCCTTCGATGACATGATTGTTGGTCACGACCAGACCCGACGGATCGACCATCACCCCGGAGCCCAGCGAGCGCTGCATCTGCTCCGGCTGTCCGCCCGGCACGCCGAAGAAGCGGCGGAACATCGGATCGTCGAGCATTGGATTACGCGGGATCGCCTTGGCGGCGTAGACGTTCACCACCGCCGGCTGTACGCGCTGCACGATGGGCGCATACGACATGCGCAGCTGGTTCGGCGAGACCGGAACGATGCGATCCTGCGCCAGCGCCGGTGCGGTGAAAGCCGAGGAGATAACAAGCGCAATGAGCGCGCGAACGACGATCATGAAATTGGTCCTGAATCTGATGCCTAAGTTAAAGTCGCGCCCAAATACGGCGAATGAAGTCACGCGGGTTGCGGCTGCGTCGACGCACGAGGCGCTGTCTCGGGCGGCTGCCTGCTTTTCTGTCCTGTCGTCACGGCTTTGTCTCCAGAGGACGCGTCAAGCCGGGCCCGATTGTCATCGCCCCACGACTTGAGCGCATCGATCACCGGCCGCAGCCGCTGGCCCGTCTCGGACAGTTCATAGTCCACCCGTGGCGGAACCTCGGCATACACCTTGCGGATGATGAGGTCATCCTCCTCCAGCGCACGAAGCTGCTTTGTCAGCATCCGCTGCGTGATCCGGGGCAACCGCTTGCGCAGTTCGCCGAAGCGCAACCGCCCCTCCTGCAGGTGGTACAGGATGACGCCCTTCCACTTGCCGTCGATCAGATCGAGCGTGACCTCCACGGAGCAGCCCGGGGCGCAGCCGAAATCTCGTCGTTTCATGAGATAAATCCATTGGTATCCGAACGGTGACTATATCCCCAAAACGACAGTACTTGCAATTCGGGCTTAAGCGAGACACGTAGGTTCCGACAAACCGCCGATCATCAATTGGAGCCAGAAATGAAAGCCGTGGGTTACAAAAAATCACTTCCGATCGATGCACCGGACGCGCTGGTGGACTTTGACGCCGCAAAGCCGGAGCCGAAGGGGCGCGACATCCGCGTCGCGGTGAAAGCGATCTCGGTCAATCCTGTGGACACCAAGGTCCGCAAGCGGGCCGAACCGCCGGCAGGCGAAACCAAGGTCCTCGGCTATGACGCGGCAGGAATTGTCGACGCGGTCGGACCGGACGTCACGCTCTACAAGGCGGGCGACGAAGTCTGGTACGCCGGCTCGATCCTGCGTCAGGGCACCAACTCGGAGTTTCATCTGGTCGACGAGCGCATCGTCGGCCGCAAGCCGAAGACGCTGTCATTTGCGCAGGCGGCTGCACTTCCCCTCACCTCGATCACCGCATGGGAACTGCTGTTCGACCGCCTCGGCGCGCAGCAAGGCAAAACCGCCGAGCCGCGTTCGCTGCTGATTGTCGGCGGCGCAGGCGGCGTCGGATCGATCCTGATTCAGTTCGCCCGCAAGCTGACCGGCCTGACCGTGATCGTCACGGCATCGCGGCCGGAATCCACCAAATGGTGTCTCGATCTCGGCGCCCATCATGTCATCGATCACTCCAAGTCCATGAAGGAGCAGATTGCGGCCCTCAACGCACCGCCTGTCGGACTGATCGCCGCGCTGACCAACACCGAGCAGCATTTCCAGGCGCTCGCCGACATCATCGCCCCTCAAGGCAAGATCGGCCTGATCGACGATCCCGCGACGCCGCCGAATGTCATGCTGCTGAAAGGCAAAGCCGTATCGCTGCATTGGGAATCGATGTTCACGCGCTCGTCATTCCAGACCGAGGACATGATCGAACAGCACAAGCTGCTCGACGAGGTTGCCAGCTTGATCGACAGCGGCGTGCTGCGGACAACACTCGACAAGACGATAGGCACCATCAACGCGGCAAATCTCAAGGCAGCGCACGTAGCGATTGAGGGTGGACGCTCGACCGGAAAGCTGGTGCTGGAAGGCTGGTAAGTTCCGCCTGTATTACAGCACCTCGCGTAATTTCAAATTTGGGATCACGCATTCAAAGAGAGCAGCGCCAAACGCTGCTCTCTTTTTTCAATCATACCTCCGTCGCGGTTGCTGCGATTCTCGATGTGCGTGATCTTCGTGCCGCATTGCGGCGCATGGCCGCGTTGCAGCAACGATCAGGCCGTTGTTACAAATCTGTCATCGAAAGCTTTTAGCTTCCGCCCGAGTTTCAAAGCGGTTTCTGCCTTTCGGGTGCGTGCCTCTTTCGCTCAGAACCTTCCATGTTTCGCTCGCATGCCCGCGGGCCGGCATCTGAAAAAGGCGGCGCACCCTGCGCCGCCTTTTTTGTTTCTCACAAGCCTGCAGGTATCCAGACTTACGCGATCGTCTGGATGATGCCGCCTTCAGCCCGCAGCGCTGCGCCATTGGTCGCGGAGGCTTCACGCGACGAGACATAGACCACCATGTTGGCGATCTCGTCGACGCGCGCGAACCGCTGGATCAGCGATGTGCCGCGATGCTGCTTGACGAACTGGGACGCCGCCTCCTCCACCGACTGGCCGTTCTGTTTGGCGAGATCCTTCACGAAGGTCTCGACGCCTTCCGACATGGTCGGCCCCGGCAGCACCGAATTGACCGTCACATTGGTGCCCTTGGTCATCTCCGCGAGCCCGCGCGAAATCGCAAGCTGCGCCGTTTTGGTCGTGCCGTAGTGGATCATCTCCTTCGGAATGTTGATCGCGGATTCCGACGAGATGAAAACGATGCGGCCCCAGTTGCGCTTCAGCATTCCGGGCATGTAGGCGCGCGACAGCCGCACGCCGGACATCACGTTGACGTCGAAGAAGCGGCTCCAGTCCTCGTCGGATATCTCGAAGAAGTCCTTCGGCTCGAAGATGCCCGCGTTGTTGATGAGAATGTCCGCGTCGGGCACGGCGGCGACCAGCGTCTTGCAGCCGGCTGCGGTGGACACGTCGGCGGCGACACCGCGCGCTTTCGCACCCGGCACAGCCTGGACGATGGCAGCCGCCGCCGCGTCAGCCTTGGCCTGTGTCCGTCCATTGACCACCACGCTGGCGCCCGTTCCGGCGAGGCCCCTGGCGATGGCGAGTCCAATGCCGCCGGTCGAGCCGGTAATGACAGCCGTGGTGCCTGAAAGATCGATCTTCATGGAATGCTCCTTTGCTACGGAGCCTCATATGGCGTGCGAAAGCGCGAACGCCATCGCAGGACCGTGTCCCCGGGTTCACGGCATCGTGGCCTCAGGGGAAACATCAGGGATCGGGCAACAAAAAAGCGGCGCTTGAGACGCCGCTTTTTCCGAATGTCTGAAGTGAGGAAGCTTAGGCGGCGTCTGCCGACTTCTCCTGCACCGGACCCGAGTCGAGGCCCTTGGCATCGACGTCGCGGTCGACGAACTCGATCACCGCGAGCGGCGCATTGTCGCCGTAGCGGAAGCCGGCCTTGATGATGCGGGTGTAGCCGCCCTGACGATCCTTGTAACGCGGAGCCAGAACGTCGAACAGCTTCTTGGCCTGCGTGAGATCGCGCATCTCGCTGATCGCCTGACGGCGCATCGAGAGGCCGCCCTTCTTGCCGAGCGTCACCAGCTTCTCGACGATCGGGCGCAATTCCTTCGCCTTCGGCAAGGTGGTGATGATCTGCTCGTGCTTGATCAGCGCGGCGCACATGTTTGCAAACATCGCCTTGCGGTGTTCTGCCGTGCGGTTGAGCTTACGATGTACTTTTCCGTGACGCATAGTTTAGTCCTCAATCTCTATCCCGACGGCTTGCCGGAGATGCTGCTCAGGTGGGCTGCCTGCGTTCGCCCAAAACGTGGTGGCCGAGCTTGCACCCGGCCACGACGATTGAATCGCTCAGTAGTGATCTTCGAAGCGCTTGGCCAACTCGTCGATGTTCTCCGGCGGCCAGCCGGGCACTTCCATGCCGAGGTGCAGACCCATCTGGGCCAGCACTTCCTTGATTTCGTTCAGCGACTTGCGGCCGAAGTTCGGAGTGCGAAGCATTTCCGCTTCCGACTTCTGCACGAGGTCGCCGATGTAGACGATGTTGTCGTTCTTCAGGCAGTTGGCCGAACGAACCGACAGTTCGAGTTCGTCGACCTTCTTGAGGAACGCAGGGTTGAAGGCGAGATCCGGAATGATCTCGGCGGCAACCTCCTTGCGGGGCTCCTCGAAGTTCACGAACACGTTGAGCTGGTCCTGCAGGATGCGCGCCGAGTAAGCGAGCGCGTCGTCCGGCGAGATCGCGCCGTTGGTCTCGATGGTCAGCGTCAGCTTGTCGTAATCGAGGATCTGACCTTCGCGGGTGTTCTCAACCTTGTAGGACACCTTGCGAACCGGCGAGAACAGGCTGTCCACCGGGATCAGGCCGATCGGCGCGTCCTCGGGACGGTTGCGCTCGGCGGCGACGTAGCCCTTGCCGGAGTTCACGGTGAACTCCATGCGGATCTCGGCGCCTTCGTCGAGGGTGCAGATCTGCAAATCCGGGTTCAGCACGACGACATCGCCGACGGTCTGGATGTCACCGGCAGTGACGACGCCCGGGCCGGACTTCTTCACGACCATGCGCTTCGGGCCTTCGCCCTGCATCTTGATCGAGATGTCCTTGATGTTCAGCACGATGTCGGTCACGTCCTCGCGGACGCCTGCAATCGAGGAGAACTCGTGCAGCACGCCGTCGATGTGAACCGACTGCACGGCAGCGCCCTGCAGCGACGACAGCAGCACGCGGCGCAGCGCGTTGCCGAGCGTCTGGCCGAAGCCGCGCTCGAGCGGCTCAGCGACGAGGGTTGCGAAACGGGTCGGATCCGAACCCGGCGTGACCGCCAGCTTGTTCGGACGAATGAGTTCTTGCCAATTTTTCTGGATCGTCACTTGTTCACCCATGCCACTCGAATTCTTGGCGTTGGAGGTTTGCGGCGCGGGAGCGACCCGCGTCATCGCATCTTAAAAACAACGCGGGCACATATTGCCCGCGGCAGTAAAAAACAATCAGACGCGCCGACGCTTGCGCGGACGGCAACCGTTGTGCGGGATCGTGGTGACGTCGCGGATCGACGTCACGGTGAAGCCCGCCGCCTGCAGGGCACGCAGCGCCGACTCACGGCCCGAACCCGGACCCGCGACTTCGACTTCGAGCGTGCGCATGCCGTGCTCCTGCGCCTTCTTCGACACGTCTTCGGCGGCAACCTGCGCCGCATACGGAGTCGACTTGCGCGATCCCTTGAAGCCCATCGTCCCGGCCGACGACCATGCAATGGTGTTGCCCTGCGCGTCGGTGATGGTGATGGTCGTGTTGTTGAACGACGAATTCACGTGCGCGATGCCGGATGCGATGTTCTTGCGTTCACGGCGGCGGACGCGAGTGGCTTCTTTACCCATAGTCTTGGTCTCTTCCTTCAAGCGCGTCCGTGGTGCCAGACGCTGGGGAATTTCAGGTGATCATCCGGCCCTTGCGGACCGGATCGGTTTGGTCGTCGATACGAAATTACTTCTTCTTGCCGGCGATGGCCTTGGCCGGACCCTTGCGCGTGCGCGCATTGGTGTGGGTGCGCTGACCGCGCACCGGAAGGCCGCGGCGATGACGCAGGCCGCGATAGCAGCCGAGGTCCATCAGGCGCTTGATGTTCATGCCGACTTCGCGGCGCAGGTCGCCCTCGACGAGGAAGTCGCGGTCGATCATTTCGCGGATCTGCAAGACTTCCGCGTCGGTGAGCTGCGAGACGCGGCGCTCGGCCGGAATCTTGAGCTGCTCGACGATGGACGCGGCATTCTTCTGGCCGATGCCATGAATGTACTGAAGCGCGATCAGCACGCGCTTGTTGGTCGGAATGTTGACGCCTGCAATACGGGCCACGGTCTTCGCTCCTGTCGCCATCCGTGTCGGACGGCCTGTCTTGTTAAGTCTTTGGCGTCGGGCGGGTGTTCACAAACGGCGAACACGACGCCCTCCCCACTTTTGGTTCGGGGCCCGGCATCGTCTGAACTATCCGACTGGATGCGGGCTTATTAATGTATTCAGCGGCGTTTCGTCAACCGTTTGACGGCCTTAGCTCGCTTTTTAGCGACCTTTTTGGCCACTTTCCGGGTCTTGGCCGCCTTGGTTCCACTGGCCCGGCTTTTGGCCTTCGCAACCGGCTTTTTACGCCCCTTGGAAGCCTTGCTGGCCGGTTTAGCGGCCTTTTTGGCTTTCCTAGCCGACGCCTTCACAGCCTTTTTGGCCGTCTTGGCGGAGCTCTTGGCACCCTTCTTGGCCTTTTTGGCCGCGGTCTTGGTGCCGGACTTCTTCTTGGCCGTCTTGGCCTTGGTCGCCTTGGCCGTCGATTCGGTCGCGGTCAAAGCCGCCAGCACGCGATTGATGGCCGCCGTCACCTGCTCGATGGTCATCATGCCGTCGATGGTGATGAGCTTCCGCTTTTCCGAGTAGTAGTGAACCAACGGCTCGGTCTGCGCACGATAGCTGGCCAGGCGCTTCGACAGCACCTCCGGCGTATCGTCGATGCGAACCTCTTCGCCGCGCTCGCGCATCTGCGCGACACGGGTCTCGACGCGCTCCAGCAGCGCGCTTTCGTTCACGCGCAGTTCGACCACGGCGTCGAGCTTGAGGTGCTTCTTCTTGAGCAATTCGTCCAGCGCAGCGGCCTGCGGAACGGTGCGCGGAAAGCCGTCGAGAATGAAGCCCTTCTTGGCGTCCGGCTCCTCGATGCGATCGGCGATGATTCCAACCACAACCTCGTCAGGGACCAGCGCGCCGCTGGCCATGATGTCTTTCGCCTTGAGACCGATCGGCGTTCCGGCTGCAACAGCGGCACGCAGCATCTCTCCGGTGGAGAGTTGAACGATATCGTGTTTGTGAACCAGTCTTTGCGCCTGTGTTCCCTTGCCCGCCCCCGGCGGCCCGAGAAGAATCAACCTCATTTACGGCGGCCCCTCAATTTGGATTTACGGATCAGCCCTTCGTACTGGTGCGCAAGAAGATAGCCCTGCACCTGGGCGACCGTATCCATCGTCACGCTGACGACGATCAGCAGCGACGTGCCGCCGAGATAGAACGGCACCGACGCGTAGGAAATCAGGATTTCCGGAACGAGACAGACCACCGCGAGATAGATCGCGCCAACGACCGTGATGCGCGACAGCACATAATCGATGTATTCGGCGGTGCGCTCACCCGGACGGATGCCCGGAATGAAGCCGCCGTGCTTCTTGAGATTGTCGGCGGTCTCGGTCGGGTTGAACACGATCGCGGTATAGAAAAACGCGAAGAACACGATCATGCCGAGATACAGCACGAGAAACAGCGGACGGCCGTGGCTGAGCTGTGTCGTCAGCCACTGGAACCACTCCGGTCCCCTGCCCGCGTTGAAACTCGCGATGGTGGTCGGCAGCAACAGCAGCGACGATGCGAAGATCGGCGGAATCACGCCCGACGTATTCAGCTTCAGCGGCAGATGCGAGGACTGGCCCTCGAACATCTTGTTGCCGACCTGACGCTTCGGATACTGGATCAGCAGTCGGCGCTGCGCGCGCTCGACGAACACGATCAGCGCGATGACCGCGACTGCCATGATGATGATCGCGAGAATGAGGAACGTGGACAACGCGCCCTGGCGGCCGAGTTCAAGCGTGCCGGCGATGGCCGACGGCAATTCCGCGACGATGCCCGCCATGATGATCAGCGAGATGCCGTTGCCGATGCCGCGCGAGGTGATCTGCTCGCCGAGCCACATCAGGAACATGGTGCCGCCGACCAGCGTGATCGTGGTCGAGAGACGGAAGAACATGCCGGGATCGGCGACGACGTTGCCTGCGCCTTCAAGGCCGACGGCAATGCCGTAAGCCTGGAACGTCGCGAGCACGACCGTGAGATAGCGCGTGTACTGGTTGATGACCTTGCGGCCCGACTCGCCCTCTTTCTTGAGCGCTTCGAGCTGGGGCGACACGCTGGTCAGCAACTGAAGAATGATCGACGCCGAGATGTACGGCATGATGTTCAGCGCGAAGATCGCCATGCGGTTGATGCCGCCGCCGGCGAACATGTTGAACATGCCCAGAATACCGCCGGCCTGGGACTTGAAGATCTGGCTCCAGATATTCGGATCGATGCCCGGCAGCGGGACGTAGGTGCCCAGCCGATAAACAAGCAGCGCACCCAGTGTGAACCAGATGCGCTTTTTGAGTTCGTCAGCCTTTGCGAATGCCGCGAAGTTGAGATTTGCCGCCAGTTGTTCCGCTGCAGAGGCCATAACTAGTGTCCCGAATCCGAAGTTCGCATCATTTTCGCAGCGCCGGCTCCGATCCCGTTGTCCGTCATGACCGGCTTCGGTGCCCCATAGTGCTGCGACTTCCCGCGAGCATATAGGTAGTCACGCCGCGAATACCCGTCACAAGGGCGGGATCGCGACGTTACGAGGCCTTCCTGTTCGGCTTCTTGGCAGCAGCCTTCTGCGCGGCTGCGTCCTTGGCAGGCGCCAGGATCTTCACCGTGCCGCCGGCCTTCTCGACTGCCTCGATCGCGGACTTGGTCGCGCCGTGCACTTCGATGTTGACCTTGGCCTTGAGTTCGCCACGGCCGAGCAGCCGCACGCCGTCCTTGGAACGGCGCAGCAGGCCGGACTTCACCAGCGATTCAGCGTTGATGGTGGCCTTGCCGTCGAGCTTCTTGGCGTCGATGGCTTCCTGAAGACGGTCGAGATTGACCTCGGTCAGGTCGAGCCGGAAAATGTTGTTGAAGCCGCGCTTCGGCAGACGGCGATGCAGCGGCATCTGGCCGCCTTCAAAGCCCTTGATGCGCACGCCTGAACGCGCGGTCTGGCCCTTGCCGCCGCGGCCTGCCTGCTTGCCCTTGCCGGAGCCAATGCCGCGGCCAACCCGCATACGCTTCTTGCGCGAGCCGGGATTGTCGGCGATCTCGGTGAGCTTCATCGTTCGATTCCTTCTTGCGTTCCGCTGTCTTGCGACGCGAACTTACTTCTCGTCGACGACGCGAACGAGGTGCTGAACCTTGGCGATCATGCCGCGAATGGCAGGCGAATCCTGCAACTCGGCGACGCGACCGATCTTGTTGAGACGCAGGCCGATCAGCGTCTCGCGCTGCGAGTGATGGCGGCGGATTGCGCTGCCGATCTGCTCGACCTTGATGGTTTTCGTTGCGGCCTTGGCCATTGTCTTAACTCCAAAAAGTCTCTCTAGAGCGGCATGATCTTATCGGAAAACCGGAAGACCACTTTTCCGGATCATGCACCAAACTATTCGGCAACCGCTTCCGCATCGCCACCGACGCGGCGGGACTGCAGCGTGGACACCTTGATGTTGCGGCGTGCCGCGACCGAACGCGGCGAATCCTGATGCTTCAGCGCGTCGAAAGTCGCACGAACCATGTTGTACGGATTCGACGAACCGATCGACTTCGCCACAACGTCCTGGATGCCGAGCGTCTCGAACACGGCGCGCATCGGGCCGCCGGCGATGATGCCGGTACCGGCCGGTGCAGCGCGCAGATAGACGCGACCGGCGCCATGACGGCCAGCGATGTCGTGATGCAGCGTGCGGCCATCGCGCAAAGCAACGCGCGTCAGGTTGCGCTTCGCAGACTCGGTCGCCTTGCGGATCGCTTCAGGAACTTCGCGCGCCTTGCCGTGGCCGAATCCGACCCGACCCTTCTGATCGCCGATAACGACGAGGGCTGCGAAACCAAAGCGCTTGCCGCCCTTGACGACCTTCGCCACACGATTGATGTGGACGAGCTTGTCGACAAACTCGCTATCGCGCTCTTCCCGGCCGCCCCTGTGGCCGCCACCGCGTTCGCGTTCACCTGCCATGGTGTTTTCCAATCCTTGAGGAACTTGCGTTCCTGTCCTTGTGTCCGTTCAAACTCAAATTTTCAAACCAGCAGCTTAGAAGCTGAGACCGCTTTCGCGGGCAGCATCGCCAAGCGCCTTGACGCGGCCGTGGTAGAGATAACCACCACGGTCGAAAACCACTTCCTTGACGCCGTTCTTCACAGCGCGTTCCGCCAGCAACTTGCCGACAGCCTTCGCCGCATCGATGTCGGCGCCGGTCTTGCCGCCGTCGCGCATGGCTTTTTCCAGCGACGAGGCAGACGCCAGCGTTTCGCCCTTCAGGTCGTCGATGACCTGAGCGTAGATGTGCTTCGACGAGCGGAACACAGACAGGCGCGGACGCCCGTTCGCGGTCCGGCGCAGCGCGAGACGCACGCGCTGCTTGCGCCGGGCATTCGTGACCTTGAGTTTCGACATGACCGGCTCCGTTACTTCTTCTTGCCTTCCTTGCGGAAGATAAATTCGTTGGCGTACTTCACGCCCTTGCCCTTGTAGGGCTCCGGCGGACGATAGCTGCGGATTTCGGCGGCGACCTGGCCGACGCGCTGGCTGTCGTTGCCGACGATGGTGATTTCGGTCGGCTTCGGCACGGTGATCTGGATCCCTTCCGGGATCGGATAGATCACGTCGTGGCTGTAACCGAGCGCGAGCTGCAGGTTCTTGCCCTGCAACGCGGCGCGGTAACCGACGCCGGTGATTTCAAGCTTCTTCTCGAAGCCCTTGGTGACGCCTTCGACCAGATTTGCGATCTGGGCCCGTGCGGTGCCGTACAGCGACTGCGCGCGCTTGGTTTCGAAGCGCGGCGCGACACGGATCGCGCCGTCCTTGAGCTCGACCGACACGTCGTCGTGAACCACAAACTGAAGAGCGCCCTTCGGCCCCTTCATCTTGACGGTCTGCCCTTCGACGTTGGCGGTGACGCCGGAGACGATCGGGACGGGCTTTTTGCCTACGCGTGACATAATTCTTCCCTTCCTCAGAACACCGTGAAGAGAATTTCGCCGCCCACGTTCGCGTCACGCGCGTCGTGGTCAGCCATAATTCCCTTCGGCGTCGACAGCACCGAAATGCCGAGACCGTTCTTCACGCGCGGCAGGTTCTTCACCGAGGCGTAAACGCGACGCCCTGGCTTGGAGACCCGCTCGATCTCGCGGATGACCGGCTCGCCATCGAAATACTTCAGTTCGATTTCAAGCTCGTTGTGGCCGCCGGCGTGTTCGACCGCTGCATAGCCGCGGATATAACCCTCGGCCTTGAGCACTTCGAGAACGTTGGCGCGCATCTTCGAACCCGGGGTCGAAACCTTGGACTTCGAACGCATCTGCGCGTTGCGGATGCGGGTGATGAGATCGCTGATCGGATCGTGTGTTGACATGACCGACCTCCCTTACCAGCTGGACTTGACGAGGCCGGGAATAAGGCCCTTCGAGCCGTATTCACGAATGGCGATGCGGCTCATCTTCTGCTTGCGATAGACCGAGCGGGAACGGCCGCTGATCTCGCAACGGTTGCGGATGCGGGTCGCGGACGAATTGCGCGGCATCTCGGCGAGCTTGATCGTCGCCGCGAAACGCTCTTCCATCGGCTTCTTCTTGTCGGCGATGATCGCCTTCAATTTAGAGCGCTTGGCAGCAGCGTTCTTCGTCATCTTCTGACGCCGGTTGTTCTTCTCGACAGAACTCTTCTTAGCCATACGAGTAGTCTCCATACCTTTCCGCGTTTGAGACGCTGAACTAGTTCAGTGTCTCACTGCCGGAACGGAAAATTAAATGCGGTCAGCAACGCACGCGCCTGCTCATCGTCAGTCGCCGTGGTGCAGATCGTAATGTCCATGCCCCAGGTCTCGCCCGACTTGTCGTAGTCGATTTCCGGGAACACGAGATGCTCCTTGAGGCCGAGCGAATAGTTGCCGCGGCCGTCAAAGCTCTTCGGATTGAGGCCGCGGAAGTCGCGGACTCGAGGCAAAGCGATATTCACGAGACGATCGACGAAGTCGTACATCTTCGACTTGCGAAGCGTGACCTTGGCGCCGATAGCCTGGCCTTCACGCAGCTTGAAGGTCGCGATCGCCATGCGCGAATGCGTGACGATCGGCTTCTGGCCCGCGATCAGCGCGAGATCGGCAGCAGCCAGTTCGACCTTCTTGCGGTCGTTGACAGCTTCGCCGATGCCCATGTTGAGCACGACCTTGTCGAGCGCGGGCACCTGCAGAGCGTTCGTGTAACCGAACTGCTCGATCAGCTTGCCGCGGATCTCTTTATCGAATTGCGCGCGCAGGCGCGGAACGTATGCGGTCTCAGCCATTGATCTCTGCTCCCGAGCGCTTCTCAATGCGCACCTTGGTGCCGTCCTTCTGGATCTTGAAACCGACGCGGGTCGGCTTGCCGTCCTTGCCGACGAGCGCGATGTTCGACAGGTGGATCGGCGCCTCTTTGGAGATGATGCCGCCCTCCTGGGCCTGCGTCTGCTTCTGGTGACGCTTCACCAGGTTGACGCCGCGCACGAGCGCCTTGCTCTCGGTGGGACGCACCTCGAACACTTCGCCGGTCCGGCCCTTGTCGCGGCCGTTCAATACGATGACCTTGTCACCCTTGCGGATCTTGGCAGCCATTACAGCACCTCCGGCGCAAGCGAGATAATCTTCATGTGGTTCTTGGCGCGAAGCTCGCGCGGCACCGGCCCGAAGATACGGGTGCCGACCGGCTCGGACTGGTTGTTGATCAACACAGCCGCGTTGCGGTCGAAACGGATGACGGAACCGTCGGCGCGGCGGATATCTTTCCGCACGCGAACGACGACAGCCTTCATGACGTCGCCCTTCTTCACCTTCCCACGTGGAATGGCTTCCTTGATCGAGACGACAATGATGTCGCCCACCGTTGCATAGCGGCGCTTGGAACCTCCAAGAACCTTGATGCACATGACACGGCGCGCGCCGGAATTATCGGCCACGTCGAGGTTGGTCTGCATCTGAATCATTGATGCACCTCGTCCTCTTTCTTGCGCTTATTGCGCTTAAGCTGTTTTCGTTTCGGCCTGGACAACCGTCCAGCGCTTCAACTTCGAGAGTGGTTTGCTTTCCTCAATTCGAACCACGTCGCCTGCCTTGAACTGATTGTTCTCGTCGTGCGCGTGATAGTTCTTCGAACGTCGGATCGTCTTCTTGTAGATCGGGTGGGTGAAGCGGCGGTCGACACGCACGACAATGGTCTTGTCCTGCTTGTCGCTGACGACGACGCCCTGGAGAGTACGCTTTGGCATCTGTCTACCCCTACTTCTTGGCCGCAGCGCTTTTCTGCGCTGCGATGGTCTTGATGCGTGCGATGTCGCGGCGAGCCTCACGCAGGCGCGAGGTATTCTCGAGCTGCCCGGTGGCGCGCTGGAAGCGCAGGTTGAACCGCTCCTTCTTCAGATTGAGGACGGCCTCGTCCATCTGATCGGAGCTCATCGCGCGGATATCTTCGGCTTTCAAATCGGCCATGATCGTTTCCTTACTCCGCAATGCGCGCAACGAAGCGCGTCTTGATCGGAAGTTTGGCGGCGGCGAGCGACAGTGCTTCCTTCGCGGTCTGCTGGGTCACGCCGTCGATTTCGAAAATGAGACGGCCCGGCTTGACGCGGGCGACCCACAATTCCGGCGTACCCTTGCCGGAGCCCATTCGCACTTCGGCGGGCTTCTTCGACACCGGCAAATCCGGGAATACACGGATCCAGACGCGGCCGGCACGCTTCATGTGACGGGTCAGCGCGCGGCGGGCGGCTTCGATCTGGCGCGCGGTGATGCGCTCCGGCGCCATCGCCTTCAGGCCGAACTGGCCGAAAGACAACGTCGCGCCCGACGAGGCGACGCCGTGGATACGGCCCTTATGCGCCTTGCGGAACTTTGTCTTCTTTGGTTGCATCATGGCTTACGCCCTCAAACCTTCTCGTAAAAATCTATCAAGCTGCGTCGCGACGGGGCGGACGTCCGCTGTCGCCTTCAGCCATCTTCTTGTCCTGCGCCATCGGATCGTGCTCAAGGATTTCGCCCTTGAAGATCCAGACCTTCACGCCGCAGGTGCCGAACGTGGTGAACGCGGTGGCGACACCGTAGTCGACGTCAGCGCGCAGCGTATGCAGCGGCACGCGGCCTTCGCGATACCATTCCATGCGCGCGATTTCCGCGCCGCCCAGACGACCCGAACAGTTGATGCGGATGCCTTCGGCGCCGAGACGCATCGCCGACTGAACGGCGCGCTTCATGGCGCGGCGGAACGCAACGCGGCGCTCGAGCTGCTGCGCGATCGATTCCGCAACCAGGGTCGCATCGAGTTCCGGCTTGCGGATTTCGATGATGTTGATCACGACGTCGGAGTCGGTGATCGCAGCAACCTTCTGGCGCAGCTTGTCGATGTCAGCGCCCTTCTTGCCGATCACGACGCCCGGACGGGCGGAGTGGATCGACACGCGGCACTTCTTGTGCGGGCGCTCGATCACGATACGCGCGACCGCAGCCTGCTTCAGTTCCTTCATCAGCATGGCGCGGATGCGAATGTCCTCGTGGAGGAGCTTCGCATACTCGTTCTTGCCGGCGAACCAACGGGAATCCCAGGTCCGGTTAATGCCCAGACGCAGCCCGATTGGATTGATCTTTTGACCCATCGTCTTCTCCCGCCCTTAGGCGCTCGCCTCGGCCTCGACCTGACGAACGACAATCGTCAGCTGCGAGAACGGTTTAAAAACACGACCCGAACGGCCACGGCCGCGCGGTGCGAAACGCTTCATCACGATGCCGTTGCCAACATGCGCCTCGGCGACGACAAGCGCGTCGACATCGAGGTCATGGTTGTTCTCGGCGTTCGCAATCGCGGACTCCAGACACTTCTTCACATCACCCGCAATCCGCTTGCGCGAAAACTGCAGGTCGGCGAGTGCTGCCGATGCCTTGCGGCCGCGGATCAACTGCGCCACCAGATTCAGCTTCTGCGGGCTGACGCGAAGCATGCGGGCTACCGCCTTTGCTTCATTCTCCGGGAGAACCCGTTCGCGCTTTGGTTTGCTCATGACTAAGTCCTTAAGCCCTTACTTCTTGGCTTTCTTGTCGCCCGAATGGCCGTGGAAGGTCCGCGTCGGCGAGAACTCGCCGAACTTGTGACCGACCATTTCCTCATTCACTGCAACCGGAACATGCTTTTGACCGTTGTAGACGCCGAAGGTGAGTCCCACGAACTGCGGGAGGATCGTCGAGCGGCGGCTCCAGATCTTGATGACGTCGTGACGGCCGGACGAACGTGCGACATCTGCCTTCTTGAGCAGAGAGCCTTCAACGAACGGGCCTTTCCAGACTGAACGAACCATGTCCGGCGATCCTTACTTCTTCTTCCGCTTGTGGCGGCTGATGAGAATGAACTTGTTGGTGGATTTGTTCGAACGCGTCTTCTTGCCCTTGGTCGGCTTGCCCCACGGAGTGACCGGGTGACGGCCGCCCGAGGTACGGCCTTCGCCGCCGCCGTGCGGATGGTCGACGGGGTTCATGACGACGCCGCGGTTATGCGGACGCCAGCCCATCCATCGGGTACGACCGGCCTTGCCGATCGAGGTGTTCATGTGATCCGGGTTCGACACCGCACCGATGGTGCCGGTGCAGCGGCCGTGAACCAGGCGCTGTTCGCCCGAGTTCAGACGGACAATGACGAAGTCATGGTCGCGGCCGACGATCTGGGCGTAGGTGCCGGCCGAGCGCGCAATCTGGCCGCCCTTCCCGATCTTCAGCTCGACGTTATGGATGATCGTGCCCACCGGCATGTTGCCGAGCGGCATGACGTTGCCCGGCTTCACGTCCACGTAGTTGCCGGCGACGACGGTGTCGCCCACGGCCAGACGCTGCGGCGCCAGGATATAAGCCTGCTCGCCATCGGCGTACTTGATCAGCGCGATGAACGCGGTGCGGTTCGGATCGTACTCAAGACGCTCGACCTTGGCCGGAACATCGACCTTGGTGCGCTTGAAGTCGACGATGCGGTAAGCCTTCTTATGGCCGCCGCCGCGGAAGCGCACAGTGATGCGACCCGTGTTGCCACGGCCGCCGTTCGAGTGCTTGCCCTCGGTCAGAGTCTTGACCGGCTTGCCCTTGTAGAGCGCCGAACGATCGACCATGACCAGCTGGCGCTGGCCGGGCGTCGTGGGGTTGAATGTTTTCAATGCCATCGTCGTTCGCCTTACAGACCGGTGGTCACGTCGATGCGATGACCTTCTTCGAGGGTCACGATCGCGCGCTTCGAATCCGACTGAGAACCGAACTGGCCGCGGAAGACTTTCGTCTTGCCCTTGCGGACCAGCGTGTTGACGCTCTTCACTTTAACGTCGAACAGCTTCTCAATCGCGTCTTTAATCTGCGGCTTGGTCGCCTTCGCCGAGACCTTGAACACAACCTTGTTGTGCTCGGACGCAACAGTCGCCTTTTCGGTCACAACCGGAGAGACGATGATGTCGTAGTGGCGCGAGTCTTGAGTGCTCATTTGAAGCGCGCCTCCAACGCATCCAGTGCGGCCTTGGTCAGAACGAGTTTCTGACGGCGCAGAATGTCATAGACGTTGATGCCCTGGACCGGCAGCACGTCGATGTGCGGAATGTTGCGAGCCGCGGTCGCGAAACCGGTGTTCACTTCGGTGCCGTCGATGATCAGCGCGTTGGTGATCTCGAGGCCCGAGAAGTGACCGAGCAACGCCTTGGTCTTGGCATCCTTCAGATCGGCATTCTCGATCACGATGAGACCGCCGTCCTTGGCTTTCGCCGACAGGGCGTGACGCAGACCGAGCGCGCGAACCTTCTTCGGCAGCGCGAACGCATGCGAGCGCACGACCGGACCGAACGCACGGCCACCGCCGCGGAACTGCGGAACACGGGCAGAACCGTGACGCGCACCACCGGTGCCCTTCTGCTTGTACATCTTCTTGCCGGTGCGCCAGACTTCAGCGCGGCCCTTGGTCTTGTGGGTGCCGGCCTGACGCTTCGCGAGCTGCCAGTTGACGACGCGCTGGATGATGTCCTTGCGCGGCTCGAGACCGAAGATCTCGTCCGACAGCTGAACCGACCCAGCGGCCTTACCTTCGAGGGTTGTGACCTTCAATTCCATCACGCGCCCTCCTCAGCCGGTGCTGCTTCAGGAGCAGCCGTATCTGTACCGCCAGCCAGCTTGAACTTGCCGGGCTTCGGCGCATCCTTCGGCAGAGCCTTCTTCACGGCGTCGCGCACGGTGATCCATCCACCCTTGGAGCCAGGAACGGCGCCTTCGATGAGCAGCAGTCCGCGCGCCACATCCGTCTGCACAACGCGCAGGTTCAGCGTGGTGATGCGATCGACACCCATGTGACCGGGCATCTTCTTGTTCTTGAAGGTCTTGCCGGGATCCTGACGTCCGCCGGTCGAACCGATCGAACGATGCGAAACCGAGACGCCGTGGGTTGCGCGCAAGCCGCCGAAATTCCAGCGCTTCATGCCGCCCGCGAAACCCTTACCGACCGAGGTGCCCGTCACGTCGACGAACTGGCCCACGACGAAATGGTCAGCCTGGATTTCGGCGCCGACCGGGATCAGCGAATCTTCGGACACGCGGAACTCCGCGGTCTTCCGCTTCGGCTCGACCTTGGCGACGGCGAACTGGCCGCGTTCAGCCTTGGGCAAATAGACGGTCTTGCGCGAGCCCGAACCGAGCTGCAACGCGACGTAGCCGTTCTTCTCGGTCGTGCGATGGCCAACAACCTGGCAATTGCCCAACTTGAGCACGGTCACAGGGATATGTTCACCGGCCTCTGTAAAGACCCGCGTCATCCCGACCTTTTGTGCGATCACTCCGGAGCGCATCGGCGTGCTTCCTGTTCTTCTCTATGTCCCGAAGGACTAACTAAACTTTTTAGTGAGCACGACCCGGTCCAAAGACCGGTGCCCACTTCGGGGTCGTGCTCAGAGCTTGATCTCGACGTCGACACCAGCGGCGAGGTCGAGCTTCATCAGCGCGTCCACGGTCTGCGGGGTCGGATCGACGATATCGAGAAGGCGCTTGTGCGTGCGCATCTCGAACTGCTCGCGGCTCTTCTTGTCGACGTGCGGCGAACGGTTGACGGTGAACTTCTCGATGCGGGTCGGCAGCGGAATGGGTCCGCGAACCTGTGCACCGGTACGTTTTGCCGTGTTCACGATCTCGCGGGTCGACGTATCGAGAATCCGATGGTCGAACGCCTTGAGACGAATGCGAATATTCTGGCCGTTCATTGCCGCTGTCTTTCTTGTCCGTCACGACCGGTCAGCCCGGCCATCCACGTTTAATAAGAGGGTCGTGAATGCCCGGCCTCGCAGCCGGGCATGACGACGGATCGTTTGTTACTCGATGATGCTTGCGACGACGCCTGCACCGACGGTGCGGCCGCCTTCACGGATCGCGAAGCGGAGCTTTTCTTCCATCGCGATCGGCACGATCAGGTGCACTTCCATCGCAATGTTGTCGCCCGGCATCACCATTTCGGTACCTTCCGGCAGGTGAACCACGCCCGTCACGTCGGTCGTGCGGAAGTAGAACTGCGGACGGTAGTTGGTGAAGAACGGAGTGTGACGTCCGCCCTCTTCCTTGGTGAGGATGTAGGCCTCAGCCTTGAACTTGGTGTGCGGCTTGACCGAACCTGGCTTGCAGAGAACCTGGCCACGCTCGACTTCTTCGCGCTTGGTGCCGCGGAGAAGAGCACCGATGTTGTCGCCGGCCTGGCCCTGATCGAGCAGCTTGCGGAACATTTCGACGCCGGTGACGATGGTCTTCACGGTGTCCTTGAGACCGACGATTTCGATTTCTTCGCCGACCTTGATGATGCCGCGCTCGACGCGGCCGGTGACGACGGTGCCACGGCCCGAGATCGAGAACACGTCTTCGACCGGCATCAGGAACGGCTGGTCGATCGGACGCTCCGGCTGCGGAATGTAGGAGTCGACAGCCTTCATGAGCTCCAGAACGGCGTCGTGGCCGAGCTTCGGATCCTTGTTTTCAAGAGCGGCGAGAGCCGAACCCTTGATGATCGGAATGTCATCGCCCGGGAAGTTGTACTTCGAGAGAAGTTCGCGAACTTCCATCTCGACGAGTTCGAGCAATTCCGGATCGTCGACCATGTCGCACTTGTTCATGAACACGACGAGCGCAGGAACGCCGACCTGACGGGCGAGCAGGATGTGCTCGCGGGTCTGCGGCATCGGGCCGTCGGCAGCCGACACGACCAGGATCGCGCCGTCCATCTGGGCTGCGCCGGTGATCATGTTCTTCACGTAGTCGGCGTGGCCGGGGCAATCGACGTGAGCGTAGTGACGGTTCGCGGTCTCGTACTCAACGTGAGCGGTCGAGATCGTGATGCCGCGCGCCTTTTCTTCCGGCGCCTTGTCGATCATGTCGTACGCTGTGAACGTCGCACCGCCCGTTTCAGCCAGGACCTTGGTGATCGCTGCGGTCAGCGATGTCTTGCCATGGTCGACGTGACCGATGGTGCCAATGTTACAGTGCGGTTTGTTGCGTTCAAATTTAGCTTTAGCCATGACGTTCTCCGTTCAACTTTGACTCTCGTCAAAGAAATCAAGCAAACTTCTTTTGGACTTCTGCCGACACGTTCGCCGGTGCTTCGGCGTAGTGATCGAATTGCATCGTGAAGGTCGCGCGGCCCTGGCTCATCGAGCGCAGGTTGTTCACGTAACCAAACATATTCATGAGCGGCACCATCGCGTTGATGACGTTGGCGTTGCCGCGCATGTCCTGACCCTGGATCTGGCCGCGGCGGGAGTTGAGATCGCCGATGACCGAGCCGGTGTAATCTTCAGGGGTCACGCACTCGACCTTCATGATCGGCTCGAGAAGCACTGACTTGCCCTTTTGCAGCGCGTCGCGGAACGCCGCGCGCGATGCGATTTCGAATGCGAGCGCCGACGAGTCGACATCATGGTAGGCGCCGTCAACCAGCTGCACCTTGACGTCCACCACCGGGAAGCCCGCGACAACGCCTGAGGTCAGCACGCTGTTGAGGCCCTTTTCGACGCCGGGGATGTATTCCTTCGGAACCGAACCGCCGACAACCTTCGATTCGAACACGAAGCCCGAACCCGGTTCACCCGGCTCGACGACGAACTTCACGCGCGCGAACTGGCCGGTACCACCGGTCTGCTTCTTGTGCGTGTAATCGACTTCGGCCTTCTTGGTGATCTTCTCGCGGAAGGCCACCTGCGGCGCGCCGATGTTGGCATCGACCTTGTAGGTACGGCGAAGGATGTCGACCTTGATGTCGAGATGCAGTTCGCCCATGCCCTTCAGAATGGTCTGGCCGGATTCCTGATCGGTCGAGACGCGGAAAGACGGATCTTCGTTCGCCAGCTTCGCAAGCGCGATGCCGAGCTTTTCCTGATCGGCCTTCGACTTCGGCTCGATGGCGATTTCGATGACCGGCTCCGGGAATTCCATCTTTTCAAGGATGACCGGATGATCGGGGTCGCACAGCGTATCGCCGGTGCGAGTTTCCTTCAAACCAGCAAGCGCGACGATGTCGCCAGCGAACGCTTCCTTGATGTCTTCGCGGTTGTTCGCATGCATCAACAGCATGCGGCCGATGCGCTCTTTGCGCTCCTTGGTCGAGTTGATCGCGCCAGTACCGCTGGTGAGCGTGCCCGAGTAGATGCGGCAGAACGTGATGGTGCCGACGAAAGGATCGTCCATGATCTTGAAGGCGAGCAGCGACATCGGCGCGTCGTCCTTCGGCTCGCGGGTGATCTCTGCGTTGTCGTTGTCAGGGTCGAGACCCTTGATCGCAGGAACGTCGAGCGGCGACGGCAGGTACTCGATCACAGCGTCGAGCAAAGGCTGCACGCCCTTGTTCTTGAAGGCCGAGCCACACAGCACCGGATAGAAAGCGCTGGTCAGAACCGCCTTGCGGATCAGACGCTTCAAGGTCGCCTCATCGGGCTCCTTGCCGTCGAGATAAGCGGACAGAACCTCGTCGTCGAGTTCGACGGCGGCTTCCAGCATCTTCTCGCGATATTCTTTCGCCTTGTCGACGAGGTCGGCCGGAATCTCGACAGTCTCGTACTTTGCGCCGAGCGCCTCGTTGTTCCAGATGTAAGCCTTCATCAGGACGAGATCGACCATGCCGACGAAGTTGCTTTCTTCGCCGATCGGAAGCTGGATCGCGATCGGCTTTGCGCCGAGACGCTTCACGATGTCATCGAGGCACTTGTAGAAGTCAGCGCCGGTCTTATCCATCTTGTTGGCGAAAACGATGCGCGGAACGCGATACTTGTCGCCCTGACGCCAGACGGTCTCGGTCTGCGGCTCAACGCCCTGGTTGCCGTCGAGAACGACAACGGCACCGTCAAGCACGCGCAGCGAACGCTCGACTTCAATGGTGAAGTCGACGTGGCCGGGAGTGTCGATGATGTTCAGACGCTTGCCGTTCCAGTACGCGGTGGTCGCAGCCGACGTAATGGTGATGCCGCGCTCCTGCTCCTGCTCCATCCAGTCCATCGTCGCGGCACCTTCGTGCACTTCGCCGATTTTGTGGCTCTTGCCGGTATAAAAGAGGATGCGCTCGGTGGTCGTGGTCTTGCCGGCGTCAATATGCGCCATGATACCGAAATTGCGGTAGTCAGCGATAGGATGTTGGCGCGCCATGGGGTTCGTTCCTTAATGTCCGGTTCGGTTCGCCGTTACCAGCGATAGTGCGAGAAGGCACGGTTGGCTTCCGCCATCTTGTGCACGTCTTCACGCTTCTTGACCGCGTTCCCCCGGTTGTTCGATGCATCGAGCAGCTCCGCGGAGAGCCGTTCGGTCATTGTCTTTTCGTTGCGGCCGCGGGCGGCCGTAATGATCCAGCGAATGCCCAGCGCCTGACGGCGCACGGAGCGAACTTCAACCGGCACCTGATAGGTGGCGCCACCGACGCGGCGCGAACGCACTTCGATCGTCGGCATGACGTTTTCCAGCGCCTGCTCGAACACCGGCAGCGGACCCTGCTTGGTCTTGCTCTCGATCATCTCGAGCGCACCGTAGACGATGCTTTCGGCGGCAGACTTCTTGCCGTCGTACATGATCGAATTCATGAACTTCGTAATGATGATGTTCCCGAACTTCGGATCCGGGTTCACTTCACGCTTTTCAGCAGAATGGCGACGCGACATAGATCAGATCCCCGATTACTTCGGACGCTTCGCGCCGTACTTCGAACGACGCTGCTTGCGGTTCTTGACGCCCTGCGTATCGAGGACGCCGCGGAGAATGTGGTAACGCACGCCGGGCAAATCCTTGACGCGGCCGCCGCGGATCATGACCACCGAGTGCTCCTGAAGGTTGTGGCCTTCACCCGGAATGTAACCGATGACTTCGAAGCCGTTGGTCAAGCGCACCTTGGCGACCTTACGAAGCGCCGAGTTAGGCTTCTTCGGAGTCGTCGTATAGACGCGCGTGCAAACGCCACGCTTCTGCGGCGACTGCTGCAAAGCGGGCACCTTCTTGCGCGACTTCTGCGCTTCACGTGGCTTTGCGATCAGCTGGTTGATCGTCGGCATCGTTCACCCTTGTTCACACGAAACCTCATCGGTCCCGCAAATTCATTCGGAGCTTTCGCCCCACTCGCTTCACGCCGGCAACCAAACCGATCCCGCGCCGCGCGTTCACCCGCGCAAAACGAAATCGCGCCAACCATTCATCACTGAATGGAAAGCGCTTGAACGCCACAGAGGATCACGGTTGAAAACCGCGATCATGCATCCGAGACTGAACTCAAGGCCGTGCGCGAATCCGCGTCGCCCGAGAGGTCAAGTGTGTCCTGGCATTGCCTGGCTAGTGCCGACAGCGTTTGAGCGACATCCGTCGAGGTTGGTGCCGATCCATCCCGGTTGAAAACGCGGGCTGAAAAGGTGATCCGTTCCGACGCAGGGAAGCTCACCGCCTGTCGTGAAGTGGCCGGGTTTTATAAGCCACGCCCACCTAAGTCAAGACTAAACGACATGGCAAAAACGCAAGTGGCAGAGCCACTTCTGACACGCCGCGCACGGCTCGATCAATGTCGTCCATGACATTGTTCGCGAATCTGCGCATCGCAAATTTCGAGTCGTTTCGGCCCCTCCGGCCGGGTCCATCGGCGCTGATTCCTGGTCGCCTGCGGCGATTACAGCCTGACAATGATACCGACCGCATGGCCGATAATAAAGAAATATAATTTGATTTCAATGACTTACAAGAGGATTCCCAACCAGCCCCTCATGGAGACGCCAGCCGCCGCCTCACCGGGAGCACGGACGTGGCCCGCAGCCAGTCCCGCAGATTGCGCAGCTTTTCGTAGCCGAGCTGCCGCGCGGCCTCCATGGCGAACACCAGCGAGCGACTCGCACCGACGTCCACCACCATGTCGACCATGGCTTTCCGCCCGGTCCATAGATTCCCCATGAAACTGCCCTCGGCCGAGCACGAATCGATGACCTCCACGCCGGTTGCCGCGAACAGGTGTTCGGTGAGCTTGTCGATCAGGAGGACGCCGGGAGAATACTTCGCGAAATCGGCGTCAAAGGCGGTTTTCCAAGTATAGGCGCTGGTCCCGCAATACAGCACGACCTGCGCCGCCACGGGACGCCCGTCGAGGCGCAGCAGCGCCACCGAGGCGTTCCCATCCTCTGCCAGGTCCCCGATGAGCCGCCGGGTAAACGCCGCATCCCGATCGTTGCACAGGATGGCGGTGCCTTCGGCCCCCTTCCAGCTTCGCTTTTCAAGATCGAGAAACTGCTCGAACGCCGCCCGTGTGGCATCGGCCGACCGTTCGTTGACCATTTCCAGCGCACCCAACCCGGACAGCCGGTTCCAGTCCTGCCGCAGCTTCTTGCGGGTCGAACCGGAGCTTTTCACACCCTTCTCGCGCGACACGGAAGGACGCGTGCTTTGAGTGAGCGTGAGATGAGCGTGACGTTCGTCCGCGATGGTTTTCCGGATGGCGGCAAAGGCCGGCGAGTCGCCGTCCATTTCCTTCAGGCTGACCACATTGGGCAGCGTGGGATGATTCCGGATCGCGGCGAAAAACGCCGGGATCACCTCACCCACAAAGGCGGAGTCGATGACCGGCGTGGACAAAAATGCGTAGTTGTATGGACGGGCTTCAAGCAGCGCCGGCCAGAACATCATGACGCTGCGCTGCTGAAGGGCCCAAAGACCAACGAGCCGTGCGGACTCGACGCCCTCTTCCCAGGCCAGCAGCACGTACACCGCCGCGAACATGGTATCGAACGCCGCCTTCAGCGCGACAGGATTCATGAATGCGTTGCCGGGCGCGCGCCGGACGAGATCATCCCACTGTGCGGCGATATTCTGACCGGGCGATGCGACCGTAACTGAAATCATTGGAGTTCAAACCTGCGCTTACGCGCGTCAATGCCGCATCTTGCCGGTATCGGATTGCAGTTCCATTACTTCGATCCAAGAAAACCGGCCGCCCCGAGCAGTAATGCTGCGACGGCCCGCCGCAGGCAAGTCACAAGCATTTAAAGCGTTAATACATGCGTTTTCGCAGCATTAACCTCACCGCTCGTTCACCATGTTCGTTTCAAGCTTTAGTCGAGTTTGCAGCGGTAATGCTATGCAGCTCGAAACGAGGCGGACATGCGTCATACGGACATCGCCATTGTCGGCGGCGGGCTGGCGGGATCGACAGCAGCGGCGATGCTCGGCCGCGCGGGAATTTCCGCAGTTCTGGTCGATCCGCACGCCATCTACCCTTCCGACTTCCGTTGCGAAAAGCTCGGCGGCTATCAGCTCGACATCCTGCGCAAGACCGGCCTTTCCGAACCCGTGCTTGCCGCGACCACGCTCGACAGTGCAGTCTGGACCGCGCGGCTCGGACGCCTGCTCGACAAGCGGCCCAGCGACCAGCACGGCATCATCTACGACGACCTGGTGAACACCGTTCGCCGTCAGATCCCCGCCACCGTCGATTTCATCGAAGCCAAGGTCACGGCCGTCGCCACCAGCGCTGACCGTCAGACCGTGACGTTGTCCAACGGCGAAAGCATCTCTGCCCGCCTGATCGTGCTCGCGAACGGCCTGAACATTGGGCTGCGCCACTCGCTCGGCATCGAACGCGAAATCATCAGCCCGTGTCATTCCATCACCGTGGGCTTCAACGTCGCGCCTGTCGATCGGGACAGGTTTGAATTTCCCGCACTGACCTACTTCACGGAAAATTCGGCAGCGCAGATGTCTTATCTGACGCTGTTTCCGATCGGCTCGGCAATGCGCGCCAACCTCATGGTCTATCGCGGCATGGACGACCCATGGCTGCGCCGGATGCGCCAGACGCCCGAACAGGCCACGCACGAACTGATGCCCAACCTTGCCGCGCTGACCGGCGACTTCAAGGTCGAAGGCGTGATCAAGATTCGTCCCGCCGACCTCTATGTCACCAAAGGTCATCGGCAAGCCGGTATCGTTCTGGTGGGCGACGCCTTCGCAACGTCATGTCCCGCCGCCGGCACCGGCACCGGGAAAGTGTTCATGGACGTGGAACGGCTGTGCAACGCCTACATCCCGGCATGGCTGTCGACCGCCGGCATGGATGCCGCGAAGATTTCGCAATTCTACGACGATCCGGACAAGTGCGCCAACGACAACGCCTCACGGCGTCAGGCCTACGACCTTCGCTCGATCTCGGTCGACACCGGACTGTTGTGGCATCTGCGCCGATGGATTCGGTTTGCCCATCGCTTCGGCGTCGGCGCCATCCGCCACGCCCGCGAAACGCTCTTGGTCAGACGGACCGCCCAGCCGTAATCGCGCAGGTCGCGTCCTGCGCATCACCCTCATTTACCTGAAGACCCGGCGACGACATGTTCTTCGTATTGGGGCAGATCGTCGGTGATCGTAAACCACGGCGCCTTCGAGCCGACGAAGATATGCGCGCTCGGACGGATGCCCGGATCGCCAATGAGCGTTCCCATCGCGACATGAACGTAGGTGCCGTCCCGGACCACCGAATAGAGCAATGACCCGCACGTCTTGCAGTGCGCGTCGTGGCCATTTTCCTCGCCAAAGATGGTCAGATCGTCTTTGCCTTGGATCAGGTTCAGCTTTTCACGCGCGATGCCGGCAAAAGGCTTGAACGCCGAACCCGTCGTCCGCCGGCAGTTCGAGCAGTGACAATTCATGGCATAGGCGAATTCGTCCGCCACCGCGTAACGGACCGCGCCGCACAGGCATTTGCCGGCAAGCATCCGGCTGTTCGATGCGTTCGTCATCGACGCAGCTTACGGGTTCGCGAGGAAGTTATTCGTCGTCATCCTCGTCATCGTCGTCTTCTTCCGGATGACGCGACTTGTGAAGCTGATCGTCCCACAGCTTGCGGTACATGCCGTTCTTCGCAAGCAGTTCGGCGTGCGGCCCGCGCTCGATGGCCTGGCCGTTGCTGATCACGATGATTTCGTCCATGTCGACCACCGACGTCAGCCGATGCGTCGAGAAGATCATGGTGCGGCCCTTGGCGACCTTGAGCAGCGTGCGGTTGATCGCGGCCTCGGTGGTCTGGTCGAGCGCCGACGTCGCTTCATCGAGCAGCAGCACCGACGGATTGCGGACGATGGCGCGCGCAATCGCGATGCGCTGGCGCTGGCCGCCGGACAGCGTATCGCCGCGCTCGCCCACCACCGTGTCGTATTTGTCCGGCAGTGTCATGATGTAGCGATGGATCTCCGCCTTCCTGGCGGCGTCCTCGACCTCGGCGTCGGTCGCACCTTCCTTGCCGAGCCGGATGTTCTCGCGGATCGACATGTTGAACAGCATGTTTTCCTGAAACACCACCGCCATGCTCTTGCGTAGCGAGTCGCGGGTCACCTTGCGGATGTCGACGCCGTCGATGGTCACCCTGCCCTCGTTCGGCACGTAGAGACGTAGAATAAGATTGAGGAGCGTACTCTTGCCGGAGCCGCTCGGCCCCACGATGGCGATGTTTTTGCCGACGCCGATCTTGAGCGACAGGCTGTCGAGAACCGTGGTGTCGCTGCCTTCGTACTTGAAGACCACGCGATCGAAGGTGATGTTGTCGGTAATGCGGGGCAGATCCGGCGCGCCGGGCCGGTCGGCGCCGCGCGTCGGCTCATCCAGCAGTTCTTCCATATGGCGCACGGCGGCGGAGGCCTGAATCGCCACGGGAATGAAATGCATCAGGTGCGCGATGTTGTAGGAAATTTCCCAGAACGCGCTCTCGAAGGTGACGAAGGTGCCGATGGAAATCTTGCCGATGGTCGCAAGATACGCGCCGATCGCCAGCACGATCAGATGAAGCAGCAGCACCGAAATGGTGACGGTCCGCTCCACCATGGTCGACAGGAATGTCGCGTCCGACATCGAACGGCGCGCAGCGTTGTTGCGGAAGGTGAACCAGCCGAACGCCTTGCGCTGCAAGCCGAACGCTTTCACCACCATCTGCGCCGCGACGTTTTCCTGCACCACGCCGAGTATCGCCGACTCGTTGACCTTCTGCTCGTAGTTCGCCTGCACCGCCTTCGGCGTCAGAATGCGCGGGCCGATCAGCGTGATCGGGAATATCAGCAGCGCCACGGCGGCAAGCTGCCAGTTCAGCCAGATCATCAGGCCGATGCCCGCGATCAGTTCGAGGAACGGCAACGCCGCGCTGTTGGCGAAATGCTTGACCGAGGATTCGTAGCCGGCCATGTCCACGGAAAACCGCGAGAGGATTTCGCCGCGCTTGGTCCGTCCGAAGAAAGCCGCCGGCAGGTTCTGGACATGCTCGAACAGCCGACCCCGAACATCGGCGATCACGGAGGCCGCGAGCCGCGCGTCCCAGCGCTCGTACCAGACCGCGACGATGGAGGTGATGATGCCGGCCGCCGCCAGCACGCCGAGAATGGTATAGAGCGCCTGGAAGTCTTCTTCGCCGAGCGCGTCGTCGATCAGATACTTCAGGCTGAGCGGCATGATGACGTTGAACAACGTCTCCACGAAAAGCCCGAGGCCAACGACGGCGACCCACGTCTTGTACTGGCGCATGTGCGGCCAGGTGAACCGCCAGATGGTCGCGAAAGCGCCCGCGGCCTCGCTCGCGGTATAGGCGACGAGATCCTCGTCGTCGTCATCGTCGTCGATGTCGTCGGGGATCGGCGGCGCGGGAATATCGGCCTGCCCTGCGGCAAGGCGCGCCGCCTCGTCGTCGAGCGGCTTGCCCGACGCTGGCTTGTCGGTATCCGAACTGGGCGGCTTGGTCGGCATATAAAAACCGTCGCTGCCGACGGCCGGATGGCCGCCGCGTCCTTAAGCGATTAGTCGTCGGCGGCAACCTTGTCAAAGAACGAATAGCGCAGGCTGTCGGCGTCCATGTACCAGTCGCCGGGCCCCTTGTTCGCCGCCAGCGTCGCATCCCAGACAGCGTCGGTGGTGTCGCGCCGGTGCATCGACAGGTCGAAGCCGTTGTTGAAGAACAGCTCGGACCACTCCCACCAGGTGCCTAATTTTTTGACACCGCGCAGCAGGTCGTAACGGTCGATCAGCCCCGGCGCCATGTCGCTGGTGATGGAGCCGAACACGAACCCAGTCTTCACGACGCGGTTCAATTCGCGGACGGCGCGCTTCACCTGCTTGTCGGACACATGACACAGGCTCGTCTCATAGACGAAATCGAACTCGCCGTTCTTGAACGGCAACTTGGTGAGCGAGCCGAGCCTGTTGTATTTCCGCAGCGCCTTGGGCGTCTTGGCGTGGATATAGCGGTTGTTCTCGACACCCCAGGCATCGATGCCGCGTTCGCGCAGCGCACCGACCAGTTCGCCGCTCGCCGAGCCCGCCACCAGCAGCTTGTAGCCCCTGGCCCGGTTCCACACGATCTTGATGAGGTTGGCGAGATAGTCCGGATCGGTGAACTGGCTCCAGACCTCGCTGTAGGGTCCGGTGTTGCGGTAGTTATCGAAATAGGCGCGGTCGATCTTTTCGGACGGCACATTGCCGCTATCGCCGCGCTCGTAGCGCAGCTTGATCATCTGCGTGAGGATGATGTCGGTCGCGGCGTCCGACGAATCCAGCAGCCCGTTCAGCGTCGAGTCGAACAGATAGTCGCCGACGACAACCAGACCGGGATGCTCATGCGGCTCCGGATGATGATTGGTCATGACGTCGCGCGCGGGCAACCCGCCCGGAATGCTGTTGACCGACGACAGCCAGCGATGGGTCTTGCCTTCGAGGAAATGCGAGCGGGCATCGCCGAACGATTTCGGCAACGACTTCAGCGCCGCATCGATCAGCTCCTTGTCGCTGAGATTAGCGAAGGCCAACGCATCCGAACCCGGGATCAGCCAGTTCAGCACGCCATGGCGGCCGACATCGTGACGCGCGCCTTCGACGTACACGCAGCAGCCGCCGAAAGCTTCCGACATCCACCACGCGCCCGGAACCTTGTCGCCCCAGAACGGCTCGTCAAACAGGAGCGAGACGCGCAGGTAGTGCGCCGGGCGGTCGAAATAGGCGATGTGCTTGACCATCGAATGGCGCAGCAGTTCGCCATCCCAGCGCATGGTGGTGAGCCACGAGTGCGGCAGGCACATCACGACCAGATCGTGTTCCTTGGTGATCGGCCCCTTGCCGTTCATCATGTTGATGGCGTAGCGCCCGGAATCCGCCTTGCCGACCTTGAGAACGCGATGGTTCAACTGAATGTCGGCATCGATTTCGCTTTGCAGGCTGTGGACGAGCTGTTCGTTGCCGTTCTGGATCGAGTAGAGGCCGATATAGCCCTCGACATCCATCACGAAGTTCTTCAGCGCATTCAGCCCATTGGTGTTGTGCGGCTCGGTGGCGATGTCGGAACGCGCCATTACTTTCAGGAACCGTTTGGCGACCGGATCGGCGACTTCGCGATCCAGCAGCTCCTCGGCGCTCATGTAGGCCCACGGATGTTCGTTGTCGTGCGCGCCAACGCCTTCATAATATTCGAGCGGCGTCACCATCGACGCGCAGAGCTTGCGGAAATCCTCAATCGCCTTCGCGGTCTGCGCGCCGTACTTGCGGCGCATACCCGGCACATCGTCGAGCAGTTCGCCGTCGAGCTGCACCTGCTCGGCGTCCATCGGGATGGTCTGCAACCCGAAATGCTGGATCAGTTCGCGCAGCGGGTCGGGACCCGTCATCGAGTAGTCGTAGATTTCGGCCACGCCCGCCTCGTACATCGCCGGCGCCGTGTCAAATGTCTTCGTCAGGATTTTACCACCGACGCGATCGGACGCCTCGTAGATGGTGACGCGGCAAAGCGCTCCGAGCTTCTTCTTGAGGTACCAGGCGCTCATCAACCCGCCTGGGCCGCCGCCTACAATCGCCAGATCGAGCATATGGTCCTTCGCCCCTCGCACCCGGCCCCATTCGGGTGATAGCCGGTCTAACTCACCTTAAACAAAAGCGTTTTTCATCTGAAGGGAAGATGAACAAAGCGCGATCTACACGAAATAAGGTCAATATATTGAATCTGGACGGCATTTTTCGCCGTTTGATCCGTCCCGTCAGGTGGATGGCGGGCGTACAGTCACCGGTAGCATCTTCCCGGCCAGCAGGCTGATGAGTTCCTGCTGGCGCGACAGACCGGTTTTCGAGAGCACGGCCTTGAGCTGGCTCCGGACCGTCTCGAGCGAAACGCCGGCGGCCAGCGCCAATCCCTCGATGGTCTGCGCCTCGCTGATACCCCGCGCCACCCTCGCCTCGGCCGGCGTGAGATCGAACAGGCCCTGCAGCACCTTCGCCGTGGGCACGACAGCGCGGTCCACCGGCGTGACCACCAGCAGCGAGTTGGCCTGTGAAAAGAGATCATTCGCCACGCCGCAAATCGGAAGCAGATGAAGGATCATCGGCGGATGTTCCTCCGTCGCGGCAACAGGAATGGAATTCACCGAGACCGGACCGCCTGCGAGCGATCTGCGGCCCAAGGCTTCTTCAAGCAGACGATCCGCTGCCGCATCCGAAAGGCAAAGCCGTTCGCGGCGATCCTGAAACAAGGACGGCATCAATCGTTCGAGCGACGCATTGACGGCGCGAACCCTGCCGCCGTCGCGCAGCACTGCTCCGGGCAGCCCCAGCGACTGCAACGTCTCGGTCATCGCCTTGGCCCGCTCCATGCCGAGCCGCGACGACAACAGCGCGCTGCGTGCAAGGTGAGGACGAAGCAGATCGAACTGCCTCACCGTTTCGATCGGGACCGGACCTTTCTCATAGGCGCGCTCGAAGGAGAAAATAATCGAATCTCCGGATGGGGTATCCAGCATCGTCCCGGTGGCCCAACCGAGGCCACGCTTGCGAAGAAAGTCACGATAGACCGGATCGTTGTCCAGTTCCTCGTCGGTGAAGGCATCATGGTCGCGCACAAACCCGGCAGCAGCCAACGCCCCCAAACGCGCGGGCCGCTGATTGATCTGCGCCCAGCCGTCGCGAACAAATTCCTCGAAAATCGCCTCGATGTCGGCCGATGCGATCCCGCTCGTGTGATCTGCGTTGGCTGTAAAAAGCAGCCCGCCAGCGCCGCCGACTGCGCTGGACATTTCGCCGAGCACGTCCGCCCACTTTTCCGGCACCACCGCCGCCTCGTAGATGCGGTCCGCCAGTGTTTCGTGAAACAAGTCAGCCAAGCTTCTGCCTCTCACGGCTTTCAACGCTAGGCTATGCACCCAGGTTCCGCGCCGCCAGCGAATGGTCATCCGCAATGGCAAATATAAAATCAAACGCGAGGGAATAAACAAAAAGGCCAGCTTTCGCTGGCCTTCAAGAACAGGTGTCCCCTATTCCAAGCCACGGACACCAAAATAATCACCGCGAGGCGATCATGTCCTATGGCTCCCTAGAATGCGCGTTTTTCTTTAAAAACCCCTGCCCAAAGTGCTTCTTGTTATTTTGGATGGTCACAGAATGACAACACGATAGAAGCATGACTTGCGGCATGGCATCACCCAAATGGGTTAAGCTACTCTGATGCTTTGGCTTTTACGTGCGCTGTGGCTTCCAGCCCACAACCTTGGGAGCCACGACGAAAAAGGCCGGCTCGAAAGCCGGCCTTTTTGATTGCATCAGCTCGACGCCGCGGATGACTCCGCCGGCGGCAACGCCAACGGTTCCTCTTCGGGAGCCGACGGCACGATCGCCGCCTGCTTCTCGCGCTCGTCGAGGATCAGCTTGTCGCGCTTGGTTGCGACTTCGCGGATCTTCGCCATCGAGGCGCCAGTGCCGGCCGGGATCAGGCGGCCGACGATCACGTTCTCCTTGAGGCCTTCGAGCGGATCCACCTTGCCGTTGACGGCAGCTTCGGTGAGCACGCGCGTGGTCTCCTGGAACGACGCCGCCGAGAAGAACGACCGCGTCTGCAAGCTCGCCTTGGTGATGCCGAGCAGCACCGGCGTGCCGGTTGCGATCTTCTTGCCTTCGTCCTTCGCCTTGGCGTTGATCTGGTCGAACTCGATCTTGTCGATCTGCTCGCCCGAAATCATGTCGGTCTCGCCCTGATCGGTGATCTCGACCTTCTGCAGCATCTGACGAACAATCACTTCGATGTGCTTGTCGTTGATGAGCACGCCCTGGAGCCGGTAAACTTCCTGGATTTCGTTGACCAGATAGGCAGCGAGTTCCTCGATGCCCTTGATCGCCAGAATGTCGTGCGGCGCCGGATTGCCTTCGACGATGAAATCGCCCTTTTCGACGATGTCGCCGTCCTGCAGATGGATGTGCTTGCCCTTTGGAATGAGGTACTCGCGAGTCTCCTCGTTCTTGTCGACAGGCTCGATCGAAATGCGGCGCTTGTTCTTGTAGTCGCGTCCGAAACGGATCGTGCCGGCGATTTCCGCGATGATAGCGGCATCCTTCGGCTTGCGAGCCTCGAACAGTTCCGCGACGCGCGGCAGACCGCCGGTGATGTCGCGGGTCTTGGCGCTTTCCGTCGAAACACGCGCGAGAATGTCGCCGGCCTTGACCTTGGCGCCGACGTCCACCGACAGAATGGCATCAACCGAGAGCATGTAACGGGCGTCACCGCCGCGTGCCAGCTTCAGCACCTTGCCGTCCTTGCCCTTGACCACGATGGCGGGACGCAGGTCCGCGCCACGGCCAGTCGTGCGCCAGTCGATAACCACGCGCTTTGCGATACCCGTGGATTCGTCGAGCGTTTCCGAGATCGACTGGCCTTCGACCAGATCCTCGAACCCGATGGTGCCTTCGACTTCGGTCAGGATCGGGCGTGAGTATGGATCCCACTCCGCGATGCGCTGGCCGCGCTTGATCATGTCGCCGTCATCGACGCGCATACGCGCGCCGTACTGAATGCGATGCGTCGCACGCTCGGTGCCGTCAGGATCGACGACCGCAACAACCATGTTGCGGACCATCGCGGCGTTGAAGCCTTCGCTGTTGGTCGCGATCGCCCGATTCTTGATGACGATCTTACCGTCGAAGTTCGACTCGATGAACGACTGCTCGTTGATCTGCGCGGCACCGCCGATGTGGAACGTGCGCATGGTGAGCTGCGTGCCCGGCTCGCCGATCGACTGCGCGGCGATAACGCCGACAGCCTCGCCGTGGTTGACAGGCGTACCGCGGGCGAGATCGCGCCCGTAGCACTTGCCGCAGATGCCGTTGACCAGTTCGCAGGTCAGCGCCGAGCGGATCTTCACTTCCTGGATGCCGGCCTGCTGGATGGCGTCGACGTGAGTCTCCTCCATCAGCGTGCCGCGCTTGACCACGATCTTGTTGGTCACCGGATCGCGCAGATCCTCGCCGTTGGTACGGCCGAGAATACGCGACGCCAGCGAAGCCACGACCGTGCCCGCGTCGATGATCGCGCGCATCTTGATGCCGAGCTTGGTGCCGCAATCGTCCTGCGTGATGATGCAGTCCTGCGCCACGTCGACCAGACGACGGGTCAGATAGCCCGAGTTCGCGGTCTTCAAGGCGGTGTCGGCCAGACCCTTACGGGCGCCGTGGGTGGAGTTGAAGTACTCCATCACGGTCAGGCCTTCCTTGAAGTTCGAGACGATCGGAGTCTCGATGATGGAGCCGTCCGGCTTGGCCATCAGGCCGCGCATACCGGCGAGCTGACGCATCTGCGCCGGCGAACCACGCGCACCGGAGTGAGCCATCATGTAGATCGAGTTGATCTGGGAATCTTCGCCCTTCGAGTTCTTCTTGACGGACGAAATTTCCTTCATCATCTGGTCGGCGATCTTTTCCGTAGCCTTGGACCAGGCGTCGACCACCTTGTTGTACTTTTCGCCCTGCGTGATGAGGCCGTCGTTGTACTGCTGCTCGAATTCCTTCGCCATCGAGCGCGTGTCGTCGACGATCTTCCACTTGCCGTGCGGCACGACCATGTCGTCCTTGCCGAACGAAATGCCCGCCTTGAAGGCGTTGTAGAAGCCGAGCGCCATGATGCGGTCGCAGAAGATCACTGTCTCCTTCTGACCGCAGTGACGATACACCTGATCGATCACGCCCGAGATTTCGCGCTTCGTCATCAGCTTGTTGATAGTGTCGAACGGCACCTTGCCGTGCTTCGGCAGAACCTGCCCCAGCATGACGCGTCCGGCGGTGGTGTCGTAGATCTTCGAGATCGTCTTGCCTTCCTCGTCGATCCCCGTCCACCGGTACTTGATCTTGGTGTGCAGGTGGATGACCTTCGAGAACAGCGCGTGCTCGATCTCCGCCATGTCGCGGTAGACCTTGCCTTCGCCCTGCAGGCCTTCGCGCAGGATCGAGAGATAATAAAGACCCAGCACGATGTCCTGCGACGGCACGATGATCGGCTGACCGTTCGCGGGATGCAGGATGTTGTTGGTCGACATCATCAGGACGCGCGCTTCCAGCTGCGCTTCAAGCGACAGCGGAACGTGCACGGCCATCTGGTCACCGTCGAAGTCGGCGTTGAACGCCGCGCAAACCAGCGGATGAAGCTGAATCGCCTTGCCTTCGATCAACACCGGCTCGAACGCCTGAATGCCGAGACGATGCAGCGTCGGCGCGCGGTTCAGCAGCACCGGATGCTCGCGAATGACCTCGTCGAGAATGTCCCAAACCTCGGGACGCTCTTTTTCAACGAGCTTCTTCGCCTGCTTCACGGTGGTGGACAGACCCTTGGCGTCGAGCCGCGAGTAGATGAACGGCTTGAACAGTTCGAGCGCCATCTTCTTCGGCAGGCCGCACTGATGCAGGCGCAGTTCCGGACCGACGACGATCACGGAGCGGCCCGAATAATCGACGCGCTTGCCGAGCAGGTTCTGACGGAAGCGGCCCTGCTTGCCCTTGAGCATGTCGGCGAGCGACTTCAGCGGGCGCTTGTTGGCGCCCGTGATGACGCGGCCGCGGCGGCCGTTGTCGAACAGCGCGTCCACAGCTTCCTGCAACATGCGCTTTTCGTTGCGGATGATGATGTCCGGCGCGCGTAGCTCCATCAGCCGCTTCAAACGGTTGTTGCGGTTGATGACGCGGCGATAGAGATCGTTCAGGTCGGAGGTCGCAAAGCGGCCGCCGTCCAGCGGCACCAGCGGACGCAGGTCCGGCGGAATCACCGGCACCACCGTCATGATCATCCATTCCGGCTTGTTGCCGGAGTGGCGGAACGCTTCGACGATCTTCAGGCGCTTGGCGAGCTTCTTGTGCTTGATGTCGGATTCGGTCTCTTGCATATCGACGCGCAGTTGCGCTTCGAGCTTTTCAAGCTCCAGACCCTTCAACAGTTCGCGGATCGCTTCCGCGCCGATCATGGCGGTGAAGCTGTCCTGGCCGTATTCGTCCTGCGCGCGGAGATACTCTTCTTCCGACAGCAGCTGACGGTCCTTGAGCGCGGTCAGACCCGGCTCGAGAACGACGTAGTATTCGAAATAGAGAATCCGCTCGAGATCCTTCAGCGTCATGTCGAGCAGAAGGCCGATGCGCGACGGCAGCGACTTCAGAAACCAGATGTGCGCGACAGGCGCAGCCAGTTCGATATGGCCCATGCGCTCGCGCCGGACGCGCGACAGCGTCACTTCGACCGAGCACTTCTCGCAGATGATGCCCTTGTACTTCATGCGCTTGTACTTGCCGCAAAGACATTCGTAGTCCTTGATCGGCCCGAAGATGCGCGCGCAGAACAGGCCGTCACGCTCCGGCTTGAACGTGCGGTAGTTGATGGTTTCCGGCTTCTTGATCTCGCCGTAGGACCACGACAGAATCTTCTCAGGCGAAGCGATCGAAATCCGGATCTGGTCGAAGACCTGAGCCGGAGTCGTCGGATTGAAGAGATTCATAATTTCTTGGTTCATCGTGTTCTCCTCGCGTGCCGATCGTCACCGGCAGCAAATTCGAAATTCTTCTGTCGTCTCGCGCCCTGCCCGACGTTCAGGCAAGGCGCGGATGCCCGGCATTCAAGCCGGGCATGAAATCTTCAGGTTACTCAGCCGCCTCGGATGTCGCCGACGGAGCGATCTTGGAATTGTGCAGATCGACGTTGAGGCCGAGCGAACGCATTTCCTTGACCAGAACGTTGAACGATTCCGGGATACCTGCTTCGAACGTGTCGTCGCCGCGCACGATGGCCTCGTACACCTTGGTACGGCCGGCCACGTCGTCCGACTTCACGGTCAGCATTTCCTGGAGCGTGTACGCCGCGCCGTAAGCCTCGAGCGCCCACACTTCCATTTCGCCGAAACGCTGTCCGCCGAACTGCGCCTTGCCACCCAGCGGCTGCTGCGTGACGAGCGAGTAAGGACCGATCGAACGCGCGTGGATCTTGTCGTCCACGAGATGGTGCAGCTTGAGCATGTAGATGTAGCCCACCGTCACGTTGCGATCGAACTGATCGCCCGTCCGTCCGTCGTAGACCGTCGACTGGCCCGACTTGTTCAGTCCGGCAAGATCGAGCATGTCCTCGATGTCCTTCTCCTTGGCACCGTCAAACACCGGCGTCGCAATCGGCACGCCCGCGCGCAGGTTACGACCAAGTTCCATCAGCTCGGTATCGTTGAGCGTCTTGATGACTTCGTCGTCGCCATAGACCTTCTTCAAGGTCTCCTTGAGCGGCTTGGTGTCCGACTTGCCGGCGCTGTAGTAGGCATCGACCGCCTGCCCGATCCGCTTGCCGAGGCCTGCACAGGCCCAGCCAAGATGCGTTTCGAGAATCTGGCCGACGTTCATGCGCGAAGGCACGCCCAGCGGATTGAGCACGATGTCGGCATGCGTTCCGTCTTCAAGGAACGGCATGTCTTCGATCGGCACGATCTTCGACACCACGCCCTTGTTGCCGTGACGTCCGGCCATCTTGTCGCCGGGCTGAATCTTGCGCTTCACCGCGACGAAGACCTTGACCATCTTCATCACGCCGGGCGGCAATTCATCGCCACGCTGCAGCTTCTCGACCTTGTCGAGGAAGCGCTGTTCAAGGCCCTTCTTCGATTCGTCGTACTGCTTCCGCATGGCTTCGATTTCGGCCATCAGCTTGTCGTTCGGCGACGCGAACTGCCACCACTGCGACTTCGGATACTCCTCGAGCACCGCACGGGTGATCTTGGTGTCCTTCTTGAAGCCCTTCGGGCCAGCGATGCCCTGACGGTTTTCAAGCAGGTCCGACAGACGGCCGTAGACGTTGCGGTCCAGAATCGCCTGTTCGTCGTCGCGGTCCTTGGCAAGACGTTCGATCTCTTCCCGTTCGATCGCCAGGGCGCGTTCGTCCTTGTCGACGCCGTGACGGTTGAACACGCGGACTTCCACGATCGTGCCCTGCACGCCCGGAGGCACGCGCAGCGAGGTATCGCGAACGTCGGAAGCCTTTTCACCGAAGATGGCGCGCAGAAGCTTTTCTTCCGGCGTCATCGGGCTTTCGCCCTTCGGCGTGATCTTGCCGCACAGGATGTCGCCGGCGCGAACTTCCGCGCCGATGTACACGATGCCGGCTTCGTCGAGGTTCTTCAGCGCTTCTTCCGAAACGTTCGGAATGTCGCGTGTGATTTCCTCTGGCCCGAGCTTGGTGTCGCGGGCCATGACTTCGAATTCCTCGATGTGGATCGAGGTGAAGACGTCGTCCTTCACGATCCGCTCCGAGAGCAGGATCGAGTCTTCGAAGTTGTAGCCATTCCACGGCATGAACGCGACGAGCACGTTGCGGCCGAGCGCGAGTTCGCCGAGATCGGTCGACGGACCGTCGGCAATGATGTCGCCCTTGCGCACCTGATCGCCCACCTTCACCAGCGGACGCTGGTTGATGCAGGTCGACTGGTTCGAGCGCTGGTACTTCATCAGGCGGTAGATATCGACGCCCGACTTGGTCGGATCGAGATCTTCCGTCGCGCGGATAACGATACGGGTCGCGTCGATCTGGTCGATCGTGCCGGTGCGGCGGGCCGCGATCGCAGCGCCCGAGTCACGGGCCACGACGCCTTCCATGCCGGTGCCGACGAACGGCGCTTCGGCGCGCACCAGAGGCACGGCCTGACGCTGCATGTTCGAGCCCATCAGAGCGCGGTTGGCGTCGTCGTTCTCGAGGAACGGAATCAGGGCTGCTGCAACCGAAACGAGCTGCTTCGGCGACACGTCCATGTAGTCGACCTTGTCCGGCGTGATCTGGAGCACGTCGCCGGCATGGCGGCACACCACGAGATCGTCGGTGAAGCGGCCCTTGTTGTCGAGCGCGACGTTCGCCTGCGCGACGCGGTAACGGCCCTCTTCCATCGCGGAGAGATAGACCACCTCGTCGGTGACGCGGCCGTCCTTCACCTTGCGGTAAGGCGTTTCCACAAAGCCGTACTTGTTCACCCGCGCGAAGGTCGCGAGCGAGTTGATCAGACCGATGTTCGGGCCTTCCGGCGTCTCGATCGGGCAGATACGGCCGTAATGCGTCGGATGCACGTCGCGGACTTCGAAGCCCGCGCGTTCGCGCGTCAGACCGCCCGGTCCAAGCGCCGAGAGACGGCGCTTGTGGGTGATTTCCGACAGCGGATTGGTCTGGTCCATGAACTGCGAGAGCTGCGACGAGCCGAAGAACTCGCGCACGGCGGCGGCGGCAGGCTTCGCGTTGATCAGGTCCTGCGGCATGACGGTGTCGATATCGACCGACGACATGCGCTCCTTGATCGCGCGCTCCATGCGCAGCAGACCGATGCGGTACTGGTTCTCCATCAACTCGCCGACCGAGCGCACGCGCCGGTTGCCGAGGTGATCGATGTCGTCGATCTCGCCCTTGCCGTCACGCAGATCGACCAGCGTCTTGATGACCGCCAGGATGTCTTCCTTGCGCAGCGTGCGCATGGTGTCCGGCGCGTCGAGTTCGAGACGCATGTTCATCTTCACGCGACCGACGGCCGACAGGTCGTAACGCTCCGAGTCGAAGAACAGCGACTGGAACATGGTCTGCGCCGAGTCGATGGTCGGCGGCTCACCCGGGCGCATCACGCGATAGATGTCGAACAGCGCGTCTTCACGCGTCATGTTCTTGTCGGCGTTCAGCGTGTTGCGGATGTAGGGACCGATGTTGACGTGGTCGATGTCGAGCAGCGGCAGTTCCTTGTAGCCCTGCTCGTTCAGCGCCTTCAGCGACTTCTCGGTGATCTCCTCGCCGGCCTCGGCGTGGATTTCGCCGGTCTTCGGGTTGACGAGATCTTCCGCGAGGTAGTTGCCGATGAGTTCATCGTCGGACAGACGCAGCGCCTTGAGGCCCTTTTCCTGAAGCTGCCGCGCCGTGCGCACGGTCAGCTTCTTGCCGGCTTCGAGCACGACCTTGCCCGAATCTGCATCGATCAGGTCGTTGATCGTCGAGTAGCCGCGGAAACGGTCGGCGACGAACGGCACGCGCCAGCCTTCCTTGATCCGCTTGTACTGAATCTTCTTGTAGAACGTGGACAGGATTTCTTCGCCATCGAGACCGAGGGCGAACATCAGCGACGTTACCGGAATCTTGCGGCGGCGGTCGATACGCGCGAACACGATGTCCTTGGCATCGAACTCGATGTCGAGCCACGAGCCGCGATACGGAATCACGCGCGCGGCGAACAGCAGCTTGCCCGACGAATGGGTCTTGCCCTTGTCGTGATCGAAGAACACGCCCGGCGAACGGTGCATCTGCGAGACGATGACGCGCTCGGTGCCGTTGACCACGAAGGTGCCGTTCATCGTCATGAGCGGAATGTCGCCCATGTAGACGTCCTGCTCCTTGATGTCCTTGACGGACTTGGCGCCGGTTTCTTCGTCGATATCGAACACGATGAGGCGCAGCGTCACCTTCAACGGTGCCGCGAACGTCATGCCGCGCTGGCGGCACTCGTCGACGTCATACTTCGGCTGTTCGAATTCGTAGCGGACGAATTCCAGCTGCGAGGTGCCCGAGAAATCGTTGATCGGAAACACCGAGCGGAAAACCGCCTGCAAGCCTTCGTCCAGCCGTCCGCCCGCCGGTTCGTCGACCATCAGGAACTGGTCGTAGGACGCCTTTTGAACCTCGATGAGGTTCGGCATCTCTGCGACTTCCTTGATGTGTCCGAAGAACTTGCGAACGCGTTTGCGACCGGTGAACGTCTGCTGCGACTGCGCCATCGTGGCCTCTCACTTTCGCCGCCCAAGCCTTCCCAACATGGGTCCGCTGGCGGCATCTTCCGGAGTGCGATGGGCACCGCCTCCGGGTTGAATTTCAAATCGCCCGGGCAAACTGCAAACAGATTGCCAAGTATCACGGCATCCAAGTTTCAGGAGGCGGGACTTCCCGATCCGAATCTCAAGACGCAAAATGACGCGCGGGGCGCTGGTGGCGCCCTGCCCGTCAAAACAACTCTACGGCCTGTTAAAGCCCGAAATCTCTCGTCTCCCAACGTCCCGCCTTGAAATCGATCCGGGTTTCAAAGGGCGATCCGTCCTTTCGTGCCTCCGCCTATATGGGCGGTAATCGCGGCGATTCGAGGGGGTCAATCATCGAACCGACACACTTTAATGTGTCCGGCCGGCCCCGAAGGACCGGCCAAACATATCGACTTACTTGAGTTCGACCTTGGCGCCAGCCTTCTCGAGCTGAGCCTTGATCTTCTCGGCTTCGTCCTTGGCAACGCCGTCCTTGACGGGCTTCGGTGCACCTTCGACGAGGTCCTTGGCTTCCTTGAGGCCCAGGCCGGTGATGGCGCGGACTTCCTTGATGACTTCGATCTTCTTGTCGCCAGCCGAAGCGAGAACAACCGAGAACTCGGTCTTCTCTTCAGCAGCGGCAGCGCCGCCGCCAGCGCCCGGAGCCGCAGCAACCGCAACAGCGGCAGCAGCCGAAACGCCCCACTTTTCTTCAAGCATCTTGGCGAGGTCAGCAGCCTCGAGAACCGTGAGGCTCGAGAGGTCGTCTACGATCTTCTGTAAATCAGCCATTGTATCTTTCCTTCAGCGTATCAGTTCGAACCAGTTGAGATGGAGAATGGCATCACGCCGCTTCACTCTTCGAGGCATAGGCCTGAACCACGCGGGCCAGCTTCGCAGCAGGCGCGGTGGAGAGCTGAGCGATCTTGGTCGCCGGCGCCACAAGGAGGCCGAGGATCTTCGCGCGCAGTTCATCAAGCGACGGCAGCGAGGCAAGCGCCTTCACAGCGTCGGGATTCAGGACAGTCGTTCCCATCGCACCGCCAAGGATGACGAACTTTTCGTTCGCCTTGGCGAATTCGACGGCAACTTTCGGTGCTGCAACCGGATCGTTTGAAGTCGCGATCACGGTCGGCCCCTTCAACAGGGAGCCGATGGAAACAACATCCGTGCCTTCAAGAGCAATTTTGGCGAGACGATTCTTCGAGACCTTCACCGAGGCGCCAGCCTGCTTCATCTGCGTACGCAGGTTCTGCATCTGGGCAACGGTCAGGCCGGAATAATGAGCTACGACCGCAACGCTGGTGGTTTTGAAAACCCCATTCAGCGTGTCGACCGCCTCTTTTTTTGCCGCTCGTTCCACAGCAAGCTCTTTCCGGTTGGCGGTCCGCTTGAGACAGAACCGCCGGGTTGCACCGATCGTCCTGCCCGCTAAGCCTCGAGACATTCATCTCTCAACACGTCGGGCACGACGACATTTCGGAAGCCTGCCCTCTCACCCTGACCCGCCTTGCGGCGCGCTAGAGCGAGGTGTCGAGGTTCGAACCAAATCCGCAGCCGCTACCGAATCGGCAACGGGTCACGAAATCCGGTTTTCACCCGTCTGTGCAGGAGATTAAGCGAAGCTGTTTCCACAAGGGATTCGGCCAGGCACCTGCAGTCTTGGACAGGATGGAGCTTTCTCCGGCTTTTGACACCTGAGAGAGCCCCGGCTCATTTTCGTCAGTCAAAACAAGGGTTTCCGTTCCTGTGAGCAATCCATGCGGAATGATCGACGAGGAATGAACTCCTATGGGTTTGATTTTCGGAAAACGAACACGGACGCGCCAGCGACAGCCAGCACGCCCGGAAAGGAATGTTTAACGGGTCCGGATTGGGTTGCCAAGGGGATTCTGAGTTCCCAAAGCATTTTCCGGGCCAAAAACTCGTCGTCGCAGGAGAGATTTCGGCCGACCCTTTATGTATTCCGCGTCCTGACTTATTTCAACCCTTTGTATTTATTGGAATTTTCGGACATGCCGCGCCTTCTGCGGCCCATGCCTTGATCAGCTCGCCGAACTCCTTCTGGGTTCCCGGTGCTGGCGTCCGGTTCGCACCGGGAGACCAGGCCCAGCCAACCAGACTGTCCTCGGCCATATGCTTCACAAGCGCGGCCATGTCCTTGCCGTCGTTGCGCTTCGGATCCTTGATCTGCTCGCAGATCTGCCCGAGCGACTTGCCCTGCCACGCCATTTCGAGCGGCGCGAGGTGCCATTGCGGATGGCCCGGCACACCGGCCGGATCGAAGTTCGTCTCGTGGTGGCAGGTGTTGCAGGCCAGACCGCCAGCCGCACCCATGCCGCCCTCGCCGCGCACCACCAGCGGCTGATGCGGCGTCATCTTGTTGGTCTGCGTCGGGCGCTCGGTCGCCGGATGGCAGTTCATGCAGCGCGGCGACATGATCACCTTGCCGGCTTCCTCGAACAGCGCAACGGCACGCTCGTTCTTGTTCTTGATGCTGTCGAAGCTCGAAACCGGCTTCAGCGTCACCGGATTGACCGCGGGCTCCATCGCGGCATCCGCCTCGCCGCGAAATGCGGGTCCAGCGAATGCAAGCAACGTCGCGGCGACTGCGCCTGCCGCGAGCGCCATCGCACCTTGCCTGATCACACTCATGCCGATGCTCCCGGCACGATCGGCAATTGCCGCGGACGCACCTGTCCCAGTTTGGCCATCGCATTGGCGACCGCAGGACCGATCGGCGGCACACCCGGCTCGCCGACACCGCTCGGCTTCTCACTCGACTTGACGATCGTGACCTCGATCTCCGGCATCTCGTTGATCCGTAGCGACCGATAGCTGTCGAAGTTGCCCGGCACCACGCGGCCTTCTTCCATCGGCACATCGGCATAAAGGATATGACCGAGACCGAAGCCGATGCCGCCTTCCATCTGCGCGCGGATGATATCCGGATTGACGGCGACGCCGCAGTCCACCGCGCACCAGACTTTATGAATCTTCGGACCTTCTTCGGTCATCGACAGTTCGACCACCTGAGCGACGAACGTGTCGAAGCTCTCGACCACCGCAACACCGCGCGCACGGCCGGGCTCAAGCTTTGCGTTCTTCCAGTCCGACAATTCCGCAACCGCGCGAAGCACGCCGGCATGACGCGGCTTCTTGCTCATCAGTTCAAGCCGGCCTTCCACCGGATCCTTTCCGGCAGCCTCCAGCAATTCATCGACGAACGCTTCAACCGCGTAGCCGGTATGGGTATGTCCCACCGAACGCCACCACAGCACCGGCACGCCGACATCGACCTGATGCAGATCGCATTTGAAGTTGGCGACATCGTAAGGGATTTCATTCGAGCCTTCGTAGGCCGTGGCATCCATGCCGTCCTTCATCGTCATAGCCTCGAACGGCGATCCCTTCATGATGGACTGCCCGACAATGGTGTCGCTCCATGCCACGATCTTGCCGTCCCGCACCGCGCCGCGCATCCGATGCACGCTGAACGGACGATAGTAACCACCGCGCATGTCGTCCTCACGCGTCCAGACCAGCTTGACGGCCTTGCCGGGACCGATCGCCTTGGCGACTTCGGCGAGCTCAATCGCTATATGCGTCGTCTGTTGCGCGCGGCGGCCGAAACTTCCGCCGGCCAGGATCGTCTGCAACCGCACCTTTTCCATCGGAAGGCCCAGCACCTGGGCGATAGCTGCATGATCCGGCGTCGGGAACTGGCTGCCATAGCGCGCATAGACCGTATCGCCTTCCCATTTCAGGAAAGCATTCAGCGGCTCCATCGGCGCATGCGCAAGATATGGAAACACGAATTCGGCTTCGATAACGCGTCCGCCGGGCTTCGCAAGCTCGGCCTCCATGTCGCCGTCCGACTTGACCACCTTGCCGGGCGTCTTCGACAGCGCGCGGAAGTCGGCCAGGATTTGTTGCGTGCCGCGCTTTTCGGTTTTGCTGTCGTCCCATGTGATCTTCAGCAGATCGAGCGCCGTTTTCGCAGGCCAGAAACCCTTGGCGTAAACCGCGACGCCGCTCGGTACGGTCTTGAAATCGACGACGCCCTGCACCGCCTTCGCAGCCGTCGCGTCAAACGAGACAACCTTAGCACCGAAGCGCGGCGGCCGCGCAATCAGCACCGTCAGCATGTCCGGTTCGTGAATGTCGAGCGTGTAGACCGCGGTCCCGTTTGACTTCTCGAAGCTGTCGAGACGCTTGACCACGCCTTCCTTGCCGATCAGCTTGAACGCCGACGGGTCTTTCAGTTTCGGATTGGCTGGCACCGGCAATGCATTCGCCTTCTCGGCGAACGCGCCGAAGCGGCCTTCCTTGCCGGACGGATGCTTGATGACGCCGTTCTCGACCGTGATTTCAGCCGCAGGCACATTCCATTCGCTGGCCGCCGCAGCCACCAGCATTTCGCGCGCGGCCGCGCCGACCTTGCGCATCTGTTCGTAGGAATTGGCGATCGCTGTGGAACCACCCGTACCCTGCACGCCGAACGCCAAATTCTTGTAAAGAACCGGATTGGATGGCGCGTGATCCGCGCGCATCTGCGCCCAGTCCGCATCGAGTTCCTCGGCCACGAGCGTCGCCATGCCGGTGAACGGACCCTGCCCCATCTCGATGTGCTTGCAGAGCACCGTCACCGTGTTGTCCGGCTTGATGATCAGAAAGGTGTTCGGCGTGATGTTCACCTGCGCCGCGGCCGGCGCGCCTTGCGCGAATGCCTTGCCGCTCCGTGCGAGATACACTCCGAGCACGAGGCCGGCTCCGCCCTTCAGAAGATTCCGCCGCGAGAGCGAGGACGCAGACTTGATGGTGTCTTTGATATGCACGTTCATGGCTCAGCCCTCCAGCGACTTGGCGGCATCGTGGATCGCGGCACGAATGCGGACATAAGCGGCGCAGCGGCAGATATTGCCATTCATCGCGAGATCGATGTCGCGATCATTCGGTTTCGGGTTGAGTTCGAGCAGCGACGTCGCGCTCATGATCTGGCCGGACTGGCAATAACCGCATTGGGGCACATCGAGTGCGACCCATGCCTTCTGCACGGCCTGAGCCTCGCGGCTCTTGATGCCTTCGATGGTGGTGATCTCGCTTGCGCCGACCGCCGACACCGGCAGCGAACATGATCGCATCGGCTGGCCGTCGACATGCACGGTGCACGCGCCGCATTGCGCGACTCCGCAGCCATACTTGGTGCCCATCAATCCCGCGCCGTCGCGGATAGCCCAGAGAAGAGGTGTTTGCGGGTCGACATCCACACGATGTTCGCCGCCGTTGATCTTGAGTGTAAAGGCCGCCATGGCCGCATTCCTTCTGATGACGTCAGAAGGCGAGTCTACATTCGACTCGTTCTAAGCAGCAATCAAACTAATGTGCAGCGCAGCGCTGAATATTTTTCCGCGTGCAAGGAACGAAGCCTCGCAATCTGCGTTGCGGCTTCCTACATATGTCAGCATCCACGACATAGATGATGACAGTTTTATTTTTCGGTATCACGTCACCGGATAGCGCAGCGGCTTGCCCGAAAAAAAAGCATCCAGATTGGCTAGCACGCAATCCTGCATGGCGACATGCGACTCGACCGTGTGTCCTCCGATGTGCGGCGTCAGCACGACATTCGAAAATTTCGTCAGCGCGTCCGGTGCGTGCGGTTCTTTTTCGTAAACGTCGAGACCCGCGCCGGCGATCACATTGTTCTCAAGCGCAGCCACCAGCGCCTTCTGGTCGATCACCGAGCCGCGTGAAATGTTGACGACCGTCCCTTGCGGACCGAGCTTCTTCAGAATGTCGGCGTTGACGGCATGCTGCGTGTCGGCTCCCGCGCGAACCGCAATCATCAGAATGTCGGACCATTCCGCCAGCGCGGCGAGCGACGCGTGATAGGCATACGGCACGTCGTGCCTGCTGCGGCTGTAATAGCCCACCTCGGTCTCGAACGCCGCGCAGCGCGCCGCGATCTTGCGGCCGATTTCGCCCATCCCGTAGACGCCGATCTTGCGCCCGGTCATGCCCGGACCCGGCCGCATCGACGGCGACGGCTTCGCACCCGACCATCCGCCGCTGCGAACATAGTCGTCCGCAGGCAACAAGCGGCGCGTTGTGGCCAGCATCAGCGTCATGGCCAGATCTGCGACAGAGGCAGCATTCGCGGCCGGGCTGTTGCCGACGGCGATATTCCGCCGTGCGGCTTCCGCCAGATCGACGCCGTCATAGCCGGTGCCGTAGCAGATGATCGCACGCAGCGACGGCAGCGTGTCGAGCACCGACGACGGGATCACCTGCCCGCCCGCCGTGATCATCGCGCGGATCGGTTTCAACTGTTCGGCTGTGAACGTTTCGATCGGCGGCTTGCCCATGCCGTCGAGCAATTCGTAATGCTCGCCGATGCGCACCATCTGGGCTTTTGGAAAACGCGAATAGATCAGGACTTGCTCGGGCATGTTTCGTCTTCCAGCAGAACTTCCAAAGAAAAAGGCGGAACAGGTTTGATCCTGCTCCGCCTTTCAAACATTCATATGCTCGCGTCGATCAGGAGTTGAGGCTGCCCGGCTCGACCTTGACGCCCGGACCCATCGTCGACGAAACGGCGATGCGCTGCACGTAGGTGCCCTTGGAGCCCGCAGGCTTCGCCTTCACGACTGCGTCGGCCAGTGCCCTGATGTTCTCGACGAGCTTCTCTTCCGAGAACGACGCCTTGCCGATGCCGGCCTGCACGATGCCGGCCTTCTCGACGCGGAACTCGACCGAGCCGCCCTTGGCGCCCTTGACCGCGTTGGCGATGTCCATGGTGACGGTGCCGATCTTCGGGTTCGGCATCATGCCACGCGGGCCGAGCACCTTACCGAGACGACCGACCAGCGGCATCATGTCAGGGGTTGCGATACAACGATCGAAGTCGATCGTACCGCCCTGCACCTTTTCAACGAGGTCTTCAGCACCGACAACGTCTGCGCCTGCTGCCTTGGCTTCGTCAGCCTTGGCGCCACGCGCGAACACGCCGACGCGCAACGTGCGGCCGGTGCCGTTCGGGAGAGTGACGACGCCACGGACCATCTGGTCGGCGTGACGCGGATCGACGCCGAGATTGATCGCAATCTCGATGGTCTCGTCGAACTTCGCGCTGACGCGCTCCTTCACCATCTTGATCGCTTCGGTGAGCGGATAGAGATGTTCGCGATCGATGCCCTCGCGAGCCTTCGCGAGCTTCTTGCCAATTGCCATGATCGTTACCCCGCCACCTGGAGACCCATCGAACGGGCAGAGCCCTCAACCATTTTCATGGCTGCTTCGACGGTGTCACAGTTGAGATCCTTCATCTTCTTCTCGGCGATCTCGCGAATTTGCGCAGAGGTCACCTTGCCCGCGGAGTCGCGGCCCGGCAGCTTGGAGCCGGACTGGATCTTCGCCGCCTGCTTGAGAAAGTAAGACATCGGCGGGGTCTTCATTTCAAACGTGAACGACCGGTCCGCATAAATGGTGATGACCACCGGGATCGGGGTGTTCTTTTCTTCCTTCTGCGTCTGCGCGTTGAACGCCTTGCAGAATTCCATGATGTTGAGGCCGCGCTGACCGAGCGCGGGACCGATCGGTGGCGACGGGTTCGCCGCACCGGCCGGCACCTGAAGCTTCAGGTATCCGGTCACTTTCTTAGCCATGCTTTACTCCTTCAAACGATCCGGACCATTCCGGACCTTCTTAGGACCGTGGTGCGGTTCAACAGGCGGCTGGCGACCGGCTGTCTCCTCCCACGGCATTCTCACCGTCCTTGCAATCGCAGGGACGGAAACGATCAGACCTTTTCGACCTGACCGAATTCCAGTTCGACCGGCGTCGCACGTCCGAAGATCGACACCGCGACCTTCACGCGCGAGCGCGCCTCGTCGATTTCCTCGACCACGCCGGAGAACGACGCAAACGGGCCATCGGCCACGCGAACGTTCTCGCCGATCTCGAACGACACCGACGCCTTCGGCCGCTCAACGCCTTCCTGCACCTGATGCAGGATGCGCATGGCCTCGGCTTCCGAAATCGGCATCGGCTTGTTTTCCGCGCCGAGGAAGCCCGTCACCTTGGGCGTGTTCTTGATGAGATGGAACGCCTCGTCGGTGAGGTTCATCTTCACCAGCACATAGCCCGGGAAGAACTTGCGCTCAGCGTCGATCTTGCGGCCGCGGCGCACTTCCGTGACCTTCTCGGTCGGCACCAGCACCTGTTCGAACAGGTCTTCAAGTCCACGCTGCTTGGCCTGCTCGCGAATGGATTCGGAGACCTTCTTTTCGAAGTTCGAATAGGCGTGAACGATGTACCAGCGCATGCTCATTGTTTCGGTTCCGCGCTCAGGCCTGAATGCCAAGAATGAAAGTAACCAGGACGCGAATGATCTGGTCCGCGACGAAAAAGAAGATCGAGGACACCGCGACCATAATGAAGACCATGATCGTGGTGATCACGGTTTCGCGGCGGGTCGGCCAGGTGACCTTGGCGGTCTCCGTGCGCACTTCCTGCAGGAATTTGAACGGGCTGAAAGCCATCGTCGGTGATCCGCATCCATAATGCCGGGAACGTCGTTTCCTGGCGTGATTTCAGGTATTTCAGGAATCCGGACAGCCCTCTCGTGCGCCCAACCTCTTTTGAAGGATGAGCCGCAAAGCGGGCTCGATTGTCCGGGGATTTCAATGCCGCGCCGGATATCCGTCAAAACGGGCCAGCAGCAGGTGCCGTTATCTACTGCGGGACGGGCGTCAGGTCAAGGTACGGGAAAAGACCCAAAGGCCGGAAAAGGCCCTGCCTGTCAGGCCAAATCCGGCAACACCGGAACCCGCGAACCTCCGATTTTCGCCCTCGCCGGACACTTCGGATGGACGGGTAGCCCGGGCCGGCCAAGAACCGGTCAAGACCTCGTTTTCGTTCACCTGCTCATGTTCTTTATTCCGTGGTCGATCGAAAAGAAGCGGCATTCGATCACGCGGATTCGTTCGAGCGGACTTTGGCCGTTCTGGTAAATCATGGCCCAACGATCCGGGAGGAATCATATGCGAAAATCCATGATTGCACTGGCCGTGCTTGCGACAGCGACGCTGTTCGGCGCGCGCGCCGAAGCGGTGGAGTATCCTTACTGCGTGACGGCGACCGAAGGCTGGGGCGCTTACATCGAGCGTTGCGATTTCTCGACGATGGAACAATGCCAGATGACGGCGCGGGGTTCGAATGGAACCTGCTCGACCAACTGGCGGCTTCAGTTCACGCGGCCCGATCAGCAATCGCAGCCGGCCAGACGCCGCGGCTACTGATCCGGACCCACAGGGTCGCGCGCGAACACCGCTTTGCAGCTGTCAAAAATGGTTGGGAGAAGAAGACGTTCTGCCAGTAAGTGAATTTTTTACTGGCAGGAGCGGCAGGGCTCGAACCTGCGACCCTCGGTTTTGGAGACCGATGCTCTACCAACTGAGCTACGCTCCTACAGGCCGCCTCTATAGCGAACCATTTTCGCTCCGTCACGCCCTGTCTTGGCGATTTTAGGGGCGATTTCCCTCAGAAATTTCCTCTCAAGGAACCCCGTCTCCAGCGATTGCCGCCATCCGGCGCGCCGCGTAGGCTGCGACAAAGCTCAAACGGGTGGGGAAAGAATCGGTTTGCCGCTTCGCAATGCAATAGGCAGCATGTCGCTTACCCACCGACTGCTGGCGCTTACCCTCGTTGTGTCCCTGCCCGGCCTCGCGGCAGTCAGCTATGGCGCTTTCGACCTCCGGAATGCGCGCTACGCCGAAGTACGCGCCGATGCATTGCGTAACGCGCAGGTCGTCGTGTCCGAGATCGAGCAGATTTTCGGCGGCATCCAGAGCGCGATGCACGCCGTCGCAGAGGCGGACGAGGTCAGCCGGCTCAATAGCACCGCCTGCACCGACTATATCGTCCGGGTCCGCCCCAACGTCGAGCCGCTGACATCCATTCTGATCGTTGGACTGGACGGCAACATCCGCTGCTTCAGCGAACCGAGTCTGGCTTCGCCAAATCTCGCAAACCGCGATTACTTTCGTCAGGCCATCGATCAGAAGAAGTTCGCGATCGGAACATTCATCGCCAGCAAGGTGTCGGACCGGAACGTCATTCCGATGGCGATGCCGATCATCCGCGACGGCAAGGTCGAGGGCGCCGTAGCCGCCGGTCTCGATCTTGAGTGGCTCGGCCGGCGGTTGAAGCAGCGCGGCGTGCCGCAAGGCGGAACGATCGTGATTGCAGACCGCAACGGCATTGTGGTCTCCCGCGAACCGTTCGGCGAAAAATATATCGGCGCAAAGCTCAGCGACAGCCTCGGCCGGATCGACAACTCCGTGGCGAGCGCTGAAGACATTGTCGGTCTCGACGGCATCTCCCGCATTGTCGGCTATGTGCCGGCTGCCCTCACACCATTCGGCCTGTATGTCAGCAGCGGCATCTCGCGCGAGGAAGCCTTCGGGCCGATCGACCGCGCCGTGCGTAACAGCTTCGCGCTGTTCGCGCTGGGAACCGCGGTCGCATTCCTGCTGGCATGGCTCGTCGGCGAAGGCATCATCCGCAGGCCGCTGATGCGCATGGTGGCGACCGCGGAAGCGTGGCGGCGCGGCCATGACGCGGCGCGAACCGGCATCGTCGGCCGCAGCGACGAGATCGGAATTCTCGGACAGACCTTCGACCGGCTGATGGACGAGAACGCGATGCGCGAGGAACAACGCGCCACCGCGGAGGAACGCCGCGAGATTCTGGTTCACGAACTCGCGCATCGCGTCAAGAATACACTCGCCACCGTGCAGTCCATTGCATCCTTGAGCTTTCGTCACAGTCAGGGACCGGAAGCACTGCGCCAATTCCATGATCGCCTACAGGCGCTGGTGCGCGGCCACGATCTGCTGACCCGGAAGAACTGGCAGCACGCCGATCTGTCCGAGGTGGCCGAAGCCGCGATGGCTCCGTTGCAGGAGGAACGGGGGCATCGTGTCGTGATTTCGGGGCCGCCGGTGGACTTGCCCCCGACAACGGCCGTGCCGATGGCGATGATCATGCACGAACTCTGCACCAACGCGCTCAAGTACGGCGCTCTGTCGAACGAGACCGGCCGCGTTACCATCGGCTGGATGACGCGCGACGAGCCGCAAGGCACGGCCATCAGTCTGATATGGAGCGAGAGCGGCGGGCCGGTCGTCCACCCGCCTGAGGAAGAAGGCTTCGGCACGCGGCTGATCGCCAATCTCAGCCGGCAGTTGGGCGGCGACAGCAGTTTCCGTTATCCGCCGTCGGGCGTTGTCTGCCATATCAGCCTGGTGGCGCCAAAAAACGAGCCGCGGGATTGAACCCGGGCCAGGTCAGGCGCGCCTAAAACGTATGGTTTTGAGCAAGAAAACCCGGCCAACGACTGAAGACATGTTGAGAAGTGGCGGCTTTTTTGGTAAATATAGCCAATTGCTGGACTTATTTGTTTTTTAGCTACTCGGGGTGACTAGCCTTGCGCTTCATCCATTCAGTCCTGTTAGGGACAATCGCTTTGGTGTTCAGTTCGACTGTCGGGCTGGCGGAAAAGCGCGTTGCACTGGTCATCGGCAATTCGGACTATCAGAACGTCGCGCGGCTCGCGAACCCCGCCAACGATGCCGCGGCCATGGCAGCGACGTTCAAGAATGCCAAATTCGATGTCGTTGAATCCCGCAACGATCTGTCCGCGATCGCCATGCGTCGCGCGCTGCGGGATTTTGCCGACAAGGCGCGCGATGCCGACATCGCGGTGGTCTATTACGCGGGTCACGGCATCGAGGTCGATGGCAATAATTACCTGATCCCCATCGATGCCCAGCTGGATCGCGACACCGACGTCTATGACGAGACATTCGCGCTCGACCGCATTCTGGTCGCCGTCGAGCCGGCCAAGCAGTTGCGCCTCGTCATCCTCGATGCCTGCCGCGACAATCCGTTTTCAAAGACGATGAAACGCACCGTCGGCGCGCGCGCCATCGGACGCGGGCTCGCCAAGGTCGAGCCTTCAAGCCCGAACACCATGATCGCCTTCGCCGCGAAGGCCGGCTTCACCGCCTCCGACGGCGAGAGCAAGAACAGCCCGTTCGCCATCGCGCTGGTGAAACATCTCGCGACCCCCGGCCTCGATCTGCGCAAGGCGTTCGGATACGTCCGCGACGATGTTCTGAAAGTCACCAACAACAAGCAGGAACCTTTCGTCTACGGATCGCTCGGCGGCAACGATGTCGCGCTGGTGCCGGCCGTGGCAGCACCTGCGACGGCCACGGCGCCTGCCGCCAGCACCGATTCGAATTCCGCGATCCGGCGCGATTACGAACTCGCCGAACGGGTCGGCACGCGCGAGGCATGGGACTTCTTCATCGCCACCTATCCCGACGGTTTCTACGCCAAGCTGGCGCAGGCCCAGCGCAACAAGCTGACCGCCGAGGAAGCCCGTCTCAAGGCCACTGAAAAAGCCCGGGTGGCGCAGGACGAGCAGACGCGCCTCGCCATCGAGGGTGCCAAGGCCGCCGAGCAGGCCAAGGCTGCGGCGCAAGCCAGGGCCGCCGAGGAGGCGCGCGTTGCCGCAGAGAAAAAGAAGGCTCTCGAAGACACGAAGGTCGTTGAAGCCGAGAAGGTGAAAGCCGCGGCGCAGGCCAAGGCCGCCGAGGACGCCCGCATCGCCACCGAGAAGGCGGACGCAAAGGCCGCGGAGCAAAAAGCCAAGATCGCAGCCCTGACGCCGCCGGATCAGGCAACTCAAGCCGCGCCCAAGACAGAACCGGCAACCGCCGTCGCGGCCGCCGACATCCCTCGCCTGCTGCAAACCGAACTGCGCCGCGTCGGCTGCAACACCGGTGCGGTCGACGGCAACTGGAACGCGGCTGCCCAGAAATCGATGGCGCTGTTCAACAAAAGCGCCGGCACCAAAATCGAAGTCAAGGTTGCGAGCCTCGACGCGCTGGATGTCGTGAAAAGCAAGACAGCGCGCATCTGCCCGCTGATCTGCGATCACGGCTTCAAGGCCGACGGCGAACGCTGCGCCAAGATCACCTGCAAGGCGGGCTTCGAGGTCGGGGACGACAACACCTGCGAACGCATCGAGGTGAAGAAGCCTGCAAAGCCAATAGCGCGGGAAGAGACTGCCAGGCCGAAAGCGGCAGAGTCATCTGGGCAAATTTTATGCGATAACGGCGGCTGTAGGCCGGTGCGAAAGGGCTGCAAGCTGCAGACTGTTTCATCGGCTAGAAATGTGGGAACGACGCAGCACGAGGTCTGCAATTGACCATGTCAGATGTCAGGATAGACCAAAGTAAAACGAGCACCACGGACCTTTGTAACGTGAGTTAGACGGCGGAGCACACTTTGAGCAATTTTCACGAGGTCCATTTGCGCTTCCGATCCATTTTTCTGGCAACAGTGTTGTTGGCCGGGAGCTGCATTGACGCCCTCGCTGAAAAACGCGTCGCGTTGGTCATCGGAAACTCCGCCTATCAGGGCGTCACCCCGCTGACGAATCCCGCGAACGATGCCGCCGCCATGACGGCTACGCTAAAAAGCGCGGGCTTCGACGTGATCGATTCACGGCGCGACCTCAAGGCCAACGAGATGCGCCGCGCGCTGCGGGATTTTTCCGACAAGGCACGCGATGCCGACGTCGCGGTGGTCTATTACGCCGGTCACGGCATCGAGATCGACGGCACCAATTACCTGATCCCGGTTGATGCAAGCCTTGAGCGCGACATCGACGCTTATGATGAAGCTATCTCGCTCGACCGCATCCTGACGGTCATGGAGCCCGCCAAGCAATTGCGGCTCGCCATTCTCGATGCCTGCCGCGACAATCCCTTCAACAAGTCGATGAAGCGGACCATCGGATCGCGCGCGGTGAGCCGTGGTCTTGCCAAGGTTGAACCGTCCAGCCCCAACACCCTGATCGCCTTTGCGGCGAAAGCCGGATCGACCGCGTCCGACGGCGAAAGCAGGAACAGCCCGTTTACGTCCGCGCTGATCAAGCATCTGCCAAAACCGGGCCTCGATCTGCGCAAGGCGTTCGGCTACGTCCGCGACGACGTGCTGAAAGCGACCGCCAACAAACAGGAGCCTTTCGTCTACGGTTCGCTCGGCGGCAACGATGTCGCCCTCGTGCCGGTTGTCGCCACTCCGGCGGCCGCGACTGTTGCCCCTGCGGCGCCGACCGACGCGACCTCCGCGATCCGCCGCGATTACGAGTTGGCGCTTCAGGTGGGAACCCATGAAGCCTGGGACTACTTCATCGCCACTTATCCCGACGGCTTCTATGCCAAGCTGGCGCAGGCCCAGCGCAATAAGCTCGCCGCCGAGGAAGCCCGTCTTAAGGCCACTGAAAAGGCCCGGGTGGCGCAGGACGAACAGACGCGCCTCGCCATCGAAGGCGCGAAGGCCGCCGAGCAGGCCAAGGCCGCGGCGCAAGCCAAGGCTGCCGAAGAGGCACGCGTTGCCGCCGAGAAAAAGAAGGCTCTCGAAGACACGAAGGTCGTTGAAGCCGAGAAGGTGAAAGCCGCGGCGCAGGCCAAAGCCGCCGAGGACGCCCGCATTGCCGCCGAGAAGACAAAGACAGCGGAGGCAAAGGCTGCTGAGACAAAGGCTGCGGAGCAAAGAACGGTGGTCGCAACCCTAACGCCGCCCGATCAGGCAACCCAAACCGCGCCCAAAGCTGAACCTCCAACTGCTGTCGCGGTGGCCGACGTCCCTCGCCTGCTGCAAACCGAGCTGCGCCGCGTCGGCTGCAACACCGGCGCCGTCGACGGCAACTGGAATGCGGCCGCGCAGAAATCGATGGCGCTATTCAACCAGAGCGCCGGCACCAAGCTAGACGTCAAGGTGGCGAGCCTCGACGCGCTGGATGTCGTGAAAAGCAAAACGGCGCGCATCTGCCCGCTAATCTGCGACCACGGCTTCAAGGCCGACGGCGAGCGCTGCGTCAAGATCACCTGCAAGGCGGGCTTCGAGGTCGGCGACGACAATACCTGCGAGCGCATAGAGGTGAAGAAGCCGGTCGCCAAGCGCGATTCCGGAAAAGGAACGGCTGACAGACCCGCAGAACAGCCGAAGTCATCGGGCGGAGGTCAATACATCTGCGGCCAAGGCGGATGCCGGACAGTCGCAAAGGGCTGCCGGATCGAGCGAAGGCCCGGCTATCAAGGGATGATGTACAACGCCGAAGTCTGCGGCTAGGCGCAGCCCTCCCGCTCTCGATGTTGCCCTATCGCCACTGGCCAATTGCGATGTTCTGGACCAATCTCGGCATACCGCTGGGTAAGTAAGGCTTGCGCCTGCCGGCGAACACCAAGAAACGCCGGAGACCCCATGAACGTCCACGCATCGCCGACCGCCGCCAAAGCAACGCCCGCCCTTCCTTCCGCAAAGCCGGACAGCATCGGGCTTTCCCCGCTTCGCCTGCAGCGGATGCGCGACGCTTACCAGCGCGAGATCGACAAGGGCACGACGCCCGGCGTGGTGTCGATGGTCGCGCGGCGCGGACAGATCGGCTGGTTCGAAGCACAGGGCAAGCAAAATCCCGCTGACAGCGCGCCGATGGCGACGAACAGCATCTTCCGCATCTTCTCGATGACCAAGCCGCTGGTGTCGCTCGGCATCATGATGCTGGTCGAGGACGGCTATCTGCTGCTGAACGATCCGCTTGCGAAGTACATTCCGGAATTCGCCAGTCAGAAGGTCGGTATCGAGCGCAACGGCCAACTCGAGTTTGCACTGCCGGTCCGCCCGATCACGATTCAGGATCTGTTGCGCCACACTTCGGGCATCTCCTACGAGATCACCGGGGCCGGCATGGTGCAACGGATGTATGCGAAGGCGAAGACCTTCCGCCGCGACATCACCAGCGAAGAGCACGCCAAACTGATCGCCAGCATGCCGTTGATGTGCCAGCCGGGCGCGGAATGGAACTACAGCCGCTCGACCGATATTCTGGGCCGCGTCATCGAGGTGGTCTCCGGCAAGACACTCAGCGCCTTCCTCAGCGAGCGCATTCTTAGCCCGCTCCAGATGAACGAGACCGGTTTTCACACCGCGGAAAGCAACAAGCCGCGCATCGCAGAGCCTTTCCCCACCGATCCCTGGACCGGCGACAAGGTGGCACTGTTCGATCCGCTGGAAATTCCGAAGATGGAATCCGGCGGCGGCGGACTGGTGTCGACCGCGATGGACTACGCCCGCTTCTGCCAGATGCTGCTGAACGGCGGCGCGCTCGACGGCAATCGCATCATCGGACGCACGACACTCGCGTTGATGGCGTCCAACCATCTCGCTTCAGGCGTCAAGGTGGAGTCCCACCTGCTTCCGCCCGGTCACGGGTTCGGCCTCGGCTTCGCCGTCCGAACCGATGCAGGTCTGGCCCCATATGCGGGCTCGGTCGGGCAATTTTTCTGGAGCGGGGTGGCGGGCACGTTCTTCTGGATCGATCCGAAGGAAGACCTGTTCGCGATCTTCCTGTCGCAGGGTCCGGGCCAGCGCGAATACTTCCGCACGCTGGTGCGCAGCCTCGTCTATGCGGCCGTGGAGTGAACTTCTTGCCCCGGACGCGGCGCAACGTGAAACGTTGCGACGCTGATCCGGGGCCGTTGCAAGAGCAATCTTTCGTACGGTCCCGGCTCTGCGGAGCAGCGCAAGCGCGCTGCACCGCGTCCGGGACAAGTGACCGCCAATGATTCAACTAATCGTTGCGCCGCCGTCGATCACCATCGACTGGCCGGTCATGAAGTTGCCCGCGGCCGAACCCAGGAACACCGCCGCGCCTGCGATTTCATCGGGAATGCCGATGCGCAGCAGCGGCGAGCGCGCGGTGGACGCCTTCAGATTATCGGGATTGTCCCACAGCGCCTTGGCGAAATCGGTCTTGATCAGGCCCGGCGCGATGCAATTCACGCGCACATTGTGCGGGCCGTACTCACACGCGAGATTGCGCGCGAGCTGCATGTCGGCGGCCTTCGAGATCGCGTAAGCGCCGAGAATGGTCGAGCCCTTCAGGCCGCCGATCGACGACACGATGATGATCGAGCCGTCCTTGCGTTCGATCATCTGCGGTACAACCATGCTGATGATCCAGTTGTTGGCGACGATGTTGTTGCTGAGAATCTTGTTGAACTGATCGTCCGAGATACCGGCAAGCGGTCCGTAATACGGATTCGACGCCGCGTTGCAGACCAGCACGTCGATCTTGCCGTAGGCCCTGGTGCTCTCATCGACAAGGTTCTGGAGATTCTCCTTGCTTGAAATATTCGCGGCAACGGCGATCGCCTTGCCCTTTCCGTACTTGTCGTTGATCTCTTTAGCGACCTGATCGCATTGATCCTGCTTGCGCGACGAAATCACGACCTTCGCGCCGTGCTCCACCATGCGCTCCGCAATGGCGCGGCCGATGCCTTTGGTCGATCCGGTGATGACTGCCGATTTTCCGGTCATGTCGAACAAGGTCATGCGTTTCTCTCCCCTGTGATGTTCCGGCGTGGCGCCGTTATTGATTATCCGAGCTTGTTGGTGACTTCCGGCCCGGCCGGCTGATGCATGGCGTCGTGGGCATGGCTTGCGATCCACGGCTGCTGGTTGATCATCGGCACGCGCCAGCCGCTGTGCCCCTCACTCGACAGATAATCCAGCCGCGTCACAGAACAATTATCGATGGTGAAGGCAAAGCCTGCGCCTGCTTCAAGCCCGAGCGCGTGCGCGATGGCCGCCTTGATCGGGCCGCCATGCGACACGCAGATGACGTCCCTGCCCGCGTGAGCGGCGTTGATGCGCGCGATACCGGCCACCGTCCGGTCTGACAGATCGTTGAAGCTCTCACCGCCCGGCGCGCGTTCGTCGGCGGGCGCGAACCAGTAACTTGCTATCGACGCCGGACGCGCCGCGAAGAACGCCGCACGGTTCATGCCCTGCCATTCGCCGAGATCCTGCTCGGCGAAGGCCTTGTCCTGATGCATTTGATCGGGCTTTGCCAACCCCGCCGCCCAGATCGCAGCGGCGGTTTGATGCGTGCGCTTCAGGTTGCTGGAAAACCAGACGGCATTCCGCGGCAGGAATTTCGCAACGCCCGCGAACACGACCTTGTCGCTGCAATCGCAGCCAATGTCGGACTGGCCATAGATATTGCCACCGTCCTCGCGCACCGGCGCGTGACGCACCCACCACCAGCGCGTCGACGTGACGCCCGCAGGAACGGCGTGCTGCGCGACGAATGGTTTGGCGGGAGACTGCGACATCAGATCGGCTTGCCGGCGTAAGGCATCGACGCGGTGAGCCCGCCGTCGACCGGAAACGCCTGACCGTTGACATAGGATGCCTCGTCGCTGGCGAGGAACAGCCCCATCGCCGCGAGTTCATGCGGCCGGCCCGGACGCTTGAGCGGATTGAGCTGACCGATCTTGCCTTCGGTGCCGCGCTCCTTGGCGTTGTCGAAAATCGGTTTGGTCATACCGGTCTCGATCAGTCCGGGGCAAACCGCGTTGATGCGGACGTTGGTGCCCGAGAGAGAATACGCCGTGGTCTGCACAAGGCTGATGACACCCGCCTTGCTCGCGGCATAGGGATGACCGCTGGCGTTCGCCTTCAGGCCCGCTACCGATGCCGTGCAGACAATCGCGCCGTGCCCCTGCTTCACCATGTGCGGAATCGAATGCTTCACCGCGAGGAACGGCCCGATCAGGTTGACACGCAGGACTTCCTGCCAATGCTCCGGCGTCTGCTCCGCAAGCGGGATCAGCCCGCCGCCGATTCCGGCGTTGGCCCAGATCGCATCGAGCTTGCCGTAAGTTGAGATCGCCTTCGCGATGTAGGCCTTCACATCGGCCTCGGATCCCGCGTCCGCGATGACAGCCTCGGCGGTGCCGCCGGCCTTGCGCACCTGCTCGACGGTTTCCTTCACGCCCTCGGTCTTGTCCACCGCGATCAGCTTCGCGCCTTCCTTCGTGAACATCAGCGATGCCGCGCGGCCGATGCCGCTGCCTGCGCCGGTGATGATGACGGACTTGCCCTCGAGGCGACCCATGACGTTCTCCGGAGTTTCAGGAATTGAAAATGCGCGCGATGCCGCGCCACACTGTATCTGTCTTGATTGCGTTAGCTGGCGCCCGCCTTCTGCGCGTAAGCCCATGACGCCTGCGCCAGCGGGATGCGCCGCGACGCGGACTCAGCCGCCTTGGCGTTGGCTGCGGTGCCGTCCTGGATACGCTTGGCAATTCCTTGCACGATGCCGGCGAGCCGGAACAGGTTGTAGGAGAAATACCAGTTGAGGTCGGCGATCGGCGGCACGCCCGCCGCCTTGCAATAAATCGCCTCGGCCTCTTCCATGTTCGGAATGTTGAGCGCCTTGAAATCCGCGCCTTCCAGTCCCGGCATGGTCCACTGCATCAGCAGGTAGGCGAAATCCGCCATGGGATCGCCGAGCGTCGACAACTCCCAGTCGAGCACGGCCTTCACCTTCGGCTTGTCCGAATGAAAGATCATGTTGTCGAGACGATAATCGCCGTGCACCACCGAGACGCGCTTCTGCTCCGGCACCGTCTTCGGCAGCCATTCCATCAGCTTGTCCATCTCCGGAATCGGATCGGTTTCCGAGGCGCGGTACTGCTTGCTCCAGCGGTCGACCTGACGCGCGAAATAATTGCCCGGCTTGCCGAAGTCGCCGAGGCCGATCTTGTCCGGCTCATAGCTGTGCAGCTTCGCCAGTGTTTCGATCTTCGACGTGAACACCGCCCGCCGTTCGGCAGGCGCAAGATCCGGCAACGTCGGATTCCAGAACACGCGCCCCTCTTCCATCGACATGATGTAGAAGGCCGCGCCGATCACGGCATCGTCCATGCACAGAGCATAGGCGCGCGCGACCTCGAAGCCCTGCGCATGCAGGGCCGCGATCACCTTGAACTCACGATCCACGGCGTGAGCCGACGGCAGAAGTTTGCCGAACGGCTTACGCCGCATCACGTAAGAGGTCTTCGGTGTGTCGAGGCGGTAGGTCGGATTCGACTGCCCGCCCTTGAACTGCGTGATCGTGAGCGGCCCTGCATAACCCTCGACATGCGAGGCCATCCAGTCGGCCAGATTCGCTTCATTCACACGATGGCGCTCCTCCACCGGCATTGTGCCGGAGAAATCAGCGTCGTTCCTCACACCGAGACCCATACCGTCTCCCAATCTTTTTATTTCAGTTATTGATTGGAATACTTCCGAAGCTCAAGCCGCGCAATGGCCCGGTTGTGAACCTCGTCGGGTCCGTCCGCCAGACGCAGCGTGCGGATGCCAGCGTAGGACTTCGCGAGACCAGCTTCGTCGGATACGCCCGCAGCGCCGAATGCCTGGATTGCATCGTCGATGATCTTGAGCGCGATGTTCGGCGCCGCGACCTTGATCATCGCAATCTCGAGTTGCGCGGCCTTGTTGCCGACCTTGTCCATCATGTCCGCCGCCTTGAGGCAGAGCAGACGGGTCATATCGATATTGGTGCGCGCTTCGCCGATGCGCTGTTCCCACACCGACTGCTCGATGATCTTCTTGCCGAACGCCGTGCGCGAGGACAGACGCTTGACCATTTTTTCGAGCGCAGCTTCGGCTGCGCCGATCGTGCGCATGCAATGATGGATGCGGCCCGGACCGAGGCGGCCCTGAGCGATTTCGAAGCCGCGGCCTTCGCCAAGCAGGATATTGCTGGCTGGCACGCGCACATTCTCGAGCAATATCTGCGCATGGCCGTGGGGCGCGTCGTCGAAGCCGAACACCGGCAGCATCTTCTCGATCGTGATGCCGGGCGTGTCGAGCGGAACGAGGATCTGCGACTGCTGCTGGTGCTTCGCAGCGCCCGGATCGGTCTTGCCCATCAGGATCGTGATCTTGCAGCGCGGGTCACCTGCGCCGGATGACCACCACTTGCGGCCGTTGATGACGTAGTGATCGCCGTCGCGCTTGATGCTGGTTTCGATGTTGGTCGCGTCGGATGACGCCACCGCCGGCTCGGTCATCAGGAACGCAGAGCGGATTTCGCCGTTCATCAGCGGCTTCAGCCACTGGCGCTTCTGCTCCTTGGAGCCATACCGCATGAACACTTCCATGTTGCCGGTATCTGGCGCCGAGCAGTTGAACACTTCGGAGGCCCAGTAGAAGTGACCCATCTGCTCCGCGAGCGGCGCATACTCAAGGTTGGTCAGGCCTGCGCCGCGGAATTCATCGTCTTCATGCTCGTTTGGCGGCATGAACATGTTCCAGAGGCCTTCGGCCTTCGCCTTCTTCTTCAGGTCTTCGAGGACCGGAATCACTTTCCAGCGGTCACCCTTGGCGTCCTGCTCCTTGTAGATCGGAGCCGCGGGGCGAACGTGCTTGTCCATGAACGCGATAACGCGGTTGCGCCATTCGTTCTGGCGATCAGACATCGTGAAGTCCATGGGAGGTCCTCTCTTGTTGTTAATTGGAAGTCGTCTTGCAACACTCGCAACCGGCTGTCCACCCGACATGAACGTCAGCACTATTGACGTTGTCTCATTTCGGTTGTGCCGCCTTGCCGCGCCGCAATCTTGCTGATAGGTTGATTTCATACATTTGTTTGAATGGCAAGCGACAATCAAACGAATGTTTTATTTCATTCCGCAGTGTGGAATGCGCGCTGGCACCTCTCACTTTTGCATGGCTTCGATGTCGAGCGATCAGACGAAAACCGCAATTCTCACCGCCGCCGAGATGCTTTGGGCGGACCGCAGCTTTGGCGAAGTCACCATGCGCGACATCGTCGCCGCGGCCGGCGTCAATCTCGCGGCGGTGAACTATCATTTCGGGTCCAAGGACGAACTGCTCGCGGACCTGTTCGTCAGCCGCACCACGGTGCTGAACCGGGAGCGCTTCGCCGAATTAAAGGCTGCCGAGCTGGACGGCGGTGGCCGCCCCAGCGTCGAGGCGATCCTGCGCGCACTGGTCGGCCCGCCGCTGCGCTGGTGCCTCAGTCCCGATTTGCAGCGTTCTGCAGCCGCGCGGTTCATGACCCGGGCGTCGGTCGAGACGGTGCCGCCAATCAAGAAGATCGTCGATCGCGAGTTCCGGCATCTCCAGCGATTTGCAACCGCGCTTCGCGTGGCCCTGCCCCATCGCGACGAGGCCGACATCTACTGGGGGCTGCACTTCGCGCTGGCGATGATCCGGCAGACCATCACCGACAGCGAGCGGCTGAAAAAACTGTCGGGCGGGCTGTGCGATCTCAACGATACCGACGACATCATCCGGCGGATCGTCTCCGTTGCGCGGGACGCCCTGGTGGGTGGCTCCAACGCCGCCGCGCCGATCGCGGTCCGTGCGTCGGGACTTCGCAAGTCCTGACGTCATTCCGCGCTGGCTCGTCTCGCGCCGGCGCGTCGCGCGTTCATGATCTCAAGGCACTTGATAGTCTCAAGACAAAAAGAAAGTGCGGCGGAAAACCGCCGCACTTTGCAATTCCTGGCACCTCGCGTTGCGCAAACGCCCGCGATTGAACTGCCGATCAATATGGGCAGATCGTCCGGCCCCAGCGCGGGCTCCAGTAGCAGCCGCGCACCGCAGGAGCGACGAAGCCAAAGCCGTAACCTCGGCCGCGGCCATACCCGCGTCCGCGACCGCGGCCCCAACCGCCACCTCGCCCACGTCCGCCGCCACGGCCTCTGCCGCGCGCTTCTGCCGTCGTCGACGTCGCCGCCGAAACCAGCAATGTCGAGCCGATCATACTGACCGAATAGACGAGCACCAAAGCCAGCGCCGCAAGACTGCGCTTGAAAAAGTTCGAACGTGTCGTGTTCTGGGCCATATGAGGAACCTCCAATTTCCGAGAAGCGCCTTAGACACTTCTTCGCATTTGTCGCTTCAGGCCTGCGTCCCGTTCAGGCAAGTTCTCAAATTCGATGATCCAAATAGCGGAGCATCGCACGATTCATCCGGAGCAAGACTAGGGGCAAGTCCCCTCGCCGGTCAAGCAACGGCACGATCCGACACAACAATGTCTTGCGCTTTAAGTTCCCGAAAACGCCAAACATTGTCTTCATCCGGCCGCGCACTATGCTGATCGAATAATGAATACCGGATGAACCATGGATACCTTCGCAATTGCGAGATGTTCATGAACCCTTCAGGCAATTGCCATCACTAATTTGTAGCCAGGTCGCTCCCGAAAGTTGGTCCATGCCTAAAAAACATACCTATGTTCTCGGCCTCAATACTTACGACCATGATGTCAGTGCTTGTCTTTTACGGGACGGCGAGATTGCCTTTGCGATCGCCAAGGAACGCATCACCCGCGATAAGCACGCCAGCGGCTTCTACAAGGACGTCATCGACTACTGCCTCAACGCCGAAGGCATTTCGCTGGACGACATCGATCTGGTTGTCCGCAATTGTTACATCCTGCCCGTTCCCGAAATGGAGGAGCGGCTGATCTATCAGGATCTGCCGGGCTTCCTGCCGGAATATGAACGCGCCGACGCCAAGAAGCACCCCTGGTTCCGCTCAAACTCCGACAAGGTGGTGTCGATCTCGCATCACCTCGCCCACGCCTACAGCGCCTTCGCGGTCTCCCCTTACGACGACGGCGTCATCATGATCGTCGACGGCGTCGGCAGCTATCGCTCCGACGTCAACGAACCGTTTCCCGAGACCGACACGGCCACGCCGCTGGCCCGCGAGTCCGAGAGCTATTACAAATTCAACGGCACGAAGCTCGAGTGTCTCAAGAAAGTCTGGATGGAGCCGGACCGCGGCTTTCTCAGCGACGAATTCTACAACATGCCCGGTCTGGGCGCGCTCTACAGCCGCGCATCGACCTACATCTTCGGCGACTGGAACAAGTGCGGCGAGTTGATGGGGCTCGCCCCCTACGGACGCCGCGAAAACGTCAAGCCGCTGATGCAGCTCAAGGACGGGAAGCTCGACGTTCCGCGTTGGAGCGCCGACCTCAACAAGCCGTTCGTGATGGACAGCGACCAGAAATGGGAAAGCAGCCCGTCGATGAAGCACTGGGAGGATCTGGCCTGGCGCGTTCAGGACGATACCGAGAAGGTGCTGCTCGGCCGCGCCGCATGGCTGCGTGAAACCACCGGCGCGACAAATCTCTGTATTGCCGGCGGCGTCGCACTGAACTGCGTGGCCAACGGACGCATCGCGCGCGAGTCGGGATTCCCGAATGTCTGGATTCAACCGGCCGCCGGCGACGACGGCATCGCCATCGGCTGCGCCTATTACGGCTGGCACGAGATCTTGAAAAAGCCCCGCACCTTCGTGATGAAACATTCCTACGTCGGCAGGCCCTACACCGATGCGGAAGTGAGCGCCGCAACCAGCAAGTTTCTCGTCCGCATCCAGACCACGCAGACGCAAAGTGACAACATCGCGAAGGACACGGCCAAACTGCTCGCCGATCAAAAGGTGATCGGCTGGTTTCAGGACAGATCCGAGTTCGGACCGCGTGCGCTGGGCAATCGCAGCCTGATCGCCGATCCGCGCAAACCCGAGATGAAGGACATCCTCAACAGCCGCGTCAAACATCGTCAGCCGTTCCGGCCGTTCGCGCCGATCGTGCTTTACGAGCGCGCGAAGGAAATTTTCGAAGGCGAGGAAGACTCGCCCTTCATGCTGATCGCCAAGAACGTCAGGCCGGAATGGCGCGACAGGATTCCCGCCATCGTCCACGTCGACGGCACGGCGCGGGTTCAGACAGTCCGCGAAGAAACCAATCCGACGTTGTACCGGCTGCTCAAGGAATTCGATGCTCTCACCGGCGTGCCCGTGCTGATCAACACGTCGTTCAATGTGAAAGGCGAACCCATCATCGAGACGCCGCGCGATGCCGTGATCTGCTTCCTGACCACCGGCATCGATCATCTCGTCATGCACAACACGCTGGTCTCGAAGACCGCGCTGCATAAGGTCGTGGGGCCGCTCGTGAACACCTACACCGATGTCGCCACCATGGTGGTGTCCAACATGAAAGCGTGATGCCGACGCCGTCGCGCGCTGCGGCCAAAGCCGCGCGCAGCCCTGCATTTTGTGCTCTGCGATAACGGCGTCTGCCCGGGACGGATCGATTGCGTCCTCCGCATTAGTGCCTAATATGAAGGCAGGACCGGCGCCAGAAGGCTGGGTGCTCATGACAATCGAAAAGTGCATCGACGAATACGACGCCTCGGAGGTCGTTTTCGAGGAGGGATCGGCTGGCCGCGAATTGTTCGTGGTGCTGAGCGGCAAAGTCGACATCGTCAGGAATGCGGGAGCGGACAGGACGCTGCTTGTCACCCTCGGCAAGGGCGAGTTCTTCGGCGAGATGGCCGTCATCGACGGCTCGGTGCGTTCGGCGACGGCGATCGCGGCAGAGGCTGGCACGCGGGTGATGCGCATCAATCACGCCCGCTTCGTGTATCTCGTCAGTCAGCAGCCGGCTTTCGCGCTGATGATCATGGACGCGCTCAGCAAACGGTTGCGCGCGTCGAACGCGGTCAACTTCAGGACCGCAGCGCCATGAGCGAGCGCAAGCCATCTCCTTTTCCGATCCTTCTCAACAACGATGTCTGCTCGCTGATACAAGCCGCCGAGGATGTCTATCAGATCCGGTTCAAGAACCGCGCCGCCAACGCCTATCTGGTCCGAGGCAGCAAGCGGACGATCCTGATCGATGTCGGCCTGTCCTCGAATTTTCCGCAGTTGCAAGAATGCCTGCGGCATGCCGGCGTCGAACCTCCCGACATCGACATGGTCGTGCTCAGCCATGAGCATCTCGACCATATCGGCGCGGCGTTCCATTTCGGCGGCAGAACGATCATCGCGGCCCACCGTCTGGCCGCGAACAAAATCATGCTGCGCGATGACTTCTCGATGCTGCGCAAGATGTTCAACGAGCCTGACGTTCCGATCGACATCGACATCTGGCTTGAAGAAGGCAACCTGATCGATCTCGGCAACTTCAAGCTGAACGTGATGTACACGCCCGGTCATACCTCGGCGTGCATCAGTCTGTTCGAGCAGGACAAGGGATTGCTGTTCGCCGCTGACACGCTGATGCCCGGAGGTGTGATGGGCGGCGTGTTCGGGTCTGGAAGCATCAGCGACTACATTCAATCGCTGGAGCGGCTGCGCGGACTGAACTCAAAAATCCTTCTGTCCGGGCATGGCCGGCTGTCGGATACGCCTCAAGACGACGTGAAAATCGCAATCCAGCGCTCGCATGCGCTGCTGTCGGACACGGCGCAACTGTTCGATGCGCTGGATGCGCGGTCGAATTTCGAGCCGATCATGCAGTCGGTGCGCGATCTCAACAAGCTCGACGATTCGTGAGGCGTGCTGCGTGTTTTGGAGCGGGTGAAGGGAATCGAACCCTCGTATTCAGCTTGGAAGGCTGCTGCTCTACCATTGAGCTACACCCGCGGCGCGGCGAGCACTAGCATGGCCGCTCCGAGGTCTCAACAATTACGATTTGCGCCAGAAGGCGGCCGGAACCATATGCCGGACTGGCGGTTTTTGCTGTAACCCCCTCGAACTGGGAGAATCTGTGATGCGCAATGCAATTTTGGCCGCACTGGCCCTCTCAGGCGTCGCGCTCCTCGGCGTCGGATCTGCCGAAGCGAGGACCTATCGCTACTGCATGGTCGAAGGCGGCTGGCGGTCGTCCGGTCCCGGCACCTGCTATTACGATACCTATGCGCAGTGCATGGCGAGCGCATCGGGCATACGGGCCTACTGCCAAGTCAATCCCTTCTACGCCTTCGCCGAAAGGCCGCAGCGGCGAGGCCGCCGGGTTTATCGCGAGTACTGAGCAGCGTTCGGGATTCGAGGGCGTGGTCGTTAGCGGTCGCGCTCCCCACGCTCCCGGTACGATCCAAGGCGTGACAGAAACGCCAGCACAAGGCCGATTCCGAACAGCGAAAATCCCATCGTGAATATCTTGGACAGTCCCGTCGTCGGCCCGAGCGTGGCATCGCCCACGGTGGTGAGAGCCACCACGCTGAAGTAAGCCGAATCCAGCCACGACCAGCCTTCGACGGCGTGATAGAAAATCGAACCGGTCAGCAGCGACATCAGCAGCAGAAAAACGATCGCCTGAAACTCGGGATCGCGCAGTCCGTACCAGAAGCCCAGAGACAGACGGACAAGCCCCAGACCCAGCGATCTCATCGATTCGACCTCGTGCGGGAATTCCCCCGAATCGAAGTCTACACATTTGCGGCCGGGCATCGTCCACTGCCCCAAACAAAAATCGCCCGGAAGTGGCTTCCGGGCGATTTAATATGGTGGGGGAAGAAGGACTCGAACCTTCGAAGCCATACGGCGGCTGATTTACAGTCAGCTCCCTTTGCCACTCGGGACACTCCCCCGCTTGACGCCATCGACACCCTCATCCACCCGAACGGGGGTGGCTGAATGGCCATGGATGACGGTAAAAAGCGTGCCCGTGAACGGGCGCCCGGTCGGCGCGTTTATGGGCGAAGCGGCGGGGTAAAGTCAACCAAGGCAGTGATAATTGTGACATTTCCATCCGCGCTGCCCGAAGCCTGAAATTGCCATTATTTCAGCGCCGTGGGACAAGGCCCCATGAGCGATCGAGATCGAAAATCACGCTTCAAGGGTCCGAAAACAGGCGGACGCGGCGGCGACCGTGACCGCGAACGTCAGGGAAGCCATCAGGGCGGGCAAGGGAAACCGCAGGGCGGGCGTCCCTCCTGGCGCGACCGCGATGCCAAAGGAGCCTCGAAGGGGCACGGAAAGGGCGACGGCCCGGTCGTCCTTTATGGCTGGCACACCGTCGTCATGGCGCTGGCCAATCCCGAGCGCCGTATCCGCAAGCTGTTCGCCACCGAGAACGTCGTCCGCCGGCTGACCGAAGAGAAAATCGACACCCGCGTGCCGCCGGAACTGGTGCATCCGGGCGACATCGACCGCCGCCTCGGTCCGGATGCCGTGCATCAGGGTCTGCTCGTCGAAGCGGATCCCCTGCCCGGCCTGCATCTCGATGAACTGCCGCAGGACGGCATCGTGCTGGTGCTCGACCAGATCACCGATCCGCACAATGTCGGTGCGATCCTGCGCTCGGCCGCAGCCTTCGGCGTCAAGGCGATCGTCACCACCGGGCGGCACAGTCCGGAAGCAACGGGCGTGCTGGCGAAATCCGCCTCCGGCGCCCTCGAGCTTGTGCCGATTGTCGAAGTTCCGAACCTGCACCGCGCGCTCGGCGAGATGAACGACGCGGGATTTCTGACGGTGGGCCTCGACAGCGAAGGCCAGCACAATCTCAGCGCGGTGCCGTTGCACGCGCCGTTGGCGCTGGTGCTCGGGGCGGAAGGCAAAGGGCTGCGCCAGTTGACGCGTGAAACCTGCGGCCTTGTCGCGCGCATGGACATGCCCGGCGCGATCAAGAGCCTCAACGTCTCGAACGCTGCCGCGCTGGCGCTCTATATCGGTGCGAGCCGTCTCGGCCTGATGGGCTGACGTTTCAACGGGATCAAACAAACCGCCCGCCTGCACGATGCAGGCGGGCGTTGTTGTCTCGACGTTTAAGTCGAACTCAGAACTTGTAAGTGTGCGGCTTGTTGTGGCCGGGGCGAGCACCGCGCGGGTTCATGAAATGCGGGTTACTGCGGGTCACGCGCGGACCATACGACATCGAACGGCCCGGAGCATAGAAGCGCGGCGCGTAACCGGAACGGACAGCGTGTCCATAACGATAGCTTGGACGCGCGTAGTACCGCGACGTGGCGCGATACGGACGGTAATGGGAGCGGTAGCCGCGATAATGATGGCGGCGGTGGAAGCGATAGCTGTAGACCGCCGGTCCCTGCACGTCCGGCGCGCCATCGTAATAGTGGCTGGTCGCGTTGCCGTAAGGGCCGCCGTCATAGCCGTAGCGATAGGGCCTGCCGTAATAGCGAGAACCGATCACCGCACGTTCCTGATAGGTCGGCACCGGCGCGTAGTTGCCCGGTCCGGTGAAGGTCGGGCCCTGGTTGACCCAGTAGTACTGCGGACCTGCCGGATCCGGCAGACGCTCGCGCACTCCGTAACCATAGTCATAACCCTGATAGCCATAACCCTGATAGCCATAGCCGCTGTAACGGTAACCACCGCCGCACGGGTCGATCACCGCACACGCCTGCGCGGGTGCCGTCGCCATCGTCGCGGCAAACGCCGCTCCCGCAATCAATCCTGCAATCGTCTGACGCATTACTCTCTCCTGTTGGACTCTTTTTTGTTTGGTTGTCTGTTATTTCAGATCGGGCCGGAAACCATTTGGCCGATAGCTGGGGCGCGGCCGCGGCGCTTCGATAACCACCGGATTGTCGGGGATGTCGTAGTGCGGCTGCGGCGCCGGCGGTGCGGACTGCGCGGACCACGAACGGTGGTAACTCTCCGCCGGCTCCGACACGCGGCGAGGCTGCTCGATCTCAAGACGGCCATAGCCCGGTGTGCGTCCGGCGGTCGGATAGTAGTGACCGACTTCGCGGCCGATGTAGCGGTCCCAGCCGCCATAAACGCGATCGGCATTCTTGAAATGCTTGGCCAGACCCCACTCGCCTTCAACGATGGCGTAAGACGCGTCGCGCCCGTTGATCATGACGGGAACGCCGGCGCGGCCGGGAATCACGATCAGTGGCCCGGTGTCGGCCAACGCCGCCGCCGAGGTTCCGATCAACAGGGTCAGTGCGATGATAGTGCGCATGAAACGAGCCTTCGATTGAGGCGCCACCCTAATCCAGCCCGCACTTGCAGGTGTTAAAGGGCCGCTCCAATCGTCAGGTAAGCCTAACGCGTAAGCATCAGACGCCGTTCAATTGTGAGGAATTTCAATAAGGTTTTGGAAAGTTGAAGGTTAACGGACGATCCCGTCCGGCCCTCAGAACCGCGGCATGACGCCGGTTGGGTGATTTGCCATGCTCATGTAAAAGACCGGCGCAGACATGACGTCGCATACCGATAAGGAAATCGAAAATGAGTGCAGGGCAGCCGAGCGAAGCCGAGCTCAAGGCCATCCAGACGACCGCCGGAGACATATTCGCGCTTCTCACAAAGCTCCCGTACCCCGCTCATGCGGCCAATGCGCTTTGCATCGCGAACGTCCTGGTGCTGGAGAAGGCCGCCGAGGCTTCGACCGACAAGGCGGGCCTGGCCCGAACCGTGTCGTCCGAAATGGGCGAAGCCATTTTCAACATGTGGTCGGCGCGGAATGTGAAGGCCTGACCGCGGGCGAAATGGCCAGTGTGTGGTGCCGGTTGAGAGGATTGAACTCCCGACCTTCGGTTTACAAAACCGCTGCTCTACCGCTGAGCTAAACCGGCACGGGGGAACAGCTATCAGCGCCGCCGCGCCGGGACAAGACCGCAGACAGCCGCCGGGGCCAGGTCCCGGCAGCCGCCCAAGAAAATTGCCGCCCACCCAATTAGGGCAGCGCGGCAATTTTATCGGCAGCCCGAGCGAAATTACTTCTTCATTCCGTCTTTCGCCACGCCATCCTTTTTCATGCCGTCATGGCAGCACCGCTGGTCGCGCCGGCCTTGTTGATGCTCTTCGGATCGGAGGGATTCGTTCCGCTGGTTCCAGCCTGAGGCGCATTGGTCATTCCCGGATCGGATGGGTTCTGCTGCGCCGTCTGCGCCGACACAAAACCAGTCGCCACGACCAAAGCCGACGCAGCCGAACTTGCTGTCAATTTCCGCATCAATTGTTCTTACCCTGTTTCGTTTCACCTACTAGCCGTCAACAATGCGCGATGTTCCAAATACGCGGCCGGTTTTTCCGATTTGCGCCGCCGCGTATTTTGCGTCACCAATGTCCTTAACAGCAAGAACATGGGCATCGCGTCGGTGCACAACGGAGATTTCCGATGAGCGAGAGTGGCGGATTTCGCGCGCACCACAAATACATGATCGCTGCGGTCGGCGTGATCGCGGTTCTCGCCTTCCTTTACAACCTCGGTGTTTTCGACATCTGGTCGACCGAGCAGCTCGCCAAATAGCGCGGCGCCGGGCGCGGAAAATTTTCGCGGCCACTTGCCCCGAACAGCGAAATGCCCTGTGAATTGCGTGGAAAAGCCGCTTCGCCTTGGAACGGTCACGGTCTCGTCACCGTTACTGACGCAGGTATACCAGCGATTCAGTCAAATCGGATGAGGCGATCATGACTTTGGTAAAGCGACATGACGACCGCTATGAAAATGCACTGGATGACGTTATCGCCCAGTGCGGCGGTGACACGCGAGGCGCGTTGATGGCCCTCTTGGCCGCCAACGAATATCTTGAAGCGCAATTGCACAATCTGCACGCCGCCATCGAAACCGGCGAGGTTCCGTTGCGGTCCGAAAAGATACCGCTTCACCTGCTAAATTGACGCGCACGAATAACAATTGTTCCCGGAACATAAGCAAGCGGTTTGGGTTCTTCCGTTTCAATCGATTTGTTGAAAGGAGAATCCAATGATTGCGAAATATATGGCGACGGCTGTACTTGGAACCGCATTGATCGGCGGTGCAGCTTTCGCACAAACGGCAACAACTCCCGCATCTCCTGACACCGCTGCTTCACCGCCGGCCGCGTCATCGTCAGCGATGAATGCGATCAGCCTCAAGGACAACTGGCGCGCTTCGAAGCTCGTCGGCCTTGCGGTCTACAACGACTCCAACGAGAAGCTCGGCGATATCAGCGAAGTCCTGGTCGACAAGAGCGGCAAGATCAACGCCGTGATCATCGGCGTCGGCGGCTTCCTCGGCGTAGGCCAGCACGACATCGCGGTATCATTCGACAAACTGAAATGGGTCAACGAGCCTGTTCGGGCGGCCTCAGCCGATCGCACAACGCCCCCCGGCGCGCCGGCTTCGTCGTCAACCACCGCAAGGCCGTCGACAACAACGGGCGCGGCGGGCAGCGGAGCGGCCAGTGCCGCCAGGGATAACTGGTATCCCGACCACGCAATGATGAGCGGTACGAAGGAGCAGTTGAAGGCCCTTCCTGCGTTCAAATATTCGGATGCCAAATGACAAAGGCAGCGTGATGCTGTCTGACGTCTAAAGACATACGGCCGGATTCAGTTCAACGAACTGGATTCGGCCGCTCCCTCTTGCGCGCCATCACAGACAGGCCGCCGGAATTCGTCGCCTTAGAGATAGGCGCTCAGGCACCACGCATTGAGCCCAGCCGCGACCGTCAGGGTCAGGACCAGCACCGTATCGACGGCGAAGTACTCAGTGGGGACCATTCTGAGAATCATCTTTGTCATGCGGTAATTTCAACGCCGACTCCGGCAAAGAGTCTCGCGCATTGTTTTTCGTGAGTCCCCTTGCCAGTTTTGCCTTTTCGAGTCCGATTCTCTCTCCCTCCCCGCGCCCGGGCACCGGTGTTGTGCGGCGCAGTGTTGTCTTGCGCCGATTAAACCGCACAATACGGCTGCAAAGGGCTCCGGTCGTCGGACGGCTAAGCCCAAGAACAACAATGAACCGGGCCACCCCCAGGACCGGCCTCCGGAGACCCACATGTCCGCTTCATCTCCCGCCAAGAAACTCGAAAAGAGCCTGATGAACGAATTCCCGCCCGCGCGGGACAAACTGGTGACGCTCGCGAACTGGCGCACCCAGCCTTATAGCGACTGGAGCTTCCACAACGTTCGCCGGCTGCTGCCGACGGCAGACATCGCCGCCTCCGCAAATCCAGCTCCGCTGGAAAGTTCGCCCGTTGAAATCGGTCACGTCGCATTCGACGGGATCGGCGGCAAGGCCACGACGCTGCGCGAGGCGCTTCGCACAACCAGCACCAAAGGCTTCGTCGTTCTCCGGCGCGGGCGGATCGCAGCCGAATGGTATGCGAATGGAATGGACGCGCGGACGCCGCACATCGTGTTCTCGGTCAGCAAGTCGATCTGCGGCGCGCTCGGCGGAATTCTCGCCGACAAGGGCTTTCTCAACCCGAACCGGCCGGTGACCGACTACGTGCCGGAAGTCTCGTCCTCGGTTTATGGCGGCTGTTCGGTCCGCCACCTGCTCGACATGTCGGTGGGCATCGCGTTCACCGAGGATTACGTCGATCCGGACGGCGACGTCGCCCGTTACCGCCGCGCGGTCGGATGGGATGCCATCAAGCCGGGCCAGAGCACCATGGCGCTGCGGGAATATCTCGCGACTCAAAAAGCAGACGGCAAGAAACACGGCGACACGTTCCATTACGTTTCGACCAACACCGACCTGCTCGGCTGGGTTTATGAGCGTGCCGCCGGCCGCGCCCTCTCCGACCTGCTCAGTGAATATCTCTGGAAACCGCTCGGCGCGGAAACCGACGCCTATGTCACGTTGGATTCGGAAGGCGCGATGCGCGCCGCCGGCGGAATCTGCGCCGGTCCCCGCGATCTCGCCCGGTTCGGAGAAATGATCCGGCAGCGCGGCGTGGCGAACGGCACGCAGGTGGTGCCGGGCTGGTGGATCGACGACATCAATGACAACGGCGATCCGGCGGCATGGGCGCGCGGCGAATTCGCCGGGATGTTTCCTGATGCGGCCTATCGCAGCAAGTTCTACCAGATCGACCGCAAGCGGCACACGCTGTGCTGCATCGGCATCCATGGCCAGTGGATCTATATCGACCCGATCAGTGAACTTGTGATCGTGAGGGTCGCCGCAGAACCGATCCCGCTCGATGTGGAGAACTACCGCGCATGGCGGCGCGGCTTCGCGGCCATCGTGCAGCATTTCTCCTGACGGCGGAACGGCGCGAGCTCAGCGCGTCAGCTTTTCCATCTCCGGAAACGGCGCGTAGGTCGCGCCCTCGCAAAGTTCGGCGGCGTCCTCGATCATGCGGTCGAAACGCCCGTCGATATACATCGCGCCGCGTTGCTTCACGCCGGCATAACTACCGTCCGTTCCACGCGCGTTGAAACGCACACAGGCCACGTAGCGAAGACGGCCGCCGACCGTCTTCTGCGCAGGCTCGGCGATGCTCGCCTCGCGCACGCCGCGCGGGTCGTTCAGATAGGTGCGAAGAAATGCGAGCAGCTCCGGCCGGTAGTTCGCAGGATATGGCTGGTTCTCCACGCCACGATCGGCTGTATAGGACAGACCGTCATTGCCGCCGGTCCACGCGCAGCCGCCGACGCCGAACGCAAACAGCAGGATCGCGGCGCGCCGCGCATATGTCACCAATTTGCAACGCATCGGGATGAAGTCCGCAGCCGTGAGTATCGCATTGGGTTTCTTAGACATTGCGGCATTGACAAGGCAAGTCACCGCAGCTTGATTGGGACCACGGCACAGGTGCCAGCGCAAGCTGGCCAATAGGGAATTCGGTGCGCCGTGCAGGTTGCCCCGCCGCTCTTTCGGCGAATGCATCCTTCAAGGCTATTCCGGAGCTGCCCCCGCAACTGTCAACGGTGAGCCGTTGTCCAACATGCCACTGAGCGAAGGCTGATCAGCCCGGCTTGGGAAGGCGGACAACGGCGACGATCCGCGAGCCAGGAGACCTGCCTGTACCGGTCATCCTTCCGTCGCACGGGGCGTGCGAAGGGGCGGCATTTCCGCAGCGGTGACGTGACGTAACTGTTGCGGAGGTTCGGCCGATGGCCCGTTTCCTCAGTCACGACGTGAAGTCCGGCAGCGTCCGCTCGCCGGATATCGTCATGCCTGCGCGCGTTTTCACCGCGCCTCCGCGATCACATCATCGGCGGGGCAACATCGTGACTCTTTTTTCTGATCATTTTCCAACAACGAAACTGCGGGTTTCGTTTGCAGTGGCGTGTCTTGCGGGCACCGCGCTCGTAAGCCCCGCTCTGGCGCAGAACGCTTCCCAACTACCACCGGTCAACGTCGACGCGAGTCGCGTGTATGGCGGCATCGTCGGCACGTCGTCGTCGGTCATCACGGCGGAGGACATCGCGCGCGCTCCTAACCAAACGATCCAGGATGTGCTGGCGACGATACCGGGCGTCCAGCTCACGAACATTTTCGGCGCCGTCAACGGCACCGGCTCGACCGTAGATCTTCGCGGGTTCGGCGCATTTGCGTCTTCGAACACGCTCTTTCTGATCAACGGCCGGCGTCTCAACGAGGCCGACCTGCAGAGCGTCGATCTGTCCACTATTCCGGTTCAGTCGATCGAGCGGATCGAGGTGACGCGCGGCAACTCAGGCGCGGTGCTGTATGGCGACAACGCCGTCGGCGGCGTCATCAACATCATCACAAAAACCGGCGCCGGCATCGGCAAGCCGGTGTCCGCACGCGCCGAAGTCGGCGTCGGGTCTTACGGCCAGCGCGAAGTCAATGGATCGTTCAGCACGAACTCCGGCCCGTGGTCGACCGCCGTGTTCGGCAATGTTGTTCATTCCGACGGATACCGGGTCAACAACAAACTAAACCAGCAGAACGGCGTCGGCGAGATTCGCTACGCGACGCCCGAATTCACGGCGTTCCTGAATCTGTCTGGCGACAACCAGCGCCTTGGATTGCCGGGTACGCGCGCGAATACGTACTTTAAAGATCAAACCTTTCCGCCTCCCCCTCCCATTAATCAACTAGCAGGCGACCTGCGTGCGACATCGACGCCGAATGACTACGGCAAAAAGCAGGGCGTCAACGTCACGACCGGGTTCACGAAATCGTTGTGGGCCGGCGCAGAGTTGATCGTCGATGGCGGTGTCCGCAACAAGAAGCAACAATCCGGCTTTTTCGGCGACCCGGACTATGCGTTGTCGTTTCCCGGGGATCGCTTCCCCTTTGCCTATGTCGATTCAGATCTGACGACATGGTCGATCACGCCGCGCCTCAGCATGAAGAATACATTCGGCAGCATCACGTCGAGCATCCTGACCGGCGTCGATTACTATGACTCGCGTTACGCATCGAACCGCAGCTACACAATCTCGGACCCACCCAACCACGTCTACAATCTCTCCCAGCAGACCCTCGCGGGATACTTCCAGCAAACGCTTGGCCTGCTGCCGAGCACCGACTTTTCCTATGGCGGACGCATCCAGCAGTTGAACCTGAAAGCGCGTGACACCTACGATCCCACCGCACCGGCAGGAAGCCTGCTGGCTCAGGCCGCGCCGCTCGACAAGGAAGAGAGCCACCACGCGCTGCACATCGGCCTCGAACACCGCTTCAACGAAAACTTCGCTGTCTTCGGACGGGCTGCAAGGGCGTTCCGCACACCCAACGTGGACGAACGCGTCGTAACCGGCCCGGCGTTCGGAAGCGCGTTTCCGTTCCCGCCGATTGCCCAGAACTTCCAGCTCAACACCCAGACGTCTCACGACATCGAAGGCGGCATCCGTATCCACGGCGGCCCGCTGGATATTCAAACCAGCATCTACGACATGCACCTGAAGAACGAGATCCATTTCAATCCGGTCGCATTTTACAACTACAACCTCGATCCCACGCATCGCTACGGCTCCGAGACCAGCGCGTCGCTGCGGATCAACGAAGCCTTCAGGCTCAAGGGCGGCTTCGCCTACACCCGCGCGGTGTTCGAGGAAGGACAGTTCACCGGCAAGGATGTTCCGCTGGTGTCGCGACTGACCGGGAGCGCCGGATTCTCGTGGAACGTCTGGCAAAAATACGCCGTGCTCGACATGACAGCCCGCTTCTGGAGCAGCCGCCGTCTCGACAATGATCAGGCCAACAAGGAAGGCTTCATCGGAGCCAACGCCACCATCGATCTCAAGCTGAGCGGCGAGATCGATCGCTTCTTCTGGTCGGCAGCGGTGATCAACCTGCTGGACACCCATTACTACGACTACGCAATCGCCAGCGCGTTCACGCCCGGTTCTTACTCAATCTATCCCCTGCCCGGCCGGACCTTCATGGTGAAAGCCGGCATGACGTTTTAAGCAGAAGCGCTGCTCCAAACAGCCCGGCCCGCGCTCATCTCACGATGGGCGCGGGCCGTTCTTATTTCCGAGAACCGCCTGGATGCGGGGGCTATGCAAATGCGGCCACGGAAATATCGAAACGTCAGAAGGGGATCAGCCCTTCTTCTGCACGGCGATGTGCTTCGCAGGCGCCGTGGACGAGATGTGCTTCTTGCTCACGACAGCGCTGGTCTTCTTGTGCGCCTTGTGATGCTTGACCTTCTTCGCCTTCACTTTCGCGTTCGCGTTCGCAACCGACGGCTTCAGGGTTTCGGACTTGGCGGCAGGCGCCGTTTCGGTCTTCATGACGGTGGCAGCCATGGCAGGCGCGACAATCATTGAACCCGCAACAAGGGCGGCAGAAATGATCTTCAGCATGGGTCTCTCCTGTCGTTATGCGATCGCCGGGTGGGCCGGTCGGATGGCCGGGTCGCCGATCGTCGAACAACCCTAAAATCGCCGCGCTGAACTCAATCTGAAGCGGGCCGATGGCCTTCGTTCATCTGGATGACATTTTGGCCATGTGCCAAAGCATTGCAGCCGTTGGCCCCAGGCGCTTGAAACCCCGCATCCGGAACATCCGTAGCTGGAAAAACATGCCGTGACCGCCGGGAATGTTCGAACCACTTGGGGGTTCGAACTGACAGGATAGGACAGGTTTGATAGTATCGGTTTAGCCCACTAGCGGAGTCCGAAATGAACAATTCGATCATGAGACAAGCCTCACTGGCCCTTCTTGTTTCCGCTTTTCTCGCGGCGACCGCACTTCAGCAGGTGCAGGCCGCGGGCTCGGATACGCCCTCACCCCCTCCTGCCTCCGACACCAAATCGTCTCCTCCAAAGGATAAGAAGAAGGGCAACAAGAAGTCGTCGATCGAGAACCCTGCTTTCATTCAGGGCTATCGCGCCGCCTACGCGACGATCTATGAGAACAACGACTACGCCGCCGCGATTCCGCAGCTCAAGGCGCTGGGTCAGGACGACCGGGCCGATGTCGCCAATCTGATTGGGTACTCCTACCGCAAGCTCGGCAACTATGAACTCGCGAGTGCGTGGTACGAGCGCGCGTTGAAGGCCGATCCGAACCACGTCCGCACCTGGCAGTATTACGGCCTGTGGCAGGTCGAGCAAGGCAACCGCGAACAGGCGAAGTATCACCTCGCGAAAATCGAAACGCTCGCGGGCCGCGACAGCGTCGAGTACCAGTCGCTTGCCACCGCACTGACCAGCGGCCAGACATCCTACTGACCTGACTAACCGGCGGCGCACCGGGCAACACACCCGCGCCGCCGTTTTGGTTAGCCGCCTTGGTTAATTGACGGCTCAAGCCTCCGCGGGTCGGCTCCCCGGCCGCGCGGGGCTGTTTGGCGCAGGCGATCGCGCCTCGACAACACCGGAAAACCTCGTATAGACGAAGCCCGCGCGCGTCATGTCATCGTGCCGTGCGCTTTTCAGGGCTGGGCCGATCCGGGATGACGACGCCGAAGAAATACGAGCGCATTGCTTTCGTGGCAGGTCCGAGCGCGGAGGCCCAGCAGGCCCTCGCCCAGTTGACGGCCACGTATGGCAACCGGCCGGCTGACGATGCCGACGTAGTTGTGGCCCTCGGCGGCGACGGCCTGATGCTACAAACGCTGCACCGGCACATGCGTTCCGGCATTCCGATCTACGGCATGCATCGCGGCACCGTCGGCTTCCTGATGAACGAGTTCAGCCCGCACGCACTGGCCGAGCGGCTGGAGGCGGCGAAGCTGACCGTCATCAATCCGCTGCTGATGCGCGCGACCGACATCCACGGCACGGTGCATATCCATCACGCCATCAACGAGGTTTCGCTGTTCCGGCAGAGCCACCAGGCCGCGCGGCTGCGGATTCTGGTCGACGAACACGAACGTATGGCCGAACTGATCTCGGACGGCATCATGGTGGCGACGCCTGCCGGTTCGACCGCCTACAACCTGTCGGCGCAAGGCCCGATCCTGCCGATCAACGCAGCGCTCCTTGCGCTCACGCCGATCAGCCCGTTCCGCCCTCGCCGCTGGCGCGGTGCGCTGCTGCCCAATACCGCCTTCGTCGTTTTCGAGGTGCTCGAAAGCGACAAGCGCCCGGTCGCGGCCGTCGCCGACCATGACGAGGCCCGCGACGTGAGGCGGGTCGAGGTCATCGCGGACAAGACCATCTCGATCCGCATGTTGTTCGACCCCGGCCACAGCCTGGAAGAGCGCATTCTCAGCGAGCAGTTCGGGTTTTAACCCCTTGGCCCGCTTGGATAACTATTCGTTAACGGCGCCCCGATATAGTTAACGCCGGGTGTACCTTTTTTGGTGCGCCGTCTCGGGCTGCGCATGATCATTATTGATTTCAACAAGCTGCGGTTTCTCGTGTGCGACGACAATGCGCACATGCGGCGCATTCTCCGCACGCTGTTGCATTCGTTCGGCGCGCGCGAAGTCTACGAGGCCGAAGACGGCGCCACCGCGCTTGAAATGTACAGCCACTACGTTCCCGACATCGTCATTTGCGACTGGTCGATGCCGATCTTCGATGGACTCGAGCTTGCGCAAATGATCCGCCAGCCCGACGGCGCGGGCAATCCCTACGCGCCGATCATCATGCTCACCGGTCATTCCGAGAAGCGCCGCGTCATGGTGGCGCGCGACGCCGGCGTGACGGAATTTCTTGCAAAGCCGATCTCCGCCAAGGGGCTTTATCAGCGCATCCTCAACGTCGTGGCCAACCCGCGCCCCTTTATCAAGACCAAGAACTATTTCGGGCCGGACCGGCGCCGCAACACCAACAATGCCTACATCGGCGTCGAACGGCGCAACGGCGGCAAAGCCGACATCATGCAGCAACCCTCGCTGCTCGATAAAGCCCGCTCAGGCAGCTAGGAAAAAAGATGTCGCGCAAGAAATCACCCGAGATCAAGGTCGAGACCTTCGCGGACTATCAGGTCATCACGCAGCCCAATCCGCTGCGCAAGATGGTCCGGCATTCCGACGAGAAGGAACTGGACGATCCGGTCGCGCGGGCCGAACAGGCGCTTGCCGACCTTTCGGGCGAATTCAATGACTGGATGCACGTGGAGTGCGAGCGGCTGAGCGCGGCACACACGGCGATCCAGAACGAGGGACTGAGCGGCGAGAACCGCGAGGAACTGTTCCGCGCGGCGCATGACATCAAGGGCGGCGCCGCGACATTCGGTTATCCCACCGCCGCCGCCGCTGCCGAGAGCCTGTGCCGGATCATCGAACACGCGCCTGATCTCGCCAGGGTCCCCGACAACCTCATCATGCATCACGTCAATGCCATCCAGGCCATTGTCCGCGAGCAGTCCAAAATCAACGCCGTCGGCGTGGCGGACGAACTGAGCAGGCGTCTGCGCGGCGTCGCGGACGAGTATCTCATCCGGGCGAACCGCGACCGCCCCGAGCATCTCGAAGCGATCCTTGCGCCGAGCATCGTGCCGGAAGGCTGATAACGGATTTTGCTGCCGTCATGCCGGGCTTTTCCCAGCCATCCACGACTTGCTGGAAAAACGTAGATGCCCGGGACCAGCCCGGGCATGACGCAATCTTGAATATTGAATCCTACGCCGCGATCAGCCGGTCGTCATAACCGTAGTCGTCGCCGTATGCATCATACTCGACCGTTTCTGCGTGTGCGTGATGCTCGACATATTCATGATACCCATCATCGCTCTCGATCACTTCAAGAGCAGCATGGGCGGTGAGCGTCTCGACGAAACCTGTCGCCACAAGATCATCGGCGACGAGTTCATCGCAGAACACGCGCGCTTCCTCGCGCGCCGACTCCGTTGCGAAACGCCGCAGCAGGATCAGCAGGGGCTCGGACACCGTCTCCGATGTTTCGCATCGGGTCAGAACCCGCTCGACCATGCGGCGGCGAAGCCGCGTGGCGCCGCCAACCGTTCCGACGAAGCCGATTTCATGACTGGCCTCGAGCGCTGCGCGGAAAGCCTGATAGGTGGATTCCGGCAGACCCGCCTTCGCAAGCAGCGCGTTGAGGCTGACGCCGCCGCGATCATGCACGATCGCAGCGACACGGCTGCGCGGCAGGCCGGACAGTTCCACCAGCGATTCCTCGAACAGTTCGGTGTTCCCCGACAGCAGCGCACGCAGGATCAGCCCGACATTAAGCTGGCCGACGGAGCGCAGATGGCTCACGAGCGCGGTCATGTCGTCGCCGCGCGTTCGCGCCGCGATGTTGACGGTGGAGCGTTCCATGGCCTCGGTTGCGATACGCTGGGCGCGATCCGGATTCATCCATTCGCGCGCCGTCACGAACTGCGCGAGCGTGCCCGACAATTTCTGGGCCAGCGTCAGGCGGAGCGCGGCGGGCAAATCCTCAAGCGTCAGCAGCGACTCGCGGATGGCGGCAAGATGGCCATGCCGGTCGGCGATGCGCACCAGCGAGAACGGCACAAGCTCCGCCGCCGGATTTTCGATCATTTCAAGTGTCGCCGACGGACACCCGACTTCCGCGATCGCCGCGCAGACCGACGCCGGCAGATCGAGGCGGCGCGCGATGGCGCATTGGGTGTCCGAGTTTCCGGTCGCGACGATGTCCACCAGATCGGCATCGAGCAGCAGCGGAGAATTCTCCAGGATCGGCATCGCAACCGACGCCTGATCGATCGCAAGAGCGGCGACGATGGCGGACGGCGCGTCAGCCGAATAGGCGAACACCTCGGCCATCGCCTGCCGGACCAGCGGCGAAGCGTCGTCGAGAAGCATCAACAGCGCGCCTTCTGCGGCGGCGCGATCGTCTTCCGACAAATCCGAAATGAGCCAGGCGCGCGCCAGACACCGCGTCGCCTCTGCACGCTCCCCTGCGGGAGCATTACGAACCCAGGTAATAAACTGCCGAACGATCATGTGTGTTCCGGCTTACGCAACATGCCAAGACATCGCGACGCGACGCCACTGTTAGAAAACGTAAACCATGACACTTAAGAAAGCGTTCACCATAAACCGCTGCGGTTGTTGAGGTTTTGTTAACCGGGTGGCCGTGGGTCGAACTCAGCTTTCAACGACGCGGCGGATCAGCGCGACAATGGCGGCCTTGTATTGTTCGGCATCTTCACCTGCATCGATGGCGAGCGCGGCGCGGTCGAAGGCGGCGGACAACAGATCGGCGAGCGCCGCCAGCGGCACGGACGATGAAGCGTTTGACTTCATCGCCGCTTCAAGTCCGTCGCGCAGCGTACGCGCGGCATTGTCCTCATCGAGTTGTTTCATCTCCGCCGGTCCAAGCACCGACGGCCCTTCGATCAGCAGCAATCGCGTCCGACCCGGTACGCGCATGACATCGAGATAAGCCGAGCTCCCGGCCAGCAGCGCATCGATGGGACGCAAACCCGCGGGCGCGTTTTGCTCGATCGCAGTCGCCACCGCGAGCGCCTCGTCCATGACGACGGCCCGAAACAGCGCGCGCTTGTCCTCGAAGTGATGATAGAGCGCGCCGCGCGTAATGCCCGCGGCGGCCGCGATGTCCGGCGTGGAGGTTTCCCCGTAGCCCTTGTCGACAAAGAGCGCCCGCGCCGCCTGTATCAGGGCCGCCCGGGTCTGCTCGGAACGGTCGCGATTGGAGCGCGGCGGATCTTTAGGCTCGAGACCTTGCATACATACAGCCTGTATGTTATTTCCTATAAACATACAGACTGTATGTCAATTGGCAAGGGATGACCATCATGAAAATCACGAGCTACTACCCCGTCATCATGACCCGCGACGTCCCCGGCACCACCCGGTTCTACACGGCGCATTTCGGCTTCGAGGAAGCATTCCGGAGCGGCTGGTACGTCCATCTGCGATCATCAACAGACCCCTCGGTGAATCTCGCCGTCCTCGACGGCAGTCACGAAACGATCCCCGAAGCCGGCCGCGGGCGGGTCTCGGGGCTGTTGTTGAATTTTGAAGTCGAAGATCCGGACGAGGTTTACGCCAGGGCAAAGGCGGCGGACCTGCCCATCCTGATCCCGCTGCGCGACGAGGCGTTCGGCCAGCGCCACTTCATCACGTCGGACCCCAACGGCGTCCTGATCGACGTCATCAAACCGATCCCGCCAAGCGCGGAATTCGCCGAACTTTACGCAAAGGATTCGCTGCCAACGTGAGTCGCATCAAGGACCTGCGATTCGAAGCTGAATCGAAGTCTCAGCCCTGAAACGCGTTCCAGAACATCGACAGGCCTGCGACCAGCATCAGGCCCTCCATCAGAAGATGGAAGGCGGACGCATCGAGTTTCATCACCACGCGCTTGGCGATGAATGCGCCGACGAACAGCGACGATCCCGCAATCAGTCCCTTGAGCATGATATCCGGAGGCAACGCATCGAGGCGCTGAAACGTGATCGCCTTGCTGACGTAGACGGCGAGCGAGCTGGCCGCCTCGGTTCCCAGCAACGGCCCCCTGATCAGGCCGTATGACACAAAGATCGGAACCGTCATCGGCCCCGTCGATGCGACGATGCCGGTGAGATACCCCATGCCCGCCCCGACGACAGCAAGCGACCACAGCGGCAGCGTAAAATGACGCGCGGCCATCCAGCGGCGAAAGGGGATCATCAGAATGAAAAACACGCCGATGGCGATGTCCACGAAACCTGACGGCAACGCGAGCAGCGTTCTCGCGCCAAGCGCGGCGGCCGGAATCCCCGGAATGGAGTAAGCGGCGACCGCGCGCCAATCCACGTCGCGCCACCACGCCATGATGCGCGCTAGGTTCGCCATGATCGCAGCGATGGCCATGATCGGCACCGCCTGCTTCGGCCCGAACGAATAGGCCAGCACAGGCAGCAGCATGATCGACGTGCCGGTGCCGACAATGCCGCCAAGAATGCCGGCGAAGAGGCCGACGATGAGGACGAAGACGTAGATCAAGGGGATGGGCCTGTGCCGATCGCGAAAGGCGACTCACCCAGCATTGTCATCATCGGGAGCCGAACCGGCAACCGGTCTCTTCAGGCAATCTCATCCGCTAAATATGCCGGTGGTGTCGCTGAACAATCCGAGGCCTTGCGGCGCATCAGCCTTTGCAGCGCCGCCCTGCGCGACTGGCGTCGCCTTGCCCCACAGATCGCGCACGGTCTGGGACACAGGCTCGGGTCGGTCGCCCGTCTGGTACAGCGAACGGAACATCGGCGTGCTTGCCGTTTGCGCGGAAGCGACCTGCATATTGGCCGCAACGGGCGCGCGGACCTGGGGAAAGCTCGACAGATAAGCGGCGTTATCGACCGGCGCCGCGGCCATGCGCGGCTGACCCGGCGTGACGCCCGCCGATGCCATCGCGGTGCGCGCCACCTGGGAATTCGCCGCGGTTTCATAACGCGACGTCAGCACCGAATAGACTTGCGAGACGCTGCGCGCGCTGCCGTCACGGTTGTAGAAGATCGAGCGGTTGGCAGCAGCAGCACTTGGAAACAGTGCGGGACCGGACACGCCGGGACTGTCCTCTGCCTTCGAGATCAGTTTCGACGCGCCGCCGACGCCCATGAAATGCGCGATGTAGAGTTCGCCGTCGGTCGGGCGGCGGCCGATCGCGCCGGTCAGCTTGAAGCTGTTGGATTGCGTCAGCACGCCCGCCATCGCGGCATTGGCGGCGGGATCGTCGCGCAGCTTGAGGATCTCCTCGCGCGTGGACGGATCGCTGACCGAGTAGCTGCCCGACGATGACTTCGAGATGGCGTCGGCATATTTGCCGAACCCGAACGCGGCCCCCGCCTCTTTCACCGTGCCGAGCCAGGTCTGCTCGATGAACTGGTAGAGCCCCCGCGCCGATGACGTGGAGGCCTGCGCCTTTGGATTGAGATTGGATTCGATCTTCGCAGCCGAGATCAGATACTCGAAGCTGGCGCCCGTTGAATCGGCGGCACTCTTGATCGTGCCCGCGATTTTCGCGCGCGCAGACTCAAGCCCAGTGGCGATGGTTGAAGTATCGACAGCCATGTTGGGTGCCCGCTCCCCAGGAACCTCACGCAACGTGCCGCATTTATGGTTAACGAGGGGTTAACAGCCTCTCAGCGATACACCTTCGCCGGGTCGAACACCTTGTCGGCATCGACAAAGGTCAGCTTCGCCTCTCCATCCGCGCCCGTAACGGCACGGTAGAAGCACGAGCGCCGTCCCGTATGGCAGGCAGCACCCGTCTGCTCGACACGAATCCATACCGCGTCCTGATCGCAGTCCATCCGCATCTCAACCACGCGCTGGACGTGACCGGAGCTCTCACCCTTCTTCCAAAGTGATTTGCGCGAGCGGCTGTAATACCAGCCCTCCCCCGTCTCGATGGTCTTGCGCAACGCTTCGTCGTTCATGTGAGCGACCATCAGCACGTCGCCGCTGGTCGCGTCGGTGGTGACGCAGGTCACAAGTCCGGACGCGTCGAACTTGGGCTGGAATGTCAGCCCCTCTTCGACGTCATGAGAGTGTGTGTGCGATGAAGTTGCAGTCACGTCGGCACCCTTGATCCTGGGAAGGCGTCAAGCCTTCCCGCAAGGAAGCCTTATACGCCGCGCACCATGTTGAGGAAACGGTTCTGCTCGTCGGGATTGTCCTGGAAAATCCCGGTGAAGCGTGTCGTCAAAGTCTTCGCGCCTTCCTTGGCGATGCCACGCACCGACATGCAGGTGTGCTCGGCTTCCATCACCACCGCGACGCCGCGCGGCTTGAGGATGGCGTTGATCGCACCGGCCACCTGCGCGGTCAGATGCTCCTGGGTCTGCAGGCGGTGCGCGAAGGCATCGACCAGACGCGCCAGCTTCGACAGGCCCACCACGCGATCCACCGGCGCGTAGGCGATGTGCGCCTTGCCGTAGAACGGCATCACGTGATGCTCGCAGTGCGAATGGAAGTTGATGTCGCGGATCAGCACGAAATCGTCGTAACCTGCGGTCTCGCCGAACGTGCGATCGAGGATTTCAGCGGGGCACTGGGCATAGCCCTGAAACAGTTCGTCATAGGCTTCGACCATGCGGCGCGGCGTATCGAGAAGGCCCTCGCGGCTGGTGTTCTCGCCGATATAGGCCAGCAGCGTCTTCACGGCTGCCTCGGCCTCGTCGCGGGACGGACGAACCAGACCGGGGTCGAGCGCTGCCGCCATGTAGTCTGAAGCAGGAATTTCGGATTTTTCCGCCGGCTTGCCGGTGCGGATCGGCTTGATGATCGCGTCCATGTCGTCTCCGTTCGACCGGCCCGCATCCACAACACCCCCAAGAAGGGCCGAAATGGAGGGCCGGAGTGTCACCGGTCAGCCGCAGCAGCCAAATCAACCGCCGGACGCCTATCCCGCATGATTGCAGCAAATCCGGGAAAATCCGTCTATATTCCCCGCAATGCTGAAATGCAGGCCGTTCATTCCTGCATCTCGGTCATTATATAGGCTTTAGGTCCCCGACCGCCAAGGGTCGGAATGGGTTGCAGACCGGCAACAGCCTCATGCAAGAGCGAATTCCTCTGCCATGCTGAACGACATCTACAACAAGAAAATCATCGAATTGGCGGGCAATATCCCGCGTCTGGGGCGGCTGGCCGACCCGGATGCCTCGGCCACGGCCCACTCCAAGCTCTGCGGCTCGACCGTCAAGGTCGACCTCAAGATGCAGGACGGCGTGGTCAGCGATTTCGCCCATGACGTGAAGGCCTGCGCGCTGGGACAGGCCTCCTCCTCCATCATGGCGCGCCATGTGATCGGCTCGAGCGCCGACGAATTGCGCACTTTGCGCGAAACCGTCCGCAAGATGCTGAAGGAAAACGGCGCACCCCCTGAGGGTAAATGGGCCGACGTCGCCATGCTGGAGCCGGTGCGCGACTACAAGGCGCGCCATGCCTCCACCCTGCTTACGTTCGATGCCGTGGTGGATGCCGTCGGGCAGATCGAGGCCAAAGCTGCGAACGCGAAGCTCGCCACTGCGCAAAGCTGACGGGTTATTTCCGTTCTGATATGGCCGGAGCCGTGCCACCTGTCGGCACATGCGCTTCGGCGGTCTTCGTGCCCGGTGCAGCCCGCGCGCTCTTTTCAAGAATCTCGCCGCTGCCTGCGAAACGATCCTGGATCGCTTTCGGCGCCACGCTTCCGGTGGTCTCCGCAACAGCGTCCCTCGGTCCCTTCGCATCGGCGACCGTATCCATGGTCACGAGATTGGTCAGGCGCAATTCGTCAGCCGACAACTGATGCAGAACCTCCCACGGCGGGATGCTCAGCGCGAGCGACAGAAGATCGCCGCTGCCGCCCATGTCGAACGTGTATTTCGCAAGCCGGCCGATATCGCGCTGAACGATCATCAGGTCGTCCGCCGAATAGGTCGCGGCCTTGGCGTCGTCGGCGCGGTCGCCCATCCAGATCTGATGCACGCGCACATGCGCCTTGTCCGGCACGGTGCGCGTCTGTCCGGACAGCAGCAGGAACACGCACATTGACTCGCAATAGGCTTCCGGGATGATGTCTCGCGCAACGCCGCCCGCGGCTTCCCTTTCGACGACGATGCCGACGGTGGTGCGCATACCGAGGCCGCGCCAGCGCCGCCCGAGTTTGATCGCGTCCAGCACCGAGCCGCCGCTGGAATCCAGCACCACGGTTGCACCCTTGAGCGCGCGGTCGCTTGCGAACGTCTCGAACTTCGCGGGCGTCTCCGACGTGATGACGCCAACCGCGCCGATCCAGCCGACGCAATCCTGCTGGCACCCCGGTTGCGCGGCGTGCCAGGTGAAATCCATCGGGAGTTTGCGGAGTTCGAGAGTAGTCGCGGCGCGCGCCGTGCCACCGAGCGTGGCGGAGCCAGGCAGCGCGAGACAAATGGCAGCGGCGCAAAGTCGCGCCAAGCCGCTCCATGTTAGCGACCTCACGAGAGACACTTGGTTCCTTCCCCGCCCCAAAGCAGTCACGGTACCGAGTCGCACAACGAATCTGTCATGCAGATGTTATGAAAAGCGTAGTGGCGGCAGGATTTGTCGTCTATGCGACTTTTGCTGCGGCGCAGTCAAAATCGCGATAATTTGATGAGTGTGACGGGAAAGACAACAACTCATGGTTCCATGATTGGGAACCCGTCATTGTGACGCCGACGATTTCGGCAACCGCCAACAAATTCGACATGACATCCGGCTAGCAGCGACATGAAACATTCGGCCCGATGCCCCGACTGTGCCGGCGGACTTCAGAATCTGCCGCGCAATGCCGGCCGCGGCATGATCTGGATCTACCGGCATACACTGTCGCCGCTGATCGGCTACAACTGCCGCCACCTGCCGACCTGCTCGGTCTATGGCGACGAAGCCATCGCGCGATACGGACTGTGGGCCGGCGGCTGGATGACACTGGCGCGCCTATTGCGCTGTCAGCCATGGGGCACCTCGGGCATCGACAACGTGCCGGATGCCGTTTCGGCTAACGCACGCTGGTATCTGCCGTGGCGCTATGCGCGCTGGCGTGGCGTGAACGACGGTACCGACGGAAAATAAAGCGGTCAGCTTCGGCGCGAGAGAACCACCGACCCCAGCGCAAGCACAAGGAAGCCTACGCCGACATAGCCGATAGCGTAATACATCTCGTGCGCGAACAGCGCGCCGCCGATGCCCGAACCGATAGCCTGACCGATATAAAGTCCCGACGTGTTCAGCGACACCGAGGCGCTCGCGAACAGCGGCGCCGCGCCCGCGAGCCGGACCTGCTGCATCGAGTTAGCCGGCGCGAAAGCAAACCCCCAGGGAATCATCGAGGCCAGCATGACAGGCACGATGCCCGCACCCAACGCCCACATCGTGATTCCGAACAGCAACAAAGACATCGCGGTCAGCGATGTGCGATAGGCACCCCACGTATCGACCACGCGGCTGGCGATGACGTTGCCGATGAAACCCATGACGCCGTAAATGCCGAACGCAATGACCGCCAGTTGAGAACTGCCGCCGAGCTTGGCGAACAGCGGCCCGAGATAGGTGAACACCACGAACTGCCCGCATGTCTGCAGCACGGTGATCAGCAGCAGCAGCAGGATCAGGGGATTACGCGCGAGATCGCCCCACGTCTTGAGATCGACCGGCGTTCCCACGAGACCCGCGGGAATGCGCAAGATCAGCATCGCAAGATTGATCAGCGCGATCACGCCGATGCCGGTATATGCGACGCGCCAGCCGACATGGTTCGCGACATAGGCAATCAGCGGCAGGCCGATCGCAAGCGCCAGCGACCAGCCGAGGAACACATAGGACATCGTGCTGCCGCGCCGCTCCGGCGGCACCATCATCGCCGCCGCGCCCGCCGCCTGCGGCGTAAACAGGGCCGCGACCGCAAGCATCGCAAGACGCACGATCAGCAATGTCGCGTAGTTCGGCGCGAGCGCAGAAGCGAACTGCGCGGCGGCCATGATCGCCACCGTCACCGACAGCAAAATCCGCCGGTCGAAGCGGCTGGTCAGCCATGCCGCGAGCGGCGAGCCGATGCACAGCACGATCGCGCCGAAGGTAATGAGCAGACCCGCTTCATGGATCGAGACGCCGAACTCCTGCGACAATTCCGGCAACATCCCCGCCGGCGCGAGGATGCTCACGCCGGTGACGAAGTTGCCGAGCATCAGGGACGTGGGGGCGAAGCGTTTCACGCCGCGGTGTTAGCAGACCGCGCATTTGATGCAAGTGCATGAAAGCTATGCGCACGCTCGCTTTAAGGATTCCGGGGCATAACCACCGGGCAACAGACGATTGCACCACCCGAATCCGCTGCTATACAACGGTCCCACCGCTTACCTGCGCCCGTTCGCAGGAGTGAGCCACAGGAGAACGACATGACCGACCAGAATCCCCCCGCGTCCGGATTGAAGTACAGCCTCGCAAATCTGAAGCCCGTCGAATCCACCAAGGTGACGGTTACCTTCCCCGACGGCGCGGCGCGCGAATTCCCGAAGAACACCACCGGCCTCGACATCGCCAAGGGCATCTCGCCTTCGCTGGCGAAGCGCACCGTCGCGATGGCGCTCGACGGCGAAGTGACCGATCTTGCCGATCCGATTTCGCGCGACGCGAAAATCGAATTCATCAACCGCGACGATCCCCGCGCGCTGGAACTGATCCGGCACGATGCCGCGCACGTGCTCGCCGAAGCGGTGCAGGCGCTGTGGCCCGGCACGCAGGTCACCATCGGCCCGGTGATCGACAGCGGCTTCTATTACGACTTCTTCCGCAACGAGCCTTTCACGCCGGAAGATTTTGCCGCCATCGAAAAGAAGATGCGCGAGATCATCGCGAAGGACACGCCTTTCACCAAGGAAGAGTGGTCGCGCGACCGCACCAAGAAAGTGTTCGCCGACAAGGGCGAGAACTTCAAGGTCGAGTTGCTCGACGCCATTCCGGACGATCAGACCATCAAGATCTACAAACAGGGCGAATGGTTCGACCTTTGCCGCGGACCGCACATGACCTCCACCGGCAAGGTCGGCAATGCCTTCAAGCTGATGAAGGTTGCGGGCGCGTACTGGCGCGGCGACAGCAACAACCCGATGCTGACCCGCATCTACGGCACGGCGTTCGCGAAGCAGGAAGAGCTCGACGCTTACCTCAAGCAGCTTGAGGAAGCCGAAAAGCGCGACCATCGCCGCTTGGGGCGCGAGATGGACCTGTTTCATTTCCAGGAAGAAGGCCCCGGTGTCGTGTTCTGGCACGCGAAAGGCTGGACCGTGTTCCAGGCGATCATCGCCTACATGCGCCGCCGCCTTGCGGGCGACTACGATGAAGTGAACGCGCCGCAGATGCTCGACAAGTCGCTGTGGGAGACCTCCGGCCACTGGGAATGGTATCGCGAGAACATGTTCGCGGCGCAGTCGGCCGGCGACGAAGCCGAAGACAAGCGCTGGTTCGCCATCAAGCCGATGAACTGCCCCGGCCATGTGCAAATCTTCAAGCATGGCCTGAAGAGTTACCGCGAACTGCCGATCCGCATCGCCGAGTTCGGCGTCGTGCATCGCTACGAGCCGTCCGGCGCGATGCACGGGCTGATGCGCGTGCGCGGCTTCACGCAGGACGACGCGCATGTGTTCTGCACCGAGGCGCAGCTTGCCGAGGAATGCCTCAAGATCAACGACCTGATCCTGTCGACCTATGAAGACTTCGGCTTCGTCGGCGAACTGACGGTCAAGCTCTCGACCCGGCCTGAAAAGCGCGTCGGCACCGACGAGGCGTGGGATCACGCCGAGACGGTGATGACCAAGGTGCTCGAGCAGATCGCGGCGCAGGGTCACAACCGCATCAAGACCTCGATCAATCCGGGCGAAGGCGCATTCTATGGGCCGAAGTTCGAATACGTGCTGCGCGACGCCATCGGCCGCGAATGGCAGTGCGGCACCACGCAGGTGGACTTCAACCTGCCGGGCCGGTTCGGCGCGTTCTACATCGACGATCAGTCCAACAAGGTGACGCCGGTGATGGTCCACCGCGCTATTTGCGGATCGCTGGAGCGCTTCACCGGCATTCTGATCGAGCACTTCGCGGGGCACTTCCCGCTTTGGCTCGCTCCGGTGCAGGCGGTCGTCACCACCATCACGTCGGACGGCGACGACTACGCACGCGACGTGCTGGCCGCCTGCCGCAAGGCCGGACTGCGCACCGAGATCGATCTTCGCAACGAGAAGATCAACTACAAGGTGCGCGAGCACTCGCTGGCGAAGGTGCCGGCGCTGCTCGTGGTCGGCAAGAAGGAAGCCGAAAGCCGCAGCGTTTCGATCCGCCGTCTCGGCAGCGAAGGCCAGACCGTGTTGCCGCTCGACGAAGCATTGAAGGCGCTGGTCTATGAAGCGATGCCGCCGGACCTGAAGCGGGCCAACGCCTGAATCTGCGAATACATTTATGAGCCCTCTCTTTAGAGGGCTCATAAACTGTACACCTTGTTATCGCGGACTGAATTTCCGATATCAGCCTCGCGCGTCGCCGCGATGCGCCTCACCCCGGATTTGCCATGCCCGATGCACTCGATCTTCTGAAAACGCGGCGCTCGCTGAAGCCGTTCGACATGACCGGCCCCGGCCCCTCGCCCGCCGAGCTTGAAACGATCCTGACGATCGGCGCGCGCGTACCCGATCATGGCAAGATCGCGCCGTGGCGCTTCATCGTGTTCGAGGGCGACGCGCGCGCGAAAGCGGGCGAGATTTTCGGACGCGTCTTCCGCGCCAAGAACGTCACCGCGACCCCGGACCAGGTCGAGGCCGAGAAGAAACGCTTCACCCACGCGCCGCTCGTCATCGCGGTGGTGAGCAAGACCTCGCATCATCCCAAGGTGCCGTCGTGGGAACAGGAATTATCGGCAGGCGCCAGCGCCATGAACATCGTCCATGCCGCGCACGCGCTCGGATACGTGGCCAACTGGCTGACCGGCTGGATGGCATTCGACCGCGATGTGCTCGACGCGCTTGGATTGAAGCCGGACGAGAAGGTCGCGGGCTTCATCCACATCGGCAAGGCCGAGCGCCCCACCGACGACCGCCCGCGCCCCGCGCTCAGCGAAATCGTGACGCGATTCTAAAGACGCAAGACATCATGCGGCCTTCGACGCCTGATCGCCGAACTTCCCGAGCAGCGCGCTGACGTCCGACGCCGGACGCGCGGCGCTGAACAGGAAGCCCTGCACCTCGGTGCAGCCTTCGTCGCGCAGCCGGTCGAGCTGATCCATCGTCTCGACGCCTTCGGCTGTCGTCGAAATGTTGAGGCTGCGTCCAAGACTTGAGATCGCGCGCACGATGGCCGCGCAGTCCGGCCGTTCCGCAAGGTCGCGCACAAACGAGCGATCGATCTTGATCTTGTCGAACGGAAAGCTGCGCAGGTAGCTCAGGCTGGAATAGCCCGTTCCGAAATCGTCCATCGAGATGCGCACGCCGAAATCGCGCAACTGATGCAGAGTCGCGAGATTGGCCTCGCTGTCCGCGAGGAAGATCGACTCGGTGATTTCCAGCTCCAACCGCAGCGGTGACAGACCGGACTGCGCCAGCGCCGAGAACACCACCTGGGTCAGCCCGCGGCTGCGGAATTGCGCCGGCGACAGATTGACGGCTACCTTGATGTCCGACGGCCACTTGGCCGCCTGCAGGCAGGCCTCGCGCAACACCCATTCGCCGAGCGGAACGATCAGGCCGATGTCCTCGGCCACCGGAACGAAATCGGCGGGCGAGATCATGCCCTTCACGGGATGTTGCCAGCGCAGCAGCGCCTCGAAGGCCACGATCCGGTCCTGCGCCAGATCGATCAGCGGCTGATAGTGCAGTTCGAACTCGCCATTCGCCAGCGCGCGGCGCAGATCGATCTCCATGTCGCGGCGTCGCTGCGCATGGCGATCCATTTCCTTCTCGAAGAAATGATGCACGCCGCCGCCTTCCGACTTGGCGCGGTACAGCGCCATGTCGGCATTGCGCAGCAACTCTTCGCCGGTATCGCCATCGCCGGGAGAGATCGCGATGCCGATGCTGGCGCCGATGACGACCTCCAGGCCGTCGATCATGTAAGGCGCGCTCAAAGTTTCGATGACGCGGATGGCATGATCGCTGATCTCGTTCGGTGACGCATCGGTTCCGAGTATCATCGCGAACTCGTCGCCGCCGAGTCTGGCGACCAGACTGTCCGCACGCGGGTTCGCCGCGAGCCGCTCGGCTACCAGCGTCAGCAGCCTGTCGCCGGTCGGATGACCGAAGGAATCGTTGACGTTCTTGAAAAGGTCGAGATCGATGCAAAGCACCGCGACGCTCTTGTTGACGAGACGGCTGCGCTCGAGATCCTGCCGCAGCCGCTCCTGAAACATCACGCGATTGGCGAGGTTCGTCAGCGCATCATGATGCGCCATATAGGCGATCCGCGCCTCCGCCTTGCGCCGTTCGGTGATGTCGACGGCCGACACCAGAAAGCTGTCGCGCCCGTTGAACGGCACGCGGCGGCCGAATGTCAGCACTTCGATCTCGCTGCCGTCGGCTTTCAGATGCCGCCAGTTGCGGCCCGACTGATAGACGTCCCCTACCTGACCCAGCGCGCGGCTGTGTTCGTCCCACTCGTCCTGAGGCCAGATATCCTGCAACTGCATGGTCAGGAAACTCGCGCGATCGTAGCCGTAGTGGCTGACCGCAGCGTCGTTCACCCCGAGAAAATTCTTCGTCGCGATATCGAACACCCACATCGGCATCGGATTGCCTTCGAACAGCAACCGGAACGACTGTTCGCGCCGTTTGAGATCGGTCACATCGGTCAGCGACAGCGAGAGCAGATCGCCGACCGGGGCTGCGCTGATCTTCAGCGTGCTGGCGTCATCGCTGACTTCGAACTGTTCGCTGACCCCGTGAGTGACAACGGCGCAGAGCCGCTCGAAAACCTGTTGCGAGCATAGCGCGTGCGCGCCCGCGCCCAGCCGGCGCCAGCGCAATTCATCCGGCGGCAGCCGAAGCAGGCGCGCGGTACCCTGATTGAGATGCACGATCTGGAAGTCGGCGGGCTGGCCGTCCACGCCGCGAATGGTCGCCAGCGACAGGATGCCGTCGTCGGCGCCGGCGAAGATCGCGTCGAGCAGATTGTACTGAAGGCCGCGCCGATTGACATAGACGCTGGTCATGGTGCCACCCCAGCGCGAGGCGACCGGCAGCGCGAAAACATCGTAAATCTGGACCAGCCCGTCGCGGACGCAATGGGCTGTGGCCAGATGCGGCTCGCCGCTCCGCCGCGCGTTCGCGACCGCTTCGCTCAGGACCAGTGCGCAATCGGGCGGAAACGCATCGAGCGCCGTATCCCAGATTCCGGTCTCCAGCCATTGCTCGACATAGCGGCCAGCCCGAGAAACCTTGAACTGGGCACCCTCGTCCTTGATGAGCATGACGTGATCGGCCAGACGGCCAAGACTGCCCAGCATGACGTCTTCAAAGAACGGCAAATCTTTTCCGGGCTTGAGAGCCGCCTGCCATTTTCGGCGCAAAACCGAAACGTCACTGAACAATTCTGGATTGGACTTCTTCGATTTAGCGACGGCCACCACAACGCACCCCACACCATCGACACGGCGTTCTGTCGTGTCAGCGGGCGGTATCCAATGCTTGCGCACTTAAGGCCGCGTAAACGTTGCGCGCGGATCGGAACAATGCGGGATTTGTGAAAGTTCTAAGTCGCGCGATGGTTAGTGCGCGTTAGAAACCATGACATATTTGATACAAGAAAATGACAACGCGCTTACCGCGCGATCACTTCGACTTCGCCATCGACGCCGTTGCTGACGTTGAAGGGACGCTCGAACACCTTGCCTTCGTTTTTCGCGATCACGCGGTATTCGCCTTCCTGGAGAGTGACCTTCGGAAACGCGCCGTTGTATTCCTTGATGACGTCGCCGGCGGGCGTGATGACGGACCACGCGGTATTGGCCAGTGCCTCGCCGCCCTTGTCGCTGACCAGCTTGAGCGTGATGACGGCTGCGCGGTGGGTGCAAATCACATCGGTCAGCTTGCCGGCCTGCACGCGAATGTCCGAGCGCACCACGGAGTTCGCGTCACCGTAATTCGAGATGATGTAATATGTGCCTTCGGGCACCAGTAGCACATCACCCGCGGCGACGTTCTGCGCGAGCGGCGCGCGCTCTCCGATTTCAAACTGGCTGCCTTTGTAGATGGAGAAGGTGATCTGCCCCTGCGGGATCTTGGTGGTGCCGACACGGCCTTCGATACGCAGACCGCCGGCTGGAAGATCGAACTGTTCGCGCAACGTCTCGTTGCGCAACGTGACGGGGCGCACGGCGGTCACAAGACCCAGGGCTGCGTGAACGACATACCCTCCGGGTGCGAGAACGATGTTCGGCGTCGCCGTGCGATCTTCACGGATCAGCTGAAACGCGCCGCTGGCGTCGGGCTTGTCGGAATAAACCCGCCACACCACGCCACTGTTGACGGCGGGCAGATCCTTTCCGAACCGCGCGTTCAGCGCGAGAACACCCTGCGCCGGTGCCGGAGCGGGTTGCGGTGGCACCGCCGTGGTCACAGGAGGCTGGGTGAGCGTTGCCGGCAAGCCGGGCGCGGCAGCGGGACCGGATGGTGGCGCGAGGCTGATCGCCGGGCCGGACGGGGTCGGTAGAATAGGCACGTTGGCGGGAGGAATGGGCGCCGGCGCATCGCCCAGGAATTGGGCCGCGGCGGGATTCGGCACCAGTGCCATCAGCAGGCACAGGAGTGCCAGCAACCACAGCCATGCGCGACCGCGCAGAGCATCATGGTCAACGGCCCGCGCTTCACACACGGCTGTCCTGCGGCTGTGTCCGAGGGCGGTCATGGTGCTGGTTTTTCACCGAAAACGAGGCAAATTCAAGCCTGAGAACGCACTTGACCACGCCGCCGTGGCCGTCATTCGTGCAATAACGCCTTCTGCACCGCCATAGGCCGCGCTACAGTCATATTTCCTGACTACGCGGGACGCGTATCGGCGACACAATCACACTCATTTCGCGTTCTTATGACTGAATTGGCCGGGGATGGGCCGATTCGAGGGCTTCGGGAGACAAGCGGTGTTGGAAAGTTTGATGGGATTTCGCCAGAACGATGCTCAGGACAAAGCGGCGCTGGTGACAAAAAAGCCGACCATCGGGCTGGCACTGGGCGGCGGCGCGGCACGCGGTTTCGCTCACATCGGCATTCTGCGCACGCTTCTCGCCAACGGAATCGTTCCGGACATCATTGTTGGAACGTCGATCGGTGCCGTGGTCGGCGGCTCCTATGCCGCGGGACATCTCGACACGCTCGAGAGCTGGGCCAAGGGCCTCCTCCCGCGCAATATCTTCAGCTATCTCGACATCCGGCTCAACGGCTCCGGTCTGATCGGCGGCAGCAAGCTCGCGGCCCAGCTCGAGGCGTCGTTCGGCGGAACCTATATCGACGAGCTTCCGCTCAAGTTCGCCGCGGTCTCCACCGAAGTGAACACCGGGCACGAAATCTGGATCACCAACGGAAAGCTCGTCGACGCGGTGCGCGCGTCGTATGCCCTCCCCGGGATCTTCGAGCCGGTGCTGATCGGCGATCGCTGGCTGGTCGACGGCGCGCTCGTCAATCCGGTGCCGGTGTCGGCGGCGCGCGCACTCGGCGCGGAAATCGTCATCGCCTGCAACGTGTCGACCGATGTGTTCGGACACGGCACGCTCATCTCCGCGCACGGCAAGGCCGCCGGGGAGCAGGAGACTTCCGCTGAACCCGTGCAGGAAAAGCGCGGCTTCGGAAAATTCTTCTCGGCCGAAAAAACCGTGAAGCGTGAATTCTTCGGCAGCGCCGGACGTCCGGGAATCTCGACCGTGATGGTTGAGGCGTTCAACATCATGCAGGACCGCATCACGCGCTCGCGCCTCGCCGGCGATCCGCCGGACGTTCTGATTTCGCCGCGCGTCGGCAAGGTCGGCTGGTTCGACTTCCATCGCGCCGAGGAAATCATCAACCACGGCGCCCGCGCGGCCGAGCGCAACATCGAATCGATCCAGGAAGCGATCAGCCTGCTCAGCCCGACGGCAAACCAGACGCCGGGCACGGCGCAGCCGACACAGCCGTAACGGCGACAGCATGGATTTTCCTGGTCGCCCCGGCGAAGGCCGGGATCCATAACCATACGCCTTCGATGCAAGACGCGATGGTCGAAGTTCTTTTCAATTAAATCGGGGATGATAGGTCCAGGCCTTCGCCGGGACGACGCATCATTTGCACAGAGTATCAAGCGCTAGGCACTATGCCGTCTTGATGTAATCCTGCAGCGCTTCCTGTTCGCGCTCGTATTCAGCGACACGCCACTTCACAACGTCGCCGATTGAAATCAGGCCGGCGATCCGGTCGTTTTCGACGACAGGCAAATGCCGGAATTTTCCGGACGTCATGACTTCCATGATGGCGCCGACGGTGTCCGACTCCTTGCAAGTGATGACCTTCGACGTCATCACGCTGCGGACCGGCTCATCGAGAACGCTCGCGCCCCGCTCGCCCAGCACACGCACCACGTCGCGTTCCGAAAGAATGCCGTCGATTTTTTGGCCGCTCATCACCATGACGGCGCCGATGCGTCTCTCGGAGAGAATCTTGATCGCCGCCGAAAGCTTGGCGTCGGGCGAGACGCTGATCACCTGATGACCCTTGGTATCCAGAACAGCTCGAACCGTCATTGCAGCCTCCCGAAAATCCGACCGCGCAGTCCTGCCCTCAATATCGAGCGTGATGCGCCTCCAGTTTTAGTCTTGAGTCAAACAACGTAGCGTCTGATTGGTTTCGTGCACCTCGGCAATCTCTGGCACGATGATGGAGCAAATATGGGGTGCTCGCAAGACTGAGCATATTGCCGCAGGGCGGCTAGTCAGCCGGCGGCAGCGCGCCTGCATTATTGTCCTGCATGATGGCGCGCGGCACCGGATCGAACAGTGAGAACAGCACAAGCCCCGCAATAAAGCCGCCGATATGCGCCTGCCACGCAATGCTCTGCGCGGACGCGCCGATGGCGATCGCACCAAGGCCGGTGATGATGTTGAGGCCGAACCAGACCGCGAGAAATCCGAGCACGCTCGGATTCTGCAACGACCGCATCAGCGACAGCGCGGGAACGCGGGCCGCGGCTTCCGCATCGCCGCGCCGGAACGACAGAAAGCTCCCACGCTGGAAGGCGAAGCGGATGGCAGCCGCCATCGCGCCCGACACCGCGGCGGAAGCCCCGATCATCGGCGCGACTTCGTGCTGATGGGTGACGAGATGTGCGAACGCACCCGCAATCGCCGTGACGGCGAAGAACAGAAAGAATCGCGTGGTGCCGAACCGGCGCGCGACCGCGCTGCCGAACGGCAGCATCCACAACATGTTGAAGGCGATGTGGGTGATATCCGCATGGAGGAAAGCGTAGGTCAGGAAGGTCCAGATCTCGGCGCCGAACCCGCCGGGAAATTTGCCCGCCAGCACCGAGGCGTCATAACGCGCCGGCACGAACCCGAACATCCAGATCACTTCCTGATCGATGGCGAGCGGCAACAGGGCGCGCACGCCGTGAATGCCGGCCATGACGACCAGAAGCGCGGTCATGCCGAAGGGAATGGTCAGGATCGGTTCGCGAGGGGATTGGGGGGAGTCCAAGGGCGCACAATGTCCGAAACGAGCGAGGGTCGTTCCTGAGATAGGCGGCTTTGACGGTGCGGTGCAAGCGCAAGGGTCAGATGCGACAAAAGAAAAAGGGAGGGCTTGAAGGCCCTCCCCTTGGTCTCATCGGTCTTTGCGCGGGCTTTTCGAGTGAGAGCGCTGCTTCGCGCTCCGGGCATCCCCACCCCTCCCCGCACATGACCAGATTGTTTTCCGCCGCCTGTGTTCAACCTAAGAGTTCGTCGTACCACCGCCGATCCCTGGAGAAGACCGGCGACTTGGAGTGCTCAGACACTAGGTCAGATACGTCCATTCACAAAGCTCATGGTAAATTTAACGTTAACGACGCAAACCCGCCGTCCGGGCGCGTGAATCCCGCCTTCGGCATGGACGCTGCACCGTCAGTCCCGCACAACAAAGAAGGGCCGTGCAGCGCCTGGAAGCGGGACAAATCTGTCCCGTCACCGGCTTGCACGGGACGGAACCGAGCCATGAAGCATCAGGCAACCCGCGAGTTTTACGCTTATTGGGACGAGAAGCGCGCAGGCGCCGCCGCCCCCGAGCGCAGCGATCTGGAACCGGAGCAGGTCCGCCACCTGCTCGGTGACATCTTCGTCCTGTCCTACGATTCCGCGGCCGGTTACCCGTTCCGGGTGGCCGGAACCCGGATGTGCGCCCTGGTCGGCTCGGACCTCAAGGGACAAAGCTTTGTCAGCCTGTTCCGCGACGACGATCGCACGGAGATGCAGGACCTCATCGGAATTGTGGCCGAGGAAACGCTGGCCACCGTGTTCGGCATTACGGCGCTGAGGGCGGATGGATCGCGGGTCCATCTCGAACTCCTGCTCCTGCCCTTCAGCGCCCGCTCGCATACGCCGGTCAGCCTGACCGGACTGCTTGCCCCGCTCAATGCCATGGACAACTCGCAGACCTATGGCGGCCTGAAGGATTTCAGCCTGACGTCCTGGCGTCATTTGCGCGAGGACCGGCGGGGGCCGCGCGCCCTGCGGAAGTGGTCGCTCATCCGAGGCCTGACCGTCTATGAAGGGCTGCGTTGACACACCCCATTACGGCTAACAGATCATTAACCCTGACCGCCTTAAGGTTCATCCTTACCGAAAAACCGGTCGACCGGTGTTGGAAATGGCGTTGGCGCAAACACAATCGATTCGTCCATCCGCTCAGGAGCGGCGACGCTTTCAACGTGTGAAGGTTCATCTGCTCGGCCGCTACATGCTGGCCGACCGGCGTGAATTTCCATGTCAGGTTATCGATATGTCGCCCGGCGGCCTCGCCATGCTGGCGCCCGGGATCGGCAACGTCGGCGAACGCGTGGTCGCCTATCTCGATCACATCGGCCGCGTCGAAGGCAAGATCACCCGCCTGCTCGACAACGGCTTTGCCATGACAGTCGGCGCGACACCGCGCAAGCGCGACAAACTCGCGGCCCAGCTCACCTGGCTCGCCAACCGCCAGATCCTCAACCTTCCAGAAGATCGCCGCCACGACCGCATCGTGCCGCGCAATCCGATGTCGGTCCTCAAGTTCGACGACGGCCGCGCGATGCCGTGCCGGATCATGGACCTGTCGCTGTCCGGCGCGGCGCTGGCCGCCGAAATGAAGCCGCTGGTCGGCGAACCCGTGATGCTCGGCCGCGTGCAGGCCCGCGTCGTCCGCCACCTCGAAGAAGGCTTCGCAATCGAGTTTGTTCACGCGCAGCTTCCCGAGACCGTCGAAGACAACGTAAGCGCGCGGTAAAAAGCGGCGGTTACCAATTCCTGAGTTTTGAGACCGATCGAGGCGATACCCGCAACCCGGGTATCGCCTCGATGCGTTTGGCGGCCTCGCCCACCCTGACCGACGAGGCCTAAGGGCACGCGGAATCATAAGCGATATCAGCGACTTGGTGCGCGATAGATAAAATTTGAATCAAAAGCAGTTATTTCAAATTTTAATCTCATTTTACTCAAGTATAAATTGAATTAGCGCCAGCTTTTACTTGTACTTGCTTCAATTGTACTTCGACGACTTAGCCGCCGTGCAAATCCTTTGTGTGAAAAGTGGTCCCAACAAGAAACGGGGGCCACAATGTTTTCAATTCGTGGACGGGGAGTTGGTCTGGCGATTGTCGCCGGCCTGATGGGGTTTTCGGTTGCGGCACAGGCTGCGGGCGAGCGCGTGCTTTATGCCAGCCTGGGCGACACCACACGGTCGCCGATCGGCTGGATTGAATTCTGTTCTGACAATCCCGGCGATTGCCGGGGCGGCGCGACGCAGGCCCGCGACATCGTGATGACGCAGGCCGCGTGGAAGGATCTGCTGCGGGTCAATCGCTGGGTCAACGAGACCATCAAGCCGCTGACCGACATGGATCACTGGGGCGTGGTCGAGAAGTGGTCGTATCCGACCGACGGATATGGCGACTGCGAGGACTACGTCCTGCTCAAGCGCAAGATGCTGATCGACGCCGGATGGCCGCGCGAGGCGCTGCTGATCACGGTTGTGCGCGACAAGAAGGGCGAAGGCCACGCGGTGCTGACGGTGAAGTCCGACAAGGGCGAATTCATCCTCGACAACCAGAACGAGGAAGTCGTCGCCTGGACCGACACCGGCTACCGCTTCGTGAAGCGGCAGTCGCAGAGCGATCCGAACGCCTGGGTCTCGCTTGGAGATTCACGTCCGGCGGTGTCCACCGCGAGTTCACGCTGAGATTTGGAGCACGACCGAAACGTCACGCTCAAAAATGAATACTTGAAGACATAGGAACCCACGGCCCGGTCTTATCCCCACCCCTCCCCGTCCCAGACCGGATCGTGCGCGGCCGAGCCTCCCCCAGGCTCGGCCGCAACTTTTGGGAAAGCGCTTCGTTGATCGCTATGCGTTTTCAAGAATGATCGACGTGACCTGCGCCGGATCGATGACCATCACGTCGTGACCGATGTCGAGTTCAAGCGTCTTCCACTTGCCGGAGTCCTTTGCCTTCGCAAGGTTCGCGTCGAATGTGGCGCTCTTGTAACCCTTGGCGCGCACATAGATCTTCTTCGCTATCCTGTCTCGCGCGCCCTTGAACACTGCCGCCTCGGTGTACGTCCCGACCGGCTGGGCCGTTGTCTTGCCGTCAACCCAGGCACGATCCTTTTCCAGAACGCCGAAAGCCGCCGCCGGCGGCGGCTTGATTCCGCTTTCGCCCTTTTCCATCGCGGTATTGATGGCGGCAACGAAAGCCGGAGACGATTTTTGCAAAAGCGTTTCGCCGTCTTCCGGCAGGAAAGCATCGAGGAAGACGATGGACGATATCCGGTCCGCGAGCCGCTCAGCCACGCCGCTGATGATGATGCCGCCGTAGGAATGACCGACCAGCACGACGTTGGACAAATCCTCGTACTGGATGACATTGGCGATGTCGGTGATGTGCGTCGTGAGATTGATGCTCTTGTTCAGCAGATGAGAGCGTTCGCCCAGTCCGGTCAGCGTCGGCGCAAACACCCGATGACCTTGTTTGACGAGGGCATCGGAAACCTGACGCCAGCACCATCCGCCATGCCATGCACCGTGAACCAGAACGAATGTTTTCGGTGCGGCCGTTTGCGCATCGGCTTTGGACACGCCGTTCACGGCTGCCAAAGCTCCAATGCCAGTTGCTACAATCTGCCGCCGCGTAACTCCAACCATGACGATCTCCCCGAATGTCTTTGATGTTGGCTCAAATGAGTTGAGCGACGATCTTCAAACACCATTTTCAAACGGCAAGAAAGCGCAATTTCGACTGATACATTTGCACATTGTATCATTCGGTTTGCTGTCAGAGTGCGCGTGATCGGACGCATGAGTGATGCCGTCCGTTCTTCTGCGTCACGACGGCGACTGCGTCAGCGGCAGCAGCGCACGCAGTCGCGCGTCGCGCAGGTAAAGACCACCCCAGGTGAGAACGCCGAGCAGCAGACAGATGAGTTGCGGCGGCGATGCGAATTCACCGAGCCGGAAGTGGGCGCAGATTGCGCCGCCGAGAAAAGCCGTGGTCAGAATCGCGCCGAGAACGCTAGTGCGGGGTATCGCATAAAGAACGCCGCACACGAGCATGATGATGCCGAGCGGCGTTGCGAGACTTTGCGAAAAACCGGTCGCATCCATCTCGGCTTTCAACAGATGCGGTGCAAATAGCTGCGTGCCGGCGTCGGCGAACAATGCCAGCACCACGAGGGCACTCATGACATAACCAATCCAGTTGGCTGCGGTCTTATGCGCCATAATATCTCCTTTGGTCGGAATGATTTTTGAAGCATCCGTGCGGTGACGGGCAAAAACCGCCCGTCAGCAAACATCCGTCCACGGACTGCCGCAGGTCATGGCCAGCGCGCGCTGCCGCGTCAATCGCGATTGCTTGCAATTCAGCAGCTAAAAATTTCGCGGCAGACCTTGAATGGAAACCGGTTTCCGGCGGCTCCCCGGATTCGAATCACAGTTTGAAGCGCTCACCCGATCTTCTTCAGGCCCTTCTTGAAGCGCTGGCCGTTGTGGACGTAGTGAGGCGCGCCATACGTCATGGCGGTGACCTGCTCGGGCGTCAGCGTGCGAATGACGCGCGCCGGGGCGCCGATCACGAGCGCACGGTCCTCGAACGTCTTGCCTTCGGTGATGACCGCGCCCGCGCCGACGATGCACCCCTTGCCGATGCGCGCGCCGTTCATGATGATCGCGCCCATGCCGATCAGCGCGCCATCCTCGATGGTACAGCCGTGCAGAATGACGTTGTGGCCGATGGTGCAGTTCTTGCCGATGGTCAGCGGAAAGCCCGGATCGGTGTGAAACGTGCAGTTGTCCTGCACGTTGGAGCCTTCGCCGATCTCGATCAGTTCGTTGTCGCCGCGCAGCACCGAGCCGAACCACACGCTGGCGTTGGTCTTCAGGCGCACATTGCCGATCACCGTCGCGGTGTCGGCGATGAAGTATTGTCCATCGGCGGGAAGTTCGGGCGCGCGCCCGTCAAGTTCGTAGATAGCCATTCATTGTCTCCGTTTTGAAGACCATGCCATGGAAGAATGCAGTCTGGCGAGAGTGCGTGGACGCGGATCAGACGATGACGCCGGTGCTTTCCAGCAGCATCAGGACGAACGTCCCCGACATCATGCTCCAGAAACCGGCGATGATCGTGGCCATCGCCACGAACTCCATCCGGCGTCCCTCGATCGAGCGCCCGCGCACGGTGTTGCGCATGATGATGAAGGGTGCGGCGAACACCAGGAACGGCACGGCTGCGAATGCCTTCGGCGCCGCCTTCTGCGTCAGCAGCCCGAAACCCGCCGGCCGTTGCACGAAGGCCTGAAAGCCGCTGGTCAGCGCGCCGGCGAGCGCAAATCCGATCAGAATAGCGAAGAAGGAATTCAGCGATTCAGGCGACATCGGACAGGGCTTTCAACACACGCGGAAACACATCGGCACAGACCGGCACGGCCGGCCAGATCGTGTTTACGCATCGCAAAATGCCGTCGCGCCCGCCACTTTATCCTTAAAGAAAGGTTAATGCCGGAACGCCGCTCAACGCTGGATGCATGGCTATGAACGCCCGCCAACGCGCGGAACTTCGGGGGAATCCGCCGGGCATGGCATATTGGCAGGTGATTCGACCGGGTTGCCGCCCGCTCCACCCGCAAGGCCCGTCATCTGCCCACAGCCCTTAAAGACTCATGGCTCTGACCTCTTCGACATCATCGCGCAGCAACGCCCGCCGCGGCCATCACGTGCCGCTTCTGGCGATGGCCGCGATCGGTGCCTGCGCCGTCGGCCTCGTGGCCTATCTGCTGTGGCCGACCTGGGAGGTCGAAAAGGTCGACGATCCGTCGCGCCTGCCGATCAGCATCGGCAACACGCTGTTCAACGTGCCGACCAAGGCGATCCGGGTGAAAGTGCAGAAGCGGACCGGTCCGCAGGAGCGCGTCGATCTCAACCTGCTCTACCCGTCGCTCGAGCCGCCCGAAGCGCCACGCCACGTCAGCGCCGACACCGTCGAGGATAACCTTCCCGACATCGATCGCATCTTCGTGTCGATCACCGCGCATCACGATGCGTTGTCGCCGGACGACCGCACGCGGACGATCTATCCGCGTTACTTCGATCAGACTTCAGGGAGTCTGCAAGACGGACTGAGCACGCGCCCGTTCCGCGACAACACGCCCTATGCCAACGAAGATCTGGTGTATGCGGGAAGTCCGCAAATCATCGCGCGCTGTACGCGCGACGGCAAGACGCCCGGCATGTGCCTGAGCGAGCGCCGGATCGAGGGCGCGGATCTGACCTTCCGGTTTCCGCGCGCCTGGCTGGTGAAGTGGCGCGATGTCGCGAACGCGATGGATCAGATCGCCGTGCGGATGCGCACGCCGCGAGGCTGACCTTACGCCTCTTCCTCGATGTCGCCCTCGAGGATCGCCATCTGGAACTGGAACGACCGGTCGTCGTCCTCGTCATCGACGAACAGCACGCCGATGAATTCCTCGCCGATATAGACCTCGGCGGAATCGTCCTTCTTCGGACGCGGCACGACGCGGATTTTGGGGTTGCCGAACAGCCGCTTGAGGTAAGCGTCGAGCTTCCTGACTTCGGTCACGTCCACGGGCGTTCTCCAACTGAATGATGTTTGCGACAGCTTTAATGCGGGATCGCGCCCTGCGCTAGAGGTTAGCGCGCCTAATCCGGATCGATCCGCCGTCCCGATCAGATGCCGATGGCGTTGAGCATCTGGTTCATGGTGCGCGACGGTTCGGCGCATCCGGCCTCGCCGACGATCTTCGCCGGCACGCCCGCAACCGTGACGTTGTTCGGCACCGGCTTGACCACGACCGAACCTGCCGCGATGCGCGCGCAATGTCCGATCTCGATATTGCCGAGAATTTTCGCGCCCGCGCCGATCATGACGCCGTAGCGGATCTTCGGATGCCGGTCTTCGTTTTCCTTGCCCGTTCCGCCGAGCGTCACGCCGTGCAGAATGGAGACGTTGTCTTCGATCAATGCCGTCTCGCCGACCACAAGTCCGGTGGCGTGGTCGAGGAAGATGCCGCGCCCGATCCTGGCGGCGGGATTGATGTCGGTCTGGAATTCCGCCGAGGCGCGGCTCTGGATGTAGAAGGCGAAATCCTTGCGGCCGTTGTTGAAGAGCCAGTGCGCGAGGCGATGCGCCTGAATGGCGTGGAAGCCCTTGAAGTACAGCAGCGGGTCGATGAAGCGCGATGTCGCGGGATCGCGGTCGAATACGGCGACGAGATCGGCACGGAACGCATTGCCGAAATCGGGATCGCCGCGGATCGCATCGAGATAGGCCTGACGGATCAGGTCGCCGGACAGCGCCGAGTGATCGAGACGTTCCGCGATGCGATGCACCACGGCATCCTCGAGCCGGTCGTGATGCAGCACGGTGGAATAGATGAAGGTCGCGAGTTCCGGCTCGCGCTTCACGATGTCCTCAGCCTCGTCCCGAATTCGGGTCCAGACGGGATCGACAGTCGAGAGCGCCGTCTTCGGGTCGAGATGATGCTTGGCCATTGGTTGGGTCCGGCTGATCTTACGTTGAGGAGATATTACCACATAATGGGGGGAAGGAAGGCTGCAACGGCTGCCAAGGTTGACGTTGGAATAATTATCTCCCGCACCCGTAGAATAATTATCTACCAGCCTCTCAAGAGCGCCCTGCGAGGAATTCCAGCACCCCATCCTTGTAGACCCGATCGCCCACCGCGCGCATGTGATCGCGGTTTGGAATATCAAGCACTTGCGACCCCGGAATGACTTCCGAAAGCCGGGCTGCCGAGCCCGCCACATCGTCGGTTGTTCCCACCGCGATCAGCACCGGAACGGTAATGGATGCGGCTTCCTCTCGGGTCATGAGACGCCGCGACCCTCGCATGCACGCCGCCAGCGCTCTGCGATCCGAGCGGGTCTGGTCTGCAAAGGTCCGAAACATGCGGCCCATCGGATCGGTGACTTGGTCCAGCGACGCCGCCTCCAGCGCCGCCGCAACATTTTCACCGGGGCGGCCCTCGTCGTCGATCAGGCCGATGCCGATACCGCCGAGGATCGCCGAACGCAAGCGCTCGGGATAGCGCTGAGCGATATAGGCGGTGATACGCCCGCCCATGGAATAGCCCATCATGTCGGCGCGTTCGATGTTCAGGTGATCCATCAGCGCGCGCACGTCACCGGCCATGGTGCCGATGTGATATTCCTCAGGATCGTAAAGTTTCGCCGACGCACCGTGACCGCGATTATCCAGAGCGATGACGCGCCGCCCCGCCTTGGTCAACGTCGAGACCCACGAGGGATAAACCCAGTTGATGTCCTTCGTCGATGCAAAGCCGTGCACCAGCACGATCGGATCGCCCTCGCCTTCGTCGAGATACGCAATTTCAACGGAGCCGTTGTGAAAGCTCGGCATCGTAATATCCAGTGTTGAGAAGGGAGATAATGACCGAAGCGGTCGTGACGCGAGAGTTACAGTTTATCCGGACGCAGCGCGCCTGACCAGATGCGTCAGACCGCCTGCGCTGTTGCGGAGGCCTGCGCCGCCGCAAGTTCGCGCTGCATTCGCTTGAGTTTGCTGCGTTGAATCCATGACAGGGTGAGCCGTTCCGTGGTGGCCTTGATCGACGAGATAAAACCGAACAGCGCCAGCAATGCGGCAAACACCCACCATGCGAGATTGAATGCGCCGGCGGTCAGCAGCAGCGCGCCGCGGCCGAGTATCTTTACAATGGCGCGGGTCTGGCTGCCCTTGGACTCCGCAAGCCGTGCCGCACGCGCGACATCCTTTGGTCCGTCCGCAATGCGCAGCACGTCGAGCGCGCCTCTGGTGCCGGCCTTCTCGCCGACGCGGCCGACATCCTTGGCTAGGCGCACAAGCGCCCCCGCCTTTTCCGCCTTGAACGCGGCCTTCATCGCGCTGATGGTCTGGCCGGGCCGCGCGATCGAAGCCGTCGCCACGGCCTGCTGCAACATCGGCGCATCGACCACGCCGCGCGCCGAACGTCCCGCCCATTCGGTCAGCCCCGCACCGAGCCGTCCGACCTTGCGGGCGTCCTTCACCATCGAGAGCCCAGCCCGCACCGGGACTGCGCCGCCGACGGACACGTAGGTCGCAGCGGTGACCGCCAGACCCACACTTGCAAGTCCGAGCACCAGCTGATCGACATTCTCGCCCATCACGAGCCGCTTGCCTTCGCGAACCACGTCGCGGATATCGCCGAACACGAACAGGTCGCCGGCGACCGTTCCTGACAGGCTGGCCACGTCATCAGCCTCGCCGGTCACAAGCCCTGTGGCAAAACGCCGGGCCATGCTGGCGGTCGAGTTCTCCTCCGCGACGGCGGCATCCACCCGCCCGGCCACGTCGGCCGGCACGGCAATGCCCTTGTCCCTGGCAAGGTCAGTGAAGCTTTTCGCGAGATCGGCGTCATTGGCATCGAGCGCCTGCGCCACGCCTTTTTCGATGGCCGCGTCGTTATTTCGCAGGGCAGAATTGACCTGAAGATCCGAGAGTTGCGCCGGGTCGTCCTGGACCAGCAGGATCGCCGCGGCATCACGCGCGTGCGGCCACAGCACCATGAGCGCCGCAGCCGAAACCACTGTGGCCACGAGGGCCAGGCCGATGCGCCGGGATGCTTTCACCGCAGACAGATAACCCTTGAATAGCCTGCCGGTTCGACAGGCCGTGACCGACCGATGACATGGTGTGCCGTTTTTCCGACACAACCTCCCCTCCGAAAGGAGGGCTTTCCCAACACGGCAGGATTGTGTCGAATCCACATGCTGACACATGCGGCGAATTGGACGAATCCGGCGCCGCAATCTAGGAATAAGTCGTATCGCTCGGTATGCTACAGGCAGCGACTGCGTCGTCGCTGCGTGCGCTCGGGTATGGGCAAAAGACGCGCAAAGACCAGGATTGGGGTAGAATTGCTATGGCGGATCACGTCGTCCCTCACTTTCATAACGATGCGGGCGTCGCCATCATCGAAATCGGCTCGCGCGAATTCATGTGCGTGGGCGCAAATCCGCCTTTCGACCATCCGCACGTATTCCTCGATCTCGGCGACGACAACGAGATCATCTGCCCGTACTGCTCGACGCTGTATCGCTACGCCGCCGATCTCAAGGCCGGCGAAGCGCGCCCTCCGGAATGCGTCCTGAAAGACAAGGTCGCCTAACCTTCAGTGGCCGATTCACGCACCATCGTTGTCGCTGGTGCGGGCATTGGGGGACTGACCGCATCGCTCGCGCTGGCCACACGCGGTTTCCGGGTTGTCGTGCTGGAACGCAATGAGCGGCTCGAGGAAGCCGGCGCCGGGCTGCAACTGTCACCCAACGCCAGCCGCATCCTGATCGATCTCGGTCTCGAACCGCTGCTCGCGCCGCATGTGATCGCGCCGGACTCGATCAGCATCATGACGGCGCGGACCGGCAAGGAAATCGGCCGCATCCCGCTCGGCGAAGCCGCCACGCTGCGTTACGGCGCACCCTACTGGATCGTGCGCCGCGCCGACCTGCAATCCGCGCTGGTGGCACGCGTGAAAGATCACCCCGACATCGATCTGCGGCTCGGCGCGCAGTTCGAGGACGTCGCGGTCTATCCCAAAGGCGTCACCGTCGTTCAGCGCAACGGCGCCAGCCGGCTGCAGGAGCCTGCGCTCGCGCTGATCGGCGCGGACGGCGTCTGGTCCAGCGTGAGACATCAGATTTTTCCCGAAGCCCAGCCGCAGTTCACCGGCAGCATCGCATGGCGCGGAACTGTCGATGCCACGCAACTGCCGCGCGGATTCAATGCCCATCGCGTGCAACTGTGGATGGGCGCCAACGCGCACCTCGTCGCCTATCCGATGTCGGGCGGAAAGCGCATCAACATGGTCGCGATCGTGTCGGGCAAATGGAACAGGCCGGGCTGGAGCGAACCCGGCGACGTCGTCGAGATCGCCAATCATTTTTCCGCCCCGCAATGGCCGATCGCTGCGCGCATGATGATCGGCGCAGTCGATGGCTGGCGGAAGTGGGCGCTGTTCGCGATGCGCGACGGCGGTGCATGGAACAAGGGACCGATCGCGCTGCTGGGCGATGCCTCACATGCCATGCTGCCGTTCGCCGCCCAGGGCGCCGGCATGGCGATCGAGGATGCGGCCGTGATCGCGAAATGTCTGGAAGATTCTCCGGGAAATCCGTCTGCGGCGTTCGTCCGGTACGCCAGCCAGCGCGCCCCGCGTGCAACGCGCGTACAGCGCACCGCGCGCAAAAACGGCAAGACCTATCATCTCGCAGGACCCGTCGGCTTCGCACGCGATCAGGTCATCAGAATGCTCGGCGGATCGCGGCTGCTGTCGCGGCAGGACTGGATCTACGACTGGCGCTTGAACTGAGTCAGTGGCCTAACGACGGCGCTTCGGCGCAGGCGGCGCGGCGGGAGGCGCGGCCGCCGGGGGCGGCGCGAGATCGGCACTCGTGCAATTGTTGCTGACGATCTTCTCATCGATCTGATCGCGGCGCGCGCGGTTCGCGCGATATTCGGTCTGATAGGCAAGACCTGAAACGAGCGTCCCTGCCGCGCCGGTTTCGGCCTTGGCCATCAGGCCTTCAAGTTCGACCACGCGGGCGTCGGTCGTCCTGCGCGCCGTGCCGAGCTGCTGGCAATTGTAGAGGTCGTATGACGCAGGATCGACGAACAGGCTCGACGACGCCCCGCCCGCGCACGCGCCGGCGCTCGCCGCGAGAACACCGGCGGCAGCCAGACGCGAGGCGGCGGCAAGCAGCCCGCGCGATGCCGCGCGCTTCGTTCGATACCGTGTCAGGCGAACGGCCATGCGCTCGATTCCATGCACTTTAATTTCATGACCATCGTGTCGACGGCCTTCGTGTTGAATTTGTGGTGCGGACGGCGGGGCCGCATGACGATTCACAGCGTTTCCTGTTTCTGGCCGCATTCCTTGCAGACGAACTTGACGCGGGTGGCGCCCTTCTCTGCCGAAACGCGATTGGCCTTGCCGCACTTTCCGCACGTCGCCTCGATGCGCGTATTGCCCTGCTTCACGACGAGAGCCTTCCGCTCCATCGCCTCGCGAACAAGGCGTTCGGTCTCTTCGCGCAATGCCTTCTTGTCCATGTCCTGTCCTTCAGCCGGCAGCGCGATTCGTTTGTCCTGGTGCGGACGGCGGGAATCGAACCCGCACGACGTTGCCATCGAGGGATTTTAAGTCCCTTGCGTCTACCAATTCCGCCACGTCCGCGCGGGCGGGTTGTAGCACCGCGCCGGGCTGAGCCGAAAGCCCGGTTAAGACCGGAATGTCGCCCGCGCTGGGCGATCACGGCGACAGATGACGCCCGTTGGATACGGACATCGCGGCGCGCGACAGACCCGTTCGCGACGCCACCCAATGCAAAAAACATAGGCATAGCAGGGCAAACTCGCAATCCTGCGATGAAATAGAGTGACGGAATTTCCTCGCCATCGATTGCTTCGGCGCTGATTGGCTGTTCAAATGCCGGCATATCGCGACACGAATTATTTTTGGATTTTTCCGCATTGTAGATCGAAGGGCGATGAACTATGCGCTGCCTTGTGGTCGCCGATCTGCATTATTCCCTGCCCCAGTTCGACTGGCTGCTCAGCGCCGCTCCGCATTTCGACGTCGTGATCATCGCGGGCGATGCGCTGGACATCGGATCGGTCGTCGATTTCCACGCCCAGATCGTCGTCGTACGGAAATACCTCGCCCGGCTGTCGGAAATCACGAAGATCATCCTGTGCTCCGGCAACCATGATCTCGACGACCGCGACGAAACGGGCGAGAAAATCTCGCGATGGATCGGCGATATCGGCGGGCTCGGGATCGCTCATGACGGCGACAGCCTCACCATCGGCGAGACGCTCTTCACCATCTGCCCATGGTGGGACGGTCCGCGCGTCAGGGAGCGGATCGGCAAGCAGCTTCAACGCGCCGCAGAACCGCAACATGACAGATGGATCTGGATTCATCATGCGCCCGCCGCGAACTCGCCGACAAGCTGGGGCGGCGCGCGCTATTACGGCGACGACGAACTCGTTCAGTGGATCAGGATCTACCAGCCCGACATCGTTCTGTCCGGCCACGTTCACCAGTCGCCGTTCGTCAAGGATGGCTCATGGTTCGACCGGCTCGGCGACACATGGCTCTTCAATGTCGGCCAGCAGTTCGGACGCCCACCCGCGCATATCATCCTCGATCTGGACAATGAGAAAGCCTACTGGTTCTCGGCGGCGGGCGAACAGTCGATCGATCTCGGCCAGCCGCTGCACCGGCCCGCGGACACTATCGCCGCCTTCCCGGACTGGCTTATAGCCGCGAGTCAGGCAGCCGCTCAGGCTGGCGGTCCGATCCCGGCAACGCCGCGCCCGGAGACAAGTTGACGAGACTTTCAAGGACATCGCCGACCATCGCCAGATGATTTCCGTGATCGGCGTATTGGCGTTTGATGTCGGCGAGATAAGTCGTCGCGGCATTGAGCCGGTGAGCAAGAAGCTGAGCGACCAGAAGCGCGACCGCTGGCTGCGTGCGCAGGAAGGCGGCTGCGTCATCGAACTGGTAGACCGTCGAGCTTGCGAAAGCGCGCACCGTGGCGGTATGCGGTTGTCCCAGGAGCACGGACATTTCGCCGAGAATGGCGCCGGGCTGCGTCACCGTGGCGACGACGGTCTCACCTTTAAGGACATCGAGCCGACCGTTGAGCAGAACGTAAAGCCGACCGGTGGTCTCGCCTTCCTTGATTAGCAGTTCTTCCGCGGCAAGAAACATCTCCTGCCCTCCGGTGCAATGCTCGAGGACTGCGCGCATACCGATCTCCGCGTTGAACGTCACAAAGGCTAGGGCTGGACGCCGAAAACGTCCATCGCATAGTTGCGTCCCGCCTGCGCAAATTGCCAGCACTTCCACAGACGCGCTAGTGTCCCGCATCCGGTTCTGACATTCGTAAAAGTGCCTGCGAAGGATATCATACGAATGTCAGAACCGGATCACCAGGATGGCCGTTCAAACGGCATTAACAAAAGAACACCAGCGGGAGGGAATGCGGCGATGGCCTACGAACAGATCAAGTATGAGATTCAGGATAACATCCTCACCATCACGCTGAACCGTCCGGACAAGATGAATGCGTTCACGCATGTCATGATGAACGAATTGATCGCGGCCTTCGATGCCGCGGACGCCGACGACAACGTTCGCGCCATCATCGTCACCGGCGCGGGGCGCGCGTTCTGCGCCGGCGCGGATCTCTCCGAAGGCGGCGCGACGTTCGACCGTGCGGCCCGTCCCGACCGCAAGACCGCGCCGCTCCGTCCCAATGGTGAAGTCGAATGGAGCGACGACGCGGTGCGCGATGGCGGCGGCCGCGTAACGCTGCGCATCTTCAAGTGCCTTAAGCCGGTGATCGGCGCGATCAATGGTGCTGCGGTCGGCATCGGCGTCACCATGCAGCTCGCAATGGACATTCGTCTTGCGTCGGAAAACGCGCGGTTCGGCTTCGTGTTCGCGCGGCGCGGCATCGTGCCGGAGGCCGCGTCGAGCTGGTTCCTGCCGCGCCTTGTCGGCATCTCGCAGGCGCTGGAATGGTGCTATTCGGGCCGCGTGTTTCCGGCGCAGGAAGCGCTCGCCGGTCGTCTTGTCAGCAAGGTGCTGCCGCCGGACGACCTGCTCCCCGCCGCCCGCGCGATGGCGCGCGAGATCGTGGAGAATACCGCGCCGGTGTCGATCGCGCTGATCCGTCAGCAGATGTGGCGCATGCTCGGCGCGGACGATCCGATGGAAGCGCACAAGGTCGACAGCCGCGGCATCTATTCGCGCGGCCAGTCCGCTGACGTGCGCGAAGGCGTGATGTCGTTCCTCGAAAAGCGCCCGGCGAAATTCACACAGACCGTGTCGAAAGACATGCCGTCGTATTTCCCGTGGTGGACCGAGCGGGAATACAAGTAAGCCCGCCTAGGCTGCCTTGATGTCGCGAATGAACTCCTCGACCTGCAACCGCATGGCCTGGGACTGGTTCGCGACATCGCGCGACGCCGACAATACCTGTCCCGAAGCTGTCCCGGTCTCGCTCGCCAAGCCAGTGACGCCTGCGATGTTGTCGGAGATTTCCTGCGCCCCCTGTGCAGTGTGCTGAACGTTCCGCGCGATCTCCTGTGTCGCCGCTGACTGCTCTTCCACTGCGCCGGCGATCGACGCGGCGATCTCGTTGATCTCGCTGATGGTGGCGCCAATGGCACCGATCACGGCAACCACCTCGTCAGACGTTTGCTGGATCGCGGCAACCTGCGCGCCGATATCATCGGTCGCCTTCGCGGTCTGGGCCGCCAGCGATTTCACCTCGGAAGCGACCACCGCAAAGCCGCGACCGGCCTCGCCCGCCCGCGCCGCTTCGATGGTTGCGTTCAGCGCCAGCAGATTGGTCTGGCTGGCGATCTCGCTGATCAGTCTCACCACATCGCCGATGCGCTGCGCACCCGACGCCAAGGATTGCACAATGTCATGGGAGCGGCCTGCTTCGGCCACGGCCTTTTGGGCGATCCGCGTGGATTCCGTCATTTGCCGTCCGATTTCCGAAACCGAACTGCTCAGTTCTTCGGTCGCGACTGCGATGGTCTGCACATTGGCCGAAGCCTGCTCCGTCGCGGAAGCCACGACGCCGGCCTGATGACTGGTTTCATCTGCCGCGGCACTCATGGCGGCCGCGGTGGATTGCAGCTGACCTGAAGCCGCCGTCATGGCCGAGAGTGATGTGGCTGCATGGGCCGCAAAGCGGTCCGTCAGTCCAGTGATACGGGTGGCGCGGGCAGCGCGCTCATTGACGGCCTGCGCCTCCCCGGCGATCAGTTCGCCGTTCCGGATCAGGCTGGTGCGGAAGAAGTCGACGGTCCGCGCCATGACTCCGATTTCGTCCCCACGTGTCACACCGACAACTTCCACGGACGTATCGCCGTCGGACAGGCTCTTCATGACATGAGTCAGTCTGCGCAGCGGCGTCGTGATGCTGCGCGACATGACGAAGACCACGGCTAGCCCCGCCAGCAGACCGGCGGCAACGAGAGCGCCGAGGATTGCCAGCGACTGCGACGCCTGGGCTTGCTTGGCACCGGCCATTGCCGCGAGATCGGCAAGAAATCCGTCCTCGACGGACTTAAGCAGATCAATGCGCGCCGTCGACGTATCGAACCATGACTTCACGTCCAGGCCTTTGAAGTCGCCCGACAGGCCGCCTTCAAGCACGGTTTTGCGCATGCCGAGAAACTTGTCGAGTACGGGACCCGCATGGAATCGCTTGAAGAGATCGCGCCCCGCTGCAGGCGATGACGCGAGATAGGATGAGAAATAGGTATCCTGTGCGGCAGCAAGACCGGTCGAGCGAGCGAACAGCGGCAATTCGAAACGTCCGGCCGCAATGCCCCCGGACACCAGCGCACGCTCCTGCCCGGCGCGCTCCTTGCCTTCGACCAGATTGGCGTAGGCGGTCATCGCCTTGGATATATCGTCGTCGTCGCTCAACGCCGCGAAGCCGTTGATGGCTGCGGTCAGACACGCGATGGTCTGCGTCAGATATCCGATGGCTGCGGACGGCGCGATCGACAGATCGTCAATCTCCCGACGCTTTCCGTCGAGCTGACCGAGCGCATCACGGGCGCTGGCGAAGGCTGCGCGCAGGCTCGGCGAAGCCGTCGCGTCGAGCGAGGCCAGTGCCTGCGATGCGCTGGTGAATTCCACATCGGTGTGCTTGCGCTGCGCGGAAAGCTCCGCGCGCATTTGTGCGCCCTTGCTGTTGAGGAGCGCCGAGGTCAATCCGCGCTCACGCTGAAGTTCGTGGACCAGCCGGCTCAACTTCCCGACGCTCTCCACCACGGGGCCGAGGCGAGCCATCGCCTGACGCGCGGACCATTTCTGGGACAATTCATATGCCGTGAAAATAACAAGTAATGTCAAAGGTAACGCGACGGCGACCGCGAGGCGCTGATAAATCTTCATATGACTGAGCATGGCGCGCTCCAAAAACTGGGCTTCGCCATTTTATGCTGAAACAGTGAATAGAAATTTACGTGCAGATTGACAGAAGCGCCCAATTTTTGGGCACTTCTTGCACATTATTGAGTCAGCGCATCGTCAGCGCGACACGCCCGATCGCTTTCCGCTCCATCAACAGGCGCATCGCCTTCGCGTAGTCCTCCAGCGGGAGGCGGTGCGAGATGTTAGGGCTGACGCGGCGCTCCTCGGCAAGCCGCGTCAATGCTTCAAGGCGTGCCACGCCGAGCGCGGGATTCATGCGAACGGCTTCCCCGGCCCGTACGCCGAGCACGCTGGCGCCCTTGATCAGCACGAGATTGGTTTTCGCCACACCGACGCCGCCGGTGAAGCCGATCACCAGCAGCCGCGCGCCCCACGCGATGCAGCGCAGGCTCTCCTCGAAGATCGCGCCGCCCACCGGATCGAACACCACGTCGGCGCCGCGTCCCTCGGTGATGCGCTTGACGGTATCCTTGAACGGCTCGCGGCCATAGAGCACACCATGATCCGCGCCGCGCTGCTTCGCCACTTCAAGTTTTTCTTCGCTCGACGCGCACGCAATGACCGTCGCACCGGCCACCTTGCCGAGTTCGACGGCGGCGAGCCCGACGCCGCCGCCCGCGCCATGCACAAGCAGAACCTCGCCCTGTTTGATTTGCGCGCGATCGTGCAACGCATGATACGCGGTGCCGTGCGCCGCGAGGAATGTCGCGCCCTGCATGAAATCGAAGGTGGAAGGCAGCGGCAGAAGCTGGTCCGGCGCGACCACGATTTCATCGGCGTAGCAGCCAAGCCGCGCCTTCACGATCACGCGGTCGCCGACGCGCACGCCATCGACGCCGGAGGTCTCGACCACCTCGCCCGCCGCTTCCATGCCCGGCGTGAACGGCAGCGGCGGTTTGAACTGATACTCTCCCGCCGCCATCAGGATGTCGGGGAAATTGATCCCCGCCGCATGGATCGCGACACGCACCCGCCCCGATGCAAGCGGAGCGGAGGTGATAGTCTCAAGCCGCAGGCCTTCCGGCGGACCGAGTTCGCGGCAGACGACGGCGCGTGACATTATGCGGCTGTCTTCTTCCGCATCAGCGCGTCGCGGATCAGCGGCAGGCGGTCGTTGCCAAAATACATGTCGGTCTTGTCGAGATAGATCGTCGGAGAACCGAACGCGCCGCGTGCAATTGCTTCATCGGTGTTGGCCTTGAGCTGATCCTTGATCGGCTGCTCGCCGATGCCGGCGGCAAACTTCGCGGGATCGATGCCGACGCGCTCGCAGATTTTCGCAAGCACCTCGTCCTTGGAAATATCCTGATCGTCGCCCCAGTAGGATTCGAACACCGCCGTTGCGAACGGCACCAGCTTGTCAGCACTCTGCTGCTGCACCCAGATGCAGCCGCGCATCGACTTCACCGCGTTCACCGGGAACACCGTCGGCGGCATCTTGATCCTGATGCCCGCCATCCGCGCCCAGTCCGCCATGTCCTTCGCCGTGTAGGCCTGCTTGGCCGGGACCGGATTGGCGCGCGTCTCGTACATCGTCTTGTTCACGGTGTTGAAGATGCCGCCGACCAGAATCGGCCGCCAGGTGATCTCCGCGCCAAGCTCCTTCGCAAGCGGCTGGATGTTGGTGAACGCCAGATACGTCCACGGGCTGGAGCAGTCGAAGAAGAACTCGATCATGATGACGTTTCCTGTTTGTTATTGTGCCTGCTGCGCGGCCGTGCCGAACATGTTCTTGCGCTGCTCGTCGGTGAACGGCGTCTTGTCGAATTTGCCGACGGCAAGGCCCTTCTGCACTTCCGGCCGCGCACGCACCACCGCGTACCAGCGCTTGATGTTCGGATAGTCGTCGAGGGTGAAGCCCTGCGCCTTGTGGGTCATGGTCCACGGGAAACAGGCGATGTCGGCGATGGAGTAGTCGTCGCCCGCGACATACGCGCCGGTCTTGCCGAGCTGCCGGTCGAGCACGGCGTAAAGCCGCGCGGCTTCGTCGCGGTAGCGCTGAATGGCGTAGGGAATCTTTTCGATCGAATAGAGCGCGAAGTGCCCGTGCTGACCGAGCATCGGGCCGAGGCCGCCCATCTGCCACATCAGCCACTGGATCACCTTGAACCGGCCGCGCACGTCGGCCGGCAGGAAGCGCCCGGTTTTCTCCGCGAGGTAAATCAGGATCGCGCCGGTCTCGAACATCGGAATTGCCTCCCCACCGTCGGCGGGCGCGCGGTCGATGATCGCCGGAATGCGGTTGTTCGGACTGATCGCGAGGAATTCTGGTTTGAACTGGTCGCCGGTGCGGATGTTCACTGGGAACACCGTGTAAGGCAGCCCCAGTTCCTCCAGCATGATCGAGATTTTCCACCCGTTGGGTGTCGGCGCGTAATAAAGCTCGATCATGAGATGTCCGCGAAAGAGTGGGCTTAGACGAAATGACGAGGCGCGATCCTAACCGCGCTTCCGATCACATTCCATCCTGCAAGCGCGAACAGCTTGTATGCCATGGCCCCGGCATGGCAGATAAGCGTGCAACAATAATAACAGGAAACGTCCATGCTGTTTCAAACGACGATCGCCGGTTCGCTGCCGAAGCCCGAATGGCTGGCCGAACCCAACAAGCTGTGGGCTCCCTGGAAATCCCAGGGCGCTGAACTGGTCAACGCCAAGCGCGACGCGACGTTGCTCGCGGTGAAGGTTCAGGAAGACGCCGGCATCGACATCGTCACCGAGGGCGAACAGGCCCGCCAGCATTTTGTGCACGGATTTCTCGAGCGCGTCGAGGGCATCGATTTCGCCCACAAGGTCGAGATGGGAATCCGCAAGGATCGCTACAAGGCGATGGTGCCGCAGGTGACCGCGCCGCTGAATCTCAAGGGCCGCGTCCATGCCGACGAAGCACGCGCCGCGCGGGCGCATACCACGCGCAAGCTGAAGTTCACTCTCCCCGGCCCGATGACCATCATCGACACCTTGGCCGACAGTTATTATGGCGACCGCGTCAAGATGGCGTTCGCCTTCGCGGACCTTCTCAACGCTGAAGCAAAAGCGCTGCAGGCCGACGGCGTCGACATGATCCAGTTCGACGAACCAGCCTTCAACGTCTTCCTCGATGAAGTGAACGACTGGGGCATCGAGGCGCTGACCCGTGCGGCCAAGGGCCTGACCTGCCAGACCGCCGTTCACATCTGCTACGGCTACGGCATTCAGGCGAATATCGACTGGAAGGAATCCCTCGGCGCGGAGTGGCGGCAGTACGAGAAGATTTTCCCGGCCATCGATGCAAGCCCGGTCCAGCAGGTCGCCATCGAGTGCCGCAACTCGCATGTGCCGCTGGAGCTGCTGGCGCTGCTCAAGGGCAAGATCGTGCAGGCCGGCGTGATCGACGTCGCCAATGATGCCATCGAGACGCCGGACGATGTGGTGAAGACCATCGAGGCCGTGATGAAATTTGTGCCGAAGGAAAATATCGTCGCGACGACGAATTGCGGCATGGCCCCAATGCGCCGCGACATCGCCGAAGCCAAGCTTCGTGCGCTCGGCGCAGGCGCGAAGCTGGCGCGGGAGAAGCTCGCGTAAAGGCGGCGATCGCGCAAATTCTCAGATCAAGTATGGAGACGCATCGCGCCTCTACTTTTCGCCTAAGCCGCGCCATCCCGGATCGGCGGCAGATACGACAGCCCGGTGTCCCACGGAAAGAAGATCCAGGTGTCCTGCGACACTTCCGTGATGAAGGTATCGACCATGGGCTTGCCCATCGGCTTGGCGTAGACGGCGGCGATGTGCGCGTCCGGCACCAGATCGCGCACAATGCGCGCGGTCTTGCCGGTATCGACAAGATCCTCGACCACCAGCAATCCCTTGCCGGTGCCGCCGCCGAGACGCGCGACCGCGTCGGAAATTCCCTTCAGCACGGTCGGCTCCCCGACCTGCGAGGTGTGGTTGTAGCTCGACACGCACAGCGTATCGATCACGCGGATGCCGATCTCGCGGGCGACGATCGCCGCCGGCACCAGACCGCCGCGCGTTACCGCCACCATGGCGTGAAACGGCCCCGCGCCGTTCAGCCGCCACGCCAGCGCCCGCGCGTCGCGGTGAAACTGGTCCCACGACACCGGAAACGGCTTCGGCGCGCTTTCGTCACTCGTCATGGTTTGGCGACCTTCAGGCCTGTCAGCATGGCCTCGACCTCGGTCATCGCCGCGCGCAGCTTGTCGGCATCGCGCGAGCGAACCACGATGTTCGTGTTCGGCATGCTGTTCTCATCCAGGAACGGATAACTGCCGATGCTGGTGTCGGGATTGGCTTCCTGAATGGCGCGCAGCGGTCCGCCGATGTCGCCTTCCCGCGCGTTGGCCCGCACCGACTCCGACAGCATCCGGACGCCGGACTTCAGCTTCGGCGCGACGATGTCCATCATCGCCTGCATGATGGAGGGCACGCCGGCCATCACGATGACATTGCCGATCTTGAAGCCGGGCGCGAGGATGGTCGCACTCGAGATCAGTTCGGCTCCGTCGGGAATCCGCGCCATCCGCAACCGCGCCTCGTTCAGGTCCGCGCCGAAGCGCTCCTGAAAGCGGGCAACCACCTCGGGATGGTGATCGATCTTGACGCCGAACGCCTTCGCCACCGCATCGGCGGTGATGTCGTCGTGGGTCGGCCCGATGCCGCCGGTCGTAAAGACATACGTGTAGCGTTCGCGCAGCGCATCCAGCGCATAGATAATGACGTCCTCATCGTCGGCGACGACACGCACTTCCTTGAGGTCGATGCCGATGTTGGTCAGGTATTCGGCGATGAAGCCGATGTTCTTGTCCTTGGTACGCCCGGACAGGATCTCGTCGCCGATCACCAGAATGCCGGCGGTGACGATGTCGCTCATCTTTTTCTCCTAAATCCGTCCGGCGCTGAATACGTCCGGGAACTTTGGCGCATCCAACACATTGAAGTCACGAGCTTTTGCCGCATCACTGAGCAGCCGCCCGCCCGTTTTTCAGGCAGATTAACGCAAGGTCGCGCCAATTGCCCGCCGGCAATGCATATCCCGCTGGCCCAAGCCTTGCTACCATCACTTTGAGCCGCGGACCGGTGTCCGTTGCCGCCTGAAAGAAGCGTTTTCGTTTATGGCAGTTGCCTTCGATGAAATGAATGGGCCGGGCGGCGATCTTCGCTCAGCCTATCAGGAGCTCTCCCTCTGGCTGAAGGAGACCCCTCCGGACGCGCTGGAATACCGGCGTCAGGAAGCGGAGCTGCTGTTCCGGCGGATCGGCATCACCTTCGCCGTCTATGGCGAGGCCGAGTCGACCGAACGGCTGATCCCCTTCGATGTGATCCCCCGCATTTTGTCCGGCAAGGAATGGACCACGCTGGAGAAGGGACTGAAGCAGCGCGTCAAGGCGCTCAACATGTTCCTGAGCGACATCTATCATGGCCGCGACATCCTCCGCGCCAAGATCGTCCCCGACGACCTGATTTTCCAGAACCCGGTCTTCCGGCCCGAGATGAACGGCCAGGACGTCCCGCACGACGTCTACGTCCATATCGCCGGCATCGACATCGTCCGCGTCGACGCCGACAACTTCTATGTGCTCGAGGACAACGCGCGCACGCCATCCGGCGTGTCCTACATGCTGGAAAACCGCGAAATCATGATGCGGCTGTTTCCGGACCTGTTCGCGCGGCATCGCGTGGCGCCGGTGGAGAATTATCCGGACGAATTGCTGGCCGCGCTGCGCTCGGTCGCCCCGCTGACCTCGAAAGCCGAGGCGACCGTGGCGCTGCTGACGCCCGGTATCTACAACTCGGCCTATTACGAACATTCGTTTCTGGCCGACAAGCTCGGCGTCGAACTGGTCGAGGGCCGCGACCTCATCGTCAAGAACGATGAAGTGTTCATGCGCACCACCGAGGGCTTGAAGCGCGTCGACGTGATCTATCGCCGCGTCGACGACGATTTTCTCGACCCTCTCACCTTCCGTCCCGACTCGGTGCTCGGCGTTCCGGGCCTGATGTCGGCCTACATGGCCGGCAACATCACGCTCGCCAATGCCGTCGGCACCGGCATTGCCGACGACAAGGCGGTCTACAGCTACATGCCGGACATCGTGAAATTCTATCTCGGCGAAGAGCCGATCCTGAAGAACGTGCCGACATTCCGCTGCCGCGAGCCGAAGGATCTCGCCTACGTGCTCGACAACCTGAAAGACCTCGTGGTCAAGGAAGTTCACGGCTCGGGCGGTTACGGAATGCTGATCGGTCCCGCTTCCACCAAGGACATGATCGAATCCTTCCGCGCCAAGCTCATCAAGGAGCCGGAAGGCTTCATCGCCCAGCCGACGCTGGCGCTCTCGACCTGTCCGACCTGCACAGCCTCGGGCCTGGCGCCGCGTCACGTCGACCTGCGGCCTTTCGTGCTGACCGGCAGGGATCACGTTACCGTCGTGCCCGGCGGTCTCACCCGCGTCGCGCTGAAGGAAGGCTCGCTGGTCGTCAATTCCAGCCAGGGCGGCGGCACCAAAGACACCTGGATACTCGAGTAACGCATGCTGTCGCGCACCGCAGAAAGTCTCTACTGGCTGGCTCGTTACGTCGAACGCGCCGAATACCTCGCGCGCACCATCGAGGCGACGCTGCGCGCCACCGCGCTGCCGGACGCCTATGTCGGCAAGAGCAACGAATGGGAATCCGCGCTGCTGACCGCCGGCATCGAGGACACATTCTATCAGTTTCACGACGAGGCCAACGAGCGCACCGTCGTCGACTTCCTGTCGTTCTCGCTCGACAACCCCTCCTCGATCCGCAACTGCATCGAGAACGCGCGGCTGAATTCACGCTCGGTGCGCACCGCGCTGACCAGCGAGATGTGGGACACCATCAACAGCGCGTGGATCGAACTGCATGCGCGCTGGCCGAACGGCGCGAAAACGCGCGAAGACCTGACCAAATTTCTCCGCTTCGTTCAGGAAACGTCGCTGCGCTTTGACGGCTCCGCCTACCGGACCATGCTGCGCAATGACGCCTACTGGTTCTCGCGGCTGGGCCTGCATGTGGAGCGTGCCGACAACACCGCGCGTATTCTCGATGTGAAATACCACGTGCTGCTGCCGGAAGAAGAACATGTCGGCGGCCCGCTCGACTATTATCAGTGGACCTCCATCCTGCGCTCGGTCTCCGCACTCACGGCCTATCACTGGGTCTATCGCGAGACGCTGAAGCCGTGGCTGATCGCGGACCTGCTCATTCTCAATGAATCGCTGCCGCGCTCGCTCGCGAGTTGCTACGGCAATCTGGTGCGCAATCTCGATCAGATCGGCGTCGCCTATGGCCGTCAGGGCGCAGCGCAACGTCACGCCCGCGGCGTCCGCAACCGGCTCGAACACAGCAACATGGATGATTTGTTCCAGCGCGGCCTGCACGAATTCATTCAGGAATTCATTGCGGACAACGCGCGGCTGGGCGATACCATCTCGAAGCAATACCTGATCTGAGCTGGCCTTTATGGTGGAACTCAGACGACTTTTGAGTCCGCAATGCGCCTGAAGATCGCTCACAAAACGACCTACCGCTACGAGCCGCCGGCCAGCGGCGTGATCCAGATTCTGCGCATGACGCCGGGCAGTCATGACGGGCAATACGTCGCCAACTGGCAAATCGACGTGTCCACGGATTCCCGGCTGGACGTCCACGAGGATGCGTTTGGCAACATCACCCATGTGCTGACCCATGGCCCGCTTGCGGACCTCACCATCAATGTCGAGGGGCTGATCGAAACCCACGACACCGGCGGTGTGCTGCGCGGCACATCAGAGCGTTTTCCGCCGAGCCTGTTCCTGCGCGCGACGCCGCTGACCGAGGTCAACGCCGCGATGGCGAAGTTCGCCGGCGATCTGCGCCTCGAGGCCGGCGGCGACACGCTGGGATTCCTCCACGCGCTGCTGCTCCAGATCAACGAGCACATGACGTTCGATACCGACCCGACCAGTTCGGGGACCTCGGCGGCGGAAGCCTTCGCGCTCAGGCGCGGCGTCTGTCAGGATTATGCGCATATCTTTATCGCCTGCGCGCGCAACGCCGGGATTCCTGCCCGCTATGTGTCGGGACATCTGCTGCGCTCCGACGGCATGGTCGCACAGGATGCGGGACATGCATGGGCGGAAGCCTATGTCGAAAAACTCGGCTGGGTCGGTTTCGACGCCACCAACGCGGTCTGCACCACCGACGCCCATGTCCGGATTGCGGTCGGCCTCGACTATCTCAGCGCCGCGCCCGTTCGCGGCACGCGCTACGGCGGCGGCAAGGAAATCCTCGAAGTCGCCGTCAGGGTCGATCAGGCCGGGCGACAAAGCCAGTCCTGAGGTTATTCCCGTCAAATTGAACGGTATTGCCCCGGTTGCCCCGCCCCCCTCCGCCGCGTAGAAAAGCGCGGTGGAGAGTTGGGCTTATGACCTATTGCTGCGGAATTCTGGTTCGTGACGGCCTCGTGATGATGGCCGACACCCGCACCAATGCGGGTCTCGATAACATTTCGACCTTCCGCAAGCTTCACATCTTCAAAAAGCCCGGCGACCGCATCATGGCGATCGCCACCGCCGGCAATCTCGCCCTTACGCAGTCGGTCATCTCGACGCTCAACGAGGGGCTTGAGAATCCCGAGACCGGCGAAGTCGAAACGCTGATGAATGCGCCGACCATGTTTCAGGCGGCGCAGCGGATCGGCCGCGCCATCCGCACCGTCCACTCGCTCGAAGACAGCGCGCTGCGCGCCGAGGACATCAATTTCGATATTTCCTTCCTGTTCGGCGGCCAGATCAAAGGCGCGCGGATGCGGCTGTTCATGATCTACACCGCCGGGAACTTCATCGAATGCACCACCGACACGCCTTATCTGCAAATCGGCGAACACAAATACGGCAAGCCGGTGCTCGACCGCGCGATCTCCTATGACGTCGACCTCTCCGACGCGCTCAAGGTTGCGCTGGTGTCGATGGATTCGACCATGCGCTCCAATCTCGGCGTCGGAATGCCGATCGATATCCTGACGGTACGCCCCGACGTCTGCGACGCCGAACTGGATTACCGCATCGAAGCCGGCGAACCATACTTCCACGATCTGCGCTCCCGCTGGTCCGCCGCCTTGCGCGCTGCGCATCAGAGCATCCCGCGCCCGCCTTACACCAACAAAACCTGAGACCACCACAAGCAAAGCGAAAACAAGCCGCACGCAATAACCGCGGCATTAAAAAGGGAGAAACGCATGTCCGCACTTAAAGTCGCAATCGTCACCGGCGCCGGTTCGGGAATCGGACGCGCCAGCGCGCTGGCGCTGATGAAGGCCGGTTTCTCGCTGGTGCTGGCGGGGCGGCGCAAGGACGCGCTCGAAGACACCGCGAAAGCCGGCAAGGAATTCGGCAAAAGCCTCGTGGTGCCGAGCGACATGACCGATCCGGCGGCGATCGGCGCATTGTTCGCCAAGACCATGGAGGTGTTCGGCCGCCTCGATGTGCTGTTCAACAACGCGGGCGTCGGCACGCCGCCCGTGCCGCTGGAAGACCTCAGCCTCGAGCAGTGGCAGACCACGGTGGCCACCAACCTCACCGCGCCGTTCCTCTGCACGCAGCACGCCTTCCGCATCATGAAGGACCAGACGCCGCGCGGCGGACGCATCATCAACAACGGATCGATCTCGGCCTATGCGCCGCGGCCGTTCTCCTCGCCCTACACCTCGACCAAGCACGCGATCTCGGGCCTCACCCGCGCTACCGCACTCGATGGCCGCGCCTACGACATCGCCTGCGGCCAGATCGACATCGGCAACGCCGCGACGGAAATGACCGAGCGCATGACCGGCGGCGTGTTGCAGCCGCGCGGCGACAAGATGGTCGAGCCGCGCATGGACGTTCAGAACGTCGCCGACGCCATCGTGTTCATGGCGACACGCTCGCTCGACGCCAACGCGCTGTTCCTCAACATCATGGCGACCAAGATGCCGTTCGTCGGGCGAGGATAGCTTGCGCGCACATCGTCGTCGCTCATCCCGCGCCGAAATCGTACAATGCGCACCTGGCCACAACCGGCCGGGAGGCGCTTGAACGGAACGGCTGGTCGGTCACCGTCTCCGATCTTTACCAGATGGGGTTCGATCCCTGCGAGCGTCCGGAGCACTACCCGGCGCCGCTGGATCGCAGCCGCTTCGATGTGCAATCCGAACAGCGCCACGCCTCCGCAACGCAAAACGATCCCGCCTGACGTTGCCGACGAAATCGCGCGGCTCGATCAGGCGGACCTCCTGATCCTGCAATATCCGATGTGGTGGCACCTTCCGTCCGCGATATTGAAGGGATGGTTCGACCGCGTTTTCATTTACGGCGACGTCTACACCAGCAAGAAGCGTTTCGAGAACGGCCGGTTTGTCGGCAAGAAGGCGATGCTGTCGGTGACGGTCGGCACCAGCGAAGACACCTATGCCTATAACGGACGCAGCGGCGACATCGACCTGCTGCTGTGGCCGATCAACTTCTCCCTCGCCTATGGCGGATACTCCGTCCTCGAACCATTCGTTGCCTATGGCGTCGAAGCCGGGCTGCGTTACTCCGATCCCGTCGAGATCGAAGCGCGCCTGAAGGCGATCAGCAGCGATTTTGCGACAACGCTCTCAGCAGTTGAGAAAATTCCGGCGATCCCGTTCAACCAGATGGCGCATTGGGGAAGCGACGGCCGGATCAAACCCGAGGCGCCGGTCTACTCTCCCTTCATTCGCCGCAAGCCGCAACTGCCGCTTGAGTAAGGGCGGAACGCTGCACCGTCATCGGCGGCCGGCACGCGCCCGCACCCGGCGCTTATCTTCGGCGGGTTGATCCGGGATACTCGCGTTCGCCGGTGTTTTAGCCTGCGCCTGTATCATGAGCGCGATTTCAGAGGCGCTCTTCGGTCTGCTGAAGTAATAGCCCTGCATCTCGGTGCAGGCCTCTTCGCGCAGGATATCCAGTTGCTCCTTCGTTTCGACTCCCTCGGCTGTCGTCGTCTTGCCCAGGCTGACCGCGAACCGGACCACCGCGCGAGCAATCAAGCGCGACTCCGTCTTCGCTCCCAGCAGTTCATTGACGAAGCTGCGGTCGATCTTGATTTTGTCGAAGGGAAATTTTTGGAGAAAGCTCAACGACGAATAGCCCGTCCCAAAGTCGTCCAGGGCAATTCGCACGCCCAACTGATGCAACTGGCCAAGGGCCGCGCATACGGCTTCGCTGTCGTGCATGATGACCGTCTCGGTCACCTCGAGTTCAAGCCGTTGCGGCGCAATCCCCGACGTCGCCAGCGCGCGGACGACCATCGGCACCAATTCCTTGCTCCTGAACTGGGCGGGCGACAGGTTGACCGCTATCTTGAGATCGACGGGCCATCTGGCGGCTTCGGCGCACGCCGCGTTGATAACCCACTCCCCGATCGGCACGATGAGACCTGTTTCTTCCGCAAGCGGGATGAAATCGGCCGGCGAAACCAGTCCGCGTTCAGGATGATGCCAGCGCAATAGCGCTTCCACACCGCAGATGCCCCCGCTCTTCAGATCGACAAACGGCTGATAGTGGAGTTCGAATTCTCCGCTGACGAGCGCATGACGCATGTCGCGCTCGAGATTTTTCCGGGCATGCATGAGCTGGTCCAGCTCCGGCTCGAAGAAATGGAACGTGCCGCGTCCGCTGCTTTTCGCGCGATAGAGTGCAAGATCCGCATTCTTTAGAATCTGGTCGGAATCGATGCCGTCAGTCGGCGCGACAGCAATGCCAATGCTTGTTCCGGTGGTCACCTGATGGTCGCCAAGGTCGAAGGGTTCGGACAGCGCCTGCTTGATCCGCTCGGCAAGCGCTGCGGCTTCGGCAACCGGATTTTGCATGTGCTCGATAACGGCGAACTCATCGCCCCCCAGTCGAGCGATCAAGGCCGTATTCCTGATGCAGACGCGCAGGCGCGCCGCGACAGCCTGCAGCAGGGTATCGCCTGCCGGATGTCCGAGCGTATCGTTGATTTCCTTGAAGCGGTCGAGATCGAGCATGAGCACCGCCAGGTGCGACCCTCCCCTGCGCGTGACGGCAAGGGCCTGCTCCAGCCGCTCTCGAAGCAACACGCGATTTGGCAGATCGGTCAGCGCATCGTGCTGCGCCATGTGGGTGACCCTGGCTTCTGACCGCCGCTGTTCGGTAACGTCGAGATGCGTGGCGACCCAGCCGCCGCCGGCCATGGGCTGCCGCGTGACGCAGATCAAGCGGCCATCCATGAGTTCGTCGATCCGGCTCGACACTTCGTCCCGCGGCAATGCGCTCAAGGTCGATATCCATTGCGTTGCGGCGCTTTCGCTGGTCTCACCTTTAAGGATGCCGCTTGCAATGCGATGTTCGATGATCTTGTGATGCGGCGTTCCCGCCTGCAAAAGCTCCGGCGGCAATCGATACATTTCCGCATAACGATCGTTGCTGATGACAAGCTTCTTGTCACCATCGAACATACACAGGCCCTCGCCCATGTTGTTGATGGCTGTATCCAGTCTGAATTTCTGCGCCTGCAGCTCTCCTTGTGAATCTTCGATCTGCTGTTGAGCGAGCGAAAGCTGGTTGATGATTTCTTCCAGCTTGCGCGTTCGGGTGACGAGGCGGCGGTCGGCGAGCGCCCCGACGAAACTCATGCCGAGCACGGACAGAGCGACTCCGGCAATTGCCAGGGCAAGCACGGCGGGAGAAAGAGACAGCGCATCGGGCGCCCGTGTCGGATCGGGCACAATTTCCACCGCACCCATCGCCGTGAAATGATGGGAGACAATTGCAAGTGTCAGGAAAACCGCGGCGAGAAGCGTTCCCCATCTGTCACTGCGGCGCACTGCAATCAGCAGCGCGGCATAACCGAAGAACAACCCGAGCGCGATGGACGTGAGGACGAGGTCCATGGACCAGACTACCCGTCCGGGCACTTCGAGGGCCCACATTCCAAGATAGTGCATGCTGGCAATGCCGGCGCCCACAATCGCGCCGCCGACCGGCGCGCGCCACCGGCCGGGATCGCTTGCGGCAAAGCCCAGACCGCAGAAGGTGAGCACTATCGCCGCCGCGAGCGACAATGCCGTCAGAGCGACGCCGTATCCGGTTGAAACGCCGGGCTCATAAGCGAGCATTGCGATAAAATGCGTCGCCCAGACTCCGTATCCGAAGACGGCGCCGGCAATTGCAATCCAGATCAACCGCGTCCTTGCTGGGGATGCGACCGCACGATGGAAAATGTTGACGGCGACAACGCTGGCAATGAAGCAGACAAGCCCGGCGAGCATAATCAGCCGCCAATCATGCTCATCAGTAACGCACGTTAAAATGCGGAACATGGCATTCTGCTCACGTTTGTCCCTGATGGTTTATCCGATCGGATATTCCTTCTTGCTAACGAAATGCAACTTCTGGTGGTGTAGTTACCGAGCCGTAAAAACCGGCGGTATAAATAAACAGCCCTGGAACTGAAATCAGCCATAGACCGTTGCCGGCGCGTATCGTCACTCAGTTCGCGTCAGCGGTTTAATTCCGCCGACGCCAATTCCGCGACGCGCAGGTCGATTTCGGCGGGATCGCCATCTTCGAGATACCAGGCTGCGGACAAACCCGTCCAAGCCAGAATCCAGCGCAGCATCCGCGTCCGCTCGATGTTCGCGGCATCCGTCACGATCTCCAGCCGCCGTGCAAACCGCTCCGGAATTGTCGCGACCGGCCATTGCGGATGGTCGAGGTCCGGGTTCGTGAAGATGTTCGCATAATCGAAGCAGCGTTCTCCGATGAGATGCTTCGGATCGATCGCGAGCCATCCGCGAGCGCCAAAATCCAGCGCATTGTTATGATGCAGGTCGCCATGCAGAACCCGGACATCGCGCGGCTCTGCCAGCAATAGTCGCGCAGCTTCCGCGGATTGCAGCAGGATGCCACCGAATTTTGCCGCGGCGGGTTCGAGGTCGCGAAACCACTGCACCAGCGGCACCAGGCCGGGCGGCGGATTGGATCGATGCCCATGCAAGCGCGCAGCTACGTTGCAGAGAACGGCGCAGGCTTCATCGTCGCGCCCCGTGCGGGACATTTCGGCGAGCGACGCCATGCCTTCCGCGCGTTCCAGCAAAATAGCAACGTCGTCGCGCGCCAGTACGCGCGCCGCCCCCTCGCCGTTCCACCACTGCATCAGCGATCCGCCGATTCGCTCATCGTCGTGATCGGCAATCTTCAGCATCGCCGCCGCGCCGTTATGCCGGACCGGCAAGAGGCGGGACGCGCGCGTTATGATGGGTGCCCCGTCGGGAATCAGATTCCAGGTGCGCAGATATTGATCGAACATCGCCGATACTTACGACATGGAATGCGGGTTCGCACCATCCTGCGGCAATCGGACGTATCAAGGTCTACGCCGTCAGTTCAACCGTCTCGAATTCCGCCGGCAGGATGACTTCCAGCAATTCGCAATCGTCCGAGTAATCGCGGATGAGATGCTTGATGCGCGGCGGCTGCGTCCAGCAGCTGCCTTCGCGCATCAGGATCTCGCCCTGACCTTCGAGGTAGGTCTTCACCCAGCCTCTGAGGACGTACACCATCTGGAAATCCACGCTGTGGAAATGCAGTTTCGAGACTTCCTTCGGATCGCACGGTCCGATCAGCCGGATGACATGAGCCTGCGCTAACCCGTGAGTGCCCTTCGCGATGCCGAGATCGCGATATTGCGCATAGGCGCGCAAGCCATCGGCCCTGAAATCTTCTTCGCGATGATGGCTGACGACGAACCGCTGCTTCGCACGTGCTTGCTTCACAGGCGATGCGCCCCGCACAGACTTTCGCGATTTGGCCTTTGCGCGCAACGTGGAGGCGGCGGTCTTCGTGCGCGGCGCGGATTTTTTCAAAGCGGCGGCCCGCGCCGCCGGTTTCGCTTTTGCGGATTTTGTGGCGGCCGATTTCGTCTTGGTCGACCTGGTCGTCGCCGCTTTTTTCCCGGCCATGCGCTGCCTCCCTGTGCCTGAGTCCCGATGCGACCGTGCCGGAGGTTAGCCACTGCCCGCCGTCCCGACAATGCGGCCGGCGCGCCCGAAAGGCCGATGCGAAGGGCTGTGCCTCAGTGCAGCCTGAACATCCCGTCCACCGCCTTCAGCTCGGCCGGCTTGATCAGCTTGGAGTGCGCGACGGTGACGCCGACCAGCGGCCCGTCCAGCTTGGACTGCCAGAAGGCGAGGAAATCCTTCAGCGCGGGGAAGTTCGGGAACAGGTCGTAGTTCTGCCAGACGTAGGATTGCAGCAACCACTGGTGATCGGGGCGGCGGTAGAGAATTTCGGCCGTGGTCAGGCCGTAGCCTGCGAGCTGCTTTTTGAAATCGTCCGAGGCAATCCCGCCCGGCTGTACGCCAGTCTGACCAACATGCTTCTGACCCATCCGATCCTCCTGATCCGGCCCCCCGTAGCGTTTTCCGGCCAAGTGGTCCGCCGGTTAGCCGCAGAAAACGCGTCAAATCAAAAGCAACGCGTGTTCTGATCGCAAAACCGGTGCTCACTTTTGCGGAACACGCGTGCAAGTGTCGAATGAGAATCAAGCGCCAACAAGATGAAAAGTTCACTAAGTTGTTGATTCCGCAGGCATTAGCAGCATGGGAGTCGGTCTGCTAACAGCCGGATGCCCTGATGGCGTATGGTCTGGACCGAGAACCGGCGCCCTCGGGTCGCGCCCAAGGGCATACTTTTCGGGATCATGCTCAGGGTTAACAATGATGGCCAATTCCCTGGCAGTCGCGGTTTCAGATTGCCAAGAAACTTGCTAGACCCCCTTGCCCGTTCCGGGCCGTCGGACTATGTCCACAGCAGTCGCGATAGCACTCGCTCATCAAGACTGCCAATTCGTAAAATACAAGCATCATCAAAGTTTTAGGAGGACTGCATGAAATTCCGTCCGCTTCACGACCGCGTCGTGGTCAAGCGCATCGACGCCGAAGAGAAGACTGCTGGCGGCATCATCATTCCGGACAGCGCCAAAGAGAAGCCCTCGCAGGGCGAGATCCTCTCGGTTGGTCCGGGCGGCCGCGACGAAGCCGGCAAGCTGATCCCGATCGACCTCAAGGTCGGCGACGTCGTCCTGTTCGGCAAATGGTCGGGCACCGAAGTGAAGATCGACAATCAGGACGTCCTGATCATGAAGGAAAGCGACATCATGGGCGTCATCACCGGACTGCCCGCCGCCAAGAAGAAGGCCGCTTAAGAGCGCCCTCTCTCACCTGAAATTCCAAAACTTCCTGAACTCCAAGGAAACCCAACATGTCAGCTAAAGAAGTCAAATTCGGTGTCGAAGCGCGCGACAAGATGCTGCGCGGCGTCGACATCCTCGCCAATGCCGTCAAGGTGACGCTCGGTCCGAAGGGCCGCAACGTCGTTCTCGACAAGTCGTTCGGCGCTCCCCGCATCACCAAGGACGGCGTCACCGTCGCCAAGGAAATCGAGCTTGAAGACAAGTTCGAGAACATGGGCGCGCAGATGGTCCGTGAAGTGGCCTCGAAGTCGGCAGACGCTGCCGGCGACGGCACCACCACCGCGACCGTTCTGGCCCAGGCCATCGTCAAGGAAGGCGCCAAGTCTGTCGCCGCCGGCATGAACCCGATGGACCTGAAGCGCGGCATCGATCTGGCTGTGGAAGCCGTGGTCGCTGACCTCGTCAAGAACTCCAAGAAGGTCACCTCGAACGAGGAAATCGCCCAGGTTGGCACCATCTCCGCCAACGGCGACGCCGAAATCGGCAAGTTCCTCGCAGACGCGATGAAGAAGGTCGGCAACGAGGGCGTCATCACGGTTGAAGAAGCCAAGTCGCTCGAGACCGAACTGGACGTCGTCGAAGGCATGCAGTTCGACCGCGGCTACATCTCCCCCTACTTCGTCACCAACGCCGACAAGATGCGCGTCGAGTTCGACGACGCCTACATCCTCATCAACGAGAAGAAGCTCTCGTCGCTGAACGAACTGCTTCCGCTCTTGGAAGCCGTCGTGCAGACCGGCAAGCCGCTTGTCATCGTTGCTGAAGACGTCGAAGGCGAAGCTCTCGCCACCCTCGTCGTCAACCGTCTCCGTGGCGGCCTCAAGGTTGCAGCCGTCAAGGCTCCGGGCTTCGGCGATCGCCGCAAGGCCATGCTGCAGGACATCGCTGTCCTGACCGGCGGCCAGGCGATCTCGGAAGACCTCGGCATCAAGCTTGAGAACGTGACCCTGCAGATGCTGGGCCGCGCCAAGAAGGTGATGATCGACAAGGAAAACACCACCATCGTCAACGGCGCCGGCAAGAAGGCCGACATCGAGGCGCGCGTGTCGCAGATCAAGGCGCAGATCGAAGAAACCACTTCGGACTACGACCGCGAGAAGCTTCAGGAGCGTCTGGCCAAGCTCGCAGGCGGCGTCGCGGTGATCCGCGTCGGCGGCGCGACCGAGGTTGAAGTGAAGGAGCGCAAGGATCGCGTTGATGACGCGATGCATGCGACCCGCGCGGCTGTTGAAGAAGGCATCGTGCCGGGCGGCGGCGTCGCCCTGCTGCGCGCCTCCGAGCAGCTCAAGCGCATCAAGACCCAGAACGACGACCAGAAGACCGGCGTCGAGATCGTCCGCAAGGCGCTCTCCGCTCCGGCCCGCCAGATCGCCATCAACGCAGGCGAAGACGGCTCGGTCATCGTCGGCAAGATCCTCGAGAAGGATCAGTATTCGTACGGCTTCGACTCGCAGTCGGGCGAATACGGCAACCTCGTCTCCAAGGGCATCATCGACCCGACCAAGGTCGTTCGTGCGGCGATCCAGAACGCAGCTTCGGTTGCGGCGCTGCTGATCACCACCGAAGCCATGATCGCCGAGCTTCCCAAGAAGGGCGGCGCAGGCGGCGGCGGAATGCCTCCGGGCGGCGGCATGGGCGGCATGGATTTCTGATCCACGCTTCCTTCGCAGCTATGAAATGCGAAAGGCCCGGAGCAATCCGGGCCTTTTTCTTTCGTCATTGCCGGGCTTGCCCCGGCAATCCTTCTTTTTGAGAAGATAGATGCGCGGGCAAGCCCGCGTATGACAAACGGAAAATACAAAACCACGGAAGCGATGCCGGAATTTTCTTTTTTCATCCGTTGATCAATTAAAGAGCGTACAGATTTATCCTAGGAGTCGTCGTATTGAGACATTTCAGACATTTGCGCATTAATAAGATCGAATGCGCTATGAGCTTGTAAAACACCCAGCACCTCGTCGAGATGTCCAAGCGTTTTGCTAAAATATTTTGATGCCAAATGGAGCCAGCTTAAATCAGGAGTCATAGGCGCAATTGACGCGCCACGATGCAAACGGTGAGCCGGATTTTGGCAATAGGCTGTGTTGAACACACTAATATGAGCCCAGTTTGAATGAACCGCAGCGCTAAACGGCTGATACACGTAGTTGTAAAAGTCAATGAAGCCAGCTTCTTCGGCCATCTTACGCGCAGTGAGGCCGGACCAGTTGCCCAAATTCACTTCGACGAATGCCTCCATTCGTTGAGCCTTTAGCCAGTCACCCCACATCTCGATCATATGACGCAGACTCTCAGCCTCATCTTGGTCGATCGTGGTTTCTAGTGCTCGCTTTTGATGGGCTATCTGCAATTTGATAGCGCCTTGCCCATCTTCGATAAAAAGTCGGGCCCGCGGCCCTGGGTCTCTGAGTATCCAAGCCAAGCTGATAAATACGTCAGCCATTGCCCTCAACAAAATAGGCGCTAAGTGCGGGGTCCAAACACCGGGTGAAGATGCCATTTCCATAGCCAGCGTCGCTTGCCGAGAAAGGAGGGCCGATATGACCTCGAAGGGCTCAATCTCGTTCAGATCAAACTCCAGATTCGCCAATCTGCTACGCAGATCCGCTCGAACTGCATTGCGATAGGCAAAAATAAAACGCTCCAAAGGATCTTCGCTTTCGCTACTTTCGTCGTCGAGCGTTTGCGGAAGCTGACAAGAACCAAAACCAGAAATATGGTTCCAAAAATTGTTTACCCATGGTGCATCATCCGTAAAGTTGCCGTCGTCAATCGTCCTCGACATAAACAACATCGATTCCGCCGCGCGAAAAGCCCCAGCGGCGCGGTTGGCTTCTTCCGTCTCGGGGTAACGATGGATCACTTTGAACCGCTCGATCAGATCATCGATTAGGTGCGGCGCAACGTGTATCTTGCCTTGGTCTAGTCCAAGCTCGTATCCTAGTGCTCTCGACAAAACTGCGATGCGCCCGTTGCGATCGTAGAATTCTTGGAGCAATTGTGGAAAGCGCGCCATCTGTTCGGTCGTAGCGCTCACGTTGCCTAAAAAGGCCAATGGATGATCCGGTATCGTAGCCGCCAGCGGCGCCAGCGATCGGCGGATAATCGAAAGGGTCTCGCGATTCAGTTTGGATGTCGCGGCCGCCTTTTCCGTTTCTGAAAGCTCTGCGAAAGCGCTGAGCTTCACAAACATTGGGCGTTCAGTGCCATCGATTACAGCGCATGTAGCTCGACTTAGCGCGAGGCAATATTTTCTAGCTGCCTCATAACCACAATCGTCGATTACTAAGCCGATCCAAATTGCTTCAGGAACAAGCTGGCGGGCCCAAGAGTACTGAGAGAGCTTCCTTCCGAGTTTATGAACAAAGGGCGGGACGAGCTTGCGTTTGACGACTGTGTGATCCTCAAGGACCGGCTTTCGCTTCTCATCAACCAAACTGTCCTCCCAATCCCGCGCAACTTGACGGTCTCGTGCACATCATCGAGCTTAGCTTGGGTTGAGCGAAGCCCGATGCGAGCCAGGAGGTTTTATCAGCGTTCCATGACTCTTGACATTTCTCTTTATAGGATTATATTCCCTTTCGTCCCGCCCCGTCATGAGGGGCGTTTCGCGATCGTCACGATACGCGGGGCGGGATGCGGTGGCGCGGCAGCGTCAGGCGCGCGCGAGGATGGCGGGGCGCGTTCCTTGTACAAAGGGCGCGTGAACCATCCGGGCAAGCGCTGGACGAACCACGCTGTGCGCGGGATTGCGGGCGGCAACGCTTGCATGACCGCGCAACATCCGCGCCGGCCCAAGTCGTGTGGTCCTGCGAAATCCGGTCTGCCCCGTTTGCTTCCAACCGGAAGCATCGGCCTCAGCGGAGACGACGGTGACAGCCCACGGGCGTTCGCCGGGGAGAGCACGAAGCAAGCCGGAGCACCACCGCGTGCGGAACGCCGGATGTAACCGGCGCAACCGTGGTGACTACGCTCGTGTGCTTTTTATTTTTGCACACGGGGCTGCGGATGCGCTCGCGCATCCGGCGTTCCGCGCGCCCTCATTTGGGTGCAAGGCGCATAAGATGAATTCGGGCGCCCCCGCGCCGTCATAACAACAGGGGTGATGCCGCATGACCCCGACCGGAACGGCCGCGTCAGCGAAAAGCGTGAAGCGGTCTTCGGATCAGGTCATGCGCAAACACAAGACACGACTGATTGAAAGTGGCTGTTTGAAAATTGAATCTGCCGTTGACCGACGCGATCACTTGAGCCCGATCACAGGCTCCTGCAGCGAAGCGATCGGGATATTGACATCGCAGACGAGGCCCGACGGCTCGAAAATCAGCCGCGCCTCGCCCTGAAGCTGGCCGGGCAAGGCCTGCTCGATGAAACGGCTGCCGAAACTTTTTTCCGCCGGCTCGACAACGGCCGGACCATTGCTCTCGCGCCATTCGAGCTTGAAACGTCCCGCCTCGGCATCGACCGCCCAGACGATCGAGACGCGGCCTTCCGGCACCGACAACGCGCCGTATTTCAGCGCGTTGGTGCTCAACTCATGAACCACCATCGAGAGCGCCACCGCAGGCCCCGACGAAATCGCGATGTTGTCGCCGGTGATGGTGAATTGCTTCAGCCCCTCGGTTTGAAAGGCCAGGATCGCGTTCTCGATCAGCGAGCGGCAGCCCGCCCCTGTCCAGCTTTCGCGGATCAGAAGATCGTGAGACACGCCAAGCGCGGCCAGACGGCTGGCGATTGTCTTCGCCGCCGCCTCGACATTCGGCGCACCGCGCAGGCTTTGCGACGCGATGGCCGATGCAATGGCCAGCATGTTCTTCACCCGGTGGTGAAGTTCGCCGATCAGGACGGTCTGCAACCTTGCAGCGACCTCATGGGCGTGAGCTTCGACACCTGCCTGAATCAGCAACTGCCGAAGCTGGTCATTTTCACTCTCGACGTCACGTAACGGCGCGAGATATCGCACAGTACTCATTGATCATCCTGTATTGCGGCCAGCCGTCACAACTTGCGCTTTGCGACAACCGGCGGCGGCGGCCTCAGTTCCGCGATCTTCAAGGCCGCTTCCTGTTCGGTCGCGTGCGGGCCGGTGACGAACGTGCCGCTCATCTTGAGAGTGTACCATCCCGACACGACTCCAAGCCGAAGCGACTCCTCCTGCTTGACGTGCCGTGACGTGAGTTCCTTGGTTGTAATATCGAGCATGTGTGACCCTCACGTTCCCGCTGAACGTCTGGATGAATTTCAGGATCAATCGTTCGCGGAAAAACAATCGAATGTCGAAAATATCAGCTTTCGCTGTCGAGCCGGGCGAAGTCCTTGAGAACCGAAGCGACAAGGTCACGATGATGCGTATTCTGCTCACTCAGGCTGGCGTAGAAGAGGTTCAAAACATAACGCGCCTTGGCCGCAGCTTCCGGCCACGACGCCGCAGGCGCATCGAGCAGCTGCGCCTCGATTTCCAATTGGCGTTCGCGCAGGATAGCGGCATGGGCTTCCGCATCCGCGAGTATCCGCCGCAGCCCGGTGGCTTTCTGTGCAGCCATGCCACGATGAGAGTCGAGTTCGACGGGGTCGTTAGACATTCGGCGTCACCGCATCGCGATGCTGCGCGTCGGTCACGACCTCATAAGCGCCGGCCGGAAGCAGGCGTTCAATGCCTTTGATACGTGCCGGACGCTTGAAGATAACCGTCTCCCGCCGCGTTCTCATGGACATGAGAAGCATCCTGCAGCGGCGCAATGGTTTTGCATGGGTTGACTGTGCGCCTTTCCCACGCGGATAGCTATCGGTTTATTGCAGGAAAATCGCGTGAATTTGCGCGAATGAGGCAAGCCACAGGCCCCGTTCAATCGTCGTCATTGTCCGCAGGCGGCGGCGGAGCCAGTGGCGCTTGCGAGGACGGCGGCGCTTGCGGCCGGATGACGCGCGGATTGTTCGCCTGACCCGTGGTCTGCGAGTTGGCCGATTGCCCCGCGGCTTGCGGCGGCGTCGCCTGCGGCGGATAGAACACCGCATAGCAGGCCGGGCTCAGGCGCGGCCCGGAATTTCGCAGGCATGACGTGATCCGGCCTTCATCCGGAATGTATCGTCCACACAAGCGAAACACATCCGGCGTGCAGGCTTCGCGCTGCTGCTCGGAGCCCTGCTCCGCAAGCGCGCCATGCCCCATCAGCGAAACGCCACATAGCACGATCAGGCCGAAGACTGTTTTTGACGTCATGATCTTCTCCCGGATGACTGGGATAGAATCGCGCAGGCTTCAAAAAGTTTCCCGCTTCGTGATCTTCTTCAAGCGCAAATGATGAGCGCGCCTGGCGCCAGCCGCGTTCAATGCGCCGCGAAACCGGCAAAATGCGGGCAAACGAATGGCAGGACGCGGGAGCTAGTCGCGCAGTTCCGGCGCCGGCGAGCGATTCAGCGGATCGCCTTTCGCGCCCTCCAGCAGCGTGACCTGATTGGTCTCGAAGCCGACGCCGCTGCGCTTGCGCTCCAGGTCGGCGAGATTTTCGCTGCGCGCATAAGCGTCGCGGAATGGAAGGCTCGCGCCCGGCGGGCCGACCAGCAGCACTCGTCCTTTCAGCAGCGCGGCATCCGGCTCCTGCATGAACGTCCAGCGATAGCGCTGCTGGTACTGCGCGACGCACGTGCCCTTCGGCAGATAGAAGATCAGCCAGGACGTGGTGGCGTAATCGGCGGCGACAACGCAGTCCGCATGTTGCGCCAAACGGATCGCCTCGATCTCGGCTGCGAGTTGCGGCCAGCCGACGCCGACGCTGCGCACCGTCGCATCGCGGCGGAAGCCTGTGAAGATGCCGGTGTTGGCCTGCACGATCAGAACGACGAACAGCGCGACACCGATCGGCAGCGCGAAGCGGCGCGACAGATCCACCGTGCGCTGGTTGCGCGCACTCCATGCCGTGCCCCACGCCGCGAACGCAGCCGCGATGGCGAAGGCTGGATACACCGGCCCCAGCCAGTTGGCCTCGACGCGGGCGTGCAGCGAATGCCACACGAAATAAAGGAAGATCATCCAGACGCTGATGGCGATCAGCGCCGCGCCCGCGACGTTGCTGGATCTGCGTCGCGCCAGCGCAGTCAGGCCAAACGCGCCAAGAATGAAAATGGACGGCGTCGCGAAGGCGAACTGTGTCGGCAGCATCTCGCCGAGATATTTCAGCGTGATGCCTTCGACCCGCGCGCGGCCGAGCTGCTTGACGAACGACACCCACTCATGATCGGCGTTCCACAGGATTACCGGCGAGAACACCGCGAACGCCACGATGCCGCCGAGATACGGCCACGGCGACGCCAGCCAGCGGCGCTGGTCCTTCACCAGCAAGAGCCACAGCAGAATCTCGGCGCCGAAAAACAGCGCGGTGTATTTCGACAACAGCCCGCAGCCCACCGCCACGCCGACCGCAAGCCACCACACGCCACGCTGGGTCTGCCAGACCTTGGCGAGGAAAAAGAGCACGAAGCACGCTGCCACCATCAGGGGCGCATCCGGCGTCACAATGGTCGTGCCGACCGAAGCCATCAGCGTCGCGTTGAGTAGAACGGCAGCTGTCGCGGCGATGCGGGCGTCGTCGAACAGGATGCGCGCCGCGCGATAGACCGCCCAGCTCATCGGCAGCGCGAGCAGGATCGAGACCAGCCGCACGCCGAATGCGGTGTCGCCTGCGATCATGGTGCCGAGGCGGATCACCACTGCGACCATCGATGGGTGATCGTAATAACCGCCCGCGAGATGGTTCGACCAGGTCCAGTAATAGGCCTCGTCGAATGTCAGCGGCGTCAACGCACCTGCGATGAGGCGAAGCAGCACCAACGCGGCGACGGTGAGTGCCGTGCCGCGCGCCAGCTTCGCGTCGGGGGAGATCATTTCGCGCGCCAGACGAAAAGACTGGAGACGCCGTAGTTCCAGACCACGCCCATCAGCGCGCCGGCTGCGCCCGCGAGCCACCAGATCGGCTCCTGATCGAACACCGTGGCCGCGACGCCGACATTGGCCAGCAGACCGACGCTGCACACCAGATAAAACAGCAACAGGCCGCGGACGAGAGACAGCCCCTTCAACCGCTGATCGCGATAGGTCAGCTGATTGTTGAGCAGAAAGTTTCCAGTCATCGCGACAAACGCCGCGATGCCTTGCGCCTCCGCGAACGGAGCCTTGAACGCGAGCGCGATATAGAGCGTCGCGAAGTGGACCAGAAGGCCGATGGCGCCCACCACAGCGAATAGGAGAAAGCGCAGCGAGACCAGATCGTGGGTCAGCTTCGCCAGCACAAGGCCAAGGAAGTCCAGCACTACCAGCGAATCCAGCTTGCTCTCGCCATGCAGGCGCTCGCCGAAGGAATATGGCACCTCGGTGACGCGGAGCTTTCCGCCCGCGGTCGCCACGATGTCCAGCAGGATCTTGAACCCCTGCACCGAGAGCGAGGGCGCAAGCTGCTCGAAGCGGTCGCGGCGGATCATAAAGAACCCGCTCATCGGATCGGCGATCTCGATGTGCAGCAGTTTCTTGGCGATGTTGGTCGCGAACACGCTGCCGCCGAGACGCGCGCTGCCGAAACTGCCGGTGTCGCCGCCGCTGACATAGCGGCTGCCGACGGCAAGTTCAGCCTCGCCCGATTGCAGCAGCGCAAGCATCTTGGGCAACTGGGTCTCGTCGTGCTGCAGGTCGGCGTCCATCACCGCGACGTAAGGCGCGCTTGTGGCGAGAATGCCCTCGATGCATGCGCCGGAAAGACCCCGCCGCCCGACGCGGCGAATGCACCGGACCCGCGAGTCGGCCTGTGCCAACTGACGCGCTACTTCCCAGGTGCCGTCGGGGGAATTGTCGTCGACGAAGATGACTTCCCACGCAATACCGGACAGCGCGGCGTCCAGCTTCGCAAAAAGCTTGGGGACGTTCTCGCGCTCTTTGAAAGTCGGCACCACGACGCATAATTGCCGTGCAGGCGCCGCCCCGGAGGAGATGGCCTCAGTCATGGGGCCAGCGTATATCCGGGGTGCAGGACGATGCCAAGACGCCTCGCCTGCCGCGATTTCGGTGCGATAATGCCGGGAATCGGGTGGCTGGGCGTCGTCAGGGGTCCAGAAATGCCAACGACCACGGAGGGAAACCGGTGAGAGAATCAAGGCTGCGCGTACATCCGGCGCGCTCAACCTCTCACGGTGTCTTCTCGTGGTCGTCCCGGCGACGGAGCGGGGCTGCAACATCGCCGATATGTTCTAGATAGGTACGAGACACGCGCTCCGCAAGAGCCCCTCAGGGAAGCAAAAATGGCGAAAAAATCGGGCCAAATCCACATCGGCATCGGCGGCTGGACCTTCGCGCCATGGCGCGGCGTGTTCTATCCGGAGAAGCTGACCCAGGCGAAAGAACTCTCCTATGCCGCTTCGAAGCTGACCTCGATCGAGATCAACGGCACCTACTATGGATCGCAGAAGCCCGAGAGCTTCCGCAAATGGGCCAGCGAAGTGCCGGACGGCTTTATATTTTCAGTCAAGGGACCGCGCTTTGCCACCAACCGCCGCGTACTGGCGGAGGCCGGCGATTCCATCAAGCGCTTCTACGATTCCGGGGTCACGGAAATGGGTGACCGGCTCGGCCCAGTGCTGTGGCAGTTTGCGCCGACCAAAAAATTCGATGAGGCAGACTTCGGCGCCTTTCTCGAACTCTTGCCACGCAAGTTCGACGGCGTCGCTCTGCGCCATGTGGTGGAGGTGCGGAACGAGAGCTTCCGCACGCCGTCGTTCATCGCGCTGCTGCGCAAGCATAACGTCGCCGTCGTCTACGCCGATCATGCGAAATATCCGGCGATTGCCGACGTCACCACCGATTTCGTCTACGCGCGTCTTCAGACTGGACAGGACACGATCAAGACCGCCTACCCGCCGAAGGCGCTGGATGAATGGGCGAAACGGCTGACATTGTGGGCGGAAGGCGGCGAGCCGGATGACCTGCCCCGCGCCGACAAGACGCCTGCCAGGAAACAGCCCCGCGACGTGTTCGCCTATGTGATCCATGAAGGCAAAATCCGCGCGCCCGCGGGCGCGATGGAATTGATCGAGCGGGTTAAGTGATTCAACAAGAACCGAACGGGAGTCGGCATGGCCAAAGCCAAAAAGCTTTTCACCATCGGCTACGAACAAACACCGGCCAGGGCAGTGCTGGACGAACTGCAGCGCGCCGGCGTGAAACTGCTGGTGGACGTGCGCGCGATCGCTTCATCGCGCCGTCCGGGATTTTCCAAGACGCAACTCGCCGCAGGCCTGGATGAGCGCGGCATCGGCTATGTCCATCTTCGGGGATTGGGCACACCGAAGGACGGACGCGAGGCGGCACGTAGCGGCGACGTAAAGACAATGTCAAAAATCTACCACGCCCATCTCAAGACTCCGCAGGCGCGCGAAGAATTGGTTGAACTGCAAGCTCTGGTCGTGAAAGCCGGACCCGTGTGCATCCTCTGCTACGAGCGCGATCACAAGGTCTGCCACCGCAGGTTCATCGCCGAGATTATCGGGGAGCGCGAGGGCGTGAAGATAGACAACCTGGCCGCCCCGCAATTCTGAGTTATCCACAGGGCCTGAGAATAACTTTGGTTGCGTTCATGGGGTGTTCCCGTCTCGTTCGCTAGACGAACTCCCTCCCCACCGCTCTAATTACCTACGTAATTTTACTTAAGTTTTTTCATCGGGGCTCTGGGGGCTCCATGTGTTGCGTTGGACGAGTGGGCGCGTTTTGCGTCACTGCCGCTGTCCTGTTTTGCGGTAGCGCGCCAGCTATTGCCGATCCGGCCATCGTCGATACCGATGCGATCGCACCTGTTGAAAGCCGCCTGAACGGTGGCGCGTCTCCCGAAAAATTCCTTTATTTCAGCGGCTTCGATCTCTGGCGCACCGGCGGATCGTTCTACGGCGGCATGCAATGGGCGCCATGCGGCCTGAACCAGGACGGCTTCACGCTGAAATTGCTGCTCGCATCAGGCACCTATCGCTACCTCGCAGGCACAACCAATATCCGCGGCACCGGACTACTCGCTTCGCTTATGCCGGGATGGCGGATCAAGCACGGCAACTTCGAAGCCAAGATCTTCGCCGGTCTTGACCTCCAGAACCATCGTCTCTCCCCGGACGATCCCGGAAACAGCCTGCGCGGAAATCGCGCCGGCCTGCGCGTCGGTGCCGATCTGTGGTGGGAGCCGACCACGACACTCATGCTGGCGTCATCGATTTCCGGCTCGACGATCGGAACCACGTTTGGCGTACGCGCCGCTGCGGGATGGCGCGTCATGGACCGCTTCTGGGCCGGGCCCGAGCTGGAGACATCGGGTGACGAGGTATACCGGCAGTACCGGATCGGTGCGCATATCACGTCGTTCAAACTGGCCGCCTTCGAGTGGTCGCTCGGCGCCGGCTACGTCGAGGACAACAGCCACCGCTCCGGGCTGTACGGGCGCCTCAGCCTTCTCACCCGCCGATAGCGTCACAGACCAGACTTTGCTAGATGTTCAAAAACAGGACACGAAAGGTTGAATAGTATGACGATCATCATACTATAAATACACCTTCCGTTTTCTCCGTCTTTCAGGACTTGCGATGATTTCTTCATGGGTTGCTGCACGCCTTGCCGCACGAGGCATCCACTACGGCTGGGTCATGGTCGCAGTGACGTTCTTTACCGCGCTCGTGAGCTCGGCCTCGGTCGGCGCGCCGGGCGTATTCATCCTGCCCCTGGAGAAGGAATTCGGCTGGACCACCACGCAGATTTCGTCCGCGCTCTCGATTCGCCTGTTGCTGTTCGGGCTGATGGCCCCTTTCGCGGCGGCGCTGATGGTCCGTTTTGGACTGCGCAACGTTGTCATCTCCGCGCTGACGATCATCACGACAGGTCTGCTCGCGTCGCTGGCCATGACCGAGGCTTGGCATTTGATCGCGCTATGGGGCTTCGTGGTCGGATTCGGAACCGGCATGACGGCAATGGTTCTCGGCGCGACGGTCGCGACGCGCTGGTTCACCGCGCATCGGGGCTTGGTGGTTGGAATCTTCGCCGCCAGCGTCGCCACAGGGCAGCTCGTCTTCCTGCCAATCATGGCCTACCTCACGGAAGCATTCGGTTGGCGCACCGCCTTGGGCACCATGTGCGTGATGCTCGCAGTCGCCGTCCTTGTGGTCGTGCTGTTCATGAGAGACCGCCCTTCCGACCTCGGATTGCGGCCGGTTGGCGATAACGGCACCGCCCCTGCCCCGGTGCCGCCTCCTGCCACCTCGATCGTCGCAGCGGCTTTCACGGCCTTGCGCGATGCGGCGCGAACCCGGGTGTTCTGGATTCTGTTCGGCACGTTCTTCATTTGCGGCGCGAGCACCAACGGGCTGGTGCAGACCCATCTCATTCCGATGTGCGCCGACTTCGGAATACCCGCGACAACCTCTGCGAGCTTGCTCGCAGCCATGGGCATTTTCGATTTCTTCGGCACCATTGCATCCGGCTGGCTATCGGATCGCTACGACAATCGCTGGCTGCTGTTCTGGTATTACGGCCTGCGCGGGCTGTCGCTGCTGTTCCTGCCCTTCACCGATTTCTCGTTCTACGGGCTGTCGATTTTCGCGATGTTCTACGGCCTCGACTGGATCGCCACCGTCCCGCCGACCGTGAAGCTGTCAGCGAAACACTTCGGCCCCGAACGCGCCGCAGTGGTGTTCGGATGGGTTTTCGTCGGCCACCAGCTTGGATCGGCGACGGCAGCATTCGGAGCGGGACTGACGCGGACGGTATACGAGACCTATCTGCCAGCCTTCTTTGCGGCGGGCGTTCTTTGCATCATCGCGGCCGGGGCCGTGCTGCTGCTCAGGAAAAGCCCGATGGCGGAGGCCGCGTAGATCCGCTCAGCCCAGACGCCAGATCGCCATGGGACGGTCGTAACCGCGAATATCGACTGCGCCGAGCGAGATTGCGTCGTCGCAATCCGCGCCGACCGCACGCCGGACGACGTCGGATAGAAGAAATTGCGAATTGAAGTCCTTGTTGAGAGCTTCAATTCGCGCGGCGAGATTCACGGTATCACCGATCACGGTATATTCCTTGCGCCGCGATGAGCCGATGTTGCCTGCGACGACTTCGCCAAAGTGAAGTCCGATCCCGATGCGCAGCGGCCATGCGCTGGCTTCGTTGTTGTTCGTCATGGCCACCAGCATTTCTCGGGCCGCCGCAACGGCATGATGCGCGGCATCCGGCGTCTCCAGCGGCGCGCCGAACAAGGCCAGAAAGCCGTCGCCGAGAAACTTGTTCACGATACCGCCGTGACGATCGAGAATTTCGACCAGCACGGCAAAGATGCCGTCCAGCCGGTCGACGACTTCCTGCGGACTGCGCGACCGTGCAGCCGCCGTAAAGCTGCGAAAATCCACGAACATGACGGCGACGTGGCGCGTATTGCTTTCCGTGCTGGTCCCTTCCGTCAGCAACCGCTCGACGACTTGGGGGGAGACGTGCTGGCCAAACAGGTTGGTCACCCTGTCCCGTGCGTTGACCGCCGCGATGCTTTTCACAAATTGCCGGCGCAACTGAACCCCGACCGCGCCGGCGAGAATTCCACAGATAAAAACAATCATGCTGCGAATGAGATGATAGTCCACATCCGGCGGTGCATCCGGATGATAGAACATCGCCATCGCGAACAACTCCGCCGCGGCAACGAATCCGGTGAAGGTCGATAGCCAGAAATCCAGCCGCAGTGTCGAGAGAATGATGAAAATGAAATACGTCAACGGCACGACATAGCCGAGCGCCTGAACGGAGCCCATGTTGTCGATGTGAAGCGCCAGCGCGACTGTCGGCGTGCTGATCTCGATAAATGCGCTCAGGTAACGGCGAACAACCGGCACATCACGATCGAGAGCGAGCTGCCGCTTGACGAGCGTGTGAACCGCAATCTCGAAAAGAATAAATGGCACCAGAATAATGTAGAGATACGCCGGCTTGAGATTGCCGTGCCAGAGCCGGTCCACCTGTTCGGGCGCAATGATATAGTACGTCCAGAGCACTGCGGTCAGCGTCGATACCGTGACAATCAAGGCCTTGATGCGGATCAGTTCGGTCTTGAGTATCTGACGCGTCAGCGCGCGCCGGAAGTCCTCCGACATCGCCGGATCTTCTCCATAAGCATGGCTTTCCGGCTTGCCCATCGCCCGGCCCCACAGCATCTGCCTTCCGGCATGGGACAGAATACAGAAATACCGGAGCGCCTCAATCCAGCGTGCGTCGGAATCGCGTGACCGCGATAGTCATGGCCACCAGCACCAGCACGCACAATGCAATCGCGTCGTACTGGAGGTTTTCGATGGACGCGCCCTTCAGCATGATCGCGCGGACGATGCGGATATAGTGCGTCAGCGGCAGCGCTTCGCCGATCCACTGCGCCCAAACCGGCATTCCGGCGAACGGAAACATGAAGCCGGACAGCAGGATGTTCGGCAGGAAAAACATCATCGACATCTGCATCGCCTGCAACTGGTTCTGCGCGATGGTCGAGAATGTGTATCCAATGGACAGGTTCGCCGCGATAAACAGCGTGGACAGCAGCGCCAGCATCCACAGGCTGCCGAGGATCGGCACCTGAAACAGAAAGAACCCGATGCCGATGATGATCGTGGCCTGTAAAAATCCGACGAGCACGTAGGGAATGATCTTGCCGAGCATCACCTCGACCGGCGTGATCGGCATCGCCAGTAGGTTCTCCATCGTGCCGCGTTCGATCTCGCGAGTCACCGACAGCGCCGTGAAAATCAGCATGGTCATGGTCAGGATGGTGCCCACCAGCCCCGGCACGATGTTCAGCCGCGACGACGCCGCGGGATTGTAGCGCGCATGAGCGCGAATCTCGAACGGCATCTCCGGCGGCTCGCCGACTTGCAGATCATGCTTGAGCGAACTCTGCACGATCTGTCCGAGTGCCCCGAGCGCCGATCCCGACGCCACCGGGTCGGTCGCATCGGCAGCGACCAGCAACGCGGGCTTGTCGCCGCGCCGGACCGCGCGCTCAAAGCCGCGCGGAATCTCCACACCGAACAGCACCTTGCCGGATTCCAGCAGGCTGTCGAATTCCGCTACGGTGTGAACCTCGCGGGTGAACCGGAAATACGTCGTGTTCTGGAGCGCCTTGAGAATCGAACGCCCCAGATCGCTGTCTTCCTGCAACAGCACGGCCGTCGGCAACTGGCGCGGCGTGGTGTTGATGGCATAGCCGAACAGCAAAAGCTGCATGATGGGGAGCATCACAATCATCGCGAACGACACGCGGTCGCGCCGCAACTGGATGAACTCTTTGGTCAGCATCGCATAGGTGCGCTGCCAGAAACCCGCCATGCCACCATTTGTGATCTGTGTTTCGCTCATTGGAAATTATCCTTCGAGCGGCCCATCAACTCGATGAAGACGTCTTCGAGCGACGGTTCGGATTTGTGCCACGAGACACCGCTGCCGGTCTTGTAGGGCGCAATCGCCGCTTCCAGCGCGGCGTCATCACGCCCGGAAACATGCAGGCTGGTGCCGAACGGCGCGACCATGTCGATACCCGGCTTGTCGATCAGCTCCATGGTGAGCTGGTTCAATCCCTCGCCCGTCACGGTGTACGTCGTCAGCGCGGATTTCGCGATTACCTCCTCGACGGTGCCGTGCGCCAGCAGGTTGCCGTAGGCGATATACGCGATCTCATGGCAGCGTTCGGCCTCGTCCATGTAATGCGTCGAGACCAGCACCGTGAGGCCATCCGCCGCGAGCGCATGAATCTCGTTCCAAAATTCACGCCGCGCCTTGGGATCGACGCCCGCGGTCGGCTCGTCGAGCAGCAGCAATTGCGGGCTGGGCAATGTGCATGCGCCGAGCGCGAGGCGCTGCTTCCAGCCTCCGGAAAGTTCACCTGCAAGCTGCTCCTCGCGCCCGGAGAGACCGATGCGCTTGATCATCTCGCGCGCCGCGGCGCGTGGATCACGCACGCCATAAAGCCGCGCGACGAATTCGAGATTCTCGCGCACCGAGAGATCCTGATAAAGGCTGAAGCGCTGCGTCATGTAGCCGACATGCCGCTTGATCTTGTCGGCATCGCGCCGGATGTCGTAGCCGAGGCACCTCCCCTCACCGCTGTCGGGCGTAAGCAGTCCGCACAGCATGCGGATGGTCGTGGTCTTGCCGGAGCCGTTCGGCCCGAGGAAGCCATAGATTGAGCCGCGCTTCACCTTCATCGACAGGTCATGCACCACCTCGCGGCCGCTGAACGATTTCGACAGGCCCTTGACCTCGATCGCGATGTCGGACGGCGCTGCTGCGTTGCTCACGGCGTCTTTCCAGTGGTGAAAATACTCACCGGTTGACCGACGCGCAGGCTCTCGGGTTTGTTCGGCCGCGCCTGGATCAGATAGACGAGCTTCGAGCGCTCATCGAGACTGTAGATCACGGGCGGCGTGTATTCCGCCGTGGTGGCAATGAAGTAGATCTTCGCGATCAGCTCGCCGGCGCAGCCGTCGCATGTGACGCGAACGTCCTGGCCGACCTTGAGCTTCGGTAATTCGGGCTCCGGAACGAAGAACCGGACCTTCATGTTGCCCGGCGGCAGAATCGAAATCACAGGCCGCTGCGCCGGAACGGTCTCGCCTTCCCGGAAATAGATCTGCTGGATCGTGCCAGCGATAGGCGCCTTCATCTGACGCCGTTCAAGTTTCGTCTGCGAGGTGTTCACCCGTGCCTCGGCAACCCGCAGCGAGGCCAGCGCGGAATCGAAATTCGCCTGCGTCCCCGAGCCGGTCTTGCTCAACGCGGCGGCGCGATCATAGGCCTGCTTCGCGTTGGCGAGTGTCGCGTTGCTCTGGTTCAGATCGGCGCGCTGGAGATCGTCATCGACCGCATAAAGCGGCGCGCCTGCCTCGACGTGATCGCCTTCCCGGACATTGAGCTTGACGACGCGGCCCTGTTCATCAGGACTGACGAAGATCAGGTCGGCCTCGATCCAGCCCTGGTAACCGGGATTCTTCGAGTCCCCGCATCCGGCCAGACTTGCCGCCAGCAACAGGACGAGAGCCGGCATAACTTTTCGCGACGCAATCATGCCGCCTTCCCTTCATCAAAAATCAAATCGAGATGAACGCGCAGCATCGCCGCCGCATCGAGCGGCGCATGTTTGCCGAAAAGGCCCTGCCAGATGATCGCCACCACTAGAGGCGCGACCACAAGCTGCGGAAAGTCCGCCAGACCCGGATTGCGGATCTCGCCGCGCGCGATGCCATATTCAATCAGCTTCCGCATCCCGGCGATGCCATGAGCGATCACCTCGCGGTAATAGAATTCGGCCAGCGCGGGAAAGCGCGTGCCTTCGGCAATGATCATGCGCACGATGTCGGCACGCCGCGTTCCGATGACATCATGGGCGAACGTATTCACCAGCGCCTCCATCGCAGCGCGCGCCGATCCCGCATCGGCCCCTATCGGCGGATTCGAAATCCGCACGATCAGCGGCCCCAGTGCGGTGCGCACCAGTTCCTGAAACAGCGCTTCCTTGTCCTTGAAGTGCAGATAGATCGTGCCCTTGGCGACCCCCGCCCGTTTGGCGACATCATCGAGGCGCGTCGCGGCAAAACCCTTGGCGGTGAATTCATCAAGACCAGCGGCAACGATCGCCGCGCGCCGTTCGGTCGCGCCGACCGCGCGCTTGGATGGACGTTTCGTCGCGGCGCGCTCGCTGGGCGCACGCGCTTTTACGTTGCGGTCGGAGCGATCCTTCGACGGGCGGGTATTGATGAGCGGTACTTTTGTCATGCCTTGAATATGACTGACGGGTCAGTCATATTCAAGAATAAACTGAGCGGCAGTGCCAGACCTCTATAAGCCTTTGATTTTATGATAAATTTCAGACTGCGAGTCTGGCCGAAACTCAGTTTCGCTCACGACAGGGCTGAAGCTTCGCTCAACCCCGCGCGTCGCAGGCCCAGGCACGGATCACGCATTCCTTGCCGCCGAACGCGTAGCATTTCTTCATCGCCTCATTGAGCGCGCTGGAGATGCGCGGTGCAACCGCGTAGCCGTGAGCGCCGCAAGGCTTGGCCATGTCGAGGGACAACGCAGCGCAGGCGCGTTTCATGGTGACCGCGCTGCAATTGCCTTTGCACTGCTTGAGCGCAGCGGCGCGCGCGCCCTGCTCTGCCGGGTAGTCGAAAGCCTGGCCGTAAGCCCCGCATTTTCCGACAGCCAGCGCGCCCGCTGCGTGAACGGACGTCGCAAGGCAGTAAGAGGCAAAAGACAAAACCAAAGCAAAAACGAAAATCGCGCGGAAATACGCGGCATTACGGTCGAGCAAAATCCCCTCCCCAGAGGTCATCCCGGGAGTCATCTAAGCCGAAGGGCGTTTCAACTTGGTGAACGAAACGGAAAGGCACGATCCCGAAAAGCGATCATGCCTGAGCGTTCTCTATTTGCGCTGCGCGTCCGCCAGCATTTCGGGCGTGTCGATGTCGAGGAAGGCGCTTTTCCCTTCGACCTCGACCTCCGCCACCGTCTCCGCATGTTGCGCAATGAGATGCCGCGCGCCGATGTCGCCGTCGAGCGTCATCAATTCGGGGAAGAACCGCCGCGACCACAATACCGGATTACCGCGCCGTCCCCCGGCCACCGGCACGACGATCAGCGAGCCGCGATCCGGCGCAAACGATTCGACGAGGCGGTCGATCAGTTTTGAATCGATCAGCGGCATATCGCCGAGGCAGACCACCACACCATCGGTGCTTTCAGGGACCGCGCCGATGCCGGTTTTCACCGACGTCGCGAGACCTTCGGCAAAGGCCGGATTGCGCACGAACTGGACCTTGAGCCCTTGTAACGCGGCCTCGACTTCGTCGCCCTGATGACCCGTGACGACGATGACAGGTGATGCTTTCGAAGCCAGCGCCTGCTCGGCAACAATTCGTACCAGCTTCTTGCCGTTCAGTTCGGCCAGCAGCTTGTTCGGCCCGCCCATACGGGTCGAGCGCCCCGCGGCAAGGATCATTGCTGCAACTTTCCGGTCGCCACCGGTCTCGACCGGCACGCGCGGCTGCGGCCGGGTCACGATTTCCATCAGCAGGCCGCCGACGCCCATGCCGGTGACATCGGCGCGCGTGACCGGAAGCCCGGCCAGCAGCCGCATCAGGATCCAGTCGAAGCCGTTCTCCTTCGGCGAGCGCGCGCATCCCGGCGCGCCCAGCACCGGCAGGTTGTTGACCTTTCCGATCAGCATGAGATTGCCGGGATCGACCGGCATCCCGAAATGCTCGACCAGACCGCCGATATTTTCGATGGCGGCCGGAATCACGTCGCGGCGGTCGGCGATGGCCGATGCGCCGAACACCAGCACCAGTTCGGCGCCCAGTGCGAGCAGTTCTTCGATCGCAGGCGCCAATGCATCTTCATCATGCGGAACGCGGCGTTCGGCAATGATCTCGGCGCCGGCCGGCGCGAGACGCTCCTGCGTCACGCGCAACGTCTTCTCGATCACTTTCGGAGCCAGCCCCGGCAGCATCGTCGAGACGACTCCGACACGTTTGATCTTGAACGGCGCAACATGCATACGTCCGGCGGCTGCAGCGACCACCGCAGCATCGCGCAGTTTCGCTTCCACACCGAACGGAATGATCTTGACGGTCGCGATCATTTCGCCAACCACGACCGCCTTGAAAGCCGACAGTGTTGCGAAGGTGATCGCTTCGTCCACGCGGTTGATGCGGTCCACCGCGTCGCGGTCCACCACCAGCACACCGGCTTCTGCGGCGAACAGATTGGCGCGTCCGGTGAACGCGCGTTCGACGCTGACGCCTTCGCCAGCCACCGCCTGCGCAATGCTCGCCGCCGCTTCGTCTTCCGACACGTCGCCGTCGTCCAGCCTTGCGACGACAATTTCCGTGATGCCCGCCTGCTTCAGCGCGGCGATTTCAGCAGCCCCGATCACGCTCCCCTTCTTGAGAACGAGCGAGCCCTGACGGATGGCGTGAACCGTGACGCCGCCAAGACCGTCTTCCGGCGCAACAGACCCGAATTTCATGCTGCGGACTTCGTTTTGAGCGGCGCATCGGCCGGCAGCCGAAGGCGCGCTGTGATTTCAGCCATGATAGCAACTGCGATCTCAGAGGGCGAGACTGCGCCGATGTTCAGGCCTATCGGCGCGTGAATGCGCGCAATGCTCTGCTCGCTTGCGCCTTGCGCCTTGAGCCTATCCACGCGCTTGCCATGCGTCTTTCGCGACCCGAGCGCGCCGATGTAGAAGCAGTCACGTTCCAGCGCATGCAGCAACGCCGGATCGTCGACCTTCGGATCGTGCGTCAGCGCGACGAACGCCGTGTAGCGGTCGACATTGAGCGGCGGCAGCGCCACATCGGGCCAGTCTGCGAACAGCGGGACGTCGGGAAATCGCTCGGGCGAAGCAAACGCCGTGCGCGGATCAACCACGAATACATCGTAATCCAGCGATTGTGCCAATGGCGCCAGCGCCTGACTGATGTGAACCGCGCCGATGATGACAAGACGCGCGGTCGGCGCATAGACGTTCAGGAACAGCTTCTTGCCGTCGATCTCGATCATGCCGCTCTTGCCCATGCGCAAGTGCTTGTCGAGTTCGGCGTGCAGCGGATCGGACGCGACGTTGGCAGCCTTGATCAGGCGCTGCTCGCCGCTTGCGACATCCGTGACAACAACCACGGCGCGGCGCGCGGCGCGCTCCGCATTCAGTTCAGTCAGCGTATCCTGTTTCAAGAGTTGCCCACCTTCTCGACAAACACGCGGATGGTCCCACCGCACGACAGCCCGACATTCCATGCCGTTTCATCCGCAACGCCAAACTCGAGCATCTTGGGCTTGCCGCTTGCGATCACGTCCAGCGCTTCCGTTACCACGGCACCTTCAACGCAGCCGCCGGAGACGGAGCCCAGAAAGGTGCCGTCGTCATTGATGACAAGGCTCGATCCTGCCGGACGCGGCGCGGAGCCCCAGGTTTCGACCACGGTCGCGAGCGCAACGCCGTGTCCGGCCTTGGTCCAGGTCTCAGCGGCTTTGAGAATATCTTCGTCGCGGTTGAGCATGATTCGATTCCTCAGGCTGCGGAGCGGGCGTCGATGCGACGGGGCGGTTGCTCCGACGACAGCGCGGCAATCAGCGTTTCCATGGACTTCAAGTTATGTACGGGGCGGAATTCATCAACATGCGGCAGCATCATTTTAATGCCGTGCGCCTTGGCCTCGAAGCCATCGAACCGCAGTAACGGATTGAGCCAGATCAGACGGCGGCACGAGCGATGCAGCCGGTCCATCTCGAATTCCAGCCGGGAATCCGCCTCACGCTCCAGACCGTCCGAGATCAGCAGCACGATGGCGCCCTGCCCCAACACCCGGCGGCCCCAGAGATTGTTGAAATTGTGCAGCGAGGTCGCGATCCGGGTGCCGCCGGCCCAATCCTCGACGCTGCTTGAGCACGCCGCCAGCGCTTCGTCGGGATCGCGCGCACGAAGCGCTCGCGTGACGTTAGTCAGCCGCGTGCCAAACAGGAACACCGAGACGCGCTTGCGCGCATCGGTGATCGCATGGAGGAATTGCAGGAACAGCCGCGTGTAGTCCGTCATCGAACCGGAAATATCGAGCAGCGCGACGATCGGCGCGGGCTTGTCGATGCGACCGAGGCGATGAAATTTCACGATCTCCCCGCCGGTACGCAGGCTTCCGCGCAACGTCCGCCGCAGATCGAGTCGTGTGCCGTGTGTGTCCGGCTTGAAGCGCCGCGTACGCAACTCGGCCTGCGGCAATTTCATCTGCGCAATTGCACGCGCGACCTCGGCGATCTCGGCGGCGCTCATCTGCGCAAAATCCTTGCGCTGGAGAACCTCGCGATCCGACACCGAGAGCTGAACGTTCTTCTCCTCGATTTCGGGCGCCTCCATATTTCGGCTTTTTGCAAAGGCCTCCTGAACGCGCCGCGAGGCCGGCGGCGGCGGCTTTTGCGCTTCAGGCGGCAGCGGCACCGAATCCAGCATGTGCTCGGTGCCCTCGGCGCGGCGGAAGAAAAGATCGAACGCCTGCGCGAACACCAGCGCGTGCTCGCGGCGCTTCACGAAAACAGATTCGAGCGTGGTGAAAAGGTCCGCGCGGTTGCCGATGTCGATCAAGCGCATCGCATTCAGCGCGTCGATCACAGCACCCGGACCGATGGGCAATCCCGCGACCCGCAGCGCACGCGCAAAGCCGATGATATTGTCAGCGATCAGTCCGGTGGCTGGGGTCTCGATGTCATTCGGCATGACGATGTCGCATTCAGGCAGCAGGATCGCTGACAGCTTCCTTGATGACCTTGTCGAGCGCGGGGCCCTGCATACGCCCGATATCATCCTGATACTTCAGCAACGCGCCGAGCGTATCGCCCACCACCTGCGGCGTCAGCGAACGCGCGTCGAGTTCGGTCAGTGCCGTTGCCCAGTCGATGGTTTCCGCCACGCCCGGCACCTTGAACAGGTCCTGTTCGCGCAGCGTTTGCACGAATCCGACCACCTGCTGCGACAGCTTCGCGCTGATGTTCGGCACGCGCGACTTGACGATGGCCAGTTCGCGCTCGGCGGATGGATAATCGACCCAGTGATAAAGGCAGCGTCGCTTGAGGGCGTCGTGAATCTCGCGGGTGCGGTTAGACGTCACAATGACGATGGGCGGCTGCGGCGCTTTCACGGTGCCGAATTCAGGAATCGTCACCTGAAAATCGCTGAGGATTTCCAGCAAGTACGCTTCGAAGGCCTCATCGGCACGGTCGAGTTCATCGATTAGCAGCACGGGCGGACCGGCGACATCGCTTTCGAGCGCCTGAAGCAGCGGACGTTTGATGAGATATTTTTCCGCGAACACATCGGACGAGAGCTGGTCGCGATCGGTTTCGCCGCTGGCCTCGGCCAGACGAATGGCAATCATCTGCGCTGCGCTGTTCCACTCGTACACTGCGGAGGCGACGTCGAGACCTTCATAGCATTGCAGACGGATCAGCTTGCGCCCGAGCGCTGCAGCGAGAACCTTGGCGATCTCGGTCTTGCCGACGCCCGCCTCGCCTTCCAGAAACAAGGGACGGCCCATGCGCAGCGACAGATACACGACGGTCGCGAGCGAGCGCTCGGCGAGATAGCCGCGGCTGGTGAGCAGATCGAGCGTTGCATCGACTGACGCCGGAATCTTGCTCATACTCAAATCACTCCAAATTCAGCTCTTCGCCGTCGCAGCTTCCAGCGCGCGCCGCGCAAGCACGCCGATCAGATGCGCGCGATATTCCGCGCTGCCGTGAATGTCGCTGTTCAGGCCATCGGCCGATACCGTCAACCCGTCAAGCGACTTCGGAGAGAAGCGCTTCTTCAATGCTTCTTCGAACTCGGTAACGCGGAACACGCCGTCGCCGCCTGCGCCCGTCACGGCAACACGCACGTCCGACGGACGCCGCGCCACAAACACGCCGACCAGCGCATAGCGCGAGGCCTGATTGCGGAATTTCTGATACGCAGCTTTCTTCGGCAGCGGAAACATCACGCGGGTGATGATCTCGTCGGGCTCGAGCGCCGTCGTGAACAGGCCCTGAAAGAATTCCTCCGGCTTGAGCCGGCGCTTGTTGGTGACGATGGTCGCACCCAGCGCCAACACCGCTGCCGGATAGTCTGCCGTCGGGTCATTGTTGGCGAGCGAGCCGCCGATGGTGCCCCTGTGACGAACCGCCGGATCACCGATCAGACCGGCAAGCTCGGACAGTGCCGGAATCGCTTCACCGACGATGGCGGAGTTGGCGACTTCCGCATGCGTCGCGGTCGCGCCGATGACCAGGCTGCGGCCTTTCATCTCGATACCGTTGAGGCCTTCGATATGGCTGAGATCGACCAGATGCGGCGGGCTGGCGAGCCGCTGCTTCATCACCGGCACCAGCGTATGACCGCCGGCGACCAGCTTCGCGTCTTCGTTCTTGAGGAGAAGGTTGGCGGCCTGCCGCACGGTCCCCGGACGATGATACTTGAAGTCGTACATAAATTGTCCTTCGGGAGCGTGTCGTTATGCGAGATCGGATTTGGCCATCGCCTTTGCGCCAGCCGCGATTGACAGCACGATGTTCTGATAGCCGGTGCAGCGGCAGAGATTGCCTTCGAGTTCTTCGCGGATGACATGATCGCTGAGGTCGTGGCCCTTGCGATGCACGAGATCGACCGCCGTCATGATCATGCCGGGCGTACAGAAGCCGCATTGCAGTCCGTGATGCTCGCGAAACGCTTCCTGCATCGGGTGCAGCGGCGCACCGTCCGCGGCGAGACCCTCGATGGTCCTGACCTCATGGCCGTCGGCCATCACCGCCAGCGTGGTGCAGGACTTCACGGCCTTGCCGTCGAGATGGACGACGCACGCGCCGCACTGCGACGTGTCGCAACCGACATGGGTGCCGGTCAGTCGAAGGTTCTCACGCAAGAACTGGACGAGCAGCGTGCGTGAATCGACCTTGCCCGTCACGGGATTGCCGTTCACGATCAGTGAAATCTTGGCCATCAACACTCTCTTGTTTTCGGCTTGGCACCCAGGGTTTGGCGCCCGGGTTCTGGCACTGAGGTTTCGCGGCACCGCATGGCGCGGCCAACGCGTTTAAAATGGTTCCAAACTGATAATATGGCCCCTTCCGGCAATGAGCAACCTCGCGGCACAGCACATGCGGACAAGAAGGCTTGATTTGCGTGGGGGGCTGATATGCCGAAACGGCCTCAGCCCGCCTTCACAGCTTCTGCGAATTTCGCGAAGAACTCATCAGCAAGCTTCTTGGCCGAGCCGTTGATGAGCCGCTGCCCGAGCTGCGCGAGCTTGCCGCCGATCTGGGCGTCGACATTATAGCTCAGCAGCGTGCCGCCATCCTTGTCCGCCAACGCCACCGTCGCGCCGCCCTTGGCGAAGCCCGCAACGCCGCCCTCGCCCTCGCCGGAAATCTTGTAACTGTTCGGCGGATCGAAATCGCTCAGCGTGACCTTGCCTTTGAAGCGTGCGGACACCGGGCCGACCTTCATCTTGGCGACCGCCTCGAACTGATTCTCCCCGGCCACATTCAATTCCTCGCAGCCCGGAATGCAGGCCTTCAGAACAGCCGGATCGTTGAGCTTCTGCCACACCACTTCGCGAGTCGCCGGAAGCTGGACTTCGCCTGTCATCGTCATCGCCATGGTGGTTCTCCCCATTCACTGGCCGCGCCGGGCACGCTCTTATCTTATACCCAAGTAAGCCACTGGCTGCGCAAATGAAAGGGGCTCGTTCAGCATTCGACCGTACCAATATTGCAAGCCGTGCATTGCGCTATTGGCACGCCTTCCCCGGTTGGTTAGGGTCCGCCCATCATGAGTTCATCACTGCCTCCCCTGCTCGCACCCTTGTTGTCGAGCGCCGCCATGCGCTTGGTGTGCGACGATCAGGTTTATTTGCAGCACATGCTCGACTTCGAACATGCGCTTGCGCGAGCCGAGGCGGCGGCGGGCTTGATTCCGGCGAGCGCCGTCGCAAGCATCGCAAACGCCTGCCATGCCGAAGCCTTCGACCGGACCGCGCTTGCCGAGGCCGCGGCCCAGGCCGGAAATCTCGCCATCCCGCTGGTCAAAATGCTCACGGCCAAGGTCGCTCAGGCGGACCCTTCCGCCGCGCGCTACGTGCACTGGGGCGCGACCAGCCAGGACGTGATCGATACCGCCACCATGTTGGGCCTGCGGGCGGCCATCAACGCATTAACCACCGATCTCGACCGCGCCATTGCCGGATTTGCGAAACTGGCCGCGCAGCATCGCGAAACGATCATGGTCGGACGTACATGGTTGCAGCACGCGCTGCCGATGCCATTCGGACTGAAGCTGGCCGAATATGCAGCCGCGTTGAATCGTTCGCGCCAGAGGCTGAAGCGCCTGCTCGGCGAAACGCTCGCGCTGCAATTCGGCGGCGCGGCGGGAACACTTGCCGCTCTTGGCGACAAGGGTTTCAAGGTGGCCGAGCACCTCGCCATTGAACTGTCGCTGCCGCTGCCGGACGCCCCCTGGCACACGCATCGCGACCGCATCGCCGATGTCGCCTCGGTGCTGGCCATTCTCACAGGCACCTGCGGCAAGATCGCTCGCGATGTGTCGCTCATGATGCAGACGGATGTCGCGGAAGCTTTTGAGCCCGCCGCCGCCGGCCGCGGCGGCTCCTCGACGATGCCGCACAAACGCAATCCCGTCGCGGCCGCGTCCGCTCTGGCCGCGGCGACCATGGCGCCGAACCTGGCCGCAACCATCTTCGCAGCCCAGGTGCAGGAGCACGAGCGAAGCGCGGGTCCCTGGCATGCGGAATGGCCGACATTACCGACGCTGCAACTGGTGACATCCGGCGCACTTGCGGCCATTGCCGACATCGCCGAAGGACTTGAAGTCGATACCACGCGGATGCAAGCCAATCTCGGCACGACCCACGGCCTGATCATGGCCGAAGCGGTCGCGATGGCGCTCGCGGACAAGGTCGGCAAGAGCGAAGCCCATCACGTGGTCGAAGCCGCAAGCCGCATTTCGATCGAAACCAGGCAACACCTTCGCGACGTGCTGGCGAAAGATTCGCGCATCACCGCCTATCTCGGCGCTGAGGCGCTTGAGCAATTGTTCGAACCGCGCGCCTATCAGGGCGTATCGCAGACGATGATCGACCGGCTGCTCGCGTCGCTCGACCACAAATAAGAAACGGAGAAAATTCAATGCCCATGATCGACGCCGACGGCTGCTTGCTCAATGTCTCGGTCGAAGGACGCGATGGCGGGCCGACGATCATGCTGTCGAATTCACTCGGCGCGACAATGCAGATGTGGGAGCCGCAGATGGCGGCGCTGACGAAACTGTACCGCGTGGTGCGCTACGACCGGCGCGGCCATGGCAAGTCCGGTGCGCCTCCGGGCCCCTATTCGATGGAGCGTTTCGGCAAGGACGTGCTGGCGATTCTCGACGATCTCAACATCGAGAAAATCCACTGGTGCGGGCTCTCAATGGGCGGCATGGTCGGTCAGTGGCTCGGCGCCAACGCGCCGGAACGGATCGACCGGATGATCCTTGCCAACACGTCCTGCTATTATCCCGATCCGACCAACTGGCTGAACCGCATCAGGGCGGTGAACGAAGGCGGCATCGCCTCGATTGCCGATGCCGTGATCGCCGGATGGCTGACGGCGGATTTCCGCGAACGTGAGCCGCAGATCGCCACGCGCATGAAGGCAATGCTGGTCGCCACACCGCAGCAAGGCTACGTCGCCTGCTGTGAGGCATTGAGCCGGCTCGATCAGCGCGAACTGTTGCCGCGCATCAAGGCGCCGACACTGGTGATCGCCGGCCGCCACGATGTGGCGACGCCGGTGGAGGCCGGCGTGTACATTCGCAGCAACATCCCGAATGCGAGCATGACGCTGCTCGATGCGGCACACATCTCGAATGTTGAGCAGTCACACAACTTCACCGAGGCCGTGGTCGGCTTCCTGACCCAACGCTGAGAGCAACCCGATGGACGACGATCAACGGCGAGATCAGGGAACACAGCGCCGGCGCAAGGTGCTCGGTAACGCTTGGGTCGACAAGTCGGCGGCAGGCAAAAACTCGTTCAATGCGGACTTTCTCGATCTCATCACCCGTTATGCCTGGGGCGAAATCTGGACGCGGCCGCATTTCGACGAGCGCACCCGGCGCGTGCTGGTGATCGGCACCATGATGGCGCTCGGGCAATGGGATGAGTTTCGGATGCATGTCCGCGCGGCCCTCACCGAGGGCGGCTTCACGCCGGACGATATCAAGGAAATATTGCTTCAGCAGGCGATCTACTGCGGCGTCCCCACCGCCAACCATGCGGTTAAGGAATCAGCCGGCGTGATTCAGGAATTGGGACTGCTCGACAAGTAGCCCTGCTGCGGCATGGTGGACGTCGCTTCCTCACGGGACGCGACGACGGCGGGATCGGTATCGATGATCAGCAGGATCGCCGCTCCGATCAGCAACAGCGACTCGCTGGCGTGAAGCCGCAACGCCGCCATCTCGCCGACCTTCGATGCCGCAATCAGGCTCGCCATGCTGATGAACGCGCCGAGGCCCAGCGCAAAAGCCAGCGCCTCGTCGCAACCGCCCTTCCGGCGTATCGCGACACGAATAACCAGCAGCAGGAAGACCAGGAAGAACGCGGCAACAATGACCTTGCCCAGCGCAAGCAGCCACGCGACCCGAATCGTGTCCATTGCCGAAAGGCTGAGAAAGTCGCTGACATAGAACGCTGCGGCGATGTTGGTGCGGTCATAGAAACCGCGGATCGGCGAGATCCAGATTTTCAGCGCCGAGATCGTCCAGGACGGAATGAAATAGCACGCCAGAAGCGTGCCGTTGACCGTGCTGATCCGCCAATCCCTGGACATTGCCGCCTACTCCGACCGTGAGGCCGGAGCTAACTCCGCTCAACTCGGAGCGGCAATTTAAACCGTTTCTTAACCTTAACGGCCGGGCTTCGCCTGTGGACAACGGGCACGGAACACCCAAAAGAAAATCCCGCCTTCCGGCGGGATCTTCCTGGCATTCCGAACGGGCGTTTACGGCATGATCCCGAAAAGCGGATGCCGGTTTTCGGATCAGATCATGCCCCTAATTTAGTGCCCGCCCTTTTGCTGACCTTGCTGACCCGGCTTCTGGCTCGGATCCTGTTGCTGCTGACCGGGCTTTTGGCCGCCGCCTTGCTGCTGCTGCCCCGGCTTCTGGCTCGGGTTCTGGCTCTGCTGGCCGGGTTTCTGGTTCGGATTGTTCTGGTTGCCCATGTTGACATCTCCTTCGTTGAACGAAAGACCAACCAAGGTCACTGCGGTTGGTTTCAATGGAACAGCGGGTTCCTTCATGAACTCTCCATCGCAGCGCAAACGTCGTGGACGACGACCTCACGCCGCACCCGCGCCGGTTGCCGCATCCGGTTCCCGCTGTTAGAAAATGGGACGACGCGACGATCCGGCTGCCGGGGCCTTCGACGTGTCGATCTGTTCGCTCGAACACGGCAGCCCATGGATTATTTCGCCCAGCAACTCATCAACGGACTGGTGCTCGGGTCGATCTACGGGTTGATCGCCATCGGCTATACGATGGTCTACGGCATCGTCGGCATGATCAATTTCGCCCACGGCGACATTTTCATGATCGGCGGTTTCATCGCCCTCATTACCTTTCTCATCCTGGTATCGATCGGCCTCACCGTCGTCCCCGTCATTCTGCTTCTGGTGCTGCTGGTGGCGATGGCCGTCACCGCGCTCTATGGCTGGACCGTCGAACGCATTGCCTACCGGCCGTTGCGGCAGTCGTTCCGTCTGGCGCCGATGCTCTCCGCCATCGGCATGTCGTTCGTGCTGACAAATTTCGCGCAGGTGTCGCAAGGCGCGCGGGTCAAGCCGGTGCCGCCCGTCATCACCGGCGGCTACACGCTGTTCGAGAATGACGGCTTCGTGGTGCGGCTGTCGAATATCCAGATCATCGTCGTTGTCACCACCGTCATTCTGCTCGCGATCTTCTCATGGCTCGTGGCGCGCACGCGGCTCGGCCGCGACATGCGCGCCTGCGAACAGGACCAGACCATGGCCGCCCTGCTTGGCGTCGATGTCGATCGCACCATCTCGATGACCTTCGTGATCGGCGCAGCCCTCGCCGCCGTCGCGGGCATGATGTATCTGCTCTATTACGGCGTGGTCGATTTCTTCATGGGCTTTGTCGCCGGCATCAAGGCCTTCACCGCCGCTGTGCTCGGCGGCATTGGCTCCCTGCCCGGCGCGATGCTCGGCGGCTTGCTGATCGGCCTGATCGAGACCTTCTGGTCCGCCTACTTCACGTCCGAATACAAGGACGTCGCGGCGTTTTCGATTCTCATCGTCGTCCTGATCTTTCTTCCGACCGGCCTTCTCGGCCGTCCGGAAGTCGAAAAAGTCTGAGAGGCAGCGTGGCGCGTTCAGTCGATTCCGCCGCCCACGCGCCGAAAGCCGCCGCAGCCCCGCACGGCATCGCCTTCATCCTCAAGAAGTCATTCATCAGCGCCCTCGTGGCGCTGGTTCTGTTTTCGCTGATGATCGGCATTCGCACCGAGGCCGGACCAGAAGGCCAGTTGATCTACTGGACGCGGTTCGGCGATCTCGCCGCGCTCGTCGCCGCTGTGTTTTTCGGCAGCATCATTGTCGAATTAATTCGACAATGGATTGGACCGTCCAGAACCATCTCGCTGGTTCCTGAATCCGCCACCGGCGTCATCACCATGCTGCGCCGGTTTCTCGCGCCGGCCCTGCTCGTCTTCACGCTGCTGGTGCCGGTGATCTTCTACGAGCAGCGCTACATCCTCGACCTCGGCATTCTGGTGCTCACCTATGTGATGCTCGGATGGGGATTGAATGTTGTCGTCGGCCTCGCAGGCCTGCTTGATCTCGGCTACGTCGCGTTCTACGCGGTCGGTGCATATTCCTACGCATTGCTGGCGACGACTTTCGATCTGTCGTTCTGGATCTGCCTGCCGCTGGCGGGAATTCTCGCGGCATTCTGGGGCGTGCTGCTTGGCTTTCCGGTGCTGCGACTGCGCGGCGACTACCTCGCCATCGTCACGCTGGCGTTCGGCGAAATCATCCGTCTGATCCTGCTGAACTGGCAGCACGTCACGGGCGGTCCCAACGGTATCACCGGCATTCCGCGTCCGACCTTCTTCGGCATTCCGCTGACCAACACCGATGACGGCCTCGCTACCCTGCTCAGCATCGAATTCTCTGCGACCCATCGCGTGGTCTTCCTGTTCTACCTGATCCTCGCGCTCGCGCTGCTAACCAACTGGGTCACGATCCGCCTGCGCCGCCTGCCCATCGGCCGCGCATGGGAAGCCTTGCGCGAAGACGAAGTCGCGTGCCGCTCGCTCGGCATCAACACCACCACGACGAAGCTGACCGCATTCGCCACCGGCGCGATGTTCGGCGGCTTTGCCGGCGCTTTCTTCGCGACCCGTCAGGGCTTCATCAGCCCTGAGTCGTTCACGTTCCAGGAATCCGCGCTGGTGCTGGCGATCGTGGTGCTGGGCGGCATGGGCTCGCAGCTCGGCGTCGCGCTGGCGGCGCTTGCCATGATCGGCGGGTTTGAACTGTTCAGAGGACTGGAACAGTTCCGTATGCTGGTGTTCGGCGCGGCGATGGTGCTGCTGATGATCTGGCGGCCGCGCGGACTGATCGGCCATCGCGCTCCATCGGTGTTTCTCGAGAAGCCGACGGAGATTTCATCCACCATGGTCAAGGAAGGCCAAGGATGATTTCCGCATGATACGCGAGGCCGAAGACAACATTCTCGATGTCGATCATCTGTCGATGCGCTTCGGCGGCATCGTCGCGGTCAACGACCTGTCGTTCACGGCGAAGCGCGGTGACATCACCGCGCTGATCGGCCCCAACGGCGCCGGCAAGACCACCGTATTCAACTGCATCACGGGCTTCTACAAGCCGACCACCGGCATGATGCGGCTCATCCACGACGACCATCGTGAGTTTCTGCTGGAGCGGCTGTTCGACTATCGCATCTCGAAAGTAGCGAAGGTCGCGCGCACATTCCAGAATATCCGGCTGTTCGCGGGCATGACCGCGCTGGAAAACCTGCTGGTGGCGCAGCACAACGCGCTGATGCGCGCGTCGGGCTATACGTTCCTCGGCCTGATCGGTGCGCCCGGCTTTCGCCGCGCCGAAAACAGCGCCATCGAGCTTGCGCGCTACTGGCTCGACCGCATCGGCCTCACCGCCCGTGCCGACGACGCGGCGGGCAACCTGCCCTACGGCGACCAGCGGCGGCTGGAAATCGCGCGCGCGATGTGTTCCGAGCCGTCGCTGCTGTGCCTCGACGAGCCCGCTGCCGGTCTGAACGCGCGCGAAAGCGACGCGCTGAGCGAATTATTGCTGGCAATCCGCAAGGATCACGGCACATCGGTTCTGTTGATCGAACACGACATGTCGGTGGTGATGGAAATTTCCGACTGCATCTTCGTGCTCGATCACGGCGTCAAGATCGCAGCGGGCACGCCGCGCGAAATACGCGACGATCCGAAAGTCATCGCGGCCTATCTCGGCGCCGACGAGCAAACCGCCATCGAAGTAATGGAGGGCGGAACGTGAGTGCGGCCTCCCTCCTCTCCATTCGCGGCCTCGTCGCCGCTTACGGCAACATCGAAGCGCTGAAAGGCGTCGATCTCGACATCAAGACCGGCGAAATCGTGGCGCTGATCGGCGCCAATGGCGCGGGCAAGTCCACGCTGATGATGTCGGTGTTCGGCCGGCCGCGCGCGCGGGCCGGCACCATCGAATTCGACGGCCGCGACATTACCTTCGAGCCGACCCATCACGTCGCGCGGCTGCGCATCGCCCAGTCACCCGAAGGACGGCGAATTTTTCCGCGCATGACGGTGGCGGAAAACCTGCGCATGGGCGCGGACGCCGCCGTTGAAAGCACCGAGGCCGAGCGCAACGCAAGCCTTGAACGTGTCTTCGCGCTGTTTCCACGCCTCAAGGAGCGCATCGCCCAGCGCGGCGGCACGCTCTCAGGAGGTGAACAGCAGATGCTGGCCATCGGCCGCGCGCTGATGAGCCGTCCGCGTCTCCTGATGCTGGACGAGCCGTCGCTCGGCCTCGCACCGCTGATCGCGCGGCAGATCTTCGACGCCGTCCGCACGCTCAACAAGCAAGACGGACTGACGGTGCTGATCGTCGAACAGAATGCCAATCATGCCCTCAGACTCGCGCATCGCGGCTACGTGATGGTCAATGGCAAGATCACGCTGAGCGGAACCGGCGCGGAACTTCTCGCGCGGCCAGAAATCCGCGCGGCCTATCTTGAGGGAGGCCGGCACTGATGGACCTGTATTCGAACGAATCCATTTTTCAGGTGCTGTTCGTCACCCTCGTTCTGGGCGCGGGCTGCGCCCTGCTCGCCGGGCGCGCCATAGCGCTGACCTGGCGCAGCATCTGGATCGCGGTCATCGCCATGATCCCCATGGGGATGGCCGTGCGGTTCGTGCACTTTGCGCTGTTCAACGAAACCCTGCTCCAGCCGAAAACCTACATCGTCGAGACCGCCATCCTGATTGCGGTCGCCTGCCTGTCATTTCAGCGCACCCGCGCGTCACAGATGGTGAAACAGTATTACTGGCTGTACGAGCCAAACGGCCCCCTCGGCTGGCGGCTGCGGCAAGATGCGCCAGCCAACTCCTGAGCAGGCGCGAAATTTGCCGATGACTTGGCGGTAAAATCAGCGGACAATATCCGCGATTTGTTCGCCCCGGCGGGCCAGTTGGCTGCGCCTATCGAGACCTGCATGAGGACTGCCCTATGAAACCAATCCACATCCTTGGCCTCGCACTCGGCGCGTCGATTGCCTTGTCGACTGCTGCGTTTGCGCAAGATATCCCTGTCGCCGTTGCCGGTCCGATGACGGGCAGCGAATCCGCGTTCGGGCGCCAGATGAAGAACGGCGCGGACATGGCCATCGCCGATCTCAACAGCGCGGGCGGCGTCAACGGCAAGAAGCTAGCCCTGCAAGTCGGCGACGACGCCTGCGATCCGAAGCAGGCCCGTTCGGTCGCCGAAAAGCTCGCAAGCTCCAAGGTGCAGTTCGTCGCCGGGCATTTCTGCTCGTCGTCGTCGATTCCCGCATCGGAAGCCTATGCGGAGGGCAACGTCCTCCAGATCACGCCGGCCTCGACCAATCCGGTCTTCACCGAGCGCAAATTGTGGAACGTGCTGCGCGTCTGCGGCCGTGACGATCAGCAGGGCCTCGTCGCCGCGCAGTACATCCAGAAAGCCTTCGCCGGCAAGAACGTCGCGATCCTCAACGACAAGACCACCTACGGAAAGGGTCTCGCGGACGAAACCAAGAAGGCGCTGAACGCCGCCGGCTTCAAGGAGAAGCTGTTCGAGTCCTACAACAAGGGCGACAAGGACTTTAACTCCATCGTCTCGCGTCTGAAGCGCGACAACATCGATCTGGTCTATGTCGGTGGCTACCATCAGGAAGCCGGGCTGATCCTGCGCCAGATGCGCGACCAGGGCCTCAAAACCGTGCTGATGGCCGGCGACGCGATGAACGACAAGGAATTCGCTTCGATCACGGGCGCTGCCGCGGAAGGCACGCTGTTCACCTTCGGCCCAGACCCGCGCAACAAACCGACCGCCAAGGCCATCGTCGAGAAGTTCAAGGCGAAGGGCATCGATCCGGAAGGCTACACGCTCTACACCTATGCCTCGTTCCAGGTCTGGTCGCAGGCCGCCAAGAAGATCAACAGCACCGATCCCAAGAAACTCGTCGAAGCCATCAAGGGCGGCGAATGGGACACCGTGCTGGGCAAGCTGTCGTTCGACGCCAAGGGCGACATCAAGCTGCTCGACTATGTCGTCTACAAGTGGGACGCCAAGGGCAACTACGCCGAGCTGGCGAAGGGGTCGTGAGTTAGCCTCACCCCTCACCAATCAAGTTACGTCATGGCCGGGACTTGTCCCGGCCTGACTGTTTCAACTACCCGAAATTCTGCAATGCCGGAAACGTCTCCAGCAGCCAGATGCTGGCGCTCGTCACCGCGCCGGTCAGAAATCCGATCCCGACCAGAATCATCAGCGCGCCCATGACCCGCTCGACGGTGGCAAGATGTTTTTTCATCCGTGCCAGCACCGATGAGAACCGCTCCACCATGAAGGCCGCAATCAGGAATGGAATGCCGAGGCCGGCGGAATAAACCGCGAGCAGGCCCGCGCCCTTCGTCACCGTCGCTTCCGACGCCGCGACCGACAGGATCGCCGCGAGGATCGGCCCGATGCACGGCGTCCAGCCGAACGCAAACGCCAGCCCCATCACATAGGCGCCCCACAAGCCGACCGGCTTCGGGATCGGCAACCGTCCCTCTCGCATCAGGAAACCGATGCGCGTCAATCCGAGGAAGTGCAGCCCCATCAGAATAATCGCGATGCCCGCGACGATGGAGAGTTGCGCAGACCAGGCCCGGATCAGCCCCCCGATCAGACTCGCGCTGGCGCCGAGCGCCACGAACACCGTCGAAAATCCCAGCACGAACACCAGCGCCGACACCATGACGGCGCGCTTCGAGGCGCGCTGTTCCTCGTCATTGGCGACATGCTCGATGGTCGCGCCGGTCAGATAGATCAAATACGGCGGCACCAGCGGCAATACGCATGGCGAGAGAAAGCTGATGATGCCAGCGGCAAGCGCGGCGGGAATGGAGACATCGTTGATCATGCCGCTTATTGCACTGCCGCCCATATGCTATGCAAGCTCCGCGCCGCTCCTTCTCCGTGTTGTGATCGCGCGTTATCCGGAGATTCGTCCCATGAAGAACCTGCTCACCGATATTCCGGGCGTCCGTGTCGGCCATGCCGACGATGCCGCTCTCGCCTCCGGAGTAACGGCTGTCGTGTTCGACCAGCCCGCTGTTGCCTCGATCGACATTCGAGGCGGCGGACCAGGCACGCGGGACGGCGCGCTGCTGGATCCCGTCAATACGGTCGAGCGTATCGATGCGATCGCGCTCTCCGGCGGCTCCGCCTTCGGCCTCGAAGCCGGCGGCGGCATCCAGGCGTGGCTCGCAGAGCATGGCCGGGGCTTCGCGGTGGGCGATGCCCTGATTCCCATCGTTCCGGGTGCTGTGCAATTCGACATCCTCAACGGCGGCAACAAGACATGGGGCCGCTTTCCGCCCTATCGCGATCTCGGTTACACAGCCGCCGCAGCAGCGACGAACGGAGTGTTCGCGCTCGGAAGCGTCGGCGCGGGGTTGGGCGCAACCACCGCCAACTTCAAGGGCGGTATCGGCTCCGCCTCTGCCACCACAACAGATGGCATTCGCGTCGCCGCCATCGCATCGGTGAACGCCGTCGGCAGCGTCAATGTCGGCGACGGCCCCTGGTTCTGGGCGTCGCCCTTCGAGATCGACAACGAATTCGGCGGACGCGGATTGCCGCCATCCTTCACCCCCGACATGCTCGCGATGCGGCTGAAGGGCGGTCCCGCGGCGACAGCCATCGAGAATACGACGCTGGCCGTTGTCGTCACCGACGCGATCCTCACCAAGGCCCAGGCAAAGCGGCTGGCGATAATCTCGCAGACCGGATTCGCGCGCGCGATCTATCCGGTACACGCGCCGCTGGATGGCGATGCCGTGTTCGCGGCGGCAACCTGCGAAAAGCCCATCGATCCGTTGTACGGCCTGACCGAACTCGGAGCAGTCGCTGCCAACGTCATCGCGCGCGCGATCGCGCGCGGTGTCTATGAAGCAAAGGCGCTGCCATTCGCCGGCGCGTTGCCGTCGTGGAAAATGCGTTTTGAAAAGTGACTGATTTGCGCCTGACGCAGCTTACGGGAATTCACGTAAGCAACTGCGCATCATGCGGTCGCAAAATGCAGAAAACCCCCGCCGTTTAAGGTTATCTTTGCGTTTCAATTGCGGAGAGCATTTTCCGCAATACGGTCCGCTGCGTGCGCAACGACGCGCACGTAACAGTGGAGAAAACGTCATGAAGAAAATGCTCTGTGCGCTCGTTCTCGCGACGGCGTTCATCAGCGCCCCCGCGCTCGCAGGCGGAGGCAAAGGCCTGAACGTCGGAGCGAACGTGCTCACCGGCAAAGGCGGCGTGCTCGGTCTGCTCGATGGCCGGGGCGCTCTCGTCGTCAACGCCGCAGTGACCACCGGCAAGGGCGGCGTTCTCGGCGCGGTGCTCGGCAAGAGCGGTGTCCTTGGCGGCTTGCTCGGCGGCGGGTGCGGCTGCGGTCACTGACATTTAGGCCACTGCACGATCGCGGACGAGAACCCCACCTCCCAAACCTCGTTCGCGCGACAGTCTGGTCCGGCGCCCCCGCTGGATCAGACTGTCACCTCTAGCCCTTGGTCACGGGGTTTTCTTTTTGTGCATCTTTTGCAATCTCATCCTTCGCAAACGGCGTGAACTTCTTCGTCAGCGACGAACTAATAATGATCGCACTCGCCTTGCCGCCCGAGATCAACGTGCCCTCCGCCCGCGTCAGATCGAGGCCGATGGCGTAGCCGCCTCCGAGATCGTGCGATGCTCCGATGCCATAGGTCAGCACCTGCTGGCTGAAACGTGAATCCAGATAGTCGGTGGTGGCGTAGCCAACCGCAGCTGTCAGCGTCAGCTTCGGCTCGACCTGCCAGCTCGCCCGCGCGGTGTAGGCCGTATCGAGCGTGATCGGCGAAATCGGAAACGTGGTTTCCCCGGCCCGGCGGTACGCGGCAAGGTCGACCTTGAACGGCGCAATGCGCCACGACAGGCTGCCATCGAACAGTGTCGCATTGACATTGGTGAAATCGACATCGTGGAACGTGCCGCGCAACTGCGAGACCGACGCAAAGACGGTGATATCCTTGTCTTCGTATTTCGCGAACAGGTATGGCTGCATGCGCTCGTTGTCGCGGCGATAGCCGAAATCGTCGAACTCGCGCTGATAGCGCCGCACCGACAGATTGAGCGACGTGCCAATTTCGAGATTGTCCCGCACCCAGGCGACACCGGGAATCACGGTGCCCCGCAGGTAGACATGAGGGGTCGGCAGGAAATCCTGAAAGATCGCGTTGCTCTGGTTCAGCGTCGAGCGCGCGCCCTCAACGGTGGTGAATACCTTGATCGCGCCGAACCTCGCCTCGCCCTTGAGAGACTGCACGAGATCAGACGAGCGCAAATTGTAGGTGTTGGTGTCGGCAATCGTGGTTGTCGATGAGATGTTCGCGGTGTCATCGCCGTAGCTTCCGCGCAGCACCACCTTTCCGGTTAGCGCGGGCAGCGCGAGCGGATTGGCATATTGCGTCGTACCCGCCTCGGCGGCGACGCCGTAGCTGTAGTCCTTTTCCTTGGTGCCGGCGACAAGCGCGGTGTCCGTGCCGATGAAGGCGCTGCCGCCAATGCCGCCGCCGTTCGAGAACACCGGATTGGTGTCGTAGCCTCCACGCAGCCGCAACGATGCGACAAATTCATCCTCGGCATGTACGGCATTTGCCGCCAGACAGAGGACACCAGCCCACACGATCGTTCTCGACACCGCATCACCCCGCAAAATCTCGCGTGGGTGATTACCGGGCCGATGTGGTTAGCGACTGATGAAAACGGCCCGCCGCTGCGTAGTGCTACGGATGCAGGCGGTTGCCGGCTACGTGGATCAAACCTTGATCGACACCGATTGCTTCGCCGCAGTGGCGAGCGCGTCCGTCTGACGCTGCACCATCTTGTCGATGATATTGTATTGCGACGACGCATTTGCCGCTGCGGGTGGCGGCGGTGGCGTATCCTTCTTTTTCGTCAATGCGGCCGCCATCTCGTCGAAGCTGATCGAGCCGTCGCCGTCGGCGTCCATCTTCCCGAAGACATTGTCGGCCGCCTGCGTATTGGTGCCGCCGGCGCCGAGCTTGTCCTCGAATTCCGCCTTGGTAATCTTGCCGTCGGTGTTGCCATCGATCTGCGTGAACAGGCTCTTCAATGCATCCGATGCGCTCGCGGAAGGCGGCTGGCTTGCGTCCTGGGCCGACAGCAGCGCATTGAACGTCGACGGTGCAAGAGCGCCGCCGGGCGCCGCGCTCGCAGCGGACTTGGAACTCTGCGCGGTTGTTGACAGCCCTACGAGATCGAAGATCGAGCCGGGTTGCTTGACGCCCGCTGTCTTCGCCGCGCCGGATTTGCCCGGCGCGAGGGTCGACAGCAAGTCCAACGCTGTGCCGGCGGCAGCAGCGGCAGCCCCAACGGCGCCTGCGGCAAAGATCATCGCAACACTCCCAAAGCCGCGCGCATGGCGGCGCAACTATCCGGGAAATATCCAGCAATTGCCGTGCCGCTCCGAAACCCCTGTAAATCGTGCGATTTCCCTATTCCAGGACACGATCTGACGCGGCAATTTCTGCCGCAACGGCAGGAATTGCCCATGAATAGCGGCTCATCCCGCGCAACTTCTGTGTACGCCGCTCGCCTCTCGTTGCCCGGGGGCAAGCGGCGTGTTAGGCGAAACCGTCCGCCACCGCTGGCCCCATCAGGCCGGACGACGCCAAGCGACGCACCGGAAACGCCATGTCTCAGCCTCTCGCATCCCGACCGCTGATTATCGCGCCGTCGATCCTGGCGTCGGATTTTTCGAAGCTGGGCGAGGAAGTCCGCGCTGTCGATCAGGCGGGCGCCGACTGGATGCATCTCGACGTGATGGACGGCCATTTCGTGCCGAACATTTCCTACGGCCCCGATGTCATCAAGGCGATGCGGCCGCACTCGAAGAAGATCTTCGATGCGCATTTGATGATTGCACCATGCGATCCGTATCTCGAGGCCTTCGCCAAGGCCGGCTGCGATCACATCACGGTCCATGCCGAAGCCGGACCGCATCTGCATCGCTCGTTGCAGGCGATCCGCGCGCTCGGCAAGAAGGCCGGCGTGTCGCTCAATCCTGCGACGCCCGCCAGCGCTATCGAATACGTCATCGACATGGTCGACCTTGTGCTGGTGATGTCGGTCAATCCTGGCTTCGGCGGCCAGTCTTTCATCGCTTCGCAGCTTGAGAAAATTTCGCAGGTTCGCGCCATGTGCGCCGGACGGCCCATCGACATTGAAGTCGATGGCGGGGTGACGGCGGACAACGCCGCCAGGATCGCCGCTGCCGGTGCCAACGCGCTGGTCGCCGGCTCCGCCGTGTTCAAGGGCGGCACGATGGACAGCTACAAGGCGAACATTTCCGCGATCCGTGCCGCAGCGGCTTCCGCCCGCGGCGAAGCGATTTAGGCCGAAAAGGCCCGATTTTCCGCGCAGAACCGCGGCTCTAGGGTGGTCTCGCCGGATACGATCTGGTAAAGCGCGGCGTAATCCCTTCAGCCCAAGAGTTCGCGATGATTCCCCGCTATTCCCGCCCCGAAATGGTCTCCATTTGGGAGCCGCAGACGCGTTTCAAGATCTGGTTCGAGATCGAGGCGCATGCCGCCGATGCACTGGCGGAGCTGGGCGTCATTCCGAAAGACGCCGCGAAGACCATCTGGGCCAAGGCCAAGGACGCGACCTTCAACGTCGACCGTATCGACGAGATCGAGCGCGAGACCAAGCACGACGTCATCGCCTTTCTGACACACCTTGCCGAGATCGTCGGACCCGAAGCCCGTTTCGTGCATCAGGGCATGACGTCGTCCGACGTGCTGGACACTTGTCTCAACGTGCAACTGTCGCGCGCCGCCGACATCCTGATCGCCGACATCGACAAGGTGCTGGCTGCGCTGAAGACCCGCGCCTTCGAGCACAAGATGACGCCGACCATCGGCCGCTCGCACGGCATTCACGCCGAGCCGGTCACGTTCGGCCTCAAGCTCGCCTATGCCTATGCCGAATTCACCCGCGCGAAAGAACGCCTGATCGCGGCACGCAAGGAAATCGCGACCTGCGCGATTTCCGGCGCGGTCGGCACCTTCGCGCAGATCGATCCGCGCGTCGAAGAACACGTCGCCAAGGCCATGGGCCTCGCGGTCGAGCCGATCTCGACGCAGGTGATCCCGCGCGACCGCCACGCGATGTTCTTCGCGACGCTCGGCGTGGTCGCCTCGTCGGTCGAGCGTTTGGCCACCGAAATCCGTCACATGCAGCGCACGGAAGTGCTGGAAGCTGAGGAGTTCTTCTCCGAAGGCCAGAAGGGCTCCTCGGCGATGCCGCACAAGCGCAATCCGGTTCTGACCGAAAACCTCACCGGCCTGTCGCGCATGGTGCGCGCTTACGTGACGCCCGCGCTGGAAAACGTCGTGCTGTGGCACGAGCGCGATATCTCGCACTCCTCCGCCGAACGCATGATGGGCCCGGACGCCACGGTGACGCTCGACTTCGCGCTCAATCGTCTCGCCGGCGTCATTGAAAAGCTGCTGGTGTATCCAGCCAATATGCAGAAGAATCTCGACCGCCTCGGCGGCCTTGTTCATTCGCAGCGCCTGCTGATCGCGCTGACGCAGAAAGGCGCGTCGCGCGAGGACGCCTACAAGCTGGTCCAGCGCAACGCCATGCCGGTCTGGCGCGGCGAAGGCGACTTCATGACATTGTTGAAGAAGGACGCCGACGTGAAAAAATATCTGTCGGACAAGGAGATCGAGGAACAATTCGATCTCGCGTATCACTTCAAGCACGTCGATACGATCTTTAAGCGGGTCTTCGGGGCATGATTCCGAAAAGTGGGCTCCGGTTTTCGGATAAAATCATGCCCGCTATCAAAGGAGCATCCTGATCTGATGGGCGTCGTCACCGCGGTGAGCCTGCGCAAGGGTCACCACTTCAGCAAGACGAACAGCCTGAGCATTCGCCTGCTCACCGGCCTCGGCGTGGCCGGTGACGCGCATATGGGCGCGACGGTGAAGCACCGCTCCCGTGTTGCGAGAGACCCGACCCAGCCGAACCTGCGTCAGGTCCATCTGATCCACGAAGAACTGTTCGACGAACTGGCGCCGAAGAATTTCATCGTCCGGCCCGGCGACATGGGCGAAAACGTCACCACGCACGGTATTGACCTGCTGGCGTTGCCCACCGGCACGCGGCTGCATCTCGGCGACAGTGCCGTTGTCGAGGTCACCGGCCTGCGCAACCCCTGCATCCAGATCGACCGTTTCCAGAAAGGCCTGATGGCCGCGACGCTCGATAAAGACGCCGACGGCAACCTGATCCGCAAAGCCGGCGTCATGAGCGTGGTGCTGGCTGACGGCGACGTCCGTCCCGGCGACAGCGTCCGGGTTGTGCTGCCCGCCGAGCCACATCGGCCACTTCAGCCGGTGTGAGCGCCCCGATTACAACAAAGTGGTAACCGCAGATCGGCTATCATGGCTTTTGTGTCCCAGGCGCCCACGATACTTGTGTTCGATTCCGGCCTCGGCGGTCTCACCGTATTCCGCGAGATCGTCAAATTGCGGCCGGGCGCGCGCTATGTCTACGTGGCGGACGATGCCTATTTTCCCTACGGCCAGCACACCGAGGACGAGATCGTCGCCCGTGTCGTGCCGGTGGTCGGGGATCTGATCGCCAGACATGCGCCGGACCTCGTCGTGATCGCCTGCAATACGGCGTCCACACTGGTGATGACCCATTTGCGCCAGGCCTACAGCGTGCCGTTCGTCGGCACAGTGCCCGCCATCAAGCCCGCTTGCGCCTCGTCAAAAACCAAGCGCGTCTCGGTGCTCGGTACCAAGGGCACCGTGAAGCGCGAGTACACCAAAAAGCTCATCGCCGATTTCGCCCACGGCTGCGACGTGACGCTGGTGGGTGCGGAAAATCTCGCCAGTCTGGCGGAAGCCGCCTTGCGGGGAGAGCGCGTCAGCGACGACGCCATCGCGGCCGAGATCGCGCCATGCTTCCTGAATGGTGATGCACGGACCGACACCGTCGTGCTGGCCTGCACGCACTATCCGTTGCTGATCGACCAGATGCTCGCGCTGGCGCCGTGGCGCGTGGACTGGATCGACCCCGCTCCCGCCATCGCGCGCCGCGTGAGCGACCTGCTCGGCCCGGCCAATGGCCACGGCGATATGCTGCGGGCGCGGATCGCCTTCACCTCTGGACAGGCGCCAAATCCGGTCCTGGCCAAGGCGCTGGAGCCGTTCTTCGGCGCGAGCCTCGTGGGCTGATGCGTAGAACCCTTCCGCCGGTACCGTCCGGCTGCTAGCCTCCGCGCACGCTGTTCCGCAAAGAGAGCAGCAATGGAGGACACCATGCTCAAGACCACAATGCTTTGCGTTTCCGTTCTCGCTCTCGCCGGCATTGGCGCAGCTTCGGCGCAGCAGCCGCCCGCGGGCATCAAGCGCACGCCGCTCCAGACTGTCGCCTTCCCCGAGGGCTACAACACCGTGGTCGGCATCGCCGAACTGGCACCCGGCGTGAAGGCCGGCCGCCATACCCATCCCGGTATCGAAACCGGCTATGTTCTGGAAGGCGAGCTTGTGCTGTCGATCGACGGCCAGCCCGACAAGACGCTGAAATCCGGCGAATCCTACCAGATTCCAGCAGGCGCAGTTCACGATGCCGCCGTTCATGGCGATAAGCCCATGAAAGTGCTGGGGGTTTACGTCGTGGACAAGACCAAGCCGCTGGCCTCCCCGGCGCCCGCGAAATGAGCTGATCTGTTTGACTTCGCGGGGGTTTTTTCATAGAACCCCCTTGCTCGCGGGCCGTTTTCGGCCCGCGTTGCGTTTCGCGACCCGTGGTCCTCCTCGTCAAGCTTATGAGGCGGACCTGTCGGTACCGGGATTAGTCCCGTTACACAGGAGGGCGCGTTTCCTCAAAAACCTAACTTTTGAAAAGAGGACGCGATGACTAAGCGTAGTGAGGCGAAGTACAAGATCGATCGCCGTATGGGCCAGAACATCTGGGGCCGCCCAAAGAGCCCCGTCAACAAGCGCGAATACGGCCCCGGCCAGCATGGCCAGCGCCGCAAAGGCAAGCTCTCCGACTTCGGCACGCAGCTCCGCGCCAAGCAGAAGCTCAAGGGCTATTACGCCAACATTTCCGAGCGTCAGTTTCACGCCATCTACGTCGAAGCCAGCCGCCTGAAGGGCGACTCGGGTGAGAACCTGATCGGCCTGCTCGAGCGCCGCCTCGACACCGTGGTGTATCGCGCGAAGTTCGTCGCCACCATGTTCGCCGCGCGCCAGTTCATCAACCACGGCCACATCAAGGTGAACGGCAAGCGCGTCAACATCGCCAGCTACAAGGTCAAGGTTGGCGACGTCGTCGAGATCAAGGAATCCTCCAAGCAGCTCGCCTTCGTACTCGAAGCCAACCAGCTCGGCGAGCGCGACACGCCGGACTATCTCGAAGTGGATCACGGCAAGCAGGTCGCCAAGGTCGTTCGCATTCCTGGTCTTTCGGAAGTGCCGTTCCCGGTTCAGATGGAGCCGCACCTCATCATCGAATTCTACTCACGCTGATTGTTTCAGCAGGACAGAAATACGAAAGGCCGCCCCACCCGGGCGGCCTTTTTGTTTGCACGAATTCCGGCCGCTACTTCAGCGCGCCGTACACCAGGCTTTTCAGCGCCGACTGAATCCGGCCGCGCTGGGACGGCGACTGGATCATCAGGATCGCGAACATGTCTTCCTTCGGATCGACCAGAAAATAGGTTCCGCTGCCGCCGCTCCACTCGTACTCGCCGACCGAGCCGGCCCAGTGACTGACGCCAGCGTCGGTTCGCACGGCAACGCCGAGCCCGAAACCATAACCCCCGCCCGGAAAATAATAGACCCACGGCTTGATACCCGTCGATCCGCCGATGTGGTTCGACGTCATGAAGTCCACGGTCTTGCGCGCCAGAATGCGCTTGCCGCCGAGTTCGCCGCCGTTCAGCAGCATTTGCAGGAAGCGCGCGTAGTCGGCGATGGATGACACCATGCCGCCGCCGCCAGCCTCCCATTTCGTCACGACGCGCGGATCGCGGTCGAGCTTGTCCCACTTGTTGGGCAGCGACTCGGCGAGCAACGCCAGCTTTGCCGGTTCGGTGACGAAGAAACTGGTGTTCGCCATGCCGAGCGGATCGAGCAGGTTGTCCTTCTCGAACTGATAGAGCGTCTTTCCCGAGACGACCTCGATCACCCGGCCAAGGACGTCGGTGGCGTGACCATAGGTCCAGTATTCGCCGGGCTGGCTGATCAACGGCAGCGCCGCGATCTTGTCCGCAACCTCCGCGTTGTTGAATTTTCCGGACATCAAGTCCGCGTCCTCATAAGGCTTCTTCACTACGCCGTAGGCCAGCGATGCGTAGGGAATGCCGGCGGAGTGCCGCAGCAAATCGTGAATCTGGATCGGACGCTTCGGCGCGACCAGATCGAGCACAGGCTTGCCATCCGGTCCGGGTTTTTCCGCGCCGACCTTGATGTCGTAGAATCCCTTGATGTACTGGCCGACCTCATCGTCGAGCGCGAGCTTGCCCTGCTCTACCAGAATCATCGCCGCGACCGACGTGATCGGCTTGGTCATCGAGAACAGCGTGAAGATGGTGTCGGGCGTCATCGGCGCCTTGGTCGCGACGCTGCGCACGCCGAAGGATTGATAATAGGCTGGCTGACCGTGGCGCTGGATCAGCACGATGGCTCCGGGGATTTTCCCCTTGGCCACTTCGTTGTTGAAATACTCGGTGATGCGGGCAAGCCGCGGACTGGAGAAGCCCGCCTTGTCCGGGTTTGGCTTTCCGATGGTCTCCGCCACGCCATTGGTCGGAATGACCGCCGCACTCAAAAAAGCAAGAGCAACCAGAATATGCGACGACCGTCGGGGCAAGGCGAAATGTTGCAAAACAAGACCTGTCGTGGCTGGAGAAGACCCAGGGAGCGTAGAGTCTACCGTCCGGGACAAACCGCGCAAGGACCCACGAGAGCCCGTTCGGATACATGGGAATGACTTGGGAGTTACTTGGGGGTTGGAGCGCCGTCATTTTTTGAATAGACGAAACACCTGAGCCCAAGGACCCATCCGGATGAGAATGACCCCTGCTCCACGCGACGGGAGCCTGCCGCCGGTTCGCATCAACCTGATGTCGGACACGCAGACACGCCCCACGCCTGGGATGCGTGAGGCGATGGCCCGGGCCGAGGTCGGAGACGAACAGATCGGCGACGATCCGACCACCAATGCACTGTGCGAACGTGTCGCGGAATTGCTGGGAAAGCAGGCGGCGGTGTTCATGCCCTCCGGCACGATGTGCAACGTCGCCGCGACACTGGTGCATTGCCGGCCCGGCGATGAAATTCTCGCGCATCCCTCGGCGCACGTGTTGACCCGAGAAGGCGGCGCGCACGCTGCATTGGGCGGATTCCAGATCACCGCGTTGCCCGGCGACGACGGCCTGTTTACGCCGGACACATTACGCGCGGTGATCCAGCCGCCCTCGCGCTATTCGGCACCGCAGCGCGTGGTGACCGTCGAGCAGACGGCAAATATCGGCGGCGGCACGGTCTGGAAAAAATCCGACCTCGATGCGATTGCCGACATCGCGCACGCTCATGACCTCGTCACCCACATGGATGGGGCGCGGCTGATGAATGCCTGCGTAGCCAGCGGTATTTCAGCACGGAACATGGCCGACGGCTGGGATTCGGTCTGGATCGATTTCAGCAAGGGCCTCGGTGCACCTATTGGTGCGGTGATCGCGGGGACGGATGATTTCATCGACGAGGTCTGGCGCTGGAAGCAGCGCCTCGGAGGCGCCATGCGCCAGAGCGGCGTTTGTGCTGCCGCCTGCCTGTATGCGCTCGATCACCATGTCGAGCGGCTCGCGGACGACCATGCCAATGCCCGCGCGCTGGCGCGCGGACTGGCGCAGATCCCCGGCATCGCCGTCAATCAGCCGCAAACGAATCTGGTGTTCTTCGATCCGTCCGAAAGCGGGATCAATACTGCGCGCATGATGTCCGAGCTGGACCGGCGCGGCATCCTCGCCGGCGCGCTGGATCATCGAATCCGGGCCTGCACCCATCTCGACGTCAGCGCGGCGATGATCGAGGAAACCGTATCGGCCGTCCGCGACATCGCCGCGCGCGTGTGATTGCCGCGCGAACGGCTATTTCTCGAACGCGCCGTAGACCATGTTCTTCAGCGCGATGCGGTGACGTCCGCGATGCTGCACGGTCTGTGACATGAACACCACGAACATGTCTTCCTTCGGATCCATCCAGAAAGTAGTCCCGCCCGCGCCGGACCAGTTCATCTCGCCGACGCTGCCCTCCATGACGCTGACTCCCGGCTCGGTCCGCACCGCAAATCCGAGGCCGAACCCGAAGCCCGGTCCCGGCAGATAATAAGGACCGTTCACAACGCCTGACGCCGGACCGATATGGTTCGATCCCATATAGGCAACGGTCTTGGGGCTCAGATACCGCTTGCCATCCAGCGTGCCGCCGTTCGCGATCATCCGCGCGAAGCGAGCGTAGTCGCCAATGGTCGAGACCATTCCGCCGCCGCCGGATTCCCATTTGCGCGCGATCCGCGGGTCGTTCATCTCGGCGTCATTGCCGATCTTGCGGTCGTTGGGGAACGGCTCGGCGATCAATGGCTGCTTCGCCTTGTCAGTGACATAGAAGCTGGTGTCCTTCATGCCGAGCGGATCGAGGATGCGTTCCTTCTCGAACTGATACAGCGACTTGCCGGACACGACTTCGACCACGCGGCCGAGAATGTCGGTCGAGTGACTGTAATCCCATGTCGATCCGGGCTGGTAGGCCAGCGGCAGCTTCGCGATGCGATCGGCGAAACCCGCGTTGTCGACATCTTCCGAAAATATCTTGGCATCGACATAGGCTTTCTTGACGAGGCCTTCGCCGAAGAAGCCGTAGGTGATGCCGGACGTGTGTCGCATCAGGTCCTGCACCGTCATCGGGCGGCGCGGCGCGACGAGATCGAGCGTCATGTTGCCGTCGTCGCCCTTCTTCTCGACGCCGACCTTCACGTCCTTGAACGCCGGAATGAATTTCGCGACCGCGTCGTCGAGTTGCAGTTTGCCCTCCTCGACCAGCATCATGGCGGCAACCGTCGTGATCGGCTTCGACATCGAATAGATGCGGAAAATCGTGTTCGCCGTCATCGGCGCCTTGGTGGCGGGATCGCGCACGCCGAAGGTCTCGTAATACGCGACCTTGCCGTGGCGCTGGATCAGCATCACAGCGCCTGGGATCTTGTTGGTGGCGATTTCGTTCTTGATGTAAGCGCCGATCCGCGCGAGCCCTGCGGGCGACAGGCCTGCCTCGGCGGGACTTGTCCGGACGACGCTCTCGGCGAATGCGCCGCTTGCAGCGACGAGCGTCAGAGCGGCAAACAGCGGCGCCTTGATGTGGCGGAATACGAGCATACAAAAACCTCCCAAGTCCTGTTCAGACAAACGCCCGGATCGTTTGCGTCCGGGCTTGGGAGGAATGTATCGGTCAGAAAGGCCGCTGCACAAGCGAGACGGCGCGCGAGGCTGCCGTCCCGTAAATGCAAGTCAATCAGCCAACCGGCTGCTGAACCGCGACGCCCTTGTCGGCGAGCAACTGCTGCAATTCACCGGCCTGGAACATCTCGCGGATGATGTCGCAACCGCCGACGAACTCGCCCTTGACGTAGAGCTGCGGAATGGTCGGCCAGTTCGAATAGGTCTTGATGCCGTCGCGCAGCTCGCCCGATTCGAGCACGTTCAGGCCCTTGTAGGCGACGCCGACGTGATCGAGAATCTGGACCACCTGGCCCGAGAATCCGCACTGCGGAAACTGCGGCGTGCCCTTCATGAACAGCACGACGTCGTTGGACTTCACTTCGTTGTCGATAAATTGGTCGATGCTCATAATCGCGTCCTTGGTGACTCTGCCCTGCGGCGGGGCCAGGGATGTCACCGGCCGCCGCTTCCGTTCATATATGTAGCCCGAAACCGCTTTACAGCCCAATCAAATTGCAGCGGGGATGCCATGCCATCCCCCGAACAGGCCCTGCGGACCTGCCATGCTTAGCCCCATTTCATGGCCACCGAAGCCTTTTAATTTGAACCCGGGGACCCATGTAGAGGCATCTGTTCTTCGGAACCGATCCGGAGAAGCATCGTTCTCTCCTGAACCGGAGATTCTCGTGACGAAACCAGCATCCCAGCCAAACGCCCAGCCCGGCTTTAACGTCACGACTTCCTCCGCATTTCAGGCCGATTCCGGCCATGAATCCCGCCAAGAATCTCGTGATGAACTGGCGCAGCGGCTGCTGGCCGCCTATCGCGCGGTACGGGACGAAACCGAGCGGCGGGCCGCGCCTCTGTCGCCGGAGGACCAGCTTGTCCAGTCGATGCCGGACGCCAGTCCCGCCAAATGGCACCGCGCCCATGTGACGTGGTTCTGGGAGCAATTCCTGCTCGGCGAGCACAGCCCCGGTTACACGCCCTATCATCCGGACTACGCCTACATCTTCAATTCCTATTACGTCAGCGCCGGTCCCCGCCACGCCCGGGCCCAGCGCGGCCACCTCACCCGCCCCGGCGCGGAAGAGGTGACGGCCTACCGCAAGCACGTCGATGCCGCCGTCGCGGCATTTTTCGACAGCGCGGACGAGAAGACACTTGCGAAGCTGGAGCCCCTGATCGAGGTCGGCCTCAACCACGAGCAGCAGCATCAGGAATTGATGCTGACCGACATCCTGCACGCCTTTGCCCAGAACCCGATTCCTCCCGCCTATGATCCGGCCTGGACGTTTCCCGCTTCGACCCGCGCCGGCGAGAACTGGGTCACCTTGATGGAAGGCATTCACACCATCGGCCATCCGGACTCCTCGTTTCATTTCGACAACGAGAAGCCCGCGCACCGCGCGCTGATTGGCCCCGTGAAGCTCGCGCGCAATCTCGTCACGAATGGCGAATGGCTCGCCTTCATGAAAGACGGCGGCTATACGACGCCGACGCTCTGGCTGATGGACGGTTTCGCGAAGGCGAGCGAAGAGCAATGGCAGGCGCCCGGCCATTGGCGCAACATTGATGGCCAGTGGCACATCATGACGCTCGGCGGATTGCAGCCGGTGGATTCGTCGGCGGCCGTGTCTCACGTCAGCTACTACGAGGCCGACGCGTTCGCGCGCTGGAGCGGCAAACACCTACCGACCGAAATGGAATGGGAAGTGGCCGCCCGCGCCGGACATCTCAACGACGCGTTCGGCATCGTCTGGCAGTGGACCCGCAGTTCATATTCCCCCTACCCCGGTTATCGCGCCATCGAAGGCGCGCTCGGCGAATACAACGGCAAGTTCATGGTCAACCAGCTTGTGTTGCGCGGCTCGTCGCTTGCAACTCCGGACGGCCACAGCCGTATCACTTACAGGAATTTCTTTTACCCGTACCATCGCTGGCAATTTACGGGGCTTCGCCTCGCCGATTACACCGTCTGACCTCCGAACACACGAGATCGTCATGAATGTGCATATGACTGCGCTGGCCCGCGATTCCATCGACCCGAAGGACTGCACCTTCGCACAGGACGTGATTGCGGGACTGTCGCAACAGCCCAAGCGGCTGTCGCCGAAATATTTCTATGACGAGACGGGCTCAAAACTGTTTGAACAGATCACGCTGCTGCCGGAATACTATCCGACCCGCACCGAGCTGCGCATCCTGCGCGACCGCGGCGCGGAGATCGCAGCAGCCATTCCGAAGAATGCCGCGCTGATTGAATTTGGAGCAGGCGCCACGACCAAGGTGCGGCTCTTGCTGAAGCAGTGCGCTTTCAAGGCTTACGTTCCTGTCGATATTTCGGGCGATTTTCTCAACGGACAGGCGAGTGCCCTGCGCGAGGATTTTCCGGACCTCGCCGTCTATCCGGTGACGGCGGATTTCACCGCGCCGTTTGAGCTACCGGCAGAAATCAGGGACATGCCCAAAGTCGGATTCTTTCCGGGATCGACCATCGGCAATTTCGATCCGCACGAAGCTTCTGCCTTCCTGCGCAGCGCGCGCGCCATTCTCGGCGACGGCGCAACGCTGATCGTCGGCGTCGACCTGGAAAAGGACGAGCGCGTACTGCACGACGCTTATAACGACGCGGCGGGCGTCACCGGCGACTTCAATCTCAATGTGCTGGTGCGGATCAACCGCGAACTCGGCGGCAATTTCGATCTGTCCGGGTTCAAGCACCGGGCTATCTACAACCGCGAACGCCATCGCATCGAAATGCATCTCATCAGCCGCAAGGCGCAGACCGCGCGCGTGCTGGGCCATGCGGCAACATTCCGCGCCGGCGAGACGATCCACACCGAGAGCAGCTACAAATACAGCATCGGGCGTTTCACGGCGCTGGCGCGCGGCTCGGGATGGACGCCGCGGGCTTCATGGACCGATCCCGACGAAATGTTCTCGGTTCACGCGCTGGTGGCGGAGCCCGATTTCGACTGACGGCGTCAGGCTTTCGCCGACGCCTCGCGCGTGCCGAGCGAGATCGCCTCCCACGCCGCGACAATCAGCATGATGACCGTCGTGGTCGCCGACAGAGCCAATGGCGACAGACTGTGCGCTAACGGAATCAGCACGATCAGCAGACCGATGCCGACAAGGTGCGAGAGCTGAAAGATGCCGCGGATGCTGCGCTTGAACAATATGGTTCCGATCAGGAACAGCAACGGCCCGCCGATCATGCTGAGGATCGCCTTGAGGTCTGAGTGACCGTCGGGATGCGCCAGCAGCAACTCGTCACCCACAGCCGTGACCACGATGCCGGCGACGATCGGCAGGTGCAGATAGGTGTAGGCGAGCCGCGCGAAACGACCGGTGTCTTCCGAGTGCGAGATGTGTTTGGCCCCCGCCTCCGCGCCGATGTGGAAATAGACCCACCACATCGCAATGCTGCCGACGAGCGCCACGACAAACGCCGTGATCGTCGTCGCGGTCCATGCCGTTGCCGCGAAGGTCGCGCCGGTCACGACGATGGATTCGCCGAGCGCGATGATAATGAACAGCGCGCAGCGCTCCGCCATGTGGCCGCCTTCGACCTCCCAGTCCGCAAGCGGCGTCGCGCCGAGACCGGGAAACCAGAACCGCGTCAGCGGCCCGCAATACTCGATCGCAACCGCAACGATCCACATAATCAGCCGCGCCTGTCCGTCCGCGAACGCGCCCGCGATCCAGAACACGCCGCTGCACGTCAGCCAGCAGGTGATGCGCAGCAGATTATTGCGCCAGCCGGGTTGCGATTTCGGGATCGACAGGAATGTGAAGAACGACCGGCCCACCTGCATGGCGACAAAGGCCAGCGCGAACGCCAGACCCCTGCTCTCGAAAGCCTTGGGAATCGAGGTGGACAGCAGCAACCCGGCGATCATCAGCCCGAAAAGCATGACGCGGACCGGCGTCTGCTCCGGATCCAGCCAGTTGGTGATCCACGAGGTGAAGATCCACACCCACCACACCGCAAGAAACAGGATGGTGGTTTGCAGCACACCGAGCGGCGTGAAATGCGCCAGCAGCGTGTGAGAAATTTGTGTGATGGCAAAAACGAAGACGAGGTCGAAGAACAGTTCGACGTAGGTCACGCGGTGATGATGGTCGTGCGCCGCGCGTCCCCGCAGCAATGTTCCGTCGTTTGACACGGTAGCCCCCGCTTCGCCCGATCAGGCGTCTGGCACGCCCGTCTGGAGCGCCAGAGCATGAAGCACGCCGCCCATCTGCCCCTTCAGCGACTGATAGACGATCTGGTGCTGCTGCACCCGCGACTTGCCGCGAAATGACTCCGAGATCACAGTCGCCGCGTAGTGGTCGCCGTCGCCCGCGAGGTCGCGGATTTCCACCTTCGCGTCGGGCAACGCAGCCTTGATCATCGTTTCGATGTCCCGCGCGTCCATTGGCATTCCTGAAGTCTCCTGATCTGTGCCCGGCCAAGGCAATGCACGAAAATATGACTGATTCTAGCCCCTGCAAGCCGCGGCGTCACGCAAGCATTGTGCCGGATCGTTCCTATATTGGCCCCCACAGGAGATTTGCCCATAAACGTTCGGATGAAAATTCCCGGCCCGATCACCATTGCCCCGAACCCGAACGGGTCCGCGTCGGCGGCGAGATCATCGCTGAAACCACCCGCGCGCTGCCCCTGAAAGAGGCAGCTATCCGGCGGTGCAGTATGCTCCTCGCGAGGACACCGACCCGGCCAAACTCAAGCGGACCGACCACAGCACCTGCTGTCTTACAAAGGCGACGCGAATTATTCAGCATCGTGTCCGGCAGCAAGACGCTGGAGAGCGCGGTCTGGACCTACGAGACGCCTTACGACTCCGTGAAGGAGATCGCCGGACATCTGGCGTTCTATCCCGACAAGGTGACAATCGAGGAGATCTGAGCGAAGCGCAGAGCTTCAAAAGACTCAGGACTTTTTTAAAGCTCAGCCCTTGCCCGCCATATAACCCGGCAGCCAGCCCTCGAAGCCAGCCTTGAGCGAGGCGACCGAAACCGGCGTCTCGCCTTCCACGGCAATGTCGTGCCCGCCGGTCTTGCCGATCACATGGCACGGCACACCCACGGCCTTGAGCTTGCTCAGGACCGGCAGCAGATGCTCTTCCTGCACGGTAATGACATAGCGGGCCTGATCCTCGCCGAACCACCAGGCGTGCGAAACGATCTCCTCGGGCGGCGCATCCAGAATAGCCCCGATGCCGCTCGCCATCGCCATCTCGGTCAGCGCAACCAGGAGACCGCCGTCGGAGACGTCATGCACCGCGCTCGCTGTGCCGCCCTTGATCATACCGCGCACCACGTCGCCGTTGCGCTTTTCGTGATCGAGATCGACAGGCGGCGGCGCGCCCTCTTCGCGACCGCAAATATCGCGCAGATAAACCGACTGGCCGAGCCAGCCCTGCGTGTCACCGATGAGCAGGATCGCCTCGTTCTCGGCCTTGAACGCCAGCGTCGCTGATTTGGTGAAATCGTCCAGCAGTCCGACGCCGCCGATTGACGGTGTCGGCAGAATGCCGCGGCCGTTGGTCTCGTTGTAGAGCGAGACGTTGCCGGACACGACCGGGAAATCCAGCGCGGTACACGCCGCCGCGATGCCCTTCAGGCAGCCGACGAACTGGCCCATGATCTCGGGGCGTTCAGGGTTGCCGAAATTCAGATTGTCGGTGATGGCGAGTGGACGTCCGCCCACCGCCGTGATGTTGCGCCAGGCTTCCGCCACCGCCTGTTTGCCGCCTTCGAACGGGTCCGCCTCGCAATAGCGCGGGGTGACGTCGCAGGTCAGCGCGAGGCCCTTCGGCCCGTCCTGTACGCGCACCACCGCCGCATCGCCGCCGGGGCGTTGCAGCGTATTGCCACCGATGACGTGATCGTACTGTTCCCACACCCAGCGTTTCGAGCAGAGTTCAGGCGTCGCGATCAGTTTCGACAGGGCGTCGGAAATCGACAGCGGCGGCGTCACGTCGCGCGCATGGATCACGGGAAGCTGTGGTGACGGCACATGCGGCCGGTCATAGAGCGGCGCTTCCGACTCCAGTTCCTTGATCGGCAGATCCACCATCACGTCGCCGCCGTGCTTGACGACGAAACGCTGCGTCGGCGTGGTGTAACCGACGATCGCGAAATCCAGCCCCCACTTTTTGAAGATCGCTTCGGCCTGCTTTTCCTTCTCGGGCTTCAGCACCATGAGCATTCGCTCTTGGGATTCCGACAGCATCATTTCGTAGGCGCTCATGCCGGCTTCGCGCGTCGGCACGCTGTTCAGATCAAGCTCGACGCCAAGATCGCCCTTCGCGCCCATCTCAACCGCGGAGCACGTGAGGCCCGCAGCACCCATGTCCTGAATGGCAACGACGCAATCCGCTTCCATGATTTCGAGGCAGGCTTCCAGCAGCAGCTTTTCCGCGAACGGATCGCCGACCTGCACGGTCGGGCGTTTCTCCGCTGAGTCGTCGTCGAATTCGGCGGACGCCATGGTGGCGCCGTGAATGCCGTCGCGGCCCGTTTTGGAGCCGAGATAGACAATTGGCATGTTCACGCCGGACGCCGCCGCATAGAAAATCTTGTCGGTCTCGGCGAGGCCCACGGCCATCGCGTTGACGAGGATGTTGCCGTCATAGCGCGTGTGGAAACGCGTCTGGCCGCCGACCGTCGGCACGCCGAACGAGTTGCCGTAGCCGCCGATGCCGGCGACCACACCTGACACCAGATGCCGCGTGCGCGGATGATCGGGCGAACCGAACGAAATCGCATTGAGACACGCGATCGGCCGCGCGCCCATGGTGAACACGTCGCGCAAGATGCCACCGACGCCGGTGGTCGCGCCCTGATACGGTTCGATGTAGCTCGGGTGGTTGTGGCTCTCCATCTTGAAGACCACGGCGAGCCCGTCGCCGATGTCGATGACGCCCGCATTCTCGCCAGGCCCCTGAATGACCCACGGCGCCTTGGTCGGCAGGCCGCGCAGATGGAGCCGCGAGGATTTGTACGAGCAATGCTCGTTCCACATCGCCGAGAAGATGCCGAGTTCCGTGAAGGTCGGGACGCGCCCGATCAGCTTCAGGATGCGCTCGTATTCGTCGGGCTTGAGGCCGTGGCTGGCGACGAGGTCGGGGGTGATCTGGGGTTCGTTCCTGATCGTCAAGGCGACGTCGCTCCGGGGCTCAAATGCAGCTACTTCCACCGGGCGGGCCGGAGGATGGGACAAGGCGGAATAGGCGTGATTCCGGGCTTCTTTGTGCACGGCAGCCCGGTCTGCGGCAAGCATCAGATAGGCAGAAATCCCGGCTAAAAAAGCCCCGGTTGCCGCAGGGCCCCGGCGCCTCTAAGACACCCTCAGAAACCAGCCGTTATCGGCATCCCAGCCTCAGGACAGTCGCACCGTGAACGTCTCGCCCCCTCAGATCGGCCGCCCCCGCCCGGACCTGCACATCGCCACCGAGGGCGAGTTCGCCGGCTGGCGAACCTGGAGGCGCGACAGCTTCGAATCCAACAACGGCCCGTTCTGGCACAAGATCGAGGACGACGGCACGGTCCGCTGCGCGTTCCGGGTGGAGAACAAGCACCTCAACGGCATGCGCAATGTTCACGGCGGCTGCTACATGACGTTCGCGGATTACTGCCTGTTCGCCTTCGCCGTGCACGAGCTTCAGGCGCCTGCCGTCACGGTGTCGTTCGCCTGCGAGTTTCTCGATGCGGCGAAAGAAGGCGACCTGATCGAGGCGATCGGCGGCGTCACGCGCGCGGGCGGCTCGCTGATCTTCCTGCGCGGCACGCTGGTTACCGGCGACAGGCCGCTGTTCACGTTTTCGGGGACGATCAAGCGGATGAAGAAGAAGGCGTAAGGCAACTCCTCGCTCCACAGCACCGCCCTGAACGCACCTCCTTGAAAAGACTGTCGAAACGACACCGTACCGAACGGTATTCAGACAGTATTAACCAAACCGCCATAGCATCCGGTAGTCAGCGCGCCTTGAACGCGCCGGATCATCCCCATCCATCGGACAGCGTCATCGACTGCCTGCGCCAACATGCGGTAAGTGCGCCGCCACGCCTTGTGTCAGGTCCAAACCTCATGAACCCATCTGAAACCCTCGCTGGCCGCATGGCCTTTATTGGAATCAACGACGCTGCGCGCACCCTGCTGCGCGAGATTCGCCCGATGGCCATGGCGGCGCTTCCCGCCATTCTCGAAAAATTCTATCGGACCATCGCAACGTTTCCCGACGTTCAAAGGATGTTTCCGCGTCCGGAAATCGCCAGCCATGCCCAGGCGGCGCAACTCGTCCACTGGGACATGATCCTGTCCGCGAAATTCGACGACGACTACGTCCGCTCGGTGACGCGGATCGGCGAAACCCACCATCGTCTCGGGCTCGAACCGCACTGGTATATCGGCGGTTACAAGCAGATTATCAGCGGACTGACTGCGGCGATCGAAACCGGCATGACCACGCGTTTCGCCGGGCGCGCCTTTTACGAAAAGAAAGCTGCGATCATCGACGCCATCGTCGCCGCCGCGCTGCTCGACATGGATTTCGCCGTATCGGTCTATCTCGATGCCGGCAAACGCGAGAAGCGTGAGGTCATGCACCGCCTCGCCGGTCAGTTCGACCAGTCCATCGCCCAGATCGTCGCGCGCGTCGGAACAACCACCAGCAGCCTCAACGCCGCCGCCAATGCGTTGAAATCCACCGCCGAGCAAACCCGGCTTCTCTCGACGTCAGTCGCGTCCGCCTCCGAGAAAGCATCCGCCAGCGTGCAGTCCGTGGCGGCCGGCGCGGAAGAAATGGGCGCGTCGGTATCCGAGATTTCAAGGCAGGTCGAAGAATCCCTGAGCATCGCGAAACACGCCGTCCAGCAGGCCGAAAGCGCCAGCGGCCGGATGGCGGGCCTCAGCGAAGCCGCCGACCGTATCGGCAACGTCATCAAGATGATCAACGCCATCGCGGATCAGACAAACCTGCTCGCCCTCAACGCCACCATCGAGGCGGCCCGCGCAGGCGAAGCCGGCAAGGGGTTTGCCGTCGTTGCTCAGGAGGTCAAGGCGCTCGCATCGCAAACCGCGAAGGCGACCGGCGAAATCGGCACGCAGATCGTCGAGATGCAGGCATCGACGACCGCGACCGTCTCAGCGATTGCCGAGATCAGCAGCACGATCGGCTCCATCTCGCAAATCGCAGGTGCGATTTTCGAGGCCGTCGATCAGCAGAACGCGGCGACGCGGGAAGTGACAAGCAATATCCAGATGGCGGCGGCCGGGTCAACTGAGGTGGCCGCCAGCATCGTTCAGGTGAACAAGGGCGCGGAAGACACCGGCCACGCCGCGGCAGAGGTGCATTCCTCAGCGACCGCGCTGACGTCCGAGAACCAGCAATTGCGGGCCCAAGTCGACAGCTTCCTCAAGACACTGCGAAGCGCCTGACGCAAATATCGTGGCCCAAAAATATCGCGGCCCTGACAAGGGCCGCGATATTGATCACTGAAAAAGAAGAAGCGAGGCGGCGCGGTTGTCAGGCCGCCTTCAGATGCTCCACCAGACCCGCGAACAATCCGCGGCCGTCGGTGCAGCCCATGATGTCTTCGACGTGATTTTCCGGATGCGGCATCATGCCGAGCACGTTGCCCTTGTCGCTGACAATGCCGGCGATGGACGCTGCCGCGCCGTTGATGTTGTGGGTGTCGCCGATTTCGCCCGAAGCGCTGCAATAGCGATAAAGCACCCGGCCCTCGCCTTCGAGACGGCGGATGGTGTCCTCGTCGGCGGCGTAGTTGCCCTCGCCGTGCGCCACCGGCACGCGGATCACCTGCCCGGCATTATAGCCACGCGTGAACGGCGTATCGGAACGCTCGACGCGCAAATGCACGTCGCGGCAGATGAATTTGAGCTGCGCATTGCGCATCAGCACGCCGGGCAGCAGGCCCGACTCGCAGAGGATCTGGAAGCCGTTGCAGACGCCCATCACCAGGCCGCCGGCAGCGGCATGGGCACGGACCGCATCCATCACCGGTGCGCGCGCGGCAATCGCCCCGCAGCGCAAGTAGTCGCCGTAGGAAAATCCGCCCGGTACCACGACCAGATCGGTGCCCTTCGGCAATGACGTTTCGGCGTGCCATACCATGGCGGTGTCGTTGCCGGACGCGAGCTTGAGCGCCCGCGCCATGTCGCGCTCGCGATTGATGCCGGGGAAAACGAGGACCGCTGATTTCATCGATCGTGCGCCTTAGCCAAGATAAAGTGCCGAGGAAAGCTACCGAAAACTACCCGAGAACCTCGACGCGGTAGTTCTCGATCACCGTGTTCGCCAGCAGCTTGTCGGCAGCGGCTTTCAGCGCGGCTTCAGCCTTGGCCTTGTCCGCGCCGGCCAGTTCGATGTCGAAGACCTTGCCCTGCCGCACGCTGGTGATGCCATCGACGCCGAGCGATTTGAGCGCCCCTTCGATGGCCTTGCCCTGCGGATCGAGAATGCCGTTCTTCAATGTGACGGTGACGCGCGCCTTCATCGAATTCAGCTCTTCACCAGCACCGGGCCGGAGCCCGCGGGACGGTCGTTCTCGATCAGGATGCCGAGGCGCTTGGCGACTTCAGTGTAAGCCTCCACGAGGCCGCCGAGATCGCGGCGGAAGCGGTCCTTGTCCATCTTCTCGTTCGACTTGATGTCCCACAGCCGGCACGAGTCCGGCGAGATTTCGTCGGCGACGATGATGCGCATCATGTCGTTCTCGAACAGCCGGCCGCATTCCATCTTGAAATCCACAAGACGGATGCCGACGCCAAGAAACAGTCCGGTCAAGAAGTCGTTGACGCGAATGGCCAGCGCCATCATGTCGTCGATCTCCTGCGGGGTGGCCCAGCCGAACGCGGTGATGTGCTCTTCGGACACCATCGGGTCGCCGAGCTGGTCGTTCTTGTAATAGAATTCGATGATCGAGCGCGGCAGTTGCGTGCCTTCCTCGATGCCGAGGCGCTGCGACAGCGAGCCTGCGGCGACGTTCCGCACCACGACTTCAAGCGGCACGATCTCGACCTCACGGATCAACTGCTCGCGCATGTTGAGCCGCTTGATGAAATGGGTCGGCACGCCGATGTCGTTCAGATGCTGGAAGATGTATTCCGAAATCCGGTTGTTGAGGACGCCCTTGCCCTCAATAATCTGGTGTTTCTTGGCATTGAACGCGGTGGCGTCGTCCTTGAAATGCTGAATCAGGGTGCCAGGCTCCGGCCCTTCGTAAAGGGTCTTGCCCTTGCCTTCGTAAATGCGACGCCGACGGCTCATAGGGATGTACCGTGTGTTGTTGAAGTCCATGAAAGGGGTGCTCCGGGTGATTTACGCGACCCACGGCGGAGCTGCCGTGAAGCCCGGAATCGTGAAACAAACCGCGAACCGGACTCATCGGCAACCTAACCGATTGATCCCGCCGATACAACGCAAGGAGAGGCGTTTTACCGGCCTGTTTGGCCGCCCCACTGCGACCTCTCAACCGTTGCCTTTCAGCCTTTGAAAGCTATATGCAATGGGCTCCGCAGCCGGGTCCGGCGCCATCAAATTCAGCTTATGGAACAGATATATGTCGTCTTTTGACAAGCGCCAGGAAGGCTTTGAGAAGAAGTTCGCCCTCGACGAGGAACTGAAGTTCAAGGCGGAAGCCCGCCGGAACAAGCTGCTCGGCCTGTGGGCCGCCGAAAAGCTGGGCAAGACCGGCGACGATGCCGCCGCCTACGCAAAAGAGGTAGTTTCGGCCGATTTCGAGGAAGCCGGCGACAGCGATGTGCTGCGCAAGGTCACGAAGGATCTCGAGGGCAAGGGCGTGAGCGAGGCCGATGTCCGCAAGAAAATGGACGAACTGGTCGCCACCGCCGTCGCACAGATCAAGGCCGGCCAGTAATCCCGCCGCATTGAACCGAAAAACGCCGCGCGAGTCCGATCGCGCGGCGTTTTTGATATTCGGAAGCGTGAGTTCAGCGCGCGCCTTACTTCAGCGCGTCCTGAACCTTGGCGATCCCGGCGAGGACGCAAACCTCGTCCTTGTCGCCGCCGGGCGCGCCCGAGGCGCCCACCGCGCCGATCACCTCATTGCCGACCTTGATCGGGGCCGCGCCACCCGCCGCGACCACACCTGGAATCTGCCTCAGGGAGGCGGCTTCAGGCTTCTCGGTCTGCTTCTGGAATTCAAGCGAGGTTATGCCGCGCGTGCGCGAGGTGTAGGCCTTCAGACGGCTGAACTCCATGGTGTGGGGGTTGGTGCCGTCACCGCGAATCTGCGCCGCGACGTTGCCGGCCTTGTCCACCACCGTGACCGAGACCTTGTAACCGTCCTTCGTGCACTGCTCGATGGTGCCCTGGATGATGGCGATCGCCATTGCCATCGACACATTCTTCTCGACCTGCGGCGCCTGAGCGCGGGCCGGACCGGAGATAACGATTGCAGCAGTCGTCAATGCCGCAAGACTAAGTAAACGCATCTGGAAGCCTCCCTGTGGCGGATTTTTAGTTTGCGCCTTCGTAAGCAACCCTTCCTATCGCGCTTTAATCCCACCGCAGAACAAGATTCGATATTGCAGAAGCGAAAGAGCTACGCCTCGGCGGCCAGCCGGTCGAGCTGAGCGTCGAGGTCGGCCTCGACATCCGCCGCGTTGACGAAGTGGACCCGATACCCCCGCTCTTCGAGCCACGCGCGCCGCGCGGCACGGTCGCGCTGGATCACCTCGGTCTCGTTGGCGTTGACCAGTTCGATGGCGATGCGCTTCGAGAACGACACGAAATCCGGAATGTGACGCCCCACCGGCGTCTGCCGCTTGAACTGCGAGGCGAAGCGCCGGTCGGTGATCAGCGCCTGCCAGAGAATCCGTTCGGCATCGGTCGGATTCCGCCGCAGCAGGCGTGCGAGCCCCCTCACCGTGCCGCTTTCCGACGGCGAACGCCCGTCGCTGTGCTCGGCCAGCAGCGCGCGCAACCGTGTCGCCTCGACGCCGTCGAGAACCCCGCCTTTTGCAGGGCCTTTGCGGCCCTCAGCGATGGCCATGACCACACCGTGCAGCGTATGCATGTCCTGCTTGGTGGGCTCCATCCGGGTGAAGATGTTGCGCAGGTTCACCAGCATGACGTCGCGCTTTTCAGGCGGCCGCAGGAATTCCACCTTGTCGAGTTCGTTCACGAGATTGTCGAAAAACGCCTGCATCTGGTGGTTCGAGGCGCGCTCCGAACGCTCCGGCATGTCGTAGGGCAGCGAATTTCCGGTGACGAGCTTGAACCATTCGTAGCCCATCAGCAGAACCGCCTGGGCAAGGTTCAGCGAGGCGAAGCCCGGATTGACCGGAAACGTGACGATCCGGTTGGCCAACGCCACCTCGTCGTTCTCCAGCCCGTAACGCTCGCGGCCGAACAGGATGCCGGCGGTGCCGCCTCCGGCGACCTCGACAACGGTCTGCCGCGCGGCTTCCTCCGGACCCACCACCGGCTTGGCCTGATCGTGCGCCCGCGCGGTGGTCGCGAACAGCAGCGAGCAATCGGCGACGGCGGCTTCCACCGTGTCGAACAACTGAACCTGCTCCAGAATGTGATCGGCGCCCGACGCCGCCCGCTGGGCGTGAATATTGGGCCAGCCGTCACGCGGCTTGACGAGGCGCAGCCGCGTCAGCCCGAAATTACCCATGGCGCGCGCGCACATGCCGATGTTTTCGCCAAGCTGGGGCTCGACCAGAATCACCACGGGTCCGGTCATATCCTTGCGCATCTTGGTTTTGTCGGTGCCTGAACCGGTCATGACTCTGCTTTGGTTTTTGTTGCGTCCTGCCGTAACGCAGTTGACGCCGGACAGGTCAAGACATTTTTAGGGCTGATGGAAGCCCGGCAAAATTCTTTACAGTACAGTGCAGTACGGCCATGCCGAAAATTGCAGGTTCGGCTTTGAATTCTCGCCGCCGGTTGGAGTAGCGTGATTGAGGGTGACCCATGGCTCAAACAGATACTGACGGCCCCATTCCTCAGCAGGCGGCTCCTGCATCGTCCGGCCCGCCTCCGGAGCGCTCGCCCGTGAGCGCCATGCTGCGCCGGGTGGCGATCCCGATCGCGTGCGTGGTTGCCGCTGCGATTTTCGTGACGCTGGCGACGCTGCGCTGGGACGCATGGATCAGTGGCACCCGGACTCAAACCACCAACGATGCCTATGTTCGCGCGGAGACGACACAACTCAGCAGCCGCGTCGCCGGCGAAGTGATCAAGGTCGCCGCGAGCGACTACCAGCGCGTCAAGGCGGGCGATCCGCTCGTCGAGATCGATCCGGCGGACTATGAAGCGCAGGTTTCGCAGGCCGAAGCCGCGGTGACGGGCGCTCAGGCCGCCCTCGACAATCTCGCCAATCAGGTCGAGCTCCAGTACGCCACCATTGCGCAGTCCGAAGCGCAGCGCGCCTCCGCGGAAGCCCTCGAAGTCGAGGCACAGCAGGAACTGGAGCGCCAGCGGTCGCTGACCGAAAGTTCGTCGGGTACCCGCCAGAGGCTGGAACAGGCGACCGCTGCGCTTGCCAAGGCGCAGGCGGATGTCCGCGCCAGCCGTGCGGCGATCGCTGCCCAGCGGCATCAGCTCGAAGTTCTCGCCGGAACGAAAAAGCAGCGCGCCGCCGACATTCTTGCTGCTCAGGCGGCGCTGAAGGCTGCGCACCTCAAGCTCGGCTATACCCGGATTGTGGCGCCGTTCGACGGCGTGGTGGGCGCGCGGCAGGTTCAGCCGGGAGATTACGTCAACATCGGCAGCAACCTGTTCAATGTGGTGCCGCTGCCGAATGTCTACGTCATCGCGAACTACAAGGAGACGCAACTCACCCGCGTAAAGGCGGGACAACCGGTAGAAATCACGATCGATACCTTCCCCGACGAGAAGCTGCTCGGCCACGTCGCGCGCATTTCCCCCGCGAGCGGATCGCAGTTCGCGTTGCTGCCGCCCGACAACGCCACCGGCAATTTCACCAAGGTCGTGCAGCGGATTCCGCTGCGGATCGAATTCGACAAGGGCCAGCCGCTGCTCGACCGTTTGCTACCGGGCATGTCGGCGGTGACGCGGATCGACACCGAAGGAACTGTCCCCCCCTCGAACGCCGGAGCCAACGCCGGTGGCGGACGCTAAAATCATCGCCAGCGGGCCGGTCTCGGTCGGCCAGGCTGTTCACTATCCGCTGCTTGCCGTGATCGGCGTGCTGCTCGGCTCGTCGATGGCAAACATCGACAGCCGGATGTTTTCGATCGGCCTGCCCGACATCAAGGGCGCCTTTTCCCTCAGTTACGACGAAGGGGCGTGGTTGAGCACGGCGTCGACCGCGTCGCAGATTTTCATCGCGCCCGCCGTGGCGTGGCTGGCCACGGTGTTCGGCCTGCGCCGCATCCTCGGTGTCCCCAGCCTCGTCTTCGCGGTGATCTCGGTCGTTCTTCCGTTTGTCCGCGAATACCAGACACTTCTTGCACTCACCATTCTGCACGGCCTGCTGCTCGGCACCTTCGTGCCGGCCACGCTGTTGATCATTTTCCGCAACCTGCCGATGCAATGGTGGCTGCTGGCGATCGGCATCTATGCCCTGAGAGTTGGCTTTTCGCTCAACTTCGGTCCGGCGCTGGTCGGCTTCTATGTCGATCAGCTCGGCTGGCAGTGGCTGTACTGGCAGGATGCGATCATCGCATTGTTGATGGCGATCCTCGTTTTCTTCGGTGCCGCCCGTGATCCGGTCAACCGGGATCTGCTGGAAACTGCGGACTGGGGCGGCATGTTGCTGCTCGGCACCGGCATTGCCATGGTCTATGCCGGCCTCGATCAGGGCAACCGGCTGGACTGGCTCAGCTCCGGAACCGTTGTTGCGCTGCTCGCCTGCGGCGTGGCTCTGCTGGTGGCGTTTTTCATCAACGAGGCCTTGGTGAAAGAACCGTGGGCGCACGCCAATGTGCTGTTCTCGCGCAATATCGGCTTCGCTCTGGTCGTCATCTTTTTCTACACCCTGACCGGCCTCTCCAACTCGTCGCTGGTGCCGAATTTCCTCTCAACGGTAGGCCAGCTTCGGCCCGAACAGACCGGCAACCTGCTTCTGGTCTATGGCGTCCTGCCGATGACGGTGACGTTTCCCCTCTCGGTCTGGCTGCTGCGGCGATTCGACGTGCGGATCGTGTTGCTGACCGGCCTGACCACCTTTGCCGCCGCTGCCCTGCTCGGAACGCAAATCACCCACGCATGGCGGCTGGCCGACTTCATTCCGATCGTGCTGCTGCAATCGGTCGGTCAGGCATTCACCCTGTTCGCGATCGTCATCATCGCGCTCTCCAATTCCGATCCGACCCGGGCGACGGCGTTTGCCGCTTATATCCAGATCATGCGCCTCGGCGGCACGGAGATCGGCATTGCGCTGATGGGGACCTGGCTGCGGGTGCGCGAACAGGTCCATTCCAACCTGCTCGGGCTGCACGTCACCAGCACATCGGATCAGGTGGAGCGCCTGCTCGCCAAATTGTCGGGGTATTTCGCCAGTCACGGCACCGGAACGGCCGCGGGGCGGAGCATCGGAACCGTCGCCGGCATTGTCCAGCGCGAGGCAAACGTGCTCGCCTATATCGACGCCTTCTGGCTGACCTTCGGCTTCGCGATCGCTGCGCTGCTTTTCACCGCCCTGATCACCAGGTCCCCGCCGGGGCCCTTCACACCGGTCGCAAAAGGCCGATAAAGCCCTTCAGGCATGGCCAGAAATCCGGGCACCCCGAACCCGGGCGGTGAACGCCTTGAATCAAGGTCTGAAGGTTCTGATTCAACCGCCGACGATCTTGAATCACCTTGTGAAGGTTTTGATTCAAGGCGTGAAGACATTGAATCAAGACGCGAAGGGACTGATTCAAGTCGGCGTCTATTTATCCGGAATTATCGTTATAAATCAACGGGGTTACCGAATGGTTTGAATCTCGCGGAAAACGCGAGGTGCAAGCTGCGGCGACCGCCACGGCGCCTCAAACGCCTCCGGCGGAAGTGCCGCGATGTTCCGGCACTGCCCGGTTTTCCGAGCGCGGAAAAGCGCCTTGTGGCGTCAGCGTTGAGGGTGGAATCGCTCCAGATCGGCTTACGCGGACGCGGCCCGCCCGGCATGCCAGAAAGTCTCAGGTGCCTTGCCTTCCAGCCCGCGAAGGCGGGTGCTATAGGCTCGTTCGGAACCCGTCGCGGTTCTCCACGCCCTTTCCGCCCCCAATATTAAGGCCCGATCCCCCATGGCAAAAATCAAGGTGACCAACCCCGTCGTCGAACTCGATGGCGACGAGATGACCCGGATCATCTGGCAGTACATCAAGGACAAGCTGATCAACCCCTTCCTTGACATCGAACTGATGTATTTCGACCTTGGGATGGAATACCGCGACAAGACCAACGATCAGGTCACCATCGACTCCGCCAACGCGATCAAGAAGTACGGCGTCGGCGTCAAGTGCGCGACCATTACCCCTGACGAAGCCCGGGTGAAGGAATTCGGCCTCAAGGAAATGTGGAAGTCGCCGAACGGCACCATCCGCAACATCCTGGGCGGCGTCGTGTTCCGCGAGCCGATCATCTGCAAGAACGTGCCGCGTCTGGTCCCAGGCTGGACCAAGCCGATCATCATCGGCCGCCATGCCTTCGGCGACCAGTATCGCGCGACCGACTTCAAATTCCCGACCGCAGGCACCATCACCCTGAAATTCACCGGCGACGACGGCAAGGTGATCGAGCGCGAAGTCTACAAGGCGCCGAGCGCCGGTGTGACCCTCGCCATGTTCAATCTCGACGATTCGATCCGCGATTTCGCCCGATCCTCGATGAACCTCGGTCTGGCCAAGGGTTATCCGGTCTACCTGTCGACCAAGAACACGATCCTCAAGCAGTACGACGGCCGCTTCAAGGACATCTTCCAGGAAGTGTTCGACACCGAGTTCAAGAAGGACTTCGACGCCAAGGGCATCACCTACGAGCACCGCCTGATCGACGACATGGTCGCGGCTGCGATGAAGTGGTCCGGCGGCTACGTCTGGGCCTGCAAGAACTACGACGGCGACGTGCAGTCCGACACCGTCGCGCAGGGCTACGGCTCGCTGGGTCTCATGACCTCGGTGCTGCTCACGCCGGACGGCAAGGTGATGGAAGCAGAAGCCGCCCACGGCACCGTGACGCGCCATTACCGCGAGCACCAGAAGGGCAAGGAAACCTCGACCAATTCGATCGCGTCGATCTTCGCCTGGACGCGCGGCCTGTCCCATCGCGCCAAGCTCGACAACAACGCGGAACTGGCGAAGTTCGCCGCCACGCTGGAGAGGGTCTGCGTCGAGACCGTCGAAGCCGGCTTCATGACCAAGGATCTCGCGCTGCTGGTCGGCGCGGATCAGCGCTGGCTCTCGACCACCGGCTTCCTCGACAAGGTCGCGGAAAACCTCACCAAGGCGATGGCTGCGTAAGCAACCCTCACCGCAAAAACATCAAAGGCGCGGATGATCTCCGCGCCTTTTCCATGTCTTGAATCTGCGTCTGAACCAGCGCCTCAGGATGAGGTGATCGCCGCCGCCAACTCTGCGGCTGCGATCTGCGCGACCATCGCCTTGGCGATTTCCTGTTCGCCCATGACGACCGAATTCGCGCCGTGATGCTTGAGATGCGCGATTTCCGCTTCGGAATGCGCGCGCGCGATGATCGGAAGGGTTGTGCTGATGGCGCGGGCCTTGGCGACGATCTGTCCACCCTCGAACGCATCCGGGATCGCGACCAAAAGGCCCCGCGCCGCCGTGATATTGGCGGCCTGAAGCATGTCGGGCGCAGCCGCATTGCCGGTGATGACCTCGACACCGTCCTGCTTCAGTTTTTCGATGCTGCCGGGATTATCCTCGATCACCAGAAGCGGCACACCGGCCTGCAGCAAGGCCTTGCACACGACGCTGCCGACGCGGCCATGTCCCACCAGCACCACATGATTTGTCTGTTTCGAAGCATCGAGCGGCACCCGCGGCGCGGCGGGCTCCTTGCTCTCCGCAGGACTCGTCTTGTCGTCCTTCTCCGCCAGCACCCGGTCGAGCAGCGCAAACCACAACGGATTGAGCATGATCGAAATGATCGCACCGGCGAGCACCAGATCGCGGCCACGATCGGACAACAGCGCAAGGCTGACGCCGAGACTGACAAGAATGAAGGAAAATTCGCCGATCTGCGCAAGGCTTGCCGAAATGGTCAGCGCGGTCGAGTTAGGATGACCGAACAGCCGGACGATGCCGAACGCCGCCACCGACTTGCCGACAATAATGATCAGCAAGGTCGCCAGCAGCGGTAGCGGCTCCCGCAACACGATCGCCGGATCGACCAGCATGCCGACCGAGACGAAGAACAGCACCGCGAAAGCGTCGCGCAGCGGCAGCGTTTCATTCGCCGCGCGCTGGCTGAGTTCGGATTCGCTCAGGATCATGCCGGCGAAAAACGCCCCGAGCGCGAACGACACGTCGAACAGGATCGCTGCGCCGAAGGCGACGCCGAGCGAGATCGCGAACACCGCGAGACGAAACAGTTCGCGCGAGCCGGTATGCGCGACATAGTGCAGGATCCACGGAATCACGCGGCGGCCCACCACCAGCATGAAGACGAGGAAGGCCGCGACCTTGCCGAGCGTGATCGCAATCGGCCATGCCAGCGCGGCGTATCCGACACCTTCCGCCGCACCGCCTTTCAGCAGCCCCGCGAGCGGCGGCAGCAGCACCAGCGTCAGCACCATCGCGATATCCTCGACGATCAGCCAGCCGACCGCGATCCGCCCCCGCTCCGTGTCGATCAGCCGCCGCTCCTGCATGGCGCGCAACAGCACCACGGTGCTGGCGGTTGAAAGCGCAAGTCCGAACACCAGCCCGCCGCCGACCGGCCAGCCCAGCCACCAGCCCATCGCCATGCCGAGCAGGGTCGCGACCGTGATCTGCACCACCGCGCCGGGCACCGCGATGGCGCGCACCGACATCAGATCCTTCAGCGAGAAATGCAGTCCGACGCCGAACATCAAAAGAATGATGCCGATTTCGGCGAGTTCGTTGGCGATGTTCTGATCGGCGACATAGCCGGGCGTGAACGGTCCCATCAGCACGCCGGCGACGAGGTAGCCCACGAGAGGGGAAACGCGGATGCGTTGTGCCAGCGCGCCGAGGACGAAAGCCAGCACGAGGCCGACGACAACCGTGGAAATCAAGGGCGTATTGTGATGCATGCCGCATTTTGCCGCATCGAGGAAGATGATGCCAGACAGTTATTCGTGACCCATCGCCGCACTTGAATCACGATGCATCAAACACGTCATCGAATCGTTATGAATCGAACATCGCAATGTGGTTTCGACGACTCACATTGACGCGTTATCAGGCCCCCATCGCGGCTTCGATGGCTTTCAAAGCGGCATCGGCCTTCGCGCCATCCGGTCCGCCGGCCTGCGCCATATCGGGACGGCCGCCGCCGCCCTTGCCGCCGAGCGCCTCCGACGCGATCTTCACCAGATCGACAGCACTGAAACGCGAGGTCAGGTCCGACGTGACGCCGACCACCGCACCGGCCTTGCCGTCTTCGCCGACATTGATGATCGCAACCACGCCCGAGCCGATCTGCTTCTTGCCGTCATCGGCAAGGCTCTTGAGATCTTTCATCTCGATGCCCTGCACTGCGCGGCCGAGAAATTTCACATCGCCGATGGTGCGAATATCCGACGCAGCGCTTGCGCCGCCGCCTGCCGCAGCCCCGCCGCCCATTGCGAGCTTCTTGCGCGCCTCGGACAGCGCGCTTTCCAGCTTCTTGCGTTCGTCCACCAAGGCCGCGATGCGCACCGGCAGATCGTCGAGCGTGGTTTTCAGTTCTGCCGCCGCGGTTTTCGCGGTCTGGATGGTCGCGTTCACGGCGTGACGCGCATTGCGTCCGGTCAACGCTTCGATGCGGCGCACGCCGGAGGCCACGGCGCTTTCGCCGCTGATGGAGATCAGGCCGATGTCGCCGGTGCGTCGCACGTGCGTACCGCCGCACAGTTCGACCGACCAGCCGAGCGCGTTGCCCGTCCCGGCGCCCATCGACACGACGCGCACTTCATCGCCGTACTTCTCGCCGAACAATGCCCGCGCGCCGGAATCCCGCGCATCGTCCACCGCCATCGAACGCGTGACCACCTCGCCGTTCTCCAGCACGACATCGTTGGCGATGTCTTCGATGCGGCGCAGCTCATCGGCCGAGATCGGCTTGTTGTGCGCGAAATCGAAGCGCAGGCGCTCGGGCGCGACCAGCGAACCGCGCTGGGCGATATGATCGCCCAGCACCTGACGCAGCGCCTCGTGCAGCAGATGCGTCGCGGAGTGGTTGGCGCGGATCGCGGTGCGCCGCCCGTGATCCACCTCGAGCTGCAACGCCATGCCGGGCTTCACGGTGCCCTGTTCGACGGTGCCAAAATGCACGAAAAGATCACCGGCGCGCTTCTGCGTGTCGGTCACGCGCACGCGCGCGCCCTCGCCGCTCAGGATGCCGTTGTCCCCGACCTGACCGCCGGATTCGGCGTAGAACGGCGTCTGGTTCATAACGATGGCGACGCTGTCGCCGGTCTTCGCGCTTGTAATTTCCTTACCGTCCTTCACCAGCGCGGTGACGACGCCTTCGGCGATCTCGGTGTCGTAGCCGAGAAACTCCGTCGCGCCGAGCTTCTCGCGCAGCGGAAACCAGATCGCTTCTGTGGCGGTGTCGCCGGAGCCGGACCACGCCGCGCGCGCCTTGGCGCGCTGCTGGTCCATCGCATCGGTGAACGATGCGATGTCGACGCTGATGCCGCGATTGCGGAGCGCGTCCTGCGTGAGATCCAACGGAAAACCATAAGTGTCGTACAGCGTGAAGGCGGTCTCGCCGTCGAACATGTCGCCCTTTTTCAGCGACGCGCTTTTCTCGTCCAGAATCACGAGGCCGCGATCAAGCGTCTTGCGGAAGCGGGTCTCTTCCAGCTTGAGCGTTTCCTCGATCAGGTTCTCGGCGCGCACCAGTTCGGGATAGGCCTGACCCATCTCGCGCACCAGCGCCCAGACGAGGCGATACATCAGCGGCTCCTTGGCCCCGAGCAACTGCCCGTGGCGCATCGCGCGGCGCATGATCCGGCGCAGCACATAGCCGCGGCCCTCATTCGACGGCAGCACGCCATCGGAAATCAGGAACGACGAAGCGCGCAGATGATCGGCGATCACGCGCAGCGAGCCCTTCTGTGGGCCATGCGGGTCCGCGCCGGTCAATTCGGCGATGGCGCGGATCAGGGCGACGAACAGATCGATCTCGTAATTGTCGTGCTTGCCCTGAAGCACGGCAGCGAAACGCTCCAGCCCCATGCCGGTGTCGATCGACGGCTTCGGCAGCGGCACGCGGTTGCCCGGCGCGATCTGGTCGAACTGCATGAACACCAGATTCCAGATTTCGATGAAGCGGTCGCCGTCTTCATCCGGCGAGCCCGGAGGGCCGCCCGGAATCTTGTCGCCATGGTCGAAGAAAATCTCGGAGCACGGACCGCAGGGGCCGGTGTCGCCCATCTGCCAGAAGTTGTCCGACGTCCCGATCCGGATGATTTTCGAATCGGGCAGGCCCGCGATCTTCTTCCAGAGCTTCGCGGCTTCCTCGTCCTCGGAATAAACCGTGACCAGCAGCTTGTCCTTCGGAAGCCCGTACTCCTTGGTGATCAAATTCCAGGCAAGCTCGATCGCGCGGTCCTTGAAATAATCGCCGAACGAGAAGTTTCCGAGCATCTCGAAGAACGTGTGATGCCGCGCGGTGTAACCGACATTGTCGAGGTCATTGTGCTTGCCGCCGGCCCGAACGCACTTCTGCGACGAGGTGGCGCGCTGATAAGGGCGCTTCTCAAGACCCGTGAAGACGTTCTTGAATTGCACCATGCCCGCATTGGTGAACATCAGTGTGGGGTCATTGCGCGGAACCAGCGGAGACGACGGCACGATTTCGTGGCCATTCTTCGCGAAGTAATTCAGATACGCCGACCTGATCTCGTTAACGCCGCTCATGCTCGTCCAATCGCGCCCAAAAAAGCTCTGATGTTTTGATGCATTTTCTTCACGCGAACCGGGGCCCGTTTCGCTCGAAAACGCTTTCCTGCACAGTCCGCATTCAATGACGCGTGCAGCGCAGTTTGTCCCGCCTCGTTTCTAGACGGAACGGACCCGGAATGTCCAGAAAGTGTGCAACGGATCAGCGGCTTGCGGGCAGCCTCAGAAGCGCCGCGAAGCCCGTTGATAATCTCGCAGTTGCGTTGACAGGCCCTCGAAAGCCGTGTTTTCCTGCTTAAGTAAGGAATACAGGACAAGTCACGTCGGGAGAGACTGGCCGCTTTTAATTCAAGAGCTGGCTGGCGCCGAAGGAGCAACCGCCCCGGAAACTCTCAGGCAAACGGACCGCGTGACGAACTGAAATCTGGAAAGAGATGCGGCCGGGTCACCGGCGCGGCATCCGCCGACGGGATAATACTCTCAGGCACAGCGACAGATGGGGCTTCGACAAGATTTCGGGAACCGTCCCGAAATCCGTCAGGAGCCCGACCATGCTTGCCACTGAACGCAAACCAGACTCCGCCGAACCGACGCTGAAGCGCGTGCCGCTGCATGACCTGCATGTGACGCGCGGCGGCAAGATCGTGCCGTTCGCCGGCTACGAGATGCCGGTGCAATATGCCGCCGGCGTGCTGAAGGAACATCTCCACACCCGCGCCTCCGCAGGGCTGTTCGACGTCTCGCATATGGGCCAGGTCACGCTCACGGCCAAATCCGGCAAGGTCGAGGACGCCGCCCGCGCACTGGAGCGTCTGGTGCCACAGGACATTCTTAGCGTTCCGCACGGCCGTCAGCGCTACGCGCAGTTCACCAGCGACAGCGGCGACATTCTCGACGACCTGATGGTGGCGAATTTCGGCGACCATCTGTTTCTGGTGGTCAACGCCGCCTGCAAGACCGAGGACGAGGCGCATCTTCGCAAGCATCTCTCCGATGTCTGCGTCATCGAACCGCTGCCGGACCGCGCGCTGATCGCGTTGCAGGGACCGAAGGCGGTCGAGGTGCTGGGCAAACACGCGCCCACCGTGGCCGCGATGCGCTTCATGGATGCCGGGCCGCACAAGGTAATGGGCATCGACTGCTTCGTCTCGCGCTCGGGCTACACCGGCGAGGACGGTTTCGAGATTTCGGTGCCCGCGAAAGATGTCGAGCGGCTGGCAACGACGCTGCTGGACGATCCGGCGGTGCTGCCGATCGGGCTCGGTGCGCGCGACAGCCTGCGGTTGGAGGCCGGACTTTGTCTGTATGGCCATGACATCGACACCACGACCACGCCGGTCGAAGGCGCGCTGGAATGGTCGGTGCAAAAGAGCCGCCGCAGCGGCGGCGCGCGGGCCGGCGGATTTCCCGGCGCGGACATCATCCTGAAACAATTCGAAACCGGAGCATCGCGCCGCCGCGTCGGCCTGCGCGCCGAAGGCCGCGCGCCGGTGCGCGAGAACGCTGCGCTCTATGCCAGCGAAACATCACCGGACAAAATCGGCACCGTCACATCCGGCGGCTTCGGTCCGACGCTGAACGCGCCGGTCGCGATGGGTTATCTGCCGACCGCCCTCTCCACCGACGGCACTGTGGTGTTCGCTGACGTGCGCGGGCAGCGGCTGCCGCTCCGCGTCACACCGATGCCGTTCGTGCCCAACGGATACAAACGATAATTTCCAACGCTGAGGATCATCATGACCACGCTGTTTACCTTCGATCACGAATGGCTCCAGATCGACGGCGACGTCGCCACCATCGGCATCACCGATTACGCGCAGACCCAGCTCGGCGACGTGGTGTTCGTGGAACTGCCGAAAGTCGGCCGCACCTTCAAGAAGGCTGAAGCCGCAGCCGTGGTTGAAAGCGTCAAGGCGGCGTCCGACGTGTACGCGCCGATCGCGGGCGAAGTGCTCGAGGTCAACGACGCCGTCGCCGCCGATCCGTCGCTGGTGAATTCCGATCCCGGCAAGGCCGCGTGGTTCTTCAAGCTGCGCATCGCCAACAAGGGCGACCTCGACGGCCTGATGGATGAAGCTGCCTACAAGGCCCACACGGCTTAGTTTTCAAGACGCGTTTTCTTCACGCGAACCGGTACCCACTTCGCTCGAAAACGCTTTAGGGAGAGTTCGATATGACCGCGCATCGCAAACCTGCTGAACCCGCCGTCGATTTCGTCCGCCGGCATATCGGCCCTTCAGCGCGCGATATCGAAAGCATGCTCTCGACAGTCGGTGCATCGAGCCTTCAGGCACTGATGGGCGAGACGCTGCCGAATTCGATTCGCCAGAAGGCGCCGCTCGCTCTCGGGAAACCGCTCAGCGAGACCGAGGCTTTGGCGCACATGCGCGACATCGCCAGTCGCAATCAGGTGTTTACGTCGCTGATCGGCCAAGGCTACTCCGGCACTATCCTGCCCGCCGTGATCCAGCGTAACATTCTCGAGAATCCTGCGTGGTACACCGCCTACACGCCGTATCAGCCGGAGATCAGCCAGGGGCGGCTCGAGGCGCTGTTCAATTTCCAGACCATGATCTGCGACCTCACGGGGCTCGATATTGCCAACGCCTCGCTGCTCGACGAAGGCACCGCGGCTGCGGAAGCGATGGCGCTGGCGGAGCGCTCGTCGCCGGTGAAGACCAAGGCCTTCTTTGTCGATCATGAAGTGCATCCGCAGACGCTGGCGGTGCTGCGCACCCGCGCCGAGCCGCTCGGCTGGTCGCTGATCGTCGGCGATCCCGCGCGCGATCTCGACAAGGCCGACGTGTTCGGCGCGTTGTTTCAGTATCCCGGCACCCATGGGGCGCTGCACGACCCGCGCACCGCGATCGCCGCATTGAAAGCAAAGGGCGCCATCGCCGTCGTTGCCGCCGATCCACTGGCGCTGACGCTGCTCGCCTCACCCGGCGATCTCGGCGCGGACATTGCGATCGGATCGACGCAGCGCTTCGGCGTGCCGATGGGTTACGGCGGGCCGCATGCGGCCTACATGGCGGTGAAGGATGCGCTGAAACGCTCGCTTCCCGGGCGCATTGTCGGCCTGTCGGTGGATTCACGCGGCGCGCCTGCCTATCGGCTGGCGTTGCAGACGCGCGAACAGCACATCCGCCGCGAGAAGGCGACCTCGAACATCTGCACCGCGCAGGTGCTGCTCGCGGTGATCGCGTCGATGTACGCGGTCTATCACGGACCCGAAGGCTTGAGCCATATCGCACGGACCGTGCACCGGCGCACGTCAGTGCTGGCGGCCGGCTTGAAGAAACTCGGCTTCGCGCCGCTGAACGACAGCTATTTCGATACGGTTACGGTGGCCATTAACGGTCAACGGCAAGCCATCATCTCGCATTCTGCCCATGAGAGCATCAATCTGCGTCTCAACGAGACCACCGTCAGCATCGCGCTGGATGAAACCACCACGCCCGCCATCGTCGAGAGCGTGTGGCGCACCTTCGGCGGCAATCTCGTCTATGCCGACATCGAGAAAGAGGCGCGCGACGCGCTGCCGTCAGGTCTTGCCCGAAGCAGCAAGTTCCTGACCCATCCGGTGTTCCACGAGCACCGCTCCGAGACCGAACTGCTGCGCTACATGCGAAAACTCTCCGACCGCGATCTCGCGCTCGACCGCGCCATGATCCCGCTCGGCTCCTGCACCATGAAGCTGAACGCGACCACCGAAATGATCCCGGTGACATGGCCGGAATTCGGGAGCTTGCATCCGTTCGCGCCGAAGGAGCAGGCTGCCGGGTATCACGCCATGTTCGCCACGCTGGAAAAATGGCTCGCTGACATCACCGGCTACGACGCCGTGTCGCTGCAGCCGAACTCCGGCGCGCAGGGCGAATATGCCGGCTTGCTGGCGATCCGCGCCTATCATCAATCGCGCAACGAACCGCATCGCAAGGTGTGCCTCATCCCCTCCTCGGCCCACGGCACCAATCCCGCGTCGGCCAGCATGGTCGGCATGGACGTCGTGGTGGTCGCCTGCGACGCGCGCGGCGACGTCGATGTGGAAGACTTGCGCAAGAAGGCCGCGCAGCACGCAAACGATCTCGCCGCCGTGATGATCACCTATCCCTCGACCCACGGCGTGTTCGAGGAGCACATCCGCGAGATCTGCGACATCGTTCACGGCCACGGCGGACAGGTCTATCTCGACGGCGCCAATCTCAACGCCCAGGTCGGCCTCGCGCGGCCCGGCGAATACGGCGCCGATGTCAGCCATCTCAACCTGCACAAGACCTTCTGCATTCCGCATGGCGGCGGCGGCCCCGGCATGGGGCCGATCGGCGTACGCGCGCACCTCGCGCCGTTCCTGCCCGGACATGTTTCGAACGACGGCGGCAAGGCGCCGGTCGGCGCAGTGTCGGCCGCGCCGCACGGCTCGGCGTCGATCCTCGTCATTTCCTACATCTATATGTTGATGATGGGCGGCGAAGGTCTGACCCGCGCCACGGAAGTTGCGATCCTGAACGCGAACTACATCGCCAAGCGGCTCGATCCGCATTTCCCGGTGCTATATCGCAACGCCAAGGGTCGCGTCGCCCATGAATGCATCGTCGATCCGCGCGGCCTCAAGGCGGGCTCCGGGGTGACCGTGGACGACATCGCCAAACGCCTGATCGACTACGGCTTCCACGCGCCGACCATGAGTTTCCCGGTGCCGGGCACGCTGATGATCGAGCCGACGGAATCCGAATCGAAGGCGGAACTGGATCGCTTCTGCGAGGCCATGATCGCGATCCGCCGCGAGATCGCCGACGTCGAATCCGGGCGCTTCACCATCGAGGCCTCGCCGCTGCGCCATGCGCCGCACACCGTGCACGACATCGCCGAGGATAGGTGGGAACGGCCCTACTCGCGCGCCGAGGGCTGCTTCCCGGCAGGGACGTCACGCACCGATAAATACTGGTGTCCTGTGGGGCGCGTCGACAACGTCCACGGCGACCGCAACCTGATCTGCTCGTGCCCGCCGGTGGCGGACTACGCACAGGCGGCGGAGTAGCCAGCCTAGCAACAAAGGGGATCGTCATCCTGAGGTGCCGGAGCGAAGCGACGGCCTCGAAGCATGACAAGAGTAGTCCGTACTCCATCGTCATCCTTCGAGGCTCGCCGCGTTGCGGCTCGCACACCTCAGGATGACGCTTCTTGATCGTATCTCACAAAACAAATCGGGCGCTGGGGATGTCGGCAACTCAACATCCACAACGCCCGTTTGCTTCCGAAGCGTGATCTGATCCGAAAGGATTCCCGTCTTTCGGGATCACGCCGTAACTCAAGCCTTAAACAACTCAAGTCTCAGAAAATCCAACCCGTCATTCCGGGATGCGCGTTCTTCACGCGCAGACCCGGAATGACGGGTGTCTCAATCATTCCTCCGGCTCTTCGCCGTCGGCGTCGCGCTCGGGCGAGCCTGCGAGGATCTGCTCCGCGATCAGCCCGGAGTTCTGGCGGATCAAGGCTTCGATCTTAGCCGTTATCTCCGGATTGGCCTTGAGGAAGGCCTTGGAATTCTCGCGGCCCTGACCGAGGCGCACGCTGTCATAGGAGAACCACGCGCCGGATTTCTCGACGATGCCGGCCTTGACGCCGAGATCGAGAATTTCACCCAGCTTCGAAACGCCCTCGCCATACATGATGTCGAACTCGACCTGCTTGAACGGCGGCGCCAACTTGTTCTTCACCACCTTGACGCGGGTCTGGTTGCCGACAACCTCGTCGCGCTCCTTGATCTGGCCGATGCGGCGGATGTCGAGGCGCACCGAGGCGTAGAACTTCAGCGCGTTGCCGCCCGTGGTGGTCTCGGGCGAACCGTACATCACGCCGATCTTCATGCGGATCTGGTTGATGAAGATGACCATGGTGTGGGATTTGTTGATCGAGGCGGTGAGCTTGCGCAACGCCTGACTCATCAGCCGCGCCTGCAGGCCGGGAAGGCTGTCGCCCATCTCGCCTTCGAGTTCGGCGCGCGGCACCAACGCCGCCACCGAGTCCACCACGAGCACGTCCACCGCGCCGGAGCGCACCAGCGTGTCGGCGATTTCCAGCGCCTGCTCGCCGTGGTCGGGCTGCGAAATCAGAAGTTCATCGACGTTGACGCCGAGCTTGCGGGCATAGACCGGATCGAGCGCATGTTCGGCATCGATGAAGGCGCAGATGCCGCCCTTCTTCTGGGCTTCGGCCACCGTATGCAGCGCCAGCGTGGTCTTGCCGGAGGATTCCGGGCCGTAAATCTCGACCACACGGCCCTTCGGCAGGCCGCCGACGCCGAGCGCGATATCCAGCCCGAGCGAGCCCGAGGAAACCGTCTCGATATCCATGGAGCGGTCGTTCTTGCCGAGCTTCATAACGGAGCCCTTGCCGAACTGGCGCTCGATCTGAGAGAGCGCGGCCGACAGGGCCTTGGTCTTGTCCATGGAAGATCCTTCGACGATACGCAGCGCGGCGGGGGCCATAGTGGTGCTCCTTATGTAAGGGATTCGCCAGCCGGACAAACGGCTTCCCAGGGACGGCGGACCGGAATCGGCTTGATCCGATGGAACCAATGTACCCCATTTGTTCTAAGTTCGCAATATGTTCTTTTCGAATTGGGGGATACTGGCCTGCTTTTGCCCCTGGTGGCTCAATTTGAATTGAGCAGCAGCCGAATTTGGAAAATGGACTCGATCTTTATCACGCCCAGGATTTAGAATTTTGCCCGTCTCTTTGGTGCGGTGACCGCAATGCCCATCAACCAGCGAATCTGTCCGAAGTGCGGAAAGCCCGTGAAATTGATGCTGCCACCGGGCGGCACAGGCCCGCGCACATATCAGTGCATCGACTGCGACCGGCCAGACCCAATCAAATCGCCTCAGGTGCAGAACCTTTTAAAGGCACTCCTGCCCGAGGAAAAAAAGCAGTAAGGCCGCCTCAGTTGGCGCGCCCCAACGTCGCTTACTTCGCGGTCGTCTTGGATTTCGGCGCCTTGGCCGCGGGCTCGCTGCGCACCGAGGCCCATGGGTCGGCATTCGGCTTGGCATCGGGGATCTTGGCGCGGGCGGCCCGGGCCGCGTCCTCATTGGCCTTGTTCCGCGCGATTTCGTCTTCCGACAGTTCCTTGGTTTCGTTCAGCCGGAAGCCGGGCGTCATGTTCTGTGCAAACGCCGAAACCGAGACCGGAATCGTCAACAATCCGACCGCCATCGCAACCCGAAACACGCGCATCGAAACTCTCCCCGGATAATCAAAGTCACTTTTTGAGGGTGTCATTCTGAATCGCCCGGCCCGCAAGCCGCCAGCCGCTCGAAGTCTACCCCACGCCGAAACGATGGCCAAGACGGGACCATGACCGGGCAATGCACCCAAAAACGGGCGCTGATGCGACTTCACGCCGGATTGAACGCTCTCGGGTGCGTCAATGTCCTGAATCAATTGTAAACGCGGCAGCCCCCAGCGACGGGCATCGATTTAGCGTCCGGCAACCGGCCACGCCCTAGTCTGCCGATATGAACCACAGGATGGCGGCCATGACGAACATGCCATTGGCGGAGCGACGGTCGAAAACACGCCGCCGTGTCTTCAAGGGCGGCGTCATCACCTTCAATGGAGCCGGCGTCGATTGCACCGTGCGCAACATGTCGGACAATGGCGCGGCGCTGGATATCGCGAATGCGGTGGCGATCCCGCAAACATTCCGGCTCGCCATCAAGGCGGACGACTTCATGGCCCGGTGCCGCGTGGTCTGGAGCAGCGGCCGGCGCTACGGCATCGCGTTCGACTGAGCGCGGCTGCCTGTACAAAGACAACCGCAACACGGTTTACAAAACCCATCGTCGTCAATGAAACCGCGTCGCGGAAGCCGATGCTGGAACGGTATCGCGATAAGTCCACGGGCCGCGATCGCCACGCCGCGGTATCGTATCGACAGCCCGATACCGCTGACGAAATCGCGCCTCGTCCACGCGCCGCGGCGTCCTTAACGGCGCGTAAAAATAGCCCCGCGCATTTAGCCCTAATCCAAAATCCGATTTTGAGGTTTGACGCCTAACGTCCGGGATCACGAACGCACAAAAAACAATCGCGCGCAGCTCATCGAGCTCCGCGCTCAAATATTGCGTAACGGGGACTGGGACGTGGTCGAAATCGCCGATGCAGCACAGGCCGCCGCGCGCCGCGAGGTGAGCTTTGCCACGGAGCGGCCCGAGGGGATTCGCGCCGTTTCCGGAAACGCGCTCGCGCCGCTCGACAGCATCGCTGCCGAACGCTGGCGAAGGCTTGCCGACAATGCCATCGAGCCCAACGGATATTATCTGCCGGAGTGGGAGCTGGCGGTAAACGCCTTTGCACAGGGACGCATGAACGTCAGTGCCCTCGCCGCCGCCGCCGACACCGTGACAAAGAATGAAACGCCCGCGCTGATCGGTTTGATGCCGGCGATCTCGGCGTGGCGCGCCTACGGCCTTCCGCTGCCGGCGCTGGTCAGCGCCGATCCCTACGGAACACTGGCGACACCGCTGCTCGACCGCGATCGCGCCGACGAGGCCGCAGGCAAGCTGCTGCAGCAGGCGCGCGACGCCGGCGCCCATGCGCTGATCCTGCGCGACATCGCGCTCGACGGCGCGGCGATGCTCGCGTTCACCCGCGCGCTCGCAGGAAACGGACTGAAGCCGCGCATCCTGCAAAGCCATGCGCGCGCCAGCCTCGATGCGACACGCAACGCCGACGATCTTCTGCGCGACGCGCTCGGCCCGAAAAAACTGAAAGAACTGCGCCGCCAGCGCAACCGCCTCGCCGAACATGGCGAAGTGATTTTCACGATCGCTACCACGCCGAGCGAGATTGCGCGCGATCTTGCGATTTTCCTCGCGCTCGAAGCCTCGGGCTGGAAAGCCAAACGCGGCACGGCGCTGGCCCAGAACGAAGGCGACGCCGCGTTCGTCCGCCGCGCGGTGTTAGACGCCGCCGCTCACGGTAACTGCGAGATCGTGACGCTGCATGCGGGCGAAACGCCCGTGGCCTCCGCCATCGTGCTGCGGCATCTCGACCGCGCGTTCTATTTCAAGCTTGGCGTCGACGAGAATTTCGCGAAATGCTCTCCGGGCGTGCAGCTCACGCTGGAGCTGACCCGCCACATGTGCGCCGACGACAGGATTGCGATGGTCGATTCCACAGCGATCCCCGGCCATCCCATGATCGATCCGATCTGGCGCGGACGCCTTGCCATCGGCGACGTGCTGATCCCGCTCAACCGCCACGATCCCTTTGTGCCGGCCATCCGGCTCGGCCTCGCCTTGCGCAAGCTCATCCGCGAGCCGGCGCGCCGTCTTGTTCACATCGTCCGAAAACTCCGGGAGACACGCTCATGAACGCCGCATCCGGCATTGCGCCCGTCATCACCGCCGACAATGAAGCCCTGAAGCGGGATTTCCCGCTGAAGCCGTTCGCGATCCGCCACAAGCTTGCGGGGCATCCGCTGCTGTCGCTGTCGCGCATCGCTCAGCTTGCGGCGGACATGCCGCGCGACCTGATCGAATACAATTCCGGCGACGCCTCCGTCAGCCAGGACCCGGACAAGGTCAAGGCCGTCGATCTCGATCCGGTCGAGGTCGTCAACCGCATCCAGACCGCAGGCGCATGGATGGTGCTCAAGCGCGTCGAAAAATCGCCGGACTACCGCGCGCTGCTCGAAGACGCGCTGACCTCGGTCGCGCGCGCGCGCGGCTTCAACAGCGTCAAAGACGCGGGCTTCGAGCAGATCGAGGGCTTCCTGTTCGTGTCGTCGCCGAATTCGACCACGCCGTTCCATATGGACGCCGAGGATAATTTCTTCGTGCAGATTCACGGCGAAAAGATTTTCGCGGTCTATGACAACCGCGACGGCCAGATCGCCAATGACGAGCAGGTGGAATACTCCACCGTGAAGCACCGCAACGTGCCGTTCAACGAGAGCTTCCGGCCGCGCGGCATCGAATTCAATCTCGACGCCGGCGACGGCTGCTACATTCCCTATCAGTGGCCGCACTGGGTGAAGACCGCAGGCTCGCACTCGATCTCGCTCGCGATCACCTGGAAGACGAAGGAAGTGCGCCGCCTGAACGACCTGCATCGCTTCAACTCGATGCTGCGCGGCATGGGCCTGCCGCAGGCGGCTCCGGGCGCGAAGCCCGCGCTCGACGCCGCCAAGCTCGCGGTCTACCGCACGGCTGCCGCGATCATCGAACCGCTGCGCGCCTCCGAGACCATGCGCCGCGTGATCCGCCGCGTCGCGCTCGGCAAGAACGCGAACTACTATCTGAAGAAGGCGTGAGGGTTTAGGCCCTCACACCACACCCTCTACCCGCAGCGATGACGGCGCCTGCCCCATCGCCTTGCGGAATGCCGCGGAGAACGCGCTCGAGCTGCGATAGCCGTTGCGCTCTGCCACGCGCGAGATCGGCTCGCCCGCGACAATGGCCTCCAGCGCGTTGTGAAACCGCACTCGCTGCCGCCACGCCGCGAAGCTCATCGCCAGTTCCGCCTCGAACAGCCGCGCCAGCGTCCGCGCCGATGCACCTGCGGTATCGACCCAGCCGTCGAGCGTGCGACGGCTGGCGGGATCGGCCAGCAGCGCGTGACAGACGCGCAGCAGGCGCGGATCGCGCGGCATCGGGATGACAAGCGAGAGCCGGCGCGCCTTCGCGATTTCGCTCAGGATCAGCAGCGCCACCGCGCCGCCGCGTCCCTGTTCGTCGTAGATCACCGGCTCCTCGATAAGCGCCAGCACCAGTTCGCGCAACAGCGGCGACACTTCCAGCACAGTCGGCGCATCCGGCAGATCGTCGCTCGTCCTGCGCGCGACATAGAGCGTGCGCATCTCCACGCGGCCGCGCATGCTGATCGAATGTTCGATGTGCGCGGGAAGATAGACCGCGCGATCGGGCGGCACGATCCAGGCTTCGGTCTGCGTGCGAATCCGCATCACACCGGAGACGGCATAGACGAGTTGATCGCGCGGATGGTGATGCGGCGCAATTTCATGCCCGTCCGCGAAGCTCTTCGACATGGCCGCCAGCGGACGCGGCACGGATTGATAGTCGCGGGCGTCGGTGCTGCGAATGCGTGGACGAGGCGGCATGACCCGAAAAACCCTGATGGCACGTTCTCGATGAAAATTGGCATGACAGCGCCAGCGCGCCAAGGCTATTTTTAGCTCAGAATCGCTTTTTCGGGGCTCCCATGACGCGCGACCGCATCCACTTCCTGTTTCTGAACATCGGCCATTTTCTGGATCACCTGCTGACGCTGATCTTCGCAACCGTGGCGGCGCTGGCGCTCTCGCGCGAATGGGGACTGGGCTACGCCGAATTGCTGAAATACGCGACGCCGGGCTTCTTCGCGTTCGGCCTGTTCTCGCTGCCCGCCGGCTGGCTCGCCGACAAATGGAGCCGCGAAGGCATGATCGCGGTGTTCTTCGTCGGCATCGGCGCGTCGTCGATCGCGACGGCTTTCGCCCAGACGCCGCTTCAGGTCGGCATCGGTCTTTTCGTCGTCGGCATCTTCGCCGCGATCTATCACCCGGTCGGTCTGGCCATCGTCACGCAGCGCTGGAAGAACACCGGGATGCGTCTCGCCGTGAACGGCATCTGGGGCAATCTCGGCGTGGCGAGCGCGGCGCTCATCACCGGCTACTTCATCGACCACGGCGGCTGGCGCGCGGCATTCGTGGTGCCCGGCATCTTCTCCATCATCGTCGGCGTGCTCTACACTATCCATCAGTGGGGCGAGGTTTCGACCGCGCACCAGAAGGTGGCGGCACCGGCCGTCGCCGCACCGGCGCAGACCGCCGACATGAAGGCGCTCATCCTGCGCGTGACGGCGATCGTGTTTCTCACCACCGCTGTATCCAGCCTCGTCTTCCAGTCGACCACATTCGCGCTGCCGAAGATTTTCGACGAGCGCCTGCAAGGCATCGCCACCGAGATGACGCAATGGTTGAGCGCGAGCGGCGTGGCGGCAGCAAAGGGCGACATCGCCACCATGCTCGGCGCGCTCACCTTCGTGGTCTTCGCGGTCGCCTCGCTGGCGCAACTCGTGGTCGGCAGCCTGCTCGACAAGCTCGGCCCGCGCATCGTCTTCATGATCGTCGCTGCGATCCAGGTCGTGTTCTTTGCGGCGATGCCGGGATTGCACGACGCCTGGGCGCTGGCGGCAGCACTCGGCTTCATGCTCGGCGCGTTCGGGCAAATTCCGATCAATGATTTCATGATCGGCAAGATGGCGAGCGGCGAAGCCCGCGCGCGGATCTACGGCGTGCGTTATGTCGTCAGCTTCACGGTGTTCGCGCTGGCGCTGCCGATGATTTCGTTCGTCTACGGCAACTACGGCTTTGACACGCTGTTTCGCCTGATGGCGAGTTCAGCGGCAATCATCTTCGTGGCGGTGGCGTGCCTGCCGGCGAAATTGCCGGCGCCGGCTGCTGCGACGGCTTAGTTTCACTCCCTGTCATTCCGGGGCGCGAGCGCAGCGAGAGAGCCCGGAATCTACAATCTTCAGAAGGCAGCATGGATTCCGGGCCTGCGCCCAAGAGGGCGCATCCCGGAATGACGGGTTGAGGAATCACGCCCCCTGATTGATCTCCTCCGACACCTGCCGGATGGCGCGGGCCAGCTGATCCGCCGGCTGCGCGCCGGAGACCGCATACTTCTGCGCGAACACGTAGGTCGGCACACCGGAAATTCCCTTCTCGGACGCTTCCTGCGCCTGACTTGAAATCCGTTCGACGTCTTCGTCGGTGGCGAGACGCTTGCGCACGCTGTCCGCATCCATGCCGACATCGGCGGCGGCCTGCACCAGCACGTCGGTGCTGGTGAGATCGCCGCCATCGCGGAAATAAAGCTCCATCAGCCGCTGCTTCATCTGCGCGGCCTTGCCCTGCGCATGGGCCCAGTAGATCAGACGGTGGCTGTCGATGGTGTTGGGCTGGCGCTTCACACGATCCGAATTGTACTCGAGGCCTTCTTCCGCCGCCGCCGCGACCACGCGGCCCGCGATGCCCTTGTAGGCTTCGGGCGAGCCGAATTTCTTCGTGAGATATTCGTCACGCGAGATACCCTCGCGCGGCACCCACGGATTGAGGAAAAACGGCCGCCAGTTGACGTGAACCGGCACGTCGCTTGCCAGCGCCAGGGCATCCTCGATGCGCTTCTTGCCGATATAGCACCATGGACACACGACGTCGGACACGATGTCGATTTGCAGCGGCTTCACGGTGCTCATGGGACGTTCCTTGCCTGAATGTGCCCGGAAGATAAGCCGAATGAGGCGCAAGGCAAGCCGGTCAGCCCAGCGATTTCGCCAGTTCGCGCACGAAGACCGTGGTCTTGTCATCCGCCGGAAAGAAGGTTTCCAGCGCCAGTTCCGACAATGTGACGTCCACCGGCGTGCCGAAAATCATGGTGGTCGAAATGAAGCTCAGCACGTTCTCGCCGAAGCGCATCTGGAACGGCACCGCGACATTCTCGGCCATGTTGGTGCGCGGCGTCGTGCGCGCCGGGATCGGATAGGTCTTGAGTTCATCGTAGAGCGCGACCAGTACCGGATCGGCGGTGGTCTCGATCTGGCGATGCAGCCGCTCCAGAAGATGCGCGCACCATTCGGCGAGATTGACCGTGCTCGGCGCAAGACCTTCCGGATGAAAACTGAGCCGCATCACGTTCAGCGGCGGCGCGAGCAGTGACGGCGCGACGCCGTCGAGCAGCGGCGTCACCATCCTGTTTGCGGAAATCAGATTCCAGTGCCGGTCGACCGCAAGCGCCGGATACGGCTCATGCGCTTTCAGGACCGTCTCGACTGCTTGCCGCGCTGCGGCCAGTGCGGGATCGTCGAGCGAGCGATCGGGAAATGCCGGCGCGAAGCCCGCAGCGACCAGCAACACGTTGCGCTCGCGCAGCGGCACGTCGAGGCGCTCGGCAAGCCGCAGCACCATGTCGCGCGACGGCGCGGCGCGGCCGGTTTCGACGAAACTCAAATGCCGCGCCGAAATCTCGGCATGGCCCGCGAGATCGAGCTGGCTGAGATGGCGGCGCTGCCGCCACTCGCGCAGGTGATCGCCGAAAGCGTTGGACCTTGCCTTGACTGACGGTTTGACGGCGCGGCGCGCCGAAGACGGTGGGTTCATCATGGCGAAAAATCTAGTGTCCCGAATCCGACGTTCGCCTCACTTGCAGCGCCCTTTTAGCGAACGTCGGATTCGAAAGGACACTAGGAAAATATAACTTGTAGCGTGGCTTTGGTTCGCCAGTCCGCAAACAGACCGCGCTGCGAAAACGATGCGGACTAGCGAACCGCCACGCTACCATGCAGGTTTCTCGCATTCCATTACCTGCAAGGTAATCGATTTGGGGTCCGCGCCGGATCATCTTCCGCATCACAGGAGATGACCGATGACCACGCTTGACCGACCTGCCCGTCCCAAGACCGCCGCAACCAGCGCTTCCACCGCAACGCTCAACTGGGCGCTCAGGCTCACGACCCGGATGGCGGCGCGCTCGCTCAACATGCCCGAGCCGCTGCTGCACGACGCAGGGTTGTTCGTGTTCGCGCATGTCGCTGCCGCCGAACAACGCGCGGTGACCTTCTGCCCGTTCACGCTGCTGCGCCAGTTTCTCGCCCGCCGCCGCAAATTCTGATCGACCACCCACCTCGCACAAAGGAGACTGCCATGATCAATCCCTCCCTGTTTCTTCGCCGCGCCCTTCAGGCCGATGCGATCTTCAGCGGCGCATCCGCGCTGCTGCTGGTGACCGCCGCGGGCTTCTTCGCGTCGCTGCTGAACCTGCCGGAAACCTTCCTGCGCAACACCGGCCTCATTCTAGTGGCCTACGCCGCGCTAGTCGGATTCCTCGGCACGCGGAACATGATGTCGAAGGCGGCAGTCTGGGCCGTGATCGCGGTCAATGTGATCTGGGCCATCGACAGCTTCATCCTGCTGGTGAGCGGCTGGGTGTCGCCCAACCTCTTGGGACAGGCCTTCATCGTGATGCAGGCGGTGGCCGTCGGCGTGTTCGCCGAATTGCAGTTCATCGGACTGCGCAAGAGCGCGGACGCCATCGCCGCGCACTGACGTGACAACTAAAAGACAATGCCGGGCGAGACATATTGTCCGCCCGGCATTCATCCACAGTCGCTCACAGTCCTGCCCCTTGCAACATGGCGCGCGCACGGGCTTGAATCCGGCAACTTTCGCGGATTCACAAGGAACCCATCATGAACCTCAGCGCGCCGTCATTCCCGATTTTTCTGGTGTCGATCATTCTGGCGATCCTCGCCGCCCTCACGGTGTATGCGCGGGTCAAGATTCCATTCATCAGCGGCCACGGCTTCGCGACACTGGGGATCAGCTATCTGCTGCTGCTCGCAGGAAACATGTTCAAGGGACTTTGAACGGCAAACGCCGCGGCATTTCCAGCCGCGGCGTTTTCTTCAAATCATAGAGAGATCAGGTCGACGAAGCCCGGTTCGCAAGATTCGGGCGCTTCGGCTGCGCGAGCCGCGACACCGATTTTGATCCTAACGGCTTGGTCCGCGCCGCCTTGGTCTTGGTCGGCTTGCCGGTGCCGCGCGCGTGCGCATTGGCCTTGACGCCGCTCAGGGCATTGCGCTTCGGCGCAACCTTCGATTTTGCGGCCTTCGCCGTCTTGACGGCGGTCTTGCCACCGTCCTTCAGCGCCTGTTTGGCGGCCTTCTTCTCGGCCTTGAGCTTCAGCCGCTTCTTTTCCTCGCGAGCTTCTTTGCGCTTCTTCGCACGCTTCTTCTCGCAGTGATCGCACTTGCAGCCGATGGGCTTGAGGAAAATCTTGAAGTAGTCGGTGCCGTAATCGTAGTTGATTTCCTCGCCCGGCTGGATGGTCTTGATGGCGCGGATCACAACCTTGCGCTTGCGCGAGCTGACGTCGGATTCGGCGTTCGGGCGGCAGGCGTGGTTGATATAGCGGGCGATGTTCTTGCGCACCGAACCGTCGATGGTCCAGCGATTGTTGATTTCAAACAGATACTTGTTGTCGATGTCGTCGTGCTTCTTGTTCTTCGAATCGAGCATCGGCCCGAAATAGCGGATGATCTTGGTGCCCTTCTTGATCTTCTGGGTGGCGAAGAGACCGAGCCCGGTCTTGGACCGGCCGATGCGATAGGGCTTGCTGGACGATATGGCGGGCATGGCTCACTGACAAACTGAACGAGGATGACTGGGACCTGTTGGCCGTGGTTCTAAAGCGATTCCGTTTATCATGACATGCTTTTCGCGGCCAGCACATGAACGATCCACACGCCTGACGCGACCAATGCGGATATCTCCGACAACACCGCCTTTATAACGGCGCCTTGCAAAATGGGTTCCAGTTGATGCCCGGCAAATCCCTCAGTGTCACAATAGCCTCCGCGCTGCTGGCTGGTGCCTGCGCGGGCGTTGCCGGAACGGCATCGGGGCAAACGGCTCAAAATATCAGCAGCTACACCTCGACTGCGGAAACGGATTGCCGGCTGATCCGCGCCAGCAGCGCCGATGACGGCGGCGGCACGCGAGTCTGCCGTGGACCTGCAGGGCTTGTGGTTGTGGTCAGCGAAGGCGACCTGCGCGAGACGGTGACGGTGGGTCGCAACCGCAAGGCGGCGGACAACGAACCCGCGGCGCAAGAACGTTTCGGGCCATTCAACTCGACAACACCGACCATCGAATGGCGCCATCCGGGCAAGGACAAGCCGCCGGTCGCCATGATCCAGCGCTGGCATGTCGCGGACATCGCGGATGAGGGCAAGGACGGCCGGCCCATCGCCAAGCAACTTCTCGTGGTGACGCGATTGTCGGCGGGCGCGAACGGAATACGCGCGAATTCTGGAAACGCCGTTTGCCGTGTGGCCTATGTGGATGTGAAAGCCAATCCCAACGCCAACGATCTCGCCCGCGAGGCCGCCGATACACTGGCGCGCGATTTCAAATGCGGGACCGACAAGGTGAAGGTCGTGGGCGCGAGCGGCCGGGCCGTAGAACTGGCGCGGCCGTAGAGAACCGTCACGTGAAAACGATCACCCGCCGCTCAATGCGCCTTGAGCATGGCGGCCAGCAGCATCTCTTCAGTGACGCCGGGAGCGGCATCCAGGATGTGCCTCAGCCGGCCGTCCAGATGCAGCATGGCGAAGCCGTGCACCAGCGACCAGATCCGCGCGATCTCGGCCGCCTGCGGCAACGTCAGATGATCCGGCTCGATCTCTTCGTGACGGCGAGCGGCGACAATCCCCGCGAGCTTGGCAAACGCGGTCTTCGCCGCCTCGTGCAACACCGGCCTGTCGTGATCGAGCCGCTCGGCGCGGAACATCAACTGGAACATGCAGGGGTTGTCGCGCGCGAAGCCGATATAAGCATTGGCCCTGCCCTGCGCCGCGGCTTCGCTCGATCCCGCAAGACACGCGGCCTCGCCCAGCGCCGCCGAGAATTGCTTGAAACCGATGGCCGCCAGTTCGCTGAGCAAGCCGGTGACGTCGCCGAAATGGTGCGCGGGCGCGGCATGGGACACGCCGGCTTCACGCGCCACCGCCCGGAGCGTCAGTCCGTTCAGTCCCTCGCGCTCGGCCACGCGCTTGGCGGCCAGCAGCAGCGCCTCGTGCAAATCGCCGTGATGATAGGGTTGGTCGCGGTCAGATTGATGTGCGGCCTTGCCGCCAGCAGCCGCTTTTTTGGTCACGGACACGGCCTTCGCGCCCGACACAACGGGCTTTTTCAGCCCCGCAGCGGCCTTGGGGCGGTCAGACGGCTTGCTCGCGCTCCGTGGTGCCATGAACGCAATCTAGGTATGCATTTTGACGCTGTCAAGATTTTGCTTGACGACACCCCGTGGGGCGGCCTAAACGCATCTTTACAACGTCAAGATATTTCCGCAGGAGGCCGGCATGACCCTGTTTCTGACCCTGGCTCCATTCGCGACCTTTGCCACGCTGACGCTGCTGACCTCGGTCACGATCAGCCTCGCGGCGGCTGCCGCCGTAGGGTTCGGGCTGATCGGCTGGGACTTCTTCAAGGGCCGCTCGCTGAAGATGCTCACCGCCGGCGCGCTGGTCCTGTTCCTCTCGCTGTGCGGATACCACCTGATGGCCCGGGATGAACTCAGCCCGACCACCGTGCGCCTCATCATCGACACGGGCGTGCTCGCAATCGCGCTGGTGTCAATCGCAATCCGCAAGCCCTTCACGCTGCAATATGCGCGCGAGGCCGTCGACGCCGAAACCAGCAAGCTGCCCCGCTTCATCAAGACCAACTACGTCCTGACCTGGGTGTGGAGCGCGGCTTTCGTTCTCATGCTGGTGGCGGACATCGTATCGATCTATCTCCCGAGCATGCCGCTGTGGGTCTGCGCCGCGATCGCTTTCGCCGCCCGCAACGCCGCCACCACCTTCACCCAATGGTACCCGAAGCACGTTCGCGCCGCGATCGCGACATCCGCCGCCTGATCGCCACGACATGTCCAACGTCACAATCTTCAAGGAGCCGCGAATGGCCCGCCTGTCCCCGTTAAACCATGCGCTTCAAAGCGCCATGGTGATTCCCAAGACCCTGTTCGGCTTTCTTTCCACCGCGGTGTTTTTCGCGGGCTTCTTCCTGATCGGCGACGTGCTGATAGCAGCCATCGCTGCGATTGCCGCCGCGGTCGCGCAGTTCGTTCTCGCGCAATCGTATCAATCACGATCCGGCATTCCGGTATGGGCGAGCCTCGCTGTGGTTCTCGCCCTCACCGGCTTCAGCATGACAGGCGACGATACATTTGCGCCGCTGAATGCGACGCAGGTGAACGCGGCGCAACACAACTGCCACTGTAGCCCGAAGGACGCCACCACCCCGGCGCAAGTGACGCCCGTTCCGCTTTACGAAAACTCGAAGGGTCTTGCTCTGCCCCCCGGACGGGTGTGAGATTGGCGGATGGCTTCGGTCCTCCGCCAACTGTTTTTTGATTTCTTCTCCACCATCGTTTTCCTGGTGGTCTATGGCGTGACGGGCGACATCCTGATCGCGACCGGCGTCGCCATCGCGGGCGCGGTCGGGCAGTTCATTCATGCCCGGATCAAAAAGCAGACGCTGGACATCATGACATGGGCGAGCTTTGCGCTCGTCATCGTGCTGGGTGGCGCCACGCTGCTGACAAAGGATCCCCGCTTCGTTCTCGTCAAACCGGCCATCGGTCATTTCGCCATCGGCGCGATCATGCTCCGGCGCGGCTGGATGCTGCGCTATTCGCCGCCGATCATTCGCGACAACGTTCCTGAGCTTGCAATCAGGGCGGGCTATGTCTGGGCCGCGCTGATGTTCGCGCTTGGACTTGGCGTGATCGCCGTCGCCATGACGGGCGACGTGAAATTGTGGGCGATCTACGTCTCGGTGATCGCCATGGGAGCCAAGATCGTGGCGTTCGGAATCAACTATGTCGTCATGCGTGTCGCCGTCACACGCAAGCTGCGCGCCGCAGCGGCGGCGTCCGCCTGAAGCCGGCGCGCAATCACGCTCATTGTCGCCACTGCGCGATAATCTCCTTCGTGTCGGCGATCTCGATCTGGACATCGAAGCGCCGCCGATAAAGATCGGTCAGCGCATCGTGGCTCTCGTCGGATGAACTGCAAACGGCGTCGGCGGCCAGAATCACGCGATAGCCGAGATCGACCGCGGCGAGAACGGACGACAGCACACAGACGTCGGTTTCCGATCCGCTCACGATCAGCGTGTTGCAATACCGCGCGCGCAGCGTGGCGTGCAGCCGCCCGTTGGCGAACGCCGAATAGACCATCTTGTCGAAGACCGCTGCCGGCGGGACGAACCGCTCCAGTTCCGGCATTAGATGCAACAGGCGCGGATCGAGCTGTGTCCGCGTTACCTCCGGCCACTTCTCATAGTAGCGCGCCCATGTGCCCGGCATGTCGGCTGCACGATGCGGCGTGATAAAACGTGTGAAGACGGTTCTCTCCGGCGCATGATCCGCCAGCGCAATGGTGTTAGGAAGCACCCGCTCCATCCACGGCGTCGGCCACGGCCCCTCGGTGGAAAACATCCGCTGCATGTCGATGCAGAGATGCGTCGCTTGCGAGGGCACGTCCCGCTTCAGTTCTCCCATTGCCCCCTCCTCGGGAAACGCCGGGAGAAACGGCCATCGCGGGCGGGAGTTCCGGCACGGCTGCGATCACGCGACAAATTGCGGCGACAAATGTCGCTTTCCCATCAGAAAAATGCGCTATATCGGCGGGAGCTGCGTTCCGCTCCAAGACCAATTCAGGCTTTGCGGCACGCGTAGAGGGGGTAACACATGGCCGTCGACGGAAACTGGAAGATCACCTTGAGCACGCCACTGGGCGACCGCGATGCAACGCTGACGCTGAAGGCCGATGGCGGAACGCTGACCGGCAAGCAGGCCGCCGAGGGCAACGAAGCCGACATCGTCGACGGTACGGTGAGCGGCAACGACGTCGCATGGAAGGCGGCGATCACCGACCCGATGCCGCTGACGCTGGCCTTCACCGGCAAGGTGGACGGCGATTCCATCTCCGGCGATGTCAGCATCGGCCCGATGGGCAGCTTCCCGTTCAAGGGAGCAAGGGCGTAAGGCGCGCCTGCTCCGTGGTAAGATCAAGGCCGCTTACCGATCAACACATTCAAGCGTCATCACCGGGCTTGTCCCGGTGATGACGCTTGAGAACGTTGAGGCGTCGCGCGCCTCACATCAGCAATGTAGCGCGAACGAAATCACACCCCCGGCATCCAGTTGCCGTGGAAGCCTTGCGGCACACGCGCCGGCAGACCGATCCGCGCGATCGGCTTCGCCTCGATCCGTTGCGCATCGAGGATCATCAGGTCGCTGGCGGCGCGCGTGCGGTCGTACACGAATCCGATCAGCCAGCCGTCGTCTTCGCCGCTGCTGCCTTCCGGCGCGATATGCACGAACTCGCTCGGCAGGCCGGTGTTGAAATCGTGCACCGTGCTGTTGCCGGACTTGAGATCGTACTTGCGCAGGCTGGTGTATCGTTCCGACGCGAGATCCGTGCCGGTATCGACTGAATAGACGATGTTGTGATGCGCGCCGGTCAGGCCTTCATTGACGCGCGGAAATTCAATGGAGCGGTCATCGAGCTGCTGCTCCTGCGCCTTTGTCGCGCCGGGCGGGATCCGCCAGCGCTTCAGCATCGCCTTGTCGAACGTCGTCGCCGACGGCCCGCCGCGCCACAGCTCGTTGTACCAGGCCACATCGATGACGATGGCGCCGTCCGCCTCCTCGAAGGCGTTGGCGACATGGAAGACATAACAGGGCTCGATTTCCACCCAGCGCAGCGACTCGATGCCCGCGCCGCGCTTCAGGATGCCGAGCCGCGCGCCATAGCTGTCGCTCCACGCGAACGGCATGGTGCCGCGCTGCGCGGCCTGCATGTCGAACACCACCGGCAGATCCATGAAGATGATGTGATCCGACGTCATCGCGAAGTCGTGCATCATGGTCGGCGCGCGTGTCGGGATCGGGATGCTGCGCATCAGCGCGCCGCTGGCATCCACCGCGTGATAGGTCAGGAACGGCGGCACGAAGCCATAACCGAAAAAGTGCAGCTCGCCGGTCGTGGGACAAATCTTCGGATGCGCGGTGAACGACGTATCGAGCTTGCCGCCGTAATCATGGAAGCCGACCGTATCGAGATCGCGGGTCATCATCATCGGCAGCGCGTTCTCGACCAGCGCCATGATCTTTCCGGCGTGCGCGATGACATTGGTGTTCGCGGTCGAGGCGCGAATATCGGGAACGCCCGGCCGCCGCGGCGCGCCGTTGAAGCGCGGGGTGCGGATCCAGCGGTTGCGATACCACTCCGCCTTGCCGTCACGCAGCGAGACGCCATGCAGCATCCCGTCGCCCATGAACCAGTGACCGGAATGACCCTCGCGCGGATTCGCACCGTTGCGCGCATAAAGCCCGTTCAGTTCGGGCGGGATCGTCCCCTCCACCGGCAAGTCGAACGCGGTGACCTCTTCAAAGACCGGCGCGAGATTGCCCTTTTCCCAGAACGGTTTCGTCTCGGTCTTGGCCTCAAGCTGGCTCATCGCAATATCCTCCCTGGCGTTTATGACTTGAAGTGAACAGTGCATACTTTACGCGCTGGCCGCGCCAATGTAAACACTGGTCACATGAAGCCGGTCAAAAAAGAGACCTATCACCACGGCGACCTGCGCAGCGCGCTGGTGGCGCTGGCGCTGGAGCGCGTCCGCCGCGGCGGCCCGGAGAGTTTCAGCCTGCGTGAGGCCGCGCGGGATGCCGGCGTGACGTCGGGCGCGGCCTACAAGCATTTCGCGGACAAGGATGAACTGCTCGCCGCCGTCGCCGCCGAGGCGCTGACGCTGCTGGCGAAGCGAACGCGGAAGGCGACGTCGGATCTGAAAGGCAAGGAGCGGCTACACGCAGCAGCGATGGCCTATATCGACTTCGCCTCCGCCGAGCCGCGGCTGTTTCGCCTGGCGTTCAGCCGCTTCGGCTCGGACAGCCGCGCGGAAACCGACGGCATCCCGGGCTCGTTCGACCAGTTGCGCATCGCGGTGGCGGGCGTGCAGACCGATCCGGGCAAGCCGGTCGATCCGGATACGCTGTCGCTCGCGTGGGCGGTCGCGCACGGCATCGCCTCGCTCATCAGCGACGGCATGTGGAAGAAGAACGATCCGCGCGTCGCAGCCGCGCTGCGGCTGTCGTTCAAGGGCATCGCGCCGGGGAAGTAAATGCTCCCTCTCCCCGTTCTTACGGGGAGAGGGTTGGGGTGAGGGGCGAATCCCGGTGATGACAGAGCCCCTCACCCGCCGCGCTGCGCGCGTCGACCTCTCCCCGCAAGCGGGGCGAGGTAAGAGCTACCCCAAATTCAATTCCTTGAAGAAGTCGTTGCCCTTGTCATCCATGATGATAAAGGCCGGGAAATTCTCGACCTCGATGCGCCAGATCGCTTCCATGCCCAACTCTGGATATTCCACGAGTTCGACCTTCTTGATGCAGTGTTCGGCAAGGTTCGCCGCAGAGCCGCCGATCGAGCCCAGATAGAACCCGCCGTACTTCTTGCACGCGTCGCGCACCTGCGCCGAGCGGTTGCCCTTCGCCAGCATCACCATCGAGCCGCCCGCTGCCTGAAACTGATCAACAAAACTATCCATGCGCCCCGCCGTGGTCGGGCCGAACGCGCCGGACGCATAACCTTCCGGCGTCTTGGCCGGACCGGCGTAATACACCGGATGGTTCTTGAAATAATCCGGAAGCGGCTCGCCCTTCTCCAGACGTTCCCGCAGCTTGGAATGCGCAGAGTCGCGCGCCACGATCATGGTGCCGGTGAGCGACAGCCGCGTCTTGGTCGGATACTTCGTGAGCGTGCCAAGAATATCCTTCATCGGCTGGTTGAGATCGATCTGCACCACCTCGCCGCCGAGCTTCTCTTCCACTGCCGGCAGATACTGGGCGGGGTTGTGCTCCAGCTCTTCCAGATAGACACCGTCCTTCGTGATCTTGCCGAGCACCTGACGGTCCGCAGCACACGACACGCCCAATCCGATCGGCAATGACGCGCCGTGACGCGGCAGGCGGATCACGCGCACGTCGTGGCAGAAGTACTTGCCGCCGAACTGCGCGCCGACGCCGAGCGACTGCGTCATCTTGAGAACTTCCTGCTCCATCTCCAGATCGCGGAAGGCATTGCCGTCCGGCGAGCCGTGGGTCGGGAGTTCATCGAGATAGCGCGCCGAGGCGAGCTTCACCGTCTTCATGCAGAGTTCAGCCGAGGTGCCGCCGATCACGATGGCGAGGTGATACGGCGGGCACGCGGCGGTGCCGAGCGTCAGCACCTTTTCCTTCAGGAATGCATGAAGGCGATCCTTGGTCAGCAGCGACGGCGTGCCCTGAAACAGGAAGCTCTTGTTGGCGGAGCCGCCGCCCTTCGCCATGAACATGAACTTGTAGCTGTCATCGCCCTCGGCATAGATCTCGCACTGCGCCGGCATGTTGTTGGCGGTGTTCTTCTCCTCGAACATCGACAAGGGTGCGACCTGCGAATAGCGCAGGTTCCGGCGTAAGTAAGCGTCGCGCGCGCCCTCGCTCAGCGCGGCCTCGTCGTCGCCCTCGGTGATGACGCGAAAACCCTTCTTGCCCATGATGATCGCGGTGCCGGTGTCCTGGCACATCGGCAGGATGCCGCCGGCGGCGATGTTGGCGTTCTTCAAAAAGTCGAACGCGACGAACTTGTCGTTGTCGCTGGCCTCGGTGTCATCGAGAATCTTGCGCAACTGCGCCAGATGCCCCGGCCGCAGGTAGTGGTTGATGTCGCCGAAGGCGGCTTCCGACAGCGCGCGCAGCGCCTCGCGCGTCACCACCAGCATCTCCTTGCCCATCACCGTCTCGACGCGGACGCCGTCGCTGGTAATCTTGCGGTACGGTGTCTTGTCCGCCCCGAGCGGAAACAGCGGGGTGTGCTTGTAGGGCGGGACGGCTTTCGGCGCAGGCACTGGGATCGGAGCGTTCATGGAGGTCTCACGGTTCGAAAAAGCGCCGGTTTTTCAAGGGGACAGGCGCTGGAGGGCTGACGTTTGAACCGTTCTAATCGCTTTTCCGACAAAGGGAAGATGGCCAAAAGCTGCCCATGCCCCCTTGCAGGGCGGCCGTACGCCAGCCGCCGCGCCAGGAAAGATTAAGGACATGACGACCGCCACGCCGACCGCTGCTGCCGACACCTCGCCCGCCGCGCCCGAGCCAGTATTGCCGATGATGGGGCTTCGCATCGCGCTGATCGTCCTGGCGGTGATCGAGACGGTCCTCGGCATCTCCGACGCGCCGGTGCTGTTCGGCGACATGTCGCATATCGGATCGGGCATCGGCGGCGGGCTGATCAAGGCGCATCTGGCGGCGCATCCGGTGCTGGCGCTCGCCGCCATCGTGTTTGCCGCGATGGGCCGCGTGCGCCACGCCATCATAGCGCTCGGCGCCATCATCATCATGACATGGCTGAGCGACATGCCGTCGGTGGCCGCGCACGGACTCGAATTCAGGAGCGCGTTCTCCGCCGTCGAGACCCTTTCGAAGATCATCGCCTTTCCGCTGATGGCCGCCTGCGCCATCGCCTATGCTGCGCATAACGAACATCTTGGCCGCGCCACGCTGCTGGTCGCCGTCCCGACGCTGTTCGGCATCGTCATGATCGTCGGCTTTGCCGTCGGCGTGATGATTTACGGGTTTTGACTTTGCTTACCTCTCCCCGCCTGCGGGGAGAGGTCGCGAGCCGTCAGGCGAGCGGGTGAGGGGCAAGCCCGTGTGGCCCCTCACCCGGAGCCTTCGCTTCGCGAAGCCTCCGACCTCTCCCCGTAAACGGGGAGAGGTGAAGATGGCACCCCTCACCTCGCACACCTTGCACAAACGTAACGCGCGCGCTTCAATGGCGCGGGGGACACCATGACACAACGCATCGCATTTTCCGGATTTACGGCCGCAGCAGCGGCGCTCGTGCTGGCCGTGGCCGCGCTTGGCGTCACCCCTGCCCGCGCCGACCGCTGCGACGATCTGGCGAAGGACCTCGCGGGGCAGATCCCGGGGCTCAAGGTCGGCAAGACGGTCGCCGGCGTGATCTATCTCGAACACCCGGCGGTGAAGCAGGCCTCGCTCGGCTGCCAGAGCCGCAACCGCAGCAACGACGTGTTCGCCTCCACCGACAAGAAGAAGCCCGACGACGCCTATTACGATTTCATCGGAACGGCGTCGGCGCTGGTGTTCACGATTCCGAAGAAGGACGCGGAGAACGGCGCGCGCCGCTGCGTCAAGCGCACCAACATCATCCGCGGCTACAACATTGATTCACGCTACCGCCGCCTCGACATCCACTGCACCGTCGCCAAGACCGGTGTGCGGATCACGATGTCGCGCGAAAAGGGTGTGTGAGGGCAACATAGGAGCTCAACTTGGCTCGCATCTCGAATCCAATTCTATTTAGTCAAGAATTCAAGGTTGATCCAAAAAAAATCGACAAACTAGGCTTGCTTGATCCCATCCTCACTGCCGATACGAAGCTATTTATTGACCCCGTACTTTTGGAATCAAGCAAGCACCCATTAATTAAATCAAAGGGAGTTGCTCAGTTTGCTGAGCATTTTGGAAAAGTCATTCAACTGCTTCAACATTCGAAGACAATCGGCGATGTTGCTTGGCGAAATTCCGCGCGTTTGCTCAAACTTGATGAGAGACCAGAACTCTGCTTGGGCTTTGGTGGCGGCACTACGCGGGGCAGAGATATACCTAAAAACATCCAAAACGCCATTTTGCGCACAGCGAAGGAAATTATCGATCTAGGAATCGTGGACCCCGAACTGTTCAGTTTGGTTGGACTTCTTGAGGAAGGCGTCGGACCCGACACAATAGGCGATATGACTGCTAATGCACTTCTACCTGTACTTGTTGAGTTGACAGCGGACGCGGCTCGCAAATTAGGCATAAAGACCAAGCTGCAATTCGTCGACGGCATCGAAGCGAAGTTACCTTACAATAAATACTCCGGAAAACCTCAGCTATTGGCGCCGAACGATATTCTCAGAGACTTACCCATAGCATCTGACTGGTCTGACATTGAAACGGCAGCAATCGAAAATCAAAAAATTCGAGATCGCGTGAATAAATATCTAGGCAATGTTTGGATGATCTCGGGCAAAAAACAAAAGGACCAACTTCGGGCAAGTGCCTTAAAAGATCAAAAATCATTCAAAGCCCTCATGGCGGCGGCATACAACCTCAGTGAGGATTCCTACGACTTTGAAGCTGACCCCGAAGGACATCGTATATTCAGAGAAGCCTTAGCCGAGGTCGGAAAAAAATTCCCACTTAAAATTAAGAAGCCCGCGACCAAAACTCATAAAGAGTTACGCTCCATAGTAGATACAATCGTTGAACACTTCAGGGAGCTTATCGAGTCCAATGGCATCAACTATCTTTTATGGAATGGAAACAAACCGCGCACTGAGAAAGCCGCACAACGACTCTTTTTCGCGATTGCCGACGTCTATTGCAGGGCAAATAATTTAGATATTAGCCCCGAAACGGACAGCGGTGGCGGTCCGGTAGATTTCAAATTCTCTTCCGGATATGCCGGACGAATACTTGTCGAGCTCAAATTATCTACCGGTGCTGTGGTACACGGCTACAAGACACAAATCCAAGTTTACACCACCGCCGCTAAAGCGTTCGACGCTATTTTCCTCATCATAGATGTGGGTAAAATCGGCAAGAAACTTGAGACGATATTTGAGGCAAAAAACGCAGCCGCAAAGCGCGGTGATAAAACTTCCGATATCGTCGTCGTGGACGCGAGCGTTAAACCCTCCGCCAGCGCCAGATAACACCGCAGCTATTGACATTTTTGATCTAAAGACTATATTCCTATTCATCCCGCCCCGTCATGAGGGGCGTTTCGCGATCGTCACGATACGCGGGGCGGGATGCGGTGGCGCGGCAGCGTCAGGCGCGCGCGAGGATGGCGGGGCGCGTTCCTTGTACAAAGGGCGTGTGAACCATCCGAGCAAGCGCTAGACGGACCACGCTGTGCGCGGGATTGCGGGCGGCAACGCTTGCATGACCGCGCAACATCCGCGCCGGCCCAAGTCGTGTGGTCCTGCGAAATCCGGTCTGCCCCGTTTGCTTCCAACCGGAAGCATCGGCCTCAGCGGAGACGACGGTGACAGCCCACGGGCGTTCGCCGGGGAGAGCACGAAGCAAGCCGGAGCACCACCGCGTGCGGAACGCCGGATGTAACCGGCGCAACCGTGGTGACTACGCTCGTGTGCTTTTTACTTTTGCACACGGGGCTGCGGATGCGTTGGCGCATCCGGCGTTCCGCGCGCCCTCATTTGGGTGCAAGGCGCATGAGATGAATTCGGGCGCCCCCGCGCCGTCACAACAACAGGGGTGATCGCGCACGGCTGTTTGAAAATTGAATCTGGGATTCGGAGTAAGGCAATGCGCTCGCTCACCCACGATGTCGTCCCCGCGAAAGCGGGGACCCATAACCACCGGATGTAACGTGCGAAGGAAAGAATTGGCCCGCTATCGCGACAACATCGAGTGCCCCGAAGTATGGGTCCCCGCCTTCGCGGGGACGACGTGGAGAGAAATCGCGCGGAACAACGGATCATGACGATTGGCGAGCGCACGTACGGACAAAATTGTTCCCCTCGCCGCGCTCACGCCCGCTTAACCATGGCTGTGCGGCATGACAAACCGTCACATTCGCGCATGAACCGAATGGTAACGTCCAGCGACTAAGAGACGGCCCTAACCAAGAGACGCTTGAAGTCGCAGGGACGGACAATGCTCAAGGATATTCTGGTGACATCGGACGAGGAAGCGCAGCGCCTGCTGGCCGCGTTCCGGTCGATTCCCAACATGCAGGGCCGACTCAAGATCGTCGAACTCGCCGAACGCATGGCGCGGGAAAAATGCGCCGCGCGCATGGGCGCGAAGGCACCCGTTCACATGAGCCGCTGATCGGCGCCAGGATTTTCGCGAGAAGCGTCCAGGCGCACCATCTGAAAACCAAATCGGGGCGTTGCGCGCAGCGCGTTGTCGTCGGTGTCGCGGGGCTTCTTCGTTTCACGAAAAGGTGACGGCGCGCCATCATATCAACGCCGCCCTGAGAGCATTACCTTTTTATCACCGCGCATCACCCGGTTGATCCGAACAGGAGTAACCGCAATGTGTGATTATAGCCTGCATGCCGTCGCAAGCCGGCCCGCCAGGGTTGGCGAGCGGTTGGTCTCCACAAAATTCCCCCTGACAGTCACCCGTGGCTTCACCGGCGAAGGCGAGCCGAATGTCGCTGTCTGTGTCCGCCCCGGCACCGAACTCGCGTTCGACCGGGCGGTCGATTTCGACGGCGCGTTCTTCAGGAAAAAGGTTCGTCATACCGTCGCGCGGTTCCGGACCGTCGATCTCGACAATCCGAACCGGCACCATGACGCGCTGGAATTTCCCGATGGACAGCTCGTGTTGCTGACCCAGCTCGATCCCGGTCAGTGGGCGACGGTGCTGCAACTCCCGGCCGTGCCGATGCGTGAAGCACAGCCAGAGACGACGGAAACCACGGCTTCGGAAGCGGCTGCTGCGGAAACCGCAGCTTCGCGCTTTGGGAGTTCGCTGATCTACTAAGGCGGGTCGGCTCAGGCCGCGACGCAGCTCTTCACATAAACCCGGCGGGCCGCGCCGCGCAGCTTCTGGTCGATGGCCTGCTTGAGGCATTCGACGCGCGCCTGCGCCACGCAAAGCTGCATCTGGTCGCGCGCCTGATGCTTGCCGAGATGTTTCGGCGCAATCGACTGGCGGCAGGTCTCGCGCTTGCCGACACGCATCACCGGCGGCGACTTGCTATCGGTCGGCACTGCATAAGCGAGCTTGGTGCCCTCAGGCTGCACTGACGCGATGGCGTTCGGCAGCGGGTTCTGCGCAACGGCGACATAGATCGCGCCCCCGAGCAGGGCTGCGTAGATGGCGGGGGTGACGATGCGCATCGGTCCTCCTGCTGGGTGATTGGGGTGAGACCTCAACAGACAGCGTGAATGCGACAGCATTGCGGCAACGGCGGCGATTCGGGAACCCTCCTGCCCGCGCGCGGTTGGCCCCCGTCAAAGGAAACCCCGCCGATGCGATCCAGGCTGCTGCATAACGCGACGGCCAGCGCACTTTCGCGGTCATCCTCGCCACTGGCGACGAGGTAATGGCCTGCCTCACGGATTTCGTGACCCGCGAAAAGATTACCGCCGCGCAGATCAGCGCCATCGGCGCGCGCCCCACTCTCGAAGTCATCCTGACCGAAAGCCCGGCGCATCTGCGCAAGCGGCATGATCCGGAATCCGGTCTCGCGCTGATCCGCACCGACGCGTGAAGATTCAGGCGGCTATTGCTGGCTGCGGAACTGGAACCTCCAGCGCCTCGGATTTGAGGATCGCGATCGTCACGAACTGATAATCGCAAGCCTTGCATGACCAGAGGTACGAGACACGGTTGCGCTCGCGCTCCGACCAGAGCGGCGAGCTAATCAGCGTGCCGCATTGGGCACAGGGATTTTTGTTGAGAAGAAAGCTGCAATCCGATGCTGCCATGACGCACCTCCCAGACCGCGAAACTAAATGCGCGAGAGAGCAACCCGTCAAGCGCAATCGACATTGCGCCGCGCAACAGGATGCGTCAGCGTTTCAGACATGTTTCCAAACGAAATGATAAGCACGATCTCGCGGAAAAATGCGACAGGCGCATAACCGCGACACCACAACGCGATCACTCCACCGGGTTTTCCGCATACTGCGCGTCGGTGACATGCTCGAGCCATGTCGCGAAGCTGCCGTTCTCGGACTCCTGCATCGCGAGGTGAGTCATCAGGCTGGTTGGTGCTGCGCCATGCCAGTGCTTTTCGCCGGGCGGAATCCACACCACGTCGCCGGGGCGAATCTCGCGCACGGGCTCGCCTTCGGTCTGCACGCGTCCGCGGCCGGAGAGCACATAAAGTGTCTGGCCAACAGGATGGGTGTGCCACGCGGTGCGCGCGCCGGGCTCGAAGGTCACGCGCGTCGCATTGAGACGTCCGGGCGCAGGCGTCTCAATCACCGGGTCCTGCCACACGGTGCCGGTGAAATAGGATGCGGGCGCGCGCTTGGTCGGCACGGAGCCGGATGGGGTGATCTTCATGGGAAACTCCTCAGATGCCGGAAGGCGTCGCTGCTCAACGAGCGTTTCAGGCGGGGAAAGTCAAGGCGTTGAACATTCACATTCGACGGAAGCGCTTCAGCCGTCCAGCGCCTTGTAGCGGCGGAAGATGCCGTCCTCATTGAACGGAATGCGCCGCTCGCTTGCGAGGTAGGCCTTGATGTTGGGCCGCGCCGCGACCCGGTCATGCAGTTCGATCACGCGCGGCACCTTGCGCTCGAAGCGTTTCATGTTGTTCGGAAACGCATAGCGCAGGCCCTCGACGATCTGGAACAGCGACAGGTCTGCGTAAGACAGCCTGCGGCCGTTGAGATAGGGCCCGCCGCTGCCATCGATCAATCGCTCGAAATAGCCGAGGAATTTCGGCACGCGCTCGCTCCAGAATTCCCCGGTGCGTTTCTTCGCGGCGGGCCGCTGGTCTTCATAATAAAGCGTCGGCCCGAGCGGATGATGGGTGTCGTGAACCTCGACGACAAAATCGGCAATGGTCAGCTGAAGTTGATGCACCCAGAGACGCTGCGCTTCGGCTTTCGGCGCAAGACCATGACGCGCGCCGAGATAGAGAAGGATGTTCGCGGTCTGCCCGATCACGAGCTTGCCGGCTTTCAGAAACGGAGGCGCGAACGGCGGCGTCACACCGCGTCCTTTCATCATCGCCATCATCCTGCTTACGCCGCCGCTGCGCCGGGCGGCATCGACATAATCCGCGCCGGCGTCTTCCAGCGCGAGGCGGACATATTCGCCGCGTCCCTGAATGGTCGGCCAGTAGTAAAGTTCATAGCGCATGGAAACCTCAAAACGGTTTCGGCGCGGAGAGCCTCCGCGCCGAGTGGTCAACGTCTTTCGTGAAAATCAGTTCGACGCGAAACAATACAAGAGCCCGTCGCCGCCGGTGCTCTTCAGATCGTTCTGCGAACAGCCGCCATCCGGTCCCCGCGAACCGTGCGAAGAATTCCAGGATTTCGATGCGTCGTCATCGCGCAATCCGATGCGATCGGAATGACCGACCACAGCCGAGCCCTGCGTGCTGCTTGTCCAGTTCTTGCAGGTCTTGTCGTCGCCGGCTGCGAAGGCGGTTCCGTCGGGCTGCGATCCGGTCAGAACGTCATGCCGGTTTGGCGTATCGCCGCGGCCGTTGATGACCTCGCCCTTCTCGTTCAGAGCCGACTGCTTGGTCAACGCGTTGGCGCCGTGCAGGTCCGCAACATCCTTGGCGACCACCTCACCCTTCGCGTTGGTCCACGGCCCCTTCCCGATCCGGTCCTTGGCGTTGATTGCGGGCTTGCCGTCGGCGGCCTGTGTCGAGAGATACGCGCGCCAGGTCTTCGCACCGGCGCCGGCCGCCTGCGCCAGTGTCTGGCATTGATTATCCGCGCCGGCCAATCCGCCGAGATTGCCGCCGTTGCCGATCGGGGTGCTGGTGATGAAGAATGTCATGTTCGCCTGCTGCGCATGAACCGGCGCGGTTGCGAAAACAACGAGTGAAGCTGCAATGATCGACAATCTGGACACTTATCTCTCCCTTTGAAATTTTCTTGAATAATTGGACGTTCCTGGACGCGCTTCTTTGAACGCGCGGTGAGCTAAGTTCAACACACAACGGCGCGACTTATTCCCGGGCCTCCGGTGATCGACAAACGAAAAGGCGCCGCGCGAGCGCGACGCCTTGATCTGGACTGGAACCGAAGCGGCTCAGGCGTACTGGATCGCCGACACTTCCCATCCGCTGCCGGGACGCCGCGTGAACGTCCACACGTCGGTGACTTCAGTCGGCGTGTCGCCGCCTTCGACGACCTTGCCGCTGGCGATCTCGACGGTCTTGTCGATCAGCGAGAAGCGCAGCGCCACGGTTGCGTAGTCGGTCGGGCCTTCACGCCAGGCTTCCGCAAGATCGCCCTGCAGCAGCTTGACATCGGACACGGTATTGACCACGCCGCGCTCCTTGTTCGCGTTGAGGTCCGAGGTGAAGTAGGACACCATCTCGGGCGTCGCCAGCGTGTGCAGCTTGGCGATATCCTGATTGGACCATGCGGTGTTGACCTCGCCGAGCAGGCGCTCGAACGAGTCATAGTCATCTGGCGTGATTTCGAGCGGTGCGTCGCCCGAACCGCCGCCAAAGCCAAAGCCTGTCCGCATGCTCGCGAGCGGGCCCTGCTGCTGCGCAGGCGCCGGGCCGGGAGCGGCCGAGGCACCGGCATAGGCCGGCGCATTGCGGCGCTTCCACCACGACATGGCGAGCCGCACCACAAGATAGACCAGTCCGAGCTGGATGATCAGGCCGAAGATCGACGACAGGCTGCCGAGACCGCTGAACAGGCCACCGCCGAACAGCATGCCGAGCAGACCGGCGCCAAGGAAGCCGGCGGCGAGACCGCCGAGCAGGCCGGGCCGATTGAGGAAGCCGCCGGCTGCGGGTGCAGCGGCAGGAGCCTTCGTGCCAGGCTGGGTGATGCTGCGCTGGATGGGCTGCGCGCTGTTGGGCGCGGTCGCCGTGGACGGCGGCGCGGAGTATGTCCGCGAACCGCGGCTGCCGCCGCTGCTGACGCGGGCATCAACCGACGACGAGACGGCAATCACCAACGGCATCGCCACGGCCGCGACAACGGCCAGCGTTTTGATGACGGCGCGGATGCGCTTTGGAAAAATCATGTTCGTTCCCTCTCAGCCCTCATTGGGGCGACGTTCCCCCGGCGGGGACACGTCCTAACATGGGCACCGGCGGAGGAAAGGGAAGCAGATACGCACGGAACCGGCTGCGGCGCTCAGTCGCGGGCCACCCTCAGAGGCGTTTTGGCGCCCCGTTGTGCCCAATTGTGACAGTTTTCAGGACGCCGCCGTCATCGTTTCCTTCACCGCTGCGACAAGCTGGCTCAGCGTGAAAGGCTTGGGAAGGAAGTTGAACTGCTGGTTCTCGGGCAGGCTCTTCTCGAAAGCATCCTCGGCGTATCCGGACACGAAGATGATTCGCAGATCGGGATTGCGCTTGCGCATCTCGATCAACATGGTTGGGCCGTCCATTTCCGGCATCACCACGTCGGACACCACGAGATCGACAGCGCCTTCTTCACGCTCCAGCGCTTCCAGCGCATCGAGACCGTTCTCCGCCTCGATCACCGTGTAACCACGCGAGCGCAGGCCACGCGCATTCAGTGAGCGCAATCCGTCCTCGTCCTCGACCAGCAGGATGGTGCCCTGTCCGGTAAGATCCGGCGCCTTGGTTTTGGCCGCGACGCTCGCTGCAACTTCGCTGGCAGCGATCTCCTGAACCGTTTCCACCTCGGGGTGATGACGCGGCAGGAAAATCCGGAATGTCGTGCCGTGGTCCGGTATCGAGTCGACATAAATGAAGCCGCCGGTCTGCTTGACGATGCCGTAGACCGTGGACAGGCCGAGGCCCGTTCCCTTGCCGACTTCCTTGGTCGAGAAAAACGGTTCGAAAATCTTGTCGACGATGTCGGCCGGAATGCCGCTGCCGGTGTCGGCAACCTCGATCGCGACGTAATCGGCTGCGGGCATCCCCTTGTACTCGGGCCGCTCGGAATCCCTGGCGGAGACATTGGCCGTGCGGATGGTCAGCTTGCCGCCATCGGGCATCGCGTCTCGCGCGTTCACCGCGAGATTGACGATGACCTGCTCGAATTGCGAGAGGTCGGCCTTCACCGGCCACAGGTCGCGGCCATAGACGAACTCGGGCTTCACCTTCTCGCCGAGCAATCGCTTCAGCAGCACGTTGAGGTCGGACAGCACGTCACCGATGTCGAGCACCTGCGGACGCAGCGTCTGCTTGCGCGAGAACGCCAGCAGCTGCCGCACCAGCGCGGCGGCCCGGTTGGCGTTCTGCTTGATCTGCATGATGTCCTGGAACGACGGATCGGTCGGTTTGTGCGCGTTCAGCAGGAAGTCGTTCGCCATCATGATGGCGGAGAGCACGTTGTTGAAATCGTGGGCGATGCCGCCGGCGAGCTGACCCACAGCCTGCATCTTCTGCGACTGCGCGAAGCTGTTTTCCAGCGTGCGTTTCTCGGTGGTCTCGAACAGGTAGACGATCGCCGCCTCGGCGTCGCGCGCGTCCTGCTCCACGGACGTGACGAAGAACTGGCCCCAGCGCTCCTTGGCGCTGTCCAGCATCGCCTCGACCGGCGGAATGTCGCCCTGCCCGTCGGCAGCCTTGTTGATCGCAGCGACCAGTTCGCCGCGTTCACGCTCGTTGACCACCGCGAAGATCGACTTGCTGGCGCCGCCGGCCGGCGAGAGGCTCTGGGTGAGCTTCGCAAAGCGGGCATTGGCGCGCACGACGTTGCCCGACTTGTCGACGGTCGCAATCGCCATCGGCGTGTGGTCGAAGAAGCGCATGAAGCGCACTTCCGCCGCGCGCTGCGGGTCCGCATGATCGTCGCGCGCGCGGTTGATCACCAGCGTTCGCGACGCGCCGGGCGCACCGTCCGCGCCGAACGCCAGCTTGTGATAGAGCCGCGCCGGCATGGTCTTGCCGTTGCGCATCCTAAGATCGAGATCGAACACCTCGGTTTTGACTTCGCCCGGCTCCGGCACGATCGACGTCAGAAGCGACGCTCCGTCGCCGGACATGATGTCGGCAACTTTCAGCCCGCCGGAGCCGATTTCAGCAAGATCGTAGTCCAGCCAGTTGGCGAGCGTCGCGTTGACGTAGACGAGCTCGCCCGCCGCGTTAACCGAGAAGAAGCCGCAGGGCGCGTGATCGAGATACTCGATGGCGTGCTGCAATTCCTGGAAGACGTCTTCCTGGCGCTCGCGGTCGCGGGTGATGTCGGCGACTGACCAGACAGCGAACTTCGACTGGCGCTTGTCGGACGCCAGCGGGCGGACGCGCATCCGCAGCCAGCGGCCATGCGCATTATCCACGCCCGCGACGCGAACCTCTTCCTGCTGGCGCTTGCCTTCACGCGCCGCCTTGAGCAGGCGAAACACGGCTTCGGAAACATCCGGGTTGCCGATGAAAACCCGCTCCACCGGGCGTACCTCGTTGGGACTGGACGCTCCGGTGAGCGCGAGATAGGCGGTGTTGGCATAAACGACATGGCCGCGCTGATCGGTCACCGCGAGCCCGTCGAACGCATGATCGGCGATCGGGCGCGTGATCGGGTCTTCCGCGAGGCGGTCGGCGAACCTGACGATGCCTGCGGCGAAGGCGAACAGGGTGAACAGCCCGACCATGGCAAGCAAGGCCAGCAGCGCCAGAATGTAGGGCTGGGCCTGACTGCGGCCCAGCGTCATGAAGGCCACCGCCGCGGCAATGATCGCGCCCGCCACCAGCAGCACCAGCAGGATGCTGCCGCCGCGCCGCGCCGGTTCAAGCGGAGTGGCAAAGGAGGAACGCAGATCGCCGTCTGTGTCGGTTGTCATCGCAGCCTGTTGGAAATCGGCTTCACAAGCCCCTGAGTGCCTGAATCGGGCATCCCGACGCAAGATACATTACGACCGCGCCAACAGCCGCGCTAGAGGAGCGGCCATGCGGCCTTGGCCAAATCCTTGATTACCCAAGGCCCGTCACCCCGCGCCGCAGGCGCATGACGTAGCCGATCACCTCGGCGACCGCGTGATAGTGTTCGACCGGAATTTCGTCATCGATCTCGACGCTTGCGTGAAGCGCGCGGGCGAGCGGAACATTCTCGACAATGGGCACATTGTGAAGGCCCGCGATCTCCCTGATCTTCAGCGCGAGCACATCGATGCCCTTGGCCACGCAAATCGGTGCGGCCATGCCCTTCTCGTATTTCAGCGCGACCGCGTAGTGCGTCGGGTTTGTGATGATGACCGAAGCACTTGGAACCGCCGCCATCATGCGTTTCTTCATGCGGGCGAAGCGGATCTGCCGGATGCGGCCCTTGATATGAGGATCGCCTTCGGACTGCTTGTACTCTTCCTTCATTTCCTGGAACGACATTTTCTGCCGCTCGAACCACTGCCGGTACTGGAACAGGTAATCGAGCGTGGCGACCACGGCGAGCATCGCCACCACGGTTCCCATCAACTGCACGGAAATCGTCTTGGTCACCGTCAGAAGGGATATCGGATCGAACCGGACCATGGCGTCGAGGCGGTGGCGTTCGGGCCACAGCACCAGGGCCATGACGACGCCGACCGCGATCACCTTGAAAACGCCCTTGAGGAAGTTCGCGCCCGCCTGCTTGCCGAACAGCCGGGCAGCGCCCGCCGCCGGCGAAATCTTGCTGAACTTCGGGGTGAGCGGATCCGCCGACCACACCAGCCGATGCTGGATCAGGTTGCTGCCGATGCCGGCGATCAGCAGCAGCAGCAGCGGAATTCCCAGTACGCCGATCAGCATCATCTCGATCCGGGTCAAAAGCGACAGCAATCCGGGGCCATCGACGCGAATCTGATGCATGTTCATCAGAAGATTGCGCATCGGCACTTCAATGCCGATGCTGATCGATCCCGAGAACGACGACAGCAGCAACGTCGAGGCCGCGATCACGAACCAGGTATTGACCTCCTGACTTTTGGCGACATCGCCCTTTTCCAGCGCATCGTCGAGACGTTTTTGCGTGGGGTCTTGTGTTTTTGATTCTTTATCCTCGTCGGCCATGCCCTGCCCTCAGCTTCGCGGCGCGAGGGAAATGAGGACACCGCTGAAATAGTCGAGGAACGTGCCCATCATGGTGGCGATGACGACGGCGAGAATCAGGAACCCGCCCAGAATGGAAAGCGGCACACCGACGAAGAAGACCTGCATCTGCGGCATCAGCCGCGCCAGCACGCCGAGACCGAGGTTGAAGACCAGGCCGAACACAATGAACGGCGCGGACAACTGGATACCGATCTTGAACGCGGTTGCGAAAGCCTTGGTCGCCAGCGCCGCGACGTCGCCGCTCGGCATCAGCTCGCCCGGGGAGAAGGCGTTGTAGCTCTCGTTCAACGCTGCGATCACCAGATGGTGCATGTCAGTCGCGAACAGCAGGGTCAGTCCCAGCAACGTCAGGAAGTTGCCGATCAGCGCGCCCTGCTGACCTTGCGTCGGATCGATCGTGGTCACGAAACCAAGGCCGAGCTGCTGCGCGATGACCGAGCCCGCAACCGCCAGCGCCGACAGCGTCACCCGCGCGGTCGCCCCGAGCACGACGCCGATGATGATCTCATGAACCATCAGCACCAGCAGCGGCGCCATCGAGGTCATGTCGACCTGATAGGCGCTGCGGTGAAGCGGCAGGATGATGAGCGTGAGCGCCAGCGCGATGGCCAGCCGGACCCGGACAGGGATATTGGCTTCACCGAATCCGGGGAGCAGCATCACCATGGCGCCGATACGCGCAAACACCAGCATGAATGCCGCGGCAAGCGCCGGAAGCAGCGAGATATCGACACGCATGGAAGACTTGCCTCGGAAGGACTTGCCTCTGGAAGACCTTTGAACGTCCAGCCTCTGAACATCAGATCCTGGAACATCAGGCCTTCAATCATGCGCTAGCCGCCGATGATTCGCGACGATATCCGCAGCATCTGGCTGTTCAGCGCATCGGCCATGTAGGGCAGCGCCAGCACCAGCGTGACGAAAATCGCGAGAATTTTTGGCACGAACACCAGCGTCTGCTCCTGAATTTGCGTCAGCGCCTGAATCAGCGAGATCACCACGCCGACCACGAGGCCGACGATCAGGAGCGGCGACGACACCTTTACGATGGTCCAGATTGCATCGCGCGACACGTCGAGAACTTCGGCACCAGTCATTTCAATCCCCTGCCCGCAGGCACGTCACAAAGTCCGGAAAATCAGATCGGCATCCGCATGATGTCTTCGTATGACTGGATCACGCGATCGCGCACCGACACCAGCGTCGAGACGGCGACGTCGGTTTCGGCCACCGCGGTCACGACGTCCATGACGTTGGCCTTGCCCTGCGCCATCGCGATGGTCTGCGCGTCGGATTTTTTGCCCGCATCCATGACGTTGCCGAGCGTTTCCTTGAGCAGCGCGCCAAACGACACGCCGCCGGTTTCTCCCGCCTTGCCGGCGCCGCTCGCGGCTCCCCCGGCAGACTCCATGATTTTCGCAAGGCTTGCATAGGCATTGGCAGCGACTGTTGGCGAAGCCATGAGTTATTTCCCTTTGTCAGGCCTTGAGGATGTCGAGGGTGCGCTGGATCATGCGGCGCGTGGCGGAAATGATGTTGAGATTGGCTTCGTAGGACCGCTGCGCTTCGCGCATGTCGGTCATTTCGACCAGCGGGTTCACGTTGGGGTATTTAACGTTGCCGTTGGCATCGGCCACCGGGTTGCTTGGCTCGTGCTTGACGCGGAATTCGGAATTGTCCGGCTTGATCTTGCCGAGGGTGACGACCCGCGCGTCGAGAGTACGGTCGAGTTCGGAAGAGAACGTCGGCACCTTGCGGCGATACGGGTCCGCACCAGCAGTTTTCGCGGTGGAATCCGCGTTGGCGATGTTTTCGGAAATCACCCGCATCCGGCCCGCCTGCGCGCGCAGACCCGATGTCGCGATGCTCATCGACCGCAGAAAATCATTGCCGTCGCTCATGACCTTGCTCCTTTAAACGCGATCATGTGTCACCGCTTCCCGATGGCGGTCTTCAGAAGACCTAGACTGCGGCTGTAGAGCGCGGTCACCGCTGCGTAGTCACCCTGGTTGGCGGACACTTTCAGCATCTCGTCCTCGAGATTGACCGCGTTGCCGGCCGGTCTCGTCTCGTAGCCGCCGCGGTTGTTCGAATTGAAACTGTCGCTGACGCCAGCGCCCTGGATGTGGCCGGGGCTAGTCCGCGCCATCGAAAGGGACGGCATCGTGCCGGTCACCGGTCCCGTTCCAGTAGCGTCGAATTTGGGCGCCACCAGATCGCGCGGCTTGAAGTTTGGCGTGTCGGAATGCGAGACGTTTTCCGCAAGCACCCGTTGACGCTCCTGATGCCACTGCATCTTGGTGCGAAGTGCGGACAACATGGGAAGATCTGTAATGGCCATCGGCCTGCTCCGCCTGTGACCCGAAGCGCGATGCCTCAGGTAGGCAGAATTTGCCGTGTGTATGGTTAATAAGGAGTTAAGAACCGGCTTGACCCACTTTCGCCACGAAATGCCTCCAATCGGGCAAGTCATTGAAGTTCCGGCACAAGAAGTCTTTTGGGCCGGGGCACTTTATGGGTTACTCATTCGCCGGCGGCAGTATTTGCCGTCGGGAATTAACGGTCACTCGCGTTTCGAACCCAACTCGTCACAGGCGTGGTGGTTCGCAAATGAAGCGAACTTCGGATTCAGGACACTGGCTGCTTGTTTCGCGGCGAGCGACCTGCGAATCTGGCATAGATAAACGTATAGTTTGACGGGGACAGGACATGCCGCAAACGCTTTGGTTCTTCATAGCCTTCGTCATCGTTCTTGCGTTGATCGGAGTTGCCGCCTGGCTGGTTCGCAGATTTGGCGGAAACAGCCTCGGATCGGGCGCGAATCGCGGACGCATGCCCCGGCTCGCCGTGATCGATGCCGCGGCCGTCGACGGCCGCCGCCGGCTGGTATTGGTCCGGCGTGACAACGTCGAGCACCTGTTGATGATCGGCGGACCGACCGACGTCGTGGTCGAGCCCAATATCGTTCGCGGCGTTCCGCAGCGCGACCAGACCACGCGGTCGCCCGCCGGAACCGAGCTCCCGCCGCGGCTGGCGCCTGACGCCGGCTGGTCCGACAGTGAAACCCGCGACCCGTTCGAGCACCGCGAACCGCCGGTGCCGGAATTGCCGCCGCGTCCGCTCCGCGCTCCGTTTGCCGACGACACGCGCCGTCCCCCGCCTCCGCTGCCCGATCGCCACGGAGCCGATTCGATGGCGAGCTTTGCGCCGGAACCTATGGTGCGGCCCGAGCCTTCGCTGCGTTCCGAACCATCCCGCGCCATCCCGCGCAGCGAACGCAACGAACCGTTGATGCCACGGATGCCGCGGTCCAGTGACGGCGCGCCGAAGATGCCGCCGCCAACACCCCGCCCGCCGCCGCGCCCGGCCGATACCGCGTTATCGTCGGCCGATCAAAATCTGGCGGATATGGCGCAACGGCTCGAAGCCGCGCTGCGCCGGCCCGGAAGCGAACCGCGTTTCGACGCTGGAGAACCGCGCACGCCGCCGGTCGGTCCCGTCGAGCGTCCGAGCGCGCCATCGGTCGCGCCTGAACCCATGCCAAGCCGTCCGCCGCCGCGATCCGAAAGCGCCCCGCGCCCGGCAGGTCCTCCGGCTCCGCCGCCGGCATCAACGCCGGCGACACCGTTCGAGAATCTCGAAGACGAGATGGCCAGCCTGCTCGGCCGTCCAAAGCCTCCCGCGTGAGCCCTTCGAAAACACCGCGTAGAGTTTTATTTTTTGCCAGTCTTGTCGCCACCGCCGGGTTCCTGATCGATCCGGCGAACGCGCAGGATATCAGCATCAATCTCGGCGCCGGCAATGGCGGCGTCACCGAGCGCGCGATCCAGCTGATCGCGCTGCTGACGGTGCTGTCGATCGCGCCGTCGATCCTGATCATGATGACGTCGTTCACGCGCATCGTGGTCGTGCTGTCGCTGTTGCGCACGGCGCTCGGCACCGCCACCGCGCCGCCGAACTCGGTGATCATCGCGCTGGCGCTGTTCCTGACCGGCTTCGTGATGGGTCCCGTGCTGCAGAAAGCCTACGACGACGGCATCAAGCCGCTGGTCGCCAACCAGATCAGCGTCGAGCAGGCGTTCGAACGCGGCACGGCTCCGCTGCGCGGCTTCATGCAGAAGAATGTGCGCGAGAAGGACCTCAAGCTGTTCATGGATCTGTCCGGCGAGCCGCCGGCGGCATCGCCCGAGCAGATGTCGCTGCGCATCCTGGTCCCCGCTTTCATGATTTCCGAATTGAAGCGGGCGTTCGAGATCGGCTTCCTGCTGTTCCTGCCGTTCCTCATCATCGACCTCGTGGTCGCCTCGGTGCTGATGTCGATGGGCATGATGATGCTGCCGCCCGTGGTGGTCTCGCTGCCGTTCAAGCTGATCTTTTTCGTGCTGGTGGACGGCTGGTCACTGGTGGCGGGCAGTCTGGTGCAAAGCTACGGCGGCGGATAGCAAACGAAAGTGGTCTGGGCCTCGTCATTGCGAGGAGCTTTTTGCTCGCCATGACGGCGAGATCAGCGCGCGGCTGCGACGGGCCTCAGGCCTTTGATGGCCGGCAACGATCCCGTCGGATTCGGATCGGTCTTGATTTCCGGTGGCAGCTTGGCGCGGGCCATGGCGTCGGGGAAACGCTGCTTCATTTCGCGCAGGAACCCGTCGAGCGTGTCGATGGTCGCCGCCATTTTCGCGATCCGAGCAAAGTCGGCGCTGTTCGCGGTGGCCGGCTTCGATGCCAGATCGAAGGCCGCGCGATCGGCGCCGCCCTCCATCTTCGGCGTGTACTTCTCGCGAAACCGCGCGAGACCGATGGCGTCTTCCGCCAGTGCGTATCCAATCGTGGCGCGAATGACATCGCTCTTCTCGGTCGGGGTCAGCGGCTGGAAATCGCGCCAGCGGTCGCCATACAGCAGTTCGATCTGCTCGGCGGACTCGCGCCAGCGCCGCGACGCCCAGTAAATGTCCGAGCGTAGGCGGACGGCTTCGCGCCCCGAGACATTCGAGATGATGTCGAGTGCAAGGTCGTGGCGGCCGATGTCGGTCTGCGCCCGCGCTTCCAGCAACAGGCGCTGCTGGCGAATCTCACCGGCCAGATCGGCAATCCGCGTGGTGCGCAGCGCCGCGATGGCGCGCTCCGGCTTGCGATTCATCAGATAGACCATCGCAAGACGCGACGCGACCTGCGCGCGCGCCGAACCTTCGAGCCGGTGATCGATCTGGTATTGCAGCAGTTCGCTCGCCTGCTCGAGCAGATCGACCGCAACGAGGCGATCAGCGAGCCGCCGGATCATCTCATCGCCGCGGCGGCCGATCGGCGTGAGATCGCGAAACTCGTAGAACATCGCAAGGGCTTCCACAGGGGGAAGCTCGTCGCCCTTCGAACCGTTGAAGATCTGCTCGAACAGCGCCGAGGCGTCATCCTGCATTTTTCGCGATAGCAGGGAATTCGGCTGCAGGACGGTTGCGGCGCGAACAGCCGCGAATGCGTCCTGATAGCGCCCCTTCGCGGCATAAAGCCGGCTCAGCATATCCAGCGTCTTCACCTCGATGGCGTCGCCGCGCCACATCACGGCGATGACTTCGAGGTCGCGCAGGACCTCGTCTTCGCTGATCTCGTTGCGCTTCCGTTGCAACTCGATTTCGCGCAGCCGGGCCTCCGTGGCGGCAGCACGATCTTCGGATGCCACAGCCGCCCGGAATGCGGCCAGCGCGTCCTGATCGCGGCCCAGCGCCTCAGCCAGCCGCCCGCGAAGCAATGCGATCGAGCCCGTCTGGTCGGAACCTACACCGACCACATCGAGATCGTTGCTGCGAACCGCCGCGCCCGGATAATCCCTGACCTCCAGCGCGGCGCGAAACGCCGCTGCAATCACGATGCGTTGCAGGTCGAGCGGCAGCGCCGTAATCGCAAACTCGACGTTCTTGAATTTCTCCCGCGCTTCGGACCACTTCTCTTGCCTTGCAAAAGCAAGCGCTTTCCAGAGTTGGGAATCGATGTTTGCCGTGATCGCCGGGCTCGCAAGGTTCACGAGCGCGATTTCGGGACGGCCTGCAAGCGTGCTGGCGACAGCATGGAGCGTGAGCGACGACGCCTCTTCCTCGCCCGGCTTCATATCCGAGAACGCGAGGTCGAGAATGCCCTTCGCCTCGGGATACAATCCGCGCGCCGTGTAAAATCGCGCGAGGTTCACATGCGCTGGCAAGCGCGACAGGCCAGTCGCCTGCGCCGCCGCTGTCAGCAGTTTGTTGCGGGTGGCCAAGAAATCCGAGGTCTGAAAGCCGCGCCATTCACCGACGTCAAAAATCGGACGAATGGCAGCCGACGCGCGTTCCGGCGCAGTCATGGCCGTGGACAGCGTCAGGCCGCCGGGCCGCGTCAGGGTCAGCATGTCGGATGACATGTTGGCGGTCACATCGTCCGATTTCTGCTGAACAACGACGCCATGGATCGACTCGAGCAGCGAAAATTCCACGAAGTCCTGGCGCTTGATAAATCCCTGCACCGGACCGCCGGCCGTCACCACCAGCAATGGATCGCCCGCGTCGGGATCGGTGAAGCGATAAAGCTGTCCGGGCTTTGCGAGGCCGATGCTGACGCTGGCGCGGGCGGGGTCGGCCATGTCGCGTGTCGCGGTAAGCGGCTGCGGCGGAGACAGTGCCTTGTCGGCAAGAACGAGAGTCCAGCCAAGCTCGTTGCCGGTCAGCGCGGCGAGTTGCGGACGGTTCAGCCTGATCCGGAGCGCGCGGCCTTTCGGCAGATCGACCGGGGTGACATCGGCGACGATCCGCCCACCCTCGCGCCGGATCGCGCTGGCGTCGATGGGCTGCTCGGTGCCGAAGACCAACCAGATCGAATCGGAACGACGAAACACCGCCGCGGCGGTGGGACTGCTGAAGGGAAATGTCAGGCGGAAATCGTCACTGGAAAGCCTCGCCTCCGCGGTCACACCCGGCACAGCAGTGTTGGCAGCGAGCGGTGGCGCCTTCATCGGTGATGCTGGCGGCATCGACAGCGGCGGCACCTGCGCAGGAGCTTCCGCGACGACAACCGGCTTGGCCGCTGGCGCAGCTTCGACAACGATCTCAGGCTTGGCGATATCGGATTTGGGGAGAACGATCTTTGCGACATCGTTCTTTGCTACGCCGGCATCGGCCTTGGCATCAGGCACAGTGGCGGGCGGTTTGACATCCGGCTTGACGTTCAATCCCGCCTCGCGCGCGAACTGCTCGGAGGTCGGCGGCACGATTTCGCTGGCCTTGTCGGCGGGCGTCGTCGGCCGCGGTGCCTTGGGCGGCGGCGCATCGGCGGTTTTCGGCTTTTGGGCCTGATCGAAGGCGATATCGACGACATAGTTTCTGTCTTCGCGGAATGCGTGAACATCCACCTCGCCGACCAGCGCCAGATCGACCCGCGATGCATCGCCTTCGACCTTTTGATTGATCGACAGAATGTTCGCAGGCATCGCAATCTTCGCGTCCGCAAGGTCGAAGATCAGCGCCGAGGTGAACGACAGAGAAAACTTGTCGGCATTCAGCGACGACGACACCGTCACGCCGTCCGGCATTTCAAAAACGAACCGCACGAAGGTCGGCTGCACCGACGCCCGCACGCGGACCGGCGGGCGCTTCTTCGCTTCCTCCGCCAGTCTTTGCATCCGCAAGGCGCGCTCCGCCGCAATCGCGCGTTCGGACAATTCCTTCACGACCTCGGCCGGCAGCGCGGGCGGCAAGCCGGTCCATTTGTCGGGCAGTAGATCGATGAACACGCGCTCGCCCGCCGTCATCGTGTTGATGCGGACTTTCTGCGTCATCGCCATGCGGATCGCCGTCCCGTCCGGATCGCGGCGAACCGCCCCGACATAGGCCGGCACCGAGTCGGCCAGCAGGTCGATTGGAACATCCACAGGCTTCTTGAACTGGATCACAAGGATGGCGCCCGCGACCGTCACCTCGGTCGGCACGTCTTCCTGAAATTTCAGGATCAGCCGCGCGAATCCCGGCTGCGCCGTCAGCGTGGCTTCACCCTTGACCGGATCAGCCGGCGCGGCTCCGGCGGCGATGGAAACGCACGACAGCACGGCAGCCAGGACAAGCGCCGACGGCCGCAGACCGCGGCCGAGCCAGTCCGCGAAAGACCGGGCCTTCGACCCGGGTTCGCGGGTGGGCTTGCACATGCGGGCCGCCTTGCAGGACATTCCCCAAATCTTTCCCGGAAAGTCTTTCGCGAAAGTCTTTCTTCAACGCGCTTTTTGAACGCGTCCTTGCCAATCGAATCTAGAATTCGCCTGTTAAGGAGCTGTTAATCACACGCCTCAATTGCGAACCTGCGCTTGCGGCCTGCCCTCAATCTTCGGCAAATCGTTCGCGGACGACGATTTATCCCCGCTCGCGCGGCGGGCCATTTCGACCGTCAGCCGCTCGGCTGCTTCCGGCTGCATCTGCCCCATGATGTCGGACATTTTGCGCGGCGCGATCTGCGATGCGATCTCGAACAGCACCGACAATTCAAGCCGGTCGAAAACCCGCGCGGCATCCTTCGGCTTCATGGCCTCGTATGTCGTCACGAGACCCTTGAAGCGCGCCGCCTCCGCTTCGCTCTTCTTCTCGCTCACGGATGAGATACGCGCCTCGGTCGCCTTCATTTCCTCGATCCGGCCTTCGATCCGCTTCTCGGCGGATTTCATCAGGCTTTCCCGGATGTCGATTTCGCGCGCGCGGGTTTCGATCTCTTGCCGCCGCGACTGCAGGCGTTCGAGCACAGCGCGCTCCGATGCCGACACCGGACGATTCGGATCGGGATAGACCACAGTCCCGTCGGGGATCGGCGCAACTTCGGGCGCCGCCACCACCGGCTTGTCGTCTTTCTTCTCGACCGAACCGGTCACGTCCACGTCGGACATCTTGCCCGGCGCAGGAAAATTGAACGTGTCCTGCGCCCATGATTTGGGCCGTGGCGCATCGTCGTTCAGAATATATCCGCCTTCCAGAAGCAGGCCCGCGACCTTGAGCACGACCAGACAACAGATCGCAATCAGGACGACCGGAACGATCCGGATATCGCGGAGAAGCGTTTTCATGCCGCGAGACCGGTCGCCTTTCGACGTTCAGAGAATGCCTGGGCGGCTGCGAGCAGCGCCTTCGCATTTGTTTTCGGTGCCGACCCAGCCGGCGACTCCGCCTCAGCCGGAGCCGTGGCTTCCGCGCCGGATGGACGCGCGGCAAGCGCGATCCGCGACAGCCGGCTCAAAACTTCCTCGCCGGCGACCACCTGCTTTGCAAGCTTTGCCGACAGCGCCGTTCCCATGGTGAGCTGGCTGCCGAGATTCTCGTCGCATTCGCGCACGGTGAGTTTCAATCCACCGATGGCGCGTTCCGCGATTTCCGTCGCAGTGATCAGTTCGGCAATGGTGCCGCGCATTGATTGCTCGTCGGCCTTCAGCCGCTTGAGCCGCTTGTTCAGCAGCGCGCAGTAACCGATCGTGAGCACGAGCAGCACAGCAACCAGGCTCTCGATTACAAGTCCTAATGAGTGACTCATTGTGCCTCCATCAATTTGGTTTGCTCGTCTTGTTTCTCGAACATCGCGTAGGTCGTATGAGGCTTGCGCAGCGGCTTGGTGACGCGGATGGCGACGCGATCGCCCACCCGCCCCATCCGTCCTTCGCTAAGCGGAACGTCACCGCATCGCACCGACACCAGCGCATCGGGGCGTACGTTAAGCGGCAAGGTGTCGCCGACCTTCAGGCTCATGATCTGCTTCAGCGGAATATGGGCTTCATAAAGCACCGCATCGACCGCGATTTCAGCCTGCGCGATCTCGGTGGCCAGATGGCCTTCCCAGATTGGATCGCGGCCGAATTTTTCACCCATGAACATCTGCAACAGCACGTCGCGGATCGGTTCGATGGTCGCGTAAGGCAGCAGCAGCTCGATGTTGCCGCCGCGATCTTCCATGTCGATGCGCAGGCGCACCAGGATGGCGGCGTTTGCCGGCCGCGTAATGGCAGCGAAGCGCGGATTGGTCTCAAGCCGGTCGATGCTGAAGGTCACCGGCGATAGCGGCCGGAAGGCCTGCTCGGCATCCGCAAGCACGACCTCGACAAGACGCTTCACGAGATTGGTTTCAATCGTGGTGTAGGGACGGCCCTCGATGCGCAACGCCGCCTGCCCGCGGCGGCCGCCGAGCAGCACGTCGATGATCGAATAGATCAGGCTCGAATCGACCGTGAACAGACCGAAGTTTTCCCACTCCTCGGCCTTGAACACCGACAGCACGCAGGGCAGCGGGATTGAATTGAGATAATCACCGAAACGCACCGAGGTGATCCGGTCGAGCGACACTTCGACGTTGTCCGACGTGAAATTGCGCAGGCTGGTCGTCATCAGCCGCACCAGGCGGTCGAAAACGATTTCGAGCATCGGCAGACGCTCATACGACACCATCGCGGAGTCGATGATGGCGCGGATGCCGGAGTTCTCGTCGAGATTGACCTCGCCGTCGCTGAAACCGAGCAGATTGTCGATTTCTTCCTGCGACAGAACACGCTCGCCGCCACCCTTGCTGATGTCGATCGTGCGGCTGCCATCGTCCACCATGGCGGCCCACTGCTCGGCCATGGTTTCGGTCAGCGTATTCGCTTCGGCTTCCGCCGCCGCCGCTTCAGGATCTTCGGAATCGAGCGCGCCTTCCCATTGGGCGGCCAGCGCATCCTGATCGACGTCATTATCATCCGGAGACATGGTTCAACTTTCGTCCATCACTGGATGATGATTTCTTTGAACAGCACAGCGTTCACCTGATTGGGCGAGATGGCGGCGTTGACGCGGCGCGTCAGTTCTTCTTTCAGGCGGAACAGCCCGACCGATCCATTCAGGTCGCCGGGGCGCAGCTCGCGCATATAGGTCTGAAACAGGTCCATGACGCGCGGCATCGTCGGCTGGATCTGCGCGACCAGCGGCTGATCCTTGACCTCGAGAACCACCTTCACCTTGAGATACTGAACCCGCTCGCCCGGAGAATTCGCCAGATTGACCAGCACCTCAGGCACATCGAGGAACACCGGAGGCTTCGCGGGCGGCGCAACGGCCTGTTTCACTTCGCCGGGTCCGCGCAGGAAGAAGAACCAGCCGCCGCCAACCAGCGCGAGCAGCAGCACGGCGCCGCCACCCATCATAATGAGTTTACGTTTGCCCTTCGGCGGAGCTGCGGTTTCCGCGCTCTCCTCGACCTTATCGTCGTCTGCCATAGCCCCCGCCCGTCGTTCTGGGATGGGCTCGATGCTGCCGAACTGGCTTTAAATGACGCGATACAAAGGCCGCCGGCGCGTGAGCGCCCTCTATGTCCACCGTACGGACGCAATGGTTAACGAAATCTTTCTTTTGTCCTTCAGGTGGGAAAAATTTGCCGGGGCAACATGGTCAACAAGAGGTTATTGCCGCCCGGCGGCACCCTGCAAAAATCGATAACAATCTGAAAATACTCGTATTTTCGAGTTGGCACGACCCTCGCATTGTTGAAAGCGAACCGCGGCTTGGGAGAGCCTCAACGGTTCGCACGATCCGCGTCACGCCTTGGGAGAGGCAGGCCGCGGTTCAACAAGGGGAGATTGACCGATGGAGAATACGCTTCTCGTCGCTTTGTCGCGGCAGATGTCGCTTGAGCGGCAGATCGACGTCATTGCCAACAACGTGGCCAACGTCAACACCAACGGTTTCAAGGCCAACAAGTCGCTGTTCGAGGAATATCTGAACTCGGGCGCGCACGAAGACAACTTTTCGGTCAGCGACCGCCGCGTCAGCTTCGTGCAGGACCGCGCCGCCTACCATGATTTCGCGCAAGGCCCCTTGGAAAAGACCAGCAACCCGCTCGACATCTCGATCGACGGCAAAGGCTTCATCGCGGTGCAGACGCCAGCCGGTGAGCGCTATACGCGCGACGGCTCGTTCCAGATCAATGCCCAGGGTCAGCTCGTGACCACCGGCGGCAACATCGTGCTCGGGACCAACGGCCCGATCGTGTTCCAGCCGACCGACAAAGAAATCGTGATCTCGGGCGAAGGCACCATCACCGTCCGCGAAGGCACCGTCACCCAGTTCGATTCCATTCGCGGCCGGCTCAAGCTCGTCAAGTTCGACAACCCGCAGCGGCTCCAGAAGGAAGGCGCGAACCTCTATTCAGCGCCGGCCGGCAACATTGCACAGCCCGACCTCGCGTCGCGCGTCAATCAGGGCTTCGTCGAAAAATCCAACGTCAGCGCGGTGTCCGAGATGACCCGTATGATGGAAGTGATGCGAACCTATCAGAACGTCGCCTCGATGATGCAGCAGCAGAACGACCTCCGCAAAACCGCGATCCAGACGCTTGGCGATTCATCGGCATAAGGAAACAGACCCATGCGCGCACTTTACACAGCAGCGACCGGTATGGCGGCCCAGGAACTCAACGTCCAGGTCATCTCCAACAACATCGCGAACCTGCGCACCACCGGCTACAAGAAGCAGCGGGCGCAGTTTCAGGATCTCATCTACGAACACGTCAAGCGCGTCGGCGCGCAGGCGTCGGATCAGGGCACCGTCCTTCCCGTCGGCATCGACATCGGCGGCGGCGTCAAGACCGTCGGCACGCCGCGCCTGATGACTCAAGGCACGCTGCTGCCCACCGGCGGCGACCTCGACATCGCCATCCGCGGCGAAGGCTATTTCAAGATCCAGATGACCGACGGCACCTACACCTACACGCGCGACGGCTCGTTCACGACCGACGGCACCGGCCGCGTGGTGACGGCGCAGGGCAATCCGGTGCAGCCGACGATCACGATCCCGCAGAATTCATCCGGCCTCACCATCAACCCGCAAGGCCAGGTTTCGGTCATGACACCCGGCACGACCACCCCGACGGTCGTCGGCCAGATCAGCCTGACGCGGTTCATCAACAAGTCGGGCCTGCAATCGATCGGCGACAACCTGTTCACCGACACGCCGGCGTCCGGTCCGCCGCAGGATGGTCTCGCCAATGCCGACGGCTTCGGCGACATGCAGCAGCGCAATCTCGAACAGGCCAACGTCGAAGTGGTCTCGGAAATATCCGATCTGATCGCCGCCCAGCGCGCCTATGAAATGAACGCCAAGGTCGTCAGCGCCGCCGACCAGATGATGCAGTCCACCACCGGCATGTTCCGTTGAGGGAGACCATGATGTTGCGTCCGTTCCTCATCGTCGCAGCCGTACTCGCCGGGCTCTCCGGCGCGGCCTTCGCGCAATCCGAACAGGATGGCCTGTCGAGCCCGGTGCTGCGCGCGAGCATCACCGTCAACAGCGATGTCGTCCGCATCGGCGACGTCATCGAGAACGCCGGAACCGCCGCGCAGATCGCAATCTTCCGTGCGCCGGATCTCGGCACCACCGGCTCGCTGCCGACATCGCAACTGCTTTCGGCGCTGCGTGCGCATCAGGTGATCGGCGTCGACACCCGCGACATCCGCGAAGTTTCGGTGACACGCTCGTCGCGCCTCCTTGTCTCCAAAGACGTCGAACTTCAGATCGCCCGCGCGCTCGAACGGCGCAACGGCCTCGGCGACGCCGCCAACATCTCCGTCACGTTCGAGCGCGACTTGCGCGAACTGCAACTCGACGCTGCGCATACCGGCGACATGCGCGCCACCATCGTGCGGTACGATCCTCGCAACGGCCGTTTCGACATTACGTTCGAGATCGCCAACGACGCGACCTACTCGCCGACCAAGCTGCGCTTCATCGGCACCGCGGTCGAAACCGTCGAGGCTGCCGTGCTAACGCGCGCCGTCGAGCGCAATGAAATCCTGAAATCTTCCGACATCACCGTCGAGCGGCGGCCGAAGGCCGAAGTCGGAAACGACATTGCAACCCGCGAACGCTCCATCGGGATGCAGGCCCGCAAGCAGATGCGCGCGGGGCAGGCTCTCAAAGCGGCCGATCTCGGAAAGCCCGACATGGTCTCGCGCGATCAAAGCGTCACGCTGATCTATGAAACGCCCGGACTTTACCTCACCGGCCGCGGCAAGGCCGTCGAGAGCGGCACCGAAGGCGATGTGGTCAATGTCGTCAACCTGCAATCGAAGCGCACCATCCAGGGCGTCGTGATCGGACCGGGTCAGGTCTCCGTCGTCGCCGCAATGCCCCGTCTCAACACCGCCGCCCTCGCCGCCCGCGAAACACCGTCCGCCCCCGTATCCAGAAAAGCCGAGTAACAGTCATGTCGAAGTTTCACCTGTTCAATCGCATCGTTGTCGCCGGCAGCTTGTTGGCGCTCGGAACTCTGGCCAGCGGGTGCTCGTCACTGGATCGCCTCGCGGCGATCGGCGAAAAGCCGAAACTGTCCGCGATCGACAATCCGACGGCGCAGGCGGGTTACAAGCCGGTGTCGATGCCGATGCCCGCGCCGCAGCCGGCCTCATTCAATCCGAATTCGTTGTGGCGGAACGGCTCACGCGCCTTCTTCAAGGATCAGCGCGCGCATCAGATCGGCGACATTCTCACGGTGCAGGTCAACATCACCGACAAGGCCAACATCGCCAACGAGACCCAGCGCAGCCGCGCTAACAAGGAAGATTCCAGCATCACCAATTTCTTCGGCATCACCAAGGTGCCGCTCACCAATTCCGCGATCCCTCCCGGCAAGCTGCTGACGACGGACTCCACGTCGTCCAGCGACGGCAAGGGTTCGGTCAACCGGCAGGAAGCGTTGCAGACCAATGTCGCCGCCGTGGTCACGCAGTTGCTGCCGAACGGCAATCTCGTGGTGGAAGGCAAGCAGGAAATCCGCGTCAATTTCGAAATCCGCGAACTGATCGTCGCTGGCATCGTGCGGCCGGAAGACATCCAGAGCGACAACACCATCGACTCCAGCAAGATCGCGCAGGCCCGCATCGCCTACGGCGGACGCGGCCAGATCACCGACGTGCAGCAACCCCGCCTTGGCCAGCAGGTCTCCGACATCCTGCTGCCGTTCTAGTCGCAAATTCCCCGCCGCGAGTTTCGGAACTTGCGGCGGCCAGACCGGCGCCCCTCCCGCGCCTTCTCCCGGCTCCCACACCATGCGGCGAACCTAGGCGCAGCACGGTGTAATACGACACGGCTCCGCGTCAGCTCCCCTGACGCGGAGCCGTGCTCGTTTCTGACTTCTTTTTCGGCAGACATCGCAGCCACGAAAAAACCATCAGACAAAACCGCACACGGTAACCATTTGATCACCCTGGAAAGCGAATGACACTGCGCGTGTTGGTTCGATAACGACCATTGACGTATGAAGAGCGCCAAGTCCAACGGTATCCGTCATATGTTTCTCGATCAGTTATCCGTTCTCGTCGCCATCGGCTTTTCGGGCGCGTCGCTCGGCCTCACATTCTTCATGATGTGGGCGATCGGGCGATCCGAGACGCATCTGCTGATGTGGTCAGTTGGACTTGTCCTTATCGTCGTCGGCGTTGTTTTCTTTGGCGCCGTCGTCGAGCAGTACAATTCGGGATTGCTGCTGACCTCTTTCCTGTTTCTGATCGCTGGATTCGGACTGCTTCACGCCGGTTGCGCCAGATTTTGCTCCGGTCAGACTAGCCGGACTTCGACAACTGTGTCTGTCGCCCTTTCGTTCATCTCGATATCGACAGCTTTCGCGCTGGGCTATTCCGGCGTCGGAATAATGATCGGCAACGTCGCGATCGGCATCCTTCTCATAATGACTGCGCGTCACTATTGGCTTGCTCGCGCGGAATCCCCCCTTCTGATGACAGCCAATGCAGTATTCTGCGCGGCTACGGCGGCGTCATTCATTGCATGCGGTTACGCGCTCGCCGAACAGGGCCAGATCGTACTCACGTCCCGGCCTGCGAACTGGGCGGAAGATATTAACTCCATCATGGCGATTGCCGGATTGAGCGGTATCGGAGCCCTCAGCCTCACCCTCAATCAGATGCGCATTGCGGACGGCCACAAGTCGGATGCAATGAAGGACGCCCTGACCGGTCTCCTCAACCGGCGCGCGCTATTCGATGACCCGCTGGATGTTGCTCCTGCCGGAACGGCTGTGGTCATGATGGATCTGGACTACTTCAAGACAATCAACGATCGCTTCGGACATGATTCCGGCGATCGGATATTGAAGGCTTTCGCCGACCTGATCCGTGCAAATATCCGCGCGAACGACCTCGCAGCGCGCATGGGCGGCGAGGAGTTTTGCATCGTCATGCCGGACTCAAGCCCAAAGGCTTCCGCCGCTGTCGCGGATCGCATACGAGCACAGATCGAGGCAACGGTTGTGCAGACCGCGAATGGGCCGATCCGCGCAACGGTGAGCGCCGGCATCGCCATTCGCTCGACTGAGCCGCAAACACTCCAGTCGCTGCTGAACAATGCGGATGCTGCCCTTTATGAAGCCAAGGCTTCGGGCCGCAACCGTGTTCAGATCTCCGGCTTCAGCGTCGCCGCGTGATCTGACGGCGAACGATTTTCAGCGACGACAAAAAAGGCCCGGCCACCGTTTCGGTGACCGGGCCTGTTGCAATCATCGGCGGACAACAATGAGCCGGCTGTCCTATTCGTCGCGATAGACCTTCTCGCGCTTTTCGTGGCGCTCCTGCGCCTCGACCGACAGCGTCGCGATGGGACGCGCTTCGAGCCGCTTCAGCGAGATCGGCTCGCCGGTTTCTTCGCAATATCCGTAGGTGTTGTCTTCGATCCGCTGCAAGGCGGCGTCGATCTTGGAGATGAGCTTGCGCTGGCGATCGCGCGCGCGAAGTTCGATGGCGCGATCGGTTTCCGATGAAGCACGGTCGGCCAGATCAGGATGATTGACGTTCTCTTCCTGAAGCTGCTGAAGCGTGGTCTTCGATTCCCGGAGGATCTCTTCCTTCCAGTCGAGCAGCTTCCTGCGGAAATACTCCCGCTGACGCTCGTTCATGAAAGGCTCTTTTTCCGAGGGCCTGTAGTTCTTCAACTTTTCCAAGTGCGGTCCATGTCGACGTGCAAGGCGGGACGGAAAACGTCCCGCGCGCCGGAGCTTATATAGCGGCGGCCTGTGACAGACAATATCGCCTATATCCCGGAAATTACGCCGATATGCTCCTTTTGGCGGCCCTTCCACAGGGAACATCGCCTGCCCGGCTGTGCGGGAACACCGGTCGCCCGAACGCAAACGGTCCGTGTCCGGCGGCAATCTCTTAAGGCTGGGGGGTGCCGACCGGGCCCTGGCTGGCCGGCCTTTACTGGCCGGCTTTGGCGAGTTCGACTTCCACGCGAAGCTCGATTTCGGATAGCACCTGATCCAGACCGGGATCGCCCGACGTGGTTTTCAGATCGGCTGCGGCAGTGCGCAGGCGGGCGATGGTGTTCGAATCGAAGGATCCTGCGAGCAAGCCGATCTTGAGATCGTCGAGCACACCAAGCGCGGTCCGGCCCCGGGCGACGGAGCGTTTGCGGCGCTCCACCGAGTCTTCGACACCCTGCATGGCCAGCAGCGCGTCGATTCCGCTGGCGGCGCGCGGCGGCGCAGCAGAGCGAGTCTCCGCCGCTGTGCCGATGTCGAGGGTAAATGTTGTCGAGCTTGAACGCCGGGCGGTTGCCGCCGGCGACGCCAGGTTGGCTCCATTGGGTCCGTAGATTCGCATCGTGCTATCTCGCAACGGGTCGGAGACCACCGGCATCAAGCCTATATCGATCCGCGGAACCCACGCCTCAAAGTGAACGTTTATGGTTAACGAGAGGTAAACGACCCGGCAATTTATGCCGGATACGGCAACTTCGGCGCGAGGACCGCGGTGCGCAGTCCCGGTGTATTCCAGAATTATCGATATAAACCAGTATCTTATAGACATCACAAGCTCTGGCACGGCCCTCGCATAGTTAATGCCGGACCAGCCTCGTGGGGAGCACGGGGTACGGGCCGCAGAGACCTCAGCGGGGAGCAGAGGATGTTTCGGACTTTTCAGGCAGCCTGCATGGCCATCGCCCTGCTGACCGCCTTCAGCGCACCGGCCGATGCAACGTCGCGGATCAAGGATCTCGCGAACATCGAAGGCGTGCGCCAGAACCAGCTCATCGGTTACGGCCTCGTGGTCGGCCTCAACGGCACCGGCGACACGCTCAACAACATCCCTTTCACCAAGCAGTCGCTGCAGGCGATGCTTGAACGCATGGGCGTCAATATCCGCGGCACGACGATCCGCACCGGCAACGTCGCCGCCGTGATGGTCACGGGCAACCTTCCCGCGTTCGCCACCCAGGGCACCCGCATGGACATCACCGTGTCCGCGCTCGGTGATGCCAAGAGCCTGCAGGGCGGCACGCTGCTGGTCACCCCCCTGCTCGGCGCTGACGGCAATGTCTATGCGGTTGGACAAGGTTCGCTGACAATCGGCGGCTTCTCCGCTGAAGGCGCAGCCGCCAGCGTCACCAAGGGCGTGCCGACCAATGGCCGCATCGCCAACGGCGCACTGGTCGAGCGCGAGATCGAATTCGCGCTGAACCGTCTGCCCAACGTGCGTCTCGCTCTGCGAAACGGCGACTTCACCACCGCCAAGCGCATCGCTGCGGCCGTCAATGATTTCCTCGGCGCCAAGACCGCCGAGCCGGTCGATCCCTCCACCGTGCAGCTCAGCATTCCGTCCGAATTCAAGGGCAACGTGGTGGCACTGCTCACCGAGATCGAACAATTGCAGGTCGAGCCAGATGTCGGTGCGAAGATCATCATCGACGAACGCTCCGGCATCATTGTGATCGGCCGCGACGTCCGCGTCGCCACCGTCGCGGTCGCGCAGGGCAACCTCACCGTCTCAATCTCCGAAAGCCCGCAGGTCAGCCAGCCCGCGCCATTTTCGAACGGCCGCACCGTCGTCACGCCGAACACACGGGTGGGCGTTCAGGAGGACGGCAAGAAACTCGCCGTCGTCAAGGACGGCGTCTCGCTGCAACAACTGGTCGATGGCCTCAACGGCCTCGGCATTGGGCCACGCGACCTGATCGGCATCCTGCAAGCCATCAAGGCTTCGGGCGCCATCCAGGCCGACATTGAGGTGATGTGATGAGCATCACCCCGACGCTGACAAAGGCTCCGACGACCTTCACCGGCGGCCGTCCCGACCTCTTGCTGCAGGATGCGCTGACGAAAGTCTCGCCGCAGGCGCAGGCCAAGGCGAAAAGCCAGGCGCAGGATTTCGAGGCGGTGTTCCTGAATTCGATGTTTTCGCAGATGACGAGCGGCATCAAGGGTGACGGTCCTTACGGCAACACACCCGGCACCGGAGTCTGGCGCTCGATGATGACCGAGCAGTATTCGAAATCATTCGCGCAAGCCGGCGGCGTTGGAATTTCCAACGACGTCTTCCGCACCCTCATTCTTCAGCAGGCCAATCGCGCCGGCTAAGCGCATCCGAAGGGACGCCGCATGACATCTCAGCCTGGAAAAAACTCACCCGCCGCGCCTGCTCCGGCAGCGACGCCCGTCGAAGCCCGCAAGCTGGCCGAGGGCCTCATCCAGATCATGGGGACGCTGCTCAGCATCGTGGAGCGCGAGACCGAACTGGTTCGCGCCGGCAACGTCCGCGAGGCCATGGCGCTCGAAACCCAGAAAAGCGAAACGTCGCGGCAATATGTCGATGCGATTTCCAGGCTGACGCGCAGCCGCGACTACCTCATGCAATCGACGCCGGAACTCCTGACGGCGCTGCACCGTCATCACGACACCTTCCGCGCGATGCTGCAGGTCAATCTCACCGTGCTGGCGACAGCCCACGCCGTGTCCGAAGGCATCGTGCGCGGGGTCAACAGCGAGATGCAGCGCCGCCATCTTCCGAACGGCTATACGGCCGCCGGACATCGCGCGACGCCGGGGCCGCGTCACGTCACGCCCCTCTCCGTTAGCCGCTCGCTTTAGGTTTTTCTCCCGCCCGAAATTGCGAGGCGCATGGCATTGCCATGCGCCTTTATATTGCGTCGGGGATAGCCGCACCGCGAAACGCATCCACTTTGATTTAAATCACCGCAGAAACGTAAGGAAGGAATTCAGACGGTTCCGCTCATAATCGGTTCCGGAGGGTTGGGGTTTAGACGCTAGAGGAAGCCAGAGGCTGCCATGAGCGCGGATTTCAACATTAAACCGGTGGGGGCATCGGTTGCGGCGACCTACGTTGAACCTGCATCCAATGCAGCGAAGACGGCTGTCCCGACGCAACTGCCGCCCGACAAGGCCGTTACGGCTCCGGATGCGTCATTGCAGGCGCGCAATAATTCGCAGGCGGAAACCGACAGGCTGTCGCGTCAGGTCGTCATCGATCGCGCCTCGGCCGAAATCGTCTACCGGACGGTCGATAGCAGAACCAGCCTTGTGGTCCGCCAGTTCCCCGACGAAGCCCGGCTGCGCGCCCGTGCCTACCTGCGGGCGCTCGACGCGGCACGGCAGGATAACATGCACCGGAATACGGATCTGAGGGTCTGAGTGTTTCGCGCGCCCGGTGCTTAGCTCTGGGTCGCGTAAGCCGTCTCGAGCGACTGGGCGCCGGTGGCCGCATTGGTCATCACGGTCTTGATCTGCGCCGTGCCGATCTTCGTCAGCGTGAACTTGGAATCGCCGATCTTGAAGGAATTGTCCTTGATCAGGACGTCCTGGTATTTGACGGTCGCGCCGCTTTCGTACCTGACCTTGGCGCGAAATCCGATGACATTCATCACCTGGACCGAGAACCTGTCGTTGTTGGCGTATTTCCCGCTCCACGTTCCTTCGTAGTTCGCCGCCTCAACAGGGACATAGGGCGTCTTCGACAGGTTGACGTTGGAGCCGACCGCGACGTAGTTCGATGATATAATGCTGAGAAGATCGGCCATCGTCCGTCCTCGCGTTGAAGCGCGTCAAGCGCGGCCGGACAGTCCCGCCGCAAGATTACAGTTGATGTCGATGAGCGGCTTCAATTTCTCGGGCTGCGGATTGAGCTGCAATTCCGCGGTCTGGGTCATGACGAAAGTACCGATATTGGCGATGTTCTGGCGCACCTCGATGGTCTGCGGATTCTCGTCGCTGGTGACTGCGCTCAAGAGAATCGACCAGAGCTTGCGGTTGAAAAGCAGCGCCTCGGCGAAATCCGTATCCGGATGATCCCAGTTCGACATGACGTTCTGGAGTTTGTTCGCGGCCTTCAGGAGTGCCTGCGCTTCAATCTCGCGAGGAGATGCTGTCGTGCGAGCGGTCTTTGCGTAAGCCTGAGCGGCTGTAGACATTCATCACCTCGATAGGAGTTCGTCTTCGCGACTTATCAGTTTCCTGATTTCTCTTAGAGCTTTGTAAAGATAACCGCTTAAAATAAGATTACTTGCGACTTCAATATGTTCGCGAAAACTTGGCACAGCTTCCAGCAGGTCTTTGACGAAGCCGAGATAGAGTTCCTGATACTTCGGAATGTCATTCTCGAGATACATCTGCTGAATGCAGAGATAGATCCGCTTCACCGGCGTGGTGGCTGTCTCCGCCGTCAGGATATCCTTCTCGCGCAGGATCGGCGTATCCCCATCGATCAGGAACGTCGCGCGCGTGTCCGAATTGGTGATGACGCTCTGGCCGATGATGATCCGTTCAAACGGCTTGAGTTCGACTCTGAGGGGCACTTCCCGTCTCCAAAAATATCCGCGATACCCGTGGGCCGCTTTCGGTCCATCCGGTTGTTAGCTAATCAAATCCGGCTTCCAAGGAACAGTAGCAATTTAAGGCACAAAAAAGCGGCGAGGATTTGCCTCGCCGCTTTTCCGTTCAGGCTTTCGTCTTCTATTACGTCCTGAGAAGCTGAAGCACGCTCTGCTGCGACTGGTTGGCCAGCGCGAGTGCGGAGACCGCGATCGACTGGCGGGTCGCCAGCGCCTGGCTGTTCGCCGCTTCCTCGTTGGTGTCGGCAATCGTGAGATTCGTCGAGCCGGTCTGCAGCACGTTGATCAGGTTCTTCGAGAAGTCCTGGCGGATCTGCACGATCGACAGGTTTGAACCCAGCGTCGAGGCCTGCGAGCGCAGGAAGCTGCTCGCATAGTTCAGCGAGTCCAGCACCTTGTTGGTGGCGACGTTGTCGACGAAGTCGGAGCCCTGGGTCAAAGCGCCCAGACCGAGTCCGGCCGGATCGAGATTGATGCCCGTGATGTTGAGCGTGGACTTGCCGGTTTCGTTGAACACCAGCTTGAGCTGATCGCCATTGAGCAGGTTGACGCCGTTGAACGAAGCATCCTGCGAGGTCGTTTTGATCTGCTGGATGATGTTGTTGTATTGCGACACGAGGTTCGCGCGCGTTGACTGCGAATTGGAATCCGCAACCGGCGCCGAGACAGTCGCGCCTGCGAACAACTCACCCGGAGCCGTCGCCGTACCACCGATAGTGCCGATCGTCGAAGACGCTGCATCGTTGGAGGTGGTGATGGTGATCGCGCCGGTCGAAGAAATGCTTGCCTGAAGATTGTTCGGCAGCAGCGCGGCATTGAGCTGGTTGATGGTCGAGACCTGCCCGACGCCAGTACCGAAGACAATGTTGGTTGCCGGACCGCCTGTGGTCGAGGTGATGGTCAGCGTCTTGCCGGAGAATGTGGAAGTCGGCGGCGTGGTGCCGGTGGTGAGGCCGAGCTTGGACAGGACGCTGCTGGTGCCGCCAAACGCGATGCTGTTGCCCAAATCGGCGGCGGCATTGCTGACTGTGAGCTGGTTGCCAGCGGAGATGCTCGACGTGCCGCCGGTGATGCTGTTGATTGCGCTGAGAACGGTCGCGACGGTGTTGCCCGTGCTGGCGAGGCTGATCGACACGTTGCCGGTGACTGGATCGGTTGTGGACGCCGGGTCGGCCGGCAAGCCGGTCACGAACGAAATCGTCTTGCCGTTTACGGTGAACGTGTTGCCGTTGGCGAAGCCCGCCGCAGCCAGGGTGGAAGCAGCCGTCAGGCCGGCGACAACGGTGCCCGTCACGGTAGCCGCAGTGTCGGGCAATCCGAGCAGGTTGGAGCCGGACGCGCCCGCATTCGGGCCGGTCGTCAGGCTCGACTTGGTGTAGCCGACGTTGGTCTGGAGCGCCTGGTTGGCGATCGACTTGGCGCTGTCGATCAGCTTCTGCAGCGAGGTGATGCCGGTGTTCGCAGCCTGCAGGACCTGCACACCGTTACCGATACCGTCGAGAAGGTTGTTGATGTCGCTGGCGCGGGCATCGAGCCCGGCGGCCGTGAAGAAGTTGGTCGGATTGTCGAGGGCCGAATTGACCTTCTTGCCGGTGGCAAGGCGATTCTGCGTGGTGGCCAGCAAGTCCGCGGTCGATTGCAGCGACAGCAGATTCTGGCGAACTGACGCCGTGAGAACAATATCGGACATGTGAGTACCTTCCTTACATAGACAAAATGCCGGCCACCGAATCGGCGAGCTGCAATCTGAGAGCGGCGTCTTGCCCGTTTTTATAGGAGGTACGGTTTAAATTATGGTTAAGGCCGACTTAAATTGTTCCCTTAACAAAGAGTTAATCACCCGGCGGCGAGCTTGCGATGGCGGCCGCGCAGCCTTGCATAGCGGTGCATCTCCCGAAAATCAGCACATAAAAAACGGCGGGGTTTCCCCCGCCGTTCTGATCGTCTGTGGCGTTTGCGAGATCAGCGCAGGAGCTGAAGCACGCTCTGCTGCGACTGGTTGGCCAGCGCGAGCGCGGAGACCGCGATCGACTGACGGGTCGCCAGCGCCTGGCTGTTCGCCGCTTCCTCGTTGGTGTCGGCGAGCGTCAGGTTGGACGAGCCGGTCTGCAGCACGTTGATCAGGCTCTTCGAGAAGTCCTGACGGATCTGCACGACCGACAGGTTCGAACCGAGAGCCGAAGCCTGCGAGCGCAGCGTGGTGCTGGCGTCGTTGAGCGACGACAGAACCTTGTTGGTCGCAGCGTTGTCGACGAAGTCCGTGCCGGCGGTCAGCGTGGCCAGACCGAGGCCAGCCGGGTTGAAGTTGACGCCAGTGATGTTGAGCGTCGACTTGCCGGTTTCGTTGAACACCAGCTTGAGCTGGTCACCGTTGAGCAGGTTAACGCCGTTGAACGACGCGTCCTGAGCAGTGGTGCGGATCTGGTCGATGACGTTGTTGTACTGATTGACCAGGCTGGCGCGAGTGGCCTGCGAGTTCGGATCAATAACGGCCTGAGACGCTGTCGCACCGGCAAATGCAGCCGCCGTGCCACCGATCGTTCCGATGTTCGCAGAAGCGGCATCGTTGGAGGTGGTGATGGAGATCTTGCCAGTGGTGTCGATCGACGCCTGCAGGTTGTTGGACAACAGAGCTGCATTGAGTTCGTTCAGGGTCGAAACCTGACCAGCACCCGTACCGAAGGTGATGTTGGTCGCGGTGCCGCCACCCGTCGAAGCAATGGTCAGCGTCTTGCCGGTCACTGTCGAGGTCGGCGCCGTCGAGCCGGCCGTCAGACCGACCTTGGCCAGCGCACTGCCGCCAAGTGTGATGCTGCCCGAGGTGTTGCCAGCCGTAATCGTCAGCTGGTTGGTGGCGATCGACGCAGCAGCGCTACCGCCGCCGAGAGCCGCCTTGATCGCATTGGTCAGGTCCGTCGTGGTCGCAGCAACCGTCGCAGTCGTGTTCAGGTTGATGGTGCCATCCGGATCGGTGGTGCTGGCAGCAGTACCCACGCCGGCAGCCGTGACCTTGATCGTGGTGCCGTTGACGATGATGGTGTCGCCAGCAACGAAGCTGCCGCCCGTCGCGCCGGTGAGAGCCGCAGCAGACGCGAGGGTACCAGTTGCAGTACCGGTGCGCGTCGCAGCTGTATCAGGCGATCCGAGCAGGTTGGCAGCGGTTGCGCCGGTCGTCGCGAGCGAAGTGACGTTCGACTTGGTGTAACCGACAGGGGTCTGCAGCGCCTGATTGGCGATCGACTTCGCGGTATCGACCAGCTTCTGCAGCGAGGTGATGCCGGTGTTGGCGGCCTGGATGACCTGCACGCCGTTGCCGATGCCGTCGAGAAGATTGTTGATGTCGCTGGCGCGGGCATCGAGGCCGGCGGCAGTGAAGAAGTTGGTCGGATTGTCGAGAGCCGAGTTAACCTTCTTGCCGGTGGCAAGGCGGGTCTGGGTGGTGGAGAGGAGGTCGGCGGTCGACTGCAGCGAGAGCAGGTTCTGGCGAACCGAGGATGAGAGGACGATGGAAGACATGATACGCAACCTTTCTGGTGTGAACGCAAACGCAACGTGTACAAGCGTGCCGCTGGTAGCTTCGACCAGCGAGCCGAGGCACCTTGAATTCAACAATCTAAAAAGGTGTGAAGCGAATCCGCGCAACTGTCGGGATCGGCGCGTGGCGCGTGCTGCACGGAAATTGACGATTGTGCTGATTTAACGGGCTTATTCCGCAAACACCGCCATCGCGCATCGGCTTTCCTGTTTACCCCGCGTTAACCATGATGGGAAAGGATCACGGCAACTGCCGGTCAGAGTGAAACCGGCCCGCACGGGAGACATGTCATGGCTTTGAAAGTCGAACTCAAGCCGCACGAGAAGATCATCGTCGGATCGTGCGTGATCACGAATACCGACCAGCGGGCGAAGCTGCTCATCGAAGGCGACCGTCTTCCGGTGCTGCGCGAGAAAGACATCCTGACGCCCGACACGGCCGATACGCCCTCGAAGCTGATCTATCTGGCGGTCCAGCTGATGTACATTTCGCACGATCCGCAGGAGCACCACGCAGTGTACTTCGACCTGATGCGGGATGTGCTGAGCGCGATGCCGAGCGCCGCAGACCCGATTCAGGAGATCAATAACCACATCTTAAACGGCGACTATTATAGAGCGCTGAAGGAATCCAAGAAGCTGATCGCTTACGAGCACCAGCTCCTCGAACTCGCGAGGAACCAGGCCGCCGGAGCGGGCGAAGCCAGTCTTTCCAGCGCCGCTTAACGCCACACGCAGACGAATGGACGAACGGGCTTCCAGAAAGGAAGCCCTTTTCGTTTCGGGCTGGGAGCGTAAGGCGGCCTACAGGAATTTCAGCAGGCTCATCTGGTAGAGCGAGGCCGTCGTCTGATACGAGGCCTGAAGGCTGGTCTGCAGCGCGAGAATCTTCGTCGCGACTTCATCGTCCGAAATACCCTGAATCGAATCCAGCATCGACTGGGCGATCGATCCGGTCTGGGTCTGGCGATCTTTTGCAATCTTGATCGCAGACTGCGCCCCGGCGAAATCGGCCTGGATGTCCTGAATCGATTGCGTGCCTGGATGCACGGCGAGGTTATCGACCATCCGCGAGTTCAGCGCCGTCAATTGCCCGTTCGCGTTCGGGTTGCTCGCATTGGTCGATACCGCGGCATAGACCGCGATGTTCTTCAGCTGCGTAACGAACGCACTTTCATTGGCGCGCGCGCCATACTGCACGCTGATCGATTGATCGATGCCGGCGACCGCCGTTCCGCGCGCGGGATCGGTCCCGCTCTCGCCGATGTACCAGGAAACCGTATTGGCCGGCGTGCCGTTCACAAGCTGAGTGGCGGTGTTGAACGGAGGACCATCGACACGCAGCGGCGGCGACGAACTGAAGAAATTGTCGGACGCCGTGATAGCCGAGGCGGCGACCAGAGCCGTATTCGCGAGGGTGCCTACCGCAATATTGAGCGCCGCATTGAGACTGGCCGCCGTCGCCGTCGAATCCACGCCGATGGGAAAGCTTCCCGCCGGTGTCGGCGTTGTGGTCGAGGCGGTCAGCTCGATCGTCTCGGACGTGCCGTCCGGAAGGCTGAACGTGAACCTGAACTTGTCGCCATCGCTCGGATTTGTGAGGCCCAGATCCACGGACATTTCCGAAGGCGCGCCCGGAGGCGCTGCCGGAGGCGCCGGTCCCGTCACGGTTGCGCCGGCGGCTGTGGACGTAATCGCGCTTAGCTTCAAGCCGAACGGAGATCCGGCCACGTCTTCGCCGATCGTCACCGATGTCGGTGTCGGCGACGTGATCACCGTGCGGCCGAGACCGGTGGTGCCGTCCGCCTGACCACGTTCGTCGATCAGTTGATTCAATCCAGCCTGGGTGCCGCTGCCGTTCAGAATGACATCAGCCGGTTGTGTCGCCGGCGAGTCGGTGGCGCGGCCGGAAAACATGTAGCGTCCGCCGACCTCCGTATTCAGGAGCGCGATGACCTGCGTGAATGACGCCATCGCGGTTTTCTGTCCGGCGGTCTTTCCGTTGCTGTCGAGCGTCAGCGTCGCGCCTGCGGCTGCGGCCTTGACCTGGCTGCCGGCATCGCTGATTCCCTGCAACGACAAATTCGCGACATTGATACGCGTGTTGAGGACAGTCCCGGTGTCCTTGTAGCCGGCGATCGATGAAATCTGCGCGCGCAGTCCCGTCGCCGTGCCCGAGTCGACTCCAAGGCCGGCATAGGTCGTCGATTTCTTTCCCGACGCAAGCTGCTCCGTCAGCGCGTCGAGCTGGCTCTTGATGCCGAGAATCGACGAGCCGAGATACGAAGTCCTGCCGCTAACGCCATCGATTGCCATCAGACCCTCACAATACCTGCAACAATGACTGGAACATCGAATTCACCGTGGACATTACGCGAGCATTGGCCGAGTAGGCGTTTTGCAGCGCCAGCAGGTTCGCCATCTCCTCGTCGATGTCGACGCCTGACGTCGAGTCCATTTTATTCTGCAGCGTGTTGAGCACCACGTCCTGACCAGCGGACAACTGCTGTGCCGAACTTGCGGCGTTGGCCTGCAAGTTGGTGAACTGCTGGGTGAAGCCGAGCAGCGTCCCCTTATATGGCGTAGCGCTCGAGCCGACGCCGGTTGATGCCGAATAGCTGTAGGTGCTGGATGTCAGCTGCGTCAGGATGAAATCCGAACGCGTTGTGTCACCGGCCGGTGTCGCTGGACTCGTGCTGTAGACGATCAGGCGCGACGAATCCGCCAGCAGCCCCGTATTGACGGTGATCCGTCCCGCCAGTCCGGTTTGCTGGGAACCGTTCGCAGTAATCGCTCCCGTGTAAGCGGTTCCGCCGTCCGTGAATAATGCGATCTGCGGTCCGCCGCCGGTCAGCGACGTCGCCGTCGTCGTCACCGATGCGGCGTTGACGTCAGAGAGACCACCTGCGCCGTCATCCACAACGCGCAGCGTTGAGCCGGCGGGATTCGAGAACTGGATATTGGCTCCGCCCAGCGCGGCATTGAGTTGCGATACGACCGACGACATGCCGCCGGAGAAATTGACCCCGATCACTTTGTCGTTCGGATCGATCGTTGCCGTATCTTTCAGCGGCAAAGCACTCGGATCATCGACGCGGATGATCGAAACGTTATGCTGAACGCCGGTGATGCTGTCGGTATACGTCAGATGGACGACGTTGCCGGCCTGCATACCCGAAAGATCGAGATCGAATCCGGCCGGCGTACCGGGCGGCGGAACGGGCGTGGCGGGCGGGTATGCCGTGCCGCCTGTTGTCTTGTCGGACAGCGCGCTCGCCATCGCGGCCGCAAGCTGATCGACCTGATCCTGCGCCTGCACCAAGGTCTTGTCGCGCAGTTCGAGATAAGCCGCGATCGATCCGGAACGGATTGCTCCGCTTGCAACCAGATCGATGCTTCCGCCATTCGGATAGGAAATGGAGATCGTGCCGAGCGCGCTCTTCGACGGATCGGCATTCCACTGCGCCTGCGGGGTGACCAGGCCTTGCGTATTGAAAGACAGTTGCGCGGCATCGGAACCGCCGACGAGTTGCACACCCGAGGTCGTGTAAACGGAAACCTGATTGCCGTCGCCTTTGACGACGCGCACATCCATCAATCCCGACAACTGCGTGATGAATTGATCGCGCTGATCCATCAATGCAGCTGTCGCTGCATCCTGATTGGAATAGCCCTGCAATTGCCGGTTGATCTTCGCGATCTGGGTCAGCGCGGCGTTGGCCGTCGATACGGAGTTGGTCAATCCCGTTTCAGCGCTGTTGCGCAGAGCCTGAATACCTTGCGAGGTGGTGTTCAGCTGCTGCGCGAGCGCCTGCGCGGCATTCAGCACACCTGTTCGCGCCGATTGCGAATCCGGGCTTGTTGAAAGCGCCTGAAGCGCGGTCGTGAGCGAATTGAAAGCGGACTCGATCGTCGCGGACGAAGCCGGATCGCCGTAGACGCCCTGCAAATTGCTCAGGAAGTTCGCGCGCGTCCGCGTATAAGACGCGCCGGACGTTTCCGTCCGCAGCTGGCTCTGAATGTAATCGTCGAGAACGCGATTGACGCCGATGGTTTCGACACCGGCGCCGTTTCCGACCGCGGTCTGCACCTGATTGGTCGTCTTGCGGACGTAACCCGGCGTTTCCGCATTCGCCACGTTTGACGAAACCAGCGACAACGCCGCTTGGTTTGCCCGCAAGCCGGACATCGCGGTTGAAAGAGCTTGGCTCAGACCCATGACATACTGTCCATCTCAGATCGCATCACGCGACCACGCGTTCGCGATTATCGCAGCACACTTACCGAAGCACGTTCAGCAAATCCTGCGCCATCTGGTTCGCCGTCGTGATGACCTTGGTGTTTGCCGAGTAGGCCTGCTGCGTGACGATCAGCTTCGTGAACTCGTCCGCGATATCGCTGTTCGATCCCTCGAGCGCCGAACCCGTGATCGTGCCGCCCTTTCCATAAATCGCTCCACCGGACTGGTCGGTCTCCTCAAACGCGCCGCCGTCGAGGCGCTTCAGGAAGTTTGCGCCGTTGAAGGTTGCCAGCGTGATCTGCGCGAGATCGATGTTGCGGCCGTTGGAGTAATTGCCGACCACGCGGCCGTTGTCGCCGATCGAAACCGTCTGCAACGAGCCCGCCGGGAAACCGTCCTGGTGAATGTCGTTGACCTGGGCGTTGCCGTTGGCATCCGCGAACGAGGTCAGGCCGCTGACGCCGAAGTTCACGGTAACGTTGTTCAGCGTGATGCCGCTGATAGTCGGGGTGGTGAGCGTAACGGAGGCCACCGGCGGCGTGAGCTGACCGCTTGCGCTGAAGGTGAAATCGGTGCCGACGTTCAGCCATGCCGTCGCGGCGCCGGTCGCATTCGGATCCGTCTGATAAAACAGATTCCACTTGTCGGTATGGCCAGGGCCGAGCGTCGATGAATCCATCTTCGCCCAACGGAACTGAATGCTCACCGGCGAGCCGGAGATGTCGTAGCCGGTTGTCGCACCACCCGCGATCGATTCCGAAACGAATGTCGCAGCGTCGGAGCCGATCACGGTCCCGACACCCGCTGTGCCGCCGCCCAGCCGGTTCACGGTGACCGTCCCGGAGAAACCGAGCGCGGCAAACGCCGTTGCATTGCTTGAGGTGAGAACAAGATTGTTCGCCAGACCCGTATGCAACTGAACCGAGCCGTTGTTGACAGTCGAGGACAGCGCCGAGTTGCCGTTCAAGGCGTCGATTTTGTCGAGGAGATGGTCGATCGTGCTGCCGATCGGAATATGGGTCGCGTCATCCTGGTTCGGCGGAACGCTGGATGCATCGGTGAATATGATCGGCGTTCCGTTCACCGTGATCGTGTCGCCAGCGGCAAAGCCGGCTGATAGCGCGTTGACGTTGACGCCACCGGCCAGAGTGGTCGCACCATTGATCTTGGTTGGCGTGGTCAGAGCGCTGTTCATCGACGCGCCGCTTCCGACGTTGTCGAGATAAGGCAGCGGCGGCGTGCCGACTGTGCTCGGATTGACCGTAAAGTCGCCGACGTTGAGCAACTCCGAACCCGGAACGGACTTGTCGCTCTTCGTGGTCAGCGGATACGACGCCAGGTTGGCGCGATAGGTCACGGTGGTGGTCGGCTGAGCCGGAAGGAAGTCACTGCCGAATTTCAGAACCTGAGGGTTGCTGCCGGTGACGTTGCCCGTCGTGGGGTCGATCGGAATGCCTTCGAGATAGTAACCGGCGCCGTTGACGAGATAACCATTCTTGTCGAGCGTGAAGTCGCCGCGGCGCGTGTAGTTATTGACGCCGTTGAAGACCGGGCTGTTGTCGGTGAAGCTGCCGGGCTTCTGCACCACGAAGAAGCCGTCGCCGCTGATCGCCATGTAGGTCGAAACGGCGGCCTTCTGAACGTCGCCCTGCACCGTGTTGGTTTCGCGCGATGCGGTCGCGACGCTGCCGGCGAGCTGGTTGTTGGTGCCGGTCTCGGGAATCAAATCGAGGAAGCTCGTATCGATGCGTTTGAACGCCGTCGTCTGCGAGTTCGCGATGTTGCCGGAGATATTTTCCAGCGCATAGGACTGAGCACGAAGACCCGCGACGGATGTGGTGAGTGCGCCAAAGAGACCCATTACATTATCTCCAACTTCGATCCGGGCGGCCTATCCGGTGCCCATAGTCATGGCCGCATTCGAAGAAAGAGGTCGCAAGCAACGTGCCAACAAAATTAATGAAGCAAAATCAATCGCTTAAATAAAATGCCCCGGCCGATTGACCGGGGCACAATTGCCTAGCGGGCAAGAATTGCCGCTCAACTCAGGTTGTGGAGCCGTCCGCCGGTTTGAACGACAGCGCGAGGCCGTTCATGCAGTAGCGCAGCCCTGTGGGTTTCGGGCCGTCGTCGAAAACATGGCCCAGATGGCCACCGCAGCGCCTGCACAGCGTCTCGGTCCGCACCATCATCATGGTGCGATCGGATTTCTCGAGGATGGCGTTGGGCAACGCCTGATAGAAACTCGGCCAGCCGGTGCCGCTCTCGAATTTCGTGTCGGACGAGAACAGCGGCAGGTCGCAGCCGCCGCAGGCGAAGGTTCCCTTGCGCTTCTCATTGTTCAGTGGACTGGAGTACGGCCGTTCGGTGCCGGCCTCGCGCAGCACATTATACTGAGCCGGCGAGAGCTGCTTCTTCCATTCCTCCGGCGTCTTTTCGATCTCGAATTTCCCCGCTCCGGCCTTTTCGGCCGCATTGGCAGCACCGCCGAGCCCAAGCCAGCGGAATGCCGAGAACGCGGCAAGACTCATGGCGGATCCAAGCAAAAGTCGGCGGTCGATCATGGTCAATGCTCCCTGCAAATCAGAAAATGGGCTGTCCATCACGATCTACGATCCATTTCGCGAAAAGTTACAGGAACATCCCGGCGGCCGGCTCACTTTCCCGCGAGGCTGACCGCCACGGCCATGCCGGCCGTGCATGTTCCAATAACCCCGCCGCCCGACAGTTATTCGCCGATGTTATTTAGTGAGTGCCCGCCGGACCACCGCGATCCTCGTTTCGTGGCGTCGCGGAGGAGCCCTGCCGTCCGGCGGTCCTCGCTTGTGCCCTCGCCGCTGTCATCCGTGTTTCACGCGCGCTCTCGCGCGCCTGTTCGCGGCCGCGCGCACGTTCGCGGTAGCGCGACAGCGCGCCCGCCGCCGCCGAATGCCCACGCGACCACGCTCCGACCACCTGCCCTGCGACACGTCCGGCCGAACCGCCGGCCCACACCAGTTCGAACGGCGAGAACAGCCGCCAGCGGTCGTCGCCGTGGACGATGCCTCGCGCCACAATCTGACCGCCCATGGCCGTGGTGTTCAATCCCTGACGGCCAAAGCCGCTCAGCACCCAGAGTCCGGGTTGCAGTTCGCCGATCTGCGGCATCCCGTGCACCGTCTGCCCGAACATACCGCTCCAGGCGTCGGCGATCTTGACCGCTCCGAGTTGTGGGAAGATCGCCGCGATCCGTTTCTGGATGCGTACCGCGTAGCGCCGCGGATCGCCCTGCCATGTCGTCTCCGGGCTTGACCACAGCAGCCGGTCACCATCGACCACACGGAAATGATCGATGTCATGGGTATCGCTCACCGAACCCTTGAAGGTGATCGCGCTTGCCAGCCGCTCGCCGAGCGGCTCCGTCAACGCCGCGTATCGCCATGTCGGCAGCAGCGTTGCCGTGAGGCGCGGCCCGGGCGCGCCGAGATGCGCATTGCCCGCCATCACGATATGAGAGCAGCGCAATTTCGCGGACGGCGTCACCACGCGCTTGCGGATACCGCCGGGATCGATGCTGACCACCGGCGTGTCCTCGAAGATTCGCACACCGGCGCTTTCCGCAAGCGCGGCGAGGCCGTGGATGTATGTCTTCCCGTCGATCTGAAACGCCTTGGGGAAGTGGATCGCATGGAAATAGCGATCCGTCTTCAACGCTCCGCGCACGCGATCGATCTGCCAGCCCTCGATATCGGCGCCGAAATCTTCTCCGAGCGTCTGCAAGCGGCTGATGAGTTCTTCGCCCGCATCAACCTTGGAGACTTCGAGCGCGCCTTCGGTCAAAGTCATGCCGGGCATGGCGCCGCCGGTCACAGCGCTTCGGACATAGTCGGCGCCTTCCTGCGCCAGCGACCAAAGGTCACGCGCATTGTCGAAGCCGACGCGATCGATCAAATCCGAAACGGCGACACCGTAACCGGGCATGACGGTGCCGAGATTGTGGCCGGATGCATTCCAGCCGATATTGCGGCCTTCAAGAAGCGCGACGGTTGCGCCCATCCTGGCTGCTTCACGCGCGGCGGTCAGGCCGGCGAGCCCTCCCCCGATCACGCAAACGTCCACATCGAGATCGAACGTCAGCCGCGGACGGACAGGCATATCCGCCGAAGAATTTGCCGAAGACTCGTTCATGCGCTGTTCCGCAAACCGTCTCTTTTAATGACCATATTTTTGGGGTGTAACAGCGCTCGTGGCTGTAACATTGCCCGCGTGAACTTGTACACTATTTCGGCTCGTGCCCTAATCCCACCGAACGAGATCGCGACATGCGCCGTCTGATCCTGCTGCGTCACGCCAAAACCGAACGGGACGCCCCCTCGGGAAAGGATCAGGACCGCCGCCTCGACGAACGCGGCAGGCAGGATGGCGCCGAGATCAGCGGATGGCTGGCGCTTTATGATTATCTCCCCGATCTCGCGCTCGTGTCGACGGCGACAAGAACTCAGGAAACCTGGCAACTGCTTCATGCCGCCATGCCGTCGGTGCGGGCAAAGCATTTGCCTGCGTTGTACGGCGCCGACCCGTCGGAGCTTCTGAAAATGATTCACGGGACGGCAGCCGATCTGAAGTGCCTGCTGATCCTCGCGCACAATCCCGGCCTGCACGAACTGGCGCTCGGCCTGATTTCCGGCGGCGATGCGGCCGGCCGGCGTTCACTCGCCGTCAATCTGCCGACGTCGGGCGTCGCCGTGATCGATTTCGCGACCGACGATTGGGGTGACGTGAGCTTCCGCCGCGGGCGGCTCGAACGTTTCGCCAGCCCGAAACTCCTCAGGGAATGGTCCGACAGCGACTAAAGGGCACGATCCCGAGAAAGTCATGCCCCAACCGGAAAAATAAACGGCGCCGACCAGCGCCGTCGTTTGCCGCAAAGCGGCTTGCATCTTGCTGCCAACGAATTCATCGTCAGCGGATCAATGGCTTCCGAGCGGAGAGACCGATGTTTCAGTCCATCCTCGTGCCCATCGACCTTGCCGACACCGATCTTGCAAGGCCGGCCATCGAAACCGCGGCATCCTTGTCGAAATCGTCCGGCGGTGTCGTTCGGCTGGTCAACGTGATGCCGATCACGCCGGTGATGCTGGCGGAGTATGTTCCGCCCGATTTCGAACTCCAGCAGCGCCAGTCGTCGGAGGAAGCGCTGGCTATCGTGGCGCGCGAATCCGGAATCGAAAGCAGGCGCATCTCGGTCACCGTCCGGCAAGGCGGCATCTATCACGAAGTGCTGGAGGAAGCCGCCGACATCGGCGCAGACCTGATCGTCATGACGTCGCACCGGCCCTCAATGCAAAGCTACTTTCTCGGCTCCAATGCCGGTCATGTCGTGCGCTATGCAAAATGTTCGGTGCTGGTGGTGCGGCATTAATGGCTACGTCAAGAGCGATGATCGCGGTCACAACCGTCTTCCGTTCGACACTCTCTTTGGCTAGTGTTGCGTGCCGCCGGGAGGTGATCCCCATCATCGGGCGGCTGAGGTTTGGCCGGGCCGGCCAACGAAGCCCGGCCGAGCTGACCTTCGCAAGCCTTCACTTAGGGCGCGGACTCATTGGCGCGTAGCCAAATCCGGATTGATGCGAGCTTGGTGAACGCCAGATGGTTGGCTGCGAGTTTGTCGTACCGGGTCGCGACACGCCGACATTGCTTGATCTTGTTGAAGAGCCGTTCGATCAAGTTTCGCGCACGATACAGATACGGCCTGAAGCAGATCGGATCTTTGCGATTTCGTTTTGGTGAAATGTTCGCCCATGCTCCTTGCTGGCGGGCAAACCCCATGATCCAGTCCGCGTCGAACTTCGCGCGTCAGTGGTACTCCAGTCATCCGCGAAGTGGGGCCGAAAAAATGACTCGCGTGGCAATGTCAAATCGTCTCGCCTCCTGTGATATTTAGAGCGCAGTCCTTCCGAATACGAAGTGTCGGCTTAGTCGATAAACGACATTGCCGAGACTCTGTCTGGCCCCGCCGTTAGATCATTCAACTGAATGCCGCTTAACTGGTCCAAGCCGGACCGGCGCCGCAAAGGCACATGGAATTTTCAAACGTCGCTATTTGGGCGGCGGGAGTTTGGTTTGTATTATTTTTGTAGCGTCTCAAGCCTCGCGGGAAATCGTCGGAGCCGGTTGTGTGGTCAATCGCGTGCGTAACGAAATCCGCGCATGAGGCTCGATCGTCTGGCGGCTGTTCTGCTGCGTGAAGCTTGCTTGTCGACGCTAGGCTCACGCGAGGCGCTAGCCGCGCTGGTGACTGCGGGGATACTTTTCCTCGCCTTGCCGGCATATGCCGCAACCATAAACGTCGGCACCGCACAGCAACTTTCTGACGCTATCAGCAGCGCCCAGAACGGCGACGTCATCAAGCTTACAGGGAATATCACCCTCGATAGGGCTTTGCCGCTCGTGCAGGCCGACGTGACGTTCAATGGCGGCAACTTTACGCTTTCCGGTAACAGCCAGTATCGCGGTCTGTTCGTTCAGTCAGGCACTGTCGCAATCAGCGACCTCGTGATCGTCAATGTCATTGCCCAGGGCGGCAAGGGTGGTGATGGGGTAACGGCCTCTGGCAGTGGTGGTGGCGGCGGAGGCGGTGCCGGATTGGGGGGAGCGCTGTTTGTCGCCAGCGGTGCCAATGTCACGGTGAGCAACGTCAGTCTCCAGGGTAACTCCGCGCGCGGCGGCAACGGTGGCGGTAGTCCGCGAAATGATGGTGTTCTGGTCACTATAGTTGCTGGCGGTGGCGGAGGCATGTTCGGCGACGGAGGGAACGCCCATGGCATGTCGAATGGTGCTGGGGGTGCCGGCGGCGGCGGCGGCGGTCGAGCCGGCGATCCGGGTGCTAGTCCAGCTGCCTTTGGCGGAGGCGGCGGCGGCTCTGTCGTAGAATCTGCCGGAAGCGGCGGCTTTGGCGGCGGCGGCGGTGGCGCTGGCGCACTTTTGAAGCATGGACGGGGCAATGCCGCGCCCGGTGGCTTCGGCGGCGGTGCAGGCTCCCGAGAGGATTATAACATCGGTGGCTCCGGTGGGGGCGGCGCCGGTATGGGCGGTGCAATCTTCGTTCAGGAGGGCGGCACACTGGTTCTGGCCGGCGCGTTCAGCATCTCCGGAAGCTCCGTTGAGGGCGGCATGGGCGCTAATAATGGCCAAGCTTTCGGAAATGGCATTTTCCTGCAGGGAAACGGCTCATTCTCCGTCAACCCGGGTGGCGGACAAACGCAAATGATCAGCGACGCGATTGCCGACCAGACCGGAGTGTCGGGCGGCGGCGGCAGCTGGTCGCTGGTCAAGAACGGCTCCGGCACCACCATCCTCACTGGCGCCAATGCGTATTCCGGCGGCACTTTCGTTAATGCGGGCGTCCTGCAAGGCAACGCCTCAGGTCTCCAGGGCAACATCGCCAACAATGCCTCGGTGATTTTCGACCAGACCGGCTATGGCGTCTATGCCGGCGTCATGTCAGGTACCGGCACTCTGACCAAGACCGGCACAGGCAAGCTGTCGATCAGCGGCACCCAGACCTATACCGGGGCAACCACCGTCGATGCCGGCAATCTGAATGTGAATGGCTCGCTCGCAAGTTCGTCGGTGGTCGACGTCAATACCGGCAGCACGCTGTCCGGCAACGGCACGTTCGGCAACGTCAACAACAATGGCGGCAAGGTGTCGCCGGGCAATTCGATCGGCACCATCGTAATCAACGGCAACCTCAATATGGGGGCCGGCTCGGAATATCATGTCGAGATCAATGGCACGAAGAGCGACCTCATTCAGGTCTCCGGGACTGCGAACATTCTGAGTTCGACTTTCAGCATCGGGCACGACACCGATACGACATCTCCGCCGGTGCTGCCGGGCAAGACCTATACGATCCTCACCACCGTTGGGGGGCTCACAGGAACGTCGCCGAGCGTGGGACTTGCCGACTTCCCGTTCCTGAACTTTGCTCTCAGCAATGACGGCTTCAACGCTTACCTGACCACGTCGCGCGGCGCAGGCGCATTCGCCGAACTGGCGACGACGCGCAACGAGAAGATGGTCGCCAATGTGCTGGATGCGGCGGGCGCAGCCAATCCACTGTGGCAGCAGATCGTCGGCGCCAGCGAAGCGCAGGCGCGCGCGGCGTTCAGCAGTCTTGCCTCCGCGTCGTTCCACGCCAACGTAACCGGCGCGCTGTCAGGGCAGTCGCAGCATTTGCGCGACGCAGTGACCGATCGCTTGCGACAGAACTTTGCCTACGGCACATCGCTGGCGCCGGCGAGCAACGCGCTGGCCTATGCGCCGGATGCGTCCGCCGCCCGCAACGCCTATGCCGCCGATCGCAACGCGCCATTCACCAAGGCGCCGCCGGTCGCCGCGCTAACGCCTGCACAGGTCTATGCCGTATGGGCGCAGGCGCTCGGCAGCTGGGCCTCGCTGAAGGGTGACGGCAACGCGGCGAAAACGGATCATTCGCTCGGCGGTTTGCTGTCCGGCCTCGACGTCACTTTCAATGGCCAGTGGCGCGTCGGTCTAGCAGGCGGCTACAGCCAGTCGACCTTCAGGTCGCCGGATATCGCGGCGTCCGGCTCAAGCCTCAACTACCATATCGCGCTCTATAGCGGCGGGCAGCTCGGCGCCTGGGGCTTGCGCGGCGGCGCGAGCTTCTCGTCGAGCGATATCACGACGTCGCGGCAGGGCGGCGTGGTCAGCCTGCGCGGCCCGCAGAACGGCGGCTATTCGGCGGAGACGACCCAGGTGTTCGGCGAGGTCGGCTACAACACGAGGTTCGGCGTTGTTGCGCTCGAGCCGTTCGCCAAAATCGCTTATGTGCTCGTTGACAGCGGGATCAACGAAACCGGCACAGCGGCGGTGGCAGGGTCATCAAAGCTCGACACCACCTACACCACGCTGGGGCTGCGCGGCGCGACGGCGCTGACGAGCACGCTGACGGCGCGCGGTATGCTGGGCTGGCGGCATGCGCTCGGCGACGTGACCCCGGTTGCAGCACTCGCGTTCCAATCCGGCGGAGCTGCCTTCACCTTGGCGGGCTCCCCTATCGCCCGCAACGCGCTGGTGGCGGAAGCTGGTGTCGATGTTGCCGTCGCAGCCAACGCCACGCTCGGCGTGTCCTGGACCGGTCAATATGCCGACCAGAGCCATGACAATGCCGTCAAAGGCAATGTCCGCTGGAGTTTCTAAGTTCTGCAAATGTCGGTTCGTGGCACATCGCGTCATTTGGCTGTGCCGCGGATTTGGTCGTTATCACTTCCTCCATCAGGGCAGAACGTCTTCAGGCAGGGCGTCCAGCGTGTAGCCGCGCGGCTTGTTACGTCGCATGAACCCGCCGATCTGCCAGCCGAACAGCGCCGCGAAGCCGACCAGAAAAAGCGCGCCGGCGAATTCGCCCGTAAACAGTGCGCGGATCAGCAGCCCCAAAATGGCGACGCCGACCAATCCCACCAGTACAAGCCCCGCCAGATAGATGTTCGGATTGATGCCGACGACCAGCACGGCCTTGCTTTTGATCTCCGCGAGGCGGCGATGTAATTCCACGATGAACGCGCGATAGCCATTATCCTGCGGCGACATCAGCGCAACTGTGTGCCAGGTGGTCGAGTACAATGTGACGCGCTCGCCGCGCGTATCCTCGATGTCGGCCCGAAACCGACGCGACTGCATCGACACCGGACGGTACGAGAGGCGAATGGCCGCGATCTTGTCGAGCGGCCACACGCCCTTCTTTCCCCGTGACTGCCACGACAATCCATCGCCGGTGAGATCGAACTGCGAAGCGGAACCCACGAGTGACGGTTTGAAAACATATTGCGTGCCGTCGCTGGCCGGTTCCGATCCGGCGGCCTTGCCGCCAGTTGCCTTGGAGCGCAGGCCGGCGTTGAACATTTGCGAGAGCATGGCGATCCTTGGTGATCCTTGGGCGACACCGACGGTCCGGGGCTGTCTGGTTCTGTCTTGCGCGCCAGCCAGCCTCCATTCTACAAGTCATAGCAGCCCGCCGCGCCCGGACGAAACAGCCTGATGACCAAGCCAGCCTATTTCTCGCAACCGATCATTCTCGCCGGATCGATTCTGTTCGGCGTGCTGCTTGCGCTCGGCATCCACATCATCATCCAGCGCTTCAATCTCAATGTCGGCGATTTGTGGCGACCGGATGTGCCGGAATTGATCCCCGCGCGGGCGGCGGTGGCATGGTGGCTGATCGCAGGGGTGGCGTTCCTGGCGGGCTTCATCACCGCGTCGCTGATGAACAGCGCGGTCTCAGGCCAGCTTCCGCTGCGGCTGCGGCAATTCCTGATCGCTGTCGGCGTCATCATGCTCGCAGCCGCCGGTCAGGCAGCCGCGGCGCCAAGCCCGATTCCGACCCTGTCCGGCGTTCTCGCGGGGCTCGCGGCGCTCGGCCTCGGAGCGCTGATGGCATTCTGCGGCGCTAAGTTTGCGCTGCGCCGCGCCTGACGGCAGCCGTACCTACCTCATGAGAAAAGCCGCGCGGTGTTGCACCGGCGCGGCTTTTTGCCTCATTCAAGGCGCGACGAACGAACGGACAACCGCGCGCTAACTTGCGGCCTTAAGGTTGATCCCGCCTTCGGCCAATTGCGTCAGCTTCTGGTCGGTCGCCTTTTCCTCATCAAGCGTTTTTTGCAGCACGGAGGCACAATCATTGCGGCCGAGCCGCTTCGCCCACGTCACCAGCGTGCCGTAGCGCGTGATCTCGTAATGCTCCACGGCTTGCGCCGCGTTGATCAGCGCGGCATCGAGCACCTGCTTGTCCTCGACTTCGCCCATCACTTCGTCGGCTTCCTTGATGATGCCGTCGATCGCCGGACAAGTCACCGCCTTCGGCTCGACGCCGTGCATCTGAAACACCTGCTCGAGACGAGTCACGTGGCCCTTGGTCTGTTCGAGATGCCCGAGAAAGCCTTGCTTTAGCTGATTGTCATTGGCTTTTTCCGCCATTTTCGGAATCGCTTTCACCAGTTGCTTCTCGGCATAGTAGATGTCCTGAAGCTGGTGAACGAACAGATCGTCCATGGTCTTGATGTCTTTTGTGAACAGTCCCATCGCTTGATCCTTTTTTTATTGCTGAATTTCGGCAACGCGATGACCCACCGCGAAACATGCGGCCGATCGTCCGCTTCCGTGCCTGATTTGCGTGGGTGTAACGGCGAAGGCTGAACGATGTTCCTGAAAAAGAAACGAGTGGAATGGAACGCGTCTGCCCTTTGAACGATGGTTTCATACCCCATATCAGAGGGCGACACTGACGCACGCCGCCGGCGCCAATATGAAGCCTGGATGACGCCTGCCGGTGTCGATTTCCGCTTCATGGCGGACATTCGCGCTGCACAACGGCCTATTTTCCAAGCCCGGGATTTCGCGTATGACTACCGCCGCAGCCGCTTGCTCACTGTCGCCTCAATCGGCTTTTATAGGTTTCGCGCCCTGCCGGGAGGACGAATGCAACAGGTGTTGAGCACGCTAGGGCGTGTCTTCAGAGACAAAATCGGCTGGAAACGGCTGGGGATCGCGGCGAGCATTCTGATCGTCTCTATCGCGGTCATGCATCTGTTTCGCACCCTGAAGGGCGTGGATACGGCCATCGTTTTGTCGGCGCTCGCCGAAAAATCGCAGGGCCAGATCGCGATGGCCGCGCTGTGCGTGCTCTGCGCCTTCTTCACGCTGACCTTCTACGATCTGTTCGCATTGCGAACCATCGGCAAGACGCATGTACCCTACCGCATCGCCGCGCTGTCGAGCTTCACCAGCTACACCATCGGCCACAACATCGGCGCCACGGTTTTCACCGGCGGCGCGATCCGTTTCCGGATCTATTCCGACTGGGGACTATCCGCGATCGACGTCGCGAAAATCTGCTTCATCTCCGGCCTGACGTTCTGGCTCGGCAACACGTTCGTCCTCGGCATCGGAATGATCTGGCATCCCGCCGCAGCATCCTCGATCGATCTGCTGCCGGAAAGCATCAACCAGCTGATCGGCGTAGGACTGCTTGCGGGTATTGCGGCCTATCTCACATGGATCGCAACCGGCCATGGCCGCCGCCAGCTCGGCAAGGACGGCTGGAAGGTCTACCTGCCGTCCGCGCCGCTCACCGCGCTGCAGATTCTGATCGGCGTGGTTGATCTCGGTTTTTGCGCGCTGGCGATGTACCTGCTGGCGCCGTCGAATCCCGACCTCGATTTCGTCACGCTGTCGGTGGTCTTTATTCTCGCAACGCTGCTCGGATTTGCGAGCCACGCGCCGGGCAGTCTCGGCGTATTCGATGCGGCCATGCTGATCGGGCTGCCGATGCTCGGCAAGGAACAGTTGCTGGCCTCCCTGCTGGTGTTCCGCATTCTCTACTTCCTGATCCCCTTCGCCATGTCGATCACGATCATGGGCATCCGGGAATTGTGGCTCAGCGTGATTCAGCCGTGGCAGCAAGGCCGGAAACTCCGGCCTGCAACCGCCGTGGCAAAGTCGCAGCCCCAGCAGGTGAAGCCGAAGCAGGCGGCCGAGTAATCCACTCACCCCACATTTTGGCCTCATCCGTCGGCTTCAAATCAAACAGCATGATCCAGTCGCGCGCCATCCGCCTGTCGCTCAGAGCTTGCCTCTTGATCGGGGCGCTTTGCGGTGTGACGGCAAGTCCCGTCGCCGCGCAGACACCGCCGATCGCCGAGCCATCCGCGGCACCGCCATCGGTCGCGCCGCCGCCGGTCGTGCAATCAACGGCGATGCAGATTTCATGGGAAGTCCGCAACCGCTTCCGCCTCTTCCGTGAAGAGCGCGATTTCAATCTCCATGCCGCCTCGCTCCGAGGCCAAAGCATTCTTGCAGCCGAGCAGGCGCTGGCGGTCCAGAGTGACGGGCGCGGCTGGGCGCGCAATGCGGTCGGACGGCTCTGCATCGATGCGGCAGGTCGCGTCAGCGAGCCCTGCACGCGGGACAACGTCAAGGAAAGCTATCTCACCCCGGTCGATCATCCCGTCGTCGTGCGTCTGACCGGCGAAGTGCCGGTGGGCGCGACATGCGCGTGGACCTTCGCCGACGGCGACCCGCCACGCCAGTCGACGCTCGACTGCGCCGAGCCGATCAATCTGCGGGTGCGCTATGGCCGCGCGACGCCGGTCACCGTCGATGTCTCGAGCGGCTCCGATCCGGTTCAGCGCGTCACCACCGAAATCGCGGTGCGCGACATTTTCATCGCAGGGCTCGGCGACTCGATCGCATCGGGCGAAGGCAATCCTGACAAGGCCGTGGCGCTGTCCGACGAAGGCTTCTGCTTCCGGTCCTATCTCGGCGGTCCCGCCGGGATGTATTTCCGTCCCGGCCGCGCCGGATTCAAGGGCGCGCGCGCCTGCGACACGTCCGACGGCACCAGCCTGCAGAACTGGCAGCGCGCCGGTGCGCAGTGGTTCAATCCGGCCTGTCACCGTTCGCTCTACAGCTATCAGACCCGCATGGCGATCGCGCTGGCGGTCCAGAATCCGCAGATCGCGGTGACGTATCTGCCGCTGGCCTGCACCGGGGCGACCATCGCGGAAGGCCTGTTCGGATCGCAGCGCGCGCGCGAATGCGTGGTCGGCCGCAACAGCGTGACCTGTCAGGGCACCGTCAACGCGCAGATCTCGGAATTGCGCGAAGCGCTGACTGCGGCCACGCAACGCCAGCCGGGCCGGCAACTCGACCTCGTGCTGCTGTCGATCGGCGCCAACGATGTCGACTTCTCGGGTCTGGTCGCGGACGTCATCGTCGAACGGCAGACCGAGCGCGCGCTGTCGCGGCGCTCAGGCGTCCTCACCTCCGTCGACGAGGCGCGAGGCATTTTGCAGACCGATCTGCCGCGCGGGTTCAGCAAGCTGCGTCAGGCGTTGAAGCCGCTTGTCGGCGGCGACCTGTCGCGCGTGGTGTACGTTTCCTATGCCAACCCGTCGCTGCTGAACGGCGCGCCCTGCCCCGGCGGACGCGCGGGCTTCGACATTCATCCGGCCTTCAACGCCGATCCGCAGCGGCTCGCCGACGTGACGGAGTTCGTGCAGAGCGAGTTTCTGCCTGCGCTGAAGAAACTCGCGCTGTGCACCGGCGGCGTGTTGTGCAGCGACCGCAACCGCGACCGCATGACCTTTGTCGATCAGCATCAGGCGGCGTTCGCCAATCACGGCTTCTGCGCGCGTGCGGAAACCGATCCGCCATTCGACCGCGAATGCTTTGCCGCCAACGGCGAAAGCTTCGTCGCCGACATTACGACAGCGCCGAACAATCCCCTGGTCTGCGGTGCGGCCGCGAGCGACTTCCGTGCTTACGCGCCGCGCGCGCGCTGGATCCGCGACGCCAATGACAGCTACTTCACGGCGATGACCTATCCGCAGGCGCAAAAGGCGCCGACCAACCAGCCGGGCGACATTCACGACGCGACATGGGGCGTGCTGTCCGCGGTCTACGGCGGCGCGATCCATCCGACCGCGGAAGGCCACGCGGCGATGGCGGATGCCGCACTTCCGGCCGCGGCATCGGTGCTCGGCCTCGGCGGCCCGGAAGCGGTGGTCACAAGCGAGCCGATCGCGCCGGTGATGCAGCCCGGTCAACAATAAACCGTCATTCCGGGGCGCGCGCCTTCGCGCGAACCCGGAATAATAAATCTATACCGCTCAGTTCACGCCGAGCTTCTTCTGCAGGCTCGACGATGACGTTGTGTACTGGAACACCAGCCGCTTCTCCGGATAGACGTAGCGATGCGCCTTCTGCGCCATCAGCGCGCCTTCGTGGAAGCCCGAGAGAATGAGCTTCAGCTTGCCGGGATAGGTGTTGATGTCGCCGATGGCGAAGATGCCCGGCACGTTGGTCTCGAACGCCTCGGTATCGACCGGCACCAGATTGTTCTCGAGCTTGACGCCCCAGTTCGCCACCGGACCGAGCTTCATCGTCAGTCCGAAGAACGGCAGAATAGTATCGCACTCAACTTTCGAGATTTCGTTGTCGTTGCCCTTGACCTGAGCAGCGGACAGCTTGCCGTCCGCGCCTTCGAGTCCGGTGACCTGACCGATCTTCAGATCCATTTTTCCCGATGCAACAAGCGCGCGCATCTGGTCGACGCTGTGCGGTGCTGCGCGAAAATCGTCGCGACGATGCAGCAAGGTCACGCGCCGGGCGAGCGGTTGCAGGTTGAGAACCCAGTCGAGCGCCGAGTCGCCGCCGCCGACGATCAGCAAGTTCTTGTCGCGGAACTGCTCCATCTTGCGCACGGCATAAAACACCGAGGTGCCTTCGTAGGCCTCGATGCCCGGCACCGGCGGCCGCTTCGGCTGGAACGATCCGCCGCCCGCCGAGATCACCACGACCTTGGTCTCGAACACCTGGCCGGCGTCAGTGGTGACGCGAAACAGCGGATCGCCGATCTTCTCGATGGTCTCGACCATCTCGTTGAGATGGAAGGTCGGATTGAACGGCTTGATCTGCTCCATCAGCGCGTCGGTGAGGCCCTGCCCCGTGACCATCGGAATCGCCGGAATGTCGTAGATCGGCTTCTCCGGATAAAGCTCGGCACATTGGCCGCCCAGCTTGTCGAGAATGTCGACCAGATGCACTTTCATATCGAGCAGGCCCAGTTCGAACACAGCGAACAGGCCACAGGGGCCAGCGCCGATAATCAGGACGTCGGTTTTGGTCGTGTCGGTCATGCGCGTTCCGGCTTTGATGGGTGGGGATCAGCGAACGGGGACAGAAAAGTGCGGCTTTTGTCTAGCCAAGACAGCCGTTTGGGGGAAGCGCTATTCGGGGGTCGGGCCCGCCGTCCCCGCACCTGCCGGTCCCTTGTGAGGCAGCAACATTTCCCGCTATGCAGGCCTTGAATTGGAGACCGAACACGTGAACGCGCCGATCCGCCAAAATCCCAGCTTCAGCCTGGCCGACTATCCGTTTCGCCTGACCGACAACGTCCGCTACGGCGACCTCGATCCGAACAAGCACGTCAACAACGCCGTGTATGCGACCTATTTCGAAACCAGCCGCGTCACCCTGCTGCGCAGCGGCGACCGCGGCCTGATGCCGAAGGGCCTGAGCTGGATGCTGGTGCATCTGGCGATCGACTTCCGCGCCGAGATGCACTGGCCCGGCAGCTTCGAGCTCGGCATCGGCGTCTCGAAGCTGGGCCGGACCTCTGCGAGATTCGCTCAGGTGGTCTTTGCCGGGGATGTCTGCACGGCATCGGCCGAAGCCGTCACGGTGCTGGTCGATGCGGCCACACGCAAGCCGACGCCGCTGACGCCCGACATCATTGCGCGGTTTCAGCCGTGGATGTTGCAAGGCTAGTCGCGGTCCCCGCGCGATTGGTGTTGCCGTCGCAAAAGTCTGGCTCTAAGTCTCTTGTGGTGTCCTGCACGCCCATCGTGCGGACGTGCAAACCAGCACAAACGCGTATTGCAACCAACCCGGCAGCCCGCCGTCATGCTCAGCTTTTCCACCGACGATCTTCGTCCGCAGGACCGGTTCGACTATTGGTGCGAGGTGCGCGCCCGCAATCTGTTCGGCGTGACGATATCGCTGGAGCGGGACGACCGGCTGAATTTCCGGGGCCGCTTTTCGGCCATGAACGTCGGCGGCGCGACCCTGAGCGAGATGCACGCCTCGCCCTACATGGTATCGCGCACCGAGGCCGACATCTCCCAGGCATCGAGCGACAGCCTCTGCATCTATCAGCAGGTCGGCGGCGCGAGCCGGTTCCACACCGAAAGCGGCGGCGAGTTCATGGTGACAGCCGGCCGTCTGGCCATCAGCCACTCGGATCTGCCCTATCTGACGACGCCGACCACACCGCACGGATTTGATCTCCGCGTTCTCAAGATTCCTCTGACCGGGCGCGCCATACTGACGTCGCGGGCGCGCGGTCTTCCGCCGTCGCTTCCGCGCAACGATCCGCGTCTGGAGCGGGTCATTTCGGCCGCATTCAATGCCCTTGCCCGGGATGCCGCGACAGACCCCGGCACCGATCGCCATCACGCCATCGAGCATCTTGCCCAACTGGCATTGCTCGCGCGCGAGCGCGTATCGTCGGGCTCGCAGGAAAGCCGGAGCGCGCTCCGTTTCGGCCTCCTCCAAGCCGTCCGCGACATGTTCCGGCGCGATATGCATCGTTTCGATTTGTCGCCCGCATCGGTCGCGAACGAATTCGCGATTTCGACGCGGCAAGTGCACCTTCTGTTCGAGCCGACCGGCACCAGCTTTTCACGAACCTTGCTGGCGATGCGGCTCACGGAAGCGAGGCGCTTGCTGCAAGCAATGCCGGCACAGCCGGTTGCGGACATTGCCTATGCGTGCGGCTTCGACAGTATTGCGACATTCTACCGGGTTTTTCGCAGCACCTACGGCATGACGCCGGGCGACGTCCGGGCAGTTTCTCCGAACGCGTAAACCTCGCGATACGCGCGCCCCGGACCGAAACATTTCTGAAGAGATTCTGATTTTTGCACCCGCACGGGCGCGTTTGCGCAGAGTGAGAAGACGGCTGGTTTCCCGCCTGATAACCCTGATTTTTGGGGACAATCGGATGACCGGGACTGGACTATCGACGCGCGGGCTGCGGCGCGCGGCGCTCTTCGCGAGCGCGACGCTCGCTGCGACGCCAATGGCGCAGGCCGCCGACGGGTTTGATGTGTTGTTCCCGCCGCCGGGCTTCACGTCGCCGCTGATCGTCATCAGCGGCAACGGCAAGGTCACCGTCAGGGACAATCGCGTCGGATTCGATCCGGCGCTGCCGCTTTTGGAGACGAATGGAGCCGCGATTACACTGCCGGGCCTTGGAGATCAGGCAACACCTTCCGCGGTGAACATTGACGGCTCCGCGATTGTCGGGACAGCAGTCGCAGCGAGCCAGCATGCCGTCATGTGGACCGCGGGTGGCACCGTCATCACCGATCTCCACAGCGGAGCCGCATTTGCGCCTGGCGGGTCGCTGGATGGCTACACCCTCAGCTTCGGGCGTGGCGTGAGCAGCGATGGATCAGTTGCAGTCGGCTTTGCAATCGGAGCTGGGGTTCAGGCTTTCCGCTGGACACAGGCGACCGGTATGGTGGGACTGGGCTTCCTGGCGGGCTACGACGGCAGCAACGCATACGGCGTTTCGGGTGACGGGCAGACGGTCGTCGGAACCGTCATGTCGACGGCGGCTGCGAGCAGCCAAGCTGCGTATTGGACACAAGGCGGCGGCTGGGTCGGTCTCGGCACGTTCGCGGGTGGCACGCAAAGCACAGCCAATGCCATCAGCCGCGACGGCTCCACGATCGTTGGGTTCAGCAACGATAGCTCGGTTACCCGTAGCGTTTTCCGCTGGACCCATAGCGGGGGCATGGAGAACCTCGGCAGCATCGCGGGCGGCAACTATTCCACGCCCAATGCCGTGAATGCCGACGGTTCGGTGATCGTGGGTGAAGCCAATACCACCACGAACGGCATGAACGTCGCGATGCGCTGGACCCGTACCGGCGGCATGCAGGCACTCAGCAGCTTGCTGGGCGCCAGTGGCATCCAGACCGGCGGCATGACCTTGCGGGCCGCGACTGGCGTTTCCGACAATGGAAAAATCATCGTCGGCTACGGGTATGATGCGTCCAACACAAACCAGTATTTTATCGCCCGCTGCGAATCGGCCCTCTGCCAGGGACTGGTGACTGTGGACGACGTTATGCGATCATTTGCCGGACAGTCCGCCGTCGGCCAGACGGCAAACGCCGCAATCGGCGGTACGCTCGGCACAATGCAGGAATACGCCACACAGGCGATGCGATCGCAGGGCAGCCGCAGCACGCCCTACTCCGTCTTCAGTTATGGTGCCTATGACAGCGATCCGATTGCATCGGGCACGCTCGGCCTCACCGCCGATCTGCCGTTCGGTCTCGTCGCCGGATTTTCCGCTTCGGCAAATTATGTGAAGACCGACATGATCTACAACGGCAACGCCAAGATGTCCGGCGGCGCAGTCGGCGCGTTCGTCGCGCGCGTGCCGGATAGTGGTTTTCAATGGCTTGTCGGCGGCAGCTTGATCAACCTCAAGGGCGACATCACCCGTGGCTATCTCAACGGCATCACGCCTACAACATCGAGCGGATCGACGTCGGGCAACGGCTACGGCGCGACGGCACGCATCGGCTGGGGTTTCGCGTTGATGCCGCAGGTGACCGTGACGCCGTTCGCCTCCTACACATTCGCCGAGACGCGATTTCACGGCTATTCCGAAACCAGCGGCGTTTTCGCGGCGAACTTCGACGATTTCATCTCGACCTCGCACACGTCGCGTGTCGGCGGTGACGCGCGTTACACCTTCACGCCGAACGGTTGGGTGTGGGGCACGTTCGCGTGGGGGTATCGCCTCGACGGCGGCAAGGGCGCGAATATCACCGGAGCGCTGGTCGATGCATTTGCCTTGACCGCGCCAGGTCTCTCGTTCGCGAAGGACTGGGCCGAGGTCGGCGGCGGCGTGCGTCTGCCGGTGTGGAACAACGGCGCGATCACCGCATCGGTCACAGCGTCGCTCACGCCGAACCAGACGACGACCTATGTCTCGCGCCTCGGCATCAGCCAGGTGTTTTGAACGCATCGACAGCGCGACGCGGTCGCCGCGCGACGCCCGACATTACCGCGCGGTTTCAGCCGTGGCTGGCCACGTTCAACCGCTGGGGTACGAGAAACAGCATCATCGGCTTCTCCATCGACGCCCCTCGCCCGCGGGACCTGAAAAATTTCTGAAGGGATTCTGATTTTTTTGCATCCGGATCGGATATTTGCGCGCAACGAGAAGACGGCCTTTCATCGATCTGCCACACATACCGCGATGTCCCGGCGGCGCATGGTGTGCCCAAGAATCAAAAAACCCCGCGAACAGGCGGGGCTTTTTATCGATTTTCATAACGTAAGAATTTGTCGCGTTCGTATTTTCCCGCGCTTCTATTTCATCACGTAAAAATTTCTCAGCGGCGGCGGATCACGCAGGCGCTTAAGCTTGCCGCTCCGGCGTCGAGAGCGTGAGACCTTCGAGGTCGTCGGTCACCTTGATCTGGCACGACAGCCGGGAATTCGGCCGCACGTCGTAACCGAAATCGAGCATGTCCTCTTCCATAGGCGTCGGCGAGCCGACCTTCTCGCGCCAGGCTTCATCGACATAGACATGGCAGGTCGCGCACGCACATGCGCCGCCGCACTCCGCCTCAATGCCGGGAATGGCATTGCGAATCGCGCCTTCCATCACCGTCGCACCCGCCTCGACGTCGACGGTGCGGGTTGTTCCTGAGTGATCGGTGAAGTTGATCTTGACCATGATTGTCGTGCTGCCCGAAGTGTTCAGATGGACCAGTCCTATAACGGGTCAATCCGGGAGATACCAGCACTGCCGGGGATAAAGCGGGCCGGAAAAAAGCCTGTCAGGACCGGTTCAACATCCGGTCGATCGTGGCGCTGGCTTCATCGACGGCGCGTTTCAGCAATGCAACCGCGCCTGTGACGTCGCCGCTGTTCTTCATGGCGGCTTCAAGCGCGAAAGCGGCGTCGGCGACACGAAACGCGCCGATGGCCCGCGCGGAGCCCTTCAATGTGTGCGCCAGCGCCGCGGCGTCAGCCGGGATTGCTGCGAGGCGGTTGATGAGATCGCGGCTCTGGGCCGCGAACAGGGCGAGAACTTCGATTTCGAGGGCGGCTTCGCCGAGCGTCATGCGGCCGAGATGCTGCATATCGATGGCGGAGTCTTCTGGAATGAGCGGGGGCGACGGCATCCAGTTCAAGTGCTCCATAAAGGGGTGCATGGCATTCCAGACTGCTGACGGCGCCGGATCGATTCCGGCCGGAAAACACCCTCAAGCAATCACACCAATGGTTAACGGAATGTATGCGGTTCCCGCCGCGATTTAGCCATTTTTTTGCCGTGCCGCCGCCGCGAAGTACCGAAGTGCTTTCTAAAACCGCTGATTTCTTAAAGTGTTAACCGTGCACAAATTAACGATGATTAAAAATCTATTAACCGGTCCCATTTCATTCGACCGGCCGAGCCAATAGGATGTTTCCGGAAGTGCGGGACAACCGGCGGGAATTCGGCGACTTCAACTTCGTGTCGATCGAAAATATTGGGGCGACATCCGGGGCGCGCAGCCAGCCGTCAGCTTGGCTAATTCCGGATGCGTAAAAAAGTAAAGGCGTATGGGACACATGGCGAAAAATCCAAAGGTCAAGGACCCCACAGAAGACGCTCTTTCGGCGATCCAGGAAGCTCTGAACATCGGCGATCTGCCTGCGTCCGACAGTGGCCGGGATAATCGCAATGAACCGTCGCTGCGCGGGGCCAGCCGCGGAGACGATCTCCGGCAGCCTGCCGACGACATCGACATGACGAATTTCGGCCGCCCGCCGGCCAACGACGACCGCGAGACCATCGGCGCCATCCTGCAGACCATTCAGAAGGGCCGTCCGCGCCGCAACGCCTACACCATCGCGACACTCTTCGCCGGCCTGTGGATCGCAGGCGTCGGCTTTCTGGCATTCGCCTTCATGCCGGCCCTCGAAGCCGTCATCGGTCAGGGCAGCGCCGGTATTCTCGCACTGATCGGCCTTCTGGCCGTCATCGTCGCCCCCCTCGTCCTGTTCTATGCGCTCGCGAGCATCGCTTGGCGCAGCCAGGAAATGAGCATGATCGCGCAGTCCATGGCGCAGATGGCCGTCCGCTTCTCCGAACCCGAGCACGTCGCCAACGGCGCGATTGTGACCGTGGGTCAGGCGATCCGCCGTGAAGTCGCGGCGATGGGCGACGGCGTCGAACGCGCCATTGCCCGCGCCGGCGAACTCGAGGCGCTCGTCGCCAACGAAGTGTCGTCGCTCGAACGTGCCTATAGCGACAACGAAGTGCGCATCCGCGCCCTGCTCCAGGACATCGCCGTTCAGCGCGACAACCTCGTCGGTCAGGCCGAACAGGTCCGCAACGCCATTTCCGGCGTGCAGATCGATCTGCGTCAGGACATCGCCCTGATCAGCGACGCGATTGCATCGCGCGTCGACGAAGTCGCCAGCAGCATCACCGGCGCGCTCGAAGAGCGCAGCGAGCACATCACGCGGGCGCTCTCCAGCGCCGGCGACAACATGATCATCGCGCTCGGCGAGCGCGGCGGCGACCTGCTCGACCGCCTCGAGGAAGCGAGCACCCAGACCGCCGCCAGCGTGCTCGACGCCAGCGAGAAGCTGACCGCCAGCCTCAATTTCAAGACCGGCCACGTCCACGAGGAATTCGCGGACCTCGCCGACCGCGTCCACGACGCGCTCAACGACCGCCTCGACAAGATGACGGGCAATTTCGCCGAACGCTCGACGACCATCGTCGACGGCATCGCGGCCCGCTCCGAGGAAATCGTCTCGAGCGTGGTCGAACGCACCGAAAAGATCTTCGAGTCCATGAAGAACTCGAGCGAATCGATGCTTCTGGAACTCGACGTCCGCGGCGCGGACCTGACCGACAAGATCGACGAGGCCGGCAACCGGCTGGCGGACCGCGTTCTGTCCAGCGGCGACAAGGCCGGCGAGGCCCTCGACGTCACCATCAACACGCTGGTCTCCAAGATCGTCAGCCAGACCGAGACCGCACATGAGACGCTGAGCAACCAGATCGGCCTGTTCGACAGCATCGTCAAGGAACAGGGAACCGAGCTGGCCGAGAAGTTCGCGCGCGACAGCGGCACACTCGGCGCGCTGATCACCCGTCACATCGCGGAATTCGACCGCACCGTGAAGACCTATGGCGGCGAGATCGTCGAACGCATGGGCCAGCACACCCAGGGCCTTACGGACAATCTCAAGACCTATGTCGACAGCTTCGATGGCCGCGTGACCTCGCATGGCGACCAGTTGCACGCCAAGCTCGACCAGAGCCTCTCCGGCTTCAAGACCGCCATCGAAACGCGTGTCGAGGACCTCGACACGTCGCTTCTCGGCAAGATCAACTCGCTGGACGGCACCATCATCGCCCGCATGAAGGCGATCGAGGAATCGTTCGACGCACGCGCCGCCTCGTTCAGCGACGCGGTCAGCGGCCGGGCCGCCTCCTTCACCTCGGTGATCGACGCACGCACCGGCTCCTTCATGGAGGCCATCGATGGCCGCGCCGTATCGTTCACCGAAGTCATCGGCACGCACACCGATAACCTCAAGAACGCCATCGACAAGGGCGCCTCGACGATCGCCGAACTGGTCGCCCAACAAACCACCGCGTTCACCGAGGCCGTCGCCAATCAGACAGCCTCGTTCACCGACACCATCGACGGCCGCACCACCGCTTTCACCGATACGATCGACAGCCGCACCACGGCATTCGCCGATCTGGTCGATGCACGCACGGCGGTGGTGACCGAACGGATCAACACCGGGGCGGAAGCTTTCGCCACCGTGGTCGATGCCCGCACCGCAGCCATCGCGGACGCCTTCGACAGCCGTACCGCGACGTTCGCGGACATCGTCGATACCCGCACCGCAGCCGTCGTGCAGACCTTCGACAGCCGGGCCGCTGCCTTCGCCTCGATCGTCGAAAGCCGCACGGCCTCGATCGCCGACAGCATGGAAGCCCGCGGTGCGCAGGTGCTGAGCGCCATGACGACCGGCGTCGATGACATGGCGAATGCCGTGACCGCGCGCGTCAAGGACATCCAGAACAACCTGGAGTTCAACGTCTCCTCCCTCGCCTCCGACATCAGCGCCCGGGTCTCGCAGTTCGAGAACCTGCTCGATACCCGTGTCGAGGCCGCCGCCAACCGCGTCACCATCAGCGGCCAGCACGCCGCCGAGGCGATCGGCTCCCGCGCGGACGAAATGTCGAACGCGATCAAGTCGCGCGTCGAAGAGGCCGAGCGTATGCTCACCGGCCTGATGGCCGACACCACCGCGACGGTTCAGGGCAGCGCCCGCACCGCCCAGCAGTCGCTGCTCGCGCTCTCCGGCGAAGTCAGCTCGCAGCTCAAGACCGTGTCCAGCGAGGTCAGCGTCGAGTTGAAGGGCGTTTCCAGCGAAGTGGGATCGCAGCTTCGCGGCATCACCGGCGAAGTCGGCACCCAGCTCCGGGATATTTCCGGCGAAGTGGGCACGCAGCTCCGCGGTGTCTCCAGCGATGTCGGCACCAACCTCAAGGCGATGTCCGGCGAAGTCGAACGCAGCATCCAGATGGCCGCGCGCGAAGCCGAAAGCACGATCACCGTCGCGTCCACCAATGCAACGACGCAGGTGAAGTCGGCATCCGCCGAAATCGAACGCACCATCGCGGTATCGACCGACCGCTTCGGCTCGACCCTCACCGGCAAGGTGGAGGCGATCACCGACGGCGTTCGCGAACAGACCGAACAGTTGTCGCAGCTCGTCGACAGCCGCCGCGGTTCGCTGGTGGAAGCGCTCGGCAGCAAGGCCGCCGAAATCTCCCTCACCATCGGCAGCGCCGCGGATTCCGCGCTGAAGTCGATCGAAAATCACGGCGGCGCATTCACCGTCGCGATGATGAACAACTCCTCCGATCTGGCGCGCCAGATCAACACGGCGAGCGAAATCGCCATCGGCGCTGTCAGCAAGTCGCTCAAGGACATCGACCAGACCTCCCGCGCGGCGATCGACCAGTCGCGTCAGGTCGCGACCTCGACCATCAGCGAGTTGCAGGAAACCAGCAAGATCCTCCGCACCGACACGCTCGCCCTGTTCGAGCGGCTGCGCGAAGGCAACATCCTGCTCCAGGAAGTCCTCACCGGCGCTCACGACAACCTCAACTCGCTCGAGCGGACGCTCGTCACGCGGGTTGCGGAATTCGTCTCGACGATGAACGACGTCACCTCGCGCAACGGCGAGTCCACGGGCGCGCTCGAACAGCAGCTCGGGCTGTTCACGTCCAAGACCTCCGGCGCGCTGGAAAACCTCAACGCCCTCTCGGCGCAATTCGAGAATCACGGCCGCGCGCTGGCGGAAGCCGCCGCCATGGTGGAGAAGAGCAACGACCGCGCCAGCGACTCCATTACGGACCGCAGCGCCATGCTCGAATCGCTGGTCTCGACCATCGATCTGCGGACGCACGATCTCGACGAGCGGCTCTCGCGCTTCACGTCGCTGCTCGACGACTCCCTCGCCGCGGCCGAAACGCGGGCGCGCGACATCGCGCAGATCGTGGCGCAGACCGCCGGCTCAAGCTCGGCCGAGGTCAGCCGCCAGTTCGAAGCCGTCCGCGCGGCGGTCGAGGACGAGCGCCGCCAGACCTCCGAGGCGATGTCCGAACTGTACGACCAGGGCACACGCGAAGCTGACAGCATGTTCCGTCAGGCGGCCGACAAGTTCGCCACCATCGTGCACGGCATGAAGCAGATGGCGTCGGAGCTGCACAGCGAACTCGACGCCACCCGCGCCGAGCTGCGCCGCGGCGTCCTCGAAGTGCCACAGGAAGCGGCCGAGAGCACGGCACAGATGCGCAAGGTCATTGTCGACCAGATCGAAGCACTGGCCGAGTTGAACCGGATCGTCGCCCGCCACGGCAAGGGCCTCGATGTCGCCGCCCCCAATCGCGTCAGCTATCGCGAGGAAGAGATGGCCACAGCCGGCGGCCGCGCCGAGACCGTATCGCGCCCCGCGCCGCGTCAGCGCGACGTCGCAAGCGCTTCCAGCCTGCCGCCTCCGGATCTCGGAGCGCCTGCTGCTCCGCCGCGCCGCACCGAAGCGCCGTCGGTCAGCCCCGCAAGCGCGGACCGTGACGGATGGCTGTCCGACCTGCTGAACCGTTCCGACTCGGAGGAAGGCCCGCGCGGCCGTGGCGCTTCGCGTCAGGCCGGCAACCCGCTCGAGGCGCTGTCGCTCGACATCGCCCGGCTGCTCGACCGCGACCTCGCGGCCGAGATGTGGGATCGCTATCAGCGCGGCGAGCGCAAGGCGTTCTCCAAGCGGCTCTACACGCCGGCTGGCCAGAAAGCGTTCGACGAAGTGTCGCGGAAGTATCGCGCCGACCGCAGCTTCAAGCAGACGGTGGACCGTTACATCAACGAGTTCGAGCGGCTGCTTGACGAAGTCTCGCGCGACGAGCGTGGACCGGCAGCGCTGCGCAACCATCTCGTCTCGGAAACCGGGCTGGTCTACACCCTGCTCGCTCACGCCGCGGGACGGCTGGGATAAGCGCAGGCTTGATCCAAATCAGATACGAAAAGCGGAGGCGCGAGCCTCCGCTTTTTTGTTTGTGCGCTGGATGAAGCGGAGTGATTTCCCACCCGTCATTCCGGGATGCGCCTCTTGGCGCAGGCCCGGAATCCACGGCTGCGGTCCTCGCAGAAATATTTCGTGATGGGGACACAAATCCCCGCGCTCCGGACCTCTCTTATGTTCAGCACGTCCTGTTCGTGAGGGGCGCTTCTCGAGGGCGCTTTGAAGCGGAGCAGGATGCGGCGCCTGCACGTGTGTTTCGCAAACACACGCTCGGGAGGCTGGGGTCACCGTCCGGGCCAACTACGTGGCTCTGCCGTTCGCGGCTGGACGCGGACAGGATGAAGGCGGAGAAATCCCGCCGGATAAAGGACGCACCGCGTCCGTCCTGTCCCGGAAGTACGGTCCTCTCGCCCAAAATCGCCGCAGTGGAGCGCCGTGAGGCGATGCGCTTCCGGAGACACGCCGCTTCGCACGCGGTGCCGGAAGCGAAACAAACACAAGATGCGCTTTACGGCGCTCCATGCCCCTCGCTGTTTGAGGGGAGATTAGCGGACACAACTCGCGCGTGACGCGAGAACGAACGCGCGCGCGTGGAATGACCGTGGCTGTTTGAAAATTGAATCTGGAGGTCCGCTCTTTCACCTCGCCCCGTTTACGGGGAGAGGTTGAGCTTACCGCTGCCGCGCGCGGGCGTCGGCGGGATTAGGCGCCGGTGCTGCATCCTTCTGCCCTGCGCCGAACAGCACGCGGGTCGGGTTGCGGTCGAAGTTGTTCACCGCACGGCTGATGTCCGCGAGCGTGCGGCGGCCGTCGATGATCAGGCCGGCGGAGCGCTTGTCGAGGTTCTCGGCCAGCTCGCGGAAGGACTTCGCAGCCCCCTGCAACTCGCCCTTCTCGCCCATCAGCCCATCGACACCGGCCATGATGCTGTCGATGCGCGTGGAGTTGGCAGCGAGACTCTTGGAGAACACCTCGATGTTGGCCATGCTGCTCTTCAGGGCTTCCTGGTTATCGAGGACAAGCTTGTTGACGTTCTGCAGCACGCCGCGCACCGCCTCGCCGATGTCCTGGATCGCGTTCGGATCGGCGGTCAGCGTCGGAACGCCGTCCTCTGCCGTCGGCACGTCGCCCGCTTCGAGCGAACCACCCTTGAGCGAGATCGAGGACACGCCGGTGAGGCCGGCGAACTCGAGACCGACCAGCGAGTCCTTGCGGATCGGCGCGGACTTGTCGACGGCGGTGATGACGACGACGCGCTTCGGATCGTCGAGCTTGATCGACGTCACTTCGCCGATCTTGATACCGTTGAAGTTGACGTTGCCGCCGGTGCGCAGGCCGGACGCAGCGCCCTCGAACACGATGCGAAGCGGGATGCGCTGCGCGGCCGCCCCGAGGTTCTGAAACCAGAACACAAAGCCAAAGGCCGCGGCTACCACCGCCAGCGTGAACGTCCCGATCAGGACGTAATTTGCCTTTGTTTCCATAAACTTAACTCCAAATACCTACGCAATAGAACACAAGACTGACGCAGACTAGGCGACAACTGCACGGGCGCGCTTGCCATGAAAATAGGCCCGCAGCCATGGGTGCTGCGAGGCCAGCATGTCGTCCATCGTGCCTACCAAGAGAACCTTGCGATCCCCCAACACTGCGATGCGATTGCAGGCCGTTTTAAGGCTGTCGAGATCATGGGTTACCATAAAAACGGTCAGCCCTAAAGTACGCTGCAACGTCATCACCAGCTGGTCGAAGTCGCCGGCGCTGATGGGATCGAGGCCGGACGTCGGCTCGTCGAGAAACACGATTTCGGGGTCGAGCGCGAGAGCCCGCGCCAGCGCGACGCGCTTGATCATGCCGCCCGACAGTTCGGACGGAAAACGGTCGGCGACCTCCGGCTTGAGGCCCACCATGGCGAGCTTGGCGATGGCGATTTCATCGAGCAGCCGCTCCGACACGTTCATGAACTCGCGCACCGGGAACTGGATGTTCTGCCGCACGTTCAGCGACGAGAACAGCGCGCCGTGCTGGAACAAGACGCCCCAGCGGCGCTCGACCGCGCGGCGCTGGTCCTCGCTCGCTTCGCCCATGTTGACGCCGAACACCTCGATGTTGCCGCTGAGCTTCGGCATCAGGCCGATGATGGTGCGGGTCAGCACCGACTTGCCCGCGCCCGATGCGCCGACGAAGCCGAGGATTTCTCCGCGTTTCACGTCGAGATCGAGATGGTTGAGGATCAGGTTGTCGCCGAAACCGACCGTGAGGTCGCGCACCCGGATGATCGCATCGTCGGAATAGGCCGCCATCGTCCTCGCCTCAAATATTGATCGTCGCGAAGAAGATCGCGAACAGACCGTCCATGACGATGACGAAGAAGATCGATTTCACCACCGACGCCGTGGTGTGCTGGCCGAGCGACTCCGCGCTGCCTTTCACGGCCGCACCTTCCACACAGGCGACCACGCCGATCACCAGCGCCATGAAGGGCGCTTTGACCATGCCGACCGTGAAATGATTGATCGAAATCGCTTCCTTCAGACGCGCCAGAAACGCATCGGGCTGCACGCCGCCGTAACCCCACGCGACAAGCCCGCCGCCGTAAAGCGCGGCCATGGCGCCGAGGAACGCGAGAATGGGCATGGCGATGATAAGCGCCACGATCCGCGGCAGGATCAGCACCTCGGTCGGATCGAACCCCATGGTCCGCAACGCGTCGACTTCCTCGCGCATCCGCATCGAACCGAGTTCGGCGGTGTAGGCGCTGCCCGAACGGCCCGCGACCATGATCGCCACCAGCAGCACGCCGAGTTCGCGCAGCACCAGCACGCCGAGCATGTCGACCACGAACACGTCCGCGCCGAACTTGCGGAAATGGAAAATGCCCTGCTGGGCGATGATGCAGCCGATCAGGAAGGTGATGAGCACCACGATCGGAACGGCGCGCCAGCACACCTGCTCCAGATGATGGACCATGGAGGTGAAACGGAAACTGGTCGGATGGCGCACGACGCGGAACATCGCATTGAGGATCGCGCCCATCATGCCGATCAGGCCGACCAGCGTACCGCCGACCTCGACGACGCTGCGGCCGACGCCCTCAAGCATCCCGGTCAGGGATTGCCGGTGCCGCTGATGGACGACCCCGGCCTTCACCTGCCGAACTTCATTGACGAGGCTCGCATAGTTCTCGGACAGGCCGGCGACCCGGGGCTCGACGCCGCCTTGGGTCAGGCTGCGGCGCAGCCGTTCGATCAGCCAGGCCCCGAACGTGTCGAGGCTGGAGACCTGCGAGACGTCGATCACGATATTGGCGGAGCCGCCGTTTCGCTTCTCGGTGTCCTCGACGATCTTTTCAAGATCGGGCGCGTGATGGACCGTCCATTGGCCAGCCGCGCGCAGCGCGACGCCCGCGCCGACGGTAACCTGCTCCAATGTCGGATTGCCGTTCAAGCCCAGCTCCTGCGGTTGATCAAACAACCTACCACGATGCCAACAATCTGTACGGGGATGCTGCTAAGAGCCATAATTGCCGCGCCCGGGCAAGCCCGCCCTCACGAAAATCGATTTCACAAATGACGCCATCGCTCAACCTTGCCGCCCGGATCGAGCGCTGGCCGATCGCCGGCAGCTTCACCATCAGCCGGGGCGCGAAAACAGAAGCCGTGGTCATTGTGGCCGAGGTAAGTCGCCAAGGCCTTAATGGTGAGGTCATTCTCGGGCGCGGCGAATGCGTTCCCTATGCCCGTTACGGCGAGACGCCTGAAATCACGCTGGCAGCGGTCCTGGCCATGCAGGAGGCGCTTCGCGGCGGGCTGGACCGGCAGGCACTCCAGCAGCGGATGCAACCGGGAGCCGCCCGCAACGCGCTGGACTGCGCGCTCTGGGACCTGGAGGCCAAGGTAGCGAATAAGCGGATCTGGGACCTGCTCGGACAGCCCGCGCCGCGGCCGCTGACCACGGCCTACACCATCTCGCTGGGGACGCCGCCGGCCATGGCCGAAGCGACCGCGAAGGCCGCCCATCGGCCGCTGCTCAAGGTCAAGCTTGGAGGCGACGGTGACGAAGCCCGGATCGCAGCGGTCCGGAAGGCGGCCCCCGATGCGGAACTGATCGTGGACGCCAACGAGGCGTGGACCGACGGCAACCTGGAACGGCATCTGGCGGCCTGCGCATCGGCCGGGGTGACCATGGTCGAACAGCCCCTGCCTGCCGGACAGGACGCGGTGCTGGCCCGTATCAAGCGGCCCGTCGCCGTCTGCGCCGATGAGAGCGTGCATGACCGCGCCTCGCTCGACGGATTGCGCGAGCGCTACGACGCCATCAACATCAAGCTCGACAAGACAGGCGGGCTCACGGAAGCGCTGGCGATAGCCGAGGCGGCACGGGCGCTGGGATTTGACCTGATGGTCGGCTGCATGGTGGCCACCTCGCTGGCCATGGCCCCGGCGATGATGATCGCGCAGGGCGCGCGGGTGGTTGACCTTGATGGCCCGCTATTGCTGGCCCGGGACCGCGACAACGGCCTGCGCTACGACGGCAGCACGGTGCATCCGCCCGACGCCGGCCTTTGGGGTTAGTCCGTCAAGGTGTGGTGCGCATCAAGCCGCCGGCGCGCTATCGCCATCACGATACCGCCCGCGAGCGCCATCGCCGCCATCGCGTAGTAGACGCCCTCGCCGACCCGCGCATAAATCAGACCGGACAGCATCATGGTCAGGCTGGTCACGGCCCCCTGCAACGCCACCATGTAGCCCTGCGCGCTGGCGAGCATGTGGTGCGGCACGCTGCGGACCATCAAGGCGACGGTGCCGACCTGCGTGATCCCGAAGGTCAGGCCGTGCGTCAATTGCACCGCCACGAGAGCCTCGAACGGCGGATCCTGCGCGGTGATCACCCAGCGCAACACACCACTCACCGCGCCGATCATCACAAGAACGGCCGGCGACAATGTGAAGCGCGGCGAGATCGCAAACACCACGATCTCCGCGATCACGCCGAGCGACCAGAGTGCGGCAATGGTGAAGCCGCCGAAACCGGCGTTTTGCCAAGTGATGGAGGAAAAAGCGTAATAGGCGGCGTGGCTGCCCTGGATCAGCGCAGACGCTCCGATAATGGCAAGGAATGGCGGCTTCCGGAGCAGCGCGCTCGCCCGCCCATGTGGCGGCGATCCGGTCGCAGGTGCGTCCAGCGGGACGATGCCGAGACCGACGAACGCGCTGATGGCCGCGACAGCCACGATGATCCAGATCAGGTGCTGCGGGTCGATCACCTGCAACAACAGCCCCGCCAGCAGCGCGAACACCACGAAGGACGCGGAGCCCCACAACCGCATCCGCCCATAGTCGAGAGCATGGCGCGCGACGCCTTTCAGCGCGTAGCCGTCGGTCAGCGGACTGAGCGGGGTCCACAGGCACGCGATCAGCGCATAGACAACCAGGATCGTCAGCGGATCGCGAAGCTGTCCCAGCACGGCAAATCCCGTGGCGGTCGCGAACGCCAGCGCGATCATCGTTCCGCGCATGATCTGGCGACGTTCGGCTGATGCCGTCACGAACGGTAATATCGTGAAACGGGAGAGCGACGGCGCCGCGGTGATGATTCCGATCCAGGAGACATCGATGCCGATGGTCTTCAGCCAGACCGGGAAAAACGGCATATGCACCCCGATGATGCCGAAGGTCGAGGCGTAAAACAGACTGATGCGGCGAGCAAATCGGTCAGCGACGGATTGCCCGGTCGGGTGCTTTTGTGATTCGCTGGCAGACACGGGAATTGCGATTCGCTGCGGTTCGTGTTGATCGTATCTAGCGCTTGTTCGGCGCTTATGGACACCGCTTTCAGCTTTGGGTTTCCAGTCAGGTTCTTATGGCCAACGAAGCCTTCGCCTTGTCACCTATTTCGGCCCGCGCCGCTTCACCGAGCGACGCGGACTTCGAAGCTATCCGCGAGGCGTTTCTGGAAACCGCGCGTGGCCGCTGGTTTCTGGACGAATACACGAAGCGCAACCGCAACGCCGATACGGCGATGGTGCTGGAAGCCGTCGCGCGCATCGAACAGTCGCTTGCCGCCCAGAAGGAAGAGGCGGGCCCGCTAGTTTCAAACGACCCGACTCCCAGTGAAGTGCCTTCCAGCGGACTGCCGGAGGCGATGGCGGCCGTAAAACTTATCGTGGCCGCGGCGCGCGAAAGCGCCGCAATGGCAATGGCCGGCCCGATCCTTGAGGAAGCCCTCGCTCCGTCGCGCAAATGCGCGCGCGTGATCCGCGAGATCGCATGGGGACTGCGCGAATCCGGCGCGGACGGCCGCATCTGTTCCCTGCTGGAGTCGCAGGTCGATGCGATCAACGCCGCCTGCGACAATGTCGTGGCAAGCGGTCTTCGCGATGAGATTCTGCAAGCCTTCGATCAGGCGGCGCAGCAGATTGACGGCATCGGCCCGGCAGCATCGCTGCTGGATGAGCCTGTTGCGGCGGTCCATTCCGTCGATTTCGGCCACGCGCCGGCTGAGCCGCCCGAAGACGCTCCGGACATCGCGATCCAAGACATCGCCATCGATGACAGTTTGTTTGAGCTGGCGGCAGCCGCTCCGGAGGCTGCAGCGCCGGACACGATGGCCGAGGCCGCTCCGCCGGTTGACGTAAGCCCGGCGGTGGAAACGGTCCCCGCTTCCGTTGAGATGGACGTTACACCGGAGCCCCGCAGGACGGTGCATCTGGAGATCGTCCCCGACGCAAGGGTCGAGCCCGTTGCGGCGATCGTGCCGCAGCCAGTCGCCGCGGCGCCGTTGTCGACGCTGGGTGAAAGCCTGATCGCAAACGGTATCGTCGCGAAACCTGCGTCGTCGCGCAGCGATCCGCTGGCCCCGATCCGGCGCATGAGCCAGGCCGAGAAAATCGCGTTTTTCAGCTAAAGGCTAAATGGCGGCGAACTTCGCCGCAAAGGGCGAAACTGTGACGCCTTACTGAATCAGCCTCGCGAACAAATCCGCATCGACATTGCCGCCGGACAGCACGATGGCGACGATCTTGCCCTTGGCGTCGATATACCCTGCGAGAAGCGCGGCAAGCGCAACCGCTCCGCCCGGCTCGACCACCAGCTTCAGTTCTCGAAACGCGAACGCCACCGCCTTCGCCACCTCATCGTCGGTAACCGTGACGCCCTTCACGCCGAGCTTCTGGTTGACGGCGAATGTGATCTCACCGGGGATCGAGGCCATCAGCGCGTCGCAGATGGTGCGGCCGACAGCCCGATGCGGTTCGCGGTGGCCCGCGCTGAACGACCGGGCGTGATCGTCGAAGCCATGAGGCTCGACGGTGACCAGCCCGACACCGGGAAACTTCGCTTTTGTCGCGAGCGCGATACCGGCCATCAAGCCGCCGCCGGATGCGGGCGCGGACACGACGTCGGGTGCGATGCCCAGGGCCGCAAGATCCTCCGCGATCTCGCGGCCGACCGTGCCCTGCCCCGCGATGACCCATGGATCGTCATAGGGCGGAACCACCGTCGCACCGCGCTTGCTTGCGAGATCGCGCGCGATGGCATCGCGATCCTCCCTGTCGCGATCGTAGGGAACGACCTCCGCGCCATAGCCTTTGGTCCGCTCGATCTTGGAGACCGGCGCGTCCGACGGCATCACGATCGCCGCCGGCATGTTCAGCAGTTGCGCGGCCGCCGCCACGCCCTGCGCGTGGTTGCCTGACGAGAACGCCACGACCCCCGCTTTTCGCGCGGCTTCCGGGATGGAGGATAATTTGTTGTAGGCGCCGCGAAACTTGAAAGAACCTGTTCGCTGCAACACTTCAGGCTTGAGAAACACCCGACCGCCCACAAGCGCATCGAGCGCGGGCGACGTCACAAGGCGGGTTCTGACGGCGACGGGCGCAAGCACCCGCGCGGCGGAATCGATATCGGCGATGGTGGGAAGGACAAGTTCGGTCATGGCGCATGTATAGCGCGCCGATTCATCCGGGCAAGATCGCCAGCGAGAAACGGCTATGCGCGATCAGACGTTCGGAATGGATTCCGACGTCAACCGGAGCCTGCGGGCCAGCCGACGACGCCAGCGGCGCTTGACCTGCGGGGGCCGTTCGCGCGTCACGTTGTCGATAAAGGTCTGAGCGCATGCGCCCCAGCTTCGGGCGACCGCGAACTCGCGGCAGGTCTCGCGGCAGATATCCAGCGCCGCCAGACATGCCGCGCGCAAATCGTTGTTCAGGACACCGACCGGCGCATCGCCGATCACATCGAGCGGGCCGGAGACAGGCAGCGCCGCGACAGGCACGCCGCTGGCGAGCGCCTCAAGCAGGACAAGGCCGAAGGTGTCGGTCTTGCTCGGGAACACAAAGACGTCGGCGGCGGCATAAGTCTCCGCCAGCTTCTCGCCCTGCATGGTGCCAAGAAACACGGCGTCGGGGAATTTGCGTTCCAGCTCGACGCGGGCTGGGCCGTCGCCGACCACGATCTTGGTGCCGGGCAAATCCAGTTCCAGAAACGCTTCGAGGTTTTTTTCGACCGCGACGCGGCCCACCGACAGAAAAATCGGACGAGGCAACCCGAGATCGAACTCGCGCGGCCGGAACGTCGTCGCGTCGACGCCGCGCGACCACAACACGACATTACGGAATCCGCGCCCGCGCAACTCGTCCGCAAGCGCTGGCGTCGCCGCCATCACCGCGTCGCTGGTGCTGTGGAAATAGCGCAACGCCGCCCAGACCCAGCTTTCGGGAATCGGGAAACGCGCGGAAATGTATTCGGGAAAGCGGGTATGGAAGCTCGTGGTGAACGGCACCTTGTTCTTCTGGCAATACCGCCGCACCAGAATCCCGATCGGGCCTTCGGTCGCGATGTGAACGTAATCGGGCTGCGCTTCCTCGATCATCCGCGCGATCTTGCCCGGCCGGGGCAACGCCACATGCAGATCGGCGTAGCTCGGCAAGGAGACCGTGCGAAACGATTGCGGCGTCAGGAATTCGACATCGACGCCCATCGACGTGGCGGCCTCAGCCATCTTGGTGAGGGTCCGCACCACGCCGTTGACTTGCGGATGCCAGGCGTCCGTTGCGATGAGAATGCGCATCAGGCGGCCTGCGCCGTCACGCGCGGAACGGACTGCGTCCGGCGCAACGGGTCGGTCCATGTCAGGATTTCAAAGCGGCCGTCTTCGTGCTCGACCAGCGCGGTGCAGCTTTCGACCCAGTCTCCGCAGTTCATGTAGCGGATGCCGTTCTCGTCGCGGATCGTGGCGTAGTGAATGTGGCCGCAGATCACGCCGTCCGCGCCGTGCCGTTTGGCTTCTCCGGCCAGCGTCTGTTCGAACGCGCCGATATAGTTGACGGCGTTCTTCACCTTCAGCTTGGCCCATTGCGACAGCGACCAGTACGGCACGCCGAACAGTTTCCGGAATGCGTTGACAAGACGGTTCATCTGGATCGCGAAATCGTAAGCCTTGTCGCCGAGATGCGCGAGCCACCGCGCGTTCTGCACCACGAGATCGAAGATGTCGCCATGGATGACGAGATAGCGCTTGCCGTCCGCGCCTTCGTGAATCGCGTTCTCGACGACTTCGATGCCGCCGAAATGCGTGCCGTAGTAGGAGCGCAGGAACTCGTCGTGATTGCCGGGGATATAGATCACCCGCGCGCCCTTGCGGACCCTGCGCAGCATCTTCTGCACGAAGTCGTTGTGGGACTGCGGCCAGTACCAGTTGGATTTCAGCGCCCAGCCATCGATGATGTCACCGACGAGATAGATGGTGTCGGCGTCGTGACAGCGGAGAAAATCGAGGAGACGGTCGGCTTGCGAGCCGCGGGCTCCGAGGTGGACATCGGAGATAAACAAAGTGCGAAAGAGCCGATCTGGACTGCCGTCGCTCATAACCTGTCTTTCCATAGGCGAGCGCTTATCAGAATCGCATGACAGCCCGATGACGGATCAGGCGGCCTGCGACGTGAGAGTTCGCTCGAAACAAACCAGCGTGTAGATGCCAAACGGCGCAACTTTGCGACGCTCGATGAGGGTGGTGCTTGCGTTTGATTGCGCCCACGCCTGAAGCCGCGCGAACGGAAATTCCGGGCGAAGACCGAGCGCGCGGGTTTTCTGCGCAGCCCAGCGCTCGACGGCGGCGGCAACGCCGACCTCCGAATAGAGATGATTGACGAGGATGATGCGCCCGCCCGGCTTCACCACGCGGTGGCATTCGGACAGCACCTGCTCGGGATTGGCGACCAGCGTGATGACAAACTGCGCTACCACACAATCGAATGTCGCGTCGTCGAACGTCATATGGTGCGCGTCCATCTGGTGGACCGCCTTGACGAACGGATACTTTCCGCTCGCCATTTTCATGCGCGCCTTCTCGAGCATCGGCGCGCTCATGTCGATGCCGGTGATCTCGGTGCTGCGGTCGTAGTCGTCGAACGAAAGACCAGTGCCGACGCCAACTTCGAGTATCTTGCCGCCGATGGAGCGGGCGGCGGCGGCGGCGGCGCGCCGGCCCTTCACCATGACGGGGCCGCACACCGCGTCGTAGATCGGCGCCCAGCGGGCGTAGGCGGTTTCAACGATGGACTTGTCGAGATCGGTGCTCGTCATTTTTGATCCAGTAAGCGGCCTGACAGGAATCAGACACATCGTTTGCTTGACTGGCGAATAACAGCGGAGTGCGACAAACAGGCGACAGACGCGGCGGGTTGTCGCGTTGGTTTCGTTAATCGAAGGCGTGGAAGTGATGGATCGGTCCGTGACCATGGCCAACACTGAGGCGGTCCGCCGCGGCGATGGCGGCGCTGACATAGGCCTTGGCATCGCGGACCGCAGCTTCCAGGCTGCCGCCTTTCGCAAGCCCCGCTGCGATGGCCGAGGACAGCGAGCAGCCGGTGCCATGGGTGTTGTTGGTGGCGATGCGCGGCGCCGCCAGCCGGATCACTGAACTGCCGTCGACCAGATAATCGATGCTCTCGGGGCCGTGGGCGTGACCGCCCTTGATCAGCACCGCCGGGCATCCGAGCGCCAGCAGCCGCCTGCCCTGACGTTCGATGTCCGTCTCGTTGTCGGCGATAGCTTCATCGAGCAGCGCGGCGGCTTCCGGCAGGTTCGGCGTGATCAGGCTTGCCCGCGGGAAAAGCTTTTTGCGCAAGGCATCGATCGCGTCGGGCGACAGCAGCCGTGCTCCCGACGTTGCCACCATCACGGGATCGACGACGACATGCTTCGGCGACCAGCGAGTGAGCCCCGCGACAATGGCCTCGATGGCTTCGCTCCGGGCTACCATACCGATCTTGACCGCCTTCACATCAAGGTCGGTGAACACGGCATCGAGCTGCGCGGTGATGAAGTCCGCCGGCACGTCGTGGATGCCGGTGACGCCTTTGGTGTTCTGCGCCGTCAACGCGGTGATCGCCGACGCGCCGTAGACGCCGCAGGCCGCGAACGTCTTGAGGTCAGCCTGGATGCCCGCGCCTCCGCTCGAATCGGAGCCCGCAATCGTCAGCGCAATCGGTATGGTCATGGCGTTCTCATCGGGCGTTTCGCCTGCCGAAACCCCTTATTTGTATGATTTAACGCGCCGGAGTCCCCCCAGCAAGGCGGGTTGCCACGGTGGCCGGATTTGGCTCTATTGCGCTTCAGCACGATGCCCCACGATACGATTTGCCGGGAGAAACAGCGATGGTCCCCTTCTTTATCCAGATCAAATGCAAGCTGGGCCAGTCCTACACTGTCGCCAATGCGCTCGCGGAAGCCGAGATCGCCTCTGAAATCTACTCGACCGCGGGGGACTACGATCTGCTGGTCAAATTCTACGTCGACAGCAGCACCGACATCGGCCATTTCGTCAACGAGAAGGTCCAGGTCATTCCCGGCATCCAGGAAACCTACACCATCATCACCTTCAAGGCCTTCGGGGCTTAGGGCGTGGACTCATTAGCACGCAGCCAGATTCGGATTGATGCAAGCTTGATGAACGCCAGATAGTTCGCCGCGAGTTTGTCGTATGCACGCGACGGTCATTTACACGCCGAACGCCGCGCGTCTTGTTCGGCAGCATCGGCTTGATGGCGGTCCATTCAAAGTCGCTGAGTTCGTAGCGCATGATTCGAGGCTCCGGTTTCGGAGCTTGAATCACGTCCGTCGCGGAGCCGCTAATACTCCGAATTGACTTCCGCTTTCGGCGGCATAGCGGACATGGCCGGACTTACTGCTGGCTCGACCCGGTCGCGAATGACCCAAGCCGGACCTGTCAGATGTTCAGCGCAATCTTTGGCCGCTCAACCTTCGGGAACGCCGGCCATGCGCAAGCCCTCATAGCAGCGCTCGCGCCCAGCGAGGTAAGTTGGCTCGTCAGTCGCTGTGCCGGCGCGGAAACGCCGTATGGTGAAGCCTGGATCGAGAGCGAGGCCCGTTTGAACTGCTGTGCGCGCCTGGTCGAGCTCACCGACAAGCGCCAGCTCAGCCGCGAGATGGAAATGCGCGGCAGAAAAATTTCGGTTCGCTTCAAGCGCCCGGCGCATCCACCCGACGGCTTCAGTGCCGGCATTGAGCTGCGCCTTGCCGAGGCCGGCCCACAGCATCCATACATTCGCAAGTGTGTCGCGCGGAGAAAGGCGAAATGCCTCGTTGATGTGGTGTTCCGTTTCTCCGCCGCGACCGAGCAGATACTTGGCGTAGCCAATGAGACCATAAGCACCCGCCGAATTACGATCCAGTGCCAATGCCTGCTCGCACTCTGCGATGCCTTGGGCTGGGCGCTTCGTTAACATGAGGACTAGACCCAGATGCAAGTGGGCCATTGGATGATTCGGTGCGAGGGACAACACGCTGGTTAAGGTGGTTTCGGCGTTCGCAAATCGCGCCAGCCTGTCGTCGGTCATATCCGCAGCCCCAACTGACGCATCGACCATCGCCAAACCATGCATCGCATCGAGGTTTCCGGGGTCAAGCGTCAGAGCTCGTTGAAAGAAAATTTGCGCTTGTGTCATCAATTCAGGAGTTAGCCCCTTGTTAAACCAAGCCCTGCCTTGAAAGAATAAATCCATCGAACTGGGATTTGGAGATCGTTCGGCTCGCCGTGCTTCGGCTGCAACAAGCTGCGCGCCCAGCGTGTTTGCAAGCCTCGATACGATTTCGTCCTGCATGTCGAACAGATCGGCGACGGGCTTGTCAAAACGTTCGGCCCAGAGGTGATTGCCGGTTCCGGCATCGATCAACTGCACATTCACGCGAAGGCGGTTGCCGCTACGCTGCACCGATCCTTCGAGAACGTACCGGACGTTCAACTCGGACCCAAGCCGCTTCACATCAACGGCGTTGCCCTTGTATGTAAAGGCCGTGTTACGAGCGATAACAAATGAGCCGCTGATACGGGACAGATCTGTCGTAAGACTTTCGGTCACGCCATCGGCGAAATAGTCTTGCTCGGGATCGCCACCAATGTTGGCGAAGGGCAGCACCACGATTGAAAGACGAGGGGTCGAATGCTGGCTCGACATTGCGTGATCAGCTTGCATGTCCGGGTTAAGTCGATCCTGGACAACGGCATAAGCCCGCACTGGACGCGCGATGTTCTTGAGGCTCTGCTCGCCCAAATCAGTGAACTCAACCGCGACCTTTTCGCGAACTTGATCGTAGGCGGAGCCCGAGATGCAAATGCCCCCGGGCTCGGCGATACCTTCAAGTCGTGCCGCGACGTTGACGCCGTCACCGAGAATGTCATCGCCCTCGATCAGGATGTCGCCGAGGTTGATCCCGATCCGAAACAGCATGCGCCGATCCTGTGGCACACCGACGTTACGCTCGGCCATGACCGCCTGTACTGCTACCGCGCATTCCACCGCATCGACGACCGAGGCAAACTCCAGCAACAAGCCATCACCCGTGGTCTTCACAATACGGCCGCCATGCCTGGCGATCAGCGCATCGGATATGACCCGGTGTTCACGCAGGTTTCGGGCGGTGCCTACCTCATCGATCCCCATGAGGCGCGAATAGCCGGCCACGTCGGCGGCCAATATTGCTGACAGCCGTCGTTCGACCCTTATCCGGTCTTGCCCCATACCCCGCGCGGCCCCTTCCAGGCTCTTTGGTACGACAAATCGGGTCGCCGCGCCAACATCAACACCTAACGCGCCGAGCGTCACGGGACGGGCTCATGTCGGTTGTTGGCACATCGCGTCATTTCGCTGCTGCGCAGCAACTGCGTCGCTTGAGGAGCAAAGCGGACATCGACCTCGTTGCGCCACGCGACCGGGTTTATGGGTACACGGCCTAGGAGGTCTTCAGGCTGCCTTCGCCGTGCCTGTGACCGGCGCGTCGGGATCTTCCTCGTCGTCGGCGGTGGTTGCGATGGCCGCAACCGGCATGTCGCGCAGCCGCTTCAGGCCGAGATAGCGCTCGCGCAGGATCACGAAAATCCCAGCACCGGCAACCACCACTGCGCCGACGACGACATAGAGCGTCGGGACTTCGCCGAAGAACCAGTAGCCGAGCATGAACGCCCACAGCATCGCGGTGTAGTCGAACGGCGCGAGAAACGACGCCGGCGCGTAGCGATAACTGTCGGTGAAGAAGATCTGCCCGAGCCCGCCGGCGATGCCGATCCCGGCGAGGATCGCAAGCTCCTCCCAGGTCGACGGAATGCGCCAACCGAACGGCGCCGTCAGCAGCGACACGACCAGCACCAGCAGCGTCATGAAAATCACGATGGACGACGTCGTCTCGGTCGCGGTCAGGCGGCGGATCTGAATCGACGCGCCGCCCGAGGTGAATGCATTGGTCAGCGCGAAGAACACGCCCGCCGCCATCGAGGCCGTCAACACTGTGTGGTCGCGTGCATAAGGCGTCAGCATCAAGATCACGCCGCCGAAGCCGAACACCACCGCCGACCAGCGGTAGGCATGAACGTGCTCCTTGAGGAACACAGCCGCGAAGATCACGGTGATCAGCGGCGCAAGGAATGCGATGGCGGTGAAATCCGCCAGCGGAATGCGGGCAAGCGCCGCGAAGGTCGCGAAGGTGCCGACCACGCTGAAGACACCACGCAGCAGATGATCGGCTGGCCGCTTGGTGTAGAGCGCGCCACGCAGTTGCCCGCGCCAGGCAAACACGATCAGGATCGGGACAAGCGCAAACACGGACCGAAAGAACGCAACCTGCCCTTCCGGATAGGCTCCACCCAGATAGCGCACCTGGGCGCCCATGGCCGCAAACATCAGCGTGCTGGCAGCCTTGAACGATACGGCTTTGACGATATTCATTTGAGGAAAGCGGGAATCCGGGGGCAATTCAGCCCGACAAAGCATGTAGGGAGGCTCCGGAAAACCCCGGTCTCAACATGGCTTTCCGCCGGGCTATGCGGGCAGACCTACGCCGACAGGCCCGCGGCTAGGGTCTTCTGCGCAGGTCTTTTTGCTCAGGTCTTTTTCTTGGGCCGCGCCGGACCATCGACCGCCGGAAGCGACTTCAGATAGGCCGCCATGGCCGCGCGGTCCGCGTCGCTCAGCTCAGACGTATTCTTGATGACGCGTACCATCGAACCGCCCGCAGTGTCGCCTGACGGCGTCTCGCCGGTCTTGAGGAACCATGCGAGCTCCTTTTCCGACCAGTCCTTGAGACCCTTCTGGGTGATGTTCGGCACCCAGCCCTCGCCTTCGGGATTCGGTCCGCCGGCGAACTTCTGCGAAGAGACGATGCCGCCGAGGAAATTGCGCGGGCTGTGGCACTCGGCGCAGTGACCGAGGCCGTTCACGAGATAAGCGCCGCGATTCCATGCCGCCGATTGTTTCGGATCAGGCGCAAACGGTTTGTCGTCGAGGAACAGGAATTTCCAGCCGCCGACCAGACGCCGCACGTTGAACGGAAAACTCACGTTGTGATCGCGGATGCGCCCCGACAGCGGCGGCAGCGTCCTGATGTAGGCGAACAGGTCGCGGATGTCGTTGTCGGTCGCGTGCTGATAGGAGCCGTAGGGAAACGCAGGAAAATAGTGCGTCCCAGCAGGCGACGTTCCCTTCTTCATCGCGGTGACGAAATTCGCCTCGGTCCAGCCGCCGATGCCGTTCTGCTTGTGCGGCGAAATGTTCGGTGCGTAGAACGTGCCGAATGGCGACGGAATGGCGAGCCCACCGCCGAGCATGGTGCGCGGCTCACCGGTCACCGCATGGCATGACGCACAGCCGCCGGCATCGAATACGGCCTTGCCGTTGGCGAGGTTCGGCGAATAGGCGGGCAACGCTTCGGCAGACACTACCGCCGGCACGGTGACGAACCAGAAAACTCCCAGGCCGGCGACAAGGGCGACGATCGCCAGCAGGAAAAGCTTCCGAAACATTATCGCCCCCGGAGAAATCGACAGGAACTAAAAGACCAAGGCCAGTGTTCAATCGATATTGGAAGTACCAAAACTAGGGGAGAAAACCATGAACGGCAAAACATTTACGGTCGCGGCCCTGGCGTGCATCGCACTCAGCGGACCGGCATTCGCCGAGAAGATGACCATGAAGGTCAATCTGACCAGCGCAGCCGAAGTACCTGCCAATACCAGCCCGGGAAAGGGCACCGCGGACGTCACATATGATACGGCGACCAAAATGCTGACATGGAAGGTGACCTATTCCGGCCTCACCGGCCCGGCCACCATGGCGCATTTCCACGGTCCCGCCGAAGCCGGCAAGAACGCGCCGGTAGCCGTTCCGTTCAAGGATGCTGCCAGCGGGGCCCAGGGCAGCGCCACCCTCACCGACGCTCAGGCCGCCGACCTGATGGCCGGAAAGATGTACATCAACATCCATACCGAGGCGAACAAGGGCGGCGAGATCCGCGGACAGGTCACCAAGTAGTTTCGCACCGAGATCTTATCGGATACCAAAAGGGGCGGATCGCTTGAATGCGACCGCCCCGTGATCATTTGCCTGAACTGGATGAAATCAAGCGGTCACTTCAGCTTGACCCGGTAGGTTTCGTGACAATCGTTGCACCGGTCGTTGATGGTGGTGTAAGCCGCCTTCAGACTATCCGCATCCTTGATCTTGCCCTTGGCGTCCGCAATAGCCTTGGCAACCGGAGGAATTTTCGAATCGAAATCCGCCTTGTTCTGCCAGATTTTTTGCGACGATCCATAGTCCGCACCGAAAACATCTTCCTTCGGATTGATCGCAAAAACATTCGCAACCTTTCCAACATTCTCTTCGAGCTGAACCAGTGCGGCATTGATAGCCGCCTGATCGTAGGCGGACTGGCCTCTCACTGTGCGGCCGAGCACCCCATACATCGGTCTCGCCAGTGTCTTCATCAGCTTATCCTGCTGCTCGGCGATGTCTTGCTGGGCGGAGACAGCCGTCACACCGAGCACGATCGCGGCGGCCACAAGAACGGAACGCATCATCAGGATATTTCCTTCCCTCGGTTTCAAAATGGTTCTTTCCGCAACCCTGGCAGAGTCCAACATTCCCGTCGCGAACTGACAAGCCCAACAATTTTTTGTGGTGCGGGAATTTCTACAATCGGTGCTCGCGACGACTCTGCGCGATCGCCGTCCAGACCCGCTCGGCGGTGGCCGGCATATCGATGTGATCGATTCCGTACTCGCGCCAGAGGCCCTCGATGATTGCGTTCACCACCGCGGGACATGAACCGATCGCGCCTGCTTCGCCGGCGCCCTTGACGCCGAGCGGGTTGGTCGTGCACGGCACATTGCGGGTCTCGAACTTGATCGAAGGCCCGTCCGCCGCGCGCGGCAGCGCGTAGTCCATGAACGTGCCCGTCACAAGCTGGCCGTCCACGCTGTCGTAGACCGCCTGCTCCATCAGGGCCTGTCCGATGCCCTGGATGGTGCCGCCGTGCACCTGTCCCGCCAGCAGCAACGGATTGAGCGTGACGCCGAAGTCATCGACGATGACATAGTTCACGACATGGATCGCGCCCGTGGCCGGGTCGATTTCAACTTCGGCAAGGTGCGTGCCGTTCGGATAGGTGCCGTCCGCGCTGGTGAACGTCTCGCTCGCGCTCAGCTTCGACGGATCGCCCGCGCGCTTCGCAAGATCGGCGAATGAAATCGACCGGTCGGTGCCGGCGACGCGGATCGAACCGTTGCTGAATTCGAGATCGCCCGCGCCTGTTTCAAGCGCATCGGCCGCGATGTCTTTCAAATTCGCACCGAGCTTGCGGGTGGCCCGCTCCACGCTCACACCGCCGGACGGAATGGAGCTCGATCCACCGGTGCCGAGACCTGTGGGGATCTGGTCGGTGTCGCCCTGAAAGATATGAACGCGCTCGGGTGCGATCCCGAACTGTTCCGCGACAAGTTGCGCATAGGCGGTCTGATGTCCCTGCCCGGTCGACTGCGTGCCGATCAGGATCGAAACATCGCCGGTCGGATCGAGCCGCACCTGCGCGGTTTCCTCGCCCATGGTGCCGCAGACCTCGACATAGGTGCCGAGGCCGATACCGCGCACCAGACCCTGCTTCTTCGCGGCCTTGGCGCGCCTGGGGAAATCCTTCCACTCCGCGACCTCCATCGCGCGCTTCATGTGCGCGGCGAAGTCGCCGGAATCGTAGATCTTGCCGGTGGCCGTCGTGTACGGCATCGCGCGCGGCTGAATGAAGTTCTTGCGCCGGATCGCATCGGGCGTCATGCCGAGCTTGCGCGCGGCGGCATCGACCAGACGCTCGACCACATAGGCGGCTTCCGGGCGTCCAGCACCGCGATAGGCATCCACCGGCACGGTGTTGGTGAACACCGTACGGACACGGCAATGAAACGCGTCGATGTCGTAGAGGCCCGGCAGCATTCCCGCGCCGCCGTGCGGGATGTAGGGGCCGAAGGTCGAGAGATAGGCGCCCATGTCGCCCATCAGATCGACGTCCATGCCGAGAAACTTGCCGTCCTCGGCGAGCGCCATGCGCGCGGTGGTGAGATTGTCGCGTCCCTGCGCATCTCCGACAAAGTGATCGGCCCGCTCGGCGGTCCATTTCACCGTTTTATTCAGCTTACGCGCGGCAACCGCAGCCAGCGCGTATTCGCGATAGGGAAACAGCTTGGTGCCGAAACCGCCGCCCACATCGGGGCAGATCACGCGCATTTTCTCGACGGGGATGTTGAGAACGTTCTGACAGAGAATGTCGCGCAGCCGATGGCTGCCCTGGCTGCCGATCGTCAGCGTCAGGTGATCGCGCTTGGCATCGTACTCACAAACCACCGCGCGGGTTTCCATGTAATTGGTCACGACGCGCGGATTGACGATGGTGATTTCAGCCACCGCGTGGGCTTTCGCAAAGGCCGCTTCTGTCGCTTTTTTGTCGCCCAGCGCCGTATCGAACAGCACATTGCCTGCATGTTCCGGCCAGACCTGCGGCGCGCCTTTCTTCACCGCGTTGACCAGACCGATGACGGCCGGCAGCGGCGTCCATTCGACCTCGATCGCTTCAATCGCGTCGCGCGCCTGCTCCACCGTATCCGCCACGACGAATGCGACCGCATCGCCGACATGCCGGACGACATCGCGCGCGAGGATCGCATATGGCGGCCCGGTGAAAGGCTCGTCCGGAAGATTGAACAGACACGGAAGACCGCCTAGGTCTTTCACATCGTCGGCTGTCAGAACAGCGGCGACGCCAGGCAGGCCGCGGGCGCGCGATGCATCGATCTTGAACTTCGCGTGGGCGTGAGGAGAACGCAGCACCAGCGCATGAAGCGCGGACGACGGCGCGTAATCGTCCGTGTAGCGCCCCCTGCCGCGAATAAGAGCATCGTCTTCCTTGCGCAGGACACTTTGCCCGACGCCGAACTTGACTGGAGCCATGCGATCTCCGACTGCAAAACTGGAACGTTTCTAACGTCCATCATGCAGGGGAATGAGCGGAAGTGCAATTGCCCTAAGGGCGCACCAGGGCACCCAGCCAGCGCCGTCCGAACAGCAGCAACACGGACCCGCCATAAACGATCGCGCCCGCCGCGATCAAAATTCCGAGAGCGGTTTCATCGCGCAGCGAGGTCATGCCGGCCAGCACGGAGTACACCCATCGCGACATCAGCCAAAGCGCCGCAGCAAGCACAACACCTGCCACTGCGAACTTTCCGAGCGACGTCAGGAAAACGCGATCAAATACGAGGTATTTGCGGCGCACGGCAAACAGCACCACCAGCAGCAAATTGACCCATGCGCCGACGGCGGTGGCGAGCGCCAGGCCTATTTGCGCCAGCGAACCCACCAGCGCGATTTTCAATGCGACATTGACCGCAACCCCAGTGAGCGCGGCCTTGACCGGTGTGGCGGTGTCCTTGCGGGCATAGAAGGTGGCGATCGCACTCCTGATCAGGACGAAGGGAATCAACCCGATCGCATAGGCCGCAAGCGTCGCTCCGGCTGCGGCGGCATCGGCCTTCGAGAATGCGCCGCGCGCGAACATGGCGCGCATGATGACATCAGGCACCGTGAGGAAAGCAGCGACAAACGGTATCGAGAACAGCAATGTGAAGTCGAACGCGCGGCGTTGCGAGGCCATGGCGCCTGCATGATCGCCTGCGGTGATTCGCCGGGACATTTCCGGCAGCAACACCGTGCCGATGGCGATGCCGATGACGCCGATGGGCAACTGATTGAGCCGGTCGGCATAGTAAAGCGCGGACAACGCGCCCGCGGCCAGGAAGGTCGCAATGATCGTGTCGGCGAACAGCGCGATCTGCGTGCCCATCGAGCCGACCGTCGCAGGGCCAAGCGCGCGGAAGAACGCGCGTACATCATTGTCGAGCTTGAACGCGGAAAACTTCGGCAGAATGCCGTTGCGCCCGGCGTCCCCGGCCAGCAGGAAGAACTCTAAAAATCCCGCGATCAGAACGCCCCACGCGGCTGCGTAGCCGGCATTCGGGAAGAACGCAGCCAGCGCCAGCGTGAGCATCATCGACAGGTTGAGGAATATGGGCGCCGCCGCCGCCGTCGCGAAGCGATGCATGACATTCAGCATCCCGCCGTACAGCGTGACCAGCGTGATCAGCAGCAGGTACGGAAAGGTGATGCGGGACAACGAGACCGCAAGCTCACCGCGCACCGGGTCGCTGGTAAACCCCGGCGCGAGAACAGCGATGACCTGCGGCATGAACAGCCAGGCGATTACCAGCAGGACAGCCTGCACGCTGAACAGTAGCGTGAAGATGCGGTCGGCGAACAGCTTCGCGGACGGCTGGCTCTGGTTATAGAGATGCGAGTAGGCAGGGACGAAGGCGGCGTTGAACGCGCCTTCCGCGAAGATCGCCCGAAAATGATTGGGAAGCCGCAGCGCCACGAAAAAGGCGTCCGCCAACGGACCGGCGCCGAGGATCGCCGCGAGCATGATGTCGCGCGCGAAGCCCGTGACCCGCGAGAGAAGGGTATAGCCGCCGACGGTGAAAATTCGCCCGAGCATCCGCTGCTTCTATATCATGAGACAGCGTCGCAAAATGCTCAAATCGTTATGAAAGCGCGTCGCGCACAGCCTTGATCACGCGATCCTGCGAAGCCTGATCGAGATAGGCGTGCATCGGCAGGCTGATAACGTCCTGCGACAACTTCTCGCTGACCGGCAGCCCGCCCTCAGCCGAGGGATAGTGCTTGTAGGCTGTCTGCTGGTGCATCGACTTCGGATAATAGATCGCGGTCGGAATGCCTTGCGCCTTGAGGGCGTCGGCGAAGGCGTCGCGGCCGCCATTCGGCAGCCGGATGGTGTACTGCGCCCAGGTCGACACGTTGCCCTCCGCGACGCGCGGCGCGATCACGATGTTATGCAGGGCATCGAAATAGCGGCCCGCGACCTTGTTGCGCGCTTCGATTTCGTCGTCGAAAATCTTCAGCTTCTCGATCAGGATCGCAGCCTGCATGGTATCGAGGCGCGCGGTCAGGCCGATGCGGACGTTGTCGTATTTCTCGCGGCCCTGCCCGTGCACGCGCACGCTGCGCAGCCGTTCTGCAAGGCCCGCGTCATCGGTAAAGATCGCTCCGCCGTCGCCGAAGCAGCCCAGCGGCTTGGCGGGAAAGAAGCTGGTGGCCGTGGCAAGCCCGAACGTGCCGAGCCGGCGGCCCTTGTAACTCGCGCCGAACGATTGCGCGGCATCGTCCAGCACAAACAGCCCTTCGCTTTTCGCCACATCGGCGATGCCATCGTGGTCCGCGCTCTGGCCGAACAGATCAACCGGGATCACGGCCTTCGGCTTGAGCCCAAGCTTCTTGGCGGTCGCAATCGCCTTCTTCAGCGAACCTATGTTCAAATTGAAAGTCGCTTCGTCGACATCGGCGAACACCGGCGTCGCGCCGGTCAGCGCGACGACTTCGCCGGTTGCGCAGAACGTGAACGACGGACAGATCACCGCATCGCCGGGGCCAATGCCTTCAGCCATCAGCACCATCAGCAGGGCGTCGGTGCCGCTGGCGCAGGCGACCACATGCTTGGCGCCGCAGAACGCAGCGAGATCCGCTTCAAGCTGGGCGACTTCGGGACCGTTGATGAACTGGCAGTGCGTGAGAACGCGCGTAACAGCGTCGTCGATCTTCGTGCCGAGACGCTGGCGCTGCGCGACAATGTCGATGAAAGCCACGGGTTCTGATCGCAGATGCTGGTTCATGATGCGTGCCGGATTGATGTGAAAATAATAATGAAGTCTGCCGTCAGCTTGCGACCGCGCGCGGTCCCTTGCGCAGCGGTGTAGCGATGGAGCCGGCGGGAACGTCGAGACACCTGATTGCAATCTCAAGGCTGGCGACGCCTTCGTCGCCCGTCACGGCCGGAGCATTGCCGGTCCGCACCGCATCGAGGAAGGCGACCAGTTCAGCCCGCAGCGGCTCGTCGTGACCGACGGAGAGATGACGCATGGAATAGCTGCCGTCGCGCTGGAAGCCGAAGCACTCGGTCACCTGCCGCGTCAGCAGATCGCCCTGAATGTATTTGCCGCGCGTCGCCACGGTGACGCTGCGCGCCTTGAAGGGCGTCAGCCAGTTGGTGTTGATATGAGCGAGCACGCCGGAGGCGGTGCGGAACTGAAGCAAGGCGATGTCTTCGCGCTCGGCCACGGCGCTCGCCAGTTGTGGCTGCACGTCGACGATGTCGGATTCGGTGAACCAGCGAATGAGATCGATGTCGTGAACCGCAAGGTCGATGACGACGCCGACATTCGACATTCGCGGCGGGAAAGGTCCGACGCGGGTAATCGCAATCGACAGGATTTCCTCATCCTTGATCGCCTGCTTGATCGCAGCCACCGCCGGATTGAAACGCTCGACATGGCCGACCATCAGGGTCACGCCGGCAGCGCGCGCGGCGGCCACGATTTCATTGCCCTCCTCGACCGAGGACGCGATTGGCTTTTCGACGAGGACGTGAATCTTGCGCGCGATGCAGGCGAGCGAGACTTCGCGATGAAGGTGCGTCGGCGCCGCGATGGTCACGGCATCGAGACCCGCATCAAGCATTTCATCCAGCGTCGTGAACGTCGGGCAGTTCAGCATTTGCTCGGCACGCGTGCGATGCGCGGACAGCGGATCGACAATGCCGATCAGCTTGACGCCGGGCAGACCGGCCAGCACGCGCGCATGGTTGGTGCCCATGACGCCCGCACCGACAACGCCGACGCGCAGCAACCGTGTATCGTCCGCAGAACTTTTAGCCGACACCGTCGAACTCATATTTGAAACCTTTGAATCCTGTGCGCGAGTCGCCTCGCCGTTCGCCTGCGATGTCCTAGCATGGCGTCACATATGTGGCGAACGCTGCTGCCGGAATGCGCTACACATTTTGATGCAAACAATTACACCAATCGGCGACATAACCCATTGAAAAACTAGAATCTTTCTAGCTTGCCGCCGGGCCGGATGTCATGACCTGCGGTAATCGTCCTCGATCCGGATGATGTCGTCCTCACCCAGGTAACTGCCGGTCTGGACCTCGATAAGCTCCAGCGGAATCTTGCCGGGATTTTCCATGCGGTGGACGGCACCGATCGGAATGTAGATCGACTCGTTTTCGTGAACCATCTTCTGCAGGTCGTTGACCGTGACCAATGCAGTGCCGCGCACCACGATCCAGTGTTCGGATCGATGATGATGCTTCTGCAATGAGAGGCGGCCACCAGCCTTGACGATGATCCGTTTCACCTGATGGCGCTCGCCGGTATCGAGCGACTGGTACGATCCCCAGGGCCGATGAACCTTGAGATGATCCTCGGTCACCTGCGGAGCCACGGTTCTCAGCTTGCCGACCAGCCGCTTCAATCCATTCGGATCGCTCTGGCGCGAGACCAGGATCGCGTCCTGCGTCGCCACCACGACCAGATCGTCGACGCCCTCCAGCGCAACCAGCGCCTTGTCGGTGGAGACGTTGCAGTTGCGCGAGTCCTCGAACACCGTGAGGCCCTGCGCCACGTTGCCGTGCTCGTCCTTGTCCGACAGTTCCCAAACCGCGTGCCACGAGCCGACATCCGACCAGCCGCAGGCGACGGGAATGACCGCGGCCTGCGTGGTTTTCTCCATCACGGCGTAATCGATGGAAATGGCTTTCGCTTTGCCGAACGATTCCAGCGGGAGCGTGATGAAGTCGAGGTCGCGCCCGGCGTTGTTCACGGCCTCGGTCAATGTGCTGACGCTGGCGGAATCGACGGCGCGATATTCGTCGAGCAACATCTGCGCGCGAAACATGAAGTTACCGCAGTTCCAAAAATAGCCTTCCGCGACGTAGCGGGTTGCGGTTGCGGGATTCGGTTTTTCGACAAACGTTGCGACCGCGCGCACGTCGCCGGACACAACATCGCCCGGCCGGATGTAGCCGTATTCAGTGGCAGGCCGTTCCGGAAGCACGCCGAAGGTCACAATCCGCCCGGCGCTGGCGACACTTAATGCCTTGCGGCAGGCCTCGATGAAAGCACCAGGATCGCGCACCACATGATCGGCGGCGAGCGCCAGCACGACCGCATCCGCATCGCGCGTCAGCGCAAAGGCAGCACCGGTAGCAATCGCCGGTCCGGAATCGCGCCGCGCGGGTTCAAGAAGAATATCCGCATCGAGGCCGATCTCGTTCAGTTGCTCGAGCACCATGAAGCGATACGCAGCATTGGTGATAACGATCGGACGCCCGAACAAGGTCGGCTCGCTGACGCGCAGCATGGTGTCCTGAAACGTCGATCGCTCGCCGAACAGCCTAAGAAACTGTTTCGGACGCCCCTCGCGCGAGGCTGGCCACAGGCGCGTTCCCGCGCCGCCGCACATGATCAATGGAATAATTCGTTCGCTCATGCGCCCTCAAAATCCACAGATTTCACAGCCGATGATAGTCGCGATACCATCTGGCAAATCGCGCGATGCCGTCCTCGATCGAGGTCGACGGGCGAAACCCGACTTCCCGCATCAGATCGTCAACGTCTGCGTAGGTGGCCGGAACGTCGCCCGGCTGCATCGGAAGCATTTCCTTTGCCGCCGTGCGTCCGAATTCCTTTTCGAGAATCGCCACAACCTTCGACAGCTCTTCCGGCTGGTTGTTTCCCACGTTGAATATCCGCCACGGAGCCGAGCTAGTCCCGGACGTCTGGGACTTTCCAACGGGGGCGTGGTCGATCAGCCGCACAATCGCTTCCGTGACATCATCGACGTAGGTGAAATCGCGGCGCATATCGCCGTGATTGAACATCTTGATCGGCTGCCCTTCGAGGATCGCCTTCGCGAACAGGAAGATCGCCATGTCCGGCCGGCCCCATGGGCCATACACCGTGAAGAAACGAAGACCGGTCGAGGGAATCCGGTAAAGATGGCTGTACGAATGCGCCATCAATTCATTGGCCTTTTTGGAGGCCGCGTACAGGCTGATGGGATGATCGACGCTGTCGTTCACGGAGAACGGCAGCTTGGTGTTTGCGCCATACACCGATGACGACGACGCATACAAAAGGTGGCGGCATTCGTTATGCCGGCATCCCTCCAGCACATTGACGAAACCCTCGAGGTTTGCGTCGGCATACGCATGAGGGTTTTCGATCGAGTAACGCACGCCCGCCTGCGCGGCGAGATGAATGACGACGGGGAATTTGTGCTCGGCAAAAAGAGCCGCCATCCCGGCACGATCGGCGAGATCAAGCTTGATGAAACTGAACTTCGGATTGTTTTTCAGAATGCTGAGCCGGGCATCCTTCAGTTTCGGATCGTAGTAGCTGTTCAGGTTGTCCAGGCCCACGACATTGCGTCCCGCCTGCAACAACGCCTGCGCGACATGAAAGCCGATGAAGCCCGCCGCACCTGTCACCAGTACCGTCTGATCCGACATTCTTTCTCCAAACGAACGACTAGAGGCGCCACAACTCGACGCCAGCGGGCAGCTTGCTGCGATCAAGCTTCGCCTTGATGTCGAGAACAAGGCCTCCGCCGCCAGCAAGCAATTTCTGGATCATCGGCCAGCCGGCATCGATATAATTTTTATGTGCGACAGCAACAATCACGGCGTCGGCAGGCTGCAATGCGCCGAAATCGGTCAGTGTAACGCCATATTCATGCTTCGCGTCAGCCGGATCCGCCATCGGATCGCAGACCTGCACCTTGAGACCGAACGATTCCAGTTCACGTATCACATCGACCACACGCGAATTGCGCGTATCGGGAACATCTTCCTTGAAGGTCAGGCCGAGCACGGTGACGACGCCGCCGCTGCCCTTTCGGCGCAACAGGCCGCGGATGCACTCACGCGCGATGCGCTGTCCCATGCCGTCATTGATCCGGCGTCCCGCAAGAATAACTTCGGGATGGTAGCCCGCCTTCTCTGCGCGATAGGTGAGATAGTACGGATCGACGCCGATACAGTGTCCCCCGACAAGCCCTGGCTGGAACGGCATGAAGTTCCATTTGGTCCGCGCGGCAGCCAGCACATCGCCGGTATCGATGTCGAGCGCCTGGAAAATCAGCGACAACTCGTTCATGAACGCGATATTGAGATCACGTTGTGTGTTTTCGATGACCTTCGCGGCCTCGGCCACCTTGATCGTGGGAGCCCGATGGATCCCGGCCGTGACAACCGATCCATAGACATCGGCGACGATATCAAGCGTGGCGGCATCCTGCGCCGAGACCACCTTCATGATGGTCTCGAACCTGTGCTGCTTGTCGCCGGGATTGATCCGCTCCGGCGAATAGCCGACCTTGAAATCCGATCCCGCCTTGAGTCCGGAAGCCTTCTCAAGAATGGGGATGCAATCTTCCTCGACTGCTCCCGGATAGACTGTCGATTCATAGACGACGATGTCGCCTTTCTTCAACACACTGCCAACGGTGCGCGACGCCGCGAACATCGCGCCGAGATCGGGCTGGCGGGCCGCATCGATCGGTGTCGGCACGGTGACAATGTAGAAGTCCGAGGACGCGAGCGTTGCGATATCGTGGGTGAACGACAGTGATGCATGATGCAGATCCGCGGGCTCGACCTCGTGGGTGCGGTCATGCCCTTCACGCAATTCGCCGATGCGCCTTTGGTCGATGTCAAATCCAACAACTGAAACGCCGGCCCGTGCGAATGCCACCGCAACGGGCAATCCGACATACCCCAGACCAATAACCGCAATCTTGCGTCCGTGTGCCACGCGTGGCTGTCCTCGTACTTGAAAAGGCGCTGTTTGCGCCGGTTTGGATCGGTTTGCTCTCTTTACCCGGCGCGCCGCAACCGCCGCAATAGGCGAGAGCTTTACTATTGCCAGAGCGGCCCTAAAGCCATACCAAGACGGTGAAAATCGCCTGGCAGCCACCGTATTGGGGCCTTTTGCCAGACCCTCCAGAAGTTAACCATCGCGGTCCGGAATGCGCGGATTTCTCCTTCTTGCCGCTCGAATACTGGTTTCCGCAGCGCTTCTCTATTTTGCGTTTCGCGGCATCAATTTTGCGGCCATTCAGTCACGTCTGAGCCAGATCAACGTGGGCTGGGTTTCGCTCGCCGTGCTGGCAACCGTATTCCAGATTCTTCTGGGCGCGCTGCGCTGGCGTGAAATCAGTGCGAGCTGCGCAGCACCGCTCGGTGCCGGGCAGGCCTTTCGCTACAATATGATCGGCATGTTCTTCAACCAGACGCTCCCTTCCACCATCGGCGGCGACGCGATGCGGCTGTGGCTGGTAAAGCAAACCGGTGCAGGCTGGCGCGCGGCGACCTATTCGGTTCTGGTCGATCGGGCGATCGGCCTGATCGCACTGGCGATCATCGTGGTCGCAAGCCTGCCGTGGAGCTACGATCTGATCGCCAGTCCGCGCGGACGCATCGCCCTGCTGCTGATCGATGTCGCTGCGATTTCCGCCGGGCTCGGATTTCTGTTGCTTGGTCACCTGCCCTGGAAATGGCTGACAACGTTCTGGCCGACCAAACATGTTCACGCCTGTTCGGTGATCGCAAACCGGGTCCTCTTCAGCGCCGGCACCGGGCCGAAGGTCGCGGTCTTGTCGCTGCTCATTCACATCATGGCCGTCGTAATCGCCTGGTGCGCCGTGCGTTCCATCGCGGCATCGGCAGGCTTCGAACAGCTTTTCATGCTGATCCCGCCGATCATGCTGATCACGATGCTGCCGATCTCCATTGCCGGCTGGGGCGTGCGCGAAGCGACGATGATGGTGGCATTCGGCTATGCAGGGCTGGCACAGACCGACGGCACCGTGGTGTCGCTGCTGTTCGGCGCGTCGTCATTCGTGGTGGGGGCCATCGGCGGGCTTGTCTGGATCCTGAGCGCCGAGAAGGCCGCAGCCCCTGACGACCTTGAACGGGCCGCCGAATTGACCGACGGCTAGGACGGCTTCGCCGGAACGGCGCACCACGGCACCGGAAGCTGCGGCAGATACAACTCGTTCCACACGCAAATGCCTTCCGGCCCGGCGCGGCGGGTCATCGACTTGATGGCCTCGGCCTGACTGATGCTGACATGAAGAACGATCAGCACCGCGCCGACCGCATAGGCCCATCTGTGAAATCTGAATTCGCTCAGACGGTCGAGCAGGATCATGCCCGCAATGATGATCAGCGGATCAGTGAGTATGAAATACTCGGCTTTCAGTCCGCGGCGGACGCCAAGCGCGTCGATGCCAATCGCCGACAGCATGAGAAAGGCCGCCTGCAACGCAACCTGCCGTTCGCCCCGCCGCCACGCATAGACGATGCCCGGCAAGATCAGCCACGTCAGGAAGACCGTCGGGCGCGGCGACGTAAACAAGAAGAATGTGTAGCGCTGCAGAACGCTCAGCACACCGGACAGCAACAGGCCAATAGCCGCGAATGGCCCGCTCGCACCCGCCGCCGAGACTGCCTGGGGATCCGCGAAGGTGAGCATTTCCTCGAGCGGGTTTAAAACAACGGCGACATTGCTGGTGTCGAAATGAATGAATAAAGCCAGCAGACCGAGCGCCGCGCCAGCCGCGACGGCGAACATCGCCGCAAGGGTTTCCGTCAACCGCACATGCCAGATTTTGGCGAATGCAATCATGCATGCGAAAATCCAGCCGAGCAGCGCCGCCTGATAGATGCCGAACCTGCCAAAGAATATCGGCTTCTCAAAAAGAATAATTTTCAACGACGGGGAGTCAACAGCCGGCGGGTTGAGTCCAAGCGCTATCAGGGGCCGCGCCAGATAAAGCGTCAATACAGCGACCGCTGCCACAACCATGACGGCGAGCCATGCACGCGTCGTGTTATTCCAGAAGGCGCGGCTTGCCCCGGACGACGACCCGAACGAAAGGATCAGCGCCGGAAGTAGCGCAATCAGCAGGATTGCATGAATCTTGTTCTCCAGAGCCAGCATACAAAGCATCGCGGCAAAACCCATCGCCAGCGGCCGCCAGTTGGTCCCGCGCCGCGCAACCGCGATCAGGATCATCAGTGCAAACGCAAAGAAACAGCCCGCGATCATTTCGCTGCGCAGAATGCGCAGATGAACCGCGACGCCGCCGGAGAACGCAAACGCAAAGGTTGCGAGCAGCGCGACCCGCCAATCGCGAACGAGACGCCGCGCGAGACCAGCGAAAGCCAGGACAAACACGAGCGCGGTGAGAAGCGCGTACACCCTGCCCGCCCGGACCGCCGCGGTCATTGCCGCATCGAAGGCCGGCACATTCGCCGCGGACGGGATCGCCGAAAGCGAGGAGGCATCGAGAAGGCCGATCTGGTGCAGGAACTGAAACCAGCGGCTGAGCGAGATAATCGTGAGATAGGCAGGATGAGGAAAGAAGACGTAGCGGCCGTCATTCAGCGCCAGCGCGTCATAGACAACGATCAAATCCATATCGGCGTTGCGCCAATAGATAACGAAATAGCCAGCCAGCACAAAGGAAGCGACCAGCAGCAGCACAATGACCATGAGGCCGCCGCGCCACCCGAACGGCGCCAGACGCGCCAGCGCGTCGGGCCGGCCGTGGGCCTTGTCCGATGGGGATGGGGACGGTTCAACTGATCGGGACATGAGGCACTTCTGAATGATGAAGGCTATTTTGCTTGCGAAATAAACCGGCTAAGAGAACGGGCAATTCCTGCCGCCGCGCCGTATTTTCCATCAATAGAGAAACGAATGAAGACCGTCCACAAACTCGCTTTGGCGCGCCTTGCCTACCGCGGCGTTCACATGGCGCGTGCATTGGCCGGGCTCTCGGATCGGTCCGTGGTGACACGAAATGGCGTGAGATACGATCTCGATCTGTCGCAAGGCATCGATCTCGCGATCTTTCTCGGCAACATGTTCGAGCGGGGAACGCAGAATGCATTGCGGAAATGGGTCAAGCCGTCATCGCTCGTGCTCGACATCGGCGCAAACATCGGCGCGCATTCCCTCCCGCTCGCCCAGCTCGTCGGCCCGTCAGGGCGCGTACTCTCCTTCGAGCCGACGGATTACGCCTACAAGAAACTGCTTCGCAACCTCGAACTCAACCCCGATCTTGCGGCGCGCGTGACACCATTCAACTGCTTTCTCGCGGCGAAGGACGAAGCAAAGGTGCCGGCCTCGATCTATTCGAGCTGGCCGCTCAAGCCGAGCGAAGACCTGCACGCCAAGCATCTCGGTCAGGCGATGCCGACCGAGAAAGCCAGCGCCCGCAGCATCGACGGCGTTCTCGCCGAGAGGGGCAATCCGGCCGTGCAGCTTGTCAAACTCGACGTCGACGGGTTTGAAACCGAAGTCCTGCGTGGCGCGACGGCGCTGTTGCGCGACAGCCGCCCTGTGTTCCTGATGGAATTGTCGCCGTATGTGCTCGACGAGCGGGGCTCGTCGCTTGAAGAACTGCTCGCCTGCTTCGCTCCGCACGGCTATCGCTTCTATCACGAACGAACCGAACGTCTTCTTCCCACGGCGCCTGAAGACCTGCGCCGGCTTGTCGGCGACGGCGCAAGCATCAACGTGATCGCCCGCACCGGCTAACGCGGGTCAGATCGCCTTGATCTTGAAGAACGCGAAGACCACCATTTTCAGCAACATCACGCCATGACGAAACCGCGAGATCTGCGTCTCGCCGTAAGAGCGCGCGGCATAGCGGATGGGAAGATCGATGGCCTTGAGGTTCAGTTTCGAGGCGCCGAAAATCAGATCGAAATCGCCGAACGGATCGAAGTCACCGAAATAGGCTTTCCCATCACGCAGGCGATAGTAATCGGTCCTGCGCATCACCTTGGTACCGCACAGCGTGTCCGTGTAACGCTCGTTGAGCAACCACGAAAACAGATATGAGAATATCTTGTTGGCGATCAGATTTAGGAAGCGCATCGCATCTTCCTCCAGCGGGTAGACAAGGCGTGAACCGTTGATGAACTCTCCCTTCCCCGACTTGATGGCATCCCAGAACTTCGGCAACTGTTCCGGCGGCATCGTGAGGTCCGCATCCAGGATCATCAGCACATCGCCGCGCGCGACGTCGTAAGCCGTGAACACGGCATCGGCCTTGCCCTTGCCGGGCTGGCGCATCGCCTTGATGTCTTTCTCTGGGTAAGCGGCCCTGACCCGCTCGATTTCCTCGAAGGTGCCGTCCTTGCTGTGGCCCTCGATGAAAATGATCTCGATGTCGTCGCAGAATTGCGGCAACCGCTGCACCGCGGGCTCGATATTGCCGCGCTCGTTGCGCGCGGGAATCACAACCGTTGCCGACTTCAGTTCATCGCCAGCCGCGCGCAGCGACCGGCACACGACATAATGACGAAGCGCGAGCAGCCGGATTCCCGGAAGCACGCTGATAAAGCGATTGATGAGACGCCCGATCCCGAAGAGCGACACCGGCATCAGCAAGCGCCGCTCCGCCTTGACTGGATCCATGTCGGCCAGATCGGCAAGCGCCGCGACGTCATCGGGGGACAGGATGTTCTGCTCCGGATAAGGCATCCGCTGGCCGATGGCTTCGGCGAAACGCAGAACAGGCTGCCAAAGATGCGAGAAATGCCCGATGACGATGCGCGTATGACGCGCGCACAACGGATGCAACTGCGCCAAAAACTTCTGGCAATCGTCGAGCGATCCGATGGTGTCCTGCACCAGAATAAAGTCGAACGGCCCTTCCAGCGCCTCGATCGTCGCAGCGTCTTCCGCGTCGCCGACTTCAAACGTCAGCTCTGGGTGCAGCCTTTGAGCCTGTGCGATCATGCCGGGGCTGAAATCGACACCAACGCCGTACGACGGCTCCAGCGCCGCGAGCGTATCGCCGGTGCCACAACCGATCTCCAGAACCCGCGCGCCCGCAGGAATCAGGAAGCGCAGATACTTTTCATCCTCGCGATGAAAGAACGAGGACTTCGCGCGCCAAGCCTCACGGTCGGCAGCGTATGTTTCGGAATGCTTGAGAATGGCCGCTTTGCGCGACGACAACGGAATCATGATGGCTGACTGTTCTGGTTTGAGAAAGGTGAAATGCCGGAGTGGCTGAAATTTATCGAGAAACCTGTGCAGGCTGATACCAGGCATCGGCCCAGGTTTGTGCCATCAGCACATTCCAGAGCCAATGCCCGTGATTGCGTGATCCGCTCAGATGCTCTCCCCATATTCGGCTGACGCGAGACGCATCGAACAAGCCCTGACGCTGGAGACGGGCCGGCGACAGCAGATCCGATGCCCACGGCCTGAGCGGCCCACGAAGCCAATCGTCCAGCGGGATGCCAAATCCGGTCTTCGGCCGGTCGATCAGTTTGCGGGGCACATGGCGGTCCAGCACCTGCCGCACCAGCCATTTGCCGCCGCCGTCCTTCACTTTCATGTCGGGCGGCACGCGGCAACTGAACTCCGCGACATCCTTGTCGAGAAACGGCACTCGTGTTTCGAGGCTGACCGACATGGCCGCGCGATCGACTTTCTGAAGAATGTCGTCCGACAGATAGCTGAGCGCATCCGACAAAGTCATCCGGTCGAGCGGGTCGAGCGGTTGATTGATCGCGCCCATCTGGCCGGTAAACCAGTTGGGAGACTCGCTTCCGCCGACAACCGCAAGAACCGGGTCGTCGTCGATCGAACTCAGCCGCCGGTACATCTCGTCAAGATTGTTCGAATTGACGATCCGCGCGATTTTGGCGATCTGGTCCCCTGCCCGCAGAATCCGGTAGCGTGGCGGAAGCACTCTTCCGAGAGCTTGTCCGATGGTGTTTGCAGGCTCCGGTGAAACAAGTCCCAACAGCCCGGCAAGAACGCGCCTGACCGGCATGGGAAGCGAACCTAACCGCGCGTGAAGCCGCCCGCCCCAGACATGCCGGTTATAACCACCAAACAGTTCGTCCCCGCCGTCGCCCGACAGTGAAACCGTGACGCTGCGCCGCGCAAGCGCTGCAACAAGCCGCGTCGGAATCTGCGACGAATCCGCGAACGGCTCGTCGAACATCTCAGCCAGCTTCGGAATCACGTCGCGCGCATCTGTGGGCGCGATGATCAGTTCGGTATGATCGGTCGCGAGGTGCCTTGCGATGCCGCGCGCATGGACCGCTTCGTTGAACTCGGATTCGGCAAATCCAATCGAAAATGTCTTGATCGGCTGCGCCGATTGCTTCTGCATCAACGCCACGATGGTCGAGGAATCGATGCCGCCCGACAGAAACGCTCCGAGCGGAACGTCGGACAGCGACTGGCGCTGGACGGCCAGCGACAAAAGCCGCTCCAGTTCATCGGTCGCCGCAACCGGATCGTCCAGGCGCTGATGCTGGCCGGCGACCACCTGATCTCGCATCGACCAATAGGCCCGAGACTCAGGACAACTCCCGGGGTTTACGTCCTGGGAAATCGAGAGAAAGGATCCGGGCTCAAGTTTTTTGATTCCTTCCCAGATCGTCAAAGGCGCCGGCACATAGGAATAGCGCATGAACGACGTCATCGCGCGACGATCGATCGACGGCTTCCATTGCGGGTGACGGGCAAAGGCCTTGAGTTCGGACGCGAATACCAAATCCGTTCCGATCCAGCCATAGAACAGCGGCTTCTCGCCGAAACGATCCCGGCACAGCGTCAAGACCTGATCGCGCGCATCCCAGATTGCAAACGCAAACATGCCGTTGAAGCGCTGCAGCGCGCCCTCGATACCCCAGCGGCGAACCGCATAAAGCAGCGTTTCGGTGTCCGAATGCCCGTTCCAGTTGGGAGCAGCGCCGTCCGCCTCAAGTTCGCGGCGAATATCGAGATGATTGTAGATCTCGCCGTTAAACGTCACGCTGAACCGGCCGCAATCGCTGTGCATCGGCTGGGCTCCCGCCGCCGACAATTCGAGAATGGACAGCCGGCGGTGCCCGAGACAAATCTTGCCCCCCGTGTCGGTCCATACACCGCTGGCATCCGGTCCGCGATGCGCGAGAGCATCCGTCATACGCCCGACCGACTCCGCAAGCGCGGCAGCGCCGCCTTGTCTGCGGAAAATGCCCGCTATCCCGCACATGGACGCCCGCTCTCGGCTAATCTCGCCGTCACGAACTGAGACCAGAGTTCAAGGATTGCGGCTGAGCTTTGGGCATGCCGGCGAGAACGTCATAAACCTGCTGCATCCGATGCGCGTAGGTATGCTCGGACATCACCAGATCGAAAGCCGCATCAGCGATTCTCTGACGCTTGGTGGAATCACGGAATGCATCGAGCACATCGTCAATGTTGGAAAAATCCGATTCCAGCGCCAGATAGTGTTCGTCGGCCCGCAGAATGTCATTGAACCGCCCGCGAAACATGATCTGGCAGGTCTTGGTGCCGGCGGCATCGAAATGCCGTGAACTGATGCACTTGCTGTAATGGGCCGGGCGCGGACGCCCGGCAAAGAATTTCTCGAAGATCTCGTCGTGATCGAGCTGCTCGTTCACGAGCGCCTCATGCCGAAAAGGACCGTTGCGCATCGCGCGCCGCGCAATCGATCTTGTCCACCACGGAAGCCGATGGCCGAGGCGCCGGAAAATGGAATCGTTTTTAAGCACGAAGCCGCTTGAAGATTTCGACAGAACGTATTCACGAACCGCGTTCACGGTCGTGTCGTCGCGCTCGAGAAACCAGCTTCCGGCCTCGGTGGCCACCGTCGCCTTGCAACTGTTGAGATAATCGGCCCAGCCCCGGCGGTCGAGCCGCGTATCGGAGACCTCCACGTTCAGGCCGCGCTCAGATCCATGATCCGCGAACCACTGCAGCAGGCGATTGCGGTCGTCGTCGCCGAGGTGGGGCAGATACTTGACCGCCCGCGCTCCGACATCGAGCGACCGCTCGTTCTGCGATCGCACCGGCTGGTAGGCCTCAGGATTTAACGCATGAGGAATGGCAACGACATCCCGAACGGCAACATCGCCGAAAAGATACTTCCCTGCTTCGGGCAGAAGCTGGGTTGCGATGTAGTCCGGCCGCATTGCGCCGAATGCCCTGCGCTTGTCGGCAATCGGCGAGCCCGGAAGATTCACCTCGTTGCCGACAAAGGTCAGAAGCGGCACCTTGCGCTCCGCAAGCGCGGCCAGATGCGGCTCCAGATACATCGTGGTATCGCCGTTGGTCGAATGCAGCAGAACGACGGCATCGACCTCGCGCAGCAGATGCGGAAGCTTCGCCTTCGCGTCGGAAGCGGCGATGTTGAAGGGAACAGCATCGAACTGCGGCGCTTGCGTGAACGCATCGCGCCAGTCGTCATAATAAGACAGGCGGTCGGTATAGTCGGCATAACCGACCAGCAGCCGCATCCGGCTGTCACCGCCTGAATTCATAGGGAAATTTTCAAAAGGTCCGCGATCCGGAACGCCGCGCGGCCATCGCCGTATTCGTCGATTTCCTTGCGCGCGGTGAAATCCGGACCTTGCCAAAGCCGGTTCCAGCCGTGCGTAACGGTTTCGACCCATTCGGTTTCATCGCGTAAGGTCGTGCACGGAACGCGGTGGAAATACGCTTCCTTCTGCAGTCCACCGGAATCGGTAAACGCGGCGACGGCTCCGTTCAGCAGCCGGGCCATGTCGAGATATCCCACCGGGCCGAGCACTTTCAGGCCGGTGAGCGCGATGCCCATGCGTTCCGCGTTCTGCCGCGTGCGGGGATGCAGCGGAAGGACGACCGGGCGGGTCTCCGCTTCCTTCTGCAAAAATGAAATGGCGGCCTTGAGCCGCGCGGGATCGTCGGTGTTCTCCGCGCGGTGGACGGTCGCAACGCCGTAGCCCTTCGTCGCAAGGCCGAGTTCGGCAAGGATGTTCGACGCGCCCTCGGCACGACCGATGGCGAACAGCGTCGCGTCGTACATGACATCGCCGATATGATGGACGCCCTTGGAGACGCCTTCCTTTGCGAGATTCTCGACAGCCGCCCGCGTCGGACACAAATGCAAAGCTGACAGGTGATCGGTCAGGACGCGATTGACCTCCTCGGGCATCCGCCGATTGTAGGATCGCAGACCGGCCTCAACATGGGCAATCGGGATGTGAAGTTTCGCCGCGGCAAGTGCGCCGGCGAGCGTCGAATTGGTGTCGCCATAAACCACGACCCAGTCCGGCTTCTCGGATATCAAAACGGGCTCGATGGCCGCGAGCATCCGCCCCGTCATCTCGCCATGGCCGCCGCCGTGAATGTCGAGCCGGTGCGCGGGTGCCGGAATATCGAGCTCATCGAAGAATACATCCGACATGTCGGCGTCGAAATGCTGCCCGGTGTGAATCATGACCTCATGGAGGCCGTCCGTCTCGCGAATGGCACGGCTGACCGCCGCCGCCTTGATGAACTGAGGGCGGGCGCCGACGACGGTGACGATCTTGCGGGTCACCGGCTGTAAGTCCGGACTTGCGGCACGTAGCGGGCGTGCTGGTTCATGCAGTTGAGGATACGTTCCTTGTTATCTCGCGTCCATGCGATGGTTTTCGCCAATCCATCCTTATGCGCGACGCTTGCGGCGAAGCCGAGTTTCTCGGATGCCTTTGAAGGATCGCCGAAACGCTGACCGGAACGGTCCCAATCCCGGGCGGGCGTCAATGCAATCGGCGTTGCATTGCCGGCAAACGCATTGATGCGCTCCGCCAATTCCCGAATGGTCGTCTCAACGCCGGAGGCGAGATTGTAGATTTCGCCCGGATCGCCGTTGAGCGCGCAGGCCATCAGGCCGCGCGCCATGTCTTCCACGAAGATGAAGTCGCGCGTGGCGATACCGCCATTCTCTACCGGCAGCGCCTCGCCATGCAGCGCTTTCCATATGAAGGTCGGCGTCACGTTGCGCCACACTGTATGGACCGTTCCGCGCCAGCGTCCCGCGCCGAGAATTTCGCCAGGGCCATAGACGTTCTGGAACCGCGCCTTGACGAATGGCAGTTTGTGGCGCGTGAAATAGTAGTTGCCGTACATCTCCCCGATCAACTTCGAGATCGAGTACGGGCTGTCATGAAACAGCGAAACCGGCGCGTCTTCCGTCGTCGCACTGGCGCCGTCGAAGGTTTTCTCCGCCACGGCGCATCCGGCGGCAGCGTACACGACCTTGCGCAGCGACCCCATGCCCTTCAGCCGCTCGAACAGTTTCAGCGTCGTCAGGGTGTTGTTGGCATGATCGGCCATCGGATCTGCGATCGACGACTGGTTGCCGTGATAACAGGCAAGATGAAAAACATAATCCAGATCGCTGGGAAGCTTCTCGAGGATCGCGTCATCGGCGACCGAGCCGAGGCGGAAGTCGATGTCGTCTCCCTCCGGCACATTGGAAATGTCCGCTGACAGCAAATTGTCCACAATAACGATACGTGACGGTCCCTGCTCGCGCAGCAGCCGCACGAGGTTCGAGCCGACGAATCCCGCGCCACCCACGACGAGGACGTTGGCGCCCGCGAATGTCTTCTGTGTCATAGAAATCAAGCCTTCTGCGAAGCAGGTTTAAGTGCGCGAATATTCAGATTCCAGCCCATTGTCCGCGCGGGCCAGCAGTCGCTGGATGGCGGGAAAAATCTCTCCGCCAATTTCACCAATGGCGGCAGCATCAGGAATTGACGCCAGCTCAACTGGGTCAACCGGAATTCGATATCAGAGAACTTCGAAAACAACGCGGCGGCCTCGTCGCGGCTGTACACCAGCGCAAGCGGGCAATCGTCACCATCGTTCATATTCAGCGCTTCTTGATGGCTTTTACCGCGATAGCGCGGATCGAGCAGCCGCTTCACCCGCAGCAGAACAACGTTTTTCCAACTATAGCGATGATAAAGCATCGCGATCAGCCGCCCGCCTGGCTTGAGAACCCGGAAGATTTCGTCAGCCATAGGTCGCGGGTCAGAGATGTGGTGCAGCACACCCATCGAACAGACGATGTCGAAGTGGTTGTCCGGAAACGGCAAGTTGTTGCCGTCTACTTCCAGAAATTCGCCGCGCGTTTGCCCGAGGGCAAAACGCTTCCGGCTCAATTCAACCGCCGTCCGCGTCAGATCGACACCTGTCACGTCCGCGCCATGGCGCGCGTATTGAAACAGCACGTAGCCGTTACCGCAGCCTATATCGAGAACCTTGAGGCCTCCTGAATCCGAGTAACCATGAATGGCGTCAGACAAAGCGAGCGGCTCACAGGAATCATCCTCGCGCAGCGCATCGAACGCGCGGAAATACTCAGCCGATCCCCATTCATGTGAAATGCCTTCCGCAGCCACGGGATTGGCTTCCCAGAACGTCTTGACGTTCTCAATTTTGACGCCGGGATCGTTGGGGGCTGGCATCGTTTAGAATTTCAATTCAGGAAGCATTGTCAGGTCAGTGCTTGGCCGCGAGATGACTGTAAACGTCGCTCACGCCGTGCGCGTCATACCAGGACAGCATTCGCTTGATGGTCTCCGCGAACGGAATCTTGGCTTTCCAGCCAAGGCGCGAATGAGTGAGCGACGGGTCCGGAACGACGGCCGGCACGTCGTCGTCACCAACCGGCACGACCTTGACGTCCGGATCGGCCGGCAGCCCGAGATGGGCGCGCACCGCGTCGTAGACGTCGCGGATCGAATGTCCCTCGCCGCTGGACACGTTGAAGATTCCGGCCGGCGCATCGTCCTTCATCACCAGATCGACCGCTGCGAGAAAGTCGGTCATGTCGAGAAAGTCGCGTTGCGCGTCGGTGCAGAAACAGCCCTGCCCGGCTTTCAGCCGCTTGTAGAACGTGGGGATCGGCCCGATGGCAAGCCGGGGTCCGGTCACGTTAGCAAGCCGCAGCGATGCAAACGGCAAGCCGCTCATGGCAAGGTACTGCTCGCCGGCCACCTTGGAAATGCCGTAACTCGTGAACGGCCGCAGCGGATGATCGACCGGGATCGGCACGGTTTCCGGGCGGCCGTAGCAAAGCACCGTCTGGAAGTTGAGAATGCGGGACACCTGATGCGTGCGCGCGGCATCCGCGACGTTGATCGTTCCGGCGACGTTGGTGGCCGCATCCTCGCGCCAGTCCGCCGGATCCTTGTACGCGGCGGCGGAATGCACCACATGCGTCGGCTGGAACCTGTCGAAAACGCGGGACACCAGATCGCGGTCGGCAACGGATCCTTCCGCCAGCGTCAAGCCCTTCACCGGAGGCACGACCTCGCGTTTTCCGGTCGCGAAATTGTCGAGGACAAGGATGTCGTGGCCTTGCGGCAGCCAATGCTCGATTAGGTTCGAACCGAGGCAGCCGGCGCCGCCGGTGATCAGAATACGCATGTCAGATGTCTTTCGTCAGGATCGCGCGACCTTGAGATGGGTGTAACCGCCCTGCACGCCTTCCTTCTTCCAGCGTTCGACGGCGGCTTCGGCGATTTTCGCCAGCGGCGTGAATTCCACCGCGCCGAAATCGGCAAACGTCCGCGATGGGTCGAGCAGGATGGAGGCAGCGTCGTCCTTGCCGAGCGGCTTCACTTCAGGCTCCGGATAATCGTTCAGCTTCATCGCCGCGACAACTGCGTCGTAAAGCTCGATAATCGCAACGTCCTTGCCGGACGAGAAGTGATACGTGCCGCGTCCGTCGCCGTCGGCCGCGCGGACCACGACTCGCGCGAGATCCCGCGCATAACAGAAATCGCGGCGCGCCGGGGTCACAAAGCACTTCTTGCCCGCCGACAGGCGCTCGAAGAAAATCGGCAGCGGACCCGAAACGTTGCGCTCCCCGATCACATTGGCGAGACGGAACGTCACCCAATCGACGCCCGAGAACTGCACGTAATGCTCGCCGGCTGTCTTGGAGATCGCATAGCTCGAGTTCACCGGATCGATCGGATGGTCGAGCTGGATCGGCGATTGCAGCGGCTTGGTGCCGTAGCACAGCGCCGTCTGGAAATAGATCAGACGCGACACCCCGTGGGTCTTCGACGCCTTGGCGATATTCGCCGTGCCTGCAGCGTTGACCAGCGCATCAGTACCCCAGTCGTCAGGATCCTTGTACGAAGCCGCAGTGTGAATGACGACCTCCGGCTTGAAATCCGCGAACAGCGCATCGACCACCGCTGCGTCGGTGATGGTGTCCTCGACGAGTTTCAGGTTGGCATGTTCCGTGAGGTTGTCGCGCCGCCCGGTCGAGAAATTGTCGATTGCGAGCACCTGATCGCCCCGCGCCAGCAGCATATCGATCACGGTCGACCCGACTTGTCCGGCTCCGCCGGTTACGAAAATCTTCATATGAGGTTCCTTAGAGTGAACGGGTTACTTGATGCATTTGATGTAGAGGTCAAGCCCGAAGAACGGCTCGAAGCACGCATTCATGAACGAACGCGGCCAGATGCGGCGGGGCCATATACCACTGCCGATATTGCGAGGCACGACATCTACCGAACTAAAGTACTTCGACAGATACTGTTTCGCCTCTCCCGGTGAAATGAATGTCGTCGAAGGCGCAGCGACACCTTCCCGATTGGAATCGTATGCGTTGCGGAGTTTCGGATCGGCGTTTGACCACTCGAAATCCGGCGTCTTCATACGTCTGTAAGTCGCCAGCGGGTTTCCCAGCCACTGACGATACGACAGCGCATTGTAGACCATGATCATCGCCTGCTGACCTGGTTTCAGCACGCGGTGAACTTCGCGCATCGCCAACGCCAGATTACCCGTGTGATGTAGGCAGCCGATTGTGACGACGAAATCAAATGTCGCGTCGGGGTACGGAATGGCCAACGCGCTGCCTTGCGACGCCTTGATGGGTTTGCCCAGCATGTCCGCGCGATGCTGAGCCATCGCGACCGGGCCGTCGGCGATATCGAGTCCGTGATAGTTGGCGCCCGATTCCATCAGCTTCTGCGCAACGGTTCCGTATCCGAGGCCAATCTCGAGAACATTCCGGCCGGATACCTGGGAGAACGGGATATGATCGCACAGGTAAGGATAGAAGTCGAAGTACCAGTCATCGAACTTCTTCAAGCTCGCCGCGGAATCGTCCTTGATACCCAGTTCGGTAGCAAGTCCCGTTCCGCACAGCTCGTTCCAGAAAGCGATGTTTTTCTCATCGACGGCGCTCACGCGAAATCTCCAATGCTCATAACAACGACTTCAGCGCACTTGCGGTAAACGATCATAGACAACGGCACGTCAGTTCACCATCGCCCTGAATTCGGCAGCGCGATCGTGAAACCGCTGATGCCACAATTCCAGACTCAGCAGGCCCCACGTCTTGCGGGAGAACCGCGAGGCGGATCCGAAATTTTCCAGCACGAGATCGCTGTTGAAATACGGCCGATGGCGGGCCTTCTGCTGGGCAAAGATATCACGGACATAGCTCGCCAGCGGCCCCTCGAACCATTCCTTCAGCGGAACCGGGAAACCCATCTTGTCACGCCGCTCGACGACACTCTTCGGAAGCGTATCCTTATAGGCTTCCTTCATGATCTGCTTCATCTGGCCGCCGCGGAACTTGATATCGGCCGGCACAGTGGCGAGAAACTCGACCAGCGGGTGATCGAGGAACGGGACACGGCTTTCAAGCCCGTGCGCCATGCTCATGCGGTCTTCCACATGCAGTAGCGCCGGCAACAGGCACTTGAAGTCGAAGTGAGTCATCTTGTCGAAATAGGCTTCCTTGCGGACGTTGTCCTGATTGTTGAAGATCGCGCGGAACGCCTCGAAGACCCGCCCCTTATCCAGAGACGACCAATCAACCTCGCCGACCATGTCGGTCGAGCGGTCGACGAGCCTGAAGTAACGCTTGTCGAGGTCCTCGAACAATCCTTCGCGCCAGAATTCCTTGATCATTGGTTTGTATTCGCGGAGCAGCCCGAGATTCGGCACGATCGACTCGATCGTCACGACGTAGTTGCCCTGCTTGTAAGTACCGTCCATCGCCGCCTTGATGCTTTGCTCGAAGTAAGCGACGAGATAGCGCGCATAGCCGCCCAGCAACTCGTCGCCGCCCTGCCCGCCAAGCACGACCTTGAGATGCTTCGCGGCGAGCGCAGACACCATGAACTGCGGAAACGATCCGGGCCCGGCGACGGGGAAATCGAGATGATAGATAACGTCATGCATATGCGTGCGGAAGTCTTCCGCCGTGATATCGGCGATATGCAACGACATATCCGCGAGATCCGTCACCTCGCGGGCATAATGACTCTCGTCGTAGCCGGGATGCTCCAGAAACCGGCCGTGGAAGGCTAACCGGTTGCGGTGGTCGTGCTTTGAAGCAAGCAGCGCCACCAGACTCGAGTCCAGCCCCCCGGAGACATAGCCGCCGACCGGAACGTCGGCACGCAGATGCACATTCATGGAATCGGCGAGCAACTCCTTGAAGCGCATCTCGAAGTAGCGCGGGCTGTGATCGAAATCGACCTCGTACTGGACGTCCCAGTAGCGGGAGATCCTGACCTGACCGTTGGCGACCACAAGCGAGTGGCCCGGCAAAAGAGTATCGATGCCCTTGAAAAGGGTCTTCGTGCCAATGGTGTACTGAAAGGTCAGATATTCTGCGAGAGCGACCGAGTCCGTCTCAATGTCCGGGAGGAACGGCAGAAGCGCCTTCGCTTCCGACGCAAAGTACAGCACGCCGTTCTGTTCGGTATGATAGAATGGCTTGATGCCAAAGCGGTCGCGCGCCGCGAACAGCTTGTGTTTGCGCTCGTCCCAGATGGCGAAGGCAAACATGCCGCGCAAATGAGAGACGCAGTCCTCTCCCCAGCGTTCGTAGGCGGCGAGAATGACCTCGGTGTCCGACGTGGAGCGAAAATTCCAGTGCGCGGAAAGCTCGTCGCGCAACTCGATGTAATTGTAGATTTCACCGTTGTAGGTGATGACGGTGCCGTTTGGCGCATGCATCGGCTGTGCGCCGCCCGGCGACAGATCGATGATCGCAAGGCGGCGGTGGACGAATCCGACTCGCTGATCCGATGTGACCCATTCTCCTTCGCCATCTGGACCTCGATGCGAAATTAATGACGACATCGCCCTCAGCGCGGGAGCCGACCTGGTAAGAGGCTTTGCAGTCAGCGATGCAAAGCCGGCAATGCCGCACATAATGAACGTCTCTCAGTTCGGGGTTTTCGCGCTCACGCGATCAGGGTCTTATCTGCCGCAGCACAAGCTGGACCGGATGAAGAAGATACTTCAACCAGGCCTGTACGGTCTCGCGGGTCTCGGGTCGGGCGCGACCAAGAATGGTCGAAAAGACAAGCCGATGAAAATACTCGATCACTCGCCGTGTCGCCCATCGTCGTCGTGCGACCCAGCTAGGAGACGATAATTTTGCAAATTGCCGGTCGTCCAGAGCGGACAGCGCGGCTTTCTGGTTCGGGTTGAATGCCCCATCGATCGTCTCATCGAAGTCATCGACAAACGCCTGATACCTGTTACCCGGATTGCAAGCAACCTCACGGAATGCCGTCTCAATAATCTGTTGCGAGCGCGCTTCGTCTTTCAGGACGGCGACTACTTCCGCATGATTGGAATGATCTTTCCGGAGCGGAACATAGTGCCGCCACGCTTGCATCCGGCCCGAATATTCTCCGTCGTACATAATCAGCAAGGTGCGAAGCGCCGCAGCCTCAAAGCACCGCGGAGAGATCTGATTCAACCTGATCTGACCTTCAGCTTCTGCGAAATAAAGGTCTTTCAGCTTCTGAAATTCGATACCCGGCTCTCGCCGCACGTGATCTTCGACATTTCGCTGGATATCTCCAGTGAAGTCGAAGACAGACGCACCGCTTTCGACTCCGAGCATCGCCTTGCAGCTCGCGACGAAATCGATCCAGCTGTCGCCGTAAAGCCTGTCCTCCTCACGGAAGGAAATGTCGAGATTTAGACCGTCGGTCACGGCATCGGCTCGGAACCGTTGACCGATATCGTACTTCTCCTGCCCCAGTTCGCCGAGCCAGGCCGGAACCTTCCGCGCGCGATAGCCAACGTCCACCGATCGCTGATTATACGGCAACACCCGCCTGCCCAGCAGCGCTTCAGGAACGTATCCCGTCAACACATTGACCTTGACCACTCCGGGGAGTCGCTCCGATGAATAAACCTTCTCGATCTCTTCTTCCGGCACGCACGTGAATAGCACATTCATGCCGATCTCACGCATGGCGGCAATGGTTTCGTCGATGAAGCGATACTCGTCCTGGATAAAAACGACTTTGAGGCCGCGAAACCTCTTGATAGCGGCGCGCGCGGACGCGCTGACGTATGAGTTACGACAGAGGACCAGAGAATAATGGACAATCACCGCATCGAAATGATCAAGATTGAGACGCGGCGGGAGATCTCCCAGAATTGAAACCTTGCGGACATGATGATGCGAGTGAGATGTGAGCGCGTCGATATGATCGCGAACCGTCGCCGTAAGGCCTTCCCGATAGTCGCATAGAAGAAGAACTTCCAACGGTCTCACGTCTTTCTTGTCTTCAGCCGGTCCACTCATCGTCACACTCTCACGCACGCGAAACCGGCATGCCTGACATCAGCCGGTCGTACACATCTTCAAACCGTTCAGCGCAGGCGTCCGCCGAATGCCATTTCATGGCAAACGCGCGACTGGCAATGCCTATTCTTTTTCGCTTCTGCGCATCGTTGAGAAGATCGCGCAAAACCTCATAGATCGTGGTCTCGTTCGCCGAAACAAGCGGACAAGTCTCGATCGATTCAAGACGCGCCTCGCCCGTCAGTTCCGCCTTGTTGATGTGACAAATCGTTGGCCGACCGAGCATCATGCCCTCGCGAGCGGCAGCACCATAGCGCCCGTGATTTAGCTGATCGACAATGACGTCGGCCTGGACCTGAATGAACCGGACGTCCTTACTATGCACATTCGTGACAAACTCCAGTCTCACCTTCATACCTTCCGCCCGCAATCGCTTGATCGCCTCAACCACGGCACCCGTCCCTTTCAGATTTCGCTGCCCGGTTGACCGAAACTCAAAATTTCCGACGGCGTGAAAGACGATGAGTTCCCCGCTTTCCCGAGGCAGCAGAAACTGATCGGGAACGGCAAGCTCTGGACTCCAGATATCAGGATCGAGCGCAGTGGTGAGCGGGTTGCGATACGCCTTTGGACCGGACTGATAATCGAGCGCAGGAAATCCCTCGCACGAGATCAAGTCGCAGAACGTCTCGACCTTGTGGCCCCAGGCAAGGTTCAAACGATCGTCGCAAATATGTGGGGAATTCTGCCAGACGCACCTATCACAACTAGCGCTGCTCCATCGGGAGAACGATGATTGAGAGACTCCATCGAGACATCCACATACCGAATATCCGATTTTTACACCGCCTTGCTTAAGCCTAAGAAAGCTCAGCGGCAGCCGAGCGTAAGTCTGCTCAGTGTCGAATTCCGATGGAAAAAACGACATGTGCCCGCGTCCGTAGAAATGGACCATCTTGAAACGGTCGATACTCTCCGAGAAAAACGACTGGATGTTCGCATGCATTTTCTCATCCGACGCGTCGTAGAGATTTAGGTCGCTCCCATGCTGAAATCTCGCATTCGGCCCGTCGGGGTCTTCAATGCTGACAGAAAGCGCGTCCCAACCTCGCTTTCGCAAAGCCTGCGCCAGGTAATAAAAATTGTAATAGCTGTTGTGGAGAAAAACGACGCTACGCCGACTGTGAGCTTCGACGTCCTTCGGAGAAGATTCGCTAATTCTCGCGCCCTGCGTCGCAAGCCACTCAAGTTCGGATATTCGTCTGTACATGTTGGCAAGGTGGGTCTGACGCATAATGGCCCAGCTGCCGAAAGACAAAACTCGACCAAAACGCAATCTCTCGGTATTTCCGGAGAAAATCTCCTTAAGAAACTTCATCGTCTTTGAATGCTGCCGTTCCAGTCGATCTCGCGAGACAAAATCGATAAATTTTCCGGGCTCGTCTTATCGCTTCCCGCGCATCGTAATCCCGTAGAGATCCTGGTACTCCCACGTCACGTTCAGCTTTGCCTGAGCGAACCAATCCCGCACCTCCTCGAGAGTGTGGCGGGAACACTGCGTCGGGTGATACCAATCATAGTTGATGACGGCATTTTCCTCGAACGATAAATCCGGATTCCAATAGCATTTGAGAAAGAAATTATAGAGGATCCGCTGAGGAGTATAGCGCCCAGCCTCAATACCTAGAACGGGAACATCATCGAACTCGATCTCTTGCTTCGCTTCCGAAAGTCTGCGGCCAAACTCCGTGATCTCGCGGCAAACGGTCATTGCTTCCTCGTAAGACAGCGATGAAATTCGTTCGCGCACGAGATCGTCCATGAACTCCCGAGCCGGCGCCTTTTGCCGATAAACATAGATGGCGATTTCACCATCGGCCGCAAGGATGGATACGAGATTATCGAAGGAAGCCTGCGCATCGCCCGTGTGATGCAAGACTTCTTGACAATAAATGAAGTCGAACATTCCAACTTGATCGAGCCTTTCGCGGAGATTCGCATTCCGAAACGAAATGTTTGAAAAAGAACCGGTGTTCTCGCAAGCGGCTGAAAGCGGGATTTGATCAATCCCAACCACCTCCGCATGAGGCGCGAGAGAAGCGAGAAGCGCGGTGACACGGCCGTTTCCACATCCGGCATCCAGTATACGCTTTCGCGCTCCCAACACATCTCTCAAGCCGTCAGCAGTCATCCACCCGTTGCGATCGAGAATCCACTTCTGAAACATGGAATTCGGATCCAGCGTCTGCTGGAGGACCAGAGATGGATTTTTTGTCCATTTGTCCGAGAACGATTGATGCGTCTGCTGCTCATCGCTGACACCGGACACCTCGCGATCTGATGAATCACTCCGCATCGCGCGATCCCGTCTCTCCATACAGATCAATATTCACCAGCGTTCGCTCCCGCGACTGCCAGTGATCAATGACCGCTTTTTGATTGTTGCGAAGGACGTTGCGCCATTTTTCGATTGTCGCCAGCGGCTCTGGCGTCCACCACATGGGATGAATGAGCAACTGGAGGCGCGGATGCAAACCGCGAGAGAAAATGTCCTTAGGATGATCGTGTCTCCAGATCATATTCGTGTCGGAGACATAAAAATATGGTGACATTTGCTCCGCATTATAGGTGTTTTTAAGACCCGGTATTTCGATCTGCGCATCGAGGATTTGCCGCGTCGGCTGGTGAAACGAAACCGCGTCGCTTTTCACGCCGAATTCTTGTTCCAGCCACGCAGTTTCGCGCAATACCTCGTCAACAATGTAGGAAGCGTCCTTCCCTTCACAACGCTCGCCCATGAAGTGAAGACCGATCCTGTGACCATCACGGAGCATGCGTGCAACTATTTTTGTCGCCTCAACCGAGAAGAGGTTGTAAGCCGTGGAACGCGTCATGAGAAAGTATGTCGCTGTCACACCCAGCGACTTTTCGATATCGAGCATGCCGCCGCAATCGAGCAATTCCGAATCCACGTCATGACGCAGCAGACAGCTGCGCGGTGAATCTTCTTTCCCGATCTCTGCAAACTCAACGAACTTATAATTGGCGTCGAGTCCGCACCGCAGAAGACTTTCGTAAGATTTCAACTCGAATCCGCTGTCCACCATACGCGCCCTAGCCTTTCAGCAATTCTCTTGTTCTCTCAACGCCGACGTAACACAGCGCGTCGATGATGCTGAGTCCTGGAACGAACTCAGCGCCCCTCCGACCGGGATATGGCAGTGGACGAAAACCCAACTTGGACAGACGAATACCTGCTGTGTCAAATTTTTGGATCAGCTGATAGTCATCAGCGCCGTCCCCGGACAGATAGGTGGTTCCATTCACTGACTGCGTAAGATTGACAAGCCGATCGGTCGCCGTTCCATCGACGGGATGCTCGGACGAACGCATGATGGTCGTCTTCATACCCAGCATCTGGCAAACTGCAGAAATTATTGCGATGTTGGTTTCACACACAAAACCCCGATGGCGCGCAATTATCTCGACAATCGGGGGCATACATTCAGCGAAATGCGGCGCCTTACGATACGACTCATCGAGCGTCTTCAACATCTTCGGCAGCCAACGCGGTTGCTCATCGGTCCTGATATCCAGAATCAGTTGCCTGCCTTCGCCCGAACGCCGCACCGGCAGACTCAACCAAACCGGGCCGTTCGCGGCATTGATCCGCACACGTGAGGTCCAGTTGTGCTTGTTCGCGCCTTGGGTAAACTGCACATCGTCCAGAAGGAAAAATACATCCGAACGTTTGATTTTCGCGAAAAATCCAAGCCAAGGCAGAAAGTTCGGCTGATGGCAGGCGACGGTTACACTCATGATTAGAGTCGCAGCCTTACTTACTTCTGCTTGCCAGATAAGACAGCCATCATGACTATATCCACGAAATGACCGTCAATACGAACGGCTTGACGCTGGACACCTTCGATCTGAAAGCCACACTTCAAGTAGGCGCGTTGCGCGCGAACATTCGTAGCGAACACCTGTAAATAGACACGATGCAGTTCCAGCGTGCCGAAGGCGTAGTGCAATAGCTTCCGAACTGCAGCCGTTCCAGCACCTCTTCCGTGCATAACGCCATCGCCGATCCGTATCTGCAATTCAGCGTTGCGGTTGGTGCGATCGATCTTTTTCAACTGGCAGTAACCGATAGTGGAGTCATCGTCCTCAAGCGCAATTGCAAAAATCCGCAGATCATCGATGGAACGAACTCTCTCAAACCATTTGTCGTGGGATTCTCTGTCGACCTCGCGGAAAGGAGCACTGAGAGCGACCAGATCGGGATCGTTGATCCATTTGAAAAGAAGCTCGCTGTCATCCGACTTTAAAGGTCGCAGATCGATTTTCATATCTGCTCGCCAACCGTCTCTGCGAGACCGGACTCGAACGAGCGCGGTTCAAGAGCCAGCACTTGCCTCGCAATTGCGATGTCGGCGACGTAGTCCACTGGTTCGCCCTGCACTGCCTCAAACACCGGTGTTTTTCCAAGCCGGTCTCCAGCCATGTTTGCAATCGCCCGAAGACTCAAGGTATCCTTTCCCGCGATGTTGATGATCCGGCGTTCCGATAGATCGAGGGCCCGAGCAAACGCGACGACCGCATCGTCTACATAAATCGGGTTGATCTTCAGGCCCTCTGAGCCCTGAAGAGTGACAGGCCGCCCATCACGCACCGAATTTATGATACGCGTTACAAACATATCAGGCCGCTGCGCTGGTCCATAAATGAAGAATGGCCGAACGATAACCGCGCATTCGAAGAACTGCCGATAGTTCTGAAACACAATCTCAGAACACAGTTTGCTTCCGAGATAAAATCCAAGCGGCGAATTAACAGGAAAGCTGTCCGTTTCCTGAAACTGCGCTCCGAGTTTACCGCCGTAAATTCCGCCCGACGACGCCAAGACGTAACGCCGCACGCCCGACCTTACAGCCCAATCGAGCAATCTGAGATTTGCGGTAACATTGACGTCGAATACTTCCAGCGCACGCTCGGGAAATTCGCGAAAGTGCGCCGACTGCGCCAAAGCAATGACGGCCTCGATGCCGGCAGGCAGACCAGCGATATCAAACTTGGTGAGATCGGCTTCGACCAGCGTTACGCGCTCTCTCAGGAAATATGACCGGTCTTTCTCCGACGGAGCGGAGTGCACCAGCGCGACCACCTCGTGACCGGCATCAGAAAGAACGGCGACAAGGCGCTTGCCGACGAACCCTCCCGCTCCTGTGATGAGAATTTTCACGCGCGCTAAACCATGTCGCCGACAAAACGCTGAGCGCCGCGAACCGCAAACCAGCCCGCGATAAAGAAGAACGCCGACGTCGAAAGAGCGGCTATCCATGCTCCAACATGGATTCCTCCAGGGCCGGGCAGGATAGCATCGCGAAATATGATCACATAGCTCGTTGCCGGATTGAGATAGATCAGTTTCTGTAGAAAAGGCGGAGCGGACTCCGGCGGATACATGATCGGCGTCACGTAAAGCAGCGCGGAAAACAGTACAGTCATGATCTCCTGAAGATCGCGCAGAGCGTAAGTCAGGATAGATAGAAACCAGCTAAGACCCACCGCCAAGGCGAACAGTGCCAACAGCGCAGCCGGAAGCAACAGGATTGTCCACGTCAGCGCAGATCCAGCGATCATGAGAAGAGCCGCCATGAACGCACACTGAATCATAAACTCGACAAGCAACGCACCAACAGCGGAAAGCGTCAAGAATGGCAGCGGAAATACTGCCGTTTTCAGCATCTCCATATTGCCGAGCAGCAGATCGCAACTCTCGATAGTCGCCTTCTGCACAATCCGGAACGGAAGCAAGCCGCTGAACATGAAGGCCGCATAGGCGGCCAGACCCATCGCCTGAATTTCCGGAATTCGTGCAATGAAATAGAACACCGCCACGTTCACGATCAGCGGGATAACCGGCGACAACAAAACCCAGAAAAGACGAGAACTGGTCCCGATATACTTGTCCACCACACGGCGACGAGTGAGTTCGATCAGAAAATCAAGTCGCAACGGGATCGCTCCATGGCACCAATTCCGCCGATGCCGGTTGATAGTAAACGGCCGCGCGGTTCGGATTTCCGATCCGGCGCACGCCAAATTCCAGAATGCGCGTTTTGAAGAAAAATTGCTGACCGCCGGTGAAGCCGCTGTATTCCTCGGGGTCAAACAGATGGAGATCGATGCTGTAATCGCCGGGAGCGAGCAGCAGGTGATCAAACTTGAATTTCACAGTTGTGAGGCCCGCTTTCAACTCGAAGGCCGGATGCACGAACTCGTATTTCTCATTCAGCGTGCCGCCAGCCAGGCCCGCCATGGCAGTTGCAACAATTCCATCTCCTCGATGAACAATCACTGAAATTGCAACATTCTTGGGAAGTCCGCTTTTGTCGAGTTCCAGCAGCAACTGGCCACCCTCTCCCGAGTTGAGGATGCGGATGCTTTTTCCCGAATCATTCCGCAGATCCACCCGACTGAGCTTGACCTCCCCGGTACCTACAAAACTGCCCTCCGCCTGTTCGCGGGAGTAGGTGTCGGCGATCTCGCTCTTGAGCATAAACTCGTAGTATCGGTCCACAACGCGTGACGTATCGCCGTCGTCGGCGACTTTGCCATCATGAATGAGAATACACCGGCTCGTAAGACGCTTGATGCTCCAGACGCTGTGCGAAACGAAAAGCGCCGTCGTTCCTGATTTTGTTATGTGATGAATCCGGTCGATGCACTTCTGGACAAAACGGACGTCTCCCGTTGCCAGCGCCTCATCGATGATCAGTATCTCAGGGTCCTGACAGGCGGCGACCGCAAACGACAGGCGAGCGCGCATTCCCGTCGAGTAGCTCGTGATCGGACTTTCGATATAACTGCCGAGCTCTGAGAAATCGATGATCCAGTCGCGCTTCCGACGAACTTCCTCACGCGACATACCAAGCATCATTCCGGCCAGATCGATATTCTGCAGGCCGGTCAACCTGGGATGAAATCCGAGTCCCAGCGCGAGAACGGCAACGACGCGCCCGTTCACACTAACGCGTCCCTCCGAGGCGCGGGAAATACCCGCGATAATCTTGAGAAGCGTTGATTTGCCAGCTCCGTTCGGCCCGATAACGCCGACGACCTCACCTTTTTCGAGGCGGAGGTTTACATCATCCAGCGCCACCTTTTCGCGATAGTAAGTATTCCAGAAAAACACTCCCTGTTTGACCCGCGAGGTCACCAGATCAGGGTACAGACGGAAGGTCTTGCGCAAACCTTCGATTTCGATTGCTGGTCTTGACATACGCTACTGCAAACTGTCGTTCGTCCGCATCGAGGGCATCGGGTAAGTTGCCTTTGACAGCCAGAGTTCTGTATCTATTGCAAGGTAATATGGCGTCAGCACATCCCAACGACCTACACCATCGACAAGTATCCCACACAGGAACACATCTGCATGGCGCGTCCAATACCGCACACGCGTTTCGATTTCCCCTTCGTTTCTAGCGGCTTGGGGGCAATTCAGTAGAAAGCCGTGGCGTAAGCTTAGATCTTGCATCTTTGAATACTTATAGCCGTCGCCGCCATACTGTTCGAATTCCTGCCCATCGACAACATGACCTCCAAAACCAAAAGCGAGTTTGGCCAAGTGGTCCACCACGCATTGACGTGTGCAAAATGCCAGCCTTGTTCAGCAAGTAAACAAAAGCAAAGTAGGGAGCCAATGCTGAACGAAGACGAGCAAGAATAATTTTTTCTTTTCGTTTCTCTGCTAACAGAAAACGCCGCCAGCATTCCTGAAATGCCACCGCCGACCACAACGTTTGATACCTGCGTCATGCCGACCGCTCCACACGCAAGGCGCTGAACGGCAAGACGTAAGTGTAGGGATAATCCTTGAGCAGCTGCGCGGCGGGAATGTTCCTCAGGCAGTCGTCATTGACCTTGGTGCGATACACATAAGGACGATCTTCGGTCCCCCATCGACTTTTGAATCGATGAAGCGATTCCTGCGAGGCCCACGTCCCGCCCCAATTCCACCAGCGATACCCTTCGCGCGACGCATCCGCCATCGCCTTGAAAATAACGAGGCTGAGCGCCTGGCTGTCGCGATACTCCTTGCGCACCGCCGGTGTGAAATATTCCACGACTTCGCCGTGAAACAAAACCAGAAGAGCAGCAGCGATTGTTCCATCGATGGTCGCGGTATAAACTCGGTACTGTTCGAGCGAAAATATTCTGACCATTGCCTCAAAGAACGCCGGCGACTTCGGCACGCCGCCGAGCGCGCGCATATTCTCTTCGTGGATTTCGCGCAGTTGATCGACCCTGCTGTTGTCGGCGGTCACGATCACACCCGACTTCGCTGCTTTGCGGATCATATTACGCGTCTTGTAATGGAAACGATCCATCAACACGTCTTCATGATCGGCTTCCGCATTGATTGGCGAGACCTGTCCGATTCGGCGGTCCACGTAATCATGACTGGCGTCATCGAGTGCGTCGTCATTGAAGGGATTTGCGATGATCGTGGAAGCCGCGACATCTCTGCTGGATACAAGTTCATTGTACCTGGCCATCAGCGCGTCGCGCGCATCGCGCACTTCCGAGACGATTCCGCCATTGCTTCCGTAATACGGCAAGGAATTCAGAACAGGTCCGTTAGGCCCGTCGACCTGAAACAAGGGCAGAACGCCGCGAATGGCTCCTCTATCATCTTCGCAGACGAGATAGCGCGCAACGCCATGCATCAATTCCGTCAGCAAGTTTCGATATTCCAAGGTGTGATAGATCAACGCATCGCTTCGCCCGTTCACAAACGAACGGTAAGTGCCCTCCATGGAGGCTCGAAGCTCAACAACCTTCACGCGCGTGTCCGGTAAATATTGTCCAAACGCTGAATCTCGGCATCGCGGAAGATCGTCGGCGTAAATTCATAGGGCATGTACGATTGATCGAGCACCCAGCGCCGGGAAAGGCGCTCGTTGGCAAATTCACAAAGTTCATGCGGACTCTGATGGTATGCGCCCTGCTGACGAAAATCGACCACATCAGTCATGAAGTTGACCGCCAGATACTCCTGAGAAAGTGAAAACAGATGTTCGATGACATCGAAAATATCGTCGGTGCGTCTCTTCGCTCTCGCTGTACAGCGCATTGAACACGCCGGCGACGACCACATAATCGAACTTCTCTTTCAATCTGCGAAAATCATCCAGCTTGACGAAAGTGTCGGACAGATGGGCCTTTCGCGGACATTATTGCTGGACGATCTAGTTCGGCAGAAACCTTCGGCACCACTCTTCAAAGCTGAGCAGCGACCAGATCAGCAGGCGGCGGTTGGCGCGGCCATCGAGATGCTCCTGCACCAATCCGCTGGCGGTTGCATAATCGAAGAACTGATAGATACGTGCGTCCTTGTTCAGCAGGCGCTTCCTGACATAATCGATGCTCTCGCCCTTGAACCAACTGGCGTCAGGCGCGGAAAAACCCTGCTTTTCGCGCGACGAAACGACGTCCGGCACGAACTTCTTCATAGCGTTACGCAGCAACAACTTTCCGTCGCGGGTCTTCTCGAAATATTTCTGGGTTTTCGGACCGGGCTCGTTTTCATTCAGCTTAACGACCTCGCCGAGGTTGCCTAGCTTCAACCGGACTGGAACCTTCATCGCGAAATCGACCAAGTCATTGTCCAGAAACGGAACGCGCGATTCAAGACCGTGCGCCATGCTGAGCTTGTCTTCGACGACGAGAAGACCGTGGAGAAAGGTTTTCGCCTCGAAGTACAGCGAGTGGTTGACGTAGTCCTCCGGACTGGTCAGCGAACTCGCATGATCCGCGAAGACATCTCGAAAAATGTCACGAGTCCAGACGTGCTTCACGTCGCCCCAGATCGGCTTGAACATATCCTGAATGGATTTGTTCGGGATTAGCCGGTGCCAGAAGTTATAGTACTTGTCGACATACTGCTCAAAGCCGTCGTTCACCACGGCCCGGTAGTAACGCCACGGGTAGCCGCCAAACAATTCATCGCTGCCCGTTCCGGCAAGAACGACCTTCACGAATTTTCCGGCAAGCTGGGCCGCGTAAAAATTCGGATAGCTCTGGCCGACGCGCGGCTCCTCCAGATGATTGGTGAGGCGCGGCATGACCCGTTCCATGTCACCTGCCTTGAGCACCATCTGGTAATGCTCGGTCTTGAACAGGTAAGACATGTGCTCAGCCTGTTCACGCTCATCGAACAGAAGTTCAACACCGGACGCGGAATTCAGATCGAACCCCGTCGTGAAACTTTTCATGTACGGCAACTGGGCTGCCGCAACCGCCGTGATCGAACCGGAGTCCATTCCGCCCGAGAGGTAGGCCCCCACATCGACATCGCTTACGAGTTGCCGGCTGACCGCCTGTTTAAAGAGGCGGCTCAGTTCTTCCTCATATTCCTGATCCTTAAGCCGCTTGTTTGGTTCCTTGAAGTCGAAATCCCAGAACATTCTCGGCTTAAGCGTCCGGCCGGAGCCGCTCTGGATTTTCATGAACGAACCCGGCGGCAGCAGTCGCACGTCCTTGAAAAGAGTCCGGTCCGTGAAAAAATTCTGGAACGTAAAATACTCGATCAACCCCTCGCGATCGACATCGACCGTATAAGCCGGATGCGCGAGGATAGCCTTGACTTCGGAGCCGAACAGAAACGTTTGGCCCTGCTGAGTCCAGTAGAGCGGTTTGATACCGTACCGGTCGCGCGCCAGCAGAAGACTTCGCTCCGTCTTGTCCCACAATGCGAAGGCGAACATGCCGTTCAACCGGTCAAGCGCGCCCTCACCCCACGCCGCGAGCGCATTCAGCAACACTTCGCTGTCGGAGCGGGAAACGAAACGATGCCCCAGCGCGTTCAGTTCGATCCGCAATTCCTGAAAATTATAGATCTCGCCGTTGTAAGTCAGAACAAAACGGCCATCGTGGCTGATCATCGGCTGCTGACCGGCCGTCGACAGATCGATGATCGACAGGCGGCGATGGGCAAAGCCGAGATTGCCGTCAGTATAGAAGCCCTCACCGTCCGGCCCTCGATGCGCGATGGCTTCCGCCATGCGATGAAGCGTGACAGGCGAGACCGGCTCGCTCGCCAGGTTCAGAATTCCAGCAATGCCGCACATCAGTGCGTCAGACCTCTCGCAACATTTGCACGACGTACGCGAAGTCGTCCGGCGACATCCTGTTGTGCAGAGGAATGGCCATTGTGTTGCGATCACAGTCACGCGCGCCGGGGAAATCGTCCGGCTTCAGCCCGTATATTTTTTCGTAGTGCCCGAGCATGTGAACCGCATGAGTTCCCGGCCGCGTCGCCACGCCGCGCTCATGCAGCCGCGCCATGATCTCGTTACGTGAACGCGGTGCGCGATCCGGATCGACATAAGCAACGAAAGACTGCCATGCATGGCGGCCTGAGAGGGGCTCATCAGGCAGCCGCAACCAGCTCAGGTCCGCGAGCTCTTCACGATACCACTGCGCCCATTTGGCGCGCTCGTCGATGAAGCGGTCGAGCTTCGCCAATTGAACGAGCCCAACAGCGCCTTGAAGATCGGTCATACGGTAATTGAAACCCAGCACATCGAATGCAGCCAGCAGATATGGCTGCGGGCCGTGGTGACGCTCCTGCTCGGAGATCGACGCGCCATGGTTCCTCATTACACGCACCCGCTCCGCGAGCGCTGGATCGCGGGTCGTGACCATCCCGCCTTCGCCGGTCGTGATCGACTTGCGCGGATGAAAGGAAAAGACACCGGCGTCGCCGAGCGCCCCGGCTGGAACATTTCCGAGCGCGCCGCCCGCGGCACAGGCCGCATCTTCAACGATCGCGATGTCTGCGGGAAGCGCGGCTCGCAATCCCGGTATATCCGCGCAAAGGCCGAACAGATGAACCGCAATCAGGGCTTTGGTGCGTGGCGAAATCTTTCGTGTAACATCCGCGACATCGATGTTGAACGTGACGCGATCCACGTCCGCCAGAATGGGCGTTGCCCCGCAATAGATCACCACGTTTGCCGTAGACACCCAGGTGAAGGCCGGAACGATCACTTCGTCGCCAGGACCGATACCGAGTGCCGCCAGCGCCAGATGCAGTCCCGTCGTCGCCGACGTGACGGCCATGGCGTGCGGGACTTCGTGCCGCGTCGCAAAAGCTTTCTCGAAAGCAGAGACTTTGGGCCCATGCGTCAGCCAGCCGCTTTCGAGCGGTTCGCGCAGCGCCTGCCATTCCTCATCCCCCATGTCGGGACGTGAGATTGCGATTTGTCTTGGCGGCAGGGTCATTTTGGATGCTTCGTTCGACAATTAAGAACTTGCCTTCGAACGGCGGGAATCGACCTGATCGATGTGCGTCTTTCGCCATTCGATCAAGCGCTTCAAGCCATCGTCCAGATCGATTCCGGCCTCGAAACCGATCTCGCTCTTTGCGCGCTTGGGCGAACCGATACGATTGCGAACAAGCGTCGCCTGACTGCGAGGTGCGTAGTTGATGGGCTGATTCGAACCCGTGAGATTGAGAAGCTTTTCAGCGACCTCCTTGAGCGAGGTGCGCTTGCCGGTGCCGACATTATAGAAGCGATCGGTGGAGTTAGACCCCATTGCGCACAGATTGGCGCGCGCGCAGTCCTCGACGGCCACGAAGTCAAAAGCTTCTGAACCGTCGCCTAGAATCGTCGGCCCCTCACCGCGGTCGATTGCATCCAGCATCTTCATGATCACGGCGATATAAGCGCCGCGATAATCCTGCCTCGGACCATAGACGTTCATGTAGCGCAGCCCGACATAATCGAGCCCATATCGAAAGTGATACGCCCTCGCCATTGCCTCGCCGCAGATCTTCGTCGCGCCATAAAAATTCTTGTTATTGAACGGATGATCTTCCGTCATCGGCTCTTCCACGGCATCGCCGTAAACCGAGGCAGACGACGACCAAACCAGGCGCTTCACGCCATTTTGCACGCAGCCATCCAGCACATTGAACATGCCGCGAACGTTCACATCGAATGCCGTGCGTGGGTATTCATGACATTGCAGCAGCCAGAGCGCTGCGAACTGGAACACGCCGTCCGCGCCTTTAAGGGCCGCATCCAGAACGTCCGTCTGCGTAATGTCACCACCTGCTTCGAAAATCTTCACGCGCGGATCGCGCAAGGCGCCGGCCAGATTCTCATGCGTGCCGCGAACGAAGTTATCGTAGATGACGATCTCTCCGACGTCCTGCTGCACCAGCTGGTCGATAGCGTGCGATCCGATCAATCCCGCGCCGCCGATGACGACGAAGCGCTTTCCGCGAATATCCAAAATTTTCTCCGTTAATCGATGAGCGCGAGATAAGACGATGAAATCTCGCGGTAGCGTTCGCCATTGCGCGGGCAAACTAGATCGGCTGGAAGTCTTTCGCCGACGCGGCTCATCCATCCGAGCCGCTTCGCTGGATTACCGACCATCAGCGCGAATGCCGGCACATCCTTCGTGACAACGGAACCTGCGCCGATAAAGCAATATTCGCCCAGCGAATGGCCGCAAACGATCGTGGCATTGGCCCCGATGCTGGCGCCCCGTCCGATCGGTGTCGTGCGAAACTCATCCTTGCGCGAGACGTTGGCACGCGGGTTGTTGACGTTGGTGAAGACGCAGCTCGGCCCGCAGAACACATCATCGGCAAGCTCGACGCCCGCATAAAGTGAAACATTGTTCTGGATCTTGCATCCATTGCCGAGCTTTACGTTAGGGCCGATCATGACGTTCTGGCCGATCGAACAATTTTCGCCGATCACGGTGCCCGGCAAAATATGGCAGAAGTGCCAAACCTTCGTGCCGCGCCCGACGACTGCACCCTCATCCACGTAGCTGGACTGATGAATCAGCGCGCCCGGAAAACGCGGATCTTCCCGCATTTCGCTCACTTGCGGGCAACTCCCTGAGCGACTCCGCTCAGCGGAGGGTGCACCGGCGTTAACGGCGCCTGCCTGAACCCCGAGACGATATCGATCGACCTGCGGACTTCGTCGAGGCCAAAACCACGCCCGGCGACGATTTCCTCGTAACTCTTGCTGTGCAAATCGGTAAACCCTTCAGAGAACTCGATTTCTTCGTCGTCCACAGTGATCGACCGGAACGTCGTTTTTTTACCCTTCACGTTTTCGGGCAGATCTTTGCTATCGACCGAGAGCGACCAGGTGATATCCGCGCGCTCGCATTCGAGGAAACCTGCCGCACGCTCCGGTTCACGAACATGCGCTTCGTTGCGTGTCACCTTACCGAACACGAAACTCAGCATGTCAAAGAAATGGACGCCGATATTGGTTGCCACGCCCCCGGATTTCGCGTCGTCGCCTTTCCAAGACGCATAGTACCAACGGCCACGCGACGTGATGTAAGTAAGATTGACCTGATGGCGCTTGGTGCTTGTCGCGTAACGATCGCGTAGTGCGACAATTGCCGGATGAAGCCGAAGCTGAAGGATCGTCGAGATACGGCGACCTGTATCGCGTTCGATCTCAGCAAGCCCATCGATGTTCCAGGGATTAAGAACGAGCGGCTTCTCGCAAATCGCATCGGCGCCGGAGCGCAGGGCGAAACGGCAATGGGCGTCATGCAGATGATTGGGCGAACAAATCGAGATGTAGTCGATCTTCTCGCCACGGCGGCGGAGCTTGTCGATGTGACGGTCGAACCGCTCAAACTCCGTAAAAAAATGCGCATCCGGAAAGTGACTGTCGATCACGCCGACCGAGTCATTCGGATCGTACGCAACTTTTAGGTCGCCTTTGACGACCTGAATAGCTTTCATATGGCGCGGCGCGACATATCCGGCTGCACCGATCAACGCGAAAGAAGTCATCTGGAAGTTACCTTCAACCTGGGGTGCATTATCTCGAGCTACCGCAGTCCGGGTGACCGATGCCACCAGACCGTAACAGAATCAACCGCGCTCACGCGCATCGCGCCGCTTCAGGCGGCCGCGACCATGTCTGCGTCAAGAGAGACGCGAACCTTCCGGCCGAGCAGATCGAGAAGCACCGCAATTCTGTCGCGATCCCCCAGCCCGTCGAACAGTCCAAGATTGTCGGCGAACGCGCCGCTCAGAATCCGCACCTTCGCACCGAGCGGAAACTGCGGCCGCCGATCCAGCTTTACAAATCCGCTGTCGTCTTCCCGCGCTTTCAGCACGCGCATGACATCGGACCCGATCCGTGCAGGCTCGGAGCCATTAAGTACGAGATGAGACACGCCAAACGTCGATTGGATCGAACGCCAACGCTGGGTTGCCAGATCGACCCTCACGAATAAATAACGCGGAAACAGAGGCGCGGCGACCTGCTCGATTTTTCGTGCATGACTGCGGCACTTGAGATAGCGCGGCAGATAGGTCTCAAAGCCTTGCCGCAACAGATTGCGCACGGCCTTGAGCTCGGAATTGACCTGAGTCTGGACGACGTACCAAGTATCGTCAATGACGTCTGTCATGACTCACCTTCCCCGACCGCCAGCGCGTTCAATCCCAGCAACTTGGGAGCCAGGACACGCTGAGCGCCAAGCTGTTTGACGGCTCCATCAAACGATTTCCGGGCGTTCCGCAAATCGGTCACAACGACCGCATCGAAAGGCACAGCCACCGCGTCACAGGAAGAAAACACGATTCGACCGAGAAACGGCGCGCCGTCTGCGCTTTCGTCAACGACCGCGACGATGGAGACACCGCTATCGGCAGCGGAGAGAATCGCTACTTCGGCAAGATCCGACTTTCCAACCAGAACAAGATTATGGAGATTTCGCGCCTGCGCTATTCTGAAAACGTCGGCGCAATCTGATTTCGCCTGCCGGAAAAAGGAAAAGGACGACGACAGATATTCAACGGTCAAACGGGACTTCTCGGTGAAGCCATGCGGCGTGAGATAATAGGCATAGCGGCGCGCGGGTGCGGTGCTTACCTTCACAAGACCCTTTCTGACACATCGCTTCAGGTAAGCGTTGACCAGACCGAGGGCGATGCCGAGGTCGGCAGCGATGTGCCGCTGAGACTGCGATCCATCGTTCTCGACGGAATTCAGGAGACTGAGGATGATCCTGTCGTCATCTCCCCGCTCGCTATCCAACGCATTCGACATGCATGATCTCCGCAGCGTTCTTATAGCGTTCAGGCCATGAACGTCAATCCCGTCGTTCACTTGATGAACATCATAACTAATTGAATTTATTGTATATTTTTAGTTGTTATAAATTGATATAACCCTCCTGAGATGCGTCGCCTCTCGGCGGCCTCCAATTGGCTTCCACGAAACGCCAACATCTCAACATTCCACTGAGAGTTTTTCGTAAAGCTGACCACTCAACGTCTTGGTGATGCGACAGGTCATGGCGAGGTTCCACGGGGACGTACACAGCCAAAAAGCGACCTCACTTTTCGGCATGGATACTGCTAGAATGGCAGCGTAATCATCAGGATCAGAGCCGTTACTCAAATGTTTAGCTATTCTGAACTCGAAAACTTCTTTGAGCGCGCCAAGCAGCGATCTGACCTTTTCTCTCTCAAGGAGTGGCAAGGCCGACCCGGCATCATTTTGAGGCATGATGTCGATTTTGAAGTTTTGCCTGCATGGGGAATGGCTCAAATCGAGAAGAAGCATGGCCTCCGCGCGTCATTCTTCTTTTTGCCATCTTGCGAATTTTACAACCTTGCCTCGCGGGAAAATCGCAGATTGCTTCGTTCGATGAGTGATGACGGCTTTGACATAGGCCTGCATTTCGACCCGCTCATCTATCCCGGCGAATCCGCCGAGGGACTTGAAAAAAAGCAAGGTCGGAAGCGCTCTGGCTTGCCGACTTGATTGGCTCAGAATTTCAGGTACTGGCGTATTCGCCTGCCCCGCTTGAGCATATAGGGCTCAATTCAAATCGATCCGGTCATTTACCCTCATTGGTGTGAACGCATGAACAGAATCTCAGGGCTCTTTTTCGCGGCCATCATCACTCTCCCAATGGTTGGAGCAGCCTCAGCAGCGCCCCTGCCGGGACGGACAGGCTTGACCGAGAACAACGTCGTCGTGGTTCAATACGGCGGTAATCTTTGCGGCAATTGGCATCGGGAATGCGCAAGACTGTACGGCCAGGGCTCCCCGAACTGGAATGCCTGTATGAACCAGCCACAGGCGAGATTCGACTGTGGTCGCGGAGGCGGATATGGCGGTGGCTACGGTGGCGGATATGGCGGCGGCGGGTACGGCCAAGATCTCTGCGGAAACTGGCAACGCCAGTGCTCACGGCTGTACGGCCGCAGGACTTATAATTTCCAGGCCTGCATGAACCAGCCGCAGGCGCTGGAGGACTGTGGGCGTTACTGACCGTCCGCTACGGCTCAATCCTGCCCTCGTAGTCACAGACCTTGTCAAAACCACATCGGCTGAAGTGGAGGCAAGAGTGAAAACTCTCGTCTCTTTCATGATCAGTTCCGGCGGTCTGTTCCGGGGCCCACTCCGTCCGACATGCGCATACGCCTTTTGCTGACAGGAATCATCTGACGAGCTTCGCTCGTCAAAGCGCCCGCAGCCTCCACGGCAGTCCGGCTTGATTTCGCATGGCCTGCCAGCGCGGCAGAGAACAGGCGCTCTCGGTCATCAACTCGCGAAGTTCAAGGACATTCATACCCGGCTGGGAAGATAGCATTCAGCCTGGGTTTATGCGCCCGGCTCGCCATCATGTTGAGACTGGCACGGGAACAACAAGCGCCACTCGAACAACCGCCACACAGGCAGCCTCCAACAAAAAAACCCCCGGCAGTTTCCTGCCGGGGGTCTTTTGCAGTTCAGATAGTAATCGCCGTGAGGCGGTTACGATCAGAAGGTGCGGCGAACGCGGAGGCTGCCATGCAGCGTGCCGAGGTCCTTGAAGTCATAGGTCGCGGCTGGCTTGAACGCACCAGGAGCGAGACCAGCAGATCCGGTGAAGGACTGGTCGAGCGCCGTGTACATGATTTCCGCCGAGAACGTCAGGTTCTGAACCGGGGTCCAGCCGAGACGGGTGCCGATCTGCCAGATCGCGAAGTCTGGGTTACAGCTGTAACCGTTAGCCTTCGGACCGCTGATTGCATTGAACATATTGCAATACAGGTTGGTCGCATTTCCGTTGAAGTTGATCTTCGAGTACGAACCGAACACGTCCGATTCCCAGTACTGGTTCCAGTTGTGCACGAAGCCGGCACGAACACCGAACGCGTCGGTCTTTTCAATGCTGGTGCCCTGTCCGTAGACGCCGTCAGCGTTCAGGCCGAGAGCAACGGTCTGGTAGCTGAGCGGGTTGGACGAAGGACCATTGTACACAGCGTACGAGTTACCGAAGGTGCCGCCGATGACGTAACGGTTTGCGCCGTTCGCGTAAGCAACGTCAATGGTGAACTTGTCGCCGGGGCCGGTCGGAAGGTTCTTCAGCTGAAGACCGCCCTGAACCGCGAAGCCCCAGGTATCCGACGGATGACCGGTGGTTTCGTTCGCGCCGTAGTAGTTGGCGTGAATGTTATGCGCAGCTGCGGACAGCTGTGCAGTGAACGCAGCCTGATCGACGCGGATGTTGCCGACGATGTCAGGAGCAGCGTTGCCGCCGTAAGCGTTGGTGTAGGTGCTGCCAGCGATCTGGGCCGCCGTGATGGCGGTGCCCGGGTTCACGTTGAGCAGAATCCCGCGGTCATAGCTGTTGCCGGCGAGCGTGGTCTTCGGCTCTTCGATACCCAACTGGGCCGAAACGCCGTTGCCGAACTGCCAAGTGTAGTTGATGTTGCTCACGCCAGTTGCGTTGTCATGGCCGCCCAACAGCGACGAGGTGTTGTTGTTGGCGCCAGCGCTGTGCCACGGCGTCGAATAAGCCGAAACCGACTTACCGAAGGTGAAGCCTGCGAACTGAACGAAGCCGTAGTCGACTTCGATCGAACCGCCGGCGACTGCGTCGGTGTTCGAAGTGAACTGGAACTTCACGTCCCAGTACGAACGAACAACGCCGTATTCAGTGGCGGTGCGGGTATCAACCGTAAACTGCGTGCGCTGACGGGTGGTGAAGGAATCCATGTCGCGGCTGCCGAACGCGTTGTTGCCCTGAATGTAAGGGCTGTCATACGTGTTCGAGTTCAGGTTCACGTCGAACTGAACGTAGCCACCGATCTTGATGCAGGTCTCGGTGCCGGGGATGTAGTAGAATCCGGCGCCATAAAGGGAGCAGATCTTCACGTACTGAACGGCTTTCGCCTTCACCGGAAGATCAGCTGCCTGTGCCCCGGCGATCGCGACGAAACCCGCCGCCGAACCCAGGATAAGGCTCTTAATCTTGCTCATAAAACCTCCAAGTTTTGCTCTGTTAGGGAAGGTTCCGGTCCGTCGGTGTAAGCCACACCTAAGGGTAGTTCCCTTAATCCCCGCTAACCGCCTGGTCGCCTCGCGCTTTCGGACACTCCCGCTGAACGCGAGCGACTTAAGCGAAACTTCCAAGCAGGACGACCTCGGGATGCCCCCCTCCGTCGCTCCACAGACAATGGCGGAACATGACTGAGTTGCACAAGATTTGATTAGCTACTGCTCGAATTTCGTCACACTGATGTGACTTTATAGCCACATAACAGGGAACCCACATAAAGACAAAAACACTAGCAATTTCATTTGCTTACATCGGAAGGAAGTCATTCGTTAGCGACAAGTTAAGCCACGATCGCCCATGCCGCGCGGGGGATAAGACATCATGCATCGTCACTTTCGGTCCGAATCGTGACGATCAAATTTCGCGGTTTGCTGACGTTAGGCTATTCAAACCATCTTTATCGTTCCGACCACCTGCCCATCGGAAGCGCCAGGTTGAATTCCACCGATTTCCCCGCAAAAAAGGCGCTGCTCTACCTCGCAAACGAGGATTGGGCTTTCGTCCAGCATCGATTGCCCATGGCACGCGCCGCGCGGGCGGCTGGCTTTGATGTTCACGTTGCAACAAACGTATCGACACAGGCAGAGGCCATACGCGCCGAAGGCTTTGTGCTTCATCCCATATCGCTCAGGCGCGGCAGCCGCTCTCCGATCGACGCCATCGCATCGATAAGGGCCATCCGAGCCATTCAACAGCGGATCAAGCCGCAGTTGCTTCATCATTCCGGCCTGCAATGCTGCGTCCTCGGCGGCCTCGCGTCGCTTGGGATGGCGATACCGCAAGTCAATGCGATGACTGGCCTCGGCTATGCATTCACCGGAACGTCTGCCCGCGCGCAGACATTGCGCTTCATGATCTCGGCCGTGCTTCGGTTTTTGCTCAATCGCGACAACTCGACCACCCTCGTCCAAAATCCGGATGATCAGCAGACTCTGGAAGGCATGGGCATCGCCTCCGCCAATATCCGGCTCATTCCGGGCTCCGGTGTCGACACAGATATGCTGACACCTCTTCCCGAGCCCGACGGCGCAGTCACGGTCGGCTTCGCCGGCCGGCTTCTGACCGACAAAGGCATTCGCGCGCTCGTTGCCGCGCAGCGCATTCTTCGCGCGCGCGGCGCGGATATCAACCTGCTCATCGCCGGCGAACCTGATCCGGCCAATCCCGCATCGGTGTCGCTCGAAGAAGCACGCCAGTGGAGCAACGAACCCGGCATCACATGGCTCGGCCACGTCGAGGACATCATTTCGCTCTGGCGGCGATCACATATCGCGGCGCTTCCCTCCCACCGCGAGGGTTTGCCGAAAAGCCTGCTCGAAGCCGCCGCAAGCGGCCGGCCGCTGATTGCCGCCGATGCTCCCGGCTGCCGGGAAATCGTTATTCATGAACGGACAGGGCTGCTGGTGCCGATCGAGGATCCACCCGCGCTGGCCGATGCGATTGAAAAGCTCGCCCTGTCGAAAGAACTCAGAGCCGGCTATGGCGTGGCTGCTCGTCAACTCGTCGTGGAAAAAATGTCCGCGCAAAGCATCGGCGCTGCCACCGTGGCCCTCTACAAAAAATGTCTACAGCAATCCGCGCGAGCGTGACGGTGTTGGCGGACGATCTATCCGGACTGCGCAAGAGGGGCAAAGCTGCGCGCTTCGCACCCATCGTTGATAACAGCCGGCCGCCAATTAACCACCGTCTCTCCTTTCAGGAAAAACGCGAAGTAGCGCCACCCCGTCGGAAAATTGGAACGCATGCACACCGTCCATTTTTCGGGACCTGATTGCGCCTCATTGGTTCCGACGTCGGAAATTTCCGCGACACCCGTCAACTTCATCTGTTCGGTAATCTTGTAAACCTGGTCGGCAATGACGCGTTTCTGTCGGGCATCGGGCGCCGACTGAGTGCCGCCGCCATCCTGCACATCGAAAAAGAACGTGCATCCGCTGAGCAGCAAGGCTGCCAGCACCACCTGCAGCGATCGAATGAAAATCAAGGCTCACTCCCCGACTGGCCCGGTCCCTTACTAACGCTTCGGCAAGCCTCTGAGAAGCGCCGTCGCCCGTTAAAGATCGGATGACTTCATCAGCGCTCACGAATTGACCACGCATTCCGGGAGCGTTGTCACCTGCGGCGAGTTTGATTAAAGAGGCACCAGCGCCTTGTGCGAGATCATTGCGGTTTCGATAGACTTGCCGCCGGCGCGCGGCATCAAGCGCTGACGGGATGACCCTCGTTTCATGATGACTTTATACCCCATAGCAATCGCACTGGCGGCTTGCGTCGTCTGCGCCTTGCTGATCGTCTTGCTGCGCCCTCTGCTCATGCGTTACGCGCTGGCGCGGCCGAATGCGCGGTCGTCGCATGTTGTGCCGACGCCGCAGGGCGGCGGTGTCGCAGTGATCGTTGCAGTGATGTCATCGATCGTCCTTTCGATAGCTTTTTTCGGTACAGTTGCTGATCCGGTATTGCTGACGATTTGCGCGGCAACGGTCCTCCTCGCCTTCGTCGGCGCATATGATGACTTGCGGACGATGCCCGTCGCGCCTCGCTTGTTGCTACAAGCGGTCGCAGTCGGCGTGGTTCTCGCGACTCTTCCTGCAGAATTTCATCTCGTGCCGTCCTTGCCCGTCTGGATAGAGCGCGCGTTGTTGCTGGTCGGTGGACTATGGTTCGTCAATCTCGTCAATTTCATGGACGGTCTCGACTGGATCACGGTCGCAGAGACCATTCCCGTCACAGTCGCATTGGCGCTATTCGGCCTTTATGGTCAGTTGCCTCCGGGCCCAACGCTCGTTGCGCTCGCGCTCTGCGGCGCGATGATCGGCTTTGCACCCTTCAATCGACCCGTTGCCAGACTTTTTCTCGGCGACGTCGGCAGTCTGCCGGTCGGCTTGCTGGTGGGATGGTGTCTGCTTCAACTCGCAGGAAGCGGTCATCTGATCGCCGCACTGCTGCTCCCGTTGTATTATCTCGCCGATGCCACGATCACGCTTTTCAGACGCCTGCTGAATGGTGAGAAGATCTGGATCGCGCACCGTTCGCATTTCTATCAGCGAGCGACCGACAACGGCTTCAGCGTGATGCAGGTCGTCGGCGAAGTCTTCGTTTTGAACGTCGTTCTCGTGGGCCTTGCCGCATTATCGATCTGGCTGAAATCAGCCTATGTCGAGGGCATGGCGCTCGCATTGGGCGCGAGCGGCGTGGCTCTCGTGCTCAGTCGGTTCTCACGGCCGCGCGAACCGCTTCGCTAAGGTTACGCAGCCCCGTTCTTGAATTCAGGGATCGCGTCCGTCAGCACGCCCACGATGACGTTGCGCTGCTCGCTTCCGACAGCCTTCTCCAAGGTAGACAACCACCGCTGCAAGGTATCGAGCGGAGGCTCGTTAGGGCGCGCCGCGACGATGCCGGCAATGCCGATATCCGCGGTCGGTTCTTCATGGGCGAACAGAATTTCGTTCAGACGCTCACCGGGCCGGACGCCGGTAAACACGATCTCGATGTCATAACCCGGCTGAAGACCGGACAGCCTGATGATGCGCTCGGCAAGATCGACGATCTTCACGGGCTGTCCCATGTTCAGGACATAGACGGAAACATCGGGCCGGATGGGACCAAGCGCGTGAGTTGCCGCTGTCACCACAAGATCGCACGCTTCACGAATGGTCATGAAATAGCGGACCATATCCGGATGCGTCACGGTGACGGGACCGCCTGCCTCGATCTGCGCCTTGAATTTCGGAACCACCGATCCGTTCGACGCCAGCACGTTGCCGAAGCGGACGGAGATCAGCCGCATCGGGGTCTTTCCGTTCGCCCGGTTCATCAATTCGCGGTCAAGCGCCTGACAGTACATTTCCGCGAAACGCTTCGTCAGGCCAAGCATCGACACCGGCTCGATGGCCTTGTCGGTCGAGATCATCACCATGGCGTCGGCGCCGGCGCCCGCGGCCGCATCCGCCACATTCACGGTGCCGAAGATGTTGGTTTTGACGCCCTCACCCCAATCCCGCTCCAGGATCGGAACATGCTTGAGTGCCGCCGCATGAAAAACGATGTTCGGCTTGAATTCGGTAATGAGATGCGTGATGCGCGCGCGATCGCGAATGTCGGCAATGCGGCCTTCGACAACCGTCGCCGGAAATTTTTCTTTCAGGCTCTCCACCACCGCGTGCAGCGCAGGCTCCGAATTTTCAACGATCATCAAGCGCGATGCACCGAACGTCACGACGCGGCGGCATATTTCGGAGCCGATCGATCCGCCGCCGCCCGTCACGACGACGGATTTCCCCTTCACGAACGTTTCAAGCCGCTGGTAGTCGATCTTGACGCTCGGCCGCAGCAGCAAATCCTCCACTGCCACCGGCGCAAGCTGCGGCGCTTCTCCGCCACCTTCCAGCGACGGCAAACGACTGACCACCAGCCCAAGTTTCCGGGCGCGCGTCAGCACTGACTCGGGCGATGCATCGGCCTCGAAGGCCGAGGGGAGCATGATGAGGCGCTCGATGGGCCTCGTCCTGCGTGAAAAATCAGCGACGATATCGGAGAGATCGTCGATTCCGCCAAGCACCGAGATGCCGCGAATCGATTGTCCTCGATCCGAGATCGACGGCGACAGCACGCCAACCGGCCATGTCCGCTTCACGGCGCCGCTTTCGATCCCGCGCAGCAACACCTCTGCATCGGCGGCGCGGCCGACCAGCAATGTCGGCGACGCATCGAGATTGCGCGCCTGGTTAAGCGTCCGGGTGTAGCGGAAATAGCGATAGGCGACGCGCAGGCCGCCGAGCGCGAAATTCTGCAGGAACCAGTAGATGATGATCGTCGTCTTGCCGAAGAAGAATGTGCCGTAGATATTCGGCGAGATAAAAATATAATCCAGCACCAGCAACATCATCGCCAGCACCGTCGACGTCTTCACGATATTGAAGAAATCCGGCAGCGAAATGAACCGCCACTTCGTGGTGGTGAGCTTGAAGATGTAACAGACGATGATGCTGAAAATAATGAAGTAAGGCAGTATCTTCAGCAGCAGCGGCAAGCGCTCGATAAGGCCGCTGCCTTCGAAGCGCAGATAGAAACTCGCAATAACCGCGAAGATCGTCGCCAAGACGTCGTGGATGATAATCAGGACGTTTCGCCAGGTGAGGCGCGGAAATCTGATTCGGGACATGGCCATGGCTACGCCTGTCCCGCATCAGTTGTCGATGGTCTTCGCAGACCGACGACGCCTCCCGCCACGCCGACCGCCAGCACGTAGATCCAGCCCTCGGTAAAATCGAACAGATGAGAGTTCAGCAACGAGCTTACAAAATTCTCCGTTACGGCGACCAGACCGATCCATCCGGCGAGACCGGTTGCGCCAACGAACAATTTCAGGTGCATCAACCACATCGCGTACAAAACGATGACGCCGATCAATCCCCACTGAACGGCAACGTTCAGGGTCTGGTTGTGTGGATTGCCAATAATGTCCGCCGAAACGCCGGTCTTTCCGATGGCGTCCTTCTCAAAGAGTCCTCTTGTGGAGCCAGTTCCATGTCCGGCAACGGGCGCTTCCGCGATGAACCTGATCGACTTGCGCCAGAATTCCAGACGCTGCCCCGTCGAGGTGACGGCGTTGTTCTCGTGGTAGTCCTGATATTCCGTGATCACTCTGGAGGTACGCTCACGCAGATAGGGCGATGACATCCAGCCGATCGCACCCGCGGCCACGACAGCGGCCATAATGATCAGGACCCCGCCGCGCTTGAAATGCATGACGGCGAAAACAACAAACAGCACCGGGATGCAGACCAGGACAGTCCGCGAACTTACAACAAAAATCATGTTGGCAAGAAAGACCACGCCGAGCCCCATCAGACACATCGCCAGCGTTTTCCGGTTCGTTCTCGACACATAAACAGCCGCCCCAAAGGCGCTGAAGGCGCAAAGCGCAAATTCCTGGCTCTGTGAGATGTAGTTCTTGACCGGGATGCCGATGGCGCGCGTCGGGTCGAACGACAGACGCGGATCGGCAAAACTCAGCCACGACATCAGCATGACGACCGTGCATGACGCCAGAAATCCGAGGGCCACCCACAGGCCGCGCCCGGACCTTTCAAAATGATAGATCAGAACGGGGATCGCCAGCAGCTTGGCGACCGGACTGATGCCTTTCAGACGGGCGGCCCATGGCGTATCTGTCGCCCACAGCGTCCCGACAACGGCGAGCGCAAAAAACAGCAGCGGAATGGCGCAGGCCGGCCGCTTCATCGTGTCGAGAAAATCCTGCAGATCGATAGTCGGGATCAGCAGCAGCAGCCAGACCGCCGCAAAGATCGCGACAAGCGAGGTCGACCACGGCAGCGAAACCGCCAGAAGGACCACCGCGATGTCGGCCGCCCTCGTCCACGCCGCCGCGTTGCGCCGGACGAAAGGCACGACGCCAATCCCGCTCGACGCGTTTGCGATCATGCGCGGTTCTCGCGCGCGCGCTTGACCAGCGACGTTGTGCTGTGCCCCGGCAGAATATCGACAAGAACGATCTCGCCGCCGTTTGCCGTGACGATTTCGTGACCAACCACCTGCTCGCGGCTGTAATCGCCGCCCTTCACAAGCACGCTGGGCTTGATCTCGGTGATCAGTTCCAGCGGCGTATCCTGTTCAAAGATTACGACGAGATCGACCGCCTCGAGTGCCGCCAGCACCTCGGCGCGCGCGCGCTCGTCCTGTACGGGACGTTCGGGTCCCTTCAGACGCCGCACCGATGCATCGCTGTTGAGGCCCACGATCAGGCGATCGCACGCGGCGCGCGCCTGCGTCACAACACGCACATGGCCTGGATGCAGGATATCGAAGCAGCCGTTGGTGAAGCCGACGCGCAGCCCTTGCCTGCGCCACGCTTCGAGGTGCGTTTTGAGATCGGCGGCGTCCGAGGCGATTTTCTCTTCGGCGGCAAGCGACGCGTGCGGCAGAATCTTCCGCCGCAATTCGGCAACTGACACTGTTGCCGTACCCGGCTTGCTGACGGCAACAGCGGCAGCAGCCGTCGCGCAGCGCAGTGAGGTGTCCCAGTCCGTGCCCGCAGCCAGTGTCACCGCCAGCACCGCAGCCACCGTATCGCCGGCGCCGGACACATCGCGGACCTTCGCAGGCTGCGCCGGGATATGGATCAGAGTGCCGTCGCGATGCGCGAGCGTCATGCCGTTTTCGCTTTGCGTGACCAAAACTGCCTCGGCGTCAGCCGTCCGCAGCGCCTCGATCGAGGCATCGGCAATGTCGGCATCGGACTGGATGCGCCGCCGTGTGGCTTCCGCAAATTCCTTGCGGTTCGGCGTCAGCAATGTCGCTCCGCGATAGATCGCGAGATTGGCGCTCTTCGGATCGACGATGACGCGCTTGCCGCGCTTGCGCGCGGCATCGATGACATTGCGGATCACCCGCGCGGTCAGCACGCCCTTCGCATAGTCAGACAACAGCACGATGTCCGCCCGCGGCAGCGCAGACACGACGGCATCGATCAATTTTTTCTCGGTCGCTTCGGAGGCCGGCGCCGACAGCTCCCAATCGGCCCGCAGCATATGCGTCGAGAAATGCTCCGACACAAAGCGCACCTTGCGCGTGGTCGGCCGCGACGGATCGATGACCAGAATTGGCTCGATGAGTTTTTCTTTGGCGAGTTCCGCCTTCAGCGTGTCGCCTGCCACGTCGCTACCGACGAGCCCCACGAAAATGCATTTTGCGCCCAGCGAGGCGATATTGCGCGCGACATTGCCCGCGCCGCCGACATTGGTTTCGCTGCGCTGGACCGCAATCACTGGCGCCGGCGCTTCCGGCGAAATACGCGAGACTTCGCCATAGACGAATTCATCCAGCATCAGATCGCCGACGCACAGCACGGTCTGGCGGACAATCGCTTGCGACAGCGCGTCGAAATCAAACATGAAAACGCATCCCTGTTGCGCGATCAGCGGTAGCGATCGGGCCGGTCGAGAAAATCCCTGACGTAGCTGCCGACGGCATCCTCTAACACCGTGAAGCCGCCATTGTAGCCTGCGCCGTGCAGATGATCGACCTCTGCCTGCGTGAAGTATTGATAACTGCCGCGGATTTGTTCCGGCATGTCGATGTATTCGATATTCGGCTTCGCGCCGAGCGCGCCGTAAGCCGCTAGAATCAAGTCGCGGAAACTGCGCGCCTTGCCGGTGCCTACGTTGTAGATGCCATTCACGGACCGCGTCGCCAGCAGCCACATGATGACACGCACCACATCATCGACGTGAATGAAATCGCGCCGCTGATCGCCGTCGGCGATGCCGTCGCGATGCGACTTGAACAACTGCACGACGCGGCCGGACTTCACGTCGTCGAAACGCCGCGCCAGCACGCTCATCATCGTGCCCTTGTGGTACTCGTTCGGCCCGAACACGTTGAAGAACTTCAGACCCGCCCATTGCGGCGGCATCTTCTCACCCTTCGCGAGGCGTTCAACCACCGCCATGTCGAACAGATGCTTGCTCCAGCCGTAGAGATTCATCGGCCGCAGCGTCTTCAGCGCCGCAAGCGAAGCATCGTCGCGAAATCCCTGCTCGCCGTCGCCATAGGTCGAGGCGGAGGAGGCATAAATGAACGGAACGGAATTCGCCGTACACCAGTCGAGCAGCCGCATCGACAAGCGGAAGTTGGTTTCGATCACCAGATCGCCGTCGGTCGCGGTGGTCTCCGAGATCGCGCCCATATGCACGATGGCGTCGAGCTTGCGGCCATTGAGCCATTGCATCAGTTCCGCCGGCGGAACGATGTCGGCGAGCTGGCGCTTGGCGAGATTGCGCCATTTGCCGTCGTGCCCGAGAAAATCGCACACCGCCACGTCCGCGCGGCCCGCATCGTTGAGGGCGGCGACGACATTTGACCCGATAAAACCGGCTCCACCGGTCACCAGCAGCATGAAGGAATCCCGCCCGATTGATGCGGGTCACCTTTGCCTCAGTCCCGCCCGGCAGGCAACTCACGTCGGTTGACTTGGTGAAGGCTTGGAGGCTCCCCCGGTGTGCAAAAAACGCAACTGGACGTCGCGCAAACGACGCTGTAACCGGCTGATCGTGCACAATTCTACCCGTTCCACGAAAACCCGCCGCAAAGCCTTGAATAAATGAATATAAATTCATTTCTAAACGACTTGCAGGTTGCGCCCGATCCCTCGGAAACCAGTCCGGTTCTGGTCATTCCGTACATGTGGATCGGAGATTTCGTGCGCGGTCACACCGTGGTGCGGGTCCTCAAGGAACGCTGGCCCAACCGTCCGGTCGATCTGCTGGTTACGAGCCTCTGCGCGCCCTTGGTCGATTACATGCCCGGCGTCCGCAGGGGCATCGTCTGGGACCTGCCACGGGGGCGACTTGCCTTGGCCAAGCAGTGGACGCTGGCCAAACAGTTTCGGGAGGCCGGCTACGGCACCGCTCTGGTGATGCCCCGGACGTGGAAGTCGGCCATTGCGCCGACGCTTGCCGGGATTCCACAGCGAACCGGCTTTGTCGGCGAGGTCCGGTTCGGACTGATCAACGACTGGCGCTGGGGCGAGCGAAAGATGCCCCGGTTTATCGACAAGAACGCCGCCCTCGCCCTGCCCGCCGATGCGCCGCTGCCAGAGGCATGGCCGGTGCCGCAGCTCGTGGTGCCATCGGCGGAAGTCGCGGCGTGGCGGCAGGCCAACAATCTCGGCCAGAGCGCCGCAGTCGCGCTAGCACCGGGATCGGTCGGGTCGTCAAAACGCTGGACCTATTATGCGGAGGCGACCCGCATGTTCGCCGAACAAGGTCTCGACGTCTGGGTGGTGGGCGGTCCCGGTGAAAAAGCCATCGCCACCGAGATCGTCAATGTTGCCGGACCGCGGGTCCGCGACCTCACCGGCAACGATCTGCGCAATGGCATCATGGCCATGGCCGCGGCCAAAACGGTGATCTCCAACGACTCCGGCTTGATGCATATCGCGGCTGCCATCGGCACGCCTGCTATCGGAATTTTCGGCCCGACCAGTCCCTATCACTGGGCACCGCTGAACGGCCTCGCCGCCACCATCAAGCGGGCGACTAACCTGCCCTGCCAGCCCTGCCACCGCCCCGTTTGCACCCAGAACGATCATCATTGCATGCGCGACATCCCGGCCTCGCAGGTCGTGGAGACAGCGCAGGGCGTGATGGCGGCGGCCGGAGCAAGCGCGGCGCATTAAGTATCGCGCGCTGGCCGCTCTTGCGCCGGTATCGCGCCGTGACTACCACTGACGTGCAACTTGAACGAACACGGTGACATGTGAGCCAGGATCGGATCGCAGCACATTTTCAAAGCTCTCTTAACGGGCTGACCAAGGCCGCGCAGAGCAGTGAATTGCTTGCGACGACGCATACGATTGCGCGCACGGTCGCCGATACCCTGAAGGGCGGACACAAGCTGTTGCTGATCGGCAATGGCGGCAGCGCCGCCGACGCCCAGCACATCGCCGCCGAAATCGTCGGCCGCTACAAGCAGGAGCGTCCCGGCTGGGCGGCGATCGCGCTGACAACAGACACCTCTGCGCTGACCGCGATCGCCAACGATTACGGCTTCGAGCAGATCTTCGCGCGGCAGGTGCAAGGCCTCGCCCGTCGCGGCGATGTGTTGTTTGCGCTGACCACCTCCGGTCGGTCACCGAATATTCTCGCAGCACTTCGAACGGCGCGCGATCTTGGCGTTACAACGGTCGGCTTCACCGGCACAAAGGGCGAAAGCCTGCGCGCCTCCTGCGATCATCTCTTCATCGCGCCGAGCGACGATACACCGGTGATCCAGCAAATTCACATGATGGCGCTGCACGCGATCTGCGACGAGGTCGAGCAAACGCTAATCGGCGCGACGAAGGCAAAATGACCGGCGACAAAAAGCCCGCGGCGTTTCTCGACCGCGATGGCGTCATCAATCTGGACGATGCCTATGTCGGCACCCGTGACAGACTCCGGTGGATGCCGGGCATCGCCCCCGCAATCAAAAGACTGAATGATGCAGGCTACTTCGTTTTCGTCTTCACGAACCAGTCGGGCGTTGCGCGCGGCTTTTTCTCCGAGGATGACGTCCGCTCGCTCCATGAGTGGATGCGCAGCGAACTGGCGCGCGACGGCGCACGCATCGACGATTTCCGGTACTGCCCACATCATCCCGATGGAACGGTTCCGGCGTACACACGCGAATGCGACTGGCGCAAGCCGCAGCCGGGGATGATCCTCGACCTCATGAAGCACTGGCCGGTCGACAGGGAGCGCAGTTTAGTCATCGGCGACAAGCAGCGCGATCTCGACGCGGGCCTGGCGGCGGGGATCAGGGGCTATCTGTTTTCCGGGAACGACATCTCGGGATTTGTCGAAGAGATCTTGGGGAAACAGCTACGCGCAGACACCCCTTCTGCCAATTGATTTAATTATCAGATTGTACAGTTGTTGTTTCCCACGCACAAAATCGGCCTTCCCTACCCATCCCCTGTCAAAATCTTTGTCGGCCTAATCTAAGGCGCCGATAATAAACGGACCACACCCAAGCACTTTCCAGTGTCACCCAATAGACAAACGGGGACAGCTGTCCCCGTCGCGATGTTGATTCAGATAAGCGTCAATCTTCCGGATCACCTCTCAATGCCTTTATTTATTTTTGTTCAGATCCAGCAATGCTGCTCTATGAGAACAAAGCCGCGCAGTATGTTCGCATGTCGACAGACATGCAGCGACATTCCATCGAGAAGGAGAGCGAGACCCAATCCGGTTAATTACCGCTGGTCTGACCCGCCCTGTAAAGTGAGCGATCGGGTCGCTCGGATAACCTGGGTCATTTCCTCGTCGTTGAGAGCGGGATAAATCGGAACTGAGACGGTCGAATTAAACATTTTCACCGCGTTAGGGTAGTCGTCGTCCCGCCTCCCAAACTTGCGATGCAAGAGCGCATCGACGCCTCGCCGTACAGACACTCCTTGCTCGGCATATTCCGATTGGATCTTTTCGAACTCACCGATCATCAAAAGCGGGAATCGAAAGTACATGGATTTTTGACTTCTGACGCCCGCTGTCGTCGAAGATGGCATCTCTTTTAGATATCGCGCCGCAATCTTTTTGCGCGCCTCCATCATCGCGGCATAATTTTCTAACTGAGAGATTCCAAGAGACGCCTGTAGGTCGGACATTGCCGGCGTCGCCACCCTCAACGATCTCACCAACGACTTGTCACGGAATACCGCCGCCCCGCCTTCGCCTGTTGTCAAGCATTTCGTAGCGTGAAACGAATAGAAGCCAGCATCTGATTTCAGTCTTGATATACCAAAGCTCTGGCAGTGATCCTCGATCATTGGGATTCCGAGATCGCCGACATCAGCTTCTATGCCAAAGATGTTGACTACAATGGCGGCCTTGGTGCGCGTTGTGATCTTTGACTTAATGGAATTTCGGTCTGCGTTCCATGACGGACCAGAATCGCAAAGAACAGGAACGGCCCCGATGGACTGAACCGCAAACGCCACGCTCTCGCACACGTAAGTTGGAAGGATCACCTCGTCCCCCGCTCCAACACCAAGCGCGACAAGACAGGCTACTTCAGCAGACGTCCCACTCATTGTCGCCAACGCCGCAGAGCCGCCGGTCCAAGCTAGCAGCCGCTCCTCAAAATCCTCCGTAACGGCACCGTTAGCCAACATTCCCGACATTAACTGACGGGAGACCGCTTCGATGTCCTGCTGGCTTATCAGAGGCTTTGAGTGTGGTATCATAGCCAATTCAGCTCTCGTCTTTCCTCGATGCGCAATCCCAGGATGACCATGGATATTCTGTACTTCGCTGGCGGACCAAGGGAGCGCGTTTTAGATCGCATTCTCACTCACGGGCACACAATTTCATGCCTGTATGTCAACTCTCCAAAAATATTCCCGCGCGTCATCCCGACCATTGAGATGGCAACCGCCCGGAACATACCGATTAAGGTGATCAGGAGGAAGGCCGACCTAGAGAGCATTGCCCCCGAATTACGCGGCAAGCTCTGCTTATCTGTCGGCTTTTGCTACGTCCTTCCACCAGCCGTATTTAAATCGGCCGACGCTTTTCTTAACGTGCACGGGACCCTGCTCCCGAAGTTTCGAGGGATGGGCACGTCGCCGTGGCTAATCGAGGCCGGCGAACAGGAAGCCGGCGTTACCATCCATCTGATCGATGAGGGAGTCGATACCGGCGACATCATCTTGCAGAGGGCGATACCCGTGTCCCCTTTCGATACCTATAGAAGCATCACGCGAAAGGTTCTCGAAATAGAACCATCAGCGGTTGTGGACGCCCTAGCGATATTCCAAAAGCACGGCCGGTCAATTGCTCGACCGCAGCCAGACTTGGCTGGTCCAGAATTTCCAAACCGTAAACCTGAACACTCCGAGATAGACCCCTCAAAATCACTCTCCGAACTATTCAACAAAATAAGGTCATCTGACCCCGATCGTTTCCCAGCTTATTTTTTTCACGAAGGCGAGAAGGTCTGCATCAAAATGTGGCGCCCGGACAAGGGCGAAGATGAAGGCGATATGATCTAAGTCTCGGGTGAGGGATTTGGACGAAACAGGGTCCGTAAAGCAACTTCGCGGCGTTGCAAAATTTTGTCGTGAACAGCGCCAAAGAGAAACCTTGTCGCTTCGTCTGAATGATACTTCTCCACATAGGCGCGTCCCGCCCTGCCGTTCCTTTCTCGAAGAGAGGGATCTGTCACCAACTGCTCAAGGACAGTGTCGATCGTCTCCGGCGTGGCGGAAAATATGGGGCACTCATTGAGATAAGAACATTCTCGAAGGTGTTTAATCGTTGGATTATCTGAAAGGTTTGCAATGACAGCAACACCCGTCGCCATTCCCTCCATTGCGGAAAGGGCGTACCCGCGAAAAACCAATTGCTCTACCAGAATGTCTGCCTGATGCATCCTATTAGCGACTTCTAGGTTCGAAACTTTCTCGACAAGATCGAGATCGATCTTCAGGCCCTTGGCCTTCAGTCTCTCAACTGCGTCAAGAAGGAATTGGGTACCCTTGAATTTTCGATGGTTAGGGGTATGGATAATCCGAACAGGGCCGTTCGTCCCGTCGTTCATCGAATATCGTTCAGACATCGGCCACAGCGAAGTATCGATGGTCAGTGGAGAGACGCTAGGGCAATCATTCCGCGCCACGTCTGGCACTGGACCTGTAATCACGGCGTCCGCAAATTTGTTCCAACGGTCGACTTGCCGAATGATCTTCCTCTGCTGACGCGCGGTTTGAGGATATTCCTCCTGTAAGGCGTCCCGGAATCGTGGATCTGCCACCTCTGAGTAAATCCAAGCATCGCCGCCGTAAGGGGTGATTACCGTCTTGACCCCGAATAATTTGAAAAGCCAAGGTTCAATGCTCGCGAACATGGTCGCGCCGAGAGGACCGCCGTTAAAGTATCCGTGAAAAACGCTTGCATGCGATAATAAATAGGCGTTCGCGAAATAGGGTGTCACCCACTCACTTAGCCACCAAGTCCGCTTGAAGAACGCTGGCACTAGATCGGAAAAATAGACGTCGAAGTCACTGACGTTAGAATTCGAAAATCGGTGGGTGACCAAAGATTTGGAGCGAATCCCGACCTTCGCAAACGCGCGCGACCAATATTTTACGTTTATGATGGGGACGACCCCCCACACTAGTTCTTTCTCTGTCCTTCGCCGCATAACAGCCGCGTAGGCCACCGACGCGACAAGCGAGACAGACTGAACTACAACAGAAGAAGGGCGCAGTATTAAACCAAGCATTTCCGAGAATTACAGGCAGACGCCAACCACAGCAAGCGGCATCAAAAGAAACTCAGAAACCGAAGCCCATCGCGCAGCCCCGCGCCGCGACACCTGCACGGAATTCGGCGCCGGGTTTGTGCGGATGCCGGGCTCGGGACATCTGCGTTCGCGTCGGCAGGTCGATCGATGTGGGCGTCAGCATGGCGCGCTAAAGCGCGACCGCCCTCGATGCCGCTATTTCTTGCGCGGATAGTCTGATGGCGGCTGCGTATAAGGCTGCGAATACTAATCCCAATACCTGTCGCGATTCCTGCCCGCCGCCACGTGCCGTCGCTGGTGCGGTCCCTGAGATCAACGAACTAATTATGGCAAGAAAAGCAGCGGCGATCTTTGCTGATCGATACATTCTCGGCCTCCGAATACTGGCGCTTCAGAGCAATCGATACTGTTCCCCAATCTTAGCGCGAGCGGTGCATCACTCGTGCAAAAGCTCGCTCGGCTTAACTTTCAGACCACGTGCGATGCGAGCAATATTATCTATCGAGACGTTCCGCTCTGACCGCTCGACGCCGCTCAAATAGGTTCGGTTTATCCCGCACTCGAAAGCCAGAGCTTCCTGACTCAATTTCCGAACGGCACGAAGCCGACGCATGTTTCGCGCCAGAACATCCCTAAGCGGCCCTTTGTGAGTCTTTTTCACACTCCGATTTCTGCGGATTGCCGCTTTTAAGGCGACCGCTTTTAAGTTACATTCGTGACTATAATCGTCGCTGGCGACCCTGCCTGAGGTCTGCTCATTTTTGCTGCGGGTAAATTATGAGACTGGTTTTAGCTTCGATCACGCTGCTGGCTATCTCTGCGGCCCAAACGCCTTCGCATGCCCAACGGGTAAATCCGGAAACCGCTATAGATCAACTGATGCAGTGGTCCCTTGAGGACATTGCGCGTCGGAGAGCCAGAGATCGCGAAGCAGAGGTAGCCGACGAAGCACAACGGAGGCTTCCGGATCTATCGCAATACGGCACCCCTGTCGAAACCTCGCCTCGCAGATCGAGCCAAAGTCGTCCTTCCAACGAGATTCATTGCAGGACAATGGATTTGGGCGACGGTGATAGCGCCACACATTGTTTCTAGAGCGCAGCCCATGCCGTCATTGAAATTTTGAGCGCCGGTATGAAACTGGTCACCTGTAACTCATGCGGGATGAAAAACAGGGTATCATTTACCTTTAAGCGACGCCCTTGGTGCGGGAGCTGCCGCGCGGCGCTTCCGGAACCGATTATAACCAAGGTTACTCGATACTCGTACCGAGGTCGCTATCTGGGGGCGGTCATCTCGGTGCTAACCCTCTTATCTATCTGGAGACCGCTCCCAGCTTTTGATCTGTCGGACCTGTGGACACGCTTTCAAACCGCTCAACAGCGAGAAGCCGACAAAGACCTTTGCGAAGTTTATCCGCAACCTCGTTCCGGCCTGTATGCCCGATATTCGCAGGCGGCCGGCGTTGCACCGCTAACCATAAAGACGCGCCCCGGCTTGAACTATTTTGTGAAGCTGGAAGATGCAACCACACGCATGCCGGTTATGACGTTCTATTTTGAAGGTGGGACCACTTTACGAGCAAGTGTTCCGCAAGGGTCTTTCGTATTGAAATACGCGACCGGAAAATCATGGTGCGGCGATCGTGACCTGTTTGGAAAATCTACGACTGTTAGCAAGCTCCGTCAGCTCTTCAGTTTCGCGGAAGGTGAAGGCTACACCTTAGAGCTAATCCTCCAAACGCAAGGCAATATGCACACGGACCGGATAAGCCGCGACGCCTTCTAAAAGTTGGATTCCGAGCGACTATGCCCAAGATAACAGCCACTCCAGATCACTACGTTCTATTGTGTGCAAGCCAGTTCGCCATGACGGCTAAGAAATACAGACTGGCCGCCACGAGTGAAGAGAGACAGACGTGCTGCGAGCTTCTGCATTACATCCAGAAATCCGGCGTCCTGGAAGCTGAATGTGAACGTAACCGCAGGCACCGGCACCTTCCCAATGACATTGTCAGGGCGCTTAAGGAAAGAAATAGTCCAATTCTTAACCGAACCATCAGTGAAGCCGAAGCTGAGCTTGTGAGATCCGTATGCTCCATCCCGCCTGTGGCGACACTTGTGCGCCTTTCCACCGACGATCTTGTTAATCTCGCGGACCTGTTTGAAGGCTGGGCTCAGAACAGCAGGCTGGATACCTTGATGATGGTGAAATTGTTGGGTTGGGCGGACGGATTTCGTTCTTTGGTGGGGGCGGTCGGACCTGATCACCAGCCTCCGGAGAGGGACGACGAAGAACAGGATCATCTATTAAAGTTCATCGCAACCACGATGAGAGCAAGATATCGGGATTACCCTCCGCCCTAAGATCGAAGCGGCTAAGGGCCTCGGAATTGGATCGCGCCATCGCGGCAAAATTTCTGCGAGCAAAGCCTTCTGATTCCTCGATAGATACTTTGGAACGCCAGCGCCGGAAGCTAAATGGATCGGGCGACAGGCAACTTGGAAACTAACACCAAGCGCGTTGTAACCTCCCAAAAGCACGCCCACCGATGGTCCGCGCTTCGTCCCGGGCTTGTTTCGGAGACACAAGGGCCACGTAGTCTTCTTTGGATGCGGTCCACAGCCGCCACCCGGGCCAACAGAATCGAACCAGACTCGAAAGATCGCCGACCCGATGCGCCGATCTTTTAACGCCTTCCAGAAATCCGATTTTTATTTGCGCAGCCGCACGCCGGGTCCAGCGCCATTACGTGCAATGAACTGAATCCCTGCCTTTTCCAAAGCCGTTTGAAGTGCATGGACAGCGTCTCGCGACACGTCGCGCCGGGCTTTCTCAAAATCCACAATTGTAGACAGCCCAAGCCCCGCCAATTCAGCGAGGGCAGGCTGCGTGATGTCGAGCATGGCCCGTGCTGCCCGGCACTGGCCCGGAGTGATGGCGTGTAAAATTTTAATTGACATATGATAGATCGCATGGTTCAACATAAAATGTTGATAGATATACTCGCTCAGGCGAACGCAGATTTACCCTGAAACATTCGTTGGAGAATAGCCAATGGCGATTTCTACAGAAAAACAAACACATCTCGATAGACGGCACTTCATCGGAGGGTCCGACGCTCGCATTATTATGGGCAAGGATGAAAAAGCGCTCCTCCGCCTCTGGAAGGAAAAGCGGGGTGAGGTGGGCGGACTCGACCTCTCGGGCGAATTGATCGTTCAACTGGGTCTGGTGACGGAGGATCTCAACAGGCGTTGGTTCGAACGCCAATCTGGGCAGCGGATTGTCGCCGTCCAGCACCGCGCCATTCATCGCGTCTTTCCCTGGATGGCCGCTACCCTTGACGGCTTGGTCGAGACCACGGGCGCGGTATTTGAGGCCAAGTTTATGCTGCCATGGTCATTCTCAGAGGTGGCCGCAGCCGAGAAGCACATGGCTCAGCTTCAGCACAATATGCTGGTCGCGGACACGAAGAAATCGGTGCTGTCCATCATCAACGGCGGCGGCAAATGGGTGGAACTGTCCATCGAGGCCGATCCTATCTACCAAACCGTCCTGATCGCTGCAGAGAAGGCCTTCTGGCGAGCAGTGAAAACAGGGGATGCGCCGGCCCTGTTCGACTGCGAGCCACCGAAGCCGCGGATTGAAGCGGTCAGGGTTGTCGATATGAACGCCTCGAATTCGTGGGCGGAGTTCGCGTCGTTGTATCTGGAAACTCGTGGCGCTCATCTCGAGCATGAACGCGCCAAAGGGGAGCTTAAGATCCTAATGCCGGAGGATGCCAAGGAAGCCATGGGTCATGGCATCCGCGCCAAGCGCTCCAAATCCGGCGCCGTCAGTTTTGATTTGGTCGAAATGGAGGCCGCTCATGCACCGGTGCAGTGAGAGCGTTGCCGCCATCGCGACTGCCTTGGCCAAAGCCCAAACGGAATTGTCCAATCCTGAAAAATCGATGACCGGGACCATTCATCACAACAACCGGGACGACAACCCTCAGACCTTCCGCTATGCGCCGCTGGCCAGCGGCCTTGACCTTGTTCGCAAGACGTTGGGCGGACAGCAAATTGCGATTGCGCAGACCACAGACATTGATCGGGTCAACGGTGTGGTCAACCTGACCACGATCCTGATGCATACGTCCGGAGAGTGGATATCCTCGGATTGGCCGGTCTGCGCGCTGTCGGACGCATCCGCACCGCGCCGAATGGGGGCAGCACTCACCTACGCTCGCCGCTACGCACTTTTCACGCTGGTTGGTATCGCGGGGGAGGATGATCTGGATGCTCCGGATCTGCCGCGCGACGAGGCACGCGCGGGGGCCCGTGAACGGACGACGACACGCAACAATGCTTCTGCCCAATCAAGTGTCATGAAAGCTGCTATCACGAACGTTCAACCGCTGTTGGATGACGGGGTCACGTTGCTTTCGGATATCGAAGCTTGCGTAACTCTGGACGATTTAAGAGAAAAGGCTCCGGCTTTACTCAAGGTCAAAAATACGCTGCCAGCACCCGATGCAAAGGTTATCGAAGAAGCCTTTGCCCGTCAGTTGGCTGCGTTGAGCCCGGAAGATGGTTTGCCTATAAGTTTGGTCGACGTCCCGCCTGTCACTCAGCCCGTGGAGCTTGCATTCAACGCAGCTCAAGAAGCGGAGTTACCTCCGAAGAAAAATTCCCCCAAATCAAAGCGAGCAGGTACGCATCGCAAGGTCGTAAGTCAGGAGTTAGGCGACCGGAAGATTGATAAAAGCGCGCTCGCCCTGGCCGAGCCGCGGCGCCTCAGAGACAAAGATCACTTACGTTTCGTGGCCTCTCAGCCATGCCTGATATGTGATCGCGCCCCGGCCGACGCTCATCATTTACGGTTCGCACAGCTACGCGCAATGGGCCGCAAAACCAGCGACGAATTTACCGTGCCACTTTGCCGCGCGCATCATCGGGAAAATCATCAGACCGGTCGGGAGGAGATGTGGTGGAAAAATTGGAAAATCGATCCGCTTCAAGTCGCCGCTAGCCTCTGGCGAAGGTCGCGCAAACACTCAGAGCAAATGAGCGCTGAAGCGAAGCACCCGGGATTGTAGTTAATAAGCCAGCGCTGGTTTCCACAAGTAAGGCTGATCAGCTTGGTGTAGGCACCTTGGGACTAAGCACTCGTTGAAGGGCAAAACTTCGTGGCTAATTCACGAGCCTCTTGCAGCGCTTGGGCATAACGTGTGGTCGCTCGCACAATAGCCGTATGCTCTTTCACGTAATGCAGATAGTAATCAAGCCGAGCGATCAGCTCTTCACGGATTACGATAGAAAATACTTGAGATTCTTTGATCGCTTTCCGCAACGCGGCCTGCAGCTTGATCTTACGCTGCTTCAATTCAGCATCGTCAGATTCCTCCACAAGGCAATCAGCCGCCCTGTCGCGAGCCGTCTTAAAGAGACCGGTGTACATGTCAAATACGTTGACCACGTGCGCCATATCCATGATTTCCAAGCGAACCTCCCCACAGAATCAGAACGGTAAAAAGCTCGTAGGGAAATAGCGGCGGCAATGTGGTGTCCTTTGACAAAGGCTCAGAAACTCACACCAGAATCTTGTTGATCGTCTAAAATGATTCTTGTTTTTTCAACTTGGAAAGCGCGCCCTACCCGAAGCTTGATTCGACGCTTCTGCTCGGAATGATTCGGTGCCACAGTCGATTGCGAAATCACCGCTGGGAAAAATCCCAAAGGAAATAGCCGCTCTTTTGGGCGAGCCAAATCTCGTACGGGGCGAAAGCCCTGAAGAGTTTCATTCGTTGCTTCTCTCCATCGCAAACGCGACAGGCACTCATGACATTGTCGGTTGGTCGTGGTGCAGCGACATCGCATATCAAATCTGGGAAGGCCGTCGCTTTCGGCGCATTCGCTCAGGCATTTTGGTCGAGGCCCAAGTGCAGGTGGTGGAGGAACTGCTCAAGTCGACCTACGATGCCGAAAACGTAGTTGCTGCACATCTCTACGTTATCATCGATGCAAAGAACGAGGCTCGTAAATGGGCGAGCAATCCCGAGTTTGGCGGAAAGATTGATGAGCGACTTGCCCTCCGGGGGTATGATCGCAACTCGGTTCTTGCGAAGGCCTATTTGCGCTGCATCGTGCCACTTACGCAAATTGATCGGAGCATCACCGATCTCGAAACCCGCCGCATGGCGACTCTTCGCGAGATCTCGCGCCATGATGCTGCGATGGCGAGACGTTTTGAAGATTTACCGAAGATTATCGACGGCGAATTCAGCGAGGCTGCCGAATAGTTAGAAGGCGCGCATGGCTTCTGAACGGCAAATCGCGGCAAATCGGAAAAATGCCTTAAAAAGCACGGGACCGCGAAGCGCGGGTGGAAAGGCACGGGCCGCACGTAACGCCATCAAACATGGATTGGCTTCGAATAGCACACGCGACCTCGATATCGATCAGGCAGGTGATCGCTTGACCCGGGCTCTCGTTGCGGAACGGGATGATCGTTCAGCAATGGCCGCCATAGCCGCTAGCGCAGCCGCTGCTGCATTGATGCGTGCGCGCTCGGTACGAACAAAGGCGATCGCTGATCTTCATGACTCGTTTGAAAAACGATACGCTGAGGGATCGATCCTGGAGGCGCTGACAGAATTGCAAAAGGTGGATAGATACGTGCGCCGGGCGACGTCGCGAAAGAAGCGAGTTTTCCGGGAGCTTTCCGGATCGAAATAAACCCTCAATTTGGCAGAACGAACCCAATTTTCGTGAGTGTTACCAACGACGATATATCTGAGGATCGTTGATGAAGGGGTGAATGCCTGCCGCGGCCCAACGTGTTTGTTACCGCAAGTCACGCGTGCCATTGCTATTACGTAAATGACATCGTCTTCGCCGCTTCGATGACGCGCTCGAACGAGGGATAGAAGCCCTTCCCGCCGACAACCGTGATCGAACCGTTACCGACGGGGCCGGTCAGACCGGGATCGGTCGCGAGGAATACCGCGATCAGCGGCACGCTGTAGGCCGCTGCAAGATGCAGCAGTCCGGTGTCCACGCCGATGACCAGCGCGGCATTCGCGATCACTTGTCCCGTCGCGTCGAGCGGCTGACGTTCGAGAATGCGGCTGCCAGGAATCGCGGCGGCGAGCCGTACACAGCGCAGGCGCTCCGCTTCCGATCCCCACGGCAACACCACATCGAGGCCCTGCCCGCGCAGCCATTTGCCGGTGCCGATCCAGTCCACCTCGCGCCATTCCTTCGCGGCGCGCGACGTTCCGTGCAACAGCACCGCATATGGCGCGCCGCCATCCGCCGCCGGCTTGACCAGTCCATAGTCGATTGTCGCGTCAGGCGAGTAACCGAGACTCAATCCAGTCAGCAGCCGGTTGCGCGCAACGGCGTGCTGAGCCCGCGCGACTGTGTGCGTGACGTCGTAGAACCGCGACGCAAGCGGCTCGCGGATGCTCGATGCATCGTAGCCGTGACGCTCGCCATTCGCCGCTTTTGCAATCAACGCGGAACGGATCAGACCCTGCGTGTCGATGACCTTCTCCGCATTGACCGATCGCAAGCGCGCCTTGAACGCCGAAATCTCATTCCACGTTGCGGGCTGCAACAACCGCGAGCGCCAGCGCCGTGTCGAAACGGGAATTACCTCGTCGATAGCCGGGTGAAGCCGCGCCAGCGGCGCGAATGCCTCTTCAACAACCCAAGTCAGCCGCGCATCCGGCCACTGCCGGTGCGCATCGGTGACGGCGGGCATGTGATGCACCACATCGCCGAGCGATGATGTCTTGATGAACAGAATACCGTGCATCGGCGGGGTCAGCCTGAAACTCTTGAATGCGCGTTACGTTTTGGAAACCATAAAGCGGTTTCCAGCGGGAAAAGCGAAGGGATTCGCCGAAAAAGCCCGGCTTTATACCCCATTTCCATCGTTGATCTGCAAGCTTCCGGCAACAGTTTCGCGGCACATTCCGCGCAACTGGCGCGGCGGACTTGATCGCGCAGAAACGATGCAAGGTTGAATGCCATGACAGTACTGGTCACCGGGGGCGCAGGTTATATCGGCAGCCATACCGTCCGCGCACTGGTGGACGCCGGCGAGAGCGTCGTGGTCGTCGACAATCTCTCCACCGGCTTCTCGCAGTTCCTGCCGGAAGGCGTGCCGCTGTTCATCGGCGATGTCTCGGACGAAAACCTTGTCGAGGGTGTGATCGCCGCGCACAACGTCAGCTCGATCATCCATTTCGCGGGCTCGGTGGTCGTGCCGGATTCGCTGCGCGATCCGCTGGGTTACTATCGCAACAACACCATGACGACGCGCAATCTCCTGAACGCCGCCGTCAAGTGCAACATCAGCCGCTTCATCTTTTCATCGACCGCGGCGGTCTACGGCAATCCGGATCACACGCCCGTCGCCGAGGAGGCGCCGACGCGTCCGCTGTCGCCCTACGGCTCCTCGAAGCTGATGACCGAGATCATGCTGCACGACGTCGCCGGCGCACACGGCATGCACTACGTCGTGCTGCGCTACTTCAATGTCGCCGGCGCCGATCCGCAGGCCCGGATCGGTCTCGCCACCGTCGGCGCAACGCATCTCCTGAAAATCGCCGTCGAGGCCGCGACGGGCCAGCGCGCCAAAATCGACGTGTTCGGGACGGATTATCCGACCGTCGATGGAAGCTGTGTTCGCGATTTCATTCACGTCACCGATCTGGCGCAGGCGCATTGCGCCGCTCTCACATATCTCGAACAAGGTGGCCCTTCGGCGACCCTGAATTGCGGTTACGGCCGCGGCTATTCGGTGCTCGAAACCATCGAAGCGGTGCGCCGCGCATCGGGCCGCAATTTCGCGGTCCAGTACGCCGATCGCCGGCCCGGCGACATCATGACCATGATCGCGGATACGGCACGGATGCGCGCCACGCTGAACTGGACGCCGCAATACGACGACCTCGACACCATCGCCCGCCACGCGCTGGCATGGGAAGAAAAGCTGCTGGCGGACCGGCTCCGGGACGGCCGGGAGGCGGTTTCAGCATAGTGTAGAATTGACCAAAAAGCCCTGATTTCACTTGAAAATCCGGTCCATAGCGGGCAAGAGACGGACATCGCAGAAACCCTGACGGAGCGCCGTTGCGCCTTGCCGTCAATGGAACGCGGATGACCGAGCTTCCACGAAAAATCACTGACGATCCCTATGGGGCGGCGGCCCTTATCCGCCGCCTGATCACCGAGCAAGGCCTCCAGCACTGGCGGCGCTATGCGGTCGCGTTCACGCTGATGGCGGTATCCGCCGGAGCGACGGCAGCCTCGGCGTGGCTGCTCGGCGAGGTCATCAACCAGACCTATGTCAACCGCAGCGTTCACGGCATCGTCATGCTGTCGCTGGTGATTATCGTTCTGTTCACGGCCAAGGGTGCGGCGACCTACGGTCATACGGTCATCCTGTCCAGGATCAGCAACGCGATTCTCGCCAACAACCAGCGGCGGCTGTTCGCCAAACTGATGCGGGAGAATGTCGGCTTCTATTCCGAACGTCACTCTTCCGAGTTCTTGGCGCGCCTGACCGCGGGCGCGCAGTCCGTCACGCAGGTGCTCAGCCTTCTCGTCAGCGCGGTCGGCCGCGATTTCCTGTCGCTGCTCGGGCTCGCCGCGGTGATGGTGATTCAGGACCCGTACATGTCGCTGTTCGGATTGCTGATCGCGCCGCCTGCGCTGTTCTTCATCCGCAAGCTGGTGCGCCGGATCAAGCATCTCGCGCACGACCAGTTCACCGGCACCGCTGACATTCTCGAGACCATGCAGGAATCCCTGCAAGGCATCCGCACCGTCAAGGCCTTCACGCTTGAAGACACCATGCAGGCGCGGATCGACAAGAGCATCGGCGTGGTCGAGGCCAACGCCAACAAGATGGCGCGCGTCCAGAGCCGGTCCAGCCCGCTGATGGAAACCCTCGGCGGCATCGCCATCGCCGGCTGCCTGATGTACGGCGGCTATCGTGTGATCGCGACCGGCGCGACGCCGGGCCAGTTCTTCTCGTTCATCACGGCGTTCCTGCTGGCCTATGAGCCGGCCAAGCGCCTCGCGCGCCTCAACATCGAGTTGAACAGCTACCTGATCGGCGCGCGCAAGCTGCTCGAAATCGTCGATAGTCCCGCCAGCGAACCCGACGACAGCGACAAGCCCGCGCTGAAACTGACCGACGCCAAGGTCGAATTCCGCGACGTGACATTTGCCTATCGGGGCGATGAAACCGTTCTGAACCGCATGAGCTTTGTCGCCGAACCCGGCAAGATCACAGCTCTGGTGGGCCCATCCGGGGGCGGAAAATCCACGGTGCTGGCGCTGCTGCTGCGGCTTTACGAAGCGAAGTTCGGCGCCATCGTGATCGACGGCCAGATCATTTCCGATGTGTCGCGGCGCTCGCTGCGCCAGCAGACCGCCTATGTCGGGCAGGACGTCTACCTGTTCCGCGACACCATCCGCGAGAACATCGCCTTCGGCAGGATCGGCGCTACGGAAGCCGAGATCGTGGACGCTGCGAAAGCCGCCTGCGCCCATGACTTCATCATGAGCTTCCCGCTCGGTTACGACACGCCGGTCGGCGAACACGGCACGCAACTGTCCGGGGGCCAGCGCCAGCGCATCGCGATTGCCCGCGCGCTGGTGAAGGACGCGCCGATCATCCTGCTGGACGAGGCCACTGCCGCGCTGGACTCCGAGTCCGAGAAGCAGGTGCAGGAAGCCATCGAACACCTCTGCCAGAATCGCACCACGATCGTGATCGCGCACCGTCTGCACACCATCATGCATTCCGACCAGATTCTGGTGGTCGAGAACGGCGTCATCGTCGAAACCGGACGCCACGACGATCTGCTGCGGCGCGGCGGACGCTACGCGTCGTTCTTCCGTTTGCAGCATCGTGATGCCAACCCGCTGGCCCCCATCGCCGCCAGCGCGTAAGATCGTTTTTCCCGAGATCGCTTTCCCGCCCCGTGTTTCCTTCCAGACCCCGGATTCTGTCATGAGCGCCAGCGCACCCTTCGTCATTCCCGCACATCCGCAGCCTTCCATTCCGGTCGCCGGTGAATCGAAATCCTTTCCGGTGCGCCGCATCTGGTGCGTGGGACGAAACTATCTCGAGCACATCCGCGAGATGGGCAACGACGAGCGCCAGCCGCCGTTCTTCTTCGCCAAGCACGCCGACATGATCGCGGCCGACGGCGCGACGGTGCCTTATCCATCGCTGACCAAGGATTTCCAGCACGAGGTCGAACTGGTTGTCGCGCTGAAAAGCGGCGGCGCCAACATCGACCCGGCCAAGGCGCTGGACCACGTCTACGGTTACGGCGTCGGCATCGACCTCACCCGCCGCGACCTGCAGATGGCGTCACGCAAGAAGGAACAGCCCTGGGAAATCGGCAAGTCGTTCGACTTCTCCGCGCCGTGCGGCGCGTTGCGCCCCGCCGCCGAGATCGGCCACCCGGTTCAGGGCAGGATCTGGCTTTCGGTCAACGGCGTCGAGAAACAGAAGGGCGATCTGTCCGAGATGATCTGGAACGTCGCCGAGATCATCGGCAAGCTCTCATTGCAGGTCTCGCTCGGTGCGGGCGACATCATCCTGACCGGCACGCCGGCCGGCGTCGCAGCGCTCCAGCCCGGCGACAAGATCGAATGCGGCATCGACGGCATCGGTACGCTGAAGGCGGCGATCGGCTAAGCCGACCGCCTTTCAGAATCACGCCTCCAACTGCCGCTCCACAGCGGCAGCGATGGCGAGCAGCTTGCGGTCGTCGCCGTGGCGGCCGACCAGCATCAACCCGCAAGGCAGCGCGTTGCCGAGCCTGATCGGCAGCGAGATCGCGCAAGTGTCGAAAAAATTCCAGATCGAGGTGTTCATCAGCGCCTGAACATTTCGCCTGGTAAAATTATCCGTCGTGGAGACCTCGTCGATGGTCGGCGCGACGATCTGCACCGTCGGCATCACCAGCACATCAACCTCATCGAATACGGCATCCATTTGCGCGATGCCTTTTTCACGATCGCGCAAATTCTGGATGTAATCGGCCGCGTTGACGTTCTCCGAGCGCAGCAGACGCATCCGCACGTTCGGATCGACACCCTCGCCCGCCTCGGCAAGCAAGGTGCGATGAACCGAATAGGCTTCCGGCGGCGCGACGCCGCCCCGGTTGTTGATCGCGTGCATGACGTCCAGCGCAGCGAGCGTAATGTCCGCGCCCGATTTCCAGTGCGCGGCGAGCTTCGTCAAAACCTGCGGATAGGCCTTGCCGACAGTCTCGTCCAATCCTTCGATGGGATAACCCTGCACAAAACCTGCGCGCACATCCTTGAGCGCGGGCGGCTTGGGCGGTGACGGGATTTCTCCCGCCAGCACGGCATCGGCATTGGCGCAGTCCGCGACGCTGCGCGCGACGGGACCGATGGAATCCAGCGAGTACGACAGCGGAAAAGCGCCCTCGCGCGTCACCCGCTTCACGGTCGGCTTGTAGCCAACCACGCCGCAGAACGCCGCGGGAATGCGCGTCGAGCCGCCGGTATCGGTGCCGATGGCGATCTCGCACATGCCGTCACCCGCCGCGACGGCCGCACCGGAGGATGAGCCGCCCGGAACACGTTTGCGATCCGCAGGATTGCCCGGCGTGCCGAAGTGAGGATTTGCGCCGAGGCCCGAATAGGCGAACTCGGTCATGTTGGTTTTCGCGGCGATCACCGCACCCGCCTCACGCAGCCGCGTCACGATGGCGGCATCCGATGTCGCAGGCTTGCCGCGCGAAGCCAGCACTTTCGATCCCGCGCGGGTGACTTCGCCCTTGACGTCGAACAGGTCCTTGATGGTGAGGATCGCGCCATCGAGCGGACCGAGCGAGCTGCCGGATTTCTTGCGGGCGTCGGCGGCATCGGCGGCTTTGCGGGCCGCGTCGGCATAGACCGTGAGGCAGGCGCGTGCGCCTTCCCCGGCAGGATCGGCAATCTTGAGAAGGGCTTGCTCGAGGCGGTCGCGGGAGGATGAGGTCATGTCGCTTTATCTTTGGTTTCTTGTTTTTGGAAATCGGGCCGGGAGAATGGGATTTCCGAAGCCAGAAGGCAATGCCTGCGGAGGGCTGGATTTTATGGTTTCACAGATGCTTCAATAGAGACGGCCAAAGCGGAGTGAACATATCCAATGTCCAACCCGGAAATCGATGCCATCCGCGCGTTGCTGACATCGAAAGCCCGCCCTGTCGGCTGGACCGCACGGCGCGAGCGCCTCGACGAGATCGGCTCGGTCTGGCCAGTCGCAGAGGATATCACCCTTACACGTGCCGATCTCGGCGGCGTTGAGGCCGAATGGTCGCTCGCGCCCGGCAGCGATACGTCGCGGGTGTTGATGTTTTTCCACGGCGGCGGCTATTGCTCGGGCTCGATCCTCAGCCATCGCCGCATGGTCACCGAGGCAGGACGCGCGGCGAAAATCCGCACGCTGGCAGTCGGCTACCGCCTTGCGCCGGAGCATCCGTTTCCCGCCGCATACGAAGACGCCATGACGGCGTGGCGCTTCCTGCACCAGCAGGCCTACCTGCCGTCGCAGATCGCCGTCGGCGGCGACAGTGCCGGCGGCAACCTCACCGCCGTGCTGATCAACGAACTACGCGCGCAAGGCGAGCATCCGGCTTGCGCGTGGCTGGCCTCGCCGTGGACCGACCTCACCATGTCCGGCAGTTCGCTGATGACGAAAGATGCGGTCGATCCGATCATCCACAAGGGCTATCTCGGCGAGCTCGCCGACGCGTTCGTGCCTTCGGGAATTGCGCGCAACGACCCGCGCATCTCGCCGCTGTTTTCCGATCTGCGCGGCTTTCCGCCGACACTGGTTCAGGTCGGCTCGCACGAGACGCTGCTCGACGACGCCACGCACTTTGCGGCGGCGCTCGGAGCCGCCGACGTCGATGTCACGCTGGAGGTGTGGCCGGAGATGATCCACGCCTGGCCGCTGTGGAACGCGCATCTCGAACCCGGCCGGCGCGCGCTGGCCAGTGCGGGCGCGTTCCTCCGCCGTCACATGTGAGCGGGCTTACCTCTGCAACACCGTATTGCCCTGGCCCTTCTCGACCATGTCGATGACCAGCAGTTTCACCGGCACCTTCCCTTTGTTCGCGCCGAAGTGCCATTGGTCGACGGCCTCGAGAATGAAATCGCCGGTCTTGAAGGTCTCGGTCTTGCCGGTGTCGATGTTGGTCACCTCGATCGTTCCCGCCTGCACATAGCCATAACGTGGAAACGGATGCTTGTGCTTCGGCAGCACCGCGCCGGGCGGAATCTCGTAGGTCGAGACGATGACCTGCGCGTCCTTCTGCGGCAGCACGATGGGCTGGCCGCTCGATGTCACCGTCGAAGACAACACCGGCTTGACGACGACCTTGCTGCCGGCCGCCTGCATGTCTGCATGAAGCGGCGACGCAAGCAGCATCAGCCCAAGCACGAACGGAAGAGACTTCATCGGGGATTCCTTATCGCAGCGTCACTCGTAGACCATCACGCCGTCGTCCACCTTGCCGAGCCGCAAGGTGACGATGTCGAGCGCATAGTTCTGGTACAACTTCCACGGCCGCTTCGAGCCTTGCTTGGGCATCTTTGCCACCGAGCGCTGCACATAGCCCGACGTAAAATCGAGCCAGTTCTCCTCGGTCACGCCCGGATCGACATTGCGCGGCGTGCACTGTTTATAGCCGCGCTTGTCCATGTAGTTGATGAGGCGGCAGACGTATTCGCAGGTGAGATCGCATTTCAGCGTCCACGAGGCATTGGTGTAGCCGAACGACGACGCGAGATTCGGCACGTCCGAATACATCATGCCCTTGTAGTTCAGCGTCCGCGCGAAATCGACTTTGCGGCCATCGACGCTGACCTGCATCCCGCCGAGCACCTGCAAGTTCAGCCCGGTCGCCGTCACGATCAGATCGGCTTCAAGTTCGCGGCCATCCTTGAGGCGGATTCCCTTTTCGGTGAACGTATCGATGGTGTCGGTCACCACAGAGGCGCGGCCGTCCTTGATCGACTTGAACAGGTCGCCGTCCGGCACGAGGCACAGCCGCTGCTGCCACGGATTGTAACGCGGCGTGAAATGCGTGGCGATGTCGTAGTCCGGCCCGAGCGCATGACGCACGCCGCCGAGGATCATCTGCTTGGCGCGTTCCGGCCTGCGGCGGCAGAGCTGGAAGAAATACATGCCGAACAGCACATTGCGCCATCGGATCAGATGATAGGCGAGCTTCGCAGGAAGCCGTTCGCGCAGCTTGTTGGCCAGCGCATCCTCCGCAGGCCGCGCCACCACATAGGTCGGCGAGCGCTGCAGCATGGTGACATGCGCCGCGGTCTTCGCCATTTCCGGCACCAGCGTGACGGCGGTGGCGCCGGAGCCGATCACCACCACGCGCTTGCCGGCGTAGTCGATGTCTTCAGTCCATTTCTGCGGATGCACGATACGGCCGGCGAATTGATCCGCGCCGGGAAACTCCGGCAGGTAGCCGCCTTCGTAAGAGTAGTAGCCGCTGCACATGAACAGGAAGCCGCAGGTGAAGCGCACGCTCTCCTTCGCAGCCCCCCGCTCCACCTCCACCGTCCAGCGCGCATCCTGCGAGGACCATGACGCGCTTTTGACGTGGTGATTGAAACGGATCTTGCGGTCGATGCCGTTGTCGTTCGCGGTCTCGCGCACATAGTTGAGAATGCGCGGCCCGTCCGCGATGGCCTTGGCCTCGGTCCACGGCCTGAACGAATAGCCCAGCGTGTACATGTCGCTGTCGGAGCGGATGCCGGGATAGCGAAACAGATCCCAGGTGCCGCCGATGGCGTCGCGGCCCTCGAGAATGGCGTAGCTCTTTCCCGGGCAATTCTTTTGCAGGTGATAGCCCGCGCCGATGCCGGACAATCCCGCGCCCACGATCAGCACATCGAAGTGGTTGCTTTCCGGTTTGGTCTTGTCGAGCATTTCAGTCTCCCTGACCGAATTAACCGGCAAGGGACACAAAATGGCAACTCGATTTTGCAAAGCAGGGCAGCAAAAAGCCCCATCATTGCTGACGGGGCTTGGTGACGTCCGTTTCATTACATCCGTGAAACGAGCGAAAAGCTGGCTGCTATGACCGGTACATCCGCGGCAACACAGCGCCTGGCTCTTTTTCTTATCGCGACACGATCTGTCCGGCAGCCGCTAGACCGCCGGGATCACGTCTCAAAGAATCTGCAGGTTTTCTGCGCTGGTCTTGCCGCGCATCTTGTCAACCTTGGCTTCGTACGAAACCTTCTGTCCTTCGGCGAGGCCGGTCAGGCCAGCACGCTCGACAGCGCTGATGTGAACGAACACATCGGTGCCGCTATCGTCGGGCTGAATGAAACCGAAGCCTTTTTGGCCGTTGAACCACTTCACAGTACCAGTCGTCATAACAAACAATTCCTTTAGGCGCGTACATGCGCAATTCCGCACGACGTCGCGCGGAGCATAATCCAATCTAGCGATGTCTTAGGGTAAGGAGCCGGAGGGGACCCAAAAGGTCCAAAGGGCGCTTTAACAAAAGCTGGCCGCAAATCGAATACGGGGTGTCTAGCAGGTTGCGGGCCGATAGCAAGGGATCAATTGTGTTCAGCCGAAGGCGCAACCGCGCGGCGGAGGTCGTTAACGATCTCTCTTCACATTGTCCCCGCTTTCGCGGGGACGACATCGAAGGTGGTGCGCGACGCGCATCACGTCTTCCCGATTCAATTTTCAGACAGCCACCTCACGCACGACAATTTCCAGATATCGAGCTTCATCCGGATACAGCTTCGCTATCTCGCGACGCGCTTTCGCGCCCGAGGTGTGAATAACGTTTCGTCGCCCTTCAAAGAGAGGGCGTGCGGAACGCCGGATGCTCAACGCATCCGCAGCCTCGCGTGCAAAGTAGAAAAGCACACGAGCGTAGTCACCACGAACACGCCGAAAACATCCGGCGTTCCGCACGCAATGGGTTACGGCTTGCTTCGTGCTCTCCCCGGTGATCGATCGAGTTGTTTTGTCACCGTCGTTGCGACTGAGGATGTTTCCCTGCCCGGTTGGGCGGGGCTCTCCGGGGCAACTTTTGCCAACGTACGGGCTTCAGGACCACACGACTTGGGCCGTCCGGGCAACGTCGTCGTCAGCGCTTCATCGGCAACTCACGGACCCTTTGCGGGGAATCCGCCCTGCTGCCTCATCCGCGCCTGACGCTGCCGCGTCCACCGCATCCCGCCCCGCGTATCGTGACGATCGCGAGCCGCCCCTCTGTGGGACGGGATGAATAGGAATATAAACCCAAAATTCGAATTTGTCAACCTAGTTGAGTCAAGATAGGTAACTATTCCCAACTGCGTAGTTGGACGCCTAAATCCCTAAGGGTAATGTCGCCCCATGACAAAGACGCGCTGGATTATCGTTTTTCTTATCGCGCCAATCCTCATTCTTCTAGCTCTGTTCGGATTTTGTGGACCAGAAGCGAAGAACGCTGCCGTCAGCATGCTCAAGGTCTATTTGGTGCTGATTGCAGTTGTGTTTGTTTTCGTTGCTATAGGTACGGGTTTCAGGTGAGCGAGTATTATGGCCAGCAGGCAACTATCAGCAACACCGATTTAATAGCTTCCCCCTCTACACCACCGCATTGGTCGGTGTCGGCCGGTCCGTCGTCTGCTGACCGAACAAACTCCCGACAAGCTCCACCACCGTGCGCGCGGTCAGGCCCTTGTTATCCAGAAACGGATTGAGCTCGACCAGATCGAGCGAGCGCACCAGCCCTGAATCCTGAAGCATCTCCATCACCAGATGCGCCTCGCGATAGGTCGCGCCGCCCGGCACCGTGGTGCCGACGCCGGGCGCCGTCACCGGATCGAGAAAATCCACGTCGAGCGAGACATGCAGCACGCCGTCCTGCGCCCTCACCCGCTCGATCACCTCGCGCATCAGCACCGCGACGCCGAATTCGTCGATCCTGCGCATGTCCGCGATCCAGACGTCACGCCGCGCGAGCAATTCGCGCTCCAGCTTGTCCACCGAGCGCAGGCCGAACAGGTTCAACTGCCCTGACGGGATCGGCGCACGCGGATCGCCCGCGAGCAATTCGTCGAGGCCGCGCTCGCCGCACAGGAACGCGCCCGACATGCCGTGCATGTTGCCGGTGATCGTCGTCGCCGGCGTGTTGTAATCGGCGTGGGCGTCGAGCCACAGCACGAACAATTCGCGCTCCTGCTCGCGCCAGTGGCGCGACACGCCGTTGACCGAGCCCATCGACAGCGAATGATCGCCGCCGAGAAAAACGGGGATCGCACCGGACTTCGCCATCGCGTAGGCGCGTTCGCTGGTCGCGCGAATCCAGCCCTGGATTTCGCGGTAGTGCTTGGTGTTCGCGGGCTCCGCGCCGTCGATGAATTTGAGTTCGCGGCGCAGCAGGTCGCCGTGGTCCTCGACCGTGAAGCCGAGACTCTCCAGCAGCGGCGCAAGTCCCGCGGTGCGCAGCGCCGCCGGTCCCATCAGCGCGCCCTTCTGCGACGCGCCGACCTCGATCGGCACACCGAGCAGCGCGATTGTCGTTGGGTAGGCGTTTGAATCAGCGGTCACGAGCAGCCTCGTATCAGCGAAAAGACCCGAGCCTGCGGCCATCTTATCGGGATTCGCGCGCCGCGATACGCAAACGCCGGTCGCGGCAACGGGAACATAACAGCTTCGTGACCGTTGCCTTTTCTTTAGGAGGAGGATTCGATGGCTGACGGTGGAAGTGGTGGAATTGGTTTGCTGGGCGTGATCGTGGGGGCTGCGATCGTTGTCGGCATTGGTTTCTTTTTTCTGCAGGGCGGCATGAAGGGCGGCGGAGCTTCCAAGCCCAGCGTGACCATTACGGCGCCCGCAGCGCCCAGCAAGTAGCAAAAAAGCCCCGGATCGCTCCGGGGCTTTTATTTAGATTATCGTTCCGGGCGCGAGCATCGTGAGCGACCCGTGTAGCGCTCAATAGCGGTAGTGATCGCTCTTGAACGGGCCTTCCTGCTTCACGCCGATGTAGTCGGCCTGGTCCTTGCGCAGTTCGGTGAGCTTGACGCCGATCTTGGCGAGGTGAAGCCGCGCGACCTTCTCGTCCAGCGACTTCGGCAGCACGTACACTTCCTTCTTGTACTTGCCATCCTTGTTGTTCGCCCAGAGTTCGATCTGCGCCAGCGTCTGGTTGGTGAACGACGCCGACATCACGAACGACGGATGACCCATCGCGTTGCCGAGGTTCACGAGGCGGCCTTCCGACAGCATGATGATGCGGTGGCCGTCCGGGAAGGTGATCTCATCCACCTGCGGCTTGATGTTGTCCCACTTCAGGTTCTTCAGCGAAGCAATCTGGATCTCGTTGTCGAAGTGGCCGATGTTGCAAACGATGGCGCGATCCTTCATCGCGCGCATGTGCTCGATCGTGATGATGTCCTTGTTGCCGGTCGCGGTGACGAAGATGTCGGCCTGCGGGGCCGCGTCTTCCATGGTCACGACCTGATAGCCTTCCATCGCCGCCTGCAATGCGCAGATCGGATCGATTTCGGAGACCATCACGCGGCAGCCGGCCTGGCGCAGCGAGGCCGCCGAACCCTTGCCGACGTCGCCGAAGCCCGCGACCATCGCGACCTTGCCCGACATCATGACGTCGGTGCCGCGGCGGATGCCGTCGACCAGCGATTCACGGCAGCCATAAAGGTTGTCGAATTTCGACTTGGTCACCGAGTCGTTGACGTTGATGGCAGGCCACAACAGCTTGCCGGCCTTCTGCATGTCATAGAGACGATGCACGCCCGTGGTGGTTTCTTCCGAAACGCCCTTGATGCTGTCGGCAATCGCCTTGAAGTAGCCCTTGGGCTTTTCCTTGAGCTGCTTCTTGAGCAGCGCGAAGAACACTTCCTCTTCCTCGGAGCCCGGCTTGTCGAGAAACGCGGTGTCGCCCTGCTCGGCGCGCAGGCCGTGATGGACGTACATGGTGGCGTCGCCGCCGTCATCGAGGATCATGTTCGGATGGCCGCCGCCGTGCCAGTCGAACAGCTTGGCGGTGTAGTCCCAGTAATCCTTCAGCGTCTCGCCCTTGATGGCGAACACCGGAATGCCGGCGGCCGCGATGGCGGCGGCGGCGTGATCCTGCGTCGAATAGATGTTGCACGAAACCCAGCGGATGTCGGCGCCGAGTGCCTTCAGCGTCTCGATCAGCACGCCGGTCTGAATCGTCATGTGCAGGGAGCCTGCGATGCGCGCGCCCTTCAAAGGCTGCTTCGGGCCGTATTCCTCGCGCGTCGCCATCAGGCCGGGCATTTCGGTCTCGGCCAGCGAGAGTTCCTTGCGGCCGAAATCGGCGAGGCCGATGTCTGCGACGATGTAGTCGTTGAAGCCTGCGGGGGCTTTCGCGGTGGCGGTGCTCATGTGGTTTTTCCTGCTCTTCGCCCTCGCCCCGCTCATGCGGGGAGAGGGTTGGGGTGAGGGGCGGACAGTACGTCGGCCTCGATGATCATGTTTAACTGCGAGGGTCGCCCCTCACCCGCCGCAAAAATGCGACGACCTCTCCCCGCTTGCGGGGAGAGGTAAAGGACTTACACCGCGCGCTTGAGTGCGTCGGCGAGGTCGGTCTTTTCCCACGAGAAGCCGCCGTCGGCGTCCGGCGCGCGGCCGAAGTGACCGTAGGCGGACGTGCGGGCGTAGATCGGCTTGTTGAGATCGAGATGCTTGCGGATGCCGCGCGGCGTCAGGTCCATCGATTCCGCGACGGCCTTCTCGATCTTGTCGTCCGAGACTTTGCCGGTGCCGTGGGTGTCGATGTAGATCGACAGCGGGCGCGCGACGCCGATGGCGTAAGCGAGCTGCAGCGTGCAGCGGTCGGCGAGACCGGCCGCGACGACGTTCTTGGCGACATAGCGCGCGGCATAAGCCGCCGAGCGATCGACCTTGGTGGAGTCCTTGCCGGAGAACGCGCCGCCGCCGTGCGGAGCAGCCCCGCCGTAGGTGTCGACGATGATCTTGCGGCCGGTGAGGCCTGCGTCGCCGTCCGGACCGCCGATGAAGAACTTGCCGGTGGGATTGATGTGCCAGATGGTCTTGCCGTTGATCCAGCCTTCCGGCAGCGCCTTGCGCACATACGGCTCGACGCGCTCGCGCACCTGGTTCGAGGTCATGTCCTCGACGAGATGCTGATGCGACACGACGATCTCGCGGACGCCGACCGGCTTGCCGTTTTCATACTGCACGGTGACCTGGCTCTTGGAGTCCGGGCCGAGCACCTTCTCGACGCCCGAGTGACGGGCTTCCGAGATCAGGCGCAGGATCTTGTGCGCGTAGTGGATCGGCGCCGGCATCAGTTCCGGCGTTTCGTTGGTGGCGTAACCGAACATGATGCCCTGGTCGCCCGCGCCTTCTTCCTTGTTGGTGCCGGGCTGCAGCGCGTCGACGCCCTGCGCGATGTCGGCCGACTGCGGATGCAGCAGGATCTCGATGTCGCAGTTCTTCCAGTGGAAGCCGTCCTGCTCGTAACCGATGTCCTTGATCGCGGCGCGCACGGTCGCTTCGATGTGGTCGTTGGTGACGGTCGACGGACCGCGCGTCTCGCCGGCGATCACGACCTTGTTGGTGGTGGCCAGCGTTTCGCACGCGGCGCGAATGGCCCACGGATCGATTCCGGCCTTCGGGCCTTCACGGAAAAACAGATCGACGATCTCGTCCGAAATCCGGTCGCAAACCTTGTCCGGATGACCCTCAGAAACCGATTCACTCGTGAACAGATAAGACGCGCGCATCAACCAATCCCTTCCAGATGGGCCGCGGTCGGCCCGTTTGAACTTTCAGTTAAACTTTAATCTCGACGCCGTGAGATGACGTAGGATTCATCGTAGAACCAGAGGCCGTTATGCCTGCGCAGCACGTCCCTGGTGGCATCGAGATAACGTCCGCTTTGCGTGACTTCGTCCAGGCGGTCGTCTTCGACCTGAGCGACATACACCGCCGCGTTCCATGCTGCAAAGGCCGTCGAGGTGCCGATCGGCCCCGTGACCTCGTTTGGCAGGGCTTCCATATCGTATCGGAAGATCGAGCGGTTATCGGCATAGGCATTAAAGTTAAGATCGCGCCCGGACGATCCCAGTTCGTATTTCACGGCGCGCAGTAGCTCATGGCGGCTGACCGCGAAAGGATTTTCTCCGGGCCAGACTGACTGCACAATCTCCATGCCGGGATCGTGACCGTAGGAGTGAATCCCGATCAGCCGGCCGCCGGCGCGCAGCGCCCGCGCCAGGGGCGCCACGATCTTCTTGGCGCGGAAATTCAGCGACGAACGCGCCCGGTAAGGCTGCGAGGCGATCACCAGATCGAAATTGGCCTCGACCCGCCCGGCCCGCGGAATCATGGCGTCGAGCAGGAACCGGTGGTCCTCGCGGTAAATCACCAGCGCGATGGGACGCTCATAGACCGGCATCCCGGAGCGCGCGCTGACCGCGGCACGCCAGTTTTCTTCCAGAAACGGCTGCAAATCGGCGATTTGCGTCTCGAACTCGCCGGACGAGTTGCCGCGCAGGGCGACTTCGCGCCAGATCATGCCGGCGGCGGCGGTCGGCGACTTCGGCGCCAGCCATGGCGCCTCGGCATAGTTCATGTTGGTCAGGACAAAAACGGTCGCTGGGTGCTCGAACAGCCGGTCCGGCACCTTATTCAAAGTCAGCCTGACGTCTTCGAGACTGATTTCCTTGCCGGCGATGTAGAACGGCATGTTGGGAAACCGGCTGTGCATCGCGCGCATGACCCGCGCCAGCACCGTTCCGTCGCCCACGCCTGCGTCGAAAACACGCAATGCGGGCGGTCGCGGATGGATGCTCCCCAACTCCAGCGCCACCCGGTCGGCGATCACCCGCTTTTCCGAGCAGGTATGGACGAACAGCAGATATTTCTGCCGGTTCTCGAAAAAGCGGAAATTTCCGGTGGGATCGCGCTTCTCGATCGGGGGCTCAGGGATCGTGACGACCGGAACGCCGTCCCCAAGAAAAGCTCTAATCCGCTCCAGCGTGTCGACCGTGATGCGCTTGCCTTCCCGCAGCCGGTACACCAGCTTGCCGTCGTTCACCGCGCGGCGGCCGAACGTCGATTCCGCCATACCGGCCTGTCGGCAGTATTCGGAAATCTGGGCCAGAAGCAGATCGTTTTTCATCAGATCGTTGGGCAGGATGAGGGTGGGCCGAAACTTGTGGGCAGAACATTTTTGCGTTCGGCTTCCTACCACCATCTGCCCACGATGGAAACCGCCATTCCAAAGAATACAGCCTTTAAATTGGCCGCTTCGCGACCCACTCAGGCGAGAATGCGCGTCCACCGTGGATGCGCATTCCCATCTTTTTGAGGCAGGCATCATGCTCGTCAGGTTAGCTGCATCGGCCCTTCTCTCTCTCGCGCTGACGCTGACTGCCGGCGCGGAGCCGGTATCGCTGACGGGCAAATGGCTGGCGGAAGACATCGACGGCGGCGGCGTGATCGACCGGCTGCAAACCACGCTGGAAATCCGCGACGACGGCATCGTCACCGGTATGGGTGGCTGCAACCGCTACGCGGGATCGGCGACGATCAGCGGCAACGCGATCAAATTTCTGCCGATGGCGAGCACGCGCATGGCTTGCACGGCGGCGGTGATGCGGCAGGAATCCCGATTCCACAGCACGCTTGAAAAAGTCACGGCATGGCGCATCGATCAGGCGCAGAGAAAGCTCGTGCTGCTCGACAAGGGCGGATTCGATCTCATGGTTCTCACGTCCATGAAATAGCTGCGCGCCCCGCAGGCGCGTGCAACACTAGCCGGAGATCCGCAGCCCTGCATCGCGTGAAGGCAAGCCGCCCTCGCCGCCATCCGGCTGCGCCGGCTGGGCGAGGTCCAGGCAATACTGCGCGGCCGCGCTGAGGCTCGTCGCAAGCGCATCCGCCTGCACCGTATCCTTCGTGATCGCGATACTTTCCGCCATCCAGTGACAGACAAGGATCTTCGCCCGCGGAATCTTGCGGCGCAGCTTGCGCACGACGTGGCGCGTATAGGCCGGACTTCCATCGTCGAGTGCCGAAACGCAAACCAGCGCGACGCCTTCGCTGTCGATGCGAAAGATTCCGGAGCTTGAGACGTCTTCTTTTTTGGCGACACGCGCGCCGAGCCCGTGCTTGGAGAGAATTTGCGCGAGAATCAGCGCTGCCGCCTCGTCGAGATCGCTGCGTTCAGCTACGCAAAGCACGGGATGCTCCGCCTGCCATTCGGGCGGCAGCCCTTCCCTGATCAGGAAAGGAAGTTCGGGCATCGGCACGAGGTTCGCATGGATCGCGGCTTCGGCTTCCGCGTCATCGGTGTCGCCGTCGCGCGCGTCGTCGTCCTGGTCTGCGAGATCGTCGATCAGCTCGACAACGCTGTCGCGAATATCGGCGAGGCGCGCGGCCGGCAGGCGGTCGCGCTTCACATCGTTATGCGCGAGCTTCAGACCCTTGAGCGCCACCTCTTCATAATACTCGGACAGCGTGCGCTCCTTCAGAAACTCCTCGGCCTTCTCGACCGCCTCGCCGGGATCGTCGGCGAGCATGCGCTGATAGAAAATCTCCGGCGGCGACAGCGCGGGACGGTCGCCCAGCAGGATGTCGAAAAACTTCAGGCGCTCCACATGGCGGCCGAGCACGACGAGACACACGGTCAGCGGTGTGGCGAGCACAAGTCCGATCGGGCCCCAGAGTGCGGTCCAGAACGTCGCGGAGACCACCACGGCGAAGGGCGAGAGGCCGCTGCTGTGACCGAACAGCATCGGCTCGATGGCATGACCGACCAGCATCTCGGTGATCAGGATAAGCGCGGCGGTCCACGCCAGCATCGACCAGCCAGGATCGACGGCAATCGCCAGCGTGAGCGGAAAGAATGCGGCAACGAACGCGCCGATATACGGCACGAAGCGCATGATGCCTGCGAGAATGCCCCACAGGATCGCGCTCGGCACGCCGATGATCCATAGCCCGAGCGCGATCACCAACCCGAAGGCGGTGTTCAATCCGAGCTGCGACAGGAACAGGCGGCTGAGGCGGCTCGCGGCATCATCGATGGCGGACGTCGTGGCCTGCAAATCGTTCGCTCCTGCAAGCTTGATCAGCCGGTTTCGCAGATCCTCTCGTTGAAACAGAATGAACACCACGAAGATGATGACCACGCCCACTGTTGCAAGCGGATGCAGTAGCGGCGCGATCAGGGAGGATATGCTTTCCAGCGCTGTCGGCGGCGGCGAGCGGACTTCAACGGGAATGGGACGCACCTGACGGTCCGATGAAGGCGGCACGGACGACTCGGCTTGACCCTCAGGTTTGTTCAATTCGTTGCCGAGACTTTGCAGCACGCTTGCGGCGCGCTCCAGCGGCCCGACCGTCGTGGCGCTCCGAAGCGTCGAAATTTTGGTCCGCATGGTCTGCTGATAACTGGGCAGCTTTTCCGCAAGCTGCGTCACCTGTGACGCGATCAGGCTGCCGAGCGCGAAGATCGCCAGGAAGGCCGTCAGAACCACGACGGCCACTGCGGCAACACGCGGAGCCCGCCAACGCTCCAGAAAATCGACCGGCGGAGCCAGAACGAAACTGAGCAGGATCGCAAGCGCGATGGGAACGAAAATTTCTCGCCCGACATACAGGCCGGTGATCACCAGCGCGGCGATGATGGCCGCGGAAACGCCCGGACCGCGTCCGGCCGCCGGTACATCCTGTCGTGCGATCTGATCAATGTTCAAAGGAAGCCTCCCCCTGCGCGCATCGGCGCGCCCCTGACCAGAACGAAGGTCGGGCAAAATCGTTCCGGAACGGGCCTTTTCCGTGCAATTCCAGCCGGAAAACCCAGCTTCCGGAATTATTTTCCCGCCATGTCACTTTCCGCACAGGCCGCCTCGTCTTGATGGCGAAGGTGCATGAAGGGTTCGGGAAACCGACGGCTTCACGCATCCGGCATCAACCCCGCAAATCGCGGCATCACACGGAGGCAATCATGAAGATCGTTGTCATCGGAGGCACCGGCCTTATCGGATCCAAAGTCGTCGCCCAGTTGCGCCAGCGCGGCCATGACGTGCTGGCGGCCTCGCCGTCCACCGGCGTCAATGTCGTGACCGGCGAAGGACTGGCCGACGCCTTCGCCGGCACGCAGATCGTGATCGACGTCGCGAACTCGCCGTCGTTCGAAACCGCGGCGGCACTCGCTTTCTTTGAAGCATCGGGACGCAATGTGCTCGCGGCGGGAAAAGCCGCCGGCGTGAAGCATCACGTCGCGCTGTCGGTGGTCGGCACCGAGCGCCTGCTGGCGTTCGGATACTTCGGCGCCAAGCTCGGGCAGGAAGGCCTGATCAAGAATTCGGGACAGCCCTACACCATCGTGCGCGCCACACAGTTCTTCGAGTTCGTCGGCGGCATCGCGCAGGAAGCAACACAGGGCAACACCGTCCGTGTTTCACCCGCGCGCTTCCAGCCGATGGCGGCCGAGGATGTGGCTGCCGCGGTCGTGGATGCAGCCCTCGCGGAGCCTGTAAACGGGACGATCGAGGTTGCCGGACCGGAATCCGTCCAGATGGATCAACTGATCCGGAAATTCCTCACCGCCCGGAACGATCCGAAAGAGGTGATCACCGATCCCGCCGCGCGCTATTTCGGCATCACGCTCGACGATCGCTCGCTGACGCCGGACGAAGGCGCGCGCATCGGTAAAATCACATTCGGCGAATGGCTGCGCCGCCAACAAGCTGCTGCAGCCGCGTGACGCCTACCAACAACTGATCCGATCGGATAACCTCGCAACAATTCACAGGAGACTCTCATGCAGCCAAGACTGGAAGCCCCGTTCAAGCTCGCGCCCGAAGCCTACAAGGCGATGTCGGCGCTCGAAGCCGCCATCAAGGCCAGCGGCCTCGAACACAGCCTGATCGAACTGGTGAAGATGCGCGCCTCGCAGATCAACGGCTGCGCCTTCTGCATTCACATGCACTCGACCGACGCACGCAAGGCGGGCGAAACCGAAATGCGGCTCTACATGCTGAACGCCTGGCGCGAGTCCACGTTCTACACGCCGCGCGAGCGCGCCGCGCTGGCCTGGACCGAAAGCCTGACGCTGATCGCCGCCACCGGCGCGCCGGACAAGGACTACGACCTCGTGAAGGCCGAGTTCAAAGACGCCGAACAGGTCAACCTCACCATGCTGATCGGCGCAATCAATGCGTGGAACAGGCTGGCGATCGGTTTCCGTTTCGCGCATCCGAAGGAAGGCGGCCGTGCCGCAGCCTGACACCGGCACGCAAACATTCGAGACGCACCGGCCGCGGCTGGTGCGCCTCGCCTATCGCATGCTGGGCTCCGTGGCCGAGGCTGAGGACGTCGTGCAGGACGCGTGGCTGCGCTGGCAGCAGACCGACCAGTCCAGGGTGGAATCTTCCATCGCGTTCCTGTCGCGGATCGTCACCCGGCTTTGTCTCGATGTCATGAAGTCCGCGCGCGTGCGCCGCGAATCCTATGTCGGATCGTGGCTGCCGGAGCCGATGATCGAGGAGCCGGACGAGATGGACCAGGACGATCTGACGCTCACGCTGATGCTTGCGCTTGAACGGCTGTCGCCGCTGGAGCGCGCGGCTTTCCTGCTGCACGACGTGTTCGGCGTGCCGCTGGACGAAGTCGCCGTCACGGTCGAACGCGATCCCGCGGCGGTCCGTCAGCTCGCCGCGCGGGCGCGCAAGCATGTCCAGGATGCCCGTCCGCGCTACACCGTCGCGCAGGACGAAGGCAGCCGCATCGCCGAGGCTTTCTTCACGGCCTCACGCAGCGGCGACACCAACGCCCTGCGATCCATTCTGGCGCAGAACGTGGTGGTCCGGTCGGACGGCGGCGGCAAGGTGCATGCCTTCATCAATCCGATTGCCGGGCTTGAGCGCGTGATTCGCCTCTACGAAGGCCTCTCGCGAAAACTGGGCATCAGGCAGGACGGCTTTTTCCGCCCCATGCAGATCGACGGCCTGCCCGGTTACGTCAGCTATGAACGCGATGATATCTTCCAGACCACGGCCTTCGCCATCGAAGACGGCAAGATCAGCGAGATCTACATCACCCGCAATCCCGAAAAGCTGCGCCATATCGTGGCGGCGCTGAACATCACGGGATCGGAATCGACGCAGCACTAGGCGCCGTTCGCGCGACCCGCCTCAGTGTCGCCCCCGCGAAAGCGGGGACCCAGAACCACCGAATGGTGTTCGTTTCGCCGCACTAACAGCTTGCGCAGGAAGTATGGGTCCCCGCTTTCGCGGGGACGACATCTGTTGTGTGGCGCGGCTCCCCCGAATCAGTCATCGCATCTCAGGATGACGCTGCGAAACGAGAGTTTCCGTCAAAAGGCAAAACGGTGACGGACACTGGCGCAAAAGGCGGGATGGTGACCGCACGCGGGCGCGCCGTCTCGTCGGCAATCGCGCGCGCCGCCCACCAGCAAAACGCGGCGAGCGCATTTTTCTTGCGGCCCATCGCACCGGCACATTACAAATTGCATCAAAATGGGACGACAAACTCCGCTTTCTCTTTTCAGATGGACAAGACCGCATCGACAGCGATGGCGACAACCTGACGCTTGCGAAGTTCCCGCCCTGTGCAAGTATGGAACTCTCGGGGGTAGCCGAGACGTCTCACTGATTTTTTGTTTAGCGCACAATTTTCTGAACCGGAGGCAGCCTTGAGCGAGTCGCTTCACCCAACCGCGCCCCATCATCTGCCGTCCTTTATCACCGCGCCCGGTGACACGGACATCCTGACGGTGGCCGTCGGCGTCATTCTGCTCGTCTCCGTTCTCTTTGTCGGCAACATCTATCTGCAGATCCATTCGCTGCCGGAGCGGATGGCGCACAAATCGCAGAAGCTGCAATTCGAAATCGTGGCCGTGCTCTGTCTGCTCGCGCTGTTCACGCACAATCATCTGTTCTGGGTGATCGCGCTGCTGCTTGCCATGGTCGACCTGCCCGATTTCAGCACGCCGCTGCGCAGCATCGCGGGCTCGGTGCAGAAGATGGCCGGCATTCCGCCGGACCCCGATCCGTCCGAACCCATTGAAAGGACGACTCACGACGCGCCCGCGGATGCACCCGCGACAAGCGCCCCCGCCAAGAGCGAGGAGCCGCGTCATGCTTGAGCTGACCCTCTGTTCGCTTCTGACGATTTTTCCGGACTATCTTTACCGGCGTTATGCGCAGGGAAAACGGTTCGGCAAGGAGATCACGCTTTTCTCCGTCTGGTATGAACTGCGCTGGGGCATCACGACCTGCGTGATGCTGACGGTCGCCCTGATCACGGTGATCTTCTATTTCCATCCATCGACCACGAGCGCGACCCTGTACTACAGGACTGTCCCTCTGGTTCCGGAAACAATCGGGCGCGTCGCGGAGGTGAATGTCGACTTCAGCGCGCCGGTGAAGAAGGGCGACGTCATCTTCACGCTCGACAGCGCGAAACAGGCAGCGGCGCTGGAAACCGCCCGGCGCAAGATCGCGGAGGTCGATGCCACGCTGATCGCTGCGCAATCGGATGTCATCAAGGCCGAGGCCCAGATACAGGAAGCCAAAAGCTCCTACCAGCAGGCGTCCGATGAACTCGACGTCAAACGCGATTTGCAGAAGCGCAATCCCGGCATCGTCCCGCAGCGTGACATCGAGAAGCTCGAAGTGGCCCTGACAGGGCGACAGGGCACCCTCGATGCCGTCACGGCCGCGAAACAATCCGCCGTGATCCGCGTGACGACACTTCTGCCCGCCGAGAAAGCCAGCGCGGAAGCCGCATTGGCGCAGGCGCAGGTGGAGTTGGACAAGAGCTTCATCCGCGCCGGCGTGAACGGCCGCGTCGAGCAGTTCACGCTGCGCCCGGGCGATGTCGTGAATCCCGTCATGCGGTCCGCCGGCATCCTGATTCCGGACGGCGCGGGACAGAAAGCGCTGGCCGCCGGGTTTGGACAGATCGAAGCGCAGGTCATGAAGGTCGGGATGGTCGCCGAGGCCACATGCATCTCAAAGCCATGGACCGTGATTCCGATGGTGATTACCGGCGTGCAGAACTACATCGCGGCGGGCCAGTTCCGCGGCGGCGAGCAACTCGTCGAAGCGCAGCAGACCGTGAGGCCCGGTTCAATTCTCGTCTTCATGGAGCCGATCTACAAAGGCGGCCTTGAGGGCGTGACGCCCGGCAGCAGTTGCATCGCCAATGCCTATACCAGCAATCACGATGTGATCTCGGCCAAGGAGACCGGCACGGGTAAACGCATCTGGCTCCATGCCGTCGACGCGGTCGGGATCGTTCATGCGATGCTCTTGCGGATTCAGGCGTTGCTGCTTCCGGTCAAGGCGCTGGTGTTGAGCGGGCATTGATGGCGATTCAGCCGCGATAGCGAGACTATTACAGCGTCGTCCCCGCAAAAGCGGGGACGACATAGAGTGCGGGGCGACTCCAGTTATGGGCCGCGCCTACTTCCCCCACACCTCGTTCGCAATCTCCACCGTGAGACGCAGCTTGGCCCATTGCTCGTCCTCGGTGAGGACATTGCCCTCTTCCGTCGAAGCAAAGCCGCACTGCGGCGACAGCGCGAGCTGATCGAGCGGGACGAATTTCGCCGCCTCGCCGATGCGCCGCTTGATGTCGTCCTTCGTCTCGAGGATTCCCGTCTTGGACGTGATGAGGCCGAGCACCACGATCTTGTTGCCTTTGGGCAGGAAGCGCAGCGGCTCGAACCCGCCCGCGCGTTCGGAATCGTATTCGAGAAAATAGCCGTCATAGTTGACACGCGACAGCAGCGCTTCCGCCACCGGCTCGTAGCCGCCGGATGAAATCCAGGTCGAGCGGAAATTGCCGCGGCAGACATGCGTCGCGATCGTCATGTCGGCGGGACGCTCGGCAATCGCGTAGTTGATAACGCGCGCATAGATGTCCTGAAGACCGTCGGCGTCGTCGCCCCGCGCGCGCAGCTTCGCCAATTCATCCTGCGAGCAGAGGTAGGCCCACACGGTATCGTCGAATTGCAGGTAGCGGCAGCCGGCGTCGTAGAACGCCTTCACCGCGCGGCGATAGGTTTTCGCAAGGTCGACGAAGAAGTCGTCGAGGTTTGGATAGACCTCCTGCGAGATCGCCTTGCGGCCGCCGCGGAAATGCAGCACCGACGGCGACGGAATCGTCATCTTCGGCAGGATTCCGGCGAGATCGCATTTGTCCTTGAGCAGCCTGAAATGTTCGAGCATTGGATGCGCGTCCGGGAAATCGAGCTTTCCGGTGACGCGGATGCTCTCGCCGCGCGTCGTGACCCCGGCGAACTGGATGCCTTCGGTCTGGTAAAGCTCGCAGCCGTCAAGATTTTTGAGAAAATCGAAATGCCACCATGAGCGGCGGAATTCGCCGTCGGTCGCAAGCCGCAAGCCGGATTGCTTCTGCTTCTGCACGATCTTGCCGATTTCGAGATTTTCGACCCGCAGCAATTCCGCCGCCGCGATCTCGCCCTTGGCGAAACGCGCACGCGCGTCTTTAATCCGCTGCGGCCGCAACAGGCTGCCGACGTGATCCGCGCGAAACGGCGGCCTCGATTTCTGCATCATCGTCTCCGGAATCGGTCCTACGGATGGGTGCGCTTACTATCGCAAACCGGACGGCGGAGCGGAACATCTTTTGAGCAGGAACGCTTTGAGAACAGGTCGCGCAGCATCCGGAACGAAGGTGGATCGAGACGGTTGGTTAACGACTGGCTGATGCCAGCGGCGCAGGAGATCGCATCAAATGACCACAAAGACCGAAATCATCCGCATTCCCCATAATACCTACGTCATCGTCGGCGACGGGCGAAAAGCGCTGTTTCTGCGCAACGAGGGCAACGCGACCGGAGTACGACTGAAAACCGAACAGGTGCTGCGCAACGACAATCCGCCGACGCGCGAACAGGGATCGGATCAGCCGGGGCGCTCGTTCGCGAGCGTCGGAAGCAGCCGCAGCTCCGTCGAGCAGACCGACTGGCACGAGATCGGCGAGCAGCGGTTTGCACGCACCATCGCCGACGCGCTCGAAGCGCTGGCGCGCGAGCGGGACATTCCCGGCTTCGTGATCGTCGCGCCGCCGCGCACGCTGGCGGAATTGCGCCGGCTCATCAATTCAACCGTGAAGGGCCGCGTCCTCGCCGAGATCGATAAGGACCTCACCGGCCATCCGGTCGAAGACATCGAGCGGCATCTGTCGGCTGCGTGACCGCACGCCACCGGCAAATAGTTTCCACATGAGGAAACTATTTGTTGCCATGCCCCGCGAGCCTCAAATAATATAGTTTCCAATATCGGAAACTATACTACCTGAGGCGGCCATGGCCCTGACACTCTACATCCACCCGCTGGCATCGTTCTGCCACAAGGTCCTCATCGCACTGTACGAGAACGCCACGGCGTTTCGCGCGGAGATGGTCAACTTCGGCGATCCGGCGTCGGCGGCAGCCCTGCTGGAGCGCTGGCCGGTCGGGAAAATTCCGGTCCTCCACGATGACACGGCCGGCCGCACCGTCCCGGAAACCAGCATCATCATCGAATACTTGCAGCAGAACTATCCCGGCCCCGCGCCGCTCCTGCCGCACGATCCCCAGGCGCGATTGCAGACACGGCTATGGGACCGGTTTTTCGATCTCTACGTCAGCACGCCGATGCAGAAGATCGTGACCGATCGCATCCGGCCTGAGGGCTATAACGATCCGCACGGCGTCGCGGAGGCACATGCCGCACTCGACACCGCTTATGCCATGATCGAGCGGCAGGTGTCCGGCAATCACTGGGCCGCTGGCGAGGAGTTCACGATGGCGGATTGTTCGGCGGCGTCGGCCCTGTTCTTCGCCTCCATCGTGCATCCGTTCGCCGCTGACCAGACCAGCCTTCAGAGCTATCTGGACCGGCTTCTCGCGCGGCCATCGATTAGGCGAACGATGAGCGAGGCGCGGCCATTCTTTGAGATGTTTCCCTACCGGGACGTCATGCCTGCGCATTATCTTGCGCTCTGACACAGAGGGAGGCACGCGTGCCGGCTTCGCAACAAATCGATCACATGTTTCACGCCCTCGCCGACCCGCATCGCAGGAGCATGATTGAGCGGCTGAGCCGCGGCCCTGCGTCGGTGAAGCAACTGGCGGACCCGGTGCACATGGCGCTGCCGTCCGCGGTCAAGCATCTCAAGGTGCTGGAGGACGGCGGTCTCGTGGTTTCAAAAAAGGCCGGGCGCATTCGCACCTACACCATGCGGCCGCAGGCGCTCGCCTCCATTGGAAAATGGGTGAAGCAGCGCGAGACCGCAATGAATCAGGCCTTCGACCGGCTGGCGCAGGCGATGGCAGAATTTCCCGAGGACACCAGATGAAAAGCAATTCCGTGGACCACGCCACTTTCGTTGTCGAACGCATGCTACCGGGACGTCCGCCGCATGCCTTCCGGTTCTGGTCCGAATTCGATCTCAAGCGCAAATGGACGTCATGTCATCCGGACTGGACCGTGCTTGAAGACAGTTTCGATTTCCGGATCGGCGGATCGGAAGTGGTCCGATGGCGAACCGCCGAGGGCGAGATGCGGGGATTTCGCGCGCACTACTTCGACATCGTGCCGGGCGAGCGGATCATCTACGCCTATGACATGACGCTTGGCACGCGGCGGCTCTCGGCCTCGCTGGCGACTGTCGTGTTCACGGCAGACGGCGCACAAACCAGAATGACGTTCACCGAGCAGGCCGCCGTGCTCGACGCCGACGCCGGGATCGACGCGCGCGCATCCGGCACCGGGAGCGGTTTTGAACGGCTCGCCGCCGTCATGGAACAGGACCGGTCCACCCTGCAATGATGAAAGGTCAGTCCGTAAACACCACGGTCTTGCGGCCGTTCAGGATCACGCGGTCCTGAAGGTGATAGCGCATGGCGCGGGCGAGTACGCGGCGCTCGATGTCCGCGCCCTTGCGCACCAGATCTTCCGGCGCGTCGCGATGGCTGATGCGCTCGATGTCCTGCTCGATGATCGGGCCTTCGTCGAGATCGCTGGTGACATAGTGCGCGGTCGCGCCGATCAGCTTGACGCCGCGCTCATGCGCCTGATGGTAGGGCTTCGCGCCCTTGAAACCCGGCAGGAACGAGTGGTGGATGTTGATGCAGCGCCCGGACAGTTTGCCGGCAAAATCCTCCGACAGCACCTGCATGTAACGCGCCAGCACCACGAGGTCCGTCTTGGTGTCCTGGATGATTTTCCAGACCGCCGCTTCCTGCTCGTCCTTGGTGGCGCGCGTCACCGGCAGATAGTGAAACGGGATGTCGCCGAAATCGAGCCCGCCATAGGTCTCGCGCGGATGGTTGGAGACGATCGCGGTCGGGGTCATCGGCAGCTCGCCGGTGCGCCAGCGATAGAGAATGTCCACAAGGCAATGATCGAACTTCGACACCATCAGTAGCACGCGCTGGCGCGTGCTACGCTCGCGCATCTGCCAGACCATGTCGAACGGCTTGGCGATGACGCCGAAGCCGGCCTGAAGCGTGGCGAGATCGGCGGTCGCTGACGGCGAATCGAACATCACCCGCATGAAGAACCGGCCGGTCTCGATGTCGCTGTATTGCTGGGCGTCGAGAATGTTCTGTCCGTTGGCGAACAGGAAGGTCGAGACCGCCGACACAATGCCGGGGCGGTCCGGACAGGACAGGGTCAGTACGAATTGTTGTGCGGACATGGGGGACTTGATCTGGAGGGTGAATGTGGCCCCTCCTCTAGCACCCATGCGGAACTTTCGCCAATGGCATCGCCGGGTTTCTTCGTCATTGCGAGCGAAGCAATCCATAGCGACAAAAGCTAGATTGCTTCGTCGCAAGTGCTCCTCAATAACGGAGGATGCCGAGATCTGCAAAAACGGGCTTTCGCCCGAAGGTGCGCAGGCATAAGTTGAAACCATCCATTCGACTTTGGTCGCGAAAGGCCCACATGGCAGGCAGACTTGATGGCTACCGGATTCTGATTCTGGAAACGCGCGAGGAAGCGCAGTTTTCGCGCCTGCTGTCCGAGCAAGGCGCCGACGTGCTGCAATGTCCGATGTTCACCATCCGCGACGCGCCGGACCCTGCCCCGGTCGAGGCGTGGATCAGGCTCTTTATCAAGCAGCCGTTCGACGATCTCGTGCTGATGACCGGCGAAGGCCTGCGCCGCATGATGACCGTGGCGAAGCGCATGGGCGTCGATCAGGATTTCGTCGCCGCGATTTCGAAATCCAAACGGTTCGCGCGCGGCCCGAAGCCGGTGCGCGCACTGCGCGAGATCGGCCTCGAGGCGAACGTGCAGACCGAAACACCGACGTCGGACGGCGTCGCCGCGATGCTGGCTAAGGAAGACCTGAAGGGCCATCGCGTCGGACTGCAGCTTTATCCCGACAAGGACCATGCAAGGCTGATCGCCGCGATCGCTGCACTCGGCGCAACCGTCGAGACGGTGCTGCCCTATGTATATGACAGCCAGGCGGCGGACATTCATATCGTCAAAGCCATCGGCGAGATGGCGGCGCGGCGCATTGACGCGATCGCGCTGACAAGCTCCGGACAGGTGCGGCGGCTGATCGACGTGGCGCGCGCGCATGGCTGCGAGGATCAACTGCGCGCAGGACTGGCGCAGACGCCGGTCGCATCGGTCGGCCCGGTGGTATCCGATGAATTAAAAGTGAACGGTCTGACCACGAACATCTATCCCGCCAACGACTCCTTTTTCATGAAGCCGCTGATCAGCGCGATGGCCGCGACATTGAACAAGTCACCTCCGCGGGCGCAGACCCGCACCGCGTGACATCGTCATGACGCGCGGGACACCGGGCGCTCCGGTTCCATGGCGCCCCGCGCGATGCAGTAGCATTCGGAAAGCGAACCGGGTTTCCCGGCCGTTGCTCCATCCGCACGTTCGTGATTTGTTTGACCTTTCGGATCGCGCGCCTGCCGCATCGCCGCGATTCACCAAGCAGTACGCTCCAGCAGCAGGTTAAAGTAATGTACAGGCAACCGCGCTTTATCGTTAGCGCACTCGTTTTCCTCGCCCTGATCGCGGCCGCGTATTATTTCCTGCACGGCCGGTCCGGTCAGGTCGCGCAGAAGGCCGCACCTCCGCCGCCGGAAGTGGGCGTGGTCGAGTTGCGCCGCACCGAGGTGCCGCTTGCGCTGACCTATGCCGGACGGGTCGCGGGTTACCGCATTGTCGAGGTGCGACCGCAGATCAGCGGCACCATCCTGAAGCGCGAATATATCGAAGGCTCCAAGGTCAAACAGGGCGACGTGCTGTTCCGCATCGATCCGCGCACCTATCAGGCCTCGCTCGACCGCGCCAATGCGCAACTGGCGCAGGCGGAGGCCACCTCGGTGCAGGCCGAGGAAAACTTCAACCGCATCGACGAACTGGCGAAGCGCCAGGTCGCCACCGCCAAGCAGCTTGAGGACGCCCGCGCCGCCCGCGACCAGTCACGCGCCGCGATTGCAGCGACCAAGGCGGACATCAACACCGCCAAGCTGAATATCGAGTTCACCACCATCACCGCGCCGGTATCCGGCCCGACCAGTCTGGTGTCGCCGCCGGAAGGCTCGCTCGCGCTGGCGCAGCAAACCATCCTGACCACGATCACGCAGCTCGATCCGGCCTACGTCAATTTCTCCACCAGCGAATCGGAGTTCACCGAACTGCGCGATCTCAACCGCGCGCGCGACAAGCCGCTGACCGAGGACGACATCACCGTCACCATCCAGTTCGGCGACGGCACCGCCTATCCGGTGAAGGGCAAGCTCAACGTCTCGTCCTCCACCGTGGATGCGCGCACCGGCACCATCCAGATCCGCTCGATCTTCCCCAATCCCGACGGCGCGCTGCTGCCTAACCAGTTCGTGCGCGTGCTGCTGACGGGCGTCACAGTGCCGGGCGTCTTCGTGATCCCGCAACAGGCGGTGTCGCAGGGGCCGCAGGGACCTTTCGTCTATGTGATCAATCCGGCCAGCAGCGGCGTCATCGTCAAGCCGATCAAGTTCGACCGCGAGACAAAGGAGGGCTGGATCGTCAGGGAAGGACTGAATGAAGGCGACAGGATCATCGTCGATGGCGTCATGAGGGTGCGTCCGGGCGGGCCGGTCAAGCCGGTGCCGTTCGTCGCCAAGAATGATCCCAAGAACGATGGTCCCAAGAACGACAAGACTAACGACAATGCGAAGAACGGCGGCACGCCGCCGCAGGGCTCCGACAAGTCAGGTCAGGCCAAGTAATGTTCTCGAAATTCTTCATCGACCGGCCGGTCTTCGCCGCGGTCATTTCCATCGTTATCGTGCTGGCGGGATTCATCGCCATGCGCGCGCTGCCGATCGCGCAATATCCCGAGATCGTGCCGCCCGAGGTGCGGGTGTCCGCGACCTATCCCGGCGCGTCGGCGCAGACCATCGCGGAAACCGTGGCAGCACCGCTGGAGCAGCAGATCAACGGCGTCGAGAACATGCTCTACATGCGCTCGACCTCGACCGGCTCCGGCACGCTGACCATTTCCATCACCTTCGCAATCGGCACCAATCCCGACCAGAACACCATCAACGTCAGCAATCGCGTCCAGCGCGCCACCCCGCTGCTGCCGTCCGAAGTGCAGCGGCAGGGCGTGGTGGTGCAGAAGCGCTCGGCGTCGATCCTGCAAGTGATCGCGATGGCCTCGCCCAGCCAGCGCTACGACACCATCTTCATCAGCAACTACGCGCTGATCAACGTGATCGACGAACTGCGCCGCACGCCGGGCGTCGGCGACGCCTCGCTGTTCGGCGCATCGGACTATTCGATGCGGATCTGGCTGCGGCCGGACAAGCTCGCGCAGTACAACCTCACGACCAGCGACATCGCCACCGCCATCCGCGAACAGAATGCGCAGTTTCCCGCCGGGCGCTTCGGCGAGGAACCGCAGACCAACCCGCCCTCCTTCACCTATTCCGTGACCACGCAGGGCCGCTTCGCCGATCCCCACGAATTCGAGAACATCATCATACGCTCCGACGAATTCGGCGGGGCGCTGCGGGTCAAGGATGTCGCGCGCGTGGAACTCGGCTCGCTGAACTACGCCTTCTCCGCGACCTATCGCGGCGCGCCGACCGTGCCGATCGGCGTCTACCTTCAGTCCGGCGCCAACGCGCTCGAGGTCGCCAAGAGCGTCAGGGCGACGATGGAGCGGCTGCAAGCGCGCTTTCCGGAGGGACTCGAATACCAGATCCCGTTCGACACCACGCGGTTCGTCGAAGTGTCGATCGAGGAAGTCATCAAGACCTTCATCGAGGCGATCATTCTCGTCGTGCTGGTTGTGTTCATCTTCCTGCAAAGCTGGCGTGCGACGATCATCCCGGTGATCGCAGTGCCGGTCTCGCTGATCGGCACCTTCGCCGGCATGTACCTGCTGGGATTCTCCATCAACCTGCTGACGCTGTTCGGCATGGTGCTGGCCATCGGCATCGTGGTCGACGACGCCATCGTGGTGCTGGAAAATGTCGAGCGCATCATGCGCACCCAGAAAAAGACGCCGCGCGACGCCGCCATCCAGGCGATGGAGGAAGTCAGCGGCCCGGTGGTCGCCATCGTGCTAACGCTGTGCGCCGTGTTCGTGCCGGTGTCGTTTCTCGGCGGCCTCGCCGGCGAGCTGTACCGGCAATTCGCAGTCACCATCTCGGTGTCCGTGGTGATTTCAGGCATCGTCGCGCTGACGCTGACACCCGCACTGGCCGCGCTGCTGCTGGAGCAGCAGCATCACGAACCGGCGAAGCCGTTCCGGATTTTCAACCGCGGCTTCGCATGGCTCACCGAGCGCTATACCGGCATTGTCGATTTCTTCCTCAGACGGACCGCCCTCTCGCTGATCATCGTCGCATGCATGCTCGGCGCGACCGCGCTGCTGTTCCGGGTGGTGCCCGGCAGTCTCGTCCCGCAGGAGGACCAGGGCTACGTGCTGATGGTGACGCAACTCCCGCCAGCCGCGTCCCTGAGCCGCACGCGCGCGGTCAACGCGGTGGCGGTCGATGCGATCAACAAGATGCCGGCGGTGCGGGGTGTCGTTTCATTTTCCGGATTCGACATTCTCTCCGGCGCGCAAATGACCAGCGCAGGCGTCGCCTTCATCACCCTGAAGGACTGGGCGGAACGTCCCAAGCCGGAGGACGACGCCCGCAATATAGCGCCATCGCTCGCCAGCCTGAGCGGCCTGTTCCGTGACGGCGTGGTGTTCGCGTTCAACCCGCCGCCCATTCAGGGCATCAGCACCACCGGCGGCTTCGAGCTGTACTTGCAGAACCGCTCCGGTGCATCGCTCGAAGCGCTGGCGGAAGCCGCCAACAAGGTGGTGGCCGAAGCCAACAAGCGCCCCGAACTCGCCGGCGTCAGAAACCAGTTCTCCACATCGATCCCGCAATACCGGATCAATGTCGACCGCAACAAGGCCAAGACGCTCGGCGTGCCGATCAACAGCATTTTCGACACGATGCAAAGCGGCGTCGGCAGCCTCTATGTCAACGACTTCACGCTGTTCGGGCGAACCTACCGCGTCAGCCTGTCGTCCGAAGCCGATTTCCGGTCCTCGCCCGACGATCTGCGCTTCATCTATGTCCGCTCGGATTCCGGCGCGATGATTCCGCTGAATGCGCTGGTGACGGTGGAGCGCGTGGTCGGACCGGACACGGTGGATCGCTTCAACATTTTCCCGGCGGCTAAAATTCTCGGCAACCCCGCGCCGGGCTATTCCTCCGGCCAGTCGCTGGCGACGATGCAGGAGATCGTCAACAAGACGCTCGGCACCGATTACTCGGTCGGCTGGACCGGCTCGGCGTATCAGGAACTCGCCACCGCCGGCACCGGCTATCAGGGCTTCCTGTTCGGCCTGCTGATGGTGTTCCTCATTCTCGCCGCGCAATACGAACGCTGGTCGCTGCCGCTGGCGGTGCTGACCGCCGTGCCGTTCGCGCTGTTCGGCGCGATCCTCGCAATCTGGGTGCGCGGCATCGAGAACGACATCTATTTCCAGATCGGACTCGTGACGCTGATCGGCCTTGCAGCAAAGAACGCGATTCTGATCGTGGAGTTCGCAGCGCAACGGCATCGCGACGGCCTTTCGATCTACGACGCCGCGCTGGAAGCCGCGCGGTTGCGCTTCCGCCCGATCGTCATGACGTCGCTCGCCTTCATCCTCGGCGTGCTGCCGCTGGCGATTTCCACCGGCGCAGGATCGGCCAGCCGTCACTCCATCGGCACCGGCGTGATCGGCGGCATGATCGCTGCGACCGCGCTCGCGATCATCTTCGTGCCGCTGTTCTTCCGGCTGGTGACGCGCACGGCGGAACGCAAAGTTTTGCAGGGCGAAACGGCAAAGCAGTTGCCGTCGCCAACGGATCATTGACGCTTCATCGGCTTTGCGAACGCGGTGGTCCTTGCTAAGACAACCGCCGCGCACGCACATGAATGTTGTGCGCTGCAAATAAGAAAAGCGGAGCGCTCATGCCGAACTTGCCGCTGTCAGGGTTGCGCGTGGTCGAACTCGGATCGGGCGACACGCTCGGCTATTGCGGCAAGCTGTTCGCGGATTTCGGCGCGGAGGTCATCAAGATCGAACCGCAAGGCGGCGATCCCGGCCGCCGCATTCCGCCGCTGGCCGATGTGGGCTCCGGACAGCGCGAGAGCCTTAACTTCGCATGGCTCAACACCAACAAGAAAAGTATTCTGGCCGATCCGGAGACGCCTGCGGACGCGGACAGAATTCTCGCGCTGCTCGCCACCGCCGACCTGCTGCTCGACGCGCGGCATCCCGACGACGTGAAAGCATCACGGATTTCGCATGATCTCTTACGCGCGAACGATCCGGGCCTGGCGATCACCGCGCTGTCGTGGTTCGGCGAACATGGCCCCTATCGCAACTATCAAGCGACCGATTCCGTATGCCGCAGCCTTGCAGGACTGGTGAAACTGGTCGGCGCCGTCGAAGGGCCGCCGGTGTTGCCGCGCGACGGCCAGATCGGCGTGGTCGGCGGACTGACCGCGTTCATTCCAAGTCTCGCAGGCCTGTACGGACACGCGCACGGCGCGCGGCGGTTCGCGGTGAACGATCTCGAAGCACTGCTGCACATCAGCGAGTTCGATACGGGATTGGCGCTGGAGGCCGGTTTCACGCGCCCGCGCGCCGGCATCAACCGTTTCGGGCGCGGCTATCCGAGCGGAAACTTTCAAACCCGGCACGGCTGGCTCGGCGTCACCGTGGTCACGCCCGCGCAGTGGACGGCGTTCTGCACCCTGCTCGACATGCCGGATCTCGCCGCCGATCCGGTCTACAACACCACCATTGGCCGCTTTCATCATGCCGATCAGTTGAAGGCGATCATCACGCCGGCGCTGCTGAAGCGCACCGCGATGGAATGGTTCGAGCGCGGCATCGAATTGCGGCTGCCGCTCGCCATCGTGCCGGACATGGAAGAACTGCTTGCGCAGGAGGTGCATCGCAGCCGCGGCGCGTTCGGTCCCGTAAGCATCGACGACGCGAGCTTCGAAGGTCCGGTGCTGCCGCAGCATCTCACGCGCGCGCGGCCAAAAGCCAACGGGCGCGCACCGCTCGCCGGTGCGGACGACACAACCGCCCTGCCCGCGCACAGGCGAAAAGCAACGCGCGCCGCGACGCCGGCGGATGCGCTGCCGCTGAAAGGCCTGCGCATCATCGACCTCACCATGGGCTGGGCCGGACCGACCGCGACGCGCCAGATGGGCGATCTCGGCGCGGATGTCATTAAAGTCGAGTCCTGCCAGTATCCGGACTGGTTTCGCGGCACCGACACGCGGCCGCCCTATCACGAGGAGCGGACCTACGAGAAGACGTACTGGTTCCAGATGAACAACCGCAACAAGCGCGGCATCACGCTGGACCTCACCTCGGACGCGGGCCTCACGCTGCTGAAGCGGCTGATGCAGGACGCCGATGCCGTGATCGACAATTACGCCGCCGACGTGATGCCGCGTCTCGGCCTCGGCTTTGAGACGCTGTTGAAAATCAATCCGCGCCTTGTGGTGGTGACGATGCCCGCGTTCGGCATGACCGGCAAATGGAGCGGCGTGCGCGCCTATGGCTCGACGCTCGAACAGGCGTCGGGGCTTCCTTCCGTCACCGGCGGTCCGGACGATCCGCCAACCATGCTGCACGCCGCGCTCGGCGATCCGATCGGCGGCCTCAACGGCGCGGCGGCGCTGCTGCTTGGCTTCATGCACCAGCGCAACACCGGCGAAGGCCAGCACATCGATCTCAGCCAGGTCGAATGCATGTTGCCGATGGTCGCGCCCTCAATCCTCGAACAATCGGCCACCGGCAAAACCAGCCCGCGCATCGGCAACCGCCATCCGCAGCACGTGCCGAACGGCTGCTTCCCGACGCTCGGCATCGATCAATGGATCACGCTTGCGGTGCGAACCGACGACGAGTGGCGCGCGCTGTGCGGCGTCATGCGGCGGGCGGACCTCGCGGCTGATGCCGAACTTGGCACCGTCGAAGGCCGGCGCGCGCACGAGGACCGCATCGAGGTTGCGATCCGGCAATGGCTTGCCGACGTGCGCCCCGACATTGCGATGGTGACGTTGCAGAAGGCCGGCATCGCCGCCGGCATCGCCAAGCTGCCGCAGGATCTCGCTAACGATCCGCACCTGCTGAAAACCGGCCACTGGCAGCCGAGCGACCGGCCGTTCATGGGGCCGCATCTGCTGCCGTCGGTGGCGTATCGCGAAGGCGACAGCGAACTGCCTTACGCCATCACGCATCTCGCACCGACGCTCGGCCAGCACAATCATGAAGTGCTGCGCGAACTGCTGGGACTGAGCGACGCCGAGATTGCCGAACTGGAACGCAGCGAAGTGATCGGCACTGTCGCGACATTGCCGAAGCCGAAAAAGAAAAAGACCGACGGCAAGACCGCGAGCGCGGCGGGGTAACACAGAATACCGGGTGTGCGTGCATGACCTCTCCCCGCAAGCGGGGCGAGGGAGCGCATTCTGCCCTGACGCAGCCCTGCTAACTTTTGCTCCCCATAAACTGCATCACAACCTCGCGGCTGTGCGGCCGGGTCCTGTGTTCAATCATATAGATCGCCTGCCAGGTGCCGAGCGCGAGCGCCCCATCGATGACCGGAATTTGCTGGCTGGTGCAGGTCAGCATGGTTTTGATATGCGCCGGCATGTCGTCCGGACCTTCGACCGTATGACGCCAGCCGCCGTCGGCAGGGGCCAACCGCCGCAACGACGTGATCAGGTCCGCCAGCACATCCGGGTCGGCGTTCTCCTGAATGGTCAGCGAGGCCGAGGTGTGCCGGATAAACAAACTGACGACGCCGGTCTCGCCGCCTGTTTGCTCCAGGAACCGCGCGACCTCGTTCGTGATGTCGATAAAGCCTTCGCCCTTTGTCGGCACGGTGAGCACCGAGGTGGCGATGGTTTCAACGCCGGTCGAAAGAATACGGCCCTGTTTCATGATCTCACTGTCGCTCAAAGCCGGGCCATTGTCGCGCCGTCGAATTCGCCGTCATGGTATTTTTTGAGAGCAGCGACAAAGTCAGCATTGTCGGATGCGACCTTTGCAAACAGCGTCATCGACGACCTGAATTTCATGTCGTCGGGCGAGCCGAGAATGCCGGTGATCGTCCTGCCATCGACCGCGGTCACCAGTTGCGTGCATTCGCGCAGCCGTGGCCCGAGCACCGGATGCTCGAGATAGGCCTCGGCCTCAAGACGCGAGCCGATCGCATATCGCTGCGACATTGCACTCGCCCCAAGGCCCGCGATCTGTGGAAAAATGAACCACATCCAGTGGCTCGATTTCCGTCCCGCCCGAAGTTCCGACAGCACGCGCGGATAGACATGCTCTTGCGCATGGACAAATCGCTGAAGGTCGTAGGTGTCGTTTGTCGTCATGAGCAGCCAACGATGGGGCATGACGCCCGTTCCGCGCCGGATACGTGAGGATATCGCGGAACCTTGACCTCCCGGCAGGGTTTATTCGTTCGATCAAGGAGGTCCCCATGAAGCTCATGTTCGCATTCCTGGTCTCCATCGCCGGTCTGGCCGCGCCTGCCGCCGGGCTCGCCACACCGCTTGTCGGCGCGACCTCGCCTTCATCGACGTCGGCCGATGACAAGGCGTTCTGCATCCGGACGAAGGGCGATATCAGCCGACCCGGCGACTGCATGTTTGCGTCCTACAAGGCGTGCAAGGAATCGGGCGCCGCGGTCTATGCCGAATGCTACCGCAACCCGCGCGCAGCGAACGCCAGGCAGGGCCGCAAAAATCCGGCGTCGTCGCAATAGATCCGGGAGATCTGGTTCAGCAGCCGTTATGGCTGTTCCTTGAGAAACGCCGCATACGCCAGCTTGATGCCATCGTCGAGCGAGGTGCGCGCGCGCCATCCGGTTGCCGCGAGCTTGCCGACATCGAGCAGCTTGCGCGGCGTGCCGTCCGGCTTGGTGCGATCGAAGACGATCTCGCCGGTATAGCCCACGGTCTTCGCCACCACCTTCGCGAACTCGGCGATGGTAATGTCCTCGCCGGTGCCGACATTGATGAGACCGCTCTCGGAATAGGTCTTCATCAAATGGACGGACGCGTCCGCCATGTCGTCCACATAAAGAAACTCGCGGCGCGGCGTCCCGGTGCCCCAGACCACGACCTCGCGCGCGCCGGTCTGCTTCGCCTCGTGAAAGCGCCGGATCAGGGCCGCAACCACATGGCTGTATTCGGGATGGTAGTTGTCGCCGGGGCCATAGAGGTTGGTCGGCATGATGCTGATGAAGTCGCTGCCGTACTGGCTGCGGTAGGCCTCCGCCATCTTGACGCCCGCGATCTTGGCAATCGCATAAGGCTCGTTGGTCGGCTCCAGCGTGTCCGTCAGCAGCGAATCCTCGCGCAGCGGCTGCGGGGCGAGTTTCGGATAGATGCAGGACGACCCGAGAAACAGCAGCTTTTCGGCGCCGTTGACATGCGCCGCGTGGATCACGTTGGCCGCGATCATCAGGTTGTCGTAGATGAATTCCGCCCGCAGCGTGTTGTTGGCGACAATACCGCCGACCTTCGCGGCGGCGTGGAAAACAACCTGTGGACGGTTCGCGGCGAACCAGCGGTTGGTCGCAGCCTGATCGCCCAAATCTGTTTCGCTGCGCGAAACTGTCAGCACCTCGACGTCCTCGCGGGCAAGACGCCGTACCAGGGCGCTGCCGACCATCCCCCGATGACCGGCGACAAAGACCCGCTTACCTTTCAGATCAAACGGCATGGCGGCCTTTGGAAATCACGCGCTGTCCCCGTCCGCTGATCGCCCCGGATGAATTTCTCGTAATCCGATACGCAAAACGATCCATGCCTGTTCTTTTCGCAATTTCATAGCGTTCGCTGTTGTGGCCGCACATTAAGCATTCCCCCCGGCCGCTCAAGACCGGGCTTGCGAGTCCCGATCCCTTGGCCCACAATCCGCAACTGAATGGCTGGGATGCGTTCAGAACATGCGCAATCCCTCAAAAAAGCCGTCACTAATTCAGGGAGAGAAGAATGCGTAAATCTATTTTTGCTGCCGCTGTGATGCTTCCGCTGTTGGGCGGGACCGCACTGGCTCAGGAGACCGTCAAAATCGGCTATATCGACCCGCTTTCGGGCGGCGGCGCCAGCGTCGGCGAAATCGGCCTCAAGACGTTTCAGTTTCTGGCCGATGAAGTGAACGCCAAGGGCGGAATTCTCGGCAAGAAGGTCGAGATCGTGCCGCTCGACAACAAGACCAATCCGCAGGAAAGCCTGATCCAGGCCCAGAAGGCGATCGACGCCGGCGTGCGCTACATCACCCAGGGCAACGGCTCTGCGGTTGCCGGCGCGCTCACCGACTTCATCACCAAGTACAACGAGCGCAATCCCGGCAAGGAAGTGCTGTTCTTCAACTACGCCGCGGTCGATCCGGTTCTCACCAACGAAAAGTGCAGCTTCTCGCACTTCCGCTGGGACGCCAACTCCGACATCAAGATGGAAGCCCTCACCAACTACATGAAGGGCGTTCCGGCGATCAAGAAAGTGTACTTGATCAATCAGGACTATTCGTTCGGCGAATCCGTGCGCACCACCGCGCGCGCCATGCTGAAAGCGAAGCGCGCCGACATCGAGATCGTCGGCGACGAGAAGCATCCGCTGCTGAAGGTCACCGACTTCGCGCCCTATATCGCGAAGATCAAGGCCTCCGGCGCGGACAGCGTCATCACCGGCAACTGGGGCCAGGACTTTGCGCTGTTGCTGAAAGCAGCCGCCGACTCCGGTCTGAAGGTCAACTGGTACACCTATTACGCGGGTGGCACGGGTGGCCCGACCGCCATCAAGCAGGCCAACCTGAACGATCAGGTCTTCCAGGTCGCCGAAGGCTATCCGAACATCGAGCATGATGCGTCGAAGGCGTTTGAAAAGGCGCTCCGCGACAAGTACGGCTTCAGCCTGTTCTATCCGCGCGCCGTCAACGAAATGCGGATGTTCGCGCTCGCCGCCGAAAAGGCCAAGTCGCTTGAGCCGGTCAAGGTCGCTGCCGCTCTCGAAGGCATGGACTATGAAGTGTTCAACGGCGGCAAGGGCTTCATGCGCAAGGACGATCACCAGTTCTTCCAGCCGATCTACATCGCGCAGTTCGGCGAACTGAAGAACAAGGAAACGTTCGACGAGGAAAAGACCGGCTGGGGCTGGAAGGGCGTCGCCAAGATCGATGCCGACAAGACCGTTCTGCCGACCACCTGCAAGATGACCCGCCCGTAACGGGCCGCTTTACCATTGCGCTCATCCCGGCTCCGGCCGGGGTGAGCGTGACCTTCATGTATCCGGGGGGAGTGCTGGGGTCGTGCTTGAGCTAATCGTCATATCCACGCTCAACGGCGTGCTGTTCGGCATGCTGCTGTTCCTGATGGCCAGCGGCCTGACAGTGATCTTCAGTATGCTCGGCGTACTGAACTTCGCGCATGCAAGCTTCTACATGCTCGGTGCATTTTTCGGATTCCAGATCAGCCGGTGGTTCGGGTTCTGGCCCGCGCTGCTGATCGCTCCGCTGATCGCCGGCGTGATCGGCGCCGGTGTCGAGCGCTACGGCCTGCGGCAGGTCCACAGGAACGGCCACGTCGCCGAACTGCTGTTCACCTTCGGCCTCGCGTTCGCCATTGAAGAAATCGTGCAGATCATCTGGGGCAAGAGCCCGGTGGATTTCCGCGTGCCGCCCCTGCTCGACTTTCCGGCGTTCACGATCTTCTCGACCAACTATCCCGCCTACAAGATGTTCATGCTGCTGGTCTCGGTCGGCATCTTCCTTGCCCTGCTGGTTGCGCTGAAGAAAACCCGCGTCGGCATGATCGTGCAGGCCGCCCTCACCCATCCGCACATGGTCGGCCATCTCGGCCACAATGTCGGACGCATCTTCATGATGGTGTTCGGCGTCGGCACCGCGCTCGCCGCGGTGGCGGGCGTAATCGCCGGCCCGGCGCTGGTGACGCAATCGAACATGGCCGGTCTGCTCGGACCCATTCTGTTCGTGGTCGTTGTGGTCGGCGGGCTCGGCTCGCTGTCGGGCGCCTTCATCGCCTCGCTGCTGATCGGCCTACTGCAAACCTTTGCGGTGTCGATGAACGGCTCGCTATCCGAGGTGTTCGGCCCGCTCAGCCCGGCCTATGCCTCGACATGGCTGTCCGACATCTGGAATGTCACCGTCGCGCAGGTCGCGCCGATCATGCCTTACGTGCTGCTCGTGCTGATCCTCGCCTTCCGCCCGATGGGCCTTATGGGGACGCGCGACACATGAGCGACATCACCGCACGCGTAGCGCCCCCGCCGCCGACCGCCACCGAGAATCTGAAATTCTACGGGCTCTGGATTGCAGCCGGCCTTGCGCTGCTGATCCTGCCCAAGATTTTCAGTTCCGGCGGCTCACTCACCACGTTCAGCCTGATCGGCATCTCGATCATCTTCGCGCTGTCCTACAACATCCTGCTCGGCCAGACCGGCATGCTGTCGTTCGGCCACGCCGTCTATTACGGCCTCGGCGGCTTCCTCGTGATCCACGCCATCAATATCATCGGCGGCAACAAGTGGCCGATCCCGCTGGCCATCGTGCCGCTGATCGGCGGCCTGACCGGGCTTGTGTTTGCGATCCTGCTCGGCTGGGTATCGACACAAAGAAGCGGCACGGCCTTCGCGATGATCTCGCTGGGCGTCGCCGAACTCGTCGCGTCGTCAGCGCTGATCCTGCGGACATTCTTCGGCGGCGAAGCCGGCATCTCCGCGAACCGCACCAAGCTGCTGAGCGTGTTCGGCTGGAACTTCGGCCCGCAGATCCAGATCTACTATCTGGTCGCGGCGTGGACGCTGATCAGCATGATCGCGATGTACGCGCTGACCCGCACCCCGCTCGGCCGCATGTCCAACGCCGTGCGCGACAATCCCGAGCGCGTGCAGTTCGTCGGCTACGATCCGCATGTGGTGCGTTACCTCGCGTTCTGCTTCTCGGGTTTCTTCGCGGGCATCGCCGGCTCGCTGGCCGCCATCAACTTCGAGATCGCGAACTCCGCCTACCTCGGCGCGGTGCAATCCGGCACCGTGCTGTTCGCCGCCTATATCGGCGGCATCGGGTTCTTCATCGGCCCGATCGTCGGCGCGGTCTTTGTCACGATCCTGTCGCTCGGCCTGAGCGACGTGACCACCGTGTGGCAGCTTTACTTCGGCCTGTTCTTCATCGCGGTCGTGATGTTCGCGCCCGGCGGCATCACCGGGCTCCTGATGATGCATCGTCCCCTGATCCGGGGCGGTACGCTGGGCAAGGTTCTGCCGTCCTATGTCGTGGCGCTGATCCCCACCTTGGCGATGATGGTCGGGCTGATGCTCGCCATCGAGTCCGTCGTTCACTACACGATGCATTCGATGGAGGACCCGAACGTCAGGGCGTTCGGCATTCCTTTCAATGCAGCAAGCCCGGTAACGTGGATTGCTGCGCTGGTCCTGGTCGTCGGTGGTTTCATCATTGCGCGCATGACGTGGAAGCGGGTCGCCGTGGCCTGGGACGAAGCGCTGACCGCAGCGCGCGCGAAGGAGCTGGGGGCATGATGTCCGATGTGAAGCCCGACGCCATCGAAATCCGCGACGTCCAGAAGAGTTTCGGCATCACCAAGGTGATCCGCGACCTCAACCTGAAGGTCGCGCAGGGCGAACGCCATGCGCTGATCGGCCCGAACGGCGCCGGCAAGTCGACCACGTTCAACCTCATCAGCGGCTATATGGCGCCGACCAGCGGCGAGGTGCTGATGCGCGGCGAGAAAATCTCGGGCCTGCCGCCCTATCAGATCAACCGCCGCGGCCTGTCGCGCTCGTTTCAGGTCACCAACGTGTTCGCCAACATGACGGTGTGGGAGAACCTGCGCTGCGCCGTGCTGTGGGCGACGGGACACAAATACGCGTTCTGGAAAAGCGTCGACAAGCTGCCGGAGGTGCGCGAGCGCACCGCGCAGATCCTGGAGGACATCGGCCTGACCTCGCGGCGCGACGTCCCCGCCGGCCTTCTGACCTACGCCGAACAGCGCGCGCTTGAAATCGGCATCACCACCGCGGGCGGCGCCGACGTCATCCTGCTGGATGAACCGACCGCCGGCATGAGCCACGCCGAGACGGAGCGCGCGGTCGAACTGATCCGCCGCCTTACCGTCGGCAAGACGCTGCTGATCGTCGAGCACGACATGAGCGTGGTGTTCGGCCTCGCCGACCGTATCTCGGTTCTTGTGTACGGAAATATCATCGCCTCCGGAAAGCCCGAAGAAATTCGCAACAGTCCGAAGGTCAAGGAAGCCTATCTGGGCGAGGAAGCTGCCTGATGCTGGACGTTCAGGATCTGCACGCCTACTACGGCAAAAGCCACATCCTTCAGGGTGTCGATATGACCATCGGCGCCGGCGAGGTCGTCAGCCTGCTCGGACGCAACGGCGTCGGGCGCTCGACCACCGTGAAGGCGATCATGGGCGAGGTGCCGCCGCACGGCACCATCAATTTCAAGGGCCAGAACATCGCCGGCCTGCCGAGCTACAAGATCGCGCATCTCGGCCTCGGCTACGTTCCGGAGCATCGCGACATCTTCCCCGGCCTGACCGTGCGGCAGAACCTGCTGCTCGGCGTCAAGGACCCCCGGCATCCCGGCAAGTGGAAGCTGGACGACATGCTGGAGATGTTTCCGAACCTGAAAGCACGCGCCGACACGGCGGCCGGCGTGCTGTCGGGCGGCGAAAAGCAGATGCTGACCATCTGCCGCACGCTGATGGGAAATCCCGAACTGGTCATGATCGACGAGCCGACCGAGGGCCTCGCGCCTCTGATCGTGCAGCAGGTCGGCGATCTCATCGCCGAGATTGCCCGGCGAGGCGTCTCGATCCTGTTGGTCGAGCAGAAGCTGTCGATCGCGATGCGCATCTCGCACAGGGTCTACGTCATGGGCCACGGCCGCATCGTGTTCGAGGGCACGCCCGCCGACCTCAAGGCCAACGACGCCATCCGCAAGGAATGGCTGGAGGTGTGATATCGTCCGTTCTGTGATGTCCGGATGACATCGCAGACCCGTCGGATAACACATGCGGACCGAACAAAACGTTCTGCGCCTGTCGATAGTTGTCACCCTGGTTCTGGCCGGGCTGGGAATTCTGTTCGGTCTTCTGTCAGGGTCCTACGCGATTGTTTTCGATGGCGTCTACGCGCTGATCGACGCTGTCATGACGATCCTCGCCCTGCTCGTCGCCAATCTGATCGCGGCATCGACGCGCGAAGGCGGCTCCAAATCCAGACTGATCGCACAGTTCACCATGGGCTTCTGGCATCTGGAGCCGATGGTTCTCGGACTGAACGGCATTCTGCTGATGGGTGCCGCGATCTATGCATTGATCAACGCAATTGGCAGCCTGCTGACGGGAGGGCGCGAACTCGCCTTCGACCAGGCGATCATCTACGCCGTGGTGATAACGCTTGCCGCCATCGGCATGGCGATCTTCGACGCAAGAGCCAACCGGACCATTAAATCCAACTTCGTGGCGCTGGACGCAAAGGCCTGGATGATGTCCGCGGGGCTGACAGCCGCCCTGCTCGTTGCCTTCATCTTCGGCTATATGATTCAGGGCACCAGCCTGAAATGGATGTCGCCCTACATCGATCCGGCCGCGCTGGCGATCGTCTGCCTGATTGTGATTCCGATTCCGATCGGCACCGTGCGTCAGGCGCTTGCCGACGCGCTCTTGGTCACGCCGCCCGATCTCATGCAGCACGTCGAGGCCATCGCCCAGCAAATCGTGCTGCGCTATCAATTCCTGTCCTACCGGGCCTATGTCGCGCGCGTCGGCCGCGGACGGCAGATCGAGCTTTACTTCATCGTCCCCGCCGGCTTGCCGCCCAAGCGGCTTGAGGAATGGGACAAGATCCGCGACGAGATCGGCGAGGCCATCGGCAACGACACGCCCGACCGCTGGCTGTCCATTGTCTTTACGACCGATCAGGAATGGGCGGAGTGAAACGCGCCTGAAAGAATGCGTGGTGAGACAGCTCCGCCTATTCTCCGTATCCGCGCAATTTTTCCAGGTCGATCACCGTCACGCCGCCGTATTCGACACGCAGCAGGCCTTCCTGCTCCAATGTCTTGAGGCACTGATTGGCGTTCTGCCGGGAGATGCCGGAGATGGCGCCGAGTTCTTCCTGCGTGATGTCCAGGTGGCGCGTATGATCCGGATACAGGATCGGATTGAACAGCGACGCGATTGAGCGCGCGAGGCGCGCCTTCGCATCCAGCATCCGGCCGTATTCGACGAGACCCATGAACTGGCCGAGCCGCTCGTTCAGCAGACCCACCAGGAACCGGTTGAACCCGACGCTGTTCTCGAACAGCCAGAAGAACGTCGCGCGGTCCATCAGCGCGAGGCGCGTGTCGCGCAACGCCACGGCATCGTAGCGGCGGGCTTCGTTCTTGAGCACGGTTCCCTCGCCGAACCATGCGCCGTTGGTCATGCCGGTGAAGCTCACGGCCTTGCCGTCGCGTGAGCCGGTGCCGATCCGGACCAGCCCCGTGACAACGCCCATCCAGTATTCGAAGTGGTCGCCGCGCATGCAGATGAATTCGTTCGTGCTGAACGACTTCTCCGTCACACCGGCGCGCGCGACTTCGATCTCCCGCTCGTTCAGGCCGCGCGACCAGACCGCAATGCGCTTCAGATATTCCGCGGAAACCATGCTGTCTCGACTGCCCCTCGCATCGCGCAATGTTGCGGCGCGGCAAATGTCCTTTGGTATACCGCGCACTTGTGGAAATTGCCCAACGAATTGTCAGGCGCAAGACATTTTGATGTCGCGCTTTGCCGTAAGGACGGCTGCGACACATCCGTCGTGTGGCGCAAAACATCAATAGTAGAATGGCTTACCCGGACCGCCCGTTGTAGGATCGGTGCCGTGGTAGCGAACCATAGATAAAGAGCGCGCCAAGCGCCGTATCTGGGAGGAACTGAGTGTCGTACGCGTTGGAGGTACGGGGAGTCTCACTGCGGTTTGGCGGCGTCCGCGCGCTGACCGATGTGAGCTTCGGCGTCAACGAAGGCGAGTTGTTCTCGATCATCGGCCCCAACGGCGCCGGCAAGACCTCGATCGTCAACTGCGTATCCGGCCGCTACACCCCGACCGAGGGACAGCTTTTCTATCAGGGCCGCGACATCACCGGCCTCAAGCCCAATGCCCGCGCGGCACTCGGCATCGGCCGCACATTCCAGAATCTCGCGCTGTTCCACCACATGACCGTGCTCGACAACATCATGGTCGGCCGGCATCACCTCCTGAAAAACAATTTCATCACCGGCTCGCTGTACTGGCTGACCGGCGCGCGGCGCGAGGAACTCGAGCACCGCCGCAAGGTCGAGGAGATCATCGACTTCCTCGATCTCCAGTCGGTGCGCAAGGCGACCGCCGGCACCCTCTCCTACGGCCTGCGCAAGCGCGTCGAACTCGCGCGCGCCATGGCGCTCGAACCCAAACTCATTCTTCTCGATGAGCCGATGGCCGGCATGAACTTCGAGGAGAAGGAAGACATGGCCCGCTACATCGTCGATCTCAACGAAGAGTACGGGATGACGGTGATGATGATCGAGCACGACATGGGGGTGGTGATGGACATTTCCCATCGCGTCACCGTGCTGGATTTCGGCCGCAAGATCGCGGAAGGCCTGCCCGCCGACGTGCTGGACGATCCGCATGTGCGCAAGGCCTATCTCGGCGAGGAGGACGAGGTGCTCGATGCCCTCGACGACACGCTCCCGGTTGCGGAGGCCGCGTCATGATGGATTACACAGGCCGCGTCGCGCAGGCCGACACCTATCCGAAAATGCTGCGGCTGAACGCCAGGGACAACGGCAAAGACATCGCGCTGCGCGAAAAGGATTTCGGTCTCTGGCGCGTCTTCACCTGGGACGACTACCAGAACCGCGTCCGTGATTTCACGCTGGGCATGGTTGAGCTTGGGATCAAGCGCGGCGATGTCATCGGCATCATCGGCGACAACCGGCCGGACTGGGTCGCCGCTGAAATCGCGGCCCACGCCATCGGCGGCATGTCGCTCGGCATGTACCGTGAATCGCTTCCCGAAGAAGTGCTGTACCTTTTGACCTACGGCGAAACCAAGATCGTGTTCGCCGAGGACGAGGAACAGGTCGACAAGCTGCTCGAACTCGGCGACCGCGCGCCGCATCTCAAACACATCGTCTATTCCGATCCGCGCGGCATGCGCAAATACAGCGACCCGCGCCTGATCGAGGCCGACGTGCTGGCGAAGATGGGACGCGACCGCGCCGCCCGCGAGCCGCAGTTTTACGACCAGCTCGTGGACGCGACGAAGAGCGACGACGTCGCCATTCTCTGCACCACATCGGGCACCACGTCGAACCCCAAGCTCGCGATGCTGACCGCCGGCAGCGTGCTGCGCCACTGCGCGACTTATCTCTCGTTCGATCCCAAAGGTCCGGACGACGAATACGTTTCGGTGCTGCCGCTGCCCTGGATCATGGAGCAGGTCTACGCGCTCGGCAAAGGGCTGCTGAGCCGGATGAAGGTGAACTTCGTCGAACAGTCCGACACCATGATGAACGACTTCCGCGAGATCGCGCCGACATTCGTGCTGTTCGCGCCGCGGATCTGGGAAGCCATCGCCGCCGACGTCCGCGCCCGCGTGATGGACGCCTCGGCGATGAAACAGACCCTGTATGAAACCGGCATGAAGGCCGGGCTCTCGGCGCTTGACGCGGGCAAGAAGTCTGTGGTCGCGGAAACGCTGGTGTTCCGCGCGCTGCGCGACCGTCTCGGGTTTACGCGGCTGCGCTCGGCAGCGACCGGCGGCGCAGCACTTGGTCCGGACACGTTCAAGTTTTTCCGCGCCATGGGCGTGCCGCTGCGCACGCTCTACGGCCAGACCGAAACGCTCGGCGCGTTCACCCTGCATCCGGCCGATGCCGTCGATCCCGACACCACCGGCGTGCCGATGGGCGAAACCATCGAGATCCAGATCGTGGACCCCGACGTCAACGGCGTCGGCGAGATCGTCGTGCGTCATCCGAACATGTTCACCGGCTACTACAAAAACGAAGCCGCGACCGCCGTCGACATGCGCGACGGCTGGATGCATTCCGGCGATGCGGGCTACTTCAACAAGGCCAAGCAGCTTGTGGTGATCGACCGTATCAAGGACCTGGCGCAGACCGCGCGCGGCGACCGCTTCTCGCCGCAATACATCGAGAACAAGCTGAAATTCTCGCCCTACGTCGCCGAGGCCGTGGTGCTGGGCGACGGACGTGATTACCTCGCGGCGATGATCTGCATCCGCTTCTCGATCGTCTCGAAGTGGGCGGAGAAGAACCGGATTTCCTTCACCACCTACACCGACCTCGCCTCGCGCCCCGAGACCTATGAACTGCTGCGCAAGGAAGTCGAAGCCGTCAACGCCTCGCTGCCGCCCGCGCAGCGCATTTCCAAGTTCCTGCTGCTGTACAAGGAACTCGATGCCGACGACGGCGAACTGACGCGCACGCGAAAAGTCCGCCGCACCGTCATCAATGAGAAGTACGCCGACATCATCAATGCCATCTACGGCGACAGGCCCGACATCGACATCGATACCGTGATCCGCTTCCAGGACGGCACCACCCAGCGCATCCGCTGCACGCTGCCGGTGATCGACCTCGGCACGCGCCACAAGACGGCGGAGGCCGCAGAGTGAACACCCAGCTTCTCATCCAGCTCCTGATCAACGGCCTCGTCGTCGGCACGCTTTATGGCGTCGTCGCGATGTCGTTCGTGCTGATCTACAAGGCCACGCAGGTGGTCAACTTCGCGCAGGGCGAACTGCTGCTGATCGGCGCATGGGTGTGCTGGTTCCTGCTGACAAAGTATCAGGTGCCGTTCTGGATCGGTATGCCGATCACGCTCGTCTTCATGTTCATCTTCGGCATCCTGATCCAGCTCATCATCCTGCGCCCGATGATCGGCGAGCCGATCATTTCCGTCATCATGGTGACGATCGCGCTGTCCACGGTGTTCTCGGCGCTGATGAAATGGATGTTCGGCGTCAACCTTCAGCCGTTCCCGAAAATCTTCAACACCCAGCTCGTCAATATCTTCGGGATGCAGGTGCAGACCGTCTACATCCTCAGCCTCGCGGTGTCGGTGGCGATGATGGGCGGCATGGCGTGGTTCTTCAAGGTTTCCAAGTACGGCCTCGCCATGCGCGCGACCGCATTCAACCAGCAGGTCGCCCAATCGCTCGGGATCTCCGTGAAGAGCGTGTTCGCGATGGCGTGGGCGATTTCCGCAACGGTGTCGGCAGTGGCCGGCGTCGTCGTCGCGGTGGTCAACGGCGTGTCGGCGGGCCTCGCCGCCTACGGCATCAAGGTGTTCCCGGCAGCGATCCTCGGCGGCCTCGACAGCGTCGGCGGCGCGGTGCTCGGCGGCATCATCATCGGGCTGCTTGAGAATCTCGCGCACTTTGTCGACAGCGAATACCTGCACTGGGGCAACCTGTTCGAGATCGCGCCATTCTACGCGCTCATCATCATCCTCATGATCAAGCCTTACGGCCTGTTCGGCACCAAAGACATCGAGCGGATCTGATCATGGCTGGCCACACCCTTCTCCCCGCAGGCGATTACCGCACCACTTACGCGGCGGACACCACTGTGTTTCCGACCACGACCAGCCGCAACGCGATGATCGTCGGTATCGTGCTGATTTGTTTCGCGCCTTATGTGCTGAACGAATACGCGCTGAGCCTGCTGATCCAGATCGGCATTTTCGGCATCGCCGCGCTCGGCCTCAACATCGTGGTCGGCTTCACCGGCCAGATTTCCATAGGCCACGCGGCGTTCTTCGGCTTCGGCGCGTTTACCTCCGCCTATGTGTCGAGCAAGCTGCACGTTCCGGTGTTCTTCGCCATTCCGCTTTCCGGTCTCGTCACCGCGCTCGTCGGCCTGATCTTCGGCCTGCCCGCCGCGCGGCTGAAAGGACTTTATCTGGCCATCGCCACGCTGGCCGCGCAGTTCATCCTGCTCGACTTCTTCTCGCGCGCCGAATGGTTCACCGGCGGCAGCGTGCCCGCGCACGCGGACGCCTTCTCGATCTTCGGCAAGACGCTGCGCGGCGACCGGCAATATTTCTACGTGGTGCTGGCCTACGTGATCGTCTGCTATCTGTTCGTCACCAACCTGATGCGGACGCGCGACGGACGCGCGCTGGTCGCGGTGCGCGATCACTATCTCTCCGCCGAGATCATGGGCATCAATCTCACCAAATACCGCACGCTGTCGTTCGGCCTCGCGGCATTCTTCGCCGGCGTCGGCGGCGCGCTTTACGCGCATTACAATCAGGTGGTCTCCAACGAAGGCTTCGGCATCGACCGCTCCATCATCTTCCTCGCCATGATCATCATCGGCGGCATCGGATCGATCATGGGCACCCTGCTCGGCACCGCGTTCATGGTCCTGCTGCCGGAATCGATGGAATGGATCAGCGCAGCACTCAGCGGCAGCTCGATCGATCAAGCCCTCGGCCTCAAGAACAACATCGCTTTCTTGCGCGAGATGGCCATCGGCGTCATCATTATCGTCTTTCTGATTTTTGAGCCGGACGGGCTTGCCCACCGGTGGCGGCAAATCAAGGCTTACTGGAAACTCTACCCGTTCTCGCATTGAGGTCGGAACGGGACAAAACAAGAAGACCTCGCAAGAAATCTCAAGAGGAAACCGGAGGACTACGCTTATGACCATGACGAAATTATTGAGTACGGCGTCGCTCGCCCTGCTGCTCGGCAGTACGGCCGGCGTCGCTCAGGCGCAAGTCTCGCTCGGCCATCTGGCCGATTATTCCGGCGCGACGTCCGACGTCGGCACGCCGTTCGGCCAGGGCGTCGCGGACACGTTCGCCTACGTCAACAAGAACGGCGGCATCGACGGCAAGCCGGTGAAGGTCGACACCGTCGACTACGGCTATCAGGTGCCGCGCGCCATCGCGCAGTACAAGAAATGGTCCGGCTCCGACAAGGTCGCCGCCATTCTCGGATGGGGCACCGCCGATACCGAAGCCCTCACCGGCTTCCTGTCGGAAGACAAGATTCCGGACATCTCGGGCTCCTACGCAGCGGCGCTTTCGGACCCGACCGGCGCCGGCGGCAAGGGCAAGCCCGCGCCTTACAACTTCTTCTACGGCCCGAGCTACTCGGACGCGCTGCGCGGCATGTTGACGTGGGCCGCGGACGACTGGAAGTCCAAGGGCAAGTCCGGCAAGCCGAAATACGTTCACATGGGTGCGAACCATCCGTATCCGAACGCGCCGAAGGCAGCCGGTGAGGCGCTCGCCGCCGAACTCGGCTTCGAGGTGCTTCCGGCGATTGTGTTCGCCCTCACCCCCGGCGACTACAGCGCGCAGTGTCTCACGCTGAAGAGTTCGGGCGCGAACTACGCCTATCTCGGCAACACCGCCGGCTCCAACATCTCGGTGCTGAACGCGTGTAAGGCCGCGGGTACCGACGTCCAGTTCATGGGCAACGTCTGGGGCATGGACGAGAACGCCGCGAAGGCCGCCGGCACCGCCGCCGATGGCGTGGTGTTCCCGCTGCGCACCGCTGTGGCATGGGGCGGCAACGCACCCGGCATGAAGATGGTCCAGGAGATCTCCAAGATGTCCGACGCGGCCGGCACGGCTTACCGTCCGGTGCACTACGTCGCGGGCGTCTGCACCGCGCTGTACATGAAGGAAGCCGTCGAATGGGCCGCCAAGAACGGCGGCGCGGTCGGCGAGAACGTCAAGAAGGGCTTCTACCAGAAGAAGGATTGGGTGCCGGCCGGTATGGAAGGCGTCTGCAATCCCTCGACCTGGACCGACAAGGATCACCGTCCGACGCTCAAGGTCGACATCTACCGGATGAAGGTCTCCGGCGCGACCGATGCGTCCGTCGCTGATCTCGTCAAGGCGGGCACGGTCAAGCTCGAGAAGGTGAAGACCGTCGATCTGCCGCGCAAGAACGAATGGCTCGGCTGGTAACACCCTGCTCCCTCTCCCCGCTTTGCGGGGAGAGGGTTGGGGTGAGGGGCACACAACTCCCGGTTCGGAGCATCGCCCCTCACCCGAACCCTTCGCTAGGCTCAGGCTTCGACCTCTCCCCGTAAACAGGGAGAGGTTCAGAAAACCCAGGACGACCACCGTGCAAACAGCCGCTGAACAAGATGCCCGACCGGCCGCCGCAGCAACTGCCGCGCCGCTGCTCGCCGTGCGCAATATCGAGGTGGTTTACGACAACGTCATCCTCGTGCTGCGCGGCCTGAGCATGGACGTGCCGAAGGGCGCAATCGTCGCGCTGCTGGGCGCCAACGGCGCGGGCAAGTCGACCACGCTGAAGGCGATCTCCGGCCTGCTCAAGACCGAGGACGGTGAAGTCACCCGCGGCGAAATCGTATTCGACGGCGAGCGCATCGACGGCATCGATCCCGACAAGATCGTGCGTCGCGGCATCTTTCAGGTGATGGAAGGCCGCCGCATTATCTCGGACATGACGTCGCTGGAAAATCTGCGGCTCGGCGCCTTTACGCGCAGCGACAAGAATGTCGATGACGACATCGACATGGTCTACAAGTATTTCCCGCGCCTCAAGGAGCGCACCGGCCTCGCCGGGTATCTCTCCGGCGGCGAACAGCAGATGCTGGCGATCGGCCGCGCCATGATGGCGCGCCCGAAAGTGATCCTGATGGACGAGCCGTCGATGGGTCTGTCGCCGCTGCTGGTCAAGGAAGTTTTCGGCATCATCAAGCAGATCAACCGTGACCTCGGTGTCACCATCCTGCTCGTCGAGCAGAATGCGCGCGCAGCGCTGTCGGTGGCGAGCCATGGTTACATCATGGAGCAAGGCAAGGTTGTGCTCGACGGCACCGCCGCCGAACTGCGCGACAACGAAGACGTCAAGGAATTCTATCTCGGCGGCGCCGGCGATCAGCGCAAGAGCTTCAAGAACCTCAAGAGCTTCAAACGCCGCAAGCGCTGGCTGTAACGTCATTGCGAGCGCGGCGAAGCAATCCACGGATGGCCGACACCGAGTCGCGATGAGAATTGAAGCAGAGACTGGATTGCTTCGGCGCTTCGCTCCTCGCAATGACGAATAAATGGACCGTCAATGACTAGCCACTTCGACGCCCTCGAAACACGCTCGCCGCAGGAGCGCGACACCGAACTGTTCATGCGGTTGCCTGACCTGCTGCGCGCAGCCGCGAAGGCCCCGGCCTATGCCGAGCGCTTCAAGGGTATCGACCTCGCGACCATCACGGACCGCGCGGCGCTGGCGACATTGCCGGTGCTGCGCAAATCGGAATTGCCTGTCTTCCACAAGGCCGCGCCGCCATTCGGCGGCTTCGTCCATGCCCATGCCGGAACGTTCGGGCGGCTGTTCACCTCGCCCGGCCCCATCTTCGAGCCCGAGTCCGTCAGCCTCGATGCGTGGCGCGGCGCGCGCGCGCTGTACGCCGCCGGCTTCCGCCCCGGCGATGTCGTGCTCAATACTTTCAGCTACCACCTGACGCCGGGCGGCTTCATCTTCGACGGCGCGGCCCGCGCGCTCGGATGCGCGGTGATTCCCGCCGGCCCTGGCAACACCGAACAGCAGTTCGAACTGATCGAGGCCTATCGCCCCGCCGCCTATACCGGCACGCCCGACTTCCTCAAGATCCTGCTCGACGCCGCCGACAAGGCGGGCCGCGACGCATCCTCGATCAAGCGCGCGCTTTTGTCAGGCGCTGCGTTTCCAAAATCACTTCAAGACGAAATGAAAGCGCGCGGTATCGACGCCTATCAGATGTTCGGCACCGCCGACCTCGGCGTCGTGGCCTATGAGACCTCCGCGCGCGAAGGCCTGGTGGTCAACGAGAACATCATCGTCGAAATCGTCAAGCCCGGAACCGGCGAGCCGGTCGCGGACGGCGATGTCGGCGAGATCGTGGTCACGACGCTGGACCCGCATCATCCGTGGGTTCGCCTGGCGCTCGGCGATCTCAGCGCGGTCCTTGCCGGACAAAGCCCCTGCGGCCGGACCAACATGCGCATCAAGGGCTGGATGGGCCGCGCCGATCAGACCGCGAAGGTCAAGGGCATGTTCGTTCGTCCCGAGCAGATCGCCGAAGTCGGCAAACGGCACCCCGAACTGGGGCGGCTTCGCCTCATTGTCACCCGCGACAACGAAGCCGATGTGATGACGCTGTCGGCGGAAACCGCAACCCCCGGCGATGCATTGCGGGATGCGATTGCGTCCACCCTGCGTGCCGTGACAAAGCTGCAGGGCAATGTCACTCTGGTCGCCCCGGGCGCGCTGCCGAACGACGGCAAGGCGATCTCGGACGAACGCAAAAACGATTAGCGGGGCCCCACCCACCGGCGGTCCCGAAGCAAGAAACAAGGGAATACGCCGTAATGGGTCAGGGAATTTTCGAGGGTCTCAAGGTCATCGACTGTGCGAGCTTCATCGCCGCGCCGTCGTCCGCCACCGCGCTGTCCGATTTCGGGGCCGACGTCATCAAGATCGAGCCGCCGGGCGCGGGCGATCCGGTCCGCAACCTGCCCAACCTGCCGGGATATCCGATCAGCCCGTACAACTATGCGTGGATGCTGGAAGGCCGCAACAAGAAGAGCCTCGCGCTCGATCTCTCCAAGCCCGAGGGCCAGGCCGTGCTGCGCAAGCTCGCCGCCGAGTGCGACGTGTTCATCACCAACTTTCCACCGCCTGTGCGCAAGAAGCTCGGCGTCACCTGGAAGGATCTCGCTCCGCTCAACGACCGGCTGATCTATGCGTCGTTCACCGGCTACGGCGAGACCGGCGCGGAAGCCGACAAGCCGGGCTTCGACAGCAACGCATGGTGGGCGCGCTCCGGCCTGATGGACCTCGTGCGCGAGACCGACGAATCCACGCCCGCGCGCTCGATGCCCGGCATGGGCGACCATCCCTGCGCGATGTCTTTGTTCGCCGGTATCGTCACCGCGCTGTACCAGCGCGAGCGCACCGGCAAGGGCACACAGGTGATGTCGAACCTCATGGTCAACGGCATCTGGTCCAACGGCATCTATGCGCAGGCCGCACTCTGCGGCGCGACCTTCCAGAAGCGTCCGCCGCGCGACCGCGCGCTCAATGCCGTGACCTGCCATTACAAATGCGCCGACGATCGCTGGATCATCTTGTCGCTTCTCAACGAGGAGAAGCAGTTTCCCGTCTTCACCAAGGTGATCGAGCGCGAAGACCTGCTGGCCGATCCTCGGTTCGAGACCAAGGTGGCGCGTCACAAGCATGCGCCGGAACTGATCGCGATTCTCGACAAGGTGTTCGCGACCAAGCCCCTCGCCTACTGGCGCAAGGCTCTTGACGGCAACGGCTTGATCTTCGGCGTGGTCGGCATTCCGACCGACATTCCGGACGACGAACAGATGCGTGTGACGGAGGCCGTCGTACCGTTTGCCGACAGCGAGCTGCGCACCATCAACACACCGATCTTCATCGAAGGCGCAAAGAAAGTGCAGCCGCGCATGGCGCCGAATGTCGGGCAGAATAGCGACGAGGTGCTGGGTGCTGCGGGCTTCACGGCGGCGGAGATCGCCAAGATGCGCGCCGCAGGGATCGTGGCGTAACAACGCAACGGGTCATTTCGGAAAACAGAACCCGGTGCGCGATGCAGTCGCGCCGGGGAGCGTCTGACACGTCAGCCCTTCCGCGCAGGTCCATGACGTAAAGCTCTTGTCCGGTGCTGCATCGGCGGCGGTTGCGGAACACACCGCACCCCAGCCGTTGACGTAGGTGGTGCCGGCCAGTTCATGCGAACGGCGCGGCTGCGGACGCGCAGAAAATCCGCGCGAGAAGTCCGGCGTGCGGCCGTCGCGAAACGCCGCGAGAATGTCGCGGCGGCGCTCCTGATCGCCGAAGAAATGCGGCGAGGCCGCCGCCACAACGCTGGCCGACGGCCGCCCCGGATGCTCAAGACCCGTGACATGAAAGCCGCCGACCGCGCGGGTGCGGTGACATCCGGCGCAGGTCATGTCGTCGAGACGGCGCGCGAAGCCTGCCGGCGACAGGATGTTCTGGAGTGGCGCGTTCGCCGATGCCTTCTCCGAAGCTTTGGCCAATGCCGCAACGATGTCGTCGTCCGCAAACAGTTCGCTCGCCGCGCTATCGACATGCGACGGCGTTTGGTTGATGACGCTCATGGCGAGAAAACGATCCGGCAGCACAACCGTGCCGCGGTCGAAGTCTGCAAGGTGCGCGGGATCGAGCAGCCACTGCCTGAAGTCCACAGCGAGCGCCGCATCCGAACGAATCCGCTCAATGTCGATCTGGTTCTCCATCGGCGACTCGTTGAAGCGCGCAGCTTGCAGATCGTAGCGGAACACCTTCATCAGATAATCCGCCCTGCCCTCGAAATCACTTGCATTGGCCGACGCCCGCGCGACCTGAATGTTGATCTCGATGCGGTCGATGGCCTCGTGCGTGATCCATTCCAGCGCGCCGCCACTGGCCGTCAGGGTTGAACCTGCATCCGCAGGAAGCGGATCACCCAACGTGAGCCAGCGCTTCGACAGTTCGCCACCGGTCAGCCCGCCTGCATTGGCCGGCCTCGCCTTCATGATGAGGCTGAGCGTCATCGGCAGCCGCGACGGCGGCCTGTCCTTGTTCGTGGACTCGTGGTTCGCAATGGGACGATAGACCAGACGTATTTCACCGCATTCGCCGGGCGACACATAGGCGCGGTCCATCCGGTTGACGACGCCGACGAGTTCAAAGCGCGTGTCCGGTGCATTGAGCGCGTCGCGGTCGAACAGATTGACCTTGTCGGTCCCATCCTTGTGCGCAACGACATAGCTGTTGAAGTCGCGGTCGGTCGCGGCCTGAACGGTCGCCATCGACGGCAGCGCGAACAGGCCTGCGCTCGAACTGCCGGGATCCGCGCCGAGCAGCCGCGCGAGAGATAACCTTGCGCCGTCGAGCGCGCGCAAAATCTCGGGATCGGTGATCGCAGCGCCGCGCTCCATTGTGCCCGCATGGCTCTGCGTGGCCGCGAGAACCACCGGCAGGCAAAGCAATATCCAGAGGGCCGCGCGAATTCGCATGCGACCCTTCTGCGACGCCGTTCGCCCCTTGCCAAGTCAAAGGATGGAGAGGGGTGGCGCTGCGGCATTTTGGTTGGACGGCCCCGCCCCCGAACCGGTTCAACGGAGAATCCCTCCGGAATGCCAAGGCGTTGGCTGCGAATCGGTTGGCGGTGGAAAATTTCATCGCCCGGCGGGACTCACGCTGAACTATTGGCTAGCATCGCCGTTGGTGACTGCCGGGCACGCAGACAGGAAACGCACCATGACCACGGTCAAAGCAGTATCTGCGGCTGTTTCATTTGCGGAGCAAATGCAACACGCTCGCGAACTCGTCGTGGAGGGCCACCGGCTGCTTCACGTGGCCAACCGCGATCTCAAGGCCGGACGAAGCGTGGTGCGGCGCACGCAGCAGCTGCTTTCCGAGACCGAAAGTGTCTTTCGCGCCAAGCGCCGCCTTCAGGCCAGCACGGGATCGATCGGGCTTGCCGGCACGCCGCCGGCCTCAACGGCTTCGCCTGCCGCTAGGCAAAGGTCTTCCCTGTAACGGCCCGCGACGATCTGAACGCCGACAGGCACCCGCCCGACGAGCCCCGTCGAGACGGTGAGCCCCGGCATTCCGATGAACGGCAGCGCGATCTGCGGCATCTGTGCCCGAAGCACCCGGTGCAACGATGCCTCGCCTTTCAGATCGAGTTGCCATTCGAACGGCAGTTCTCCGCAAGGCGGCATCACGATTACCGCGTAGGTCTCGAAAAACATTTCCCACGCGCGCACCAGCGTCGCGCGCCGGGTCAGCAGCTTCGAGAACGTGGCAAGATCGAGCGCCCGCGCGACCTTCTCCTGATCGCGAAGAATGGCCAGCGCACCGGGATCGCCCTCGCGCTCGGCGGCATCCCGCAGGGCGTCATAGCCATCCGACAGCCAGAGTTTCATTTGCAGATCGGCCGCCTCGGCGAAGGGCGGAATGTCGGTGATCTCCTCAACGATCCAGCCTGCCCGCTCCAGCCGCTTGCCGGCATCGGCAACGGCATCGCTGACCGCCTTCGCCGTCTCCAGACCGTCCGGACGCAGGCAGATCGCCGCGCGTTTCTCGCGCGCCGGCCCTTCCAGCGGCGCGGGCACCCACCACGGATCGCGCGGATCGCGCCTCGACATGGCGTGAAACGCCAGCCGCACGTCGCCGACGGTGCGCGCGATCGGACCCGAGACGGCCGTGATCTGTGGACCGATGGGGCGCTCCGGCGATGACGCATTAAAGGCCGGGATGCGGCCAACGGTCGGCCGCAGGCCATGCACCCCGCAGGCATAGGCCGGGTAGCGGATCGAGCCCGCGATGTCGGTGCCGTGGGCGATATGGCCGATGCCGGCCGTGACGGCTGCCGCAGCACCACCGGATGAGCCGCCGGGCGTGATCGATGGATCGCGCGGGTTTTTGGTGTCGCCGTGCAACAAATTCGTCGTGAACCACCGGGCCGAAAAGGCCGGCGCGTTGGTGCGTCCGACGATGACAGCGCCTGCCCTGAGCAGATTGTCCACTACCGGGCTGTTGGTCTGCGCCACCAGGTCACGCTGCAGCTTCAGCCCGTTCGTGGTAGCGAATCCGGCCTGATCGACGTTGACCTTGGTCGTAACGGGAACACCGCCGAGCGCGCCGGGATCTTCGCCCCTGGCGATCATGGCGTCGATAGCGTCCGCCTGCGCCAGCGTCTCCTCGGGCCGGTGAGCGACGACCGCGTTGATCGCGGGATTGACCGCGTTCAATCGATCGAGAGCGGCCGATGCGGCTTCTCTGGCCGAGAGTTTTCGAGACCGGATGTGCGACGCAAGTTCAGTAGCCGGGAGTCGCCAGATGTCGTTCATTGCAAATCCTGTCGCGAGTCATATCCAGATGCCGTTGCCGTCCCGGCTTCACGGCCACTATAGTAGCGGCGAAACGCTGGCACTCAATGGCTACACCTTGATTTCAGTATTCCGGGACCGCTGCGTCCCAGCCCTCAGATTTTATTTTAAACCGTCAGGATTTCGAACAATGAAACCGATCATCATGTCCGCCATCGCAGCGATCTTTCTGGGTGCAACCGGCCCGGCCTTCGCCGCCGAACCCGGCGACAAGGTCAAGATCTCCATCGAGAAGTGGCGCAAGCCCGGCTCCAACAATATCGGGACCGCCGACATCACCGTCACCAACGACAATGATTTCGCGGTGAAGGACATTCGCGTGAAGTGCGATTACATGTCCAAGACCGGCGGCCGCAAGATCGAGACCGATCAGCGGCTGGCGCTGACCGTCAAGCCGAAGACGACGAAGCTGTTCAAGAAGACCAAGTTTCCCTTCATCGATCAGGAAGCCGCGACAGGCTCGTGCAAAGTCACCGGCGCGACGCAGGGTTAAGCCCGCGCCGGACTTGGTTTGCGCCGGAACATGTCGAAGACCTTGTCGATCACCGGCCAGAACAGCAGCACGATGGCGAGCGTCGTGATGGTGCCGACGAGGCCGTTCGACCAGAACACCTTCACGGTGCCGCCCGATCCGATCATGGCGAGACGGAACGCGTCCTCGGCGCGGCTGCCGAGCACCAGCGCCAGCGTGAACGGCGCTAGTGGAATGCCGATCTTCTTGAAGACGTAGCCGACCACGCCGAACAGCAGCATCAGCCAGATGTCGAACATCGCGTTCTGGATGGCGTAGGCGCCGATGGCGCAGGACACCACGATCATCGGCGCGATGGCCGCGAACGGCACGCGCAGGATCGACGCGAAAATGGGCACGGTCGTCAATACCAATATGAGGCCGACGACGTTGCCGAGATACATCGACGCGATCAGGCCCCAGACGAAATCCTTGTGCTCCACGAACAGCAGCGGGCCGGGATTGAGCCCCCACACCATCAGGCCGCCGAGCAGGATCGCCGCGGTGCCGGAGCCGGGAATGCCGAGCGCCAGCATCGGCAGCAGCGCCGCCGTGCCCGAGGCATGGGCGGCGGTTTCCGGCGCGAACACGCCCTCGATGCGGCCCTTGCCGAACGACTCCTTGTCCTTGGAAAAACGCTTGGCGAGATTGTAACCCATGAACGACGCCGCGATCGCGCCGCCCGGCGTGATGCCGAGCCAGCAGCCGATCACCGACGAGCGCAGCAGCGTCGCCCAATACTTCGGCAAGCTCTTCCAGACATCGATGACCGTGCGCAGGCTGATGCGCGCCGCATGGCCGCGCAACGCGAGCCGCTCCTCCATCGTCAGCAAGATCTCGCTGATGCCGAACAGGCCGATCACCGCGACGAGGAAGTTGACGCCGCGCAACAGATCGGTCGAACCGAAGGTCATGCGCAATTGACCCGACACGGTGTCGAGGCCGACGCCGGCCAGCAGCAGGCCGAGCGCCATGGAGATAATGGTCTTGTGCTTGGCCTCGCGGCCGAGCCCCACGAACGAACAGAAGGTCAGCAGATAGACCGCGAAGAATTCAGGCGGCCCGAATTTGAGCGCGAAACCGGCGATGCTTGGCGCGAGAAACGTGATCAGCATCACCGCGACCAGCGAGCCGATGAACGACGAGGTGAACGCGGCGGTCAGTGCTTCCGCGGCCTGGCCGTTCTGCGCCATCGGATAACCGTCGAACGTGGTCGCGACCGACCATGCCTCGCCCGGAATATTGAACAGGATCGAGGTGATCGCGCCGCCGAACAGCGCGCCCCAGTAAATGCAGGACAGCATGACGATGGCCGACGTCGGGTCCATCGTGAAGGTCAGCGGCAGCAGGATCGCCACGCCGTTGGGGCCGCCGAGCCCCGGCAGCACGCCGACGAAGATGCCGAGCACGAGCCCGACCATCATCAGCGCGAGAATCTTCCAGGTGAAGAGAACCGCGAAGCCGTGAAACAACAGGCCGAGTGCTTCCATGATCGTGTCCTACCGGCCTGTTGCTTAGCGTCCGAAGACCGCTTCGAGCGGTCCCTTCGGCATGATGACGTCGAACGCGATGTCGAAGACCCCGAACATGATCGCGACGAAAATGAAGGCGGTCAGCAGCGACTTCCACCACGCGATCTTGCCGATGATCGCCATGAAGCCTGCAATGAGAAGGAAGCTGGCGACATAAAGCCCGAGCCATTGCATCGCCAGACAAAACAGCAGCGTCGGCACGAACACCTGCATGACCCGCCGCAACTGCGCGCGGGTGACGAAGGTGTCCAGTCCCTCGGCGCGCCTCATCACAAGTCCGGCGAGGCCGTAAAGGGCTGCGCCGCCGAGAATGATGGAGAGATAGAACGGGAAATAGCCGGCCTGCGGGCCGGTCGAATCCCACGACGCGCCGGTGCGCCAGTTGTCCCAGCCGAGTAGCAGGGCCAGCGCGAACAGCAACACCATGACCACCGCTTCGACGGTGCGGGTGTTGGTGACGGCGGGCGAATTTTCATCCGGCGCTGTCGGATCCTCGACGACGATTTCAATGTCTTGGGCCATGTCGGGAATCCGCGGCGATCTTGAGAGAGATGAGTAAAATCTGACGCCGCCGCTTGGACAGCGGCGCCAGATCCCCGATGGACGAGGTTAGTTTGCGACGAAACCCGCTTCAGTCATGAGTGACTTGTTCAGGGCATCGTCCTCTTCAAGGAACTTGAGCATCTCTTTTCCGGTCATGAAGACCGGTTTCAGAGCCTGCTTCTCCATGTAGTCCTTGTATTCCGGCGTCTGGGTAATCTTCTTCGACAGATCGACATAGAATTCGGTCTGTTCCGGCGTCGCCTTGCCGGGCAGGAACAGTGCACGCAGCATCAGATACTGCATGTCGAGTCCCTCTTCCTTGCAGGTCGGGATGTCGTTCCACGACTGCGTCTCGGTGACCTTGGTCTTGTACGAGATGCGCTCCTTGTCGAACACGCAGAGCGCACGCACCTGACCGGCGCGCCACACTTCGAGGTTCTCGGACGGATTGTTGACGTTGGCTTCGGTGTGGTTGCCGACGAGCTGGGTCGCCGCTTCGCCGCCCGACTTGTAAGGCAGATAGGAGAACTTCGCGCCGGTCTTCTTTTCCATGAACACCGTCAGCACGTGGTCCTCACGCTTGGAGCCGGTGCCGCCCATCTTGAACGGCGTGCTCGACGCCTTGGCGGCGGCGATGAAATCCTTCACGGATTTCGCGCCTGCCGCATTGTCCCACAGCACGAACTGGTCCATCGCAACCACCGACACCGGCGTGAGGTCGCGCCAGTTGAACGGGATTTTCGCCGACAGCGGCAGCATGTAGATCAGCGAATAGGCGATCAGCACCTTGTTCGGATCGCCCTCGCTGCCCTTCATGTACATCAGCGCTTCCGCGCCGGATGCGCCGCCCTTCAGCGAGACGATGACGGGCTGCTTCATCAGGTTATTTTTCTGGATCGCGGCCTGCATCATGCGCGCCATCTGGTCGGATGCGCCGCCGGCGCCGGCGGCGACGACGATTTCGACAGGCTTGGCCGGTTCCCACGCAACAGCCGGCGCACTGGCCGCCATCATCGCAAGCACGCTTGTGGCCTTGATGAGAGTCTTCATGCGGTCTTCTCCCTGTAACTTTCTGAATCCGGGCGTTGCCGGACCTTGGTTTGTGCTTCCGCTATGCTGCGGATTTGAATTCAGTGCGGGCAGCGGCCTTACGCCACCGCCGTCTTGGCAAGTGCCGGCGACGCATCGCGCCCCGTCAAAACCTCCATCGCCGCCATCACGCCGCCCTTGCGGTGCGGCACCTTGGCCAGACCGAGCGCCATCTCGACGCCGGCCAGCGTGCCCATCAGCATGAGGTCGTTGAAATGTCCGAGATGCCCGATGCGGAACACCTTGCCCTTGACCTTGCTGAGACCCGAACCCAGCGACATGTCGAAATTCTCCAGCGTCACCTTCCGGAACTGGTCGGCGTCATGGCCTTCCGGCATCAGCACGGCCGTGGTGATCGGGGAATATTCCAGCGGCTCGAGGCAAAGATTTTCAAGGCCCCATGCGGACACCGCCGCGCGCGTCGCCGCCGAATAGCGCTTGTGACGGGCGAACACGTTGTCCAGCCCCTCCTCCAGCAGCATCGCGACCGCTTCCTTGAGGCCGTACAGCAGGTTGGTCGCGGGCGTGTAGGACCACGAGCCGGCCTTGTTGGCGTTGAGGATCTCGTGCCAGTCCCAATAGGAGCGGATCGACGTGGCGGTTTTGGACGCGGCCAGCGCCTTTTCGGAGATCGCGTTGAAGCCGAGCCCCGGCGGCAGCATCAGCCCCTTCTGCGAACAGCAGACGGTGACGTCGACGCCCCAGCCGTCATGATCGTATTCGATCGAACCGAGACCCGAGATGGAATCCACCATCAGCAGCGCCGGATGCTTGACGCGGTCCATCGCCTTGCGAACCTCGTGGATGCGGCTGGCGACGCCGGTGGAGGTTTCGCTGTGCACCACCATCACGGCCTTGATGAGATGCTGCTTGTCCTTCGCAAGCCGCGCTTCGACCTCGGCCGCGCTGACGCCATGACGCCAGTCGCCGGGCACGAACTCGACCTCGATCTTCATGCGCTCGGCGAGCGCGCGCCACAGCGTCGCAAAGTGCCCGGTTTCGACCATCAGCACCTTATCGCCCGGCGACAGCGTGTTGACGATGGCAGCTTCCCACGCGCCGGTGCCCGACGAGGGATAGATCACCACCGGGTTTTTGGTCTTGAAGATCTTCTTGGCGCCTTCGATCACCTCGAAGCCAAGCTGCGCAAATTCCGGCCCGCGATGATCGATGGTCGGCATGTCCATCGCCCGCAGCACGCGGTCGGGCACGTTGGTCGGTCCAGGAATCTGGAGGAAGTGCCGTCCAGTGTGGACAGAGGCATTGGACATCGTTGGCGCTCCCAAAACTCTTTTTGAATGCAACATTTGTGCATTGCGAGATTTTCTTGAAGAAGATTGTATTCAGATAATTCTTTTTCACAACCGAAATATCCGATACCTCTAAGGGAGTTGGGAATAACGCGGCAGCCTTCTCTGTATTTGCTGGATTTATTCGCTCAATCCCGCAGACTGACGCGCCGGCACAAGGTCGGGAGGCCTGAGATTTTGAATAATCTTTTGAGAGCCAGTTCGCTGGAAGTCGTCGCGGCCGCGCCGTCGTCGCTGCACAGCGACCTGCTCAGCCAGATTCGCGACTTCATCGTTGAGGGACATCTTGAGCCCGGCAGCCGCATTCCCGAGCGTGAACTGTGCGAACGGTTCGACGTGTCGCGCACGCCGCTGCGCGAGGCGCTCAAGGTTCTGGCCTCCGAAGGCCTGATCGAGCTGCTGCCCAATCGCGGCGCGCGGGTCCGGCAGTTTTCCGAAACCGACATCCGCAACCTGTTCGAGTTGCTCGCGGGTTTCGACTTCGTCGCGGGCAAGGCGGCCTGCGAGAAAATCTCCGACGCCGACATCGCCGCCATCGAGCAGATGCATCTGGAGATGTACACGCACTATCTGCGGCAGGAAGTGGCGGATTATTTCCGCCTCAACCAGAAAATTCACCAGGCCATCGTCGATGCCGCCGCCAATCCGTTTCTGTCGTCGAGCTACGCCACTGCGAACGCCATCGTGAAGCGGCTGCGCTATTCGGCCAATCTCGTGCGCCGTGACCGCCTGAGCGACGCCATGCGCGAGCATGAAGCCATCGTCGATGCGCTGCGCCGCCGCGACGGCGATCAGATGAGCCGGCTGATGTTCGATCACATGCGCAAGAAGTGCGACGCCGTCTGCGAGTATCTGCTTGAGAATCAGCCGACCGGAAATCCCCCGGCGGACGTCGCGCCGCTGCGCGGCGAAGAGAGTTGAAGTCTCTGCTCGTCATTGCGAGCGAAGCGAAGCAATCCACCTCTTTTGGGCCGAGAAAGACTGGATTGCTTCGTCGCAAGCGCTCCTCGCAATGACGGCGTGTAATTGATTGGCCTCCGCGCGTACGAAAGTTAGGGCATCTGGAACAAATGGCTCATCAGAAAGCCGCGACCGGAAAGACCACGGCGCAGGACAGCGCCCTCGCCGCGCGCCTGACGCGCGAGATCGACGGCGATGTGCTGTTCAATCCGTTCGACCTCGGGCGCTACGCCACCGACGCGTCGTTCTATCAGATCAAGCCGTTCGGCGTGGTCGTGCCCCGCACCGTGGACGATGCGCTGCGCGCCATGGCGATTGCGCGCGATGACGGACGCGTCGTCACGCCACGCGGCGGCGGCACCTCGCAATGCGGCCAGACGGTCAATGACGGCATCGTCATCGATGTCTCGAAGCACCTGAACAAACTGATCTCGTTCGACGTCGAGAAGCGCACCTGCGTGGTCGAGCCCGGCATCGTGCTCGACGATCTCAACCGGCAACTGAAGAAACATGGATTGTGGTTTCCGGTGGACGTCTCGACCGCGTCGCGCGCCACTATCGGCGGCATGGCGGGCAACAATTCCTGCGGCGGGCGCTCGCTGCGCTACGGCACCATGCGCGACAACACCATTGCGATGGACGCGGCGCTGGCCGACGGCACGCTGCTGCATTTCGGCGAGGTGCCGCGCGACATGGCGCGGCAGAATACCGAGATGCCGGGCCGCGACCTGTTTCGCGACATGCTGGCGATCGGCGAGCGCGAAGCGAACGAGATCGCGGCACGGTTTCCGCACGTGCAGCGCCGGGTCGGCGGCTACAATCTCGACGCGCTGACGCCGCAGCCGGTCAACAACATGGCGCACCTTCTGGTGGGCTCGGAAGGCACGCTTGCCTTCACCACGCGCGTCGAACTCAAGCTGTGGCCGCTGCTCGGCCCAAAAGTATTCGGCGTCTGCCATTTCGGCAGCTTCTACGAGGCGATGGGCGCAGCCCAGCATCTGGTGAAGCTGAAGCCCATCGCGGTGGAACTGGTGGACCGCACCATGATCGCGCTCGGCCGCGATATCGCGATGTTCAGGCCGATCATCGAATCCGTGGTGAAAGGCGACCCCGATGCGCTGCTGATCGTCGAGTTCGCGGAAGCCGATCAGGCCGCGAACCTGCACAAGCTCCAGCAACTCGGCGACGTGATGGCCGATCTCGGATTCGGCTGGGACAAGCCCAAGCAGCGCTGGGGCGGCGTGGTCGACGTCGCCGATCCGGCGATGCAGGCCGCGATCTCGGATTTCCGCACCTCCGGCCTCAACATCATGATGTCGATGAAGCAGGAAGGAAAACCTGTGTCCTTCGTCGAGGATTGCGCGGTGCCGCTGCCGCACCTCGCAGACTACACCGAGCGCCTGAACAAAATATTCGAGAAGCACGGCACGCGCGGCACCATGTATGCCCATGCGTCCGAAGGCTGCCTGCATGTGCGCCCGGTGCTGAACCTGAAGCTCGACACCGACGTCAAGGCGATGCGCGCCATCGCCGAAGAAACCTTCGCCATGGTGCGCGAGTATAAGGGTTCGCATTCCGGCGAACACGGCGACGGCCTCGTACGCTCGGAATTTCACGCGCAGATGTTCGGCCCGAAAATCGTTCACGCCTTCGAGGAAGTAAAAGAGCGGTTCGACCCGGACAACACCCTCAACCCCGGCAAGATCGTGCATCCGCCGAAGATGGATGACCGCTCGCTGTTCCGTTATGCGCCCGATTACAAAGTCGAGAACATCAAAACGGTTCTCAACTGGTCGGCATATCCTGGCGCCGCCGGCGGTTTCCAGGGCGCGGTCGAGATGTGCAACAACAACGGCGCGTGCCGGAAACTCGAAGGCGGCGTGATGTGCCCGTCCTATCGCGCCACCCGCAACGAGAAGGACGTCACGCGCGGCCGCGCCAATACGCTGCGGCTGGCGATCTCCGGCCAGCTCGGCCCCGATGCATTGTCATCGGACGCCATGATGGAGACGATGAAGCTCTGCGTCTCCTGCAAGGCCTGCCGCCACGAATGCCCGACTGGCGTCGACATGGCCAAGATGAAAATCGAGGTGCTCGCGGCACGCGTCGCAAAGCACGGCCTCACGCTGCGCGACCGGCTGGTGGGTTATCTTCCGCATTACGCCGCACTCGCTTCCCGTTTTTCCTGGCTCGCCAATCTCCGCAACAAGAGCCAGATCCTGCGCTGGCTGTTCGAAGAAGTGGCGAACATCAGCGCGGCGCGCGATTTGCCCGCATTCCGGCGCGATGTGTTCGAGCCCGCGCATGATGCCTATGGCCCGGAAGGCGGCCGCGAGGTCGTGCTGTTCGCTGACACCTTCAACCGCGCCTATGAGCGTGAAAACCTCGACGCCGCGTTGCGCGTGCTGGTCGATGGCGGCTACCGCGTGCACCTGCCCCGCCCTGTCGATGGCGGTAGGCCGCTGTGCTGCGGCCGCACATTCCTCTCGGCGGGGCTGATCGAGAACGCGAAAGCCGAACTCGCGCGGGTGGTCGAAACGCTGACGCCCTTTGCCCAACGTGGCGTGCCCATCGTGGGGCTGGAGCCGAGCTGCCTGCTGACGCTGCGCGACGAACTGCTGTCGCTGCGCGCGGACGACGCCGCGAAAACCATCGGCGCCCACGCGCTGCTGTTCGAGGAATTTCTGGTTCGCGAGGCCGAAGCCGGCCGCCTGCAACTGCCGCTGGGAGCCATCGACAAGAGCGCGCTGGTTCACGGCCATTGCCATCAGAAGTCGTTCGGGGCCTTTGCGCCGGTGGAGAAAATCCTGCGGCTCGTCCCCGGACTCAAGGTCGAAAAGATCGAATCGAGCTGCTGCGGCATGGCCGGCGCGTTCGGCTACGGCGCGGACACTTATGATGTCTCCATGGAGATGGCTGGAGCATCCCTGCTGCCCGCTATACGCAAGGCTGACGATGACGCGCTGATCGTGGCCGATGGCACCTCCTGCCGCCATCAAATCAAGGACGGTTCAGGCCGCGGCGCATTGCACGTCGCCCGCGTCCTTGCCATAAGTCTGGACAACGGCGCGGCGAAAGCCCCTGCACATCAATCTCTCACAAGGACATGATAATGACTGACCTGACCCTCGACGTTGCCCGCAAGATTTCCGATGCCGCGCTGGCCAAGTGCCGCGAGATGAAGCTGAAGCCGATGGCAATTGTCATTCTCGATGCGCGCGGCGCACTCAAGACCGTGGTGGCGGAAGACGGCACCAGCCTGATGCGCAGCGAAATCGCCCACGGCAAGGCCTACGGCGCGCTCGCGCTCGGCATGGGCTCGCGCGCGATCTTCAAGCGCGCCAACGAGCAGCCGTATTTCATCGACGCCATCAGCACCATGACCCGCGGCGCGATGATCCCGGTGCCCGGCGGCGTTCTCATCAATGACAAGAACGGCGCGCTGGTCGGCGCTATCGGCATCAGCGGCGACACCTCCGACAACGACGAGACCGCCGCACTGGCCGGCATCGCCGCCGCCGGTCTTGTCGGCAACACCGGATAATCCGCGCGGAGAATGACATGACGTTTCCGCGCGCCTCGGCCGCCCTGTCGCGATTTACGGTGCTGGACCTGACCCGGGTTCGCTCCGGGCCGACCGCCGTGCGGCAGCTTGCGGACTGGGGCGCGAACGTCATCAAGATCGACGCGCCGTCGGATGTCGCCGACAGCGAGCAGCCCGGCGGTCCCCGCGAAGGCCCGGACTTCCAGAACCTTCACCGCAACAAGCGCGCGATGACGCTGAACCTGAAAGACCCGAAGGGTCTCGATGTGTTCAAGCGCCTCGCCGCGAAGGCCGACGTTATCGTCGAGAACTTCCGGCCCGACGTGAAGACCAAGCTGGGCATCGATTACGCTGCCATCCGCGCGATCAATCCGGGCATCGTCTATGCCAGCATTTCCGGCTTCGGTCAGGACGGTCCTTATGCCAAGCGCCCCGGCTTCGACCAGATCGCGCAGGGCATGGGCGGGCTGATGTCGATCACCGGCCAGCCGGGACAAGGCCCGATGCGCGCCGGCATTCCGATCGCCGATCTCACCGCGGGACTCTTTTGCGCGCTCGGCGTTCTCACCGCGCTGCTGGAACGCGACGTCTCCGGCGAAGGCCAGTGGGTGCAGACCTCGCTGTTGCAGGCGCAGATTTTCATGCTCGACTTTCAGGCCGCGCGCTGGCTGGTCGACGGCGACGTGCCGAAGCAGGCCGGCAACAATCACCCGAACAGCATTCCCACCGGCGTGTTTAAGACCAGCGACAGCCATATCAACATTGCCACCGCGGGCGGGCGCATCTGGGAGCGGTTCGCGCAGGCCATCGACGCACCCGAGCTGGTGACGCATCCCGACTACGCAACCATTTCGCTGCGCTCGAAGAACCGCAACGCGCTGAACGCCGAAATCGAAACACACATGATGAAGCGCCCGACCGACGAATGGGTGACCATCCTGAACGAGGCCGGCGTGCCTTGCGGCCCGATCTACGCCATCAACGAGGTGTTCGGCGACGAGCAGGTGAAGCACCTCGGCATCGCGCAGCAGTTGCCCGGCAACGGCAAGCATCTTGTCGGCCAGCCGTTCACGCTGTCGCGCACGCCGAGCCGCTTTGCCGCGCGCCCGCCTCTCACGGGTGAACAGACCCGCGACGTGCTTGCCGAGTTCGGCTTCAGTGAACAGGAGATCGCCTCGCTCGAGCAGAGCAAGGTCGTCTGAATTTTAAACCAAGGAATGTGCGTATGGCTTCGACCGACAAGGTGATCTCCCGCAAGGACGGCAACGTCGGCTATGTGATCTTCAACAATCCCGAGCGCCGCAACGCGATGTCGCTGGAGATGTGGGAAGCCTGCACCCGGCTGATGAACGAGTACGCGAAGGACGACAGCATCCGCGTGGTCGTGCTGGCCGGCGCGGGCGACAAGGCATTCGTCGCGGGCGCGGACATCTCGAAGTTCGGCGACGAGCGCGCCTCCGAGGAAGGCGTGAAGAAGTATAATGAGGCCGTCGAGGCCGCCTATGCCAGCGTCCACGAATTCCCGAAGCCGACGATTGCGATGATCCGCGGCTTCTGCGTCGGTGGCGGCATGGGACTGGCGAGCTGCTGCGACCTGCGTATCTGCTCGGAGGACGCCAAGTTCGCCGTGCCCGCCGCCAAGCTCGGCCTCGGCTACGGCTATCCCGGCGTAAAGCGGCTGATGGATGTGGTCGGTCCGTCCTTCACCAAGGAAATCTTCTTCACGGCAAGAATTTTCGAGGCCATGGAAGCCGTCGAGATGGGCCTTGTGAACCGCATCGTCGAAAACGAGGAACTCGAGTTCTATGTGAAGAACTACGCCGCCACGATCGCGGGCAACGCGCCGCTCACCGTGGATTCGATCAAGTTCATTGTCGGCGAGGCCTGCAAGGACGAAAGCCAGCGCGACATGAAGCGCTGCGACGATGTGGTTCAGGCCTGCTTCAAGAGCGCGGACTACGAGGAAGGCCGCACAGCGTTCATGGAAAAACGCAAGCCGGTGTTCAAGGGGCGCTAAGCTTCTTTAGACGAACGCCCGCGCACTGCGTCCATCGATCGCAAGGCACTTCTGACCTCAGCAGTTGTTGCGGGCTCACCGCCCGCGTTGCGGACGCGGCGCGCGGCATCCTTCACCAGCGCTTCGTTGGTCTGCGTAGATCCCCAGTTGATGTCTTCGAGACCGACGCGGACATGGCCGCCACGCGCCACCGTGTGCGGGATCAGCGGCGTGATATCGACGCCGAGGCCGGCAATCATCCACGGCGCGCCGGGCGCCGCCTCCGCCAGCAAGTCCAGATGCGCATCGAGATACTTGTCGCGCGGCGGAAAACCCCAGGCGAACTCCTCGGAAAACATGAAGCGATAGATCGGCGTTGGCGACGGCGGCGCGATGGCCGCGAGTGCCGCGCCAAGGCGCGTGAATCCGGGCTCGTAGATCGCGTAGCTCGGATGGACGTTGTGGGCTCGCGAGATCCGCATTCCTTCCAGAATATCCGCATGCGGATTCTGATAGACGCCGCCCTGCCCCAGATCATCGAAGCGCGCGAAATGAACCGAACCGGGATCGATCACGGCCCACTCGATCAGACCGCGCCTTGCAAGCTCGGCAGTGTGACCGAAACGGTCGGTCGTCTGGCTTTGCCCCAACGCAGGACTCGGAATGGTCGGATAGACGATGACGTCCACCTTCGCGCGAATGCCTTCGATAATGCGCGCGTAGATTTCCCAGTCGTCCTTCTGATGCCCGGTCGTCACATCATAGGCATGGGCATGAATGATGGCCGCGCCGGCTTCGGCGCAGGCGATACCATCCGCGACAATCTCCTCGACGGCGACGGGAATGCCGCGCTGCTTCGCGCGGGTCCAGGGACCGTTCAGCGCGGCTTCGATCCAGACCTTGCCCATCGCGCTATTTGCCGGTCCAGACCGGTTTTCGCTTCTCCGCGAAGGCCGCCATGCCCTCTTTCGCGTCCTGCGTCATCGACAATATCGCGATCTGCGATTCGGTGTAGGCGATGCCCTGATCGAACGACATCGACGCAAGAGCGCGCATGGCGTACTTGCCGCGCCGGATCGCGGTCGGCGACTTGTCGATGATCCGTGACACCAGCCATTCGACCTTGGCGTCCAGTTCGGCGGCGGGCACGACGTGATTGAGCAAGCCCGCGTCCATCGCTTCCGCCGCACTGAACGGCTCGCCGGTGATGCACCATTCGCGCACCAGCCGCTGCGGCGCGATCGACTGCAGCAGGCTCAGCACCTGCATCGGGAAAACGCCGACCTTCACCTCGGGCAATCCGAAAATCACGTCGTCGGACGCAATCGCCATGTCGGTCATGCACAGCAGCCCGATGCCGCCGGCCATGCAGACGCCGTTGATCCGGGCGATGGTCGGCTTGGTCGCATTCTGCGCCGTGCGCAGCATGTCGGCATAATCCAGATTGGGCTTCGCCAGATCGAACGCGAAACCTGCACCCGGCTGAAGATCCGCACCGGCACAGAACGCCTTGGTGCCGGTGCCGGTCAGCACGATCACCCGCACATCGTTGTCCTCATGGGCGCGGCGATAGCCGTCCACAATGCCCGCGAGCACCGACGCGTTCAGCGCGTTGCGCTTGTCGGGGCGATTGATGGTAATCCAGAAGGCGTGCCCACGCTTTTCGTGCAGCACCGTTGCGTCAGACATTCTATGTTCTCCTCAAGCGGCGTCCTGCGCCGCCTCGATCTCGGCAATCACGAACCCGGTCGTGACCTGATCGCCTTCCATGGCGTTCAGGCTCACCAGTCTACCCGATACCGGGGCTGCGTGAACATGCTGCATCTTCATGGCTTCCAGCACGATAATCGGCGCGCCGGCCGCGACGGCATCCCCAGCCCTGGCCAGCACCGAGACCACGCGCCCGTTCATGGAGGCGCGTAGCTTGCCGTCCGATCCCGCATCGCCGGCTTTCAGCACGGCGGCATGGGACAGGTCGCGCACATGCGAGGTAACTCCGGCAAATTTGAAAAACACGCTCGCTCCGTCGCGAACGACGTCCGCCGAGGCGAGAATGCCGTCGCAGGCGAAATGGATCGCGCCGCCATCGACCGATCTCAGCGTCAGGGCGTGTTCGCGCTCCGCGAGACCAATCCGGAACACATCGCCGCGCTCGCGCCGCACGGCCGGCTCGATGATATGGCCGTCGAGGTCGAGCCGCAGCGGAATCGGGTAGCCATGCGCCAGACCCAGACGCTGCTGCGTGTGAACCGGCCCGATGGCCGACACATGAACCAGCAGCGCCGCCACCGCCGCGTGCAGTCCGTCATCCTCCTTTGCCGCGAGCAGGTCGGCCGAATGCTCGGCGATGAATGCCGTGGTGGCCTGCCCCGCCGCGAAGGCCGGATGGTCGAGACACCGCGCGAGGAACGCCTGATTGGTGGTGACGCCGAGCGCCGTCATCTGCGCCAGACCTGCCGCCAGCTTGCGCCGCGCTTCGTCGCGTGTCGCGCCATGGCTGATGATTTTTGCAATCATCGAATCGTAGAACGGCGGAATCTCGCTGCCGGACTCCAGCGCATCCTCAACGCGCAATTCCCGCGGCGCGAGCCAGCGCAACGTGCGGCCCGACTGCGGCATGAAACCATGCGCGGCATCCTCCGCGCACAGCCGCACCTCGATGGCGTGGCCGGAGAACGTCACCTGATCCTGCGTCAGCGGCAGCGGCTCGCCACCCGCCACGCGCAACTGAAGTTCGACCAGATCGAGGCCGGTGATGGCTTCCGTCACCGGATGCTCCACCTGCAACCGCGTATTCATTTCCATGAAATAGTAGTTGCCCGCAGCATCGAGCAGGAATTCCAGCGTGCCTGCGCCTTCATACCCAATCGCCTTCACAGCTGCGACGGCGGTCGCGCCCATCCGCGCGCGCAACTCAGACGAGACCGCAGGCGATGGCGCTTCCTCGATCAGCTTCTGATGCCGCCGCTGCACCGAGCAATCGCGCTCGCCGAGATGGATCGCGTTGCCGTGACGATCACCGAACACCTGAATCTCGATATGACGTGGCTGCACGATGGCGCGTTCGAGAATGACGTTCGGATCGCCGAACGCATTTTGCGCCTCCGAGCGCGCGGCGCGCAAAAACTCGAGAAACGCCTTGTCGTCCGGCACGAGACGCATCCCGCGTCCGCCGCCGCCGGCGACCGCCTTGATCATCACCGGAAAGCCGATCCGCTTGGCGGCGGTCAGCATCGTGCCGTCGCTCTGATCCTCGCCCTGATAGCCGGGCACGCAAGGCACGCCGGCTTTTTCCATGATGTCCTTGGCGCCGGCCTTGTTGCCCATGGCGTGGATCGCCTCGGGCGACGGCCCGATGAAGATGAGGCCAACCTCACGGCAGGCTTTGGCGAACTCCGCGTTCTCCGCGAGAAAGCCGTAACCCGGATGCACCGCGTCCGCGCCGCTCGCCTTTGCCGCCTCCACGATGGCATCGATCCGCAGATATGACTGCGACGGCTGCGATTCGCCGATCCACACCGCCTGATCGGCCTCGCGCACATGGCGGGCGTTGGCGTCAGCGGTGGAATAGACCGCAACGGTCTCATAGCCGAGACGCTTTGCGGTGCGCATCACCCGCAACGCGATCTCGCCGCGATTGGCGACGAGGATTTTGCGGAACGGCGTTAGCTTGCTCATGGCCGCGCCACCGAGAACTGCACCTTTTGCGGATTGCGCTGCTCCGCCTCGCGGCAGATCGCCAGCACATTGGCCAGCACCGCGCGGGTGTCGCGCGGATCGATCACGCCGTCGTCGAGCAGCCGGCCGCTGGTGGCGAACACGTCCATCTGTTTCTCGAACACATCGATGATCTGTGACTTCATCGCCTCCAGTTTCTCGGGCTCGATCGGCTTGCCGCGCCGGGCGGCAGCGGCCTCCGCGACAATCGCCATGGTGCCGGCCGCCTGCTCGCCGCCCATCACAGCCGTCTTCGCGTTGGGCCACGAAAAGCAGAAGCGCGGATGAAAGCCGCGCCCGCACATGCCGTAATTGCCCGCGCCGAACGACGCGCCGCAGTAAATCGTAATCTGCGGCACGGTGGCGTTGGTCACCGCCTGAATCATCTTGGAGCCGTGCTTGATCATGCCGGCTTCCTCGTAAGCCTTGCCGACCATGTAGCCCGTGGTGTTGTTCAGATACAGGATCGGCGTGCGCGACTGGCAGCAGGCCTGAATAAAATGCGTCGCCTTGTTGGCGCCGTTCGGGTCCAGCGGGCCGTTGTTGGTGATGATGCCGATGGCGTGGCCGTCGATGCGGCCGTGGCCGCAGACCGTGGCGGGGCCATAGTTCGCGCCGATCTCGAGAAAATCCGAGCCGTCCAGAATCCGCGCGATCACCTGCTTCATATCGACGGGCCGCTTGTGATCCATCGGCATGATGCCGAGCAGTTCCTCGGCATCGTATAACGGCTCGCGCACCGGATCAGCGCTCTCCGGCTGCGCGCGGTCCCAGTTGAGGTCCGCCATGATCTGCCGCGCGATGCCGAGTGCCTCGCGGTCGTCTTCCGCGAGATAATCGCCGAGCCCGGAAATGCTGGTGTGCATCTCCGCGCCGCCGAGTTCTTCTTCCGTCGCGATTTCGCCGGTCGCCGCCTTGAGCAGCGGCGGCCCGGCCAGAAACGCGCGCGTTCGTCCCCGCACCATCACGATGTAGTCGGAGAGCCCTGTCTGGTATGCGCCTCCCGCCGTGGACGAGCCGTGGGTAACGGTGACCACCGGCAGTCCGGCCGCAGACAGCAGCGCGAGATTGCGGAAGGTCGTGCCGCCGCGGATGAAATCTTCGACGCGATAGCGCATGAGATTGGCGCCCGCGCTTTCCACCAGTTGCACGGACGGCAGCTTGTTCTCCAGCGCGATCTCCTGCGAGCGCAGCCGCTTGTCGAGACCCATCGGCTGCAACGATCCGGCTTCGATGCCGGAATCGCTGGCGGTCACCATGCAGCGAACACCCGAGACGAATCCGATCCCTGCAATCGTCCCACCGCCCGGAATGCTTTTCTCCGGGTCCGGCGTATCGAGGCAATAGCCCGCGAGCGCAGACAGTTCGAGAAACGGCGCACCCGCATCGAGCAGCAGCGCGATGCGCTCGCGCGGCAGCAACTGGCCGCGCTCATGAAACCTTTTCTTTGACAGTTCCGACGCCGCGCTGGTGCGCCCCACCACCGCATTGACCCGCGCGATCTGCGCCAGCATTCCGGCGCGGTTGGCCTGATAGGTCTCGCCGGTGCGGGAAATCGAATTCTCAATGACGGTCATGGATGGGTTTTGCTCTCACGCAGCCGATGTCGCATTGAAGTGCTCGACGAACTTCTGGCGCAGTTCGACCTTGCGCAGCTTGCCGGTGGCGGTCATCGGCATCTCGTCAAGAATCCGCACCAGCTTCGGGATCTGGAATCCGCCGAGCGACTTGCGGCAGTGCTCGATGATGTCGGCTTCGCCGGTCTGCGCGCCGGGCCGCAGCTTGATAAAGGCGGCCACCGCTTCGCCCCATTGCGGGTGAGGTAACCCGACAACAGCGGCATTTAGCACCGCCGGATGCGCCAGCAGCGTTTCCTCGATCTTCACCGAGGCGACGTTCTCGCCGCCGGACTTGATCATGTCCTTCTTGCGGTCGATGAACAGCACCTCGCCATGCTCGTCGATCAGCGCGAGGTCGCCGGTGTGATGCCAGCCGAATTTCCGCGCGGCGGCGGTGGCTTCAGGGTCCTTGTAATACCCCATCATCACGTTCGGCCCACGATGCACGATCTCGCCGACCTGCCCCACCGGCAGCAGGTTGCCGTCGTCGTCCATGATCGCGGTTTCGTTGACGATCATCGATTCGCCCCAGTAGTTGCCGAAGCGCGCCAACTGCCGATCCGGCTGCGACATCGTCGTCGCCGGATACATTTCGGTCTGGCCGCTCGGCTGCATGAATGTCGGGCACAGTTCTGCAACGCACCGCTCCAGCAGCGGGCGCGGCATCGGCGCCATGGTGTAGAGACAGGCCCGCAGGCTCGACAGATCGAATTCCTTGCGGCGCGGATGATCGAGGATCGCCTGATACATCGCCGGCAATCCAATAAACACCGTCAGCCGGTCGCGCTGGACCGCCTCCATGCAGGCTACCGGATCGAAGCCGCGCATGATCGCGAGCTTGCCGCCGACCGAGAGATAGGTCAGCAGCAGGACATGAGCGGCGCAGTGAAACAGCGGGAACTGCCCGGTGATGCCGTCATTGCGGCCGAGGTTCATTTCAATGGCGTTGCTCATCGCCGCCATGACCACCGCGAGATGACAGTGCATCGCGCCTTTCGGGCGCGACGTCGTGCCCGACGTGTAGATGATCATCGCCAGATCGCGGTCGTTGAATTCAACTTCCGGCTCGATATCCGATTGTCCTGCGATCAGGTCATTGAAGCTCTCCAGCCCCTGCTCTTTGGCCTTTCCGGCAAGATCGACGGCGATCAGATCGACACCGCGTTTTTCCAGCGCCGCGCGCCGCTCCGGCTGCGCGTGCAGCATGTCGTCGATCAGCGCAAAGCGCACGCCCGCGTGGTCGAGAATGTAATCCATGTCCGAGGGGCCGAGCATGGTGTTGATCGGCACCCAGACGAGGCCCGCGCGGTGAATGCCGAACAGCGCTTTGACGAACTCCACCGAATTGTTGCAAATCGTTGAAATCTTCTCGCCGGGCTTGAGCCCCCGCGCCACGAGATAGTTGGCGAAGCGATTGGCGTCGCGCTCGATCTCGGTGAACGTCACCTGCCGCGCGCCGTCAGTCAGCGCGATGCGGTCGGGGAAGCGTTTGGCGGCGCGGCGCAGGATATCGCCGACGGCCACGCGCCCGATGCGTCCGGGGCCGGGTACGCCGCCCGTTGCTGTCAGATCGCTCATGAAGACCTCCCTGTCTTAACCCACGGCTCTTTGTCCGTTTCGGTTGTCGTTAGTTCAGCTTGAGAATTTTCCGCGCCTCGGCCGGCGACGCGATCTCGCGTCCCGCCTTGCGCGCGCAGGCCACGATGCCCTCGATCAACTGACCGTTCGAGGTCACCTTGGTGCCGTCGCCGAGATAGAACGTATCCTCGAGCCCGGTGCGCAGATGTCCGCCGAGTTCGGCGCAGCGCAGATGCAGCGGCCATATCTCCTCGCGGCCAATCGCCGTGACGCTCCAGTTGGCGTCCGGCAGTTTCAGCTTGAGCAGGATCGGCAGCAGATCGGGATCGGCGGGCATTCCCGACGCGACGCCCATGACGAAATTGTATTCGAGCGGCCCGGAGTACATTCCGTTCTGCTTGTACATCGCCACGCTACGCACGATGCCGACGTCGAAGCACTCGAATTCCGGGAGCGACTTCGCTACCTTCATGACGTCGAGATATTTCTGGATCTTGTCCGGCGCGTTGTCGAACACATGTGGCGGCCAGGCCCATGAGCCGTCGGCCTTGACCTTCAGATAGTTCAGCGAACCGGCGTTGCAGGCGGCCATTTCAGGCCTCGTCTCGCGCACGCAATCGAGCGCGCCCTGATAGTTCGGCCCACTGACGCCGGTGGTGTGATTGATGATGACGCCGGGGCAGGCCTCGCGGATCGCCTGCTGGACTTCCTTCGACAGGTTCACGTCCCATGACGGCATATGCCCCTTGTCGGGTTCCTGCTGGCGCAGGTGCATGTGCATCACCGAGGCACCGGCATTGAACGCGGCCTTCGCCTCCCGCGCCATCTCCTCCGGGGTTACCGGCACATGATGCTGCTTGGGATTGGTCAGCACGCCGTTGAGCGCGCAGGTGACGACGGCTTTATCCATGATGGCCCTCGGGTGGTCGCGAATTTGCCCGGAGGGTAAGAGGCCGGGCCCGGTAACGTCTTGTGAAAACTAGCTGGCCTTGCGACAATTCGGACGCATAATTTCAGAAGACACAATTTCAGAAGACATAATTTCAGAAGACATGGCGGCTTAACGCAAGTCTGCGCCGCGGGAACGGGCCATAAATCTCCTACATGGAGGATGAAGATGGATGCCCCCGAGCGGTTCGCCGAGACCCCGGCCAGCCCCTTTCTGACGCCCGAACACGTTGCGTTCCGCGATATGTTGCGGCGCTTCGTGGCGACCGAGATCGAGCCTTTTGCAGCGCAATGGGACGAAGCGGGAGAATTTCCCCGCGAACTCTATCTGAAAGCGGCCTCCATCGGCCTGCTTCAGCTTGGATTCCCAGAGGAATACGGCGGCGTCCCCTGCGACCGCTTCATGTCCATGATCGCCGCACAGGAACTGGCCCGTGCAGGCGCCGGCGGCGTCAGCGCCAGCCTCAAGAGCCACACCATCGGCGCACCGCCGATCGTCTATGGCGGATCAGACGAACTGAAAGCGCGCGTGCTGCCCGACATTCTGGCGGGCCGGAAAATCTCCGCGCTCGCGATCACCGAGCCCGGTGGCGGCTCCGACGTGGCCAACCTGCGCACCACTGCGCGGCGCGACGGCGGCCACTATGTGGTCAAGGGCGAGAAGACCTTCATAACCTCGGGCATGCGCGCGGATTATACCACCGTCGCGGTGCGCACCGGCGGCGAAGGCGCCGGCGGTGTCAGCCTGCTTCTTATCGAACGCGACACGCCGGGTTTCTCACGCACGCCGCTCAAGAAAATGGGCTGGTGGGCATCCGATACCGCAACACTTTACTTCGACGATTGTCGTGTACCTGCGGAAAACCTGATCGGCACCGAAAATTCCGGCTTCAAGCTGATCATGAAGAATTTCAACAGCGAACGGCTTGGCCTTGCGGCTGGTTGCACCGGCTTTGCGCGGGTCTGCGTCGAGGAAGCCATCGCCTATGCACGCGAGCGTAAAACCTTCGGCAAGCGGCTCGCCGATCATCAGGTCATCCGGCACAAGATCGTCGACATGGCGCAGCGCGTGGCCGCAACGCAGGCGATGCTGGAACTGCTGATCTGGCGGCTGGAGCAAGGCGATAATCCCGTGGCTGAAGTCTGCATGTGCAAAAACCAGGCGACGCAGACGCTGGCGTACTGCGCCTCCGAAGCGGTGCAGATTTTCGGCGGCGCTGGCTACATGCGCGGCCCCAAGGTCGAACGCATCTATCGCGAGGTGAAGGTCAACGCCATCGGCGGCGGCACCGAGGAAATCATGAAGGATCTGGCGAGCCGCCAGATGGGACTCTAGGCAATCACAAGAAGAACCGGGAAACGCAATGCAGTTCACGCAGGAGCACGACGCCATCCGCCGCACCATGCAGCAGTTCATCAAGAACGAGATCAATCCGTTCGTCGACGAATGGGAGCGCGACGCAATCTATCCGGCGCATCAGGTGTTCAAGAAGATGGGTGACCTCGGCCTGCTCGGATTGTGCAAGCCCGTGGAATATGGCGGCGCGGGTCTCGATTACAGCTACGGCATGGTGATGGCGGAAGAACTCGGCGCGATCAACGCGGGCGGCGTCGGCATGTCGATCGGCGTGCAGACCGATATGGCGACACCGGCGCTGGCGCGCTTCGGCTCCGACGAGATGAAGCGCGAATTTCTCGCGCCCTCCATCGCGGGTGACTTTGTAGCGTGTATCGGCGTGTCGGAGCCCGGCGCGGGCTCGGATGTGGCGTCGATCAAGACCACCGCGCGCTCCGACGGAGACGACTACATTATCAACGGCGGCAAGATGTGGATCACCAACGGCACACAGGCCGACTGGATGTGCCTTCTCGCCAACACCGGCGATGGTCCGGTCCACCGCAACAAGTCGCTGATCTGCCTGCCGATGAAGACCAAAGGCGTGGAGGTTCTGCGCAAGCTCGACAAGCTCGGGATGCATTGTTCGGACACGGCGGAAATCAAATTCACCGACGTGCGCGTGCCGAAGCGCAACCGCATCGGCGAGGAAGGCAAGGGCTTCACCTATCAGATGCTGCAATTCCAGGAGGAACGGCTGTGGGCGGTGGCGGCGTGCCTGAAGTCTCACGAGAAGACCATCGACGAGACTATCGATTATACCCGCGCCCGCAAGGCGTTCGGCAAGCCTCTGCTCGACAATCAGGTGATCCACTTCCGGCTCGCCGAACTGAAAACCGAGATAGAGTTGTTGCGCTCCCTGCTCTATCGCGCCTGCGAGGAATACATCAGCGGCAACGACGTGACCCCGCTGGCGACCATGGGTAAACTGAAGGCTGGCCGTCTGGGCCGGGAGATTCCCGACGCCTGCCTGCAATACTGGGGCGGCATGGGCTTCATGAATGAAACCCGCGTCAGCCGCGCTTACCGCGACCGGCGGCTGACCTCCATCGGCGGCGGCGCTGACGAGGTGATGCTGAGCGTGCTGTGCAAGTACATGGGCACGCTGCCGGAGCAGTAAGAGCTTTGGCCGGAGCAGCAAGCGGCTTGCGCCATGTCATGAGACGCGCTGTATAGTGCCGAGAAGCAAGGAACCATTCGACATGCTGACCCTTTACCACTGCGCCAGCGCGCGTTCGTTCCGGCCGCTCTGGACGCTGGAAGAACTCGGCATCCCCTATGACCTGAAGATGCTGCCCTTCCCGCCGCGATTCCTGAAGCGCGAATATCTTGAGCTCAATCCGCTGGGCACCATTCCGCTGCTAATCGACGGCGACACGCGCATGACGGAGTCGTCCGCAATCTGCCATTACCTTGTGACGAAGTACGGCCCGACCCCTCTGAACGTCACGGTCGATGAACCCGCCTACGGCGCTTATCTGAACTGGCTGTTCTTCGGCGAAGCGACACTGACATTTCCGCAGACGATCTACTTCCGCTATGCGCAGCTCGAGCCGGAAGAACGCAGAAATCCGCAGGCTGCAAGCGATTACGCGCGCTGGTTTCTGGCCCGGCTGCGGTCGCTCGAAACGGCGGTCACCGGGTCGGAGATGGTTTGCGCCGGACGCTTCACCGCGGCCGACATCTCGGTTGGATACGCATTGATGTTCGCGGTTTCCAACGGTCTGTCCGAGCAATTCACCCCGGCTGTCACCGCGTATTGGGAGCGACTCAAACAGCGCGACGGATTCCGCAAGGCGATTGCGGCGCAGGACCGCGCTGGCGCCGAGCAAGGCGTCGCGCCGCGCGTTCCGGCGGCGACCTAAGCCCGCAGTCCCGTTGCGTCGCTCGCAACATCGCGTCCGTTGATGATCTGCAAGCGGCGCGAGCCGGAAAACAACGCGCTCGGCTGCAATCCATAAATGCGGCGCAGCGAATGGCTGAAATGTGTCGAATCCGGATAGCCCGCATCGAGCGCGAAGTGCGCGAGATTCCGTTCGACGTTGACGTGATGCAGGATATTCCGCGCGCGCTTCCAGGCACGGAAAGTCTTGAAGTTCATGTTGGTCTCGTCCTTGAACAGATGCAGGAAGCGCGACAGCGACAGTCTGACGCCGCTGGCGCAATCGTCACCCGAAATGCTGCTGGACGGCTTCGCCTGAAACCGCGACACAACGGTCGATATGCGCGTATCCAGATCCCGCTGCTTCAGGCGGCGCTGGAGAAATATCTGGTCGAAATCCGCGGAGGTGAAACCGCTGGTGCCGCTCAGCGCCATCGTCGCATAGATCTCGCGAAACCGCGCAGCGAGCCGGCTCGCCGCAACCGGATCGTCGCACTGGCGGATGATCTCCGCGAGATCTTCGTCGCAGACCGATTCCGGCTCGATCAGAAGTCCAAGAATTTCGCGGGATTCCGAGGTGATCTTGTGCGGCAGATAGGCAGGAACGGCGAGGATTTCGCCGACGCGCGGCGGCTGCCCCTCGATTTCAAGACGCGCCGTGCCGTGCAGCGGCACGCAGACCGCCAGCGCGCCGAGAGCCCGCACCGACGGCGTGCCGTGCAGCCCCGCATAGAACACGCGCTCCGAACTGATCAACATGAACCGGTCGGACCGGACGGACTTGCACACGCGCATGATGTTCTCCCCGAGACTTCGATCTTGAGCGATGGTTCGCTTCTTTGTGAAGGGTCTTATCGATCTTTCCCAGCCTGCTCAGTCCGCCCCGCACCCATGTAGCCGAACAGAAACCCGGCGACCTTGCGCTTCTGGATTTCCTCGCTGCCCTCGGTGATGCGGTAGCGCCGGTGATGACGGTAGATATGCTCGAACGGCTTGTGTCGCGAATAGCCCATGCCGCCATGCACCTGCATCGCGCGGTCGGCGGCCTCGCAGCACAGCCGGTTCGCCCAGAAATTACACATCGAGACCTTGTCGGAGAGACGCTGCTCGACCTCCGCCTGCGTCATGCGGTCCATTTCCCACGCGGTCTTGCGGATCAGCAGCCGCAGCATCTCGGCTTGCGTCGCAAGCTCGACAAGCGGCCACTGGATCGCCTGGTTCTCGGCCAGCGCCTGTCCGAACGGCTTGCGCTCGCGCGCGTAGCGCACGCTTTCCTCGATGCAGTAGACGGCCGCACCCAGCGAACTCGCGGCCTGTCGAATCCGGTTTTCATGCACGAAGCATTGCGCCAGCGACAGGCCGCGGCCGGTTTCGCCGAACAGCGCGTCGTCAGGCACGAACACGTCTGTGAAACTGACGCGCGGATGATCGGTCGGCATGTTGAAGGTCCACAGATATTCCTCGACCTTCACGCCCTCGGCATCGGCCGGGACCAGAAAGCAGGTAATGCCCCTCGCGTCGCCGCTCTTGCCGGATGTGCGCGCGAACGTCGCGCAATGGGTGGCGACGTGCATTCCGGTCGTCCACATCTTCTCGCCATTGATGACCCAGCCGCTGACGCCGTCGCGCGTGGCCGGAACCGCCATGGTTTCCATGTGGGTGGCGTCCGATCCGTGATCGGGCTCGGTCAGGCCAAAGGTGATGCGGTATTTGCCGGTGATCGCGCCTTCGATCATCGCTTTCTGGTCGTCGCGGCCATAGCGGTCCAGCATGGTGACGAGCGGAAAATTCCCGACGATGGAGTGTTCGTTCTGAAGATCGTTATGCAGCCCGAGACCCTTGGCGGCGAAATGCTCGCGGATCACGGCCATCCACAGGTTGGAGCCGTCCTTGCCGCCGTAGCGTGACGGAATCGCAAAGCGCAGATGCCCCGCTTCATCGGCGAGGTTTTTCGCCTGACGCAGCAGGTCTTCCCATTCACGACGCGGCAGACCGTCGCGGTCGAAATCCGTTCGCGCCCATTCGCGCCGGTGATCGAAGAAGCGTTTGTTGTCGTCACGCGCCTCAAGCGGCTTGATCTGGCGATCGATGAAGCGATCAAGCTCCGCGAGGTAAGCAACCAGATCGTCAGGCAGTGAGAAATCCAACGCAGCGCTCCTGGCGGTCCATCCCGGGCTTCGTTTTTTCTCGACGTTCTTTGACGCCTTCCTGACGTCGCGGCACTCGGAGGAGCCCGCGACGGGAGGCCGAATTAAGATAAGGCCCGGGTCGTTAGTCAAGCGCTTAATTAATTTGTGAAGCGCGTTGTTTGCTGGCTAACTGGGCGCACAAAAACACGCATGTGTTGCAACGCAGCGTAAGGGAACGCATGGCTTACGAATTCGCAAAGGTCGACCGCAAAGGTCCGCTCACCATCGTCACGCTCAACCGCCCGGAGGTGATGAACGCGGTGCATTCGCCGATGCACTTCGAGATGCATCGTATCTTCGACGAATTCAGCAAAGATCCGGATCAATGGATCGCCATTGTCACCGGCGCTGGCGACAGGGCGTTTTCCGCGGGCAACGACCTGAAATGGCAGGCCCAGGGCGGCCAGCGCGGCTGGGACAAGAGCGGCTTTGCCGGGCTGACCCATCGTTTCGATTGCGACAAGCCGATCATCGCCGCCGTCAACGGCGTGGCGATGGGCGGCGGATTCGAGATCGCGCTGGCCTGCGACCTGATCATCGCGTCAGAGAACGCAACCTTCGCCCTGCCCGAACCGCGTGTCGGCCTCGCCGCGCTCGCCGGAGGGTTGCACCGCCTGCCCCGCCTGATCGGCCTGAAGCGCGCCATGGGCATGATCCTGACCGGACGCCACGTCCCCGCGCGCGAAGGACTTGAACTCGGCTTCGTCAATGAAGTCGTTCCCAAGGGCGAAGCGCTGGCCGGCGCGGAGCGCTGGGCCAATCTCATTTTGCAGAACGGCCCTATGTCGATCCGCGCCTCGAAGCAGACCATGCATCGCGGCCTCGGCGTGTCGCTGGAACAGGCCCTCGGCGAGCAGTTCGACTATCCCGCCGTCAAGGCGCTGGCCGCGTCGGAGGATTATGTCGAAGGCCCCAAGGCGTTCGCGGAGAAGCGCCCACCGCAATGGAAGGGCAAGTAGCCCTTACTGCTCGTCGCGCTCGCGCCGGTAAGACGCATAGTTCGGCTGGTCGACGGCAAGCTTGTCCATGGTGGTCTGCCAGACATGCTCGGCAAGGCCCGGCGTTTCAAGATCAAGTTCGCCGCTCTGGATACGCGATGACAGCAACCGGTTGAGGTCTTCGAGCCCCCCTTCCCGGCCGAGCAGCTTCGACAGACGCTCCGCCTCACCGGCGTCGCTATAGGCCGCGCGCGTCATCTGCCGCGCCACGAGATCCAGCGCATTCAGCGCGACCCGCAGCTTGAACGCGCCATGCCCGGACATTTGCGGCGCGACGTCGGCACGGAGAAATTCCGCCACCGCGTTGATGAGCTCGACCGGCGTGGGATGATCCTGCATGTGACCCTCAACTTATCCTTGGCGCATGACGTTGTCCGAAACCGCTGCACGCTTTTCTTGCGTCATGCGCCGCGACGCGGCGCCAGCAGCCGCAACAGATCGATCTCGGTTTCGGATGCACGGCGGCCGATCATCGCGCGCTCCATGGAATGATCCGGGCCCGCGCGAAACCGCTGCATCATGCCGCAACACATCACGCCCCAGCGCAGGGTGCCGAGAACTTCCCAGAACATCACGCGCGGCACATCCACGACCCGGCCCGACGCCGCTTCGTAGGCTGCGAAAAATTCCTCGCGGCTGCCGAGGCCGCCGACAGGCTTGTCGATTTCGCCGAAGCGCCATGAATTGACGCAGATCCAGCCGAGATCTTCCATCGGATCGCCGACATGCGCCAGTTCCCAGTCGAGCACCGCGCGCAGCCCGTCCGGGCCAACAATGAGATTGCCATGGCGGAAATCACCGTGGACCAGCGTCACCACCGGCGACTGCACAGGCGCGTTGTCGCGCAGCCAGCGCAACGCCAGATCGAACACCGGCCGCGGCCAATCAAATGATTTGTATTCAGCGGCAAGGTCGCCGATTTCGCCGGCGACCGTCATCAGCCGCAGTTGAGGCAGACGCGCCTTATCCAGCGCGTGAATGCCCGCGACCGCCTTGCCGAGTTGTGACGTCAGCACCGCGCGCGCCTGCGTAAATTGCGCGTCGCGCAGGATCTTGCGCGGGATCGTCTCGCCTTCGACCCGGTCCATGATGAAGCCACTGCCAAGACCGTCCTGCGGGCTCAACACATGACGCACACGCGGCGACGGAATTCCGGCCTCATAGGCCTGCTGCATCAGAACGGCTTCGGCCTTGAGCCCGGCAGCACGCGTGGGAGCGGCGCCATATCCCGCAGGCGCGCGGCGAAGAATGACCGCGATGTTTCCTGACGGATGCAAGACATCAAATGCCCAGGTCTCCTGGCTCGCGCCGCCGGAAAGCTGAGTCAGACCGCCGACCCCCGTGGCTCCGGGGAACCAGTTTGCGATGCCGGCTTTGACCGGGCTTTCAATTGTCATTGTGAGGCAAGGTATCGTTTCGGAGTTTGGACCGCAAAGAAAAACGCGGGCGCAGGACCAGTCATTGACCGGCCCGCGCCCGCGTTCCGTAAGCGCTAGAACATCAGGCCGTCCTTGACCAGAACCCAGCGGCCGTTCTTGACCTGCTGAACCTGCGTCACCGTGCTGGCGAGATGGTTTGTCTTCGAGAACTTGGTCGGCGGCGAATTGAAGATATCCTGGAATACGTCGCCGGATTCCATCGCATCGAGCACCTTCTGGCCGGTCAGATCCTTGCCCGCCTTGTTCACATAGTGGGCGAAGGTCATCATGGCGTTGTAGCCGATGATGGCCTGCGTGTTGGCGTCAGCGCCAAACGCCTTCTTGTAGTTGTCCAGCCAGTCCTTGGCCTTCCCCTTCGCCGTGTCCGGATAGGGAATCTCGAAACCGGCGGCGGCATACAGACCCTCGACAGCCTCTTTGCCGAGCGCCGGAACTTCGAGGACGTTGGTCGGTGTTGCGCCGAGGAACGTCACATCCCAGCCGAGCTTCTTGGCTTCACCCATCGCGCCGATGGTTTCGCGGATCACCGTGCCAAGGACGACGAGATCGCAACCGTCCGATTTCATCTTCGCAACCTGCGCGCTGAAATCGGACGCGCCACGCTTGTAGCTGGTGATCGAAGCCGGTGTCAGCTTCATCGCGGTGACTTGCTGGTTGAAGCCATCAAGAACGCTTTTTCCGAATTCGTCATCCTGATGCATGATGCAGGGCTTGGCGAATTTCTTCCATTCGATCATGTGCTTGAGCGCGGCACGTGTACTTTCAACATAAGGAAGAATGTTGTTGAACTTCAATCTTTCCTGCGGCTTTGCCGGATCGAACTTGAAGGTGAACTCCGCGGCCGTCAGCGGGAAGAGTTGCAGCACGCCGGCATCGAACAGGATGTCCTGGGCCGCGAGCACGGTGGGCGAACCCATCGGTCCGACCATGGCAAAGATCTTGTCCTTCTCGATCAGCTTCTGCGAGGCCAGTACCGCGCGCTTCGGATCGTAGCCGGAGTCTTCCACGATCAGCTTGATCTTGCGGCCGTTGATGCCGCCGGCGGCATTGATCTCGTCAGCCGCCATTTTCAGGCCGTTGGCCACCGGCACGCCCCAGCCCTTGATCGGGCCGGACAAATCCTGGTGCGACCCGACGACAATTTCGGTCGGCGAAATGCCTTCGTTGGTCACCTTGGTCTGTGCGAAGGCCGGCGACTGGGTCAGCGCGAGCGCCCCCACCGCAAGGCCCAGCGCCTTGAACGATTTCGACATAACGGTCTCCTTCCTGTTGGCCCATATTCAGCGAAGGCCGGGCCTTGCTACCTTCGCCGCTGAGCGGCCCTTTCAGGCCGCGGAATGCGCTTCTTGTGACGCAATATGTCGCGAGCTTACGCCACGGCGCTCGCCCGGTACATTGCATCGATCTCGGCTGCGTAGGACTTGTTCACGAAACTGCGCTTCAGCTTCATGGTCGGGGTCAGTTCCTCATCCTCCGGCGTCAGTTGCCGTTCGATCAGGTGGAACTTCTTGATGGTTTCCACGCGGGCTAAATTCGCGTTCACGGTCTCGATCTCGCGCTGGATCAGGTCCTGAACTTCCGGCGCGCGGCAGAGGCTCGCGTAGTTCGTGAACGGAATGTCGTAATCCTGCGCGAATTTCTCGACGTTCTCGTGATCGATCATCACCAGACACGTCAGAAACGGCCGCTTGTCGCCGATCACCACCGCATCCGAAATATAGGGCGAGAACTTGAGCTGGTTCTCGATTTCGGAAGGCGTGATGTTCTTGCCGCCCGACGTGATGATGATGTCCTTCATCCGGTCGGTGATCTTGACGAAACCTTCGTTGTCGATGGTGCCGACGTCGCCGGTATGCAGCCAGCCCTTCGCGTCGATGGTCTCGGCGGTTTTCTCGGGCTGGTTCAGATAGCCCATGAACAGGAAGTCGCCCTTGATGAGGATCTCGCCCTGCGGACAGATCATCACCTCGCCCCAGGGCGCGGCCTTTCCGACCGAGCCGAGCTTGATGCGCTCGTTGGGCATCAGCGTCGCCACGCCGCAATTCTCGGTCTGGCCGTAGACCTCGCGCATATCGAGACCGAGCGCGAGATACCAGCGGATCAGGTCGGGCGAGATTGGTGCTGCGCCGGTGAACGCGATGCGCACGCGGTCCAGCCCCAGCATCCGCCGGATGTTGCGGAACACCAGCCAGTAGGCGGCCTTGCCCGCGAGCCGCAGCGATAACGGCGCTATCTCTCCCTCCAGCCTGTAGTCCGTGAGCCGCTGCCCGACGCCGATGGCGCGGCGATACATCCATTGCTGGAGCGGCGTTGCATCCTTCAAGGCCAGCGTAATGGCTGAATAGAATTTCTCCCAGATTCGCGGCACCGCCAGGAATGCGGTCGGCTGCACCTCGCGCAGATTGTCCGGCACGGTTTCCGGGCTTTCGGCGAAGTTCATCACCGAGCCGACGGCGATCGAGAGATAGTAGCCGCCGATCCGCTCCGCGACGTGGCACAGCGGCAGGAACACCAACCGCTCTTCATGATCGGTCGGCACCAGCAGATAGTCCGCGTAGCGCATCTGGTGGGTGACGCTGCGGTTGGAATGCATCGCGCCCTTCGGTGGTCCCGTCGTGCCCGACGTGTAGACCAGAATGGCGAGATCGTTTGCGCCCCGGCTTTCGATCATCTCGTTCCACAGAGCGTCCCGCCCCTGCATGTGATTGCGGCCGAGCGCCATGAATTCATCGAGCGACATCACCATCGGATCGCTGAAGCCGCTCAGGCCCTCCATGTCGAACACGACGATCTTCTCGACGGTCGGGCATTTCGCGCGGCAGGACAGAACCTTGTCGAGCTGCTCGTCATCCTCGGCGAAGATCACCTTGGTCCGGGAGTCGTTGACCAGATATTCAACCTGGCTCGGGGAGTCGGTCGGATAGATACCCGACGACACGCCGCCCGCGCACAGCACGCCCATATCGGCGTAGACCCATTCCGGCGTCGCATTCGAGACGATCGAGGCGACGTCGCCGGGCTTGAACCCGATTGCGTCGAGCGCGTAGGCGATTTCCTTCGCCTTCTGCAACCACTCGCGCCAGCTGGTCGATTGCCAGACGCCGAGATATTTTTCACGGATCGCGGGCTTGTCGCCGCGGGTTTCGACCGCCAGCAGAAAGCTCTTCGCGATCGTATCCGCGACGGTGATCACTGCGGGTCTCGCCATGGCTTGATCCTTGTGCTCTCGTTACCTCGTGCGTGTTGCGCTTTCGCCGGCTTACCGCCGGTCTTGCCGCAATCTTATCTCCAGGTTTTCTTCTTCTTCCAGCGCCGCTCGCCTCGTGCGCCGTCTTCCTTGGCGCCAAGGTAGAATTCCTGAATGTCCTGTGACATCATCAGCCGCTCGCAGGTGTCGTTCATCACCACGCGCCCGATCTCCAGCACGTAGCCATAATGCGCGGTTTCCAGCGCCACCTTGGCGTTCTGCTCCACCAGCAGGATCGACATGCCCTGCTCCGCGTTGACGCGCTTGATGATCGTGAAAATCTCCTTCACCAGGATCGGCGACAGCCCTAGCGAGGGCTCGTCGAGCAGCAGCAGAACGGGCCGGTTCATCAGCGCGCGGCCGATGGCCAGCATCTGCTGCTCGCCGCCGGACAGTTGACCGGCGGGCTGATCGACGCGCTCGCGCAGCCTCGGGAAATACCCGTACACCCGCTCCAGATCGGCAGCGACCCCGTCGCGATCCTTGCGCGGATACGCGCCCATCATCAGGTTCTCGCGCACGCTGAGAAACGGAAACACCTCGCGGCCCTCGGGCACGTGGCTGAGGCCGAGGCGCACGATCTTGTCCGCCTCCATGCGCTGGATCGCCTGCCCCTTGAATTCGATGGAGCCTTTTTGCGGATCGAGAATGCCGGAGATGGTCTTGAGCACCGTGGTCTTGCCGGCGCCGTTGGCGCCGAGCAATGTGACGATCTTGCCGCGCGGCACCTCCAGGCTGATGCCACGAATGGCCATGATCGGCCCATAGTAGCTTTCGATGTTGCTGAGCTTGAGAATGATGTCGGGATTGCTCATGACATCGTCCTCATGCGCCGAGATAGGCTGCAACGACGTCGGGATGCGCCTGAACCTCGGCCGGCGCGCCCATCGCCAGCACACGGCCGTAGTTCAGCGCGATCACACGGTCCGACACCCGGTTGACCAGCGTCATGTCGTGCTCGACCATCAGCACGGTGATGCCAAGCTCGGTCTTCATGTCGCGGATCCAGAACGACATGTCGTCGGTCTCCTCCACATTCAGGCCCGACGACGGCTCGTCGAGCAGGATCAGCTTCGGCTCGGTGCATAGCGCGCGGGCAAGTTCGATCACCTTGCGCACGCCATAAGGCAATCCGGAGATGAGCTTGTCCCGATGGGCGGCAAGGTCAAGGAAATCGATGACCTGCTCGACGCGGCGGCGATGCGCTTTTTCGTCGCGGCGCACATTGGGCAGGAACAGCAGCTCCTGCCACAGGCTGGTGGTGCAGTGGCGGTGCCGTCCGACCAGGAGGTTACTCAGGACCGTAGCATTCTCGAACAATTCGATGTTCTGGAACGTCCGCGCGATGCCCAGCTTCGCGATGCCGTAAGCAGGCTCATTGGTGATGTCCTGATCCTCGAAGTAAAGCCGTCCCGAGGTCGGGTCGTAAAGGCGCGAGATCAGGTTGAAGATCGAGCTTTTGCCTGCGCCGTTGGGCCCGATGATGGAAAGGATTTCGCCCTTCTCCACCGCGAAGCTGACGGAATCCACCGCCTTCAGTCCGCCGAAGTGGAGCGAGAGATTCTCGGCGCGGAGACAGCTCATCGGTTCCGCTCCGATTTGACGTAGATCTTCTGCCGCTTGAAGGTCGCGCGCTTGTAGAGCGGGAACAACTGGAAGAAGAGCTTGATCTTCAGCCAGCGGCCGTAAATGCCGTAAGGCTCGAACAGGATAAAGAGCATGATGATCAGGCCGTAGATCGCGCCTTTCAGGCCGTTCGCGGACGCAATCGCCGCGACGTTCCTCTGGATGCTGGCCGCCTGCTCCGCGCCCGCGCCGAACATCGCCGAAAGACCGGCGATCATCCCCGGGATGTCGTCCTTCAGGAAGGTCAGGAACGGATCGACCATCACAATGAAGATCGCGCCCAGCACCGCGCCATGCAGGCTGAGCACACCGCCGATAATGATCACCATTATGAATTCGATGGACAGCTGGAGCGTGAACATCTCCGGGCTGATGAAGGACATCTTGTGGGCAAAGAGACAGCCCGCGAGGCCCGTGATCGCAGCACTCAGCGCGAACGACTTCACCTTGTAGAGCGAGATGTTGATGCCCATGCTCTTCGCGGCGGTCTCGCTGTCACGGATAGCGACGAACGCGCGGCCGGTCGGCGAGCGCATCAGGTTGAGTGTCCCGACAATGACCAGGATCAAAAGGCCGAGGCACATGTAATAGAAGGTCGGACTGTCGCGCGTGATGCTGCCGCCGAACATCTGGATCGCGCGGACACGCATCCCGTCATTGCCGTGGGTCACGCTTTCCCAGCGCGCCAGAATCTCTTCCACTATCAGCGCAAACGAGATCGTGGCGATGACAAGATAGATACCCTGCAGCCGCAGCGCCGGAAATCCGACCATCGCGCCGACAATACCGGCCAGAACCCCAGCCGCCAGAAAATAGACGATGAACGGAACGCCCATCTGCTGAAGGTAGGCGGCGGTGTAGGCCCCGATGGCAAGAAACGCCGCGTGTCCCAGCGAGGCCTGTCCGGTGAATCCGGTCAGGATCATCAGACCCACGCCGACGGTGGCGTAGATGCAGACGAAGACAAGCTGGCTGACAAGATAACTGCTGAGGACGAACGGCGCCGCCAGCAGCAGCACCAGCAGCGCGCCGTAAGACCAGATGTACCCGCTGTGCGGGACGAGCCGGATGTCGTCGTCATAGTCAGTCTTGAAAAGAAACCGCATCTGCGCCCCTCAGACTTTCTTCCGGGTGTGAAGCCCGAAGATGCCTTCCGGCTTCAACAGCAGAACTGCGAGCAGCACGATGTATGGGGCGACATCCTTCCATCCCTGCGGCAGATAAAATCCCGCCATGCTTTCGATCACGCCGACCAGCACGCCGCCGACCACCGCGCCCGGGATCGACCCGAAGCCGCCAAGCACGGCGGCCGGGAACGCTTTCAGTCCCAACACCAGCCCGACGTTGGAGTGAACGAACGTAATGGGCGCGAGCAGCACGCCGGCGCAGGTCGCGACCGCGGCGCTGATCGCCCAGACAATCGACACCACCCGCTTGACGGGGATGCCCATATAGTAGGCCGCGAGCATGTTCTCGGAACTGGCGCGCATCGCGGTGCCCAGCGTCGTCTTGTTGAAAAAGAGATACAGCACGCCGCACAGGATGACCGTCGCGGCGATCACCGACAGTTTGTCATAGGCCAGCACGAGACTGCCAAGCCGCAGCACGCCATGGCTGAACGGCGTCTCGATCTTGAGATCGTCGGTGCCCCAGACCATGCCCGCGACGGAACGCAGGAAGAAGCCGAGCCCGATGGTCGCCATGATAATGGAGAATTGCGGATAGCCGAGGATCGGCCTCACCACGAGGCGTTCGGCCAACATGCCGAACAGCGCCATCGCGCCGACGGCGGCGATGAAGCCGAGCCAGTAGTTGAAACCGAGCAGACTGATGAAGGTGAAGGCGAAAAATCCGCCCAGCATCATCAGATCGCCTTGCGCGAAATTGACGACTTCGGTGGCCTTGTAAACAAGGACGAAGCCAAGAGCGATCAGGCCATAAACACAGCCGAGCGCAACGCCGCTCACCAACTGCTGAACGAAGTCCAGCATTCCCGGTATCCCTCCCCCACGTGCCGCGATTCTGTCGATCGCCTAGGTCACGTTGCGATCCTAACGATCGCTTTGGTCAGTTCTTGTGTCGATTAGCTATGCGTTTTTTGCGTGCGCACTTCCGGCAATCAGAGCCAAACGGCGATGGCGTGTCAACAATCCTCGCGCTCGCCTGCCGTTCAGGGCACTGGGTGCGCCGCAACGAGATTTGCGTTTGGCAGTTCTTTTCAGGAACGGCAGTCACGATTGCTCGGGGTGCGATGTCTTGCCGCGCAAGCGCTCGCGCACGAGGCATCGCAAAGGAAAAAGGCCGGGATCGCTCCCGGCCTTCAAGTTGTGCGCAAGTCTCGTTTGCAAGGCTTAGGCGCACAGGGAGGTTCTTTGTAAGTCCTTATTTGGCTTCGGCGCGCTTCGGCGGCGAGGCCGGCCACGACTTGATCAGCGTGTCGTAGTCGATGGTCTCACCCTTCGGCTTCTCATTCGCCAGCTTGCGCTGCGGCGCGATGTTGCCGTCCTTTTCCGACTTGGCGAACCAGAACTCAGCGGTTTCTTTCTTGTTGAGCTTCGGTCCGCAGGCGCCCTGCACGCCCGACTTTTCGAGGCGTTCAAGCACCGAGTCCTGGGCCGCAGCCAGCGAGTCCATCGCAGCCTGAGCGGTCTTCGTACCGGACGACGCATCGCCGATATTCTGCCACCACAACTGGGCGAGCTTCGGATAATCCGGGATGTTGTTTCCGGTCGGAGACCACTGCACGCGCGCGGGCGAGCGGTAGAATTCGATCAGACCGCCGAGCTTCGGCGCGCGTTCGGTGAAGGACTTGTCCCAGATGTCGGATTCACGGATGAAGGTGAGACCGACGTGACTCTTCTTCAGCGACACCGTCTTGGAGGTGATGAACTGGAGATAGAGCCAGGCAGCCTTGCGGCGATCCGGCGGCGTCGACTTGAGCAGCGTGCCCGAGCCCACGTCCTGATAGCCGAGCTTCATGCCCTCTTTCCAGTACGAGCCGTGCGGAGACGGCGCCATACGCCACTTCGGCGTGCCGTCGGCGTTCACCACCGGACCCGGCTTCACCATGTCGGCGGTGAAGGCTGTGTACCAGAACATCTGCTGGGCGATATTGCCCTGCGCCGGCACCGGACCCGATTCAGAGAAGGTCATGCCCTGCGCTTGCGGCGGAGCATACTTCTTCATCCAGTCGAGATACTTGACGATCGAGTAGACCGCCGCCGGACCGTTGGTATCGCCGCCACGCTCGACAGACGAGCCGACCGGACGACAGCCTTCCATGCGGATGCCCCATTCATCGACGGGCAGACCGTTCGGAAGACCCTTGTCGCCGTTGCCGGCCATCGACAGCCAGGCGTCGGTGAACCGCCATCCCAGCGACGGGTCCTTCTTGCCGTAGTCCATGTGGCCATAGACCTTGACGCCGTTGATTTCCTTGATGTCGTTGGTGAAGAACTCCGCGATGTCTTCATACGCCGACCAGTTCACCGGCACGCCGAGCTCGTAGCCATACTTGGCCTTAAACTTTGCCTTGAAGTCCGGATTGGTGAACCAGTCGTACCGGAACCAGTAAAGGTTCGCGAACTGCTGATCCGGAAGCTGATAGAGCTTCTTGTCCGGCGCGGTGGTGAATGACGTTCCGATGAAGTCGTCGATGTCGAGCATCGGGTTGGTGACGTCCTTGCCCTCGCCCGTCATGTAGTCAGACAGCGCGATGGCCTGACCGTAGCGGAAATGCGTTCCGATCAGATCCGAGTCGTTGATCCAGCCGTCATAGACGTTCTTGCCGGACTGCATCTGGGTCTGGATCTTCTCGACCACGTCGCCTTCCTGAATCACGTCATGCTTGAGCTTGATGCCTGTGATCTCGCTGAAGGCCTTTGCGAGCGTGTTGGCTTCGTATTCGTGGGTCGCGATGGTTTCGGAGACGATGTTGATCTCCATGCCCTTGAAGGGTTCAGCGGCCTTTGCGAACCATTGCAGTTCTTTCATCTGATCCGCCTTCGATAACGTCGATGGCTGGAATTCGCTGTCGATCCACTTCTGATTGACCGCATCATCGGCGCGCGCCGGCATGATCGCAGCCGACGCTGCTATCAAGGCCACCGCGCTTGCCATCGACAGAAGACGGCTCTTCCCGGTTAGATGTCGCATTTGGTTTCCTCCGTTGAAACACAACTTCAGCTCCGGGTTGATCCCGGATCTGCCTCTTTTCGCTTAGCTAGACGTTGCGAAATATGACAACGGCCATGCCAACCGAAATGACGCTGGCGATCCACAAACTCGATATCTCGACGCCTTCTCCAAGGGGGAGCGTCGCAATCGGGTTCGTGCCCGCAAATGCAATCCACAAAAGATGAATGATCGCCGCCATGATCAGCGAAATGAACAGCCGGTCGCCGCGTGTGGTCGGAATGTGCAATATCCCGACGCGCTCCGCCTCCGGATAGCGCACCGCCAGCCACGTCATGGTTCCAAGCGTCGCCGCCAGCAGGCAGAAGAAGATTGCTGTCGGGGCAGTCCATGCCATCCATGCGATATTTTCCATGATCACACCCGGCCCAGCGCGAAACCGCGCGCGATGTAGTTGCGGACAAACCAGATCACCAGCGCGCCCGGAATGATGGTCAGCACGCCGGCCGCCGCCAGCAATCCCCAATCCATTCCGGACGCGGAAATCGTGCGCGTCATGGTCGCGGCAATCGGCTTGGCGTTCACCGATGTCAGCGTGCGCGCCAGCAGCAATTCGACCCACGAGAACATGAAGCAAAAGAACGCCGCGACGCCGATACCGCTCGCGATCAGCGGCATCAGGATCTTCACGAAGAAGCGCGGGAACGAGTAACCGTCGAGGAACGCGGTCTCGTCGATTTCCTTCGGAACGCTGGAGACGAAGCCTTCGAGAATCCACACCGCCAGCGGCACGTTGAACAGGCAATGCGCCAGCGCCACCGCCCACGGCGTATCGAACAGGTTGATCGCCGAATACAGATTGAAGAACGGCAGCGCGAACACCGCCGGCGGCGCCATGCGGTTCGACAGCAGCCAGAAGAACAGATGCTTGTCGCCGAGGAAGCGGTAGCGCGAGAAGGCATAAGCCGCAGGCAGCGCGAACGAGATCGAGATGATCGTGTTGATGATAACGTATTTCAGCGAATTGATGTAACCCGAATACCAGCTCGCGTCGGTGAAGATGCGCTTGTAATGCATCAGCGTCGGATTGTTGGGCCACAGCGTCATGGTCGTGACAATCTCGGTGTTGGTCTTGAAGCTCATGTTGATGAGCCAGTAGATCGGCAACAACAGGAAGATCAGGAACAGCCCGAGAATAATGCGGCGTCCGGGAATTGTATGCATCACGCGCCTCCCGCCGGTTGCGCGCGCTCGTTATCGGCGTTCGTCATCACCGTGTAGAACACCCAGCACACGATCAGGATGATGAGGTTGTAGACGATGGACAGGGCCGCCGCCTTGCCGAGGTCGAACTGCCCGAGCGCGATCTTGACCAGCTCGATGGACACGAAGGTCGTGGAGTTGCCGGGGCCTCCGCCGGTCACGACAAACGGCTCGGTGTAGATCATGAAACTGTCCATGAACCGCAGCAGCACCGCGATCAACAGCACGCGCTTCATTTTCGGCAACTGGATCGCCGTGAACACCGCCCAGCGCGACGCGCCGTCGATTTGCGCCGCCTGATAATAGGCATCCGGGATCGACTTCAGGCCCGCGTAGCACAGCAATGCGACGAGGCTGGTCCAGTGCCAGACGTCCATCACGATGATGGTGCACCACGCATCGAAGCTGTTGGAGACGTAGTTGTAATCCAGGCCCATCTTGTTCAGGGCGTAACCCATCAGGCCGATGTCGGGACGCCCGAATATCTGCCAAATGGTGCCGACCACGTTCCACGGAATCAGCAACGGCAGCGCGAGGATGACGAGGCACGCCGCAACTCGCCAGCCGTCGCGCGGCATCGACAGCGCGACCAGAATGCCGAGCGGCACCTCGATGGCGAGAATGATCGCCGAGAACAGAAGATTACGCCCGAGCGAGGTCAGGAAGCGGTCGCCGAGGTCTGTCGTCGGATCGAGCAACTCCTTGAACCAGCCGACGCCGTTCCAGAAGAACTTGTTGTTGCCGAAGGTGTCCTGCACCGAATAGTTGACCACCGTCATCAGCGGCAGGATCGCGGAAAAGGCCACGATCAGGAACACCGGGAGGACCAGAAGCCACGCCTTGTTGTTGATCGTCTTGTCCATCAGACGCGCCCCTCGACCAGCAGGCTATCGGCATAAACGTGAACATGCGCCGGATCGAAAACAAGACCGGCTGTCTTGTCCGGTATCGAAAATCCGTTCGGAACCCTTGCCGCGAACTTCGCGTCGCCGATCCGCACGCGCGCAAACCGCACACGCCCGAGATCGTCGATCCGCTCGATCTGCGCCGACAGAAGTCCCGACGCGGGCGGCGCGACATGGACGAACTCCGGCCGCACGCCGATTTCGATCCTGGCGGCTGGCGGCTGGCTGTCGTAGGTCCGGTCAAGCCTGATGGTGTGGCCGCTGATGATCGCATCGCGGCCTCTCACCTCGGCGGGAACGATGTTCATGCCGGGCGAGCCGATGAAATAGCCGACGAAGGTATGAGCGGGTTTCGCGAACAGCTCTTCCGGCGTGCCGCTCTGCACGACGCTGCCGTCATGCATCACAACCACCGTGTCGGCGAATGTCAGCGCCTCGGTCTGGTCGTGGGTCACGTAGATCATGGTGAGGTCGAGCGCCTGATGCAGCGCCTTGAGCTTCGAGCGCAATTCCCATTTCAGATGCGGGTCGATCACCGTCAGCGGCTCATCGAACAAAACCGCCGCCACATCGGAGCGCACGAGGCCGCGGCCAAGCGATATCTTCTGCTTGGCATCTGCGCTGAGCCGCACCGCCTTGCGGTCGAGATAGGGCGTAAGATCGAGCAGCTTTGCGATCTCGGTGACGCGCGTCTGGATCTGATTGCGCGGTAGCCCGCGGTTCTTCAGCGGGAACGCAAGGTTCTCGCCCACGGTCATGGTGTCGTAGATCACCGGAAACTGGAACACCTGCGCGATATTGCGTTCGCGCGTGGTCGAACTCGTGATGTCGGCACCGTCGAACAGGACCTTGCCGTGCGACGGCGTGACGATGCCCGAGATGATGTTCAGCAACGTGGTCTTGCCGCAGCCGGACGGCCCGAGCAACGCATAGGCCCCGCCCTGCCGCCAGGTCATGGTCATCGGCTTCAGCGCATAGGATGCGGGATCGGCTGCGTCGCCGCCGTAGGAATGCGCAAGATCGACAAGGTCAATGCGAGCCATGCGAGTGTCCCGAATTCGACGTTCGCTTAAATTTGCAGCGTGTCCCTTCGCGAACGCCGAACTCGAAAGGACACTCGTTAATTTACGATTCCAGCGATCAAAATCGGATCACTGGCCCTCACCTTGCCGCCGGCGCGGCCACAAGCCGGCCGAATTGATCGAAAACAAAAAGATCGTTCGGGTCGAGAACGGCATCCAGTTCCTGCCCCGGCAGGAATTCGTGAATGCCCGGCAGCACGGCGACCCAATTGTAGCCCTCGCGCTTGAGATGCACGAAACTTTCGGAGCCGGTGATTTCCGTGACGCTCACGGTCGTCACGAACGCATGACGGCCGGGAGATGCACCCGCAACGTCAAGCTGGTGCGCGCGGAATCCAACCTTGTACGAGCCGTCGCTCAAGCCTTCATAAAGACCCGCGACCGAGGCGCGTTCGCCGCCGGAATAGAAAATCGATCCGTTTTTCTTTTCAATGCCGACGGTGTTGAGCGGCGGGTCGGAAAACACCTCGGCCACTTCCACCGTGTCAGGCCGCCGATAGACATCCGGCGTCGGGCCCGATTGAAGCGCCCGCCCTTCCCCCATGCAGATGGTGCGGCCGCCAAGCAGCAGCGCCTCGGATGGTTCCGTTGTCGCGTAGACGAAAATCGCGCCGGATTCCTCGAAGATGCGCGGCAGTTCGGTGCGCAGTTCCTCGCGCAGCTTGTAGTCGAGATTGGCCAGTGGCTCGTCGAGCAGCACGAGGTCCGCTCCCTTCACCAGCGCCCGCGCGATCGCCGTGCGCTGCTGCTGGCCGCCGGACAATTGCAACGGCGTGCGGTTGAGATAGGGCTCCAGCTTGAGCAGCTTCGCCGCATCCCTGACGCGGCTCTCGATCTCCCCGCGCGCGACACCCTGCACGCGCAACGGCGAGGCGATGTTCTCAAACACCGTCAGCGTCGGATAATTGATGAACTGCTGATAGACCATCGCGACCGAGCGCTTGCGCACGTCAAAGCCCGTCACGTCCTTGCCGTCGACAAGAACGCGCCCGGACGTCGGTTTATCGAGACCGGCCAACAGCCGCATGATCGAGGTCTTGCCCGACAGCGTCGGCCCGAGCAGCACGCTCAAGGTACCGCGCTCAAGGGTGAGCGAAATATCGCGAATCCAGGATACGCCGTTCACCTCGCGCGAAACGTTGTCGAGGGTGACGCTCATGCGCGGCCTCCCGCTTCCCTCAGCGGCCGGTCGAAGCCGCTGCGATGCGTGGCGATCCAGTCATCGAGCGCTCTCACCTCATCAACTGAAAGGCGCAAGCCCAGCTTGGATCGCCGCCAGACGATGTCCTCGGCAGTGCGCGCAAACTCGTGCGTAATCAGATAGCGGACTTCGCGTTCCGTCAGCGTATCGCCGAACAATTGCCCGAGATCGGCCGTCGATGCTGCATTGTCGAGAACCTTGCTGGCCCGCGTACCATAGGCGTGCGCAAGACGAAGCGCGAGAGAGTGCGGCAGGAACGAATTGTCGCGGACCAGTTCGTCGGCCAGCGCCGGTATCGCCGACACATCGAGATCGCCGCCGGGCAGCGGCGCGGTCGCGGTCCAGCCAGCCGGCTTTGCTTTACCCGGCAAGTATTGATCCAGCCGTTCCAGCGCTTCTTCGGAGAGACGGCGATAGGTCGTGATCTTGCCGCCGAAAATCGACAGCAGCGGCAGTCCGTCCGGCGCATCGAACTCGAACACGTAATCGCGGGTCGCGGCCTTGGCTTCGCTGGCGCCATCGTCATAGAGGGGGCGCACACCGGCGTAGGCCCACACCACGTCGTCCGGTTTGACCTGCTTCGCGAGATAGTCGTTCACCGACTCGCAGAGATAGGCAATTTCCTCGGACGAGGCTTTCACCTTCGACGGATCGCCATCGTAATCGCGGTCGGTGGTGCCGATCAGCGTGAAATCGTTCTGGAACGGAATCACGAACACAACGCGCCCATCCGCATTCTGGAACGTGTAGGCGTGATCGTGCTCGTAAAGACGCGGCACCACGATATGCGAGCCCTGCACCAGACGCACCTTGGCCTTGGCGTTGATACCGGCACGCCGGTTCAGAACATCCTCGACCCACGGGCCGCCCGCATTCACCAGCGCGCGCGCCTGAATGCTGCTCTGCGCGCCGGTCTCGGTGTCTTCGAGGATGACCTGCCAGAGTCCGTCCTGCCGCCGTGCCTCAACAGCACGGGTTCGCGTGCGGATCACCGCGCCGCGATCCGCCGCATCGCGCGCATTGAGAACCACAAGGCGCGCGTCGTCGACGAAACAATCGGAATACTCGAAACCTTTTGTGAAGCGGCCCGGCGCCAACGGCCGACCGACCGGATCGCGCGCAAGATCAACCGTGCGCGTGGCAGGCAACAACCGGCGGCCGCCGAGGTAATCGTACATGAAGAGGCCGAGCCGCAGCAGCCACGCCGGGCGCAGTCCCGCATGATGCGGAAGTACGAAACGCAGCGGACGGATGATGTGCGGCGCGATCTGCCAGAGCACTTCCCGCTCCAGCAGCGCCTCGCGCACCAGACGAAACTCGTAATACTCGAGATAGCGCAGGCCGCCGTGAATGAGCTTGCTCGACCACGACGAGGTGCCGCTGGCGAGATCGTTCATTTCACACAGGAAGACAGAATTTCCACGGCCCACGGCGTCGCGGGCAATACCGCAGCCGTTGATCCCGCCGCCAATAATAGCGAGGTCGAAAACCTGTCCCACCGCGTCTCCCCAGCGCTCGCTATTTTCAGATTTAGCGGTTTCGCTTTCGGATGTGATTAAATCACAACCAAAAACGAAAGCAAGTGGGAGATGATTTCATAGGCAGTCAACTGACGATCCGAAGAATCGTCATTGTACCAATGCGTTAGGTTGGGGCGGGGCCGAGCCCGTGACGACGAGCCGACAAGCCGGACGAAGCGGTTCAGGCGAGGTCGGCGGGCTTGTCCGGCATCGCGGCGATCACATCGATGCCGCGGCTGTTGCAAATGGCCTGAAGTCCGCCCGGCAACGGCAGATCGGTCACGAACGTATGAATCTGGCTGAGATGCGCGATCCGCACCGGCGCGTTGCGGCTGAGCTTGGTGCTGTCGGCCACCAGCATCACGCTTCGCGCATTGGCGATGATGGCCTGCGCTGCCTGCACCTCGCGATAGTCGAAGTCGAGCAGCGCGCCCTCCTCGTCGATCGCCGACGCGCCGATGATGGCGTAGTCGACCTTGAACTGGGTGATGAGGTTGTTCGCCGTCGATCCGATCACCGCGCCATCGCCGCGGCGTACCGTGCCGCCGGCTACAATCACCTCGATACGCGGATGCCGGTACAGCAGCATCGCAACGTTCAGATTGTTGGTGATGACCAGCAGATCCTCATGCGATGTCAGTGCGCTCGCGACTTCTTCAGTTGTGGTCCCGATGTTGATGAACAGCGAACAGCCATTGGGGATTTGTGCGGCGGCCGCGATGCCGATGGCTTTCTTCTCATCCGCCGCGACGAACCGCCGGGCCTCGTAAGCGAGATTTTCCACGCCGGAGGCGATGATGGCGCCGCCATGAACACGCGTCATCGACCGGCGGTCGCACAGGTCGTTGAGATCCTTGCGGATGGTCTGTGCCGAGACCTCGAACCGCCGCGCCAGATCCTCCACCGTCACGCGCCCGGACGTGCGCGCGATATTCAGAATGTCGGACTGGCGATTGGAAAGCTCGGTCATTCAGCACCTTAACTCGTGTGAGCCAATGGTGCTGCCGTTGCCGCGTCCGGTCAACTTAACAATCGGTCCGGCGCGCGACGACCGCTGCACTTGGTTAAACCTGCCGTGCAGAGGGGTCACACCGCCATCTTGCGATGCCGGATCGGCGAGCCGAACGTCAGGCTCGCCGCGGCGTCGATGATGGTATTGGTGTCGATTCCATAGTGCGCATAGAGATCGCCGATGGTGCCGGTCTGGCCGAACTTCTCCACGCCGAGCGCCTCGACGCGATGACCCTGCACGCTGCCGAGCCATGCCAACGTCGCGGGATGTCCATCGATCACGGTGATCAATCCGCAATCGCGCGGCAGCGGCGACAGCAGCCGCTCAATGTGGCTGGGCTCGCGCGGCCCGCCGGCACGGCGGAGCTTGCGTGATGCATTCCAGCCGGAATGAAGACGATCGGCCGACGTAATCGCAAGGAGGCCGATGTCCCGCCGTGACTCGCCGAGCAGTCCCGTGGCCTCAATCGCTTCCGGCGCAACCGCACCGGTATAGGCGACCACCAACTCACAATTCGGTCCCGGCTTGCGCATCCAGTAGGCGCCCGCCGCAATATCCTGCTCCAGCTCCGGCGTCATCGTGCGTTGCGGCTGGTCGAGCGTGCGCGTCGAAAGCCGCAGGTAGACGGAGCCGCCCTCGCCCTCGTCGCGCTGCATGTGGTCGAAGCCCCAGCGCATAATGACCGCGAGTTCGTCCACGAAAGCCGGCTCGAACGAGGCAAGTCCGCCCTGCGCCATGCCAATGAGCGGCGTCGCAATCGACTGATGCGCGCCGCCTTCCGGCGCAAGCGTAATGCCCGACGGCGTCGCCGCCACCATGAAGCGCGCGTCCTGATAACAGGCGTAATTCAGCGCATCGAGACCGCGCTCGATAAAGGGATCGTACAACGTGCCCACCGGCAGCAGACGCTCACCGTTAATCGAATGCGACAGGCCGAGCGCGGAGAGCATGATGAAGAGATTCATCTCCGCGATGCCCAGCTCCATATGCTGGCCCTTTGGCGAATAATCCCAAGCAAAGGTCGATGGGATCTTCTCCTTGCGGAACAGATCGGCCTTCTCTGCCAGCGCGAACAGACCGCGCCGATTGACCCATGCGCCGAGATTGGTCGAGACCGTGACGTCCGGTGATGTGGTGACGATGCGCTCGGCAAGTTTGGTATCGCCGCGCGCCAGTTCATTCAGGATCAGACCGAATCCCTGCTGTGTCGCCATGCGTGGCGTCAGCGTGACGCCGAGCTGCGCGGGGACTTCCACCTTCGGCGCCTCAAGCCGCCGCGCGCCGTCGCGCGCGAACGGCACATTCTTCAGGAAAGCCTCGATGCGCGCGGGCTCCAGCGCCAGTCCCTCCAGCCGGTCCCACTCGTGTCCGGGCCGGATGTTCTGCGCGGCGCGAAACGTTTCCATCTGCGCCACGGTCATCAGCCCAGCGTGATTGTCCTTGTGGCCCTGAAACGGCAGACCGACGCCTTTGATAGTATAGGCGATGAAGCACACCGGGCGATCGTGATCGATCGCCTCGAACGCCTCCAGCATGCTCGCCATGTCGTGGCCGCCGAGATTCGACATGAGCGCCAGCAGTTCATCATCGCTGCGCTTCTCGATCAGCTTCGTGACCGCGCCCTGATCGCCGATGTCGTCCAGCAGATGCTTGCGGAACGCGGCCCCGCCCTGAAAGCACAGCGCCGCGTACATCTGGTTCGGGCAGCTATCGATCCACTTGCGCAGCGCCTCCCCGCCCGGCTCGGCAAACGCCGCCTGCATCAGCTTGCCGTACTTTACGATCACCACGTCCCAGCCGAAATTGCGGAACATGGTCTCAAGTTTTTCCCACAGCCCTTCGCGGATCACCGCGTCGAGGCTCTGGCGGTTGTAGTCGATCACCCACCAGGTGTTGCGCAGGCCCTGCTTCCAGCCCTCCAGCAACGCCTCGAAGATGTTGCCTTCGTCCAGTTCGGCATCGCCGACCAGCGCGATCATCCGGCCTTCCGGGCGATCCTTCATCCAGCCATGCGACTTGACGTAATCCTGCACCAGCGACGAGAACAGCGTTTGCGCCACGCCGAGTCCGACGGAGCCGGTGGAGAAATCCACGTCGTCGATGTCCTTGGTGCGCGAGGGATAAGATTGCGCGCCCTTGAAGCCGCGAAAATTCTCCAGCTTCTCGCGCGTCTGCTGTCCGAGCAGATACTGGATCGCATGAAACACCGGGCTGGCGTGCGGCTTCACCGCGACGCGGTCCTCCGGCTTCAGCACGCCGAAATAGAGCGCCGACATGATGGTCGCCAGCGACGCACTCGAGGCCTGATGGCCACCGACCTTGAGGCCATCGGAGTCGCTGCGCAGATGGTTGGCGTGATGAATCGTCCATGACGACAGCCACAGCGCTTTCCTGTTCAGCGCGTTCAGAATTTCCAGACGGGATGGATCGATCGGCATGGCGGTCACCAGCGGTTGAGACCCCGCCATGCTATCCCTCGGGCGATCCCGAAAAATCTCAAATCCTCTCGACTGGCAACATGATATTGGGATATCATTCCAATAATGGTTTCCATTTACGGATTTCATACCAATGACCGACCTCGATGCGATCGACCGTAAAATCCTGGCGATTCTGCAGGCCGACAGCCGCGTTACCATGCAGGACCTGGCGGATCGGGTCGGCCTGTCGGTATCGCCCTGCCATCGGCGCGTGAAACTGCTGGAGGAGCGCGGCGTCATCACGCGCTATATCGCCATGGTCGATCAGAAATCGGTCGGGCTTCCGGTCAGCGTTTTCATCTCGATCAAGCTGGAACGGCAAAAAGAAGAAGACCTCAACCGTTTCGCGAAAGCGATTTCGAAATGGGAAGAGGTGCTGGAATGCTATCTGATGACCGGCAACCGGGATTACCTGCTGCGCGTCGTCACCGCCGACCTGCCGTCCTATGAAGCCTTCATCAAGACCAAACTGACGCGGCTCGACGGCATTGCTTCCATCGAATCCAGCTTCGCGCTCAGTCAGGTGAAGTACACCAACGCGTTGCCGGTCTAGGCAGCTAGTTCAGCGCCTTCAGCCACGCGCCGATCTCGCGCATCGCGTCGCCAGCCTTCGGCAGCAGTTTTCCCATGGTGATGAAACCGTGGAACTGGCCAGGATAGCTCCGGCAGGTGACCGGCACGCCGGCCTCGCCGAGCCGCCGGGCATACTCATCGCCCTCGTCTCGCAAAGGGTCCGCGCCCGCCGTCAGCACGAAGGCCGGCGGCAGACCTGCGAGTTTGTCCATCCGCGCAGGCGAGGCTTTCCAGTGCTCGCCGTCGGATGCCCCGAGATAGTGATTGCGAAACCACCGGATCACGGAATGGGTCAGCAACGCATCGGTCTCGGGTTCGCGGTGCGAGGGATGCGTCATCGCGAAGTCGGTGGCGGGATAGATCAGGACCTGACCGGCAATTTTTGGCCCCGCTTCCTGCGCATGGATCGCGACCACCGCTGCCAGGTTGCCGCCGGCGCTGTCGCCGCCCACAAGCAGCCGCGCCGCGTCGATTCCCAACTGGCGGGCGTTCGTTGAAATCCACACCGTCGCAGCGATCGCATCGTCGACCGCCGCGGGAAACTGGTGTTCCGGCGCCAGACGGTAATCGACCGAGATCACGATGAGCTGGCCTTCGTCGGCCAGCGTCCGGCACACCACATCATGAGAATCGAGATTGCCGATCACCCAGCCGCCGCCATGAAAAAATACCAGACACGGCGACAGTCCATCGGACTGCCGGAGCGTCAACGGCCTATAGATGCGCGCGGGAATATCTCCCGCCGGTCCCGGCACCGACAGCGAGTCCACCGACGCGATCTTCGGCGGCTCGGGCTGCGACACCGCGCGGGCGGCGAGATACATCTCACGAGCCTCTGCCGGCGACAGCGTTTCATAGGGAGGACGCCCTGCCGCACGGAAGGCGGCGAGAACGGCGGCGGCATCGGGATCGAGCGTGACCGGCATGGTGGCTCCTCAAACCTGCAGGGTATCTCCACCCTTCAGGTCGAGAATTTCGCGTGCTTCGTCGGGCGATGCAACCTCCAGGCCGAGGCCTTCGATGATCTTGCGCGCGAGGCGAACCTGCTCGGCATTGGACTCCGCCATGCGGCCCGGCGCGGCCCACAGTGAATCCTCGAGGCCGACGCGGATGTTGCCGCCCATCGCCGCCGACATTGCCGCGATCGGCAACTGGTTGCGCCCGGCTCCCAGCACCGACCAGACATACTGATCGCCGAACAGTCGATCCGCCGTGCGCTTCATGTGCAACACATCCTCCGGATGCGCGCCCGTACCGCCCTGCAATCCGAATACGGTCTGAATGAACAGCGGCGCCTTCACCAGCCCCTGATCCAGAAAATACTTCAGGTTATAAAGATGCGCGGTGTCGTAGCACTCGAACTCGAAGCGCGTGCCGCTGCCCGACAGCGCATTCAGCACATACTCGATGTCCGCGAATGTATTGCGGAACACGATGTCCTTGTTCTCGACATGCTTGCGCTCCCACTCGTGCTCAAAAGTCTTGAAGCGGTTGAGCATCCCGAAGAACGCGAAATTCATCGATCCCATGTTCAGCGAGGCGACTTCCGGCTTGTAGACCGCCGCCGGGCGAACGCGCTCGTCCACCGTCATCGTTGGCGATCCGCCGGTGGTGAGATTGATGACCGCGTTGGAGCGCTGCTTGATGATCTTGAGAAACGGCGCGAACGCCTCCGGGCTTTGATCCGGCTGGCCGGTCTTCGGATTGCGCGCATGAAGATGCACGATGGCCGCACCCGCCTCCGCAGCACCAACGGCCGCGTCGGCGATCTCCTGCGGCGTCACCGGCAAGGCCTTGGACATCGACGGCGTATGGATCGCGCCAGTGACGGCGCAGGTGATGATGATTTTACGGCTCATTTTCTTGTCTTTCATTTTGTAGGTTGATCGATCACAGGATGGGCGAACAGAAATCAGTCGGCTTGTCTCGCCTTGTGCGCGGCCAGCGCCGCTAGCCGCTCGTTGCGGCGGGTGGTGAGCCTGACTATGCGATCCGGCGCCGGCTGATGCGGCCAAGCCGCGATGACGCGATCGACATTCGGGCTTTGATAAACCTCCGGGCCCGCGGCTTCCGCCGCCAGTTCTTTATAGAAGCCTGTGTAGCGCGCGCAATAATCCGGTATGCCGCCCGGCGCGTTCAGTTCGATGGTCTCGAACGGCCCGAGGAACGACCACCGCAACCCGAGGCCGTCCTTGACGGTATGGTCGAGGTCTTCGGCAGACATATAGCCCTCGCCCACCAGCCGAAACGCTTCCGCCAAAAGCGCGCCCTGCAAGCGGTTGAGCACGAAGCCGTTGATCTCCTTGTTGACCGTCACTGGCACTTGCCCGATGTCGCGATAGATCTCGCGCGCGCGGCTGATCGTGTCCGGCGAGGTCCAGGGCGCACCGCAAAGCTCGACCAGCGGCACCAGATGCGGCGGGTTGACCGGATGGCCGACGAGACAGCGCGCGCGGCCTTTGAGATTTTCCGTAAAGCGCGAGGCAACAATGGCGGAAGTGGACGACGCCAGCAGAGCATTCGCAGGCGCAAGCCGGTCGAGCTCGGCGAACAGCGCGATCTTGTCCTCGATTTTCTCGGGGCCGTTTTCCTGAACGAACGCGACGTCCTTCACCGCATCGGCGAGGCTTGCCGCCACCGAAATGCGCGACGCCGCACCGTCGGGATCATTCGCAAGCCCATGACGGTTGAGCGCGCGCAACTCATCGCGAATCAGGCCGGGCGCGGCGCTCAACGTCGGGGCATGGGGGTCGGTCAATCGCACAGTCCATCCCGCGCGGGCGAAGATCGCCGCCCAGGCCCGTCCGATCAGACCCACTCCGACAATTGCGACAGTCTTGTTGTCAGGCATGCGTTTCTTCTTTCTTTTAAAGCCAGAGCACCTTGCGGCGCAGATCGAGATCGTCGCGCAACGCTTTCGACGGACCTTCGTGAATGATGCGACCGCGCTCCAGCGCCACCGTGGCGTCGGACAATGCCAGCGCCAGATCGAGGTGATGGTCGACGATGATGATGGCGACCTCCTTGCGCAGGCGATCGAACGCCTCGAACAGTTGCTCGACCACGGCCGGCGCCAGCCCCTCGAACGGCTCATCGAGCAACAGCACCCGCACGTCGCCGGAGAGAGCGCGGGCCACCGCGACCATCTGCTGTTCGCCGCCTGAGAGATAATCCGCCGGACTGTCCAGCCGCTCGCGAATACGCGGGAAGTATTCGTAGACCCGCTCGCGGGTCCAGTGCACGCCGTTGCCGGTCTGCCGCTTCAATCCGCCGAGTTCGAGATTGTGCTCGACGCTCATCCCGGCAAAGAGACCGCGTCCCTGCGGCACATAACCGATGCCGAGACGCGCACATTCGGCGGAGGCGCGTCCGACCAGTTCGGCGTCGGCCAGCTTTATCGATCCGTTCGATGCCGGCGCGATGCCGACCAGCGTTTTCAGCAGCGTCGATTTACCGGCGCCGTTGCGGCCCAACAGCGCGATGATTTCGTTGTTGTGCAGCGTGAAGTTGACGCCGTTGAGGATATGGCTCTTGCCGTAAAACGTATCAACGCCGTCCACCGTCAGCAGCGCGCTGGCCTTGGCGGAGGTTTCGCGCGGCTTCGCCGCCACGGCTGCGGCTCCCGAGCCGATATAGATGTCCTGAACCTTCTTGCTGCTGCGCGCATCGTCCACGGTGCCGTCGAGCAGCACCCGGCCTTCGTTCATCACCGTGACATGATCGGCGAGCGCAAACACCCGGTCGATGTCATGCTCCACCAGCAGCACCGGCAGATCGGACGAAATGCGCTTGATGATCGCGCCAATGCGCTCGCGCTCAGCGGCGGCAAGGCCCGCAAGCGGTTCGTCCAGCAACAGCACGCGCGGCGCGGTGGCCAGCGCGACGCCCATATCGAGCAGCCGCTGGCCGCCATAGGACAGCGCGCCGGCTTCCGCCTTCTCGATGCCCGCGAGACCCAGATAGCGGATGACCTCGTCGGTCTCGCGGTTGATGGCGTCAATGGATAGCGCGTTGGTGAAAGGATCGAATCTTCGAGGGTGCCGCGCCTGCACCGCAAGGCGAATGTTCTCGCCAACACTCAATTGGGGAAAGAGATTGGTGATCTGGAATGAGCGGCCAATGCCGGCTTCGGCAATCTCTTCCGGCGTGTGACCGGCAATGGGCTTGCCCATCAGCGTGGCTTCGCCCTCATCCGGCGGAAACATGCCGGACAGCAGATTGAACGCCGTGGTCTTGCCCGCGCCGTTGGGGCCGATCAGCGCGTGGAGCGTTTTGTCCGCGATCGAAATATCGATGCCCTGCACCGCCTTGATACCGCCGAAACTCTTGACCATGTCGCGGGCGGCCAGCACCGGGCCCTCAACGGCGGCTTTCGGCCGCAGAAATTCCGGCAGCGGCAGCGCCTCGATTTTGCGGGCCGACATCGCCGCGTCTTCGGTGACCTTCTTGCGGAACGGCGCCAGCAATCGCTCGCCGACACCGATCAGGCCTGTCGGCGAGAATACGATGAAGCCGACGAAGACAAGACCGAACCAGAGCAGCCAGTTTTCGGTGTAGATGCCGAAAAATTCGCGGAACAGAATAAAAAACAGCGCGCCGAGCGCGGGCCCGAGAAAGCTGCGCATCCCGCCGATCACGACCATCGCGAGCAACTCGCCGGAGAACGCCACTGAAATCGGATCGGCCGAGGTCATGCGGTTCTTGTAAAGCAGCAGGATGCCGGCGAGCCCGGTCAGCGCCGCGGACAGCACGAACGCCGCGAGCTTGTAGCGATTGGTCGGATAGCCGAGAAAACGCGCGCGCTGCTCGTTTTCGCGAACCGCCACCAGCACCGTGCCGACGGTCGAATTGTGGAAGCGCCACAGCAGCACCAGCACCGCGAAGGCGATGGCTGCGACGAACCAGTAATACGTGACCGACGAATCCAGATTGAGGCCCAGGATCGACGGGCGAACGATGCCGCCAAGGCCGTTCTCGCCGCCGGTCACGTCGGTCCACCGGAACGACACTGAATAAAGCATCGCGGCGAGCGCCAGCGTCAGCAGGGAGAAATATACGCCGCGCCGCCGCAGGATCAGAAATCCGAACGGAACGGCAACCACCACAATAATCAGAGTGGCTCCGATCGCCGGGCCGAAAAACGAGTCCGGCATCAGGTTGCGCTGAAGCAACCCCGCGGCATAGGCTGCGAGCCCAAACCATGCACCGTGACCGAACGACACCAGCCCGGTGTGGCCGACGAGAATATTCAGCGCCATGCAGGCGATGCCGAACACAACGACTTCCGTCGCCGATGTCATGGTCAGGCCGAGCGCAATCAGTATCGATGGCAGGACAAGCAGACCAATGGCGGCGATCAGAAGCGGAACGGGAATACGCTTGAGCATGGCAGGTCGCCTCACTCGAAGCGGGTGATGCGCTCGCCGAACAGACCGCGCGGCCTGAACACAAGCACCAGAAGCATCAGAAGATAGATCGCGGCGGTGGACGCAGCCGAATAGCCGATGCCGACCATCACGCCCTTCACCAGCCCGACCAGCAAGGCCGCGACGACGACGCCCCAGAACGAGCCGAGGCCGCCGATCACCACCACGACGAAGGCCGGCGTGATGATTTCATTGCCCATCGCCGGATGCACCGCATAGATCGGCGCGAGCAGCACGCCCGCCAGCCCCGCGAGGCCGATGCCGAGTGCAGCGACAGCCGACATATAAGGCTGCAATGAAATTCCGAGCGCGCCCACCATATCCGGATTCTGCACGCCGGCCTGCACGACGCGGCCGAACGCCGTCAGCCGCAGCAGCATCCACAATCCGGCGACGCAGGCGGCCGCGATGCCGAGCAACACGACGCGGTAGAACGAATAGATGAAGGTGCCGACCACGACCTGCCCGCGCAGTGCGTCCGGTATCGAGTACGACAGCGGCGGCGCGCCGAAGATCATGCGCAGCGCCTGCTCCGCCACCATTGCAAGCCCGAATGTCAGCAGCAGCGAAAGAATGGGATCGGAACGGTAGAACCTGGTGAACAACAGCCTCTCGATGACGACGCCGAGTAGCGCCACCGCCACCGGCGAAAACACCAACGCACCGCCGAACCCCAGATAAGGCGAGATCACCAGCGTGAGATATGCGCCGATCGCAAAGAACGCGCCGTGCGCGAGATTGACAATGCCGCCGAGCGAGAAGATCAGCGACAACCCCAGCGCGATCAGCAGATAGTAAACGCCGTCGAGCAGTCCGTTCAGAACCTGCTGCGCGAGCAAAATGCCGGACATGGTCGTCGCCCCGCAATCGATGGGCCACGCATCGCGCGTGCCGGAAAACAAGAAGGATGAAGAGCGCGCCCTCCGGGATCACCCGGAGGGACGCATCAAGTTGGCTTCAGGACGGGAACGTACAACTGTTCTCTTCTTTGGTAGCCGCGATGATTTCGAGATCCTCGTTCGGGCCGGGCACCGGACCGCTCGACGAGAAGATGTCCCACTGGTTCTTGACCTGCGCGGCAGGCAGCGCCTTCACCGCATACATCTCATGCATCAACTGATGATCGGAGGCGCGGAAGTAACCCGGCCGCGTCTTCAGGAGATCAAACTTCGCGCCCTTCTCGAAGTGTTCGATGATCTTCGGCGATTCGGCCGACTTCAGGTCGTTGACGGCCTGCGCCACGATCTTGGTCGCGATGTAATCGCCCCACGCCTGATTTTCCGGCGGCTTGTTGTACTTCTTCACAAATGCGCCGACGAAAGCCTTGGTGCCGGGGGTGTCGATCAAGTGATGCCAGACCACCGGCCATGTGCCGACGAAATTGCCCTTGCCCGCCGCCCAGGCCAGTGCGGTATCGAAGCCGAAGCCGCCGACCGGATAGGTCAGCCCGAATTCGGCATACTGCTTGAGGAAGTTAGTGATCTGGTTTCCGGCGAGATTGATCACGACGAGGTCCGGCTTGGAATCGCGGATCTTGAGCAGATAGGCCGAGAAGTCCGTGGCGTCGGTCGGCACCAGATCGTCGCCGGCGAACTGCCCGCCATTGCCTTCCATGAACCGCTTGGCGACACGCAACAGATCGTGGCCGAAAGCATAGTCCGCCGTCAGCGAATACCACTTCTTGCCCTTGACCAGGCCTTCCTGAAGGAACGAGCGGCCGACCGTCTTCACATACATCGAGTTCTGCGACTCGACATGGAACATGTAGCGCTGGCAGTCCTTGCCGCGCAGCGCGTCGGAGTTACCGCCGGTATTGATGAACAGCGTCTTGTTGCGCGATGCCACCTGCGCGATGGTGAGGCAGGACGCCGACGAAATCTCGCCGATGATGCAGGCGACCTTGTCGCGCTCGATCATGCGTTCGGCCTTGGTGGAGGCAGTCTGCGGATTAACCGAGTCTTCCTTCAGCACTTCGACCTTGCGGCCCATCATGCCGCCCGCCGCGTTGATTTCCTCGACGGCAAGATCCACCGCCATCACGGCATATTCTCCGAGCGGGCCGAGAAAGCCCGTGCGCGGGGTCAAATGACCGATTCGAATGACGTCGGCGGATTGCGCGCGCAGGATTGACGGCGCGGAGATTCCGGATACCAGCGCGAGGCCGCCAGCGGTCTTCAGCAAACTACGTCGCGTGAATTTGTCCTTGGTCAACATAAGCCATCCTCCCTGTGACGGCCGCGTTTCGCGGCGCTTATTTCCGGCAGGGCGTTGCGCGTCTTGTCGGCGCTTATATCGCTTGCCGTGATCTGTGATCACACTTAGACTGACAAAGGAGAACGATGTTGTCGAGTCCCTTGTTTCGCTTTTTGCACGTCCCGCAGGATCAACGGTCATGAACCGCCCCGCCGCGCTTGATCTGGTTGAACCGCTTGACCGTCAGACACTTGGCGGACGCGCCTATGCGCAACTTTCAGATTTGCTGATTTCCGGCCGGATGGCGCCCGGCGAAAAAATCTCGCTACGCCAGGCAGCCGAGGTGCTCGGCGTCTCTATCATGCCGGTGCGCGAAGCCGTCTCGCGGCTGGTCGCCGATGGCGCGCTCGAAGTCACGCCGAACCGCGCAGTGCGCGTGCGCGTGATGACTGCAGCGCAGTTTCGCGATCTCACGCAAGCCCGCATCGCCATCGAGGGACACGTCGCGGCGCTCGCGGCCAAGAATCGCAACGATACCGATCTGAAATCGATCGCGCGGACGGAAGCGGCGATGCGCGCCGAAAGCCGTGCGGCCAAGCCAAACCTGCCGCGCGCGGTCGAGTTGAACAAGTCATTCCACTTCGCGGTCTATGAAGCGGCGCATTCGGCAACGCTGGTGGAAATCATCCGCGCGCTTTGGCTCAAGGCGGGGCCGGTTATCAATCTCGATCTGCGCGCCAATCCGGAACGCTTGGCAAAGGGAGACGCGGTGCGCTTCCACGCCGGAGTGCTTGCTGCCATCAAGGCGGGTGACGAAGCCGGCGCACGTAAGGGAATCGCGGCGGACATCGACAACGCGGCGGAAGTGATACTGTCGCGTGGCGGCCTCGCCGAACAATAATTGCTATCGCTGGAGACGACATGAACCTCGATATCAAGGGACTTCGGGTGCTGGTGACGGCAGGCGCCAACGGAATCGGCCTCGCCATCGCGCGGGCCTTTGCCGGCGAAGGCGCCAAGGTTCACGTTTGCGACGTGGACACGACCGCCCTCACCGCGCTGAAAACGAGCGATCCTGCGCTGACGCAAACGATCTGCGACGTTGCGGACCGCGCCGCCGTGAAGGTGCTGTTCGCGGAAGCTACCACCGTCCTCGGCGGGCTCGATGTGCTGGTCAACAACGCCGGCGTCGCCGGACCGACGGCAAAGGTGGACGAGATGAATCCCGAAGATTGGGATCGCTGCCTCGAAATCTGCCTGACCGGACAATTCAACTGCACGCGGCTGGCGGTGCCGCTGCTGCGTGAGAGCAAGAACGCATCCATCGTCAACATTTCTTCTGCGGCAGGCCGTCTCGGTTTTGCCATGCGCTCGCCCTATGCCGCCGCCAAATGGGGTGTAATTGGCTTCACCAAATCCCTGTCCATCGAACTCGGCCCGGATAACATCCGCGTCAACGCAATCCTGCCGGGCCTCGTTGCGGGCGACAGGCAACGGCGCGTGCTGGAAGCCAAGGCACAGCAGCGCGGCATATCGTTTTCGGAGATGGAAAAGACCGCGTTCTCTTACACCTCCATCAAGGATTATGTGACGCCACAACAGATCGCGGACCAGATCGTCTTCATGTGCAGTCCGCGCGGCAAGACGATCTCCGGACAGGCCATCTCGGTGTGCGGCGATACGCAGATGCTGGGTTAGACCACAAAACCACGCCGTTCATGCGGCAATATCGGCGAAACAAGCCGATGGCTATTGCGCCCGGAAGGGCGCATTGTGTCCCTGCACGCAATTCGCTGCACAAGCGCCGCGCCCGAGGCGTTCGAATTCGCTGAGAGTTCGAAGAATCAAGTCCTCTTCCTCGTACACCACGCCGACCGCGAACCTTGCCAGCCAGCGGCGCGGGCGACGATCCACCGGACAATGAGGACAACAGCAATGACGATTAGCCAAGGCTCCTTCCAGTCCTACGATTACAACCGGATGGTCGTGCTCTTCACCGTGATGGATGAGCAGACGGAAGTACCGTGTGCGATCAGCACCACAGCGATGGACGACATCGAAGGCACCAAATCGACCAAGCCGGAGCAACGCGAAGCCCAGTACATGCGACTGCGCGCCAAAATCGACGCGCGCGCCGAAGCGAAGGTCCTCGCCACCGAGTTTGAAGGCCATCCGCCGAGCATCGTTCTGCGCAGCATCGACTTCCGCACATAACGCGGCGGCTGCCTGAAATACCTCGCGAAAAACCCGAAGATTAAGTCGTCGGCATCCTCATGCGTTTCGTTATGCGAGCGCGGAAAGCGTCCACGCATCTAACTCTGCGACAATTTGCCAGGCGCTTTGCGTTGCAGCAAATTGCCTAATCATCCGATGTTTAACATCGGATGATTGCAATCCCCGTTTCCTGCGTGCTAGCGTTTTGGCGCGCCGCTCCAAGACGGCGATTGGGAGACTGAGCGTTGGCCAAGGCGACCACCCGGTTCATCGTCAAACGCGCCAAACCCGGCCGCATTCATGAAGTGCTGTCCACGCTTGGCACCGAGATTGCGCGCGATCTCATTGCCGTTGGCGCGGCGCTACCGCCCGAACCGGATCTCGAAGCCCGGTTTGGCGTCGGCCGCGGCGTCATCCGCGAGGCGATCAAAACCCTCGCTGCAAAAGGACTTGTCAGTGTGGGTCCCCGTCATGGCACGCGCGTGCTGCCCCGCCATGACTGGAGCCTGCTCGACCGCGACGTCCTGAGCTGGCTTGTCGGCAAAGGCGACCCGGATCGCGAACTGCTTCTGGAAATTCAGGAAGTGCGCTCGATCATCGAGCCGGCCGCAGCCGCGCTGGCTGCCGAACGTGCGACAAGGACCGACCGCCAACGCATCAACGCCGCGCTGGTCGCCATGGAAACATCGCACGATCAGGACAGCGCCATCGCCGCTGACAAGGCGTTCCATCTTGCGATTCTGGATGCCACGCACAATCGCGTATTTCAGGGCTTCCGCAGTGCGATCGACACGATCCTGAGCACAGTCTTTCTTGTGGCCGTCGGCAGCGTCGGCTGGTTCGACGACAACCTTCCCAATCACGCCGCTGTGGCCCGCGCCATCGACGAAGGCAACGCCCGCAAGGCGCGGATCGCCATGGAGCAGGTGCTGGGATTCACCAAGACCAAGCTGTCGAAGAAGAAGCCCGGCACCGTTCGGGTTTTACCGAACCCGCGCGCGGCCAAGCCGAAGATCAAGAGGAAGCAAGATGTATCGTGATATGAAGGGCTCCGCCCACGTCCTCGCATCGCCGGAGATCGCAGTCGTCGCGATTCCGGAAGACGAGCGCGTCTGGGTGCCGCAAGCGCCCGACGTCTGGTTCCGTCCGCTAATGCTCAACACCCGGCAGGGCCAGTGGTGCAATCTGCTGCGCGTGCGCCGATCCGGCGTGCTGTCGCGGCATCTGCATCCGAATCCGGTCCATGGCTTCGTCCTCAAGGGCAAATGGTTCTATCGCGAGCATAAATGGGTCGCCACCGAGGGCTCGTATGTGTTCGAGCCGCCGGGTGAAATTCACACCTTGGTAGTGCCGGAAGACACCACCGAGATGATCACCTTCTTCAACATTCAGGGATCGATGGTGTATCTGGACGAACAAAATAAGCACGTCGGCTATGAGGACGTGTTCACCAAGATCGATATGTGCCGCGCGCATTACGAGGCCAGCGGCCTCGGTCGCGATTACGTCGACCAGTTCGTGCGCTGATGATGGACACGGCAACCATCCCGCGCGCGACCACGTCCGGCGCCTGGGCGTCGATCTGGTATTCCGGAAAGCGCGTGCTTGTGACCGGCGGCACATCCGGTATCGGTGCCGGCATTGCGCGCGGTTTCATCGAGGCCGGCGCAATTGTCACCGTGGCCGGCGTCGGCGACGCCGAAGTCTCGGCCGCTGCTTCCGATCCCGTGTTGAGCAAGGCGCGCGCGCACCAGCTCGACGTCCGCGACGGCGACGCCGTTAAAGCGCTTATCAGTTCGCTCGACGGCCTCGATGTGTTGGTCAACTGCGCGGGCGTCATCCGCCGCGGCGAAGAGCTCGACCCCGAGGTTTTCCAGTCGGTAGTCGACATCAATCTCAACGGAACCATGCGCATGTGCGCGGCGGCGCGGCCGCTGCTGGCGCATTCCAATGGGGCAATCGTCAATCTCGCATCGATGCTGTCGTTCTTTGGCGGCGGCCTTGTTCCGGGATATGCCGCCAGCAAGGGCGGTATCGCGCAACTGACGAAATCTCTTGCCATCGCCTACGCCGGCGACGGCATTCGCGTCAACGCCATCGCACCCGGATGGATCGAAACGCCCCTCACCTCGGCGCTGCAAAGCGACGAAAGCCGCAGCAAGCCCATTCTCGATCGCACGCCGCTGGGCCGTTGGGGCAAGCCGGCGGACCTTCTGGGCGGCGTACTTTATCTGTGTTCGCCAACTGCATCGTTCGTCACCGGAACCGTTCTCACAATCGATGGAGGATACGCCATCGCATGACAGCAACGTCAGCGTGTGGCGACGTGCCGCGTATTGGTGAGACCGATCGCGTTTAATCTAAAGGCTGCTGAACAACAAAGCCGCCTGCAAGAAAACGACAACAAGACGGGCCGAACGATCGGCCGCAGGGAGGTTACGTGCTGGTCACGCCCAGTCGAAAGGTTCAACCGAGATGGCTCGTGCGGGGGTTCAACTCGATCGCGGGCACCGCGATGTTTGTCGCGCCCCTGCTTGTTCTGGTGATCCTGTGGGCCGTCGCGGTGCCGCTGTTCCAGATCAATCCGCGCGTCTTCCCGTCGCTCGGTTCGGTCGGCAGCGCCGGACTTGAGTCGATCCGTGACGGGACGCTCATCAGTCATGTCGGCGCGAGCCTGCTCCGTGTCGGGCTGGGAACGCTAATCGGCATCGTCACAGCCGTACCGCTCGGCATCGCGATGGGCGTCAGTCCCGCGGTCTCCACATTCCTGACGCCGCTGTTTCGTTTCTTCTCGGTGCTGGCCGGCATCGCATGGATCCCTATCGCGACGTTGTGGTTCGGCTACGGCTTCGGCGCGATCATCTTCGTGATTTTCAACGCGGTATTCTTCGTTGTCGCCTACAACACCCTGCTCGGCGTCTCGACTATTCCTCATGCATTGCGCAACGCCGCCGCCTCGCTCGGCGCGGGTCGCTGGGCGCTGTTGACGCAAGTCCTGCTGCCTGGCGCGCTGCCGAACATCGTTACCGGAATTCGCACTGGCCTCGGCTTCGCATGGCGCGCGCTGATCGCGGCCGAGATGATCGCGACCAATGTCGGCCTCGGCTACATGCTGTTCGTCGCCCGCGATTTCTACCGCACCGAAGTCATCGTGCTCGGCATGATCGTCATCGGCGTCATTTGGCTGCTGATCGATCGTTTGCTGCTGGTGCCGCTTGAACGCTCGACCATTGAGCGTTGGGGCATGGTGAGGCGCGCATGAACATTGTCCTCAAAAGCTGGAGCGCCTACACGCGGATGACCGCCCGCTGGCCGGGTGTTGCCGCCATCGTTCCGTTCATTCCCCTGGTGCTGCTGTGGACCGCGATCGTCGAAGCCGGCGTATTTCCCCGCGCGTTCCTGCCGGGGCCTGTCGATGTCATGAAATCGTTCGTGACTCTCACATATAAGGGCATCCTGCCGGACTACCTTCAGGACAGCCTGATCCGGCTGATCACCGGGGCGGCGGTTGGCATGGCTCTTGGCATTCCGCTGGGTATCCTGATCGGCACCAGCCGCTGGGCGCATCGCGCGTGCTGGCCGGTGCTGCTGTTCTTCCAGGCCATCGGCGATATCGCGTGGCTGCCGATCCTGCTGATCTGGTTCGGTTTCGGCCTCACCACCATGACGTTCGTGATCGTCTACACGGTCCTGTTTCCGGTAGTGCTCAACACAGTGCTCGGTGTCGAGTCCGTGCCGCGCGATCTGGCGCGCGCCGCCCGCAGCCTCGGCGCATCGCGCGCGCGCGTTCTATGGGAAGTCACCCTGCCCGGCGCGCTGCCCAACATCATCACCGGTTTGCGCAACGGGCTCGGTTATGGCTGGCGTGCGCTGATCGCCGTGGAAATTATCGTCGGCACCAGCGGCATCGGGTTCATGATGTTCGACGCGCGCCGTGCCGGCTCCACCGTCGAGATCGTTCTCGGCATGATCATTCTCGGACTGCTTTGGTACATCGTGGACGCATGGATTCTCGCGCCGATCGAGCGCGCAACCGGCAAACGCTGGGGACTGGTGACATCATGAGCATGCTTTCAATCCGCAATCTCGCGAAAACTTACTTCGATCCCTATGCCGGAGAACACGTCAACGCCGTGCATGACGTCTCGCTCGACGTCGAACAGGGGGAATTCGTTTCGGTCGTCGGGCCATCGGGCTGCGGCAAGACCACGATCCTCAACATGATCGCGGGCTTCATTCCGCACTCAGGCGGAGAAATCCTGCTCAATGGCAAGGCGATCGACGGTCCCGGCCCGGAGCGCGGCGTGGTGTTCCAGTCGTTCGCGTTGTTTCCCTGGAAGACCGTGCTCGACAATGTCGGCTTTGGCCCGAAGATGCGCGGCGTTCCGAAAGCCGAACGCGACAAGATCGCCCATGAATATCTTGCGCTCGCCGGCCTGACCCATGCTGCGAACCGCTACCCCAACGAACTGTCCGGCGGCATGCAGCAGCGCGTCGGCGTGGTCCGCGCGCTCGCCAACAATCCGGCAGTACTGCTGATGGATGAGCCATTCGCAAGCGTCGATGCACAAACTCGCATGACGCTTCAGGAGGAACTCACCCGCATCTGGCAGGAGCGCCGCCCGACAGTCATCTTCATTACGCACGACGTGCCGGAAGCGGTGTTTCTCGCCAACCGCGTCGTCGTGCTCTCCAAGGGCCGCGTTCTCGACCAGATCAAGGTCGACCTGCCCCGCCCGCGCGTCTGGGACAACCTGATCGAGGACGACACGTTCAAGCGGTTGTCCGCGCAGGTGCTGCAAATGGTGCGCTCCGCATGAGCCTTGCGTCCGAAGCCCTGCGTTCGACCAAAGCCCGCGTCGTGCTCGGCGTGATCGCTGCGTGGCTCGGCTTCCAGCTCTGGCTGACGATGGCCGCACCCGCGAAAGTGTCGCCCGAACTCGCGGGCAGCTCCGAGAAGGTCAATGTGCAGATCGAACTGCCTTTCACGCCTGAACGGTTTCACGTTCTCGCGTTCCAGCAATATGGAAGGGTCTCCGGTGCGGATGGCCATTCGATAGAACTGCGTGGTGTCAAACGAACGGATCTCAACGCGGTTGCCCGGCCTTACTGGGTGACGAGCGTCGGGCCGATAAAAGAGGGAGGATGAACATGAAACGACTACTGATGCTTGGCGCGGCATTGATTCTGGCATGCGCGCCCGCGCAAGCGCAGACCATGGTGAAACTGAAAGCCGGCATGGTCACCGGCATCGATCAGATCGGGCTTCCGATCGCACTCGAGCGCGGCTTCTTTGAAAAGAACGGCCTTGATGTCACCATCGCACGCCCCTACGCAACCGGCGTCGATGCACTCAACGCGTTGCAAGCCGGCGAAAGCGACATCGTCCAAGTCGGCGTGCCGATGATCGGCGCGGTGTTGCGCGGGATGGATCTCGTCGCACTCGGCAATTACAGCGGCAACGCGACCAAGGCGGGCTCCGACGCCACCATGGCAGTCATCGCCCGCGAAGGCGCGGGAATCGTCAAAGGCGACCTCGCGAGCCTGAAAGGCAAGAAAATCGCAGCCTCGTTCGGCACCATCAACCATCTCTATATTCTGGCGATCCTCGAAAAGGCCGGTCTGAAGCCTGAGGACGTTACGCTGGTCAACACGCCGCCGCCGGATATGACGGTCGCGCTGCTTGCCAAGGGCATCGACGCCTTTTCGGCATGGGATCCGTGGCCGATCGTCGCCGGGAAGGATATTCCGGGCTCCATCGAGGTCATTCGCGGCGGCGACGTGATTTCATATCTCGGCTTTAACGTCGCGTTGCGGCCGTGGATCGAGAAGAACGGCGAGACCATCGAGAAATTCCTAGCCGCCGTCTCCGAAGCCGACCAGTGGATGCGCAAGAATCCGAAACTGGCCGCGCAGGTCGCCACGCGCTGGATTCCCGGCCTCAAGCAGGAAATTGCCGAGGCCGCGATGCAGTTCAACATCCAGCAGGCCGACCGGCGCCTGTCGGCGAACAACTTTCGCGCTCTCTGGAGTGCGGAGGATCGGCTCAATCGGCTGGGAATCCTGAAGACCACGTTCGACGTCAACAAGCACATCGAACCAAAGCACATCCTGAAGGTGATGAAGGATAAGCCCGAACTGTTCGCCGATCTGCCGCCGATCCCGGCAAACGTGGCGATCGGAGCGGGTTACACATTCAAGCCCTGAGACTTGCAAGCCTGAGAGCTTATCCTCAAGAAAATGCGGCGGGTGGATCTGATCCACCCGCCGCATTCCTGATCGATGTGCAGGCCGCCTCGACAGGTGATTACAAAACCAGCCAGCAACCCATCTACGCCTAATGAAACAACTTCATCGCGTTGACGAGCGTCTGCGCGACGCCCGCCAGCAACGGAATGCCGGCGATGCTCCACGCCAGCGCAAGTTGCAACGTTCCGGTTTTACGAACTTCCACGTTCTGCATGATTGTTATCCTTTATGTTCCCGGCAAACTGCCGCCGACTTCAAACCAGCGGTTGGCCCGTACAGCGCATTTGCTTTTGCGTATCATGGTGTTCGATGCCCGACGGATGCTTCAATCCGGTATTCCGCAGGGATGAAGCATCCGACCGAAGCATCTGTGAGTGGTCCTATGAGCCGGCCGCCGCCTGTGCACCTGACGGTAAGGCATCGGTATCCGCCTCCTTGACCATGTGATGACGCTTGTCGACGGCCTTGACGAGGGCATTTGCGATAAAGCCGATCACGAGAAGACCCGCCATGATGTACATCGTGACGTTGTAAGCCTGCGCTTTCGGCACACCATGCGTGATATTGTACTCACGAATGTAGTTGATCAGCACCGGACCAGCGATGCCCGCGGCCGACCAGGCCGTCAACAGGATGCCGTGGATAGCGCCGACATATCGCGTTCCGAACATATCGCGCAGATAGGCCGGAACCGTCGAGAAGCCACCGCCGTACATACTGACAATGATCAGGAAGCAGATCACGAACAGGACGACGTTTCCGTTTCCGCCTGCATAAGGCACGGTCACATACAGGATGAAGCCGAGCGTCATGTAGACGAAGTACGTGTTCTTGCGCCCGATGTAATCAGACAGCGAAGCCCAGCTGAAACGTCCGCCCATGTTGAAGAGACTCATGAGGCCGACGAGTCCGGCTGCCGCGATCGCAGTAATATGACCGGGGAACATTTCCTGGCTCATCGCGGACGCCTGTCCAAGCACACCGATGCCGGCCGTCGTATTGACGAACAGAACAATCCAGATGAGCCAGAACTGCGGCGTCTTGACCGCGTCATAGACGTAGACGTCATTCTTGGTGATGAGCTTGGACGCCGTCGTGGCAGGCACGTAGCCCTCCGGCTTCCAGCCGGGCGCCGGAACGCGCACGATCAACGCACCGAACATCATGAAGCAGAAGTAGACGCAGCCGAGAACAACGAAGGAGCTGAAAACCCCGACGTCGGTCGGGCCGGAAAACTTGCTCATCAGCCAGACCGAGAGTGGCGAGGCAATCAACGCGCCGCCACCGAAGCCCATGATCGCCATGCCCGTCGCCATGCCGGGACGATCGGGAAACCATTTCATCAGCGTCGAGACCGGCGAGATGTAGCCGATGCCCAGTGCGCAGCCGCCGATCACGCCGTAGCCGAGATAGATCATCCAGAGCTGGTGATACTTCACGCCCAGCGCGGAAATCAGGAAGCCGCTGGCCCAACAGATGCCCGCCGTAAACATCGCCTTGCGCGGACCGCCTTCTTCAACCCAGCGCCCGAAGATTGCGGACGACAGGCCGAGAACCAGCATGGCAATCGAGAAAATCCAGCCGAGTTCGGTGAGTTTCCAGTCGCCCGGACCGGACGCGGAAACGCCAAGAAGCTTGGTCATCGGCAAATTGAAAACACTGAACGCGTAAGCCTGGCCAATGCACAAGTGCACGCAGAGTGCGGCGGGCGGCACCATCCAGCGGCTGTAGCCGGGCCTCGCTATCGTGCGCGACCGATCAAGAAACGGTAGCCAGGATTTCGTGTAGGTTTCAGCGTGATTGATAACAGCCATTCGTTTTATCTCCCCCTATTTTTTTGAATGTGTTGATTAGCTGCGATGATGCAGCACCTCACTCGCGGAGCCAGTGGCTCCGACGGCCTGCCGAACCAACGGATCAGAATCGCTTTCGCCGCCTGTGGGATGCGCGCAGATTTGCGCTCGCACAGTCGGCTTCGATCGTTTTCCGGGATGTTCGGCAGTCGCGGCGAAGGCCTTGCCCTCTTGCGCGGCGAAGAGCTTGTCGGTCTGATTGGCCATGTGAAAAGGTCGGTCAGACTGCATTGCTCTGTTCTTCATGTGGCAACTGGCGAAAGCACTCCGCCTCACGTGGCCTTTTCTTGGAGTACGCAAAATGCAGACATCGTGCCTTCACCAGTCGTCCCGCGCGTCACGCTACGCTTGCCAACTATTTTGACAAACGAATAATATTGCGCCTTATTATCTAACATATCGATACATTGAACTTTAGTCGAAACTCTCGAATTCTCGTTTTTCAGCGGATTTTTCTTCCATTGCGACATGCGCCGAACAAAAGAGCGCGCGGAAAATTCCGCGCGCTCTTTCTGTTTCACAACGGTAACCGACGTTACGGTTTCGGTGCCACCGAAATTCGTCCCTTCATGTTGGGATGAAAGCGGCAGTAGTACTCGACATCGCCGGCCTTTTTCAGAACGAAGCTTGCCGACTTCTTGGCCGGGATCATTACATCCCAATCTCCCTTGACCGTCGCGGTGTGCGCGAGGATGTCCTTGTTGACCCACTCTATGGTGTCGCCGACCCTTGCGGAGATATCCGCAGGCGAAAACACGAGCTTGTCGACCGTGACCTGAATGGTTTCCGCAAAAGCCGGAAAGGAAATCATCCCACACAGCGCGGTCAGAGACAGAAAGAGCCTGCGTCGCTGCCTCATGCGATCACCCTTACTTCACGGATGCGGCGGTGTGCTCGGCATGCTGCAGATGGCCCTGGAAAATCTTGAGACCGGTTTGCAGAAGGCTCTTCAGCTCCGCGTTGGACGCCGACGGAATCAGCAAGGTTTCCAGCGCACCGTTCACCGCCTTGTGGTAGGCGACTTCGTTGGCGACATAGGCTTTGTCGTAAGCAGCGCCGCTCAGTTTCGCGAGTTCGATCTGCTTGTCGGCGGCCTGCTTCGCCAGCGACTTGCTGGTGTCGTTGTCTTCGGGGGTGACGCCGAGCTTCTTGACAAGATCGAGAGCCTGTTTGTTCACAGCTTCATGGTCGCGCACCATGTCCTGCGCGAACGCGACGACGGCCTTGTTCTTTGACTTCGCGATGGCCTGCTTCGCCGCCGTGACGTCGATCACGCCGGCGGTGTATGCAATATGAGCGATCTGAGGATCGGTCGGTTTTGCGGCGCCTTGCGAGAAGGCCGCGCCATTCAGCAGAGCAACAGCAGCAACAGCGGCAATAGCCGCGCTCAATCGGACGAACATGATAGACTCCTGTGGTCGGCCGCCGGAAAGGGCGCCGATGCTTTTGGTCAATGTTGACGTTCGTTGGATGGTCTGTGATCGAAAAGGTTCCCGGCAATCAGCCGGAAACAAAAATGCGTTTCATCACCGCATCGGTCATCCGCTCGCAACGCTTGCCGGCAAACGGAAAAGCATCCATCAGGACCGGACCGATCTGCTTGTCGAGGTGCTCGCGCACGAGCCGGCGCGCACGATGCAGCCGCGTCTTGACGGTCTCCGGGAGAAGACCGAGAAGTTCCGCGGCGTCTTCCACGCTCATTCCCTCTATCACCCGTGTGATAAAGACAATCCGGTAGACCTCCGGCAATTTGTCCGTGGCCTGCTCGACGAGCTGCAAGAGTTCGCGTTGCGCCATTGTTCGTTCCGGATCCGATCTTGCCGCATGAGGAAACTGAATAATTTCAGCTTCCGGGCTCGCTGCCTCGTAGGTCGCGAAATCGACCGTCGGACGTCTTGTCCTCAATCGTCCCAGCGCTTCATTCATGACGATGCGGGACAGCCACGTCGCCAGACTGGAGTCGCCGCGAAAGCCCTTGAGGTGCGTGAAAGCACGGACATAAGCCTCCTGGACAACGTCTTCCGCCTCGCTGTCGTTGCGAAGGATGCCTCTGGCAATCCGATAAAGCCGCTGGTTGTACTTCTGCATGATGGCCCGGAATGCATCACCGTCCTGTGCCAGCGTCCGCCGGACCAGTCCGGCGTCATCGGAGGCATCCAGCGGAACCGCCGGTCGTCGAACTTTGCCCATGGCCGATCTCCTGTTGCGCTCTTGGATGGCTCAGGATCGAAAAGGTTCCCGGCAAAAAGCCGGGAATCCTCAAAACGCGCCGGGACGCGGTCAACCATACCACGACCCAGCGGGGCTGCGGCCGTGTCTTTTAGCTCCGCAGGCCCGGCGCCTCGTGGCCGGTGCGCGCCACGTATTCCGTGTAGCCGCCGCCATACTGGTGAATGCCCTCGGGCGTCAGTTCCAGCACGCGGTTAGACAATGCCGCGAGGAAATGCCGGTCATGCGAGACGAACAGCATGGTGCCCTCGTATTCCGACAGCGCGGTGATGAGCATCTCCTTGGTCGCCATGTCCAGATGGTTGGTCGGCTCGTCCAGCACCAGGAAATTCGGCGGATCGAACAGCATCTTCGCCATCACCAATCGCGCCTTCTCGCCGCCCGATAGCACGCGGCAGCGCTTCTCGACATCGTCGCCGGAGAAGCCGAAGCAACCGGCCAGCGCGCGCAACGAACCCTGCCCCGCCTGCGGGAATGAATATTCCAGCTCCTCGAAGATCGTGCGCTCGCCGTCCAGCAAATCCATGGCGTGCTGCGCGAAGTAACCCATCTTTACGCTGCCGCCGAGAGCGACCGTTCCGTTATCGGGTTCAGTCGAGCCCGCGATCAGTTTCAGCAGCGTGGATTTTCCCGCGCCGTTGATGCCCATAACGCACCAGCGCTCCCTGCGGCGCACCGAAAAATCCAGTCCCTCATAGATGCTCCGGCTTCCATAGCCTTTGTGAACATTCTTCAGGCTCACCACGTCCTCGCCCGATCGGGGCGCGGGAAGGAAATCGAACGAGACGGTCTGGCGACGTTTCGGCGGCTCGACGCGTTCGATCTTGTCCAGCTTCTTCACGCGGCTCTGCACCTGCGCCGCGTGCGAGGCGCGCGCCTTGAAACGCTCGATGAACTTGATTTCCTTGGCGAGCATCGCCTGCTGACGCTCGAACTGCGCCTGCTGCTGCTTTTCGCTGAGCGCACGCTGCTGCTCATAGAACTCGTAATTGCCCGAGTAGCTCGTCAACGAACCGCCATCGATCTCCACCACCTTGTTGATGATGCGGTTCATGAACTCGCGATCATGCGAGGTCATCAGCAATCCGCCCTCATAGCCCTTGAGGAATTGTTCCAGCCAGATGAGGCTTTCCAGATCGAGATGGTTGCTCGGCTCGTCCAGCAACATGGCGTCGGGGCGCATGAGCAGGATGCGGGCGAGCGCCACGCGCATCTTCCAGCCGCCGGACAGCGCGCCGACGTCGCCGTCCATCATCTCCTGACTGAAACTCAGGCCGCTCAGGACTTCGCGAGCCCGGCCCTCCAGCGCATAGCCGTCCAGTTCCTCGAAGCGCGCCTGCACCTCTCCATAACGCGCGATGATTTCTTCCATCTCGCCGGCGCGGTCCGGATCGCCCATGGCGGCTTCGAGTTCCTTCAATTCCGTCGCCACAGCGCTCACGGGGCCTGCGCCATCCATCACCTCGGAGACGGCGCTGCGGCCGGACATTTCGCCGACGTCCTGGCTGAAATAGCCGATGGTCATGCCGCGTTCGACGACCACCTGGCCCTCGTCAGGCAGTTCCTGTCCCGAGATCATCCGGAATAGCGTCGTTTTGCCGGACCCGTTGGGACCGACGAGGCCTACTTTTTCGCCCTTCTGGAGGGCTGCTGCGGCCTCGATGAAGACAATCTGGTGACCATTCTGCTTGGAGATATTGTCGAGACGAATCATATGCACGCGAGCCTGTCAGAAAGAGAGTTGTGGCGGCCCTTATGCCACATGCCGCGCCGATGGAAGAGCATTCAGGCCCGCTAAATTGCTCATTTCCCATGCCCCGGGCGTATGCCGGATATTGACGCAAAAGCCCGATTTCTTGCAAAAACTTGAAGCCTAAAATATATTGGCGGGCGGTCATCACGCGAGGTCGAAAATGCCGGCATTTACCCGTCAGACCCATGCGCTTGTCACAGGCGGCGGACGAGGGATTGGACGGGAAGTGGCCGCAGCCCTGACGCAGTCCGGCGCGACTGTCACGATCCTCGGACGCAATCGCGCCACGCTCGACGCGGCCATCGCGGCGGGCGCGGCAAATACGAGTCTGGTGGCCGATGTCACCGATGAAGCGGCAATGCGCCAGACCATCGCGGAAGCCGCTGCGCGACAGCCTATCGACATTCTGGTCGCCAATGCGGGCGCTGCCGAGTCCGCCCCCTTCGCGAAGTCCGATCCTGCCGTGTTTCGGCGGATGATCGACGTCAATCTGATGGGCGTGGTTTGCGCGGCTCATGCGGTGTTGCGGCCGATGATCGAGCGCCGCAGCGGCCGGATCGTCGCCATCGCCTCAACCGCAGGCCTCAAGGGATACCCCTACGTGTCCGCCTACTGCGCGGCCAAGCACGCTGTCGTCGGGTTCGTGCGCGCGCTCGCGCTGGAGGTCGCCGCCACCGGCGTGACCGTCAATGCGGTCTGTCCCGGCTTTACCGACACCGATCTGGTCGCCGGCAGTCTCGATCTCATCATGAAAAAAACCGGACGGGATCGCAACGAGGCGGTCGCGGAACTGACCAAACACAATCCGCAAGGCCGTCTGGTGAAGCCCGCGGAAGTCGCCGACACCGTAACCTGGCTGTGCGGACCGGGCGCTGCCGCGATCACGGGACAGGCCATCGCGGTCGCGGGCGGAGAAATCTAAAATCATCCGGCCGCAGCGGCGGCTACCATCGAGACAACCCAAAGCGTTCAGGAGATATCATGACCACAGGTTCAACGGCGAGTTTCGCCAACTCCGTCACGCTGCCGCTGTCGCAATACGTCCCGCAGCATTTTCTGCTGTCGGTGACCGGCGGTGTCGCGACCGTGACGCTCAACCGGCCGGAACGAAAGAACCCGCTCACGTTCGAGAGTTATCGCGAACTGGCCAATTTCTTTCACGCCTGCGCGCATGACGACGTCGTGAAAGTCATCGTCGTCACTGGCGCGGGCGGCAACTTCTCGTCCGGCGGCGACGTGTTCGAGATCATCGGTCCGCTGGTTGAGATGGACACCAAGGGCCTCACCGCCTTCACCCGCATGACCGGCGAACTCGTGAAGGCGATGCGCGCATGTCCGCAACCGATCGTCGCTGCGGTGGAAGGCATTTGCGCGGGCGCCGGCGCGATCATCGCCATGGCTTCGGATCTGCGCCTTGCGGCGACCGGGAGCAAGGTCGCATTCCTGTTCAACAAGGTGGGTCTTGCGGGCTGCGACATGGGCGCGTGCGCAATCCTGCCCCGGATCATCGGGCAATCCCGCGCATCGGAGCTGTTGTACACCGGCCGCTTCATGACCGCCGATGAGGGCGAACGATGGGGCTTTTTCAGCCGCATTGTCGCGCCATCCGAGGTGCTGGAGGCAGCGCGCGCCCTCGCCGTCTCGATTGCGGAAGGCCCGACATTCGCCAACACCATGACCAAGCGTATGCTGGCGATGGAATGGGCTATGTCGGTCGAGGAAGCCATCGAATCCGAGGCCATCGCTCAGGCGCTGTGCATGACCACCAAGGATTTCGAGCGGGCTTTTCATGCATTTGCGAACAAGCAGAAACCGGTGTTTCAGGGCAACTAAGGTTAACCCGGTCAAACCACTGGCTGTCGAATAGCCGCGCGGTTATGATCGCCGAAGACTGAATGGCAGGATTGACTGCGTGAGGTTAGGTCAATGAAAGCAATTATTGTCGGCGGCGGCGTGGGCGGACTGACCACAGCGCTAATGCTGCGGGCGCGCGGCATCGACTGCGAACTGTTCGAGCAGTCCGAGACCATTCGCGAGCTCGGCGTCGGCGTCAATACGCTGCCGCACGCGATCCGGGAACTGGCCGGACTGGGCCTGCTGGATCGGCTCGACGATGTCGCGATCCGCACCGATCAACTGTTCTATCTTACGCGGCATGGCCAGGAAGTCTGGCATGAGAAGCGCGGTCTCGGCGCCGGACACGACGTGCCGCAGTTCTCGATTCATCGCGGCCGTCTGCAAGGCGTCATTCATCAGGCCGTGGTCGAGCGTCTCGGCGCCGATGCCATTCAGACCGGCTGCCGTCTTGGTGCGTTCACGCAGGACGAAGGCGGCGTGACTGCGCATTTCTTCGATCGTTCTGGCGCGCACGTTAAAGCAGCCCGGGGCGACGTCCTGATCGGCGCTGACGGAATCCACTCCTGTGTGCGCAACGCGCTGTTTCCCAACGAAGGCCCGCCGTGCTGGAACGGCTTGATGTTGTGGCGCGGCGCGACCGACTGGCCGGCGTTCCTCACCGGCAGTTCGATGATCGTAGCCGGAGGGCTGAACGCCAAGGCTGTGGTTTATCCGATCGCGGAAGGCTCCAGCCCCACCAACCGGCTGACCAACTGGGCCGTGCTGGTCCGCATCGGCGACGGCACGACGCCCCCGCCGCGCCGCGAAGACTGGTCACGCCTCGGCAAACGTGAAGAATTGATGCCGCATGTCGCGGGCTTTTCGATTCCCCAGGTTGACCTCGCCGCGCTGATCGGCGCGACGCGCGAATTCTGGGAGTATCCGACCTGCGACCGCGATCCGTTGCCTCATTGGTCGAGTGGGCGGGTCACCCTGCTCGGCGATGCTGCACATCCGATGTATCCGGTCGGCTCGAATGGCGCATCGCAGGCGATCCTCGACGCCCGCTGTATCGCCGACGCACTGGCGCGGGCGGAGCATCCTCGACAGGGGTTGATCGCATACGAACGTCAGCGGCTGCCGATGACCGCCGACATCGTCGCGTCCAATCGCAGAGGCGGACCGGAAGGCGTGATCGACGCCGTCGAACAAATCGCGCCGCAAGGCTTTTCCAATCTCGACGCGATCCTGAGTTACGAATCCCGCGAAGCGATCGTTCGCGGCTACGCGTCCAAGGCGGGCTTCGCCGCGCGAGTGGTCACGCGGCAGGCCTGATGGCGTCGCGTCTCGGCGCGTCTCCGTCCTAGCCTGTCGCCTTTTAGGCGGGCGGCGGCGGCAGGAAGTGAATGTTGAACTCGGCCGCAAGCGCGACGACAGTCTCGGGATTCTGCTCTTTCAGGTTGTGAATTCCCCAGAACAGATCGTAGAGCCGCCGCGTCGGGGACACCCAGAACAGCACTTTCGCCGTTTGCTGGGCGTTGTTGAAGATTCCATGCGGCTTGCCCATTGGCAGGCGCACCAGATCTCCTGACGTTGCGGACTCGTTCGCGCCATCGAGCATGAAATCAAGCTTGCCCTCCAGGAGGTAGAGATACTCGTCCTGGTCGGGATGGATGTGCGGCGGAACGAAGGTGCCGGGCGGCAACGTCGCGTGCCACGAGAAGGAATGTTCAGTGCGGGTTTTCGGCACATAAGTCTGGCCGAGAATACTCCAGCTGATGCCTTGCATTCCCTCGTTGGCGCGGGTGATGCCCGCCGTCTCGATCGGTGTCGCCATGATTTCAGTCCTCCCTTGGATGCTCGTCCCCGCCGGGACGCCACCTTTATACATGCAGAAAACGGTTTTTCACGCTCGGATCGTTCACGATGTCGGCGCTTCCGCCGGTCCAGACCACGCGGCCTTTTTCGACCACCACATGCCGGTCGGCGAAGGCCGCTAGCGCATCGACATTCTTGTCGATGATGAGAATCGCGTAGCCCTCGCTCTTGAGCTGCTTCAGGCAATTCCAGATCTCGATACGGATCAGCGGAGCAAGGCCTTCGGTCGCCTCATCGAGTATCAGCAGCTTCGGATTGGTCATCAGGGCACGCCCGATGGCGAGCATCTGCTGTTCTCCGCCCGAAAGCTGGCTGCCGAGATTACGGCGCCGCTCTTTCAGGCGGGGGAAGAACGCGTGCACGGCGTCGAGCGTCCAGCGCGCGGGGCGGTCGCGCGCGGCAGCGGTCGCTGTCAGGTTTTCATCAACCGTGAGCGTTGGAAAGATCTCCCGCCCCTCCGGCACAAGTCCGATACCACATTGCGCGATCCGGTACGGCGGCAAACCCGCCAGCGCCGTGGAGCCGAATGTCACGGCGCCGCCGGTCGGTGGCAGCAGGCCCATGATGGACTTGATGGTGGTCGTCTTGCCCATGCCGTTGCGGCCGAGCAGCGTGACCACCTCACCCGCTCCCACGCCAAACGATATGTCGAACAGAACTTTCGCTTCGCCGTAGGACGCTTGCAGGTTGGAGACGGTCAGCATCAGGCGACCTCCTCCCCGAGATAGGCCGCGCGAACAGCCGGATCGTTCCGGATGCTTTCGGGCGAACCGCTGGCAATGATGCGGCCATAGACCAGCACGGAAACGCGATCAGCCAGCGCGAACACCGCGTCCATATCGTGCTCGATCAGAATGATCGGCAATTCCTGCTTCAACTCCTTCAAGGTCGCGATGACGTTGCGCGATTCCTCGTGACTTGTGCCCGCCAGCGGTTCGTCCAGCAGCAGCAGCTTCGGCTTCCCTGCAATCGCAATGGCAAGTTCGAGTTGCCGCTTTTCACCGTGCGAAAGCCGACCCGCCGACACATGGGCGCGAGCCGCCAGTCCGAAGCGCGTCAGGAGGTTCATCGCGATGTCGTTGAGTGCGCATTCGTCAGATGCCGCGCCAAAAAACTTGAAGCTCGACCCCGCATGCGCCTGTGCAGCAATGGCCACATTCTCCAACACGGAAAACCCCGGCAGGATCGAGATGATCTGGAACGAGCGCACCAGTCCACGCTTGGCACGCTCATCCATCCGCAACGCGGAGATATTCTCGCCTTCAAAGATCACGCGGCCGGAGTCGGAAGGTGCATGTCCCGAAATCTGATGCACCAGCGTCGTCTTGCCGGCCCCGTTTGGCCCGATGATCGCATGAAGCTCCCGCGGAGCGATCTCCAGCGAGACATCGTCAGTCACGCACAGTGCGCCGTAGCTTTTCCGGAGATGCTCGAGCTTAAGAACCGGCTGAATCATCGACTGCCCCGCAAAAGACCGACAAGACCGCCGCGCGCGAACAGCACCACCAGAATCAGGATTGGGCCGAAGATCATTCCCCAATACTCGGTGATCCCCGACAGATACTCTTCCAGCAGCGTGAACGCCGCCGCGCCGAGGATTGCCCCGTGCAGCGAACCGAGACCGCCCAGCACAATCATGAAAATGAGATCGCCGGAGCGCTGCCAGGCAGCATAGGCAGGACTGATGAACTCCGTCTGATTGGCGAGTAGAACGCCGGCGAGACCCGCGATCATGCCGGCGATCACATAGGCGGTCAGTTGGTAGCGATAGGGCGCGAACCCTATCGCCTCCATCCGCACCGGATTTTCCTTGATGCCGCGCAGAACCCGCCCGAAGCGTGATGCGACGATGGCGCGGCAGACGAGATAAAGCCCAACAAGAAAGCCGAACGTCACATAGTAAAGAACAACGTCGTTTTTCAGCAGTGGCTTGCCGAACACCAGACTGCGCGACGCGAGGCTCATGCCGTCGTCGCCGCCATAGGCTGCGAGCGACGTGGCAAGGAAGTACAGCATCTGCCCGAAAGCCAGCGTGATCATGATGAAGTAGACGCCACGCGTGCGCAGCGAAATCGAGCCCGTGAACAATGCGAAGATGCACGATGCCGCCAATGCGACGCCGATATGAATGAACACATCGTCGATGCCGTGGCTCGACAGGATACCGACCGAATAAGCCCCGATGCCGATATAGGCGGCATGGCCGAAACTGATCATGGCTCCGCAACCAATCAGAAGGTCGAGCGACATCGCCGCAAGAGCGAGGATCATGGTTCGCGTCAGCATCGCCAGAATGAAGCCCGATGCACCGAACTGCGCGGCAATGGGCACGATCGCAAAGAGCGCAAACAGGATGCCCGGCAACACGATCGATTGACGCCACGACCGGGATTTCGCGACCGGCGCAACAGTGTCGGTATCGGCAAGATCGTTCACGCCAGGGCCTATCGTTTCACGGGGAACAGGCCATTGGGCCGGAAGAACAGCACCGCCGCCATCAGAATGTAAATCAGCATCGGCGCGATCGCGCGGCCCGCCTGACTGGCAGTCGCGGGATCCAGAATCGCGCGCAACAAGGTCGGCGCAAAAAAGCGCCCAAGCGTATCGGTCAACCCGATCAGCAATGCCGCTATGAACGCACCGCGAATGGAGCCAATGCCGCCGATCACGATGATCACGAAGGTGAGAATCAGGATGTTATCGCCCATGCCCGGCTCGACCGAGAGGATCGGCGCCACCATTGCTCCGGCAAATCCGGCCAGCATGGCGCCGACGCCGAATACGATACTGAAAAGAAGCCCGATGTTGACGCCGAGCGCGGACACCATGGGTGCGTTGCTCGCGCCGGCCCGCACCAGCATGCCAAGCCGGGTGTGATTGACGATCACGTACAGCGCCAGTCCCACGGCGAGCCCTGCCCCGATGATCGCGAGGCGATAGACCGGATAAAGAATGCCGGGCGCGAGCGTCACGGTGCCTGACAACAATTCCGGGACGGGCACGCTAAGGGGTGCCGCTCCCCAGAGCAGTTTCACTGCCTGATTGAGAAAGATGATGACGCCGAACGTCGCCAGCACGTGAGAGAGATGATCGCGATCGTAAAGATGTCGAAAGATCAGAACCTCAAGCAGCAGCCCGAACAATAGCGCTGTCGGCAGCGCAAGAGCCACTCCCGCGGCGAAGCTTCCGGTCATCGCCGTAAACGTCGCCGCGAGATAGGCTCCGACCATATACTGCACGCCGTGAGCCAGATTGATGAAGTCCATGACGCCGAACACGATCGTCAGTCCCGCCGCAATCAGAAACAGGATCAGTCCGAACTGCAACCCGTTCAAGACCTGGACCAGGGCGAGTGTAAGCGTCATGCGAGCCATTCACCAATTCGAGACGCCCGCATCGTGACGATGCGGGCGGACAACTCAGTTTCCGGCTGGGCAATCCTTGGCGAAGTTATCGCCGAAGTTGGAAAAGACCTTCTGGGCAATCTCGGTCTGATATTTGCCATCGGGCCGCTTGGCGGCCTTGACCAGATAGAAGTCCTGGACCGGATAGCCGTTGGTGTTGAACTTGAATGCGCCGCGCAATGAGGTGAAATCCGCTTTCTTGAGTGCGGCCTTGACGGCGTCCTTGTTGCTCAGATCACCCTTGGTGGCGACAACCGCGCTGTTGATCAGCATGGCTGCATCGTAAGCTTGAAATGCGTAGGTGCCGGGAACGTGGTTGTAAGCCGCCTCATAGGCCGCCACGAACTTCTTGTTCTGCGGCAGGTCGAGGTTGGGCGCCCAGTTCGCGCCGCCGAACACGCCGACCGCGGCGTCCTGCTGCGCGGGAAGCGTGGACTCATCGACAGTAAAGGCGGAAAGCAGAGGAATGCGATCGGCAAGACCCGCCTGCTTGTACTGCTTCACAAGATTGACGCCCATGCCGCCGGGCATGAAGGTGAAGATCGCGTCGGGATTAAGAGATGCGATCTTGGAGAGTTCGGCCTGGAAATCGAGCGTGTTCAGCGGGACATAAGATTCCTCGATCACTTCGCCCTTGAAATCCAGCTTGAACCCGGCCACCGCGTCCTTGCCGGCCTGATAGTTCGGGACCAACAGATAGACGCGCTTGTAGCCGCGCTCCTGCGCGACCTTGCCGAGAATCTGATGGACCTGGTCGTTCTGATAGGAGGTCACGTAAAAGAAAGAGTTGCAGGCCTTGCCCGCCAGACTTGAGGGGCCGGCATTCGGGCTAATCAGAAAGGTCTTGGATTCGACGACCGGCTTCTGGATCGCGACCAGGATGTTCGAGAAGATCGGGCCGACGACAAAGTCGACCTTGTCACGCTCCAGCAGCCCCTTGACCTTGGTCACGGCCACGTCCGGCTTCAACTCGTCATCTGCGATCACGATTTCGACCTCACGGCCGCCCATCTTGCCGCCAAGATCCTTCAAAGCGAGATTGAAGCCGTCGCGGGCTTGCTGCCCGAGCACCGCAGGCGGACCGGACAACGTCAGCACCAGACCGATCTTGATTTTCTCTTGTGCAACCGCTTGACCGGCCATCAGGCCAAACAAGGCCGCAACCGCCACACGCCCGAAAACCTGCTTCATTGTCACTCTCCGTGCCCTATAAAAACTGCCGAAATCAATCTAGCGGTCTTTGAGACACGGCTGCAAGGTGAAGCGTGTCGACAATTAGCCGCGCGTATCACATCCTGAATTGTTTTAATCCTAAAGCATCATTTTATTCCGCGCAAGCGGCGCCCCTGCCTATTCGTCAAGCGAGGCCGCGCGGCGTTTTACGTGGCATCACCGCTCGCATTGGGACATCTGCGCAGTCTGTTTGCCGGGAGCGCCCAAAATTATCGCAGCGCGATATGCATCCCCAGCACGCCCTTCTGAGCCTTCAAGTCAGCCAGTTTCGCAACTTTGACTTTCGGATTGAATTATTTCAAGGTTCAAGCTGATACGACCGGATTGTCGACAGAGTCGCCCCGCCCCCGGAGCCGATCCTGAAGACTCCAGAATATGATGCCTAGACATGCCGTTCGATTCAGAAACCAAAGCCGTCGAAACCCCGGAAGATCATGGCTCCGAACTACGGTTGTGGCTCCGGCTACTGACCTGCACGACGCTGATCGAAGGCGAAATCCGGAGCCGGCTTCGGGAGCGCTTCGACGTCACATTGCCGCGTTTCGATCTGATGGCGCAACTCGACCGGGCGCCCGATGGCATGACATTGTCCGATGTATCGAAGCGGATGATGGTGTCCAATGGCAACGTCACTGGTCTGGTCGAGCGTCTGGTTGAATCCGGACATATCGAACGCCGGACCTCGTCGGAAGACCGGCGCGTTCAATACATTCGCCTCACCAAAACGGGCCGCACGACATTCCGGAAGATGGCCGCCGAACACGAGACATGGGTCGCGCGTTTCTTTTCCGACCTGTCGGAGAAGGACGTTCGAGATTTGATGCGCCTGCTTGCGAAAGCGAAGGCATCGACCCAGCAAGCCGCGAAGGAACGGGCTCTGCATCTCACCTGACCGATGCAACGACGGAAATCATGGCAGGGCCGTTCATTGGTCACGATCATTGACTACGATGCTGAATACAACAACCGGGCGCGCGTTCCGGATCACCCCGCAATCATCGCGGGTTGGGCTCGGGATGCGGAGGCTTATCGCGCATCGTGCGACGGCGATTGGCGCACCATCAGCTATGGGCCGGGCGAACGGCACCGGATCGACTTTTTTCCATCCGGCGGCGGCGGCGAGGACAGCGTAGTTGTATTTATCCATGGCGGGTATTGGCAATCGCTCGACCGCTCTTACTTCAGCCATCTCGCCCGCGGCCTGAACGCGCGCGGGATCAGCGTCGCCATCCCAGGTTACGATCTGTGTCCTCAAGTCTCGGTCCGGACCATCATCGAACAGATGCGCAGCATGTCGCGCGAGCTTGCGAAACTCGGCAAGCGCCTTGTCATCAGCGGACATTCCGCCGGCGGTCATCTGGCGGCCTGTCTGCTGGCGACCGACTGGAAACAGGTTGCGGCCGATCTGCCCGCGGATCTGGTGACCGCAGCCTATAGTATTTCCGGCGTGTTCGACCTCGTGCCGCTGATCGGCACCCCGCTCAACGTCGCCTTACAACTCGATGCAACGTCCGCGCGCGAAGTGAGCCCGGCGTTCTGGCGCGCGCCGCGGCAAGGGAGTCTCGACGCCGTGGTGGGTGCCGCCGAGAGCGGTGAATTCCTGAGGCAGAGCAAAGTGATGGCAGAAATCTGGGGCAGCGCTGGCCTGCCGACGAGATTTGCACCGCTGCCCGAAGCCAACCATTTTACCGTGATCGCGCCGATGGCGGATCCGCAATCCGGTATGGCAGCGCGCCTTGCGGAACTGGCTGCACGTCGCGCCTGACCCTCTCTCGTTTTCCTACGGACAGCACGTCTCGCCCAAAGCGTGACTGTCGCCTGTCGATTCTCCTGTTGCGGAAAACTATTTTAGGTTTAAAATTATTGGCGAAGGATGTTCCGGAACCCAATCCTTAATCCGGCGGATAAAGCGATGGCCGATAAATCATTCCTGTCCTGGCCGTTCTTCGGAGAACCGCACCGCAAACTCGCGACAAATCTGTCACGCTGGGCAGCGGCCACACTCGGCGGACTTGTCAATCACGACGATGTCGACGGCTCCTGCCGGAAGCTGGTTCGCGCTATGGGTGAAGCCGGATGGCTCCGCACCGTGGTGCCGGCAAGCTATGGCGGTCTTTCGCAGGCATTCGATGTCCGCACTCTTTGTCTTGTCCGGGAAACGCTCGGCTATGAATGTGGCCTGGCGGATTTCTCCTTCGCCATGCAGGGCCTCGGCTCCGCGCCCATCACGCTGTTCGGTTCGGACGAGTTAAAGAAAGCCTATCTGCCGCGCGTCGCGAAAGGCGAAGCCATCGCGGCCTTCGCACTGTCGGAGCCGGACGCCGGCTCCGACGTTGCCGCAATGACCACGACAGCGGTACCGGATGGTGCGGATCATGTGCGGATCAACGGCCTCAAGACATGGATCTCCAACGGCGGCATCGCCGACTATTACGTGGTGTTCGTGCGAACCGGCGAAGCGGACGGCGCGCGAGGGGTCAGCGCGTTCGTGGTCGATGCCAATACGCCCGGCCTGACCATCGCGGAACGTATCGATGTGATCGCGCCGCATCCGCTGGCGACGCTGCGGTTTGAAGATTGCCGCGTTCCCCTCACCCGCCGGATTGGCCTTTCAGGCGAAGGCTTCAAGGTCGCCATGGGCACTCTTGACGTGTTCAGATCCACCGTCGGGGCGGCCGCGCTCGGACTTGGACGGCGGGCGCTCGACGAAGCGATCGATCGCGCCGCAACGCGCAAGATGTTTGGCGGGAAACTCGGCGATCTTCAATTGACCCAGGCCGGGCTGGCCGACATGGCGACCGGAATGGATGCGGCCGCCCTTCTGGTCTATCGCGCCGCGTGGATGCGAGATCAGGGCGCACAGAAAATCACCCGCGAAGCCGCCATGGCGAAGATGTTCGCAACCGAAGCAGCACAGGCGACGATCGACCGCGCCGTGCAGATCTTCGGAGGCCTGGGAGTCAAGAAAGGAAGCAAGGTCGAAGAGCTCTATCGGGAAATCCGCGCGTTGCGAATCTACGAGGGAGCGACGGAAGTGCAGAAGGTGATCATTGGCCGGGAACTGATGAAAACAGCATACACAGCGAGCGCTCAACACGCTGCGGAATAGCAGTGCGAATGAGTGGCGACAGCCAGTGTGCCGGTGCCGATGAAAGGACGCATGATGGCAAAGACGGCTCATATCGATACGTTTGCGCGTGACAATCTGCCGCCAAAAGAACTCTGGCCTGACCTGATCTTCACGCGACCCGAATTCCAGTATCCCGAACGATTGAACTGCGTGTTCAATTTTCTCGACCGCTGGGTCGATGAGGGACACGGCGGCGATCCTTGCATTTTCACCGGCGAGAAAACCTACACCTACGGCGAACTTCAGGCGCTGGTGAATCGCATCGCCAACGTTCTGGTCGACCGGCTTGGACTGGTTACGGGCGGACGGGTGCTGCTGCGCTCCGCCAACAATCCCATGATGGTGGCGGCCTATCTGGCCGTCATGAAAGCGGGCGGCATTGCGGTCGCTACCATGCCGCTGCTGCGCGCCAAGGAAATCGTTCACCCAATCCAGAAGACCAAAATCTCGCTCGCGCTGTGCGACCACAGCCTCGCTGACGAGATGGAGAAGGCGAAGGCCCTCGCCACCGAACTCAGACAAGTCGTCTACTGGGGAGCCAGCGGACCGGATTCACTCGAAGCCCTGATTGCCGACGCCAGCCCTGACTTCAAGGCCGTCGATACCGCGGCCGATGACCTTTGCTTGATCGCCTTCACATCCGGCACGACGGGCGATCCCAAAGGCACCATGCATTTTCATCGCGACATGCTGGCCGTGTGCGACGGTTTCGCAGGAAATATCCTGCGCGCGCGGCGCGACGACCGTTTCATCGGATCCGCGCCGCTGGCCTTTACGTTCGGGTTCGGCGGCGTGTTGTTTCCGATGCACATCGGCGCGTCGTTTATTCTCCTCGAAAAACCCACTCCCGAAAACCTCGCAGTCGCCATCGAACAATTCAAGGCGACCGTCTGCTTCACCGCGCCGACCGCTTATCGGGCCATGCTGACGATGCTTGGAACACACGATCTGACGTCGCTGCGCAAATGCGTTTCTGCGGGTGAGACCTTGTCCAAAGGCACGTTCGACGCATGGCTCAAGGCGACAGGCATCAAGCTGATCGACGGCATCGGCTCTACAGAGATGCTGCATATCTTTATCAGCGCCACCGAAGAAGACATCCGGCCCGGCGCGACTGGAAAACCCGTTCCCGGCTATGAAGCGAAGGTTGTCGACGAACAGGGCCATGAGTTGGCGCCCGGCGCTGCGGGTCGCCTCGCCGTTCGCGGTCCGACGGGATGCCGCTATTTTGGCGATGAACGGCAACGCAAATACATTCTGAACGGCTGGAATCTGACCGGCGACACCTATGTAATGGATCGCGATGGCTACTTCTGGTACCAGTCGCGCTCCGACGACATGATCGTGTCGGCCGGATACAACATCGCAGGGCCGGATGTCGAGGCCGCGCTGATGACCCACGATGCGGTCCTGGAATGCGGCGTCGTTGGCGCTCCCGACGATGAGCGTGGCGCAATCGTAAAAGCCTATGTGGTACTGAAGTCCGGGGTACAGGCCGACGCCGCATTGGTCACTGCGTTGCAGGATCACGTCAAACGCGAGATCGCGCCTTTCAAGTATCCGCGTGCAATCGAGTTCGTCGCTGAATTGCCGAAAACCGCGAGCGGAAAATTAAAGCGGTTTGCATTGCGTGAGGCCGCGCAGGCGAGCGCGACACGCGCAAGGTCGGCGGCTGAGTAAGTAATTGCGGTGGCGCGAACAATCCAGAGCGCCATCAACATCGACAGGGAGACAGTGTGGTGAGTGTATCAAAGGGAACGAGCGTGGCGGCGTCGGCGCAGGCTGAATCTAACCCGGATCTTCCGCAAGTGCTGCAACCCGGCGGCTGGCCGCGCCCTGCCGGATACGCCAACGGCATGGCAGCCGAAGGACGAATGGTCCTGACCGGCGGCGTCGTGGGATGGGATGTGGCCGGTGTTTTCTCCGATGATTTTGTGCACCAAGTGAAGCAGACGCTGGAAAATATCCTCGCCATCCTGACCGAGGGAGGAGCGCGTGCCGAAAACCTCGTTCGCCTGACCTGGTACGTTGTCGATATGGAGGAATACCTGTCCAACTTGAAGGCGATTGGCCGGGCGTACCGCGAGGTTTTCGGCTCGCACTATCCGACCATGGCGCTGGTCCAGGTGGTCCGCCTCGTTGAAAAGTCCGCGCGCGTCGAGATTGAGGCGACCGCGATCGTTCCGCGCTCCTCACCTGCCGGCAAGATATGAGCCGGATGAGATCGGTCGTCCGGCTAAATCGTCTTAATGATAAAGGCTCTCGATTTCCGCCTGGTATTTCTTCTGCACGTTGGCGCGGCGCACCTTCATCGTGGCGGTGACTTCGTCATCGTCATGATCAAGCTCTTTGGTCAGCAGGTAGAAGCGCCGAATCTGCGAAACTTGCGCGAGTTGTGCGTTCGATGCGTCGATCTCGGACTGAATCAGCTCGCGCAAGCTCTCGTTTTCAACGAGATTCTTGAAGTTCGTGTAGGCAATGCCTCTCTGCTCAGCCCATTTCCCGGCGAGTTCGAGATCGATCTGAATCAAGGCTGAGACATATTTCCGGGCCTCCCCGATCACAATGCATTCCTTGATGAACGGGCTCGACTTCACGGTATTCTCGATTTCGGACGGGCTGAGATTCTTGCCGCCCGCGGTAATCATGATGTCCTTGAGCCGGTCCACAATCCGAAAATGGCCATCGGTCAATTCGGCAACGTCGCCGGTATGCAACCAGCCGTCTCGGATAACTGCCTTCGTCGCCTCTTCGTTGCGGTAATAACCGGCGAACACCGTATCGCCGCGAATGAGAAGCTCATTTGAATCGCCGAGTTTCGTCTCCATGCGATCGATGCCGATCCCGACTGTGCCGACACGTTTGTCAGCCAGAACTTGCGCCAGCGCCATGCCTGAACTTTCCGTCAGGCCATAGACCTCGATCAATGGCACACCGATGGTCCGGAAGAAATGAACAATTGATGGCGATATCGGTGCGGCGCCGGTCATGGCGATCTTCGTTCTTCGCAGCCCGATGAAGTTCTGCAACGCGCGGAACACGAGCAGATAGCAAACGCTGTAAGTAGCCCGCTCGACAACGGTGCGCTGCGCAGCGCTCTTCACCGCAAACGGTTCACATGCCGCGTAGGCACGCTCGAACAGCACGCGGCGAACGCGGCCAGCCTCGAGCAACTTGACGTGAATCGATGAGTGCAGCTTTTCCCAGATGCGCGGAACTCCGAGAAACATGCTCGGCGCAACCTCGCGCAGGTCTTCCTGCACGGTGCGGATCGATTCGCCGAAATTGACCAGAGACCCGAGATAAAGCGGGACCATCACCGTCGTGAACTGTTCCGCGACATGACAGAGCGGCAAATATGACAGCAGACTGGTCGATTGATCGAGCGCGAGCCGATCGACCACCGCGATGGCCTGCGCGCGGATGTTCTTGTAGCTCAACATCGCGCCTTTTGGCTTGCCCGTCGAACCTGACGTGTAAATCAGCAAACCGATCTGCGAGAGAGTCTGGCGGTCCAGAACATCGTCGACCAGCCTAGGGTGCCTGCCCTCGTACTCTGCGCCCAGTGCCTCCAGCGCATCGAACGAAATGACCTGATCGGCCGAATAGTCCCGCAGTCCCTTCGTTTCGAGCACCACGATACGGCGCAGCCTCGTCAACTCGTCCCGGCGCTCCAGCACCTTGTCGACTTGTTCCTGATCCTCGCAGACCACAATCTCGGACTCGGAATGCGCAAGCACATACCCGACTTCGTTCGACGGACTCGTCGGATAAACGCCGACGACAACAGCGTCCACGACGTTCGCTCCAAGCTGGGCCAGCACCCACTCGATCCGGTTCTCGGACAGGATAGCGATGTGACCGCCCGCCGTCAGGCCAAGCGCGCGAAAGCCGAGGCCGACGCGCCGGGCGCGATCGTAATAGGCCTTCCATGTGTATGGATTCCAGATTCCGAATTTCTTCTGCCGGATCGCCACACGGTCCGGATGCTGCCGCGCGTTGTCGCGCAGAACTTGCGGCAAGGTCAATTCAGCGAATTTTTCAGTCATGCTGGCCTCACAGTCCCATCGTTAAGACAGCCAGCGCTTGCGGCGCTTGTAATGCTTGATGCCACGGAAGCCTTTGGCCTCGGCATTCGCTGCGCCGACGCCGAGATAGAATTCCCGGACGTCCTGATCGCGCAGCAATTGCTCCGTCGGCCCGTCGGTGACAATCTTTCCAGACTCCATGATGTAGCCATAGCTAGAGACCGCGAAAGCGACAGCGGCATTCTGTTCGACCAGAAGCATCGAAACGCCCTGCTCGCGATTGATGCGCGCGATGATCGTGAATATCTCCTCCACCAGCATCGGCGACAGGCCGAGCGATGGCTCATCCAGCAGCATCAGTTCCGGCTGGGCGATCAAAGCCCGTCCGATAGCCAACATCTGCTGTTCGCCGCCCGACAGATACCCTGCCCGCCCGCTGCGCCGCTCGTACAGGCGAGGAAAATAAGTATAAACCAATTCAAACGGCGTCTTGGTGCCGGAACGGCCCGACATGGCATAGGTTGCCGCGGTGAGATTTTCCTCGACCGTCAGGTCTTCGAATATCCGGCGGCCTTCCATGACGTGAAACAAGCCGTTCCGCACCAGCTTGTGCGGCGCGTGGTTTGAGACGGCATCGCCCTTAAACAGGATTTCACCCGTCGTGACCTTGCCGTCTTCAAGCTCAAGCAGATTGGAAATCGCCTTCAGCGTGGTCGACTTGCCGGCTCCATTGGAGCCCAGCAAGGCGACCACCGCACCCTTGTCGACTTTCAGCGAAAGGCCGCGGAGCACCTGGACCGTCTTGTTATAGACGACCTCGATATTGTTCACGGACAAAAGTGCTTCCACGGCCATGGCTGCTACTTCGCGATCTTGATCCAGTCGGAGACGGGAAGCATCGTCTTCTTCGCGCCGTCATACTGATAGACGCGCCCGACCGGAACGGTGTTGCCCGGAATCGAAATCGGCACGCCGATCAGACCCCCCGTGTCGAAGTCCTTGATCGAGTTCAGCGAGGCCTTCATGTTGGCCGCGGTCAACTCCTTCTTTGCATCGAGCGTGCGCTTGGCGGCCTCGGTCATCAGCATCGCCGTAAGGAAGCCCTGCATGTACCCGGTTGACTGATACTCCGGCCGGATCTGCCGGATTTTCTCCAGCATCGGTGATTTGCCTTCCGTGTCGTAATAGTAGCGATACGGCATCACGCCCATGAAACCATCGGCCACCTCGGCTGACTTCGCCCAAATGGCGTTGTCCATCGACCAGAACGTGCCCATGAACTTGGTCTTGAGGCCGAGTTGCTTGGCCTGCGTCATGAACTCGGGCAGCGGCGCAAGAATATAGCCGTGGAAGATCGTGTAATCCGGGTCGGCACGGCGCAACTTGAGCACTTCGGTCGACACGTCGACACTGGTCGGCGGCGTGGCGATCTTCTCCACGATCTTCAAACCCAATTCCGCCGCCCGCTTTTCAGTCGGCACGATCGGATCGCGTCCGAATTCGGTATCCGAGTTGACCAGCGCGATTTTGGCGCCGGGCTTCGTCTTCGCGATGTATTCCAGCAGGATGCCGATCATCTCCGAATAGTCCGGACCGGCGATGAACTGATTGGAGAAATTCTTCGGATCGTTCAGCTCGGTCGCGAAGGACGCGCCGGCCAGCATGATGTCGCCACGGCGGTTAAGCTCTGGATTGATGGTCTTGGAGAAAGCTGTGGAGTCGCCATAATAAAGGCTGACCTTCTCCTGACTGGTGATGCGGTTGAAAACCGCCACCGAGTTGTCGACCTTGTAGCCGGTGTCTTCGGCCACGTACTTGATCTTGCGGCCATTGATGCCGCCCGCGTCGTTCACGATCTTCACGTAATCCTGAAACGCGTTGTTGAGCGCGATGCCCGCGAAAGCGAACACGCCAGTCATCGGCATCGACGCGCCGATGACGATATCGTCGGCCGCACGAACCGGGCTTTGCAGCCCCAATGCGAGGCAGCCGGCGGCTGCGAAGGACAGCACCTTGCGGCGCGATGGAAGCAATTTCATTTTTTCTCTCCCTTTGATGTCACTTTTTGAACGGCCATAAATGAAAGAAGCGTCGCGTCCGACGCCATATTTCGGCAAGACCCTGCGGCTCGAACAGCAAAAAGCCGATGATGAGGGCACCGAAAACAATTGTCCGGATCGGCGACAGCTGCGCCACCGCATTCGGAATGAACGTCATGTAGCCAACAACAATCTTGAGAAACTCCGGCACCATGGTCATGAAGATCGCGCCCAGAATGGCGCCGAGGATCGTGCCCATTCCGCCGACGATGACGGCTGCGAGGAAGAAAACCGAATAGATCAGCGGAAAACTTTCCGGCGTCACGACACGAAAGAAATATGCCCACATTCCGCCAGCCACGCCGGCATAGAACGATGATAGAGCGAAGCTGAGCAGCTTGTACTTCAGCAACGGAATACCCAGCACTTCCGCCGAAATATCCCGATCCCGAATCGCGATGAAGGCCCGACCGATCCGCGTGCGGAAAAGGTTGGCTGCGGCAACCACCGACAGCACAGTCAGCGGCATGAACAACCAGTACAGTTCGAACGGCCGCGCAAGATCGTACCCGAATATCCGCGCTGGAGGCATACTCAGCCCCTGCGTGCCACCCAAGATCGAAGGCCCGTTGGCAAACAGAAAATGCAGGATGAAGGACGCTGCGATGGTCGCAATCGCAAGGTAAAGTCCCTTCACCCGCAGGCTTGGAATTCCGACAACCATTCCGGCGCCCGCAGAGACAAATCCGGCAGCGATCAGATTGATAATGAACGGCGTGCCGACACGGATTTCGAGAATCGCAACGGTATAGGCTCCGACCGACATGAAGGCGGCCTGTCCCAGACTGACCAGGCCGGTGTAGCCGGTGAGGATATTGAGCCCCGTGGTGCTGACAATATGGATGGCAACAAGGCAGGTAAGGTAGATCCAGTACTGATCGGCAAAGAACGGGAACAACACCAGCGCGGCAAACAGTGCGACCAGCATCACGCGCTGGAAGTTCGTATCCAGCAGCGATTCTGCCTGAGCGTAAGTTTCGTGAGTGGCGCCGATACGCATCAGAGTCGCTCGATTTCAACAGTGCCGAACAATCCGTAAGGCCGGATCATCAGGGCGACGACGAGGATGACGAACGTCACAAGCAGCTTGAATTCTCCGCCGATATAAGTGCCGACCAGCGCTTCGACGACACCGATGGCGAGACCTGCCACCAGTGCGCCGGCAATGGAATCGAGGCCGCCGACGATCACCGCGACCAGCACCGACAGCCCGAACACGCCCATGGTGGGCGAGATACCGCCAATCGAGCCGATGAGAATGCCAGCACCGGCAGCCGCCATGCCCGCAACAATCCACGAAATCGAAAACACCGCCGGGACGTTGATCCCGCACGAGAACGCAGCGCCCTGATCGGTCGCCGTGGCACGAAGCGCGACGCCGCCCCGCCAAGTCCGGAAGATCACCAGGAACACCGCGATCAAGACCGACGCGACCACGAAACCCACCGCAATCTTCGGTGAAACATAGGCATCTCCGATAAAGATCGGCTTCGTGGGCAGAAAATTCGGCAGCGTTGCGGGATCGCTGCCCCAGACGAATTCGACAAAGCCAATCAGCACAGAGCCGAGGCCGACCGTCACCATGAACACTGAAATCGAGCTTTCACCCAGCATCGGCCGGATCAACAGGCGCTCGATTACGCCACCCAGAATTCCCCCGCCGATGATCGTCAGAATGATCGCCAGCCACACCGGAAGCGCAAGGGCGGTCGTCAATCCGAAGAAGAAGTAGGCGCAGAGCATCAGCATTTCGCCGACGGCAAGATTGAGAACCCGGGTCGCCTTGTAGATCAGCACGAAGGCGATGCCGGTCAGCGCCAGCAACGCGCCAGATCCAAGGCCCGACAGCACGATCTCGAAGAGGAACAGCCAATCCATCACGCCGCCTTTTCGCCTGCGATGCGCCGCGACAGGTCTCCGACGTCACCCGACCCGAGATACGCAGCGATGACATCCGGATTGTTCTGGATTTCGGCCGGCTTTCCTGCCGCGATCACCTGACCGAAATTCAGTACAACGACATGGTCGGAAATATCCATCACGAGGCCCATGTCATGCTCGACCATGAGAATGGTGACCCCCCACTCCTCTTTCACGTCGAGAATGAAGCGCGCCATATCTTCGGTCTCTTCGCGGTTCATGCCCGCGACGGGTTCGTCGAGCATGAGAATGCGGGGCCGCATGGCGAGGGCACGCGCGAGTTCGACGCGCTTTCGCAAACCGTAGGACAGCGAAGCGACCGGCTGGTCGCGGATATGCTCCATCTCGAGGAAATCCAGCACCCGCCGCTCGATCTCGGAACGCAGTTCAAGTTCCTCGCGCTTCGCGCGCCCGAAATACCAGAGCGCATCGAACACATTGGTTTGCATGTGTGCGTGGCGGCCGAGCTTGATGTTGTCGAGCACGGTCATGCCGCGGAACAGCGCAATATTCTGGAACGTGCGCGCCAGACCTATCTTCGCGCGCGCCGGAGGATGCAGCCTGCTGATGTCTTCGCCGGCAAACTCAATGGCCCCGGTGGATGGCCGGTAAAATCCGGAGATGCAATTGAACAGCGAGGTTTTGCCCGCGCCGTTGGGTCCGATCACCGCCGTGATCGACCCTGGTGCCACTGAGAACGACACATTCGTCAACGCCTTCAGGCCGCCGAATGCGAGCGACAAACCGTTGACGTTCAAGCTGGCCGAGCCAGGCTTCGTAAAATCCGACAATTGACACTCCCCCTTGACCCTCCCGGCGCTTTTCGCGCTCTTTCGGCCGTATTCTACAAACTCACGCGCCCAATCGCTTTTGCGTCACCAATGCGTGTTCCATGTACATTCGCTCGACCGGCCGATCGAGCGAGTTGCCCGCTCGTTCGAAACCGCGGCGCCAGTCCTCGACATGCCGCCGCATCCAGACCTTACCGGCTTCCTTGTCGCGCTTGCGGATCGCATCAAGCAAATGATGATGTGCGGCGATCAGACGCGGCATCCCTTCGGCGACATCGCGCACAACCATCTCGGTGGTAGGAAAGAACAGCAGGCCAGCCGGTTCGCGCGCGAGTTGCAATACCCGGTTGTGCGATGCTTTTGCGATCAGAACATGAAAATCGGCATCCAGTTCCGCGAACAAGGCGGGATTGGTAACTGCCTGCTCGGTCTTCTCGATGTTGGCGGCAATCTCGCCGATGTCGTCGTCCGTGGCGTGATCGACCGCATATTCGATGGCGGCGATTTCAAGAATAATTGCGGTTTCATACAATTCGCGAAACGTGACTTCGTGCAGGACGAGCGCCCGGCTCAAGCGGCTTGCCAGTTTGTTGTAACGCGGCATGCAGGCAAAGAGCCGCCGGCTTGAATCCCGCCGGATCAGCCCGCCTTCTTCCAGAACCCGAATGCCCTCGCGTACGGTCGAGCGATTGACCCCGAATTGCTGAACCAATTCGGATTCGGTGCCGATCGGATCACCAGGCTTGATACGCCCGTTGACGATTTCGCGCTCGATCGCATCCGCCACCCTTTGATAGGCCGGCGCGACTTCGATGCGTTTGAAGCTGGGTGCGGAGGCGATCGTCACAACAGCCTTTGTCGTTTGTCGGACAAATGCTAGGGCGGGGTTAGAGTGCCGTCAATCCAAGTAAATAAAGGTTTTTGTGCTGCACCGCAGAAGATAAACCAAGATCCTTTGGCTCTGTTCATTTGTCGGACAAACTCAACCATCCAATGAGGGCGTAGAAAATGAAACGCCAGCCAATCGCTCTAGCGATGGCCGACGCACCCGGATCTAGTTGGTAGTCGGTCAATCCCGACCGTTCAAATGCCGCCCATGCAGAGGTATTTGATTTCGAGGTAGTCCTCGATGCCGTACCTCGATAAGCCTGCGAATATCAGTAAGCCACGGGCTGCGGTCGCCCGACCCCGCAATACAAAAACCCGTTTCGCGAGACTTCTTCCGGCGAGTAGATATTGCGAAGATCGATGATGACGGGAGTCGCCATGATCGTCGCCATTTTCTTGAGGTCGATTGCGCGGAACTGCTCCCACTCGGTGACGATGACAAGCGCGTGGGCGCCTTTCGCGCAGGCATAGGCATCGTCGGAGAAATCCACGTTCTCCAAAACCTTCCTGGCCTGCTCCATTCCCACCGGATCGAACGCGCGCACGATCGCGCCCATGTCCTGCAAGGCCGTAATCAGTGGGATCGACGGCGCATCGCGCATGTCATCGGTATTCGGCTTGAAGGTCACACCCAGCACCGCGACGGTCTTTCCGCGCAGATTTCCGTTGCCGCCGAACGCATTTGCCACCTTCCGCGCCATCGCGCGTTTGCGCTGGTCGTTCACGGCCACGACCGTCTCTATAATGCGCAGCGGCGATTCATTGTCCTGACCGGTCTTGATGAGCGCCAGCGTATCCTTCGGAAAACACGACCCACCATATCCCGGCCCGGCGTGCAAGAACTTCGCGCCGATGCGATTATCCAGCCCAATTCCCCGCGCAACTTCCTGCACGTTCGCCCCGATTTTTTCCGCAAGATCGGCGATCTCATTGATGAAGGCGATTTTGGTCGCGAGAAACGAATTCGCCGCGTATTTCGTCAATTCGGCCGTGCGGCGGTCGGTATACACAATCGGCGCTGTATTGAGATAAAGCGGGCGGTAGACCGCCGCCATGATGTCTCGCGCACGCTTGTCATCGGTGCCGATGACAATTCGATCAGGGTGCTTGAAATCGCGGATCGCGGCGCCTTCACGCAGGAATTCGGGATTCGAGACGATCGCGAATTCTGCATCGGGGTTCTCGTCGCGAATAATGCGCTCCACCTCATCCCCTGTGCCGACCGGAACGGTCGATTTCGTCACGATAATCGTGAATCCCGAAAGCGCGGCAGCAGTTTCGCGGGCGGCTGCATACACATAGGAAAGGTCGGCATGGCCATCGCCACGGCGGGAGGGCGTTCCGACCGCGATAAACACGACCTCGGCATCGCTCACTGCTGCTTTTGTCTCGCTCGAGAATGTCAGACGGCGCTGCTTGACATTGCTCGCGACAAGTTCGGAAAGGCCGGGCTCATAGATCGGGATTTCACCACGGCCAAGCGCGGCGACTTTCTCCATATCCTTGTCGATGCAAACCACGTGGTGTCCAAAATCCGCGAAGCACGCCCCCGACACCAATCCGACATATCCAGCTCCAATCATGGCAATTCGCATCGACGATCCTGTCTAACCAAAACGGTCCTGTGGCGCTTACAGCGCATGTCATTTCAAGTTGTGAGATCAAGCGGAGCGTGGCTTTTTCTAACCGCTCAGGATTGCTTTCCCGTCCTTGTGCGGCGGAAAGAAGAAAAAGTTGTTCACGTAAGCGCATCCGGCTTTGCGCCCGCCATCGGGCAGAAGCGAATCGGCGTCCTGAAAAATCCCCGTGTCGAATTGATCGACGGAGACGATGTCGCCGTCCTCGACAAAGAATCCGCGGTAATCCTTGTCCCGGAAAAACTCGAAGACAGATTCAGTGGCAGCTGCGCGGTGCCGGTCTTCTGCCTCAACGAGGAATATCGGCTGGCTTCGCTCCAGAATCCCGACCGCGCCATTCAAGACACTCAGTTCGTGTCCTTCGACATCGATCTTCACAAATGCCACCTGCTCCTGGATAAGAGAGTCGAGACGCGCCAGCGGAACGTGATGCGCGACGCAGGATTTCTCCGAAACCGCCAATTGCGGCTCAAGAGAAGCAAGACCATGCACCGCTCCCTGCTCGCTCTGCGGAATCAGAAGATCCGCCTCGCCTTCCCGATCCGACAAGGCGATTTCATGCACCTCGACATTGGTCGCGGAAGTTTGCCGGAGGACGTCGGCCATCTGGTGCGACGGCTCAAACGCATGGACGCGCTTTGAAAGCCGCGCCAGTTCACGCGTATAGAGGCCGCAATTTGCGCCGACGTCGATGGTGACGGCATCATTTGGCACGATCTTGTCCAGAAACGATAACTCGACTTCGGCGGATTTCGGACGATGCATGAAGTGCCAGCGCAACCAGAGTGACGGGAACGCTTCTTTGAGAACGTTCTTAGCTTGTCTCACGGCGTTCATGATGGCCGCCTTTCTGTTCAGGTCTTGAAAGAGTTCTGCATCCCGGACGAGTTCGCCCGGTTCAAACCCGATGATAGATGTCTTCCACGCGGACGATGTCGTCCTCGCCGAGATACGGGCCTGACTGCACTTCGATTAGGTTGAGCGGCACTTTCCCTGGATTCTCCAGCCGGTGCATGCAACCGAGCGGTACAAACACCGATTCGTTCTCGCGGAGCAGAATCTCTTCGTCGTCGCGCGTGACGATCGCCGTGCCGTTCACCACAACCCAGTGTTCAGCGCGATGGAAATGTTTCTGCAGCGATAGTTTGGCGCCAGGGTTGACGGTGATGCGCTTGACCTGAAAACGATCGCCGGCATGGATCGACTGATAGTATCCCCATGGCCGATGGACGGATTGGGTTTGCGTCGCCGAGCGGTGACCATTGGCTTTCAACCGACTCACGAGTTTGGCGACGTCCTGATCGCGATCCTTGGAGGCAACAAGAACGACATCGGGAGTTGCCGTGATTATCAGATCTTCGACGCCGAGCGCGGCAACCAGCGGTCCTTCGCCCCGGACGTAGCACCCGTTGGCGTCTTCCATGACGACATCGCCGATCGCCACATTGCCGGAATTATCCTTGTCACCCATTTTCCACAGCGCCGACCAGCTTCCGATGTCGCTCCAGTCGAAATCCGCTGGAATAACGGCGGCCCGTTCGGTCTTCTCCATCACCGCATAATCGAGTGATATGGAGGGGCAGGCTTTGAAGGCGTTCTCGTCGAGGCGGAGAAAATCGAGATCGCGAGTGGCATCGGCCAATGCCGCCCGGCACGCCGCCAGCACATCCGGCACCAACCGTGCCAACTCTTCGATGAGCAATCGGGCCGGCAGCAGGAAGATTCCGCTGTTCCAGAGATGATCGTTTGCGGCCAGAAGCCGCTCCGCGGTGACCAGATTAGGCTTTTCAACGAACCCCGCGACATCGTGGACACCTAGCGCGGCGTCGAGTTGATCACCGAATCGAATATAGCCAAAGCCGGTCGTCGGAGCAGTCGGGCGCAATCCGAAAAGCACGAACTTGCCCGCCATCGCGGCCGTCATCCCGACCTCGACAGCGGCGCTGAACGCCTTGGCGTCAGGAACCCAATGATCCACCGGCATGGCAAGAATGATCGCGTCGGGATCGGAATCGCTTGCGATGAGCGCAGCGATGGCAACGGCGGGCGCAGTATTTCGCCCGAAAGGCTCTAGAACCATCGTTGGATTGGTAACCCCGATCGCACGCAACTGTTCAGCAATGGCGAACCGATGCTCCGCGCTGGCGACCACGATCGCATCACCGAAAATGGATGAATCGGCAACGCGTTGGGCAGTTTGCTGCAGGAGCGTTTTTTCGCCAAGAAGGGAGAGAAGCTGTTTGGGATAGGTCTCGCGTGATAGCGGCCACAGCCGGGAACCGGTCCCACCCGACAGCAAAACAGGAGTAATACGGCGTTGTCGCTGTTTCATCTCGTTGCCCCAGTTATGCGTGAAATGGTCTGCGCGAAGTCAGACGCTCGGTTTGAAACGGCGGTCCCGTTAACTGCCGCTGCCTGACAGAAACTCCCTTCGAACCGTGCGCGCGATGATTGCGATATCCATCCGAAGCGACCACTTCTCGATGTAATCAAGGTCGTGGTCGATACGCGCAATCGCGAGGCTGGGTTCGACAGTGCTGCCCCTGCAGCCGCTCACCTGCGCAAGACCGGTGATCCCCGGCCGTGCGCTATGACGCTGGAAGTAATATGGGACGAGGTCCTCGTAGAGCATGTTCGCGGCGAGCATACCGGGCACATGAGGCCGCGGCCCAACAAGAGACATGTCGCCCTTGATGACATTGATCAACTGGGGAATCTCGTCGAGGCTGGTGCTCCGTAGAATGCGCCCGATCGGCGTGATTCTGGGATCGCCTTGCACTGTCTGCGTGATGCCTGCAGCATCGCCGAGGTCCGTGTACATGGACCGGAACTTGTAAATCTTGAAGAGCCGGTTGCGGTAACCGTAGCGATTTTGCTGAAAGAAGACCGGACCGCGCGACGTCGTCTTGATCGCGATTGCAATGGCGATGAACAGCGGCCCAAAAAACAGGAGCGCCAGCGCGGCGGCTGTGGCGTCGAAAATCCGCTTCCCGAAAGCAGACGCCGGCTCACTGTGGGCGACGCGGGTCGTCCGTCGATAAGCGCTGTGCTTACGGTAAGCACTGTTGTTCGCGTATTCGACAGGACGCACGGAGATAAACCGCGGACCGCTCCACTGCGTCGATGTGTTATCCTGGATAAAACGAGCTGTGACGGTGGATGCCATTGCTCTCGCTCTCTGCTTAACGTCCGCAAACGCTGGAATGGAATTCAACGCGCTTATTAAGAAGCACAGCGCCTCGATCTCCGATCCAACGTTTCGCACTTGCGAAATTCAAATCGCATGAGGAAGGCACCAACCTTCGTTGATTAAAGTTTTCCTAAAGTTTTGTACGAAATAGGGCGGGAAAACGGAAAGTTCGCGCACGTTATGACGGTTTGATGCACGCCACATTTGTGCGACGCGAGAATTTGCTGCGGTACGAAGCGGTTAAGACGAGATGCCGAATTCTTACGCTGCGGTTCTGTTGAAGCTGCCATGCGCAACCACAATCGCGCGCAAGTTCAAAATGAGAGTCGATATTCGTATCGAACAAGCGCATTGTTGAGTTGATGCGGGAATGCGCAGTCGCGCTGATACTTTGAGCAACCACGTTCACTAAAAACTAAAAGAGACACCGTAGACTCCTCGAATAGATGTGTTTTAGCTCGCAACGAGCCGCAAAATGATTGTCAGGCTGCAGAAGATCGATACGACGGGCGGCGATGACTCGTTTGCGCCGCGCGTGTCTTCGCCGGAGTCGCCGATGATCGCCGACCGCGCGAACATTCCCTCGCTCGCACCGGCCGCAGGTTCCAATCGGCGGCTGAGGAACCGACTCATCCTGGTCAATGTCGTTGCCTGGATCGTCATCATTCTCGTAATCAGGATGATTTTCTTCTGAAAAATTTCGTCACTGGAGAGCATCACGCTATCTATCGGCGGTCAGCCGATTGACCGTGGAACTTTCCCGTGGCGAAGCTCACTCATGATACGATCTGTCTCCTCCGATAATCCGCGAACGATGCCTGCCTCACTGCCGGCCAATGCGCGTATCTATGCCGTCGGCGACATTCACGGCCGGGCCGATCTGCTTGCTGAAACCATCGCTCACATCGAGGACGATCTTCAGCGACGACCTATCGAATACGCGCTCGAAGTCTATCTCGGCGACTATATCGATCGCGGGCCCGATTCGAAGAGCGTGATCGATCAACTCGCCGTCCGGATCGCTCAGCGGCGCGCGATTTGCCTGCGCGGCAACCATGAAGCAATCCTCGAAAGATTTCTCCGTGACGATCCGGCCGTCATCCGGCACTGGGCTCAACTGGGCGCGCTGCAAACTCTTGCGTCTTATGGCGTTTCGATGGGCATCGGCGCTGCCGCGATGTCACCGTCCGAACTTCAGCAATCTTTGCGCCAGGTCTTCCCACGCACACACGATCTTTTTCTCCAGTGCCTCCACAACAGCTATATGTGCGGAGATTTTCTGTTCGTTCACGCGGGAATACGGCCGGGCATTCCCATAGCGCAACAGATCCCCGAAGACCTGTTCTGGATTCGCGATGAGTTCCTGAATTCGACGGCAGATCATGGCAAGGTGATTGTGCATGGTCACACCCCGGTGGACCATCCGGATATCCGCAGAAATCGCATCAATATCGACACCGGCGCGTGGCGGACGGGAACCTTGACTTGTGTCGCGATTGAAGGCGCAACGATCCTAGTGTTGTGAGAATTACGGCGATCTCCCTGCAAATCACTTGTGCAATTCCGTTGCGCAGAAGCGGACGATGGAACCACCGCACAGTGATTGGAACAATGTCTCACATTTTTTTGCCTTGTTTGACCGACTATCATTCATTGCAATCGTCATCAGAGCGCGGCCGGCTCTGCCGGAGCGCATGTCAGTAATTTGTATGCGTTTAGTGGGGACGGCATGACGCAATCATCGGTTCGTATCGCGACACTCTTTGTCGTTCTTGCCATCATCGCTTGCAGCATCGCGGGGTTCTCCGGCGAAGCTCGCGCTCAGCAAAAACATAAGTCATCTCCTTCGGCTTCTGGCGCCTACGTTTTGGGACCCAACGACAAGGTGAGAGTTAAGGTTTATGGCGAACCCGATGTCGCTGGCGAATATGAAGTCGATGCCAGCGGCTATGTGTCGGTTCCCTTGGCAGGACGCCTCCGCGCCAGTGGGCTAACGACGGGGCAGCTCGAACGCTCGATTACGTCGGCGCTAGCAAAAGGAATCGTGCGCGATCCGCGCGTCAATGTGGAAATCGCCCTCTATCGCCCCTTCTACATTCTCGGCGAAGTCAAAAAGAGCGGAGAATATCCTTATCGCGTTGGCATGACCGTGCTCGATGCCATTGCGAGCGCCGGCGGGTTCACTTATCGCGCCAATGAAAACAAGATTCATTTGCGACGGTCCGGCAGCACTGTGGAAGAAATTTACTCACTCGACGCGCCGGTGCTTATTTTTCCGGGCGACAACATTCGGGTATCGGAACGATACTTCTAGCGCTCATCTTTATTCCTCCACATTCGAGCAAGGCGCCCACGTTCGTATTGGCATCGGATGAATTTCATCTGGTCATAGTGTCGTCTCTTTGCGGTGCAATTTTTTCTGCAATGCAGAACAATCTCCGGAACTGCGCGTTGAGCCACAACTTCGGATGCAACGCGAGACATCATTCTCCGGGAGATTGACTGCGTGAACCGAATCCACACTGACGATTTTGTGGGCGAAGGCGCGATGACTTTCTGGGCGATGACGAACAATCGAGTATTCGGAATTCTCAGCCGACATGAGCGCTTCCCGCGAGGGCCGATGAGTGATGAGTGCTTTTGCGTTGACCGCGTTGAGAAAAATCAAAGAGCGCTCGCGAACTACGCGTTCGAGGACACGACAAAATCGCTGTGGACCGAAAATTGCACGCTTGAGAAACGTACAGTGGCCGGCGACAGCGATCGTGCTTGGCCTCGCGTCACCGTCGAATGCGCAGGTGATACCGCCAACGACTGAGCTGCTGACACCTCCATGGAACGCACAGCGAGTTTTTGAACCGTCCTCATTGCCCGACCTGACCGACCGGGATACGCGCGACGAGATTCCACCAGAGGATATGCCGGTGAAAAGAAGACAGCAGCCCGGATATGAGCCGGTCGGGATACGCGCCGGATCCTGGATGTTCAATCCGTCGCTGATGTCCGGCGCGCTCTACGACAGCAACGTTTTCTCCTCCAACACCACCAAGCGCTCGGATATCGCCGCCGTGTTCGCCCCATCGTTGCGGGCGCACACCCTGTGGGAGCGCCACGGCCTGGATCTGAAGCTGGATGCGCAGTCCACGACATATAATGAGAACTCCAGCCTCAATCAGACCAATGCCAGCCTGAAAGGCAACGGCTGGTTCGACATCGCACACGACCTCACTGTTCTCGCCAATTTTCAGATCGCTCACCTGAATGAGGGCGTCGGCACGCTGAGTTCGCCGGTCAACGCGATTTCGCCGACACCTTACGATCTGTTCTCGGGCGATCTGACCGTCCGCAAGGAATTCAACCGCTTCACGACCTCGGCCGGTATGCGCGTCGATTCCTATGACTACGGCAAAACGCGCGCGCAGGACGGTTCGATCATCAATCAGGACAGTCGCGACGGTCAGATTTATTCCCTTCACAGCCGTGTGGACTACGCATTCTCACCAGTCCTGGGATGGTTCGCGGGCGTGGAAGGCAATCAACGCAACATTCGCGGCACGCCCGGTCAGACGCTCGATTCACAGGGTTATCGCGCGCTGTCCGGCTTTACCGTCGGATTCACAAATCTCATCAGTGGTGAATTCGGCGCTGGCTATGCCCAGCAGCGATTCGACGCCTTGTCGATCGGAACCATCGAAGGCCCATCCTATCGCGCGATGCTGACATGGCGCCCCACTCGCCTGCTCGACGTCCATTTCAAAGCGGAACAGATCGTCACGGAGACATCCGATACCAGTTCTACTGGCGTACTGGCGAACGCGTTTCAACTCGGCCTCGACTACGAACTCCGCCGCAACATCATCCTTTCATTGGCAGGCGGATATGAGAGCGATCGATTCGTCGGACAGCAGCGCAAGGACAAGGTCATTACCGCGGATTCGCGGATTAAATACTTGATCAACCGATACGGCGCCATTTCTTTCTTCCACAGATACACCGAGCGCGACAGCGACATTCCCGCCTTCAGCTTCGACAAACATCAGGTAGGAATAAATGTTACAGCGCAGTTCTGAATACGATTATCAAAAGCTGGAAGAGCCGGCGGGCCCGGCCGTTGGAAAATGGTCGCCGCCGACGGTCGACTTGCGCGAGATGGCGCGCATTCTGCGACGACGCTGGAAGCTGGTTGCGGCCGCGCCGCTCGCACTGACTGTCCTTGCCCTGATCTACATCATGGCGATCAGCACGCTGTACACTGCAACATCGACGGTTCTAGTCGATCCGCGCCGCGCCAATGTCGTCGATACCAGCCAGACTGTGCTTTCCAACTTTGGTACTGACGACGCAACGATCGAAAGCCAAACGCTTCTGATCCAGTCGGTAGCGATTCTCCAGCGCGTTGTGGAAAAGCTCAAGCTCACCGCGGATCCGGAATTCATGCCGAAACCCGGCTTTCTCGATCCGCTCAAGGGATTGTTCAGCAGCAGCGGCCCCACCGCGGGCGCAAGTCCGGAGGATGCCGCAAAGGCAAGATCCGTCGAGATCCTTCAGAAGCGGATGAAGGTGACGCGACAAGGCACCACGTTTCTTGTCGACATCAGCGTTAACTCGGAAGAGCCGCGAAAGGCCGCGGCGATCGCAAACGAGATAGCCCAGAGCTACTTCGAGGAACAGGTCCGCGCCAAGTATGACGCGACGAAAATCGCTGCCAGCTGGCTCAATAGCCAGATCGAGGGGCTGAAGTCGCGCGTTGTGACGTCCGAGCAAGTCGTGGAGGATTTTCGAGCCACCAACAATCTTGCGGTGTCGCAGGGCGTGACGGTCAACGACCAGCAGATCACGGACCTCAACAACAAGCTCATTGCCGCGCGCGTACAAACCGCCGAGGCGCGCGCCAAATATGATCAAGTTCAGCAACTCGCCAAATCGGGCAGCGACCCCGGAGGGATCAACGCCGCCATTACGTCGGATATGATCACCAAGTTGCGCACGCAATATGCCGACATCGCCAAGAACGAAGCGGATCTTTCGAGCAAGTACGGCCCTCGCCATCCGCTCGTCGCCAACATACGCGCGCAGCTGCGTGACACCCAGCGTCTGATCAATGAAGAAATCCGCCGCATTCTCGACAGTACGCAACACGACTACGATGTTGCACGCTCCCGTGAATCATCTTTGCAGGAAAGCCTTGATAAGGTTCAGGACGTATCGAGTTCGTCCGGTCAGGCGCAGGTACGCCTTCACGAACTGCAGCGTGAGGCCGAGGCTAATCGCACACTCTATGAATCCTATCTCGCACGCTACAAGGAAACGTCGGCGCAAGAGAGCCTGGAGATGCCCGATTCCCGCGTTGTGACGAGGGCGAGCATCCCGATCCGGCCATCGTCGCCCAAGACCATGCTCATTCTTGGTCTTGCGCTCATGCTCGGCGTCGGCGGCGGAAGTGTTTTCGCGTTCCTGGCCGACTACCTCGATCGTCGCATGAAGACACTTGAACAAGTGGAATCCATCTCGGGCGTGCCGGCGCTCGCAGCCGTTCCGTTGATCGGCACTCGTGAGCTTGCCGCGCGGGCCAAACGCGGCCGGAACGAACTCGGTCGTTATGACCCAAAAACCGTACGGCTTTTGCCGCCGCCGCTTCAACCGCCTCTGATGCGATATGCCTTAGACGAGCCCGGCACCTTCTTTGCTGAGGCAGTACGCGCCGTTCGCCTCGCCCTTCAGCGGACAATGCGGATTCAGCCGGTCAAGGTTGTACTGGTGACATCCTCGCTCGACAACGAGGGGAAAACGACGCTTGCTGCGAACCTCGCCCTGTCGCTTGCGACACTCGGAATCAAGACTCTTCTCATCGACGGCGACCTCCGCAACCCGCAGCTGACGCGAGCGCTTTGCCCTCATGCCGATGCCGGATTGCTCGAAGTCGCGACCGGTCAGACACGGCTGGAACAGGCCATCTTGCTCGACCGCGCTTCCGGGCTCTCGATCCTGCCATCACCCGCAGTAAAGAACGTCGACATCGTCACCGAGCTGATGTTCTCCGAGCGGATCGTCGAAATTCTGGATCATTTGCGTCAGCGCTACGAGCTGATCATCATCGACTCGCCGCCGCTTGTTCCGCTGGTCGATGGGCGAGCGTTGGCGGAACTTGCCGATCGCATCGTTCTCGCTGTGGGGTGGGACCAGACTCCTCAAGACGTTCTCACGCATACCATCAACCTGCTAGCTCCCGTCTACGACCGAATTCTCGGCACCGTGCTGACGCGAGTCGACCTCAGCCGCCTTCGATTCTACGACTACTATCGCAGCTCGGCCTATCTCAAACCTTATGGCACTGCGGGATTGAACCCGAGGCCAGCGGAATGAGAGCGCGCGGGCCGATGAGCGGATCTCCACGCGCATTCCCGGTGAATGGGCCGCTTTCGCCATATCCCGGCGGGCGCCTTGCCATGGCGGACGCTCGCCAGTTGCCGTTCGCCGCGGACCGTGCATCGGTGGCAGGTACATCGTTCATCGACGTCATAGTCGTGGGATTGTTGCTGCTCGCAGTGATCGCAACATTCACGCTGTCCGCGGCGATGCTAACGAACTGGAATATCCACTATTTAACAGCCGGTGGAAACTTCTATGAGAAATTGCATCCCGCGGCCTACCTTACACTTCTCGCCTTCGGCCTGCTGCTAATACGCAACAGCGATCCGGTCGGCGAACTCGACCGGATGTTTTCTGAAGCAAAGCTCGTCATTGTCTATTTGATGTGCTGGTTGTTGCTTCTCGTTCAGATGTTCGTGTTGGAACGTCCATTCACGGTCATCATCGACACTTTCCTCCTGCCGGTGGTGCTGTGCCTTCTCATCTGGCAGCTCACTCCGGCGCAAAGAAAGCCGCTGGTATGGGCCGTTCACCTTACAATTCTCCTGAACGTATGCCTTGGATACTATGAATATTTTTCCGGTCACCGGATCATTCCGCTCACACTTGGCAATGTACTCGTGGTCGGTGAGTGGCGCTCCTCGGCGTTTCTTGGGCATCCGCTGACCGCGTCCGGGCTGGTTAGCGCTTACATCCTTGCGCTGGTTTTGCGGCCCGCGCTTTGCCCACCCGTCGTGCTTCGGATTGCACTCGTTACGTTCTGTCTCGGATCGTTGATGGCGTTCGGCGGCCGGACAGCGCTGGTTACAGTGCTCATCGTGCTGGGCTTGCTTGCTATCGCGGAAGTATTTCTAATCTTGCGCGGCAAGCGAGTATCGCTTCCGGCGCTGATAGGAACCATCTGCCTGCTCTTTGTCGCGGGTGCCGGCCTTTTCGCTGCATTCGATCTTGGCACCTTCGACAAGATGCTGTTGCGATTCTCGTCGGATAAGGGCAGCGCGCTCGCACGCTTTGCCACCTTTGATCTGCTGTCCCATTTCGATTGGCATGAGTTGATCATGGGACCGAATCCAGTGCGCGTAAACGCACTTCAGGCGCAGCTCGGGCTCAACTACGGCATCGAGAACTTCTGGATTTCGTGCATCGTCCAGTTCGGCGTGATCCATACCGCCCTGCTGACGATCGGGCTGATCGGCTTCTTTGTGGAAGTCATGAAGCGCGCCAGCTCTGCCGCATGGGCGATCGTTCTGCTGATTTTGGTGATCGCGGCAAGTTCGGTCAGCTTCTCGTCAAAAAACATCCAGCTTGCGCAGTTTATCATGATCATCACGCTGCTGTTGCCGCGAGACGAAGCACGTCGCGCGGCGGCGCAGCCTTTTCCCGGAAGATCGATTCCACTTCGTGGATGAATGCCGAGATTGGACTCACATGACCATTTACGTCGACCACACCCATCTCGGACGTCATGTTACCGGCCTCGAACGCATTACGCTTGAGTTGTTCTCGCAGGAAACTCTCGCGCCGCTCAACGTCGTTCCAGTGACCGTGCAGGGCGCCGGACGCATGGTAGCGACGCAGACGTTCGGGCTCCCGTCCCGGCTGCTGGATCCATCCTCCATCCTGTTGTGCCCTGGCTTTCCGCCCAGCCCGCTGCTGCGGCCGTTCGCGGCGCGCGTCATTCCCTACATTCACGACATGTTTCTGTTGTCACGGCGGGCCGATCTCAACTGGCGCGCCAAGCTCTATATGGCAAAGCCGTTTGAGTTAGCGGTCAAGAATTATCCTCGCTTTCTCGTGAATTCGGTCGATACCTGGCACAAGCTCTCCAGGTACTGCAGATCGGATGCAGAGATCACACTTTACCGCCCGCCGGTGCGCAACGTGTTCAACCTGTCCCCGGACAAACGTTCCGATCCCTCCGGGAGGATGTCCCCGCTTCGCCTCGTCGCACTTGGAACCGTCGAGCCGCGCAAGAATTTTTTCGCAGCTGCACGAATTCTCGCCGCGCTACGCGAGCGTGGTTTCGAAAACGCGACGCTGGAAATTGTCGGCCGCGAAGGCTGGGGCGAAGACTGGCGTATGCTTGAAGCATGCCCGGGCGTTATCCTGCACGGCTACCAATCGACGGATCGTGCCAGACAGGTCCTTCAGGATGCCGACGTATTCATTTGCACATCCCACGAAGAAGGCCTCGGCCTGCCGCTGCTCGAAGCGCAGTATGCGGGCCTTCCAATCGTGGCGCCTGATGCCGCGATTTTCCGCGAAGTGCTGGGTCAATCCGGAATCTTCATCGATTCCGCCGATCTTTCGTCATCGGTCAGGTCAATTTCCGACGCCATTTCAGCGCCGGAATGGCGAGCGTTCCACGCCACGCGCGCGGCGAAAAACCTGGCGCGCTGGAATGCTCTTGCCGCCTCGGACCACGACGCCGTCATCAACCTGATCACCCGAGTCGCCCAGCGGCGCACGTCCGTTCCAGCGGCACTTGTTCAGTTCAATCGGGATGACCGCGGCATCACGCCGTAGGCAAGAGCAATCTTTCGCACAAGCAATCAATTTACCAGGAAAGAACCGTTGCAGGAACCACGCCACAACACGCGACATCTGGATGCGTTGCGGATCATCGCCGCCAGCGCCGTCGTTGTCTTGCATTATGCGGATTACGTGAAGGACGTCCCTGCAGGGCGCTTTATGCTCGCGCATACCCTGCATTTCAATTTGTTCGTAGACCTGTTCTTTGTGATCTCCGGCTTTGTGATTGCAAGTCAGTACCTCGACAAGGTCGATGACTTTCCATCGATCGGACGATTTCTCTGGCGGCGGCTGGCGCGCATCTATCCGCTCCATCTGGCCACGCTGGCGTTCTATGTGATTATCGCGCTCGCAATTTATACCGGCTATGCAAATGACGGAAATCTCGCGCGCTATCCTCTGTCCGATATCCCAGCACAGCTTTTCCTGCTTCACGCTCTCGACGGTCAACGGCTGACCTTCAACTTTCCGAGCTGGTCGCTGTCCGCGGAAATGTTCTGCTATCTCGCCTTTCCCGTTGCGGCCGTTCTCGCTGTCCGTCGCAAGGAACTTGTCCTCGCGCTTGTCGTCATCCTGATGATCGCAAACAGCTTCTATGCAGCGGCGACCGGAACCGCACCATGGGCTGAATGGATCAACAAAGGCGGCGTATTCCGGGCGCTTCCCGGTTTCAATCTCGGCGTCGCATGTTATCTCTTCCGCGACCAGATCGCGCGCTGGCCCATAATTCCAGGCATTCTGACGAGCGCCCTGACGGCATTCATTCTGCTCGGGTGGCTCCTGCCGGAATTGGCGGCTCTCATTGCAGTCTATGCGATCGCCGTTCTCGCGATCCATTGCGATACTTTCGGCGCATCGACCTTACTGACGCGGATGCGCTTCGATCGAAGCTCCGTCTACACTTACTCCTGCTATATGCTCCACATTCCGGTTGCCACCGCCGTATTGACGTTCGGTGCGCGTTATCTGCCCATCGGCACGCCGGGCGGGAAGCTGGCTCTACTGCCGGTCGCCGTCGCGGTTCTCGCGGCCACAAGCGCTCTGTCATACCAGTTCTTTGAAACGCCTTCGCGCCTATATCTAAACGAGATGTTCGACCATCGCATCGCACAACGAGCTTCGGCGCCAGCCATCCCGCAGCCGGAGAACACGCGATGACGATGGTGTCGCGCGCTTCCGACCATTGGATAGCCAACCAGGACGCACGCACGCGAACGGTGGGCCGGGACTCTGTCATCGACACCACGCGTGGTATCGCCATCCTCATGGTGATCGCGATCCACTCGCTTCCCCAGCCGCTCGATGCATCCTGGCAAAAATTGATCGATGCGGCGCTGCGCCCCTGTGTGCCGATTTTTCTGTTCGCATCAGGTTATTTGACCGCGCTCTCGGGAAAGGTTGCGTTGTGGAAGCGCGTCAAGGCGGCGCTCATTCCGTATGCCATTGTCTTCGTCGCGGCCTATATCTACATGGCCTTGCATAATGCTGCGATGGATCACCGCGTCACGACGGCCGCTGCCAGATTCATTTTCGCCTACGTCTTTGTCTACTACTACGTCTTCGTCTATATCGGCTGCACTCTCGGCTTGTGGCTGATTTTTCTGATCGCTGAACGTAACGCTTCCAACGACCGGCAACGGCTTGCTGTTCTCCTTTCGCTTTCGATCGTGGTCGGCCTCATTGCCGGGAGTTACATCGATCCCTTGCTGGCTCGCGTCAGCATTTCAGAATCGATCGTTCAGGAAGTGCGTCTGCGTGATATTCCGTTCTGGTTTTCCTTTGTGGCATTAGGCGCCCTTGTGGGGCTATTCACCAGCGGGCCGGAACTTCGTAACATGCGCCTCATCTTGGCTGCGTCGGCTTTGGCGGCTTACTTAATATATGCAGCGGTGAGGATATTCGGTATCGGCGACGCCGCCGACTACGATTCGACTGCATTCTTCGGTTATGCGTCATTGCTCTGCATCCTGCTGCTGGTTCTTCGTCCGCGGTTGCCGTTGCTGGCAACCATCGGGTCAGGCAGCTACTTCATTTACCTCTGGCATATCTTCCCGGTCATGGCGCTGCGCGACCACACATCGTTGCGCGCCTTCGGACCCATCGCGGACTTTGCAACCACCTATGCGGTAACTGCTCTCGTCAGTGTCGGCGCCCTGCTGGCTGTACGGCGGATCGCTCCTTCCCATTTTTCGCGTTGGCTGGGGGCCTGACCATGCTGTTGCGCCACACACTTCTTTATATGCCGGCGCAGATCGTCGGCCCGCTGTTCCAGTTGATCGCCATGGTGGTCTGGACCCATGTCGTCAGCGAGCATACCCTCGGCGTCATTACGCTGATTACAGCCACGCATGAACTCCTGCAGATCGGCTTTCTTGCGTGGTGGTCGCAATACGCATTGCGATTCTTTGGACGCTTTCAGAGCGGCGACGATGCGCAACGCTTTCGCCGGACAGAAAGCGCCGTTTTGCTCGCCTCGATCGCGATCCAGAGCGCGGCCATCATCGGTATTCTGATTCTGGTGATTGCGCCGGATGCAAATGCCGGACTGCTCATTGCAACCGTCGCCTACATTATCACCCGCTCATTCAATCTTTACATCGGCGAACGCGCCCGTGTGCAGCAGCAGATCGCCGTCTACTCGATCCAGCAGGTTGTCGGGCCGGCGATCGGGTTCATCATTGGCCTGATCCTGATTAAACTGCTCGGTCAGGATCCTGAATGGCCGCTGGTGGGTTACGCCATCGCGCAGCTGGTCGCCATCCTTATCGTGCTGCCGAAAATCGGCTATGGCTGGCGGTTATGGCCGATCGATCGTTCGATTGTCAGGCACGCGCTGCATTACGGCATTCCGATCATTATCGGCGGTGCGTTGGGCTGGGTTGGCCTCAACGCCTCTCGCTTCATCGTCAACGACATGCTGGGCGTTGCTGCTGCCGGCTTGTTCGCGGTTGGCTACGGTCTCGGACAGCGGGCGGCGGCTGTCGCGGCAATGCTCGTCACGGCTGCGGCATTCCCGATCGCGGTCAAGCGCATGGAGGACAGCGGCAGCAAGGCCGCGATGCGGCAGCTCGCAGACAACAGTGCGCTTCTCATTGCTATTCTGGCGCCAAGCATCGTGGGAATATTCATGCTGCGCGCCGAGATCGTCCATCTGCTAATCGCAGCGCCATTTCAGCAGGTGACATTGGCGGTTCTGCCGTTGTCCGTTCTGGCCGGCGCTATCCGCAATCTGCGCGCACATTTCGGCGATCAGGTATTTCTCCTGCACAGCCGGACCCGCCTGCTGATAGTGGTCGCGAGCATAGATGCCATAGTGACCGTCATCCTCAGCTTTATCTGCATCTGGTATTGGGGCATCGTTGGCGGGGCCGTTGCGACCGTCGTCGCCGCTTCAGCCGCAGCGATTGCGAGCTTCACGATCGGATTCTCGCAGTTCGGATTGACGCTGCCGCTGGGTCATCTGGTCCGCATCGCACTTGCAACCGTCGGGATGGGCGCTGTTTTGCGGATTCTGCCGAACGCTGCCAACTTCGTCGCGCTCACCGCGCACATTGCCATGGGCGCGGCGACCTATATGGCGATACTCGCCGTGCTTTATGCGCCGTCCATGTTGAAGCTGCGCCGCGCCCGGCCGCAGCAAACGTGATGGCGACCGGGTTTTCGACGGCTACACCTTTCTCGCGTTGTTCTTGAACGCGCGCGCCATCGCGTACCAGAGCGGCTTCTTCTGGTTTGCATCGTCGAAGGGCAGCGGCCGCGGAAGCCGCTCGGCAAGCGGGTTCTTCTTCTTGGCCGCATCCGTATAGAACGAATAGTTATCGGCAAGCTCCCAGGCGATCACGACCTTGACGGCAGGGATCTGCAACACGGTGTTGAGGAATTTTTCGGCAGTTTCGGCAATCATTGCGTCGCGGCTCGGAATATCATCCGGAAACGTATCGTCTCGAACATCGAACTCGGTAATATAGATATCGACCTTACGCTCGGCGAGCGTATGGACGAAATCCGCGAACCGTGCGGGATCGTGCGGATAGCGCGGTTGAAGATGTCCCTGCAACCCGACGGCATGGAGCGGCACGCCGGCGTCTTGTAGTTCATCGACCAAGCGGAGCAGGCCTTTGCGAACCGTACGTCCGACATCATCGTCGCGCTCGGTCTGAGCTTCGTTGAGGACAAATTTTGTTTTCTTGTCGGCCAACGCCGCACGTTCGAACGCGCGCCGCACGTAACCTGTTCCGAATGTGTCGTACCACGGACCCAGCCGATAACCACCCGGCGCCTTGTGCCCCGGCCAGAATGGCTCATTCACAATATCCCAAGAATGCAGCTTGCCCGCATAGCGGCCGACCACCTCTTCGATATAGCCGTCGAAAAATGTCTGCCGCTCTGCGGTCGTCATGCTCTTCACCCATGATGGAACCCACTCGTTCCAAATGAGACAATGGCCGCGCATCGGGATCTTGTTGCTTGCACAGAATCGCAGCAGGCGGTCCGCGCTTTCGAAACGCTTCGGTCCCGGTTGTGGCGCAATCGTGCCCATTTTCATGGCGACGTCTGTCGTCACAATCCTAGTGTGCGTTGTATAGAGTTCCCGGTACGCAAGATCCTTATCGATCACGGGCCCTGCGGCCGCGCCGAACACGAATCCATTCGCCGCCGCAATTGCGCCAAGACTTTCATTTGCGCTAGCCGCAAACGTCACTCGGCTAGATGCAACACTCGCGCCAGCAAGAACCGCAAGTGCTTGTCGCCGTGAACACGCCACATGCATGGCAGACCTCCTTTGAAAGAATAATTTTGTCTCGCCGTCGCTGAACTAAGTGAGCCAGACGCCATCGTTGCGTCGCAATGGTGCGATTTCGTGACGTCATCGTTTCGAAGAATTAAATCTTCGAGTGCGTCGGTCCATCGTCATCAACGAAGGGCACCTTGTTTTTGTGCACGCGTACCTCGACCACAATGTCAGGAGATCGACATGCTGGACTCGCAGATGCGACAGCCGGACAACCTCATCGTCGATGGCATCGCCATCAACGTTCTATCGATGCCAGCGGCCGTATCATCAATCGTATCGGCAGCGAGATCGGGTGACGGCTTCAGCGTCTGTACGCTCAACCTCGATCACGTTGCGCAACTGCAACAACGACCTGACTTTCGCGCGGCCTATCGTCGAGCGCGATTCGTTACAGCCGATGGGTTTCCGATCGTTATTCTAGGTCGTCTCGCCGGAGCGCAAATCGAGAGAACAACCGGCGCCGACCTTGTCGAGCCGCTTTGCGAGCAGGCCGGACGAAACGGGATCCCCGTTTTCTTTCTTGGCTCCAACAATCTCACCCTTCACAGAACAACCCGCCGATTGTCTGAAAGATTCAAAGGGCTTGAAGTCGTTGGGTGGTTCTCGCCGAACGCCAAATTTGATCCCTACTCCCAAGAGGCCGACCGTGCGATCGACGAGATCCGGGCATCCGGCGCAAGACTCTGCTTCGTTGCGTTAGGTGCGCCTCGGCAGGAAATTTTCGCGGCGCGCTGTCTCGATGAACTTCCTGGCGTCGGGTTGCTCTGTATCGGCGCTGCCCTCGACTTTATCGCCCACACACAGGATCGCGCCCCGGCGATCACGCAGAAGATAGGCCTCGAATGGGCATGGCGAATGCTGCGCAATCCGCGCCGGCTGGGACCGCGTTATGCACGATGCATGGCGATTGTCCCCGGGCTGGTCGCTCGCAGCATTCCGCAAATCGTAACAGCACGAATAAGGAAAGCGGCATGACATCAATACTGACACTTGCGCAGCGGGCCAGAAATGCGGGTCGCGTCGAGCGGCGTTATCAAATCTGCCTGATCCACCCGTTCGATCCGCGCGGCGAGAAGGTTGGCGGCCTTGAGACCTACATCAGGGATTTCATCACTTTTCATCCTAACGACACCGATCTGCTGTTCATCGGAGTGGACTCAGCGGGGGACCTGAAACTTGGCGAGATTCACAAGCTCATCTTTCGAGGCCGGACCTTCGATTTCCTTCCGATCTTACACTATTCAGATCAGCAGGCGCGCGAAGCTGCTCGCACCATCCGAACTTCACTGACAGGGCAGTTTTTCATGGCACTGCTGCGCAACTTCGGCACTATCGCGAAGCTGATCCGTGCACGCCGCTGCTCGATCGACTTGCGCCGCGTGGAATTCTCCTGGCTGCCTGCCGTTCTTAGACTGCCCTTCGTCCAGATGCTGCATGGTGAAGGTGCGCCGAAGCTGCGGATGGACTCGTTGCTGCAAAAATACTCGTTTGTCCACAATGCCGGTGAGCGCTTTGCCATGGCGACGAGCTCCAAATTTCTTTGCGTGAACCCGTACATCACCGAGCGGCTTCAGAAGACTTATCCGCGGCAGAAGGAAAAAATCGATACGCTGTGGACCTGGGTCAACACGGAGATATTCAAGCCACAGCCACTGTCCCGTGACACAACGACGTTCCGCATTGTCTTTGCGGGCCGCCTTGATGAGTTCAAGGACCCGCCGCTGATGTTCCAAACCATCGGGCGGCTGCAGCAACTCATGCAGGAAAAGGTCGAGTTTCACTATATAGGGACCAGCGACCCGCACCGGTTCGCCGAATTCGCGGCGATCGAAAACAACACCATTCGACATGGATTCAAGGACGCTGCCGGCATGGCAACGACATTGGCCAGTTCGCATGTTGGGATTCTGACCTCGGAATTCGAGGGAATGCCGCGCTTCGTTCTTGAAACGCTGGCCGTCGGGCGCCCCGTTGTCGCCATGCACCTGCCTCAGCTCGAGGCCGTTATTCGCGACGGCGAAGGTGGTTATCTGGTGCGACGTAGCGATTCGAGATCCGACATGGTGGAACGTCTCGCTCACCGCTTCATCAACGTCCGCGACGCCATCGCCAACGGCGAGATGGATTCGTCACGTATCGCAGCGGGAATCAAGAGCTTCACGCCAGGAACGCAGCTTGCGCGGGTCTTCCGCTACCATCAGGAAATCCAGAATACGCGGGGTATGATCGTCAATCCGCAGACCCACTGAACGGCTATTGGGGAAGCTCCATGAATATTCTGATGCTCACAAGCGAGTTCGCTCCCGCGACCGGCGGGATCGGCACCTACGCACGCGAGATCGCCGCCGCCGCCGCCGGCCTCGGCGCAAAAATGACGGTTCTTGCTCCGGACTATTCGAAGAATGCTCCGGCCGAAGACGGATCGCTTCCTTTCGAGCTTCAACGGTTTCGCGGCGGTCTCCATTCGATGCGGAATCTGCCATCCAAGATTCTTCTCGCGCGCAATCGCCTGAGCGTGGACGATTACGACATCGTTCATGCCGCGGATTGGCCGTTTTTCATTCCGCTGGCTCTGTCGCGACGTCGGACGCGAGCTCGTCTGCTGATGACCGTTCATGGCACCGAAATCAACGAGACGCAGACACCGCTCAAGCGTCTTGCGATCCGCACCGCGGGTGTTTTTGGACCGCGGATGGAGGTGGCTGCGAACAGCCGCTATACGCGTGATCTTTTTCACAGCCGTTTTGCCATCACGCCCCAGCGGATCAGTGCGATCCCGCTTGGCGTATCGGACTTCTGGTTCGGTCCGCCTAACGCCCGGGAGGCGACCCGCAAAGCCTACGGCATCGGAGCGGACAAGATCGTCATGGTCACGGTTGCCCGGCTCACACGCCGCAAGGGGCACCATATGACATTCGCAGCGCTTGCCCTCCTGCCGGAACAGTTACGGAAGCGCATCACATGGCTGGTCATTGGCCCGAATGGCGAACCGGACTATGTCGAGGAACTACGCGATATGGTCGACACGTCGGGTTGCGACGTCCATCTTCTGGGCTCGCTGCCAAATGAAGCCATCCGCGACATCTATGGCGCCAGTGATTTCTTTTGCCTGACCGGCGTGCCGGATTCGTCCGGGCGGGTGGAAGGTTTCGGTCTTGTCTATCTCGAAGCCGGTGCTGGCGGCCTGCCAAGCGTCGCAACCGCCATCGGCGGCGTTCCCGACGCGGTGATTGACGATGAAACGGGACTTCTCGTTGAACCCGCACCCGAATCTATCGCGCACGCCATTACGGAAATTGTTGAAGACAGTGATACGCGCTCGATTCTCGCCGCAGGCGCATCAGCGCATGCACGCGCGCTGTCATGGGAACGCTGCGCCGCCGAAACTTACGGTCTGCCGCGGTCTGGCGAGCGCGCGATTTTCAGGGCATCAAATCGGCATTCCACCCAAAATCAGGCGCGGCGGGAGGAAGGCATTCCCTGGACCGCGGCTTCGGCGGGGCTTGTGAGATGAAAGCACTCGCCGCGAGCCTCGTCTTGATCGGGTTCATCACTGCCCCCGCCCATGCCGAAAGCTGCAGCAAGAGTCGTGACTATCTGCTGGGCGGCGTCGAGGGCGATCTCCCGCAGCCACCGCAGACTTATCAAGGCCTGTTCAAGACATGTCTGGCGACGACCCGTATGTCGAACGTCAAGGACGCGTACATTTTGAAGGATGGCGGCATCGCCGTGATTCCGAAGCAGGATAATGTCGCGGCAACTGCTGGCACGCTTTCAGCTTTCTGCGATGCCAATCCGCGAGGCACCCTGCGATTCCTGTCCCGCAAGGATTTGCGTCAGACGCCCTCGGTCGCACGTATCGTGCAATTCTCATCGACGGGATCAACGCCGTGCCGGAAGATAAAGGGTAACTCGTTGTCCTGAATGTCCGATCGTCAATTTTCGTCAGATCCGTAACCATAAGAGAAATCTAGGCTTTTCGCCTCGCAATGCGACGCGCCCGCATCTTTATACGATCCTTACGATCTCAAGCCTCATTCCCAATCGATCCTTTATGTCAGGCGCTCTAGCTCTGGTCCTGCTCCATCTCACCGGGAGACGACCATGCTGGACTTTCTGTACCTGGGCCTCGGGCTCGCGTTCTTCGCATCCATGATCCTCTACGCAGCCGCGACCGAGCGACTGTAGGAGGCTGTCATGATTGAACCCCTCCTTGGCCTCGCCGTCGCTGTCGCGCTCGGCATCTATCTGCTCATCACATTGCTCCGCCCGGAGCGATTTTAACGACGCATGCTTGCGAGGACTTTTGTCATGACATTAATCGGCTGGACTCAGATCGCCGCCATTTTCATTCTGGTATTGTTGTGCGTGAAGCCGCTTGGGGTCTACATGGCGCAGGTCTTCAGCGGCGGCCGGACGATTTTGTCGCCCGTTATTGGCCCCGTTGAAAACGGCTTCTACCGCCTCGCCGGCGTCGATCCGTCGCGTGAACAGTCCTGGCGCGGTTACACCGTCGCGATGCTGGTGTTTAACGCGGCCGGCTTCATGTTTCTTTACGCCTTACTGCGTCTCCAAGGCGTGCTCCCGCTCAATCCGCAGGAATTCTCCGCGGTCCCGCCAGATCTGGCTTTCAATACCGCGACCAGCTTCGTCACCAATACAAACTGGCAGGCCTATGGTGGCGAGACCACCATGAGCCATTTGGTGCAGATGGCAGGGTTGACGGTGCAGAACTTTCTGTCCGCGGCAACCGGCATTGCGTTGGCGCTGGTGTTCGTGCGCGCGCTGGCCCGTTCGGGAAGTTCGACCGTCGGCAATTTCTGGGCGGATCTAACGCGCGCGACTCTTTACGTGCTGTTGCCGCTATCGGCTGTCGTTGCCCTCGCCTATATCGCAACCGGCCTGCCGCAGACGCTGCTGGGCTCCGTTGATGCGACAACACTTGAGGGCATCAAGCAGACCATCGCGCTTGGCCCGGTCGCCAGCCAGGAAGCCATCAAGCAGCTTGGCACCAACGGCGGTGGCTTTTTCAACGTCAACGCGGCGCACCCTTTCGAGAACGCGAGCGCGATCAGCAATGTGATTTCAATCTGGGCGATGCTGGTGATCCCGGCCGCTCTCCCATACGCATTCGGCCGCATGGTTGGCGATACGCGACAAGGATGGGCTTTGCTTGCAGCCATGCTGACGATCCTGATCGCAGGTGTCATCGTTGCTTACTGGGCTGAAGCCGCAGGAAATCCGCTACTCACCTCGCTGAATGTCGACCCATCCGCCGGCAACATAGAGGGCAAAGAGGTTCGTTTCGGCACGGCCATGTCCGCGCTCTATGCCGTGATTACCACGGGTCTTTCCTGTGGCGCCGTCAACGCGATGCACGATTCATTCACGCCGCTCGGCGGATTGATGCCGCTCGTCATGATGCAGCTTGGCGAAGTATTGCCGGGTGGTGTCGGCTCCGGGCTCTACGGCATGCTGGTGTTCGCGATCGTCGCCGTGTTCATCGCGGGTCTGATGGTGGGCCGCACGCCGGAATATCTTGGCAAAAAGATAGAGGCCAAGGAAGTGAAGCTCGCCATGCTGGCGCTGCTGATCCTGCCGCTGTCGATTCTTGGTTTCGCTGCGATCGCAGCGGTATTACCCACTGCTCTCGCCAGCCTCGCCAACAGCGGTCCGCATGGCTTGTCGGAAATCCTCTACGCTTATTCATCGGCGACAGGGAACAACGGCTCAGCTTTCGCCGGACTCAGTGCCAACACGCCCTGGTATAACGTCACGCTCGGCCTTGCGATGCTGCTTGGGCGGTTCGCTTACGTCGTGCCGGCGATGGCGATTGCCGGTTCGCTGATCGGCAAGATCAAGGCGCCAGCGTCCGAGGGTACCTTTCCGACCCATACCGCGCTGTTTGTCGCTCTCTTGATCGGCACGATCCTGATTGTCGCGGGACTTGAATTCTTCCCTGCGCTGGCGCTTGGCCCCATCGTCGAGCACTTCCAGATGCTCGCGGGCAAGACGTTCTGAACTGTAACCATTGCAATTTCGAATGAAAGTTGATCGCAATGACACGCAAGACACAGCAAACCGCAATCGCCGATCCCGCCTTGATGATGCGTGCGATCGCTGACGCATTCCGGAAGCTCAACCCGCGGCACCTGATGAAGAACCCGGTCATTTTCGTGACCGAGGTCGTCGCAGCGGTCGTTACCATCACCTTTGCCAACGATCTGTTCCATGGCCAACCCGCGTTGTTCAGCGGCCAGATCGCGGCATGGCTCTGGTTCACCGTACTATTCGCCAATTTTGCCGAGGCCATCGCTGAAGGCCGTGGCCGCGCTCAGGCCGATACACTCCGGCAGACCCGGACGGAAACGCGGGCAAAGCGAATTCTGATGACCGGAAATAACGAGCTTTACGAAGGTGTCACCGCATCCGATCTCGAAGTCGGGGATCTGGTACGGGTCGACGCCGGCGAGATCATTCCCATCGACGGCGAGATTGTTGAAGGCATCGCATCGGTTAACGAAGCTGCGGTGACAGGCGAGTCTGCGCCGGTCATCCGCGAATCCGGTGGCGACCGCTCCGCCGTCACCGGCGGCACAACCGTCATCTCCGACTGGCTCGTCATTCGCGTCACGTCGGCGCCCGGCTCGTCATTCCTCGACCGGATGATCGCGCTGGTCGAAGGCGCTGCACGGCAGAAAACTCCGAACGAACTCGCCCTTTCCATCCTGTTGTCTGGCATGACGCTGATCTTCCTCATCGCCGTCGTCACGCTGTGGCCCCTGGCCAGCTATTCCGGCACCGTGCTTTCGATCACGGTGCTGACGGCGTTGCTCGTCACCCTGATCCCAACCACGATTGGCGGCCTGCTGTCGGCGATCGGCATCGCCGGAATGGACCGTCTGCTGAAGTTCAACGTGCTGGCAATGTCCGGACGCGCCGTCGAGGCGGCCGGCGACGTCGACACGCTGCTGCTCGACAAAACCGGGACCATTACTTTCGGCAATCGTCTGGCCAGCGAAATTATCCCGGTTGCAGGCGTGACCGAACGGGAGGCTGCGGAAGCCGCCATGATGGCCAGCCTCGCCGACGAGACAGCAGAAGGCCGTTCGATCATCGCGCTCACGAAGGAAAAGTATGGCATCGCTACACATCAGCAGCCAGCCGACGCAGTCTTTGTGGAATTCTCCGCAACTACACGATTGTCCGGCATGGATACCGGGTCACGCCGCCTACGCAAGGGCGCTATCGACGCGGTGTTGAAATTTGCGCGCGACAGCGGAAGCCACGACCAGCAGGAGCCTGCTGCATTCCGCAGCGCCTATGACCGGATCGCCCGGTCCGGCGGAACGCCGCTCGGGCTTGTCGACGGCGATCGCCTGCTTGGCGTGATCCATCTGAAAGACGTCGTCAAACCAGACATCAAGGAGCGCTTTGCCGAACTGCGGCGGATGGGAATCCGCACCGTGATGGTGACGGGCGACAACCCGGTCACGGCCGCGGCAATCGCTTCGGAGGCCGGTGTTGACGATTTCATTGCGGAAGCGACGCCGGAAGACAAATTGCGCTACATTCGCGAGGAACAATCCAAGGGCCGGTTGATCGCCATGTGCGGCGACGGCACCAATGACGCGCCTGCCCTTGCGCAAGCCGACGTCGGCGTCGCGATGCAGACCGGCACACAGGCTGCGCGCGAAGCCGGCAACATGGTCGATCTCGACTCCAATCCGACAAAACTGATCGAAGTTGTCGGTATCGGCAAACAGCTTCTGATGACACGGGGATCGCTGACGACGTTTTCCATCGCGAACGATGTCGCAAAGTATTTCGCGATCATCCCGGCTCTCTTTATTGCAACCTATCCCGAGTTGAGCGCCATCAACATCATGCAGCTCGGGACGCCGCAAAGCGCTATCCTGTCGGCCGTTATCTTCAACGCGCTGATCATCGTGGTGCTGATCCCGCTGGCGCTGAAGGGCGTTTCTTATCGACCGGTCGGGGCCGCCGCGCTGCTGCGGCGCAATCTTGTAGTCTATGGCCTGGGCGGACTGATCGTGCCGTTCATCGGCATCAAGATCGTCGATATCATCGTCAACGCATTGCATCTGGCCTGAAGGAGGTTGTCATGTTCACGCATCTTCGCCCCGCCATCGTCCTGTTGGCGCTTTTCGTCGCCCTGACCGGCCTCGCCTACCCTCTCGCAATCACCGGCATCGCACAGGCCACGATGCCGCGAATGGCGAACGGCAGCCTGATCGAGAAAGGCGGCAAGGTCGTCGGCTCCAGTTTGATCGGGCAGAACTTCGCGGACGCAAAATATTTCCACGGCCGACCCTCGGCCACCAGCGCCCCCGATCCCGCCGATTCAAGCAAGACAATCGACGCGCCCTACAACGCCGCCAACTCCAGCGGTTCGAACTTGGGGCCGACATCGCAAAAGCTCGTCGACCGCGTCAAGGGCGATATCGAGAAGCTGCGCGCAGACGGCATCCGCGGTCCGGTGCCGGCCGACAGCGTCACGACGTCCGCCAGCGGGCTGGACCCGCACATCTCGCCGGCCAATGCGAAGAGCCAGATTCCACGGGTCGCCAAGGCACGCGGACTGTCAGAACAACAGATCCGGGATCTCGTCGACGCCCGGACGGAAGGACGGACGCTGGGCATTTTTGGTGAACCGCGCGTCAATGTTCTCGGACTTAACCTCGCGCTTGAGGTAATTCAGCCCTAATATCGAAGGGCATAAGGACAACCATGCCCGCCAGATCCGACGCCAGAGCTTCTCCCGACGCCTTGCTCGCCCTCGCTAACAGGGAGTCGCGCGGGCGCCTCAAGATATTTCTTGGCGCGGCACCCGGCGTCGGGAAAACCTATGCAATGTTATCTGCCGCGCGCGCCGCGCAGGACGAAGGGCATGACGTTGTCGCCGGGTTGGTCGAGACCCATGGCCGTCGCGAGACCGAGGCACTCATCGCCAATCTCGAGACTCTGCCCCGGAAACCCATCGTTTATCGCAACCAGGTGATCAAGGAATTCGATCTTGATGCCGCGCTGGCGCGCAAGCCGGCCCTGTTGCTGGTCGATGAATACGCGCATACCAACGTCCCCGGCAGCCGACATCCGAAACGCTGGCAGGACATCGATGAACTACTGGACCAGGGCATCGACGTCTGGACCACGCTGAACATTCAGCATCTCGAAGGCCTCAACGACGTCATCCAGAAAATTACCAAGGTTCGCGTGCGCGAGACCGTGCCGGATACCGTTTTCGACAAAGCCGATGAGCTCGTGCTGGTGGATTTCCCGCCGGACGAACTCCTGAAACGGCTTGCAGAGGGCAAAATCTATGTCCAGGACACCGCCGCGCGCGCTGTCGAAAGCTTCTTCAAGCCGCAAAATCTGACAGCGCTTCGCGAATTGGCATTGCGTCGGGCCGCCGAACGGGTGGACGCGCATCTCGTCTCCCGTATGCAGGCGCACGCCATTGAAGGGCCGTGGGCTGCGGGAGAACGGATCGTTGCCTGCATTGGGCCTGAAGCCGCCGCGGAAACGATTGTGCGTACCGCAAAACGGCTGGCCGATTTGATGGACGCGCCGTGGATCGCCGTGACCGTGGAGCGGCCTGGCCGCCCGCTCGCCGACGACGCCCGCAGGCGTATCGACGACGCGATCCGGCTTGCAGAGACGCTTGGCGGCGAAACGAAGACCCTGATCGGAAACGATCTGCCCGACGAAATTCTACGCTTTTGCCGCTTTGAGAATGTAACCCAGATTGTCATAGGCCGCGCGCGTCCACGCTTTCTCACAGAGCTATTCCGCAATTCCTTGCAATTGGAGATTATCAGGCGCGCGGAAGGCATCGCTGTTCATGTCGTGACCGGAAACACCTCGTCCGCGCCGCGACGATCATGGTCGCCGTCCTGGCAGCATCTGTCCTTTGATCCGATGCCCTATATCTGGTCCTCTGTCGGCGTCGGTGCGGCCGCACTGATCGGACGCGGATTAACGTCGCTGACGCCGTTGCCGAATCTGTCGATGATCTTTCTTGTGGCTGTGCTGCTTCCCGCCGTCACGTTCGGTATCCGCCCTGCGATCTATGCGTCGCTGCTGTCGTTTCTGGCATACAATTTCTTCTTTATAGAACCGCTCTATAATTTGACCGTTGCCGAACCATACGAACTTTTGGCACTGGTCATCTTTCTCGCGGTCGCCGTAACCACCTCTGCACTGGCCGGCCGCGTCAAAACCCAAGCGAGCAATGCCGCCGGTCGCATCCGCGCCACGCGCCGGCTTTACGAGTTCACCCGCAGACTGTCCGGCCTCGCCAGCGTCGATGAAATTGCCGAGGGTGCGGTCAGCGAAATTCACGGCAGCCTCGGAAAACCGGCAATCATCCTGCTCGAGAGAGACGATGGGTTGAACGTCGTCGCGGCATGGCCTCCGGAAGATACGCTCGATACCGCTTCCCTCTCAGCGGCGCGTTGGGCATTCGAGCACGGCGAACCCGCCGGACGGAACACATCGACGCTGCCTCTTGTACCGTGGTTCTTTGTCCCGATGCGAGCGTCGCAGCGCTCGCTCGGTGTCGTCGGCATCGTTGTCGAAGACCAGCGCGCGATGGACTCGGAAACACGCGTATTGTTCGACACGCTTGCCGAGCAGGCCGCCGCTGCGGTCGAGCGCGCGATGCTGTCGCGGGATATGGTGACCGCGAATTCGGAGATCGAAGCCGAAAGAGTGCGTAATACCGTACTCGCCTCGATCTCCCATGATTTCCGCACTCCCCTCGCCTCCATTCTCGGTTCAGCGACAAGCCTGATTGAATACGGCGACAAGATCGACGCGCGAGGCCGCACGGACCTGCTCAGCCATATCAAGGAAGAGGTCGAGCATCTCGACGGCATGGTGCGCAACCTGTTGTCCATGACGAGGATCGACGCGGGCGCCCTCGAGTTGCGTGAGGACTGGGTCGACCTGCGCGAGATCATCGATCGGGTGGTCAGCGCTGCGCGGCGCCGCGGGGCGCATCAGGAGTTAAAAATCCAGCTCCCAACGGAACTGCCGCTCGTTCGGGCCGATGCCTTGCTCGTCGAGCAAGCGCTTGGAAATGTCATCGGCAATGCCATCGAACACACACTGGACGAAACCACAATTGTGATCACTGCCGAGGTCTCGTCAAAGACGCTTGCATTGTCTGTTCAGGACAATGGCCCCGGCATCCCGCCAGACGTTCTGCCTCGCGTGTTCGAAAAATTCGTCAGTGCCCGCACATTGTCGGAGACCACGACCAACAAGGGCCAGGGTACGGGTCTCGGGCTTGCCATCGCCAAAGGCATCATGAAAGCTCATGGCGGTGACGCCTTGGCGCAAAGTCCGGTGTCTGCGGGCCGCGGCACACGGATTACAATGGAATTCCCGATTAGTGAGGTCGCGTCATGACGGCAAATACGCGCGTCCTTATTGTCGATGACGAAGTCGCGATCCTGAGATTTTTGCGGCCGGCGCTTGAGGCCAACGGCTACGATATTGCGGTTGCCGGTACGGTCGCTGAGGCGATACGTCAGATTGCGGCCACTGCGCCGGACATCGTGGTGCTCGATCTCGGCCTGCCCGACGGCGACGGCAAGGATGTGATTCGAAGCGTTCGCGAATGGTCGGACGTTCCTATTGTCGTGCTGTCAGCTCGCGACCGTGAGACCGAAAAAATCGAGGCGCTCGACCTTGGCGCCGACGATTTCGTGAACAAGCCGTTCGGCGTCGGCGAGTTGCTGGCTCGGATGCGAACGGCAAGCCGGCATCGTATGCAGCGCAAGGATGAAACGGCGGTGCTTGCCGTGGCCGATCTTGAAATCGACAGTGTGCGTCATCGCATTACCCGCGGCGGGACCGAGATCAAACTCACACCGAAGGAATTCGAGCTGTTGTCGTTTCTTGCGAAACACGCGGGCAAGGTTCTCACCCACCGCCACATTCTCACTGCGGTCTGGGGGCCTGCTCACACGGCCGACACCCAATATTTACGGGTTTACATCGGACAACTACGCCAGAAGATCGAAGCGAAAGCCGACGATCCCCGCATCATCATGACCGAACCCGGCATTGGATACAGGATCGTGGAAGCTTGATTGCAAATGCAACGATCGCGGAAAATCACGCCCGGCCCGCGTCTGACAGCCGCAACCTCATATCTTATTTTGCTAGGATCCGGGCTAACTCGATAAGCCCTGGTTCAATTGGTTTGGTGAGCCCCGCAATGTCTGCCAGAGGCGTGAGGGTCATGTTTCCCTTCTGGTAACCAACCAGTACACCTGACTTGCCCTCGCTGAGAGCCTGAATGGCGCAAACACCCAGCCGAGTCGCAAGGAACCGGTCAACGGCGGTCGGCGGAGCGCCGCGCACGACATGCCCCAGCACGGTTGCGCGCAACTCGAAGCCGATCATCTGCTTGTCTTTCTCGAAATAAGAAAGAATTCGTGCAGAGTTGTCCTTGACCCCTTCCGCGATGACCACGATGGCGTGAGTCTTGCCGCGCTCATAGGCTGCGCGCAATCGCTGCGCGATTTCAGCGGCGGAGACTTCAAGCTCCGGAGTGGAGATCACCTCCGCACCACCCGCAAGGCCCGCCATCATTGCAAGGTAACCGCAATCCCGCCCCATCGTCTCGACAAGAAACGCGCGATTGTGGGACGATCCAGTGGTCCGCAGATAATCGATGGCTTCGAGCGTCACGTTGATCGCGGTATCGCATCCGATAGTGACGTCGGTTCCGAACAGATCATTGTCGATCGTCGATGCAATGCCCACCACAGGAAATCCGAGCTTACTCAGCATGTAAGAGCCGGTCTGCGATCCGTTACCGCCGATCACCACCAGCCCGTCGATCCCGCGCTGGGCAAGATTACGTATGGCTTTCGAACGGCCGCTCTCTTCCCTAAATTCCTTGGAGCGGGCGCTTCCGAGAAAGGTGCCGCCCAGATGAATGACACCACCAACGTCGCGCGCATTGAGCTGGCGCATCTGATCTTCAATCAGACCCTGAAATCCCTGGCGGATGCCATAGACCGTCATATTCTGATCGAGAGCGCTACGCGCCGCAGCACGTATCGCGGCGTTCATGCCCGGCGCATCTCCGCCGCTGGTGAGAATCGCAATGCTTTTCATGTCCTGACGTTACCCTCGGACTGGTGACGCGTCGATGCAGTGCAGCTTGACATGTTATAACATTTGACCAATGTTCTAACATAACCGGTTATAAAGCCGGGCCAAGGGAGGACGACATATGGAGTCATACAAGCCAACGCGCCGAAAATTCCTGACGGGAACCGCCGCTGCATCAGGGTTGATCATCGGTGCCCCTGCTCTGCTCAGGCAGGCTTCTGCACAGGACGCCGACCTCGCGCCTTACAAATCCGCCAAAATCGACTGGCAGCAAACCTCAGGTGAAAGCATCACCGTTGCGGTTATTCCAGCGAGTTATTTCGATAATCTGATTTCGCTCGCGCCGCAGTTCAAGGCGCTCACGGGCATTGATGTCAGGTTCGAAAAAATTCCGCCTGCGCAAATCCGCCAAAAGAGCGTGATTGATCTCACGTCGAAAACCGCGACCTATGCAACCCATGCTGCCGACCCGATGTACTATTCGCTTTATGCCGCTAACAAATGGGTGGAACCGCTCGACAGCTACCTTGGCGATAAATCGCTGACCGACGCCGACTGGTTCAAATTCGACGACATTATTCCGGCCTGGCGAAACGCCGACAGCATCGACGGCAAGCTCTACGGCGTGCCTTACGACGGCGAAGTCACCATTCAGGTCTATCGCAAGGATCTTTACGACGCGAAGGGGCTGAAGCCAGCCGACGACCTTCAGACATTCGTTGCCAACGCCGTCGCGTTAAACGCACCGAATGATCGCATCTGGGGTACCGCGCTGCGCGGCGTCGCCGGCGCGGGCCAGAACATGTACATCTATCCCTCCATCTTCCGCGAATTCGGCGGCGAATGGTTCAAGGGCGGAAAGCTCACGGTCAACGGCCCCGAAGCCGAGGCGGCCCTTGCCTGGTACATTGACGTGATGCGCAAGTATGCGCCGACCGCCGCGGCCAACTGGAACTGGCCCGACATTGCCGACGCCTTCTCGCAGGGAACGGTGGCAAGCTATATCGACGCGCACTCCTCGGCGTCGGTCGTCAACAATGCCGAAAAATCGAAAGTCATCGGCAAGGTTGCCTATGCACGCTGGCCCAAGGGGCCGTCGGGAAAACGGGTGACTTCGATCTGGAACTGGGGCTTCCCGATCAACGCAGCCCTTTCCGAAAAGAAGAAGAAAGCGACCTGGCTGTTTATCCAGTGGGCTGCAAGCGCCGAGACACAGGCGCGAACGGCGCATCGCTTCGCCGGTCCGGCAAAACGCTCGGGCGTCAACCGGACCTCGATCTGGCGCGATCCGGACTACGTCAAGCTGATGAACGGTTTCGGCGACAACTTCGTCGAAGCCACGATGCAGACCTTGCAAAGCGACACTGATGTCGATTGGCGTCCGCGCGTACCGCAATGGCCGGCGATCGGCGACACCATGGCAACTGCGATCCAGTCGGCGCTGTCCGGTCAGGCGACGGTCAAGGCAGCGCTGGATGACGCCCAGCGCCGCGTCGAACCGATGATGCGTGGCTGATCTTGGCGAAGCCAGCGACAACAATCATGCGGGCTTCCGGCAACGCGGCCGTCATCGCATCGGGCGATTACGGCCGCGTGCTGGCGAAGCGCGAGCGGCGGTTCGCAGGTGCATTGCTTGCACCGGCGTTCGTTGCGCTCATGGCAACCACGACCTTCCCGCTCCTGTTTCTGATCTGGACGAGCGCGTTCCGAATGGATCTCGCAATGCCGTTTTCGGATGGCTTTGTCGGATTTGAGAACTATCGCATCCTGCTGGCCGATGATCGGTTCTGGTCGTCGCTGCTGGTCAGCCTGATTTACACCGGCTCCACCGTTATCCTGCAGGTCGCACTAGGGCTGGCGCTGGCCTTGCTCGTGATGGACATGAAGCGCGGGCAGAGCTGGTTTCGTGTTATCGCCATTCTGCCTGTTGTGCTGTCGCCCGCGGTGGTCGGCATGATCTGGCGAACATTCATGCTCGCGCCCGAATTCGGCATTGTCGACTACCTCGCAATCAATGCCGGCATCGGCAGCAAGAACTGGCTCGGCGACCCCTTCCTGGCAATGGTCTCGGTCATTGTCATCCATACATGGCAGTGGACCCCGTTTGCGTTCATGGTGCTGCTGGCCAGTCTCGCGTCTCTTCCGGAAGATATCTATGAAGCAGCCCGCCTTGACCGGGCAACCGCGTGGCAGCGTTTCCGGCGCATCACGCTGCCGCTGCTGCGGCCTGCGATTGTCATGGTGATCATCATGCGGACGATGGTTGCGCTGACTGCGTTCGCCGCGATTTTCACTGTGACGGGAGGCGGCCCGGGCACCGCCACCGAAATTCTCAACCTCTACGCCTACCGTAAATCTTTCACGGAATTGTCGATCGGCTACGGCTCCGCGCTCGCTGTGGCCCTTCTCGTGGTGACCATTTTGATCTCCGGCGTGCTGTTCGCCTTGCGGAGGGCAAAATGACGGCCAGACGAATTCGTGTCACCGTAACGCTTGGAATCTCGCTGGTGTTTCTGCTGGCATGGGTTTTCCCGATCGTCTGGAGTGTCTTGAATTCGCTCAAGACCGATCGCGACGTCCTCGCCTACCCGCCAAAACTCTTCTTTGAACCGACCTTGAGTGCCTATCGCGACGTTCTGTTCGGTTCTGCATCGATCCTGCCGAATCTTATCAGCAGTTTCATCATCTCGATCGGGACCACCGTCATTACAATGCTGATGGCCGTGCCGGCTGCCTATGCGCTGGCGCGCTTGCGCTTCGGCGGCAAGAAAACAGCGGGCTTCTACGTTCTCGCAACCCAGATGCTTCCTCCAGTCGGCATCATCATCCCCTACTTCCTGATTCTGCGAAACGTCGGCTGGATCGATACCTATCAGGGTATCATTCTTATCTATTTGTCGTTTTCCCTGCCCTTCGCAATCTGGCTGCTGGTTTCCTACTTCGAGGACATTCCGTTCGAGATGGAGGAAGCCGCCTATCTCGATGGCGCGAGCCGGATGCGGACTCTGTGGCGGATCATCATTCCGCAGGTACGCGGCGGGATCGCCGTCACCATCGTATTCGTATTCCTCAATGCGTGGAACGAATTCCTGTTCGCGGTCGTGCTGAGCGGCAACACCGTGCGGCCGGTCACAGTCGCCATGTTCAACTTCATCTCTGTGGAACAAACCTTGTGGGCTAAGCTCGCAGCTGTTTCCGTGCTCGCGATGCTCCCGGTCGTGATCCTCGGCATTGTCGCCCAGAAAAATATCGTCAAGGGACTGACCGTCGGGGCGGTCAAGGGCGGAGGACGTCGGTGAGCGGTCGCGGTCAGGTACGTTTTGATGGCATCTCGAAGATGCATGGCGAATTCGCCGCGCTGAAAGGCGTGACATTCGAGATTGAGCCCGGAGAGTTTTTTGCGTTGCTCGGCCCGTCGGGCTCCGGAAAGAGCACCACCTTGCGAATTCTCGCCGGCCTCGACGCGCCGACCGCGGGCCGCGTTTTTATCGACGCTCAGGATATTACGGCCTCGGACGCGCGCGACCGTGACATCGCCATGGTGTTTCAGAGCTACGCGCTTTATCCGCATATGACCGTCTTCGAAAACATCGCCTTCCCGCTTGAGATGGCGAAGTTGCCGACAGCAGAGATCAAGCCTGCGGTGCATGAGGCTGCGCGCAAGGTTGCTATCGAACATCTGCTCGAACGCAAACCCGGCCAGTTGTCGGGAGGCCAGCAGCAGCGTTGCGCGCTCGCGCGGGCCATTGTGCGCAAGGCGCGGCTGTTCCTGCTCGATGAACCGCTGTCCAACCTCGACGCCAAGCTGCGGCTGGAAACCCGCGTGGAGCTGAAGAAGCTGCAACGTTCGCTCGGTGTGACGGCCGTATACGTCACGCACGACCAGGAGGAAGCGATGACGCTGGCCGACCGCATGGCGGTGTTCATGGCCGGTGAAATCCAGCAGATCGGCCGCCCGGCGGAAGTCTTTGCCCGGCCTAACTCCATCGATGTGGCCGCCTTTATCGGCAGTCCGCCCATGAACCTGATCCCGGCACGCTATAGCGACGGCGGCATCGACATCGCGGGCCATCGTCTCGACACCGGAATGAAGGACGGCGGCGATCGCGATGTCGTCGTGGGCATCAGGCCCGGTTCCGTCCGGATCACTCCGAACGGAATACCGGCAATCGTCGATCTCGTCGAAGACCTTGGCGACACGGCGATCCTCGATCTTGACTGCGGCGGCACCTTGATTCGCGCGCGCGTCAGCGATGGCGATGTTCCACGCGAGGGTACGAGGCTATCGATAACCGCGCGGCCGCAAGACATTCATCTTTTCGATAAGGCGACACGCAAGCGTTTGTGATGACAATGTTCCGCGTCTTCGCACTCAAAAGGCACGACCGACAATGACCAGCTCCCATGAGCCCGTGAACGCAAGTTCTACGCCGCTTCACATTCAGGTCCGAGAGACCATCCGGCGGCAGGTCAAGGTCGGCAAGCTGATCGACAAGGCCGGCCGGCTCATGACAGAAGCCGAACTCGGCAAGCATTTCGGCGTCAGCCGGATAACCATCCGCAACGCCATCAAGCCGCTGGTCGATGAAGGCATCTTCGAGCGTGAGCGCGGCCGCGGAACGTTCCTGCGCACAAATCAGCCCGAGAACTGGGTCGGGCGGCTGATGGGTTTCTCGGAAACCATCAAGGACGCTGGCTATCAGCCCGGCGCAAAGATTCTGTTGCAGGGAATGACGAACAAGCACGACGCCGACGTCCGCAAACAATTGCGGGAGCGTGCCGTCTGGCAGCTCAAACGCGTCCGTCTCGCTGACGACATTCCCATCGCAATCGAGCACGCTTTTTATCCTCCGGACATCGGGCTCGAGCTGGAAAAGCGCGATCTGACGTCCATCGTGATGTACCGCGTGTTCGAAGCCGAGATCGGCTTCGACATCAAGGAAGCGACCCAAACAATCAGCGCATCCCTGGCGGACGCCACCAGCGCAAAGCTTCTCGGCGTGAAGGCCGGCAGCCCGCTGCTGTCGATCGAACGCCTCACCGTAAATGCAGACGGGCGCCCCCTGGAACTGCTGCGTTCGGTCTATCTGCCGAACTACTTTCGCCTCAGCATCAATCTGACGAGACGCCATCTCTGACCGGTTGGCAGGACGTTTTTTAGTAAAGCTCAAGAAGGACAAGAACCGTGCGAACTGGTGGTAAAGCATCCGACAGCCCCAACATCCTGATCATCCTCAACGACGACATGGGGTTTTCCGATATCGGATGTTATGGCGGCGAAATCGAAACCCCGAATCTCGACCGGCTTGCAGCGAATGGCCTTCGCTATTCGCAATTCTACAACACCGCCCGCTGCAGCCCTGCACGCGCGTCGCTTTTGACCGGCTTGCACCCGCATCAGACCGGGATCGGAATTCTCACCTACAACAACGGACCAGAGGGCTACGCAGGTAACCTGAACAAGAGTTGCGTGACGGTGGCCGAAGTTCTCAAACAGAAGAATTACAAGACTTACCTGAGCGGTAAGTGGCATATCTCCAGCAGCCTGACCGTGCCCACGGACTCGTGGCCCCTGCAACGGGGGTTCGACTATTTCTTCGGCACCATCATCGGCGCAGGAAGCTTCTATCATCCGAACACGCTGACGCGCGGCAACGACAACATCGAACACGAAGCCGAAAAGGATCCGGCTTTCTTTTACACCGACGCGATCAGCGATCAGGCTGTCACCTATATCCGGCAGCACAAGCAGGCCAATCCCGACGCCCCGTTCTTTCAGTATGTTGCTTACACGGCTCCGCACTGGCCGCTTCATGCCCACGAAGAGGATATTGCCAAGTACAAGGGCAGGTTCGACGCTGGATGGGACAAGCTGCGCGAACAACGCATGAAACGGCTGATAGACGGCGGAATCATCCATCCGAACTGGCAACTGACGGACCGCGATCCAACACAGCCGCCCTTTACTGAAGCAGAGAATCGCGCGTGGACGCTGCGCTGCATGGAAGTCTACGCAGCCCAGATCGACCGGATGGACCAGGGCATCGGCCGGATTATCGCGGCGCTGGAGGAAACGAACCAGTTGGATAACACCCTCATCATCTTTCTCTCGGATAACGGTGCGTGCGCGGAAGACATTCCAGACAACGTCACGGCGCAGGAGTTGGTCGATCAGCTTATGATTGCCAAGGCGAAGACACGGGCCGGCGAACCAGTCCGGTTCGGAAACGATCCGTCCCTGATGCCTGGCGCAGAAGATACGTATCAAAGCTACGGTACGGCGTGGGCCAACCTGTCGAACGCACCATTCCGGCTTTATAAACACTGGGTGCACGAGGGCGGGATCGCCACACCATTCATCGTGCACTGGCCGCGAGGCATCAAGGATAAGGGCGGCCTGCGGCATAATCCCAGCCAGCTCCCGGATATTATGGCAACCATCGTCGATGTCACCGGCGCCACCTACCCCGCGACGTTCAACGGCAACACCATTCTGCCATGCGAAGGCGAGAGCCTGGTGCCATCGTTTGCGGCAGCGTATGGCGGTCGCGGCCCGCTGTTTTGGGAGCACGAAGGCAACGCCGCAATTCGCATCGGAAAATGGAAGCTGGTGCGCAACTATCCCGGTCCGTGGGAACTCTACGACATGGAAATTGACCGCACCGAGATGCACGATCTCGCCGCGCAGCATCCGGAGCGTGTTCAGTCCATGAGCGAGCAATACGCGGCTTGGGCAAATCGCTGCGGCGTGATCCCGCGCGAGAAGATACTCGAATTGATGAAAGCCGAAGGCGGCACGGCATTCTGGGAGCAGGAACGACAGTAACGCGGCTGTTAGGCAAGTAAAAACAATGGAGCGCGATACGATCGCTGAGCACCGATGACCGAGAGTTCTCCCCGTTGCTGTGTGGCTCGCCGTACCGACGATGTTTCGGCGGCATCACGCGACGGAATTGAACCGAGCTCAGCATTCATTGCGCGTAGATGGAGTCCTTCTATCGGCGGCTCTTTCATCATGGGATCGAATGACAGACGGTTCCCGGAGGATGGCGAAGGACCGCCGCGCTCCGTAACCGTGAGCGAATTTGCGATCGCCTGTTACGCGGTCAGCAACCTCCAGTTCGGTGACTTCGTTCGCGCAACCGGATATTCCACCGACGCGGAGCGATATGGCTGGAGCTTTGTCTTCCAAGGCTTTCTATCAGACGATCTCAAGCGTGACATCGGCAGCCGGGCGGCCGATACGCCGTGGTGGATTCCCGTACCACACGCCTACTGGGCGCAACCGGAGGGCCCGCCGAGTACGATACTCGATCGGCTCGATCATCCCGTTGTGCACATTTCATGGAATGACGCTCAGGCCTACTGCAAATGGGCCCGTACGCGCCTGCCGACGGAAGCGGAATGGGAGATCGCCGCACGCGGCGGACTTGAGCAAGCGACATATCCCTGGGGCGATGAGCTCACGCCTGAGGGACAACATCGCTGCAACATATGGCAGGGCAGCTTCCCCGATCGCAATACGACCGATGACGGCTATGCCGGAACCGCTCCCGTTCATGCCTTCGGACCGAACGGCTACGATCTGTACAATGTCGCCGGCAATGTCTGGGAATGGTGCCAAGACTATTTCTCGCCCGACTATCATTGCATCACCGACGTGACCAATCCGCTCCAGAGCCAGCCAACCGCCACTCGCTCGCTCCGGGGAGGATCATTCCTCTGCCATGAGTCCTACTGTAACCGCTATCGTGTCGCCGCACGCAGCTCGAACACGCCGGACAGTTCGTCCAGCAATATCGGATTTCGCGTGGCACGGATCGCTGACGGCGACACCCGGAAGACGCCATGACCTACGTTACCCCGCCGGACTCTCCCAAAAAGCCGAGCGTCGCGGGCTATCTGCTGCCCACCGTGCTGCGCAATTTCGTCCGTAATCGCGAAACCGGCGTCGTCGCAGTCGCGATCGTGATCGGGCTTCTCTCCGGCCTCCTTGTTGCTATCATCTCGAAGCTGAGCGAAATCGCGCACGCATTGCTGTTCGATATTCCCTACGACGCACATCTAAGCGCGACCGGCATGATCTCATGGCAACGCACATTGCTGGTGCCGATCGCGGGCGGTCTGGTCCTCGCCGTGATCGCAATGTTTGTGGCCGGGCGCTTTAAGGGGCAACTCGCCGACGCGATTGAAGCCAATGCACTTTACGGCGGCCGCGTTTCGATGCGAGGCAGTCTTCTCATCTCGATGCAGACCCTGCTTTCGAACGGCTTCGGTGGATCGGTCGGTCTGGAAGCCGGTTACACACAAATCTGCGCCGCGTTCAGCTCTCACATCGGCAAGCGCCTCGCGGCACGCCGCAGCGACATGCGGCTGCTGGTGGCTTGCGGCGCAGCCGGTGCGATCAGCGCGGCATTCTCTGCGCCGCTGGCTGGCGCCTTCTATGCGTTCGAGGTTGTTCTGGGTGCATACACATCCGCCGGGCTGGTGCCGGTCATTGCAAGCGCCGTGGCTTCGTGGCTGGTGGCGCGCCATCTGACTCATCAGTCATTCCTGATGGTCCCTGGCTTTCCCTCGCCCGTTTCGGTCGAGATGATCGGTCAAACCGTTCTGATCGGCGTCATTTGCGCATTCGCCAGCATCATCCTGATGTTGGCGGTGGCTTCCTCCGAACGTCTTTTCCAACGATTGTCGGCTTTCGGCGGTTTCCTGAGACCAATTCTCGGTGGTGCATTGCTGGGCGCCCTCGCTCTCCTGACACCAACGGTGCTCGGCGCCGGGCACGGCGCGATGCAGATTCTGCTCGTAAGCAACCCAACATGGCTGCTGCTGACGACGACGATCGTCCTCAAGACACTGGCATCGGCCATATCGCTTGGGTCCGGATTTCGCGGCGGCTTGTTCTTCGCATCCCTGCTGCTTGGCGCGCTGGTCGGTCAACTCTATAGCACCGTGATGAGCATCCTGCTGCCCGACATTGCCTTGCAGCCGGGAACAGCGGCCATCGCCGCGCTCGCAGCGCTTGGCACCGGGGTACTTGGGGCGCCCTTCAGCATGATCTGTCTGGCGCTCGAAATTACCGGCGATTTTTCGGTCACCGTCGGCGCCGTCGTCGCCTCGTCCGTCAGCGCACTGATTGTCAGGGAACTGTTCGGTTACAGCTTCGCGACCTGGCGTTTCCACTTGCGGGGTGAGGTTATTCGCGGTCCTCAGGATGTCGGCTGGATCCAGCAATTGAGCGCGACATCCTTGATGCGCTCGGACTTCGAGAATGCTCTCAGCACAATGCCGATCGTCGAAGCCCAGAAGTTGTTTTCGCCCGCGCGCGTCAAACAGATTGTGCTGCGCGATCCAAACGGGACTTATGCAGGTCTCGTTTCGTCCGCCGATCTGCATTCGATCGCAACAATCGACAATCTTCCGCTCGCCACGTTGGCGCAACAGAGCGAGGAGTTCCTGCTGCCTGATGCGACGATCCGGGACATCATGGCAGCCTTTGAACGGACCGAGGCCGATGTGCTGACGGTCGTTGACCGCGCAGACCACCGTGCCGCCATCGGAACGGTCAGCGAGGCGCACGTTCTGCGGACTTACGGTGAGGAACTCGAACGGCGCAATCAGGAACTGTATTTCCGGTGAGCCGCCTACTTCAAGGCCGCAAATCCATATCGATCCGGACGAAGTCGCCGCGATAGGTCACCTCACCAAGATAAATCACGGTCCGGTCTGCAGTTGTGAAAACCCGCCGAACTTCAGCGACGGGCGAATTCAACGGTACTTGCAGCAGCTTCGCGACTTCGAGGTCGGCAGTGCCGATCGTCAGCGTTTGCCGCGCGCTGCTGATCGCGGGATCGCGCATATCCTTCAGGATCGGAATCACGGTTTCCTTGCGAAAGCGCTTTGGATGCCTGCGGAATATTTTTTCGTCGAGATAGATCGAGATCACACAATAAGGCCGGCCATCACGTGAATGCACCCGGCGCATGAAAACATAATGCGCCGCCGCCTTGCCCTCTTCCGGCCGCAGCGGCGCGTCGGTACGGCTTTCCGAAATATTGATGATCTCCGGCGATGTGTCCCGGTAGACCTCCGCGAGGTCGGACAGCGTCGTCTCGACCTTCAACCATCGGTTCTCGGTCAATGTACCTGTGATAAAGGTACCACGCCCTTGTTGAGCCTCCATAACTCCATCGCGCACGAGCAGATCGACCGCCTGCCGGATGGTTACGCGCGAAACACCGAACTCCGCTGCGAGCGATTCATTGGCCGGCAACCGGAGGCCCTGCGCCCATATTCCGCGGGCGATACGCTGACGAAAAATATCGGCGATCTGGGCGTATTTTGGAACATGGCTGTTTGAAATCAAATCCATCGCTGTTCTCATGTTTCAGATCATTGGTCTGATACTAACGCCACGCGACCTACGACATGACCAGCGCCGCGCCCCGTTCTCCAATCATCAGGCTGCTCGCATTGGTATTCGCGGAGGTAATCTTCGGCATCACCGAGGCATCGATGACGCGCAGCTTTTCGACACCGCGGACACGCAATTCAGGATCGAGCACCGATTTCTCGTCGCTTCCCATCCGGCAGGTGCCGACGCAATGAAACACGGTGCCGCCGGTGTTTCGCGCGAAATCCCACAGGCCGGCCGAATCGTCCGCCGAAGCGCCGGGCACCACCTCGGTATCCCACAGATCTCGGAATGATTTCTGCCGATAAATATCACGCAGCATTTTCAAGCCTGCAACGATGGTCTTGCGGTCGATATCTTCGGCAAAGTAGTTCGGATCAATGCGCGGCTGAGTGAACGGATCGGTCGATTGAATCGCAAGATGTCCTCGCGATTCTCCGTGGCATTGCCAGACCGACGCCGTAAATCCTGAATAATTGTGCAAGGGGGTACCGGGTTTATCGACCGACAGCGGCATCACGTTGAACTGAATATCGGGACGTCCGCCCACGGAATACTCCGTGCAGGCAGCGCCGCCGACCTGTCCCGCGCCCGCGGTCAGCGGACCGCTACCCGCCAGCATCCACTGCAAACCCATCTTTGCAAGCTCGAACGGATTGCGGACCTGATCGTTGAGCGAAATTCGATCCTTTAACCGGACAATCATGCGGGCCTGATAGTGATCCTGCAAATTGCGGCCGACCTCGGGTGAGTCGGCAATGACGGGAATGCCGAGTCCACGCAGCAGATCAGGCGGACCGACGCCGGAGAGTTGCAATACCTGCGGCGATTGCAACGCGCCGGCCGACAGAATGACCTCGCGGTCGGCTGCAGCGGTGAAAACCTCTCCCTTGCGCACCCATTCTACGCCGCTCGCGACGCGGCCTCTGAATGTGACCTTGCTGACCTGAGCGTCAGTCACGACAGTCAGGTTGGTACGATCTCTGGCGGGCCGCAAAAACGCCGACGCAGAACTGGTACGCCAGTGGCGGCCAATGCCGAGTTGATACGTGCCGACACCCAACGTGGAGGCGCCGTTAAAATCCGGATTACGCGGAAGGCCGAATTCCACAGCAGCATCGACCCACGCTGCAGAAGCGCGATTCCCTGTCCGAAGGTCGGAGACTTCAAATTCACCGAGGCCGCCATGGTACTGGCTCTCACCGCCTTGGTACCGCTCGTAACGCCGGAAGTACGGCAGCAGTTCGCGGTAATTCCAACCTTTCGCGCCAAGACGCTCCCAGTCGTCGAAGTCCTCATGCTGGCCGCGGATGAAGATCAAACCGTTGATCGATGACGACCCGCCAAGCACCCGCCCGCGCGGCCAAATGATCGACCGTCCGCCGGTGCCTTCTCCGGGTTCGGTCTTGAAGAGACGTGAGAAGCGCTCGTTGTAGATCGTGCGGTAGTAACCCACCGGAAGCTTCAACCAGAAATTCCGATCGGACCCTCCGGCCTCCAGCAGCAGCACGCGGCAGGACGGATCGGCGGACAAGCGGTTCGCAACCACGCAACCGGCTGATCCCGCGCCGACAATGATGTAGTCATATCCCTGAGCAGCCATACTTGCTTCCCGACAGATCAGGCTGTCCGATATTGTTCGATCGAAAGGAGGTCGGGTTCGATTCCAAGACCCGGATGATTGTCCAGCGTCACCCGGCCGTCATTGATCTTGCTGACGGGCCCACAGAACTGGTCACGCAGCGGATTGAGGTTCGAGTCGACTTCCAGCAATCCGTCGCCGCCGACCCCTGCCAGCAAGTGTGCCGATGCCAGCAGGCCTATGCCGCCGCCGAGATAATGCGGACAGAACATCTTGCCCGACTTCAGAATATCGCGCGCGATCTCCGCGCAAGCGGTCAATCCGCCCCATTTGGCGATATCCGGCTGAACGACCTGCAGGACATCGTCACTTAGCGCTTGTGCAAAGCCTTCGCGGCTCGCAATGTTTTCTCCCGCCGCCAGCCGCAGATCGCTGCCGCTACGAAGTGCCTGCCATTCACTCCACGGCCGGTCGGCACGGATTGGCTCTTCAAGCCACGCCAGACCAAATTCCTGAAGGTGCGGCGCAACTTCAAGCGTCCGTTCCTTTGACCAGGCTTGGTTGGCATCCGCCGCCAACATTCCATTTCCGATGAGCCTGCGAAGCGCCCCGAGATTTGCGCGGTCAACCGCCAGATCAAAGCCGATCTTCAACTTCAGCGCGCGATGCCCCCGGCTCAGCGCCGCTTCCGCCATTTGCGCCGAGCCTGTCGGGTTGATGCCGCTGGCATAGACCCGGATTTCATTACCGTTGCCCCCGAGCAACTTCCATAGCGGCATGTTGCGGCGACGCGCGCAGAGATCCCACACCGCGAGGTCAATGCCGGCGATCGCCTGCGCAAAAGGGCCCGGCTCCCCCGATTGCAGCGCGAGGACGGCGGTGGCCTGCGTCAACCTTTCGAAAACATCCGAGGGCTGGCTGACGGAAAATCCGGCTACCGCCGGCGCCAGAACCTCGTTGACCAGCCTCGCCCGGTGCTCGGCGCCCGTCGAGGGAAAGTTAGCCCAGACTTCTCCCCAACCCACCGTGCCGTTATCGTCCTCAACGCGAACGAAGACCGCAGGCCGATCCAGCATCCGGCCGAATGATGTGACGACCGGTGTGGAGAGCGGGTAGCGGTAACAAAATGCCTGAACGGTACGGATGGCGAACGTCTGCGATGTCATTTCTGCGATCCGACAGCGCGACCGGCAACATGCGGCCGCCTCTTGTATGGTCATCCTATTTATAATATGACTGCCATCGGATCAACTGCAATTGCTTGCGGGATGCACGAATGAATGGGAGTGTCGCGAGACGCTTTTTGCTTGGGCTGGCACCGTGGGTCGGCGCTGTCCTTCTTTGGTATGGCGTGCGCTGGAGCGGGTTTGTCAACGAGTCCTTGATTCCAGCGCCTCATCAGGTCGCAGCCAAGTTTGTCGAATTGCTGCTCAATGAAGGGCTGCTGTTCGACATCTACGCCTCGACGCGAAGGGTCTTGATCGGCGTAGTGCTGGGCATTCTCGCCGCCGTTCCGGTCGGCTTCCTGCTGGGCTGGTATCGGCCTGCCCGGACCTTCGCCGATCCCATGATCAATTTCTTTCGGGCACTTCCACCAATCGCGCTGATCCCGCTCGTCATCGTCTATTTCGGCGTCGACGAAGCCGCAAAACTCGTGATCCTGTTCTATGCCTCGTTTTTCTCGGGCGTGATCGTGATGTACGAAGGCGTGTCGCAAATCACGCCGCTGTATATACGCGTGGCACAAACCCTCGGCGCCGGCGAGTTCGAGATTTTCCGAAAAGTCATCATCCCGCTGACAGTCCCCCATATCCTGACCGCATTGCGGGTCGCACTGGGTGTGGCGTGGGCAACGCTTGTTGCATCCGAGCTGGTTGCAGCTCAGCGCGGTCTCGGCGCAATGATCCAGAACGCCTCGACCTACTTTCTGCTCGACGTCATCTATGTCGGCATCATCTGCATCGGCTTTATCGCTCTGATCATGGACCTGATCCTGCGGCGGATCAGTGCGCGCCTTCTGGTCTGGCAAGAACGGGCTGTGGCATGAGCGAGACAGCTAGCCTCAAGAGAGTGCAGTTCGACCACGTCTCACTCGCCTTTGATACACCCAAGGGCAAACTCACCGTCGTGGAGGATGTCACCTATGACATCAACGATGGCGATTTCATCGCGGTGATTGGCCCTTCCGGCTGCGGCAAGACCACGATGATGAGTATGCTGGCCGGATTCCAGAAGCCGACTACGGGTAATGTCCTGTTCGACGGACATCCCGTCAAAGGACCCGGCCCCGAACGAGGCGTCATCTTCCAGGAGTACGGTGTTTTTCCGTGGCTGACCGTGAAGGAAAACATCGCGTTTGGTCTCCAGCTCAAGGCGAACCACGTTCCGCTCACGGAGCGGAATCAAATCTGCGAGCACTATCTCGCGCTGATGGGACTTTCGGATTTCGCGAATTCCTATCCGAAGCACCTGTCCGGCGGAATGCGTCAACGCCTTGCGATCGCCCGCGCGTATGCCGTGAAGCCGCAGTTTCTCCTGATGGACGAGCCGTTTGGCGCTCTCGATGCGCAGACCCGGGCCAATATGCAAAACCTGCTGCTGAAGGTTCTCGCCACCGAAGGCAAAACCGTCATGCTCATCACGCATTCCGTCGAGGAAGCGATCTATCTCGCCTCCCGCATCGTGGTGGTGACGGCGCGTCCGGCCCGGATCAAGCAGATCATCGATGTGCCCTTCGCCTATCCGCGCGATGAATCGATACAGGAGCGCCCGGAATTCGGTGAACTGAGAAGCTACATCCGAGAACTCGTTATGAGCGAATACCGCGCGCAGCAGGCACAGATGCGTCCCGCCTCATTTTCGGAATAATCGCAAACACAAATCACAATCAACCGGGAGGATAATGCCATGGATCGACGACAGTTTCTCGCAACGACAGCAGGCGTCGCACTGAGTGGTTTCGCAGCTTCCGCGCCCGCCATTGCACAAGCCAAGACCAAGGTCCGCGTCGGCTATCTGCATACGGTCGCCGTTGACGGACAGATCTGGACCGGAATGGACCGGGGTTCGTTCGAGAAGCAAGGGCTCGATCTGGAACTGCGCCAGTTCAACACTGGCCTGGAAATCTTCCAGGCCCTGATAGGCGGCAGCCTCGATGTGCTGGCCACCGGCGCTGTGCTCTCAAATTTCCCTGCGCGTGGACAGGGCAAGGCATTCCTGATCAACGACATCGAAGTCGCAACCGCGCAGCTTTGGGTGCGTTCCGATCAAGGCATCAAGTCGTTCGAGGATTTGAAGGGAAAACGTATCGCGACGGCCACCGGCACGACCGCACACGTTTTCCTCGACAAGGCATTGCGCGCCAACAAGGTCGACCCCAAGGAGGTCGAACTCGTCAACCAGAGCATGCCCGCAGCAGTGACGGCCTTTATCTCAGGGGCAGTGCCGGCGGTTGCGCTTTGGGTGCCGTTCAATGTCACCGTCCGCGACAAGGTACCCGGCGCCGTAAAGCTTGCGGACGCGTCAGCCTATTATCCGCAAGCCGCGATCATCGGCGGATGGGCGGCCAGCAACAGCTACTACGATACGAACAAGGAGGCTCTCGCCAAGATCATCAAGGGCTGGGCCGAAGCAAATGATTACATCATCGCCAACAGCAAAGAGGCGATGGAAGCGCTTCAGAAAAATCACTACAGCCAGACGCCGTTGACGGACATCAACGAGCAGTTCAAGGCGCAGAAGATGTTCACGTCGCGCGACTGGAAGCGGCTCTATTCGGACGGAACTGTGACCAACTGGTTGCAGCAGACGACCGACTTCTTCATGGCAAATGCCGGGGTCAAGGACTTTACGCCGGCAAGCAAGTATTTCGACCCGAGCATTTACCTCAAGACGATTGCTTGAAGTCTCTCGCGTGTGGACGGCGACCCTACGATTGCCGTCCACCGCTCTCGTTATGACGCACAACTGCGCAATCGAGACCAGCACGCCGCCGTGCGTCCCATCTGCGACCGCAGAATCCTCTATCCGAACCTTTGCCGGGCTTCGGTACCTCAAATGGGATAATGCTGCGGGCCGGTTTCGATGGTGATCCATCGCAGTTCGGTGAACTCGGCTACGCCTGCTTTGCCCCCGAAACGCCCATAGCCCGACGCTTTCACCCCTCCAAACGGCATCTGGGCCTCATCATGTACTGTCGGCCCATTGACATGGCAGATGCCGGATTCGATCCGTTTCGCGACGTCGAGTGCGCGCGCAATGTCGCGGCCAAAAACTGCGGCCGACAATCCGTATTCTGTGTCGTTCGCAACCCGCACGGCTTCATCCGCGCCATTGACCCGAACGACCGAGACAATGGGACCGAATGACTCTTCGCCATAGATGCGCATTGTCGAAGTGACATGATCGACCACCGTCGCCGACATCAGCGTCCCATCGACCTTCCCGCCCGCAACCACCCGTGCCCCCTTCCCGACCGCGTCCTTGATCAACCCCTGAATCCGATCCGCGGCATCCGTTCCGATTAGCGATCCAAGCGGCGTATTCCCCGTACGCGGGTCGCCGGCCACGAGCGTCCCTGCCTTGGTGGCAAGTTTGGCGACGAAGGCATCAGCGATTTTCGCATCGACGACAATCCGTTCGGTCGACATGCATATCTGTCCCTGATTCATGAAGGCACCGAACGCTGCTGCCGCGACCGCCGCATCGATGTCAGCATCGTCCAGTACAAGCAGCGGCGCCTTGCCGCCGAGTTCAAGTAAAACGGGCTTGAGGTACTTTGCAGCGGTCTGGGCGATGATGTGTCCGACCCGCGTGGAGCCTGTGAAGTTGATGCGCCGCACCGCCGGGTGAGAGATCAGTGCATCGATGAGAGCGGGCGCATCTTCCGGCGCGTTCGTGATCACATTCAGAACGCCCGGCGGCAGACCTGCCTCGCGCAGGCACTCCGCGATCAGCCGGTGCGTGCCGGGGCAAATTTCCGACGCCTTGAGGATAACGGTGTTTCCGCAAGCCAGGGGCAGCGCCACCGCGCGCACGCCGAGGATGACCGGCGCGTTCCAAGGCGCAATACTGAGCACGACGCCAGCCGGTTGGCGGATTGCCATTGCGATACATCCCGGCTTGTCGGATGGGATCACCTCGCCGGAAATTTGCGTGGTCATTGATGCCGCCTCACGCAGCATCCCCGCCGCAAGATTGACATTGAACCCCGCCCAGCCGGCGGTCGCGCCGGTTTCCGCAGCCATCAATTCGATGAACTTCGGGGCCTTGCTCGCCAGTATGTCCGCCGCTTTCAGCAGGATCATGCGGCGTTGGCTCGGCCCGGTAGCCGACCACGCCGGAAAGGCCGCTGCTGCGGCGTCGGCCGCCCGCCTGACATCGGTGATCTTCGCCGCAGCCGCACGTGTGGCAATATCGCCCGTGATCGGGTTGAGCCGGTCAAATGTCACACCGTCGATCGCCTGAACATCCTGATTCTCGAGCAACAGATTGATCTGATTCATGCCAGCTTCCTCTCTGTGATTTCCTGATGCTGCATAGCTTGGTTCCGGGTCAGGACTAGCCCGGAAGCCCACCGAGATAAGCACGCCGCACCGCCGGGTCGGACTTCAATGCCGACGCCGTTCCGCTGCCGACGATCTTTCCGTTTTCGATGAGATAGCCGCGATCAGCAAGCGCGAGGCTTTCCTGTGCGTTCTGCTCGACCAGCAGCAGGCCGACGCCGGCCTCGCGCACCTGACGCAGCGACGCGAATAGTTCACGGACCATCAATGGCGACAGACCGAGCGAAGGCTCGTCAAGCAGCAGAATCTCAGGGTTCGACATCAGTGCGCGGCCGATCGCAACCATCTGCTGCTCACCGCCGCTCATGGTGCGGACGGTTTGAGTGAGCCGCTCGCCGAGACGGGGAAACAGCGACAGCACCCGCTTGCGTCGCGCCGCCTCACCATCGCGCGCCCGCTTCGGATTGGCACCGAGCAACAAGTTCTCGGCGACGGTCAGTTCCCCGAAGATGCCCCGCCCTTCCGGCACCGATGCCAGCCCGGCTTCCACGATCTCATGCGCCGGAAAGCTGGAAAGATCGCGACCTGAAAGTTTGACGCTCTTCCCGGGAAGACACGGCACGATGCCTGCAATAGCTTTCATGAGCGACGTCTTGCCGGCGCCGTTCGCGCCAAGAATAACGACGATTTCGCCATCGCCGACGTTCAGCGCTGCTTCGGTGAGCGCGCGGTGCTGGCCATAGGCGACGCTCACATCCGAGACTTCAAGCATCCGCTGTCACCCCAAGATAAGCCTCGATGACAACGGGATCAGTGAGGACAGTGTTCGGTTCGCCCTCCGCGATCTTGCGGCCAGTGTTCATGACCACACAACGATCGCAAAGCGAACGGATCGCGTCCATGACATGCTCGACGAGCAGGATCGAGAGCCCGTCGTCCTTCAGAGAACGGATCAGTTCGATCCCGATCAGCAGTTCCGATGGATTGAGGCCCGCGAGCCACTCGTCGAGCAGCAGAAGTTGTGGCGTCAGCGCCAGCGCCCGCGCCAGTTCAAGCCGCTTCTGATCGATATAGGTAAGTTCGGATGCCGGCCGCTCGCCCTGCCCGCCCAGCCCGACGCGTTCCAGCAACATTGCTGCGGCATCATTCATCTCGCCGGACGCGAGCGGCGTACGATGAAATGCGAGCCCCGCGCGGACATTGTCGGCGCAGGTCATGCCGCCAAGCACACGCACAAGCTGAAATGTGCGGGCCAGACCGAGGCGTGCGATGCGATACGCCGGCAATCCCGCAATATCCGTTCCGGCAAAACGGATCGTCCCGGAATCCGGGCGCAGCAGGCCCGACATCAGATTGAGCGCCGTCGTTTTGCCTGAGCCATTCGGGCCTAGCAACCCGACGATCTCGCCACGATGCACGGCGAGATCGATCGCGTTGACCGCAACGAGGCCGCCGAACGCCCGCGTGAGCGCGATGACCTCAAGCACAGGCGATGACGAGGCGGCCCGGATCATGTCTCCGCCCTCCGCATCATGCGCAACGCAGGCCGCGAGACCAACCGGTCCCACAAACCGGCCACCCCGGACGGCAGCGCGTACACGATCAACAGAAAGACAACGCCCATGACGAGCGTCGAGGTACTCGGGAAACGCGCCGACAGGAACTCGAACAGCAGTGTCAGCGGCACCGCACCGAGGACAGGCCCCCACAGCCGGTGCGCGCCGCCAAGCAACGCCATGATCACGACCTGAAAGGAGATCGTTGCATTGAACGCAATCGACGGCTCGATATAGGTCCAGCGCGGTGACATGATCGCGCCGACCAGAGTCATCACGATGGCGCTGATCGTGAACAGCGCCACCTTGGCGATGGTGACATTGATTCCGCAATGCTGCGCGACGGTTTCGTCTTCACCGATAATGCGGAGCGCAAATCCGAGCCGCGAGCGGGCAATCATCCATCCGACGGCGAACACCACAACCGCAAGGACAAGAAGTTGCCAGTAGATGTCGTTCTGCGTGATCTCCACGAAGACATAGCGGCCGAGCACGCGCGTCTTGTTGACCTCGTACCAGACGACGAGTTGGCGCACGAGTTCCGCGAGGCCAAACGTGAAGATCACGAAATGGACGCCGCTGAGTCTGAGTGTCGACAGGCCGACGATCACGGCCATCAACCCGCCGATCGCCGCGGCAATGCCGAGCACCAGTGGCCATGCCAGGACTTCGCCCAGCACCGCGACCGTATAGGCGCCGACACCGAAGAAAGCCGCGGTTGCCAGCGAGACATACCGTGTGGGGCCGGAAAACATGCCCCATGCCGTCGCAAGAACAGTGAATTGAAGGAGGCTTATCGCCAGCGACAGATAGTAGGCGTTCACGTAAAGCGGAAGAAAGATCAGCACGATCAGGCTGCCAAGAGCCGCCACCGCGAGCGCCATCTGCGATGCTTTCATCGCTGAGCCCTCCCGAACAAGCCAGCCGGCTTGATCAGCAGCACCGTCAGGAACAGCGCGAAGTTGACCGCGAGCGTCAATCCTGGATCGACGTATGTCGCCACGAGTGCCTCGCTGAGCCCCAAAAGAAGGCCGGCAACCAGACACCCCAGCAGATTGCCCACGCCTCCCATCACAACGATGATTAGCGCCTTCATCGTGAACACCACACCCGAACTCGCGCTGAATGTCATGAACATGCTGATCAACACCCCGGCCGTCGTCACCAGCGCGCCACCGAGCGCGAAGGCCAACGCCGACGTTTGCCCGACATTGATCGCGACCAGTTGCGCAGCGGCGGGATCGACCGCGACGGCGCGAATGGCCGTCCCAATGCGGGTGCGCGTTAGCACCAGATACAGCGCAAGGCCGATCGCCACGGCGAGGCCGAACGCCATCAATCGGTTCAGTGCCAGATTTTCGCCAAGCAATTCGACCGGGATCGCAAGAAATGAGTAGCTGTAATAAGCGCCACCGAACATCGCCAGCATGATGCCCTGAACGATGAACATCATTCCGAACGTCGCCAGAATGCTTTCAACCTCGAGCGCATCGCGCGTGCGGGCGCGCCGCACCAGTGGCGTGAGCAGCACACGATAGAGTGCGTAGCTCACGCCAAAACTAATGGGAATGACGAGCGTCAGTCCAAGCAGCGGACTGAGAGCCCATCCCGTGAACAGCCAGTAAGACGCAAAGGCTGCGGCGACGAGAAACTCGCCGTAGGACAGGTTCATGATCCGCGCGACGCCATATTGAAGCGTCAGACCCATGGCAATCAGCGCGTACATACCGCCGAGCATGAGTCCGGTGAGGACCGCGTTCGTCATCTTTATTCAGACTAGCTGGAGAGATCGGACGATTACGGAGCCTTCCAGGCTGGCTTTGGCACGACGGCGCCGCGCGCGCCTTCGTTAACCGCAGGCCCGACGCCATAGAACTCGCCGCCCTGCCATTGTCCGACCCACCAGTATTTGGTCGGCATGTTGTTTTCGAGCTTGATCTTGCCGATCACCGTGTCGAACGTCCCGGTCTGTAGATCCTTGATGACCGCAGCGCGGTCGACCTTGCCGACGCGCTCGATAGCCTGCTGCAGCATCTGAAGGCTGGCGTAGGTTACGGCGCTGGCCCAGCGATCCGGCTCAGCCCCGTTCGCGGATGCAGCCTTGTGCCGCGCGAGATAGTCCTTGATCGCCGGACTATCGCCGCTCCAGCCGCCTATGCCCATCACGCCTTCGGCGTTTGCGCCGAACTTCTGCCGGAACAGCGGAAACGCGGTGCCTACGCCTGTGTAAAAGATTTTGGGGTTGAAGCCGGCAATGCGCGCCTGTTCCGTGATCGCGAGAGTATCCGGCGGGTAGCTGAAGGCGATGAAAACGTCGGGATTAAGCCCTTTCGCTTCATTGACGATGGGACCGAGATCCTGCGTGCCGATCGGATAGGTCTTGTCGTAAACGAGCTTGAACTTTGCCGCCGTCAGCGCAGGGCGCGCTGCAGCTGACAGATCGATGCCGAAACCATCCGCGATGCTTGCCATCGCGACCGTGTCACCGATCTTTCCCTCGGTTCGCAGCTTGACCAGCAGTTCAACGAGGGTCTTGGAGGCATCCGCACTGGTGCCGAGCAGCCAGAAACTGTTGGGCCAGCGCTTTGCCAGTTCAGGCGCGCGGTCGGTCACCGCAGTCGCGGCAAGATGCGGATAACCGGCCTTGTTGAGAATAGGCCCCATCGCAAGATTCAAACCCGTGCCCCATGGCGGCAGGATGAAGTCCACCTTGTCCTGGCTGATCAGCCGTTCCAGCGCGCGCGCCGCCTCTTCCGCGCTTGAGCGATCATCATACTGTACGATCTCGATCGGCACGCGCTTGTCGCCGAGCTTCAGACCGCCGGCGGCATTCACTTCCTTCACCCACAGGTCGTAGTTCGGGATTGTGCTGACCGCGGCGCCTCCGGCGTTCGGGCCGGTGCGCGAGATAGCGTAACCGATCTTGATCGAGGTCTGCGCCTGAGCGGCCTCCCCCAAAACGGCAGCGCCGGCAATCGCGAGCAACCCCGCCGCGAGGCGGGTGACTGATGACACCATGTTCTCCTCCCAGAGATAATTCCGTCCGTCGCCTTGAATGGCGTTCGACGGTAAGAGATTAATCGAGCACCATCTGCAGATAATTGGACGGTTCCGGGGAAAGATTGTATTCTTCCGTCAATTCCACTGGTTCACAGGCGACGGATTGTCTCAGGTGCAGGACGGCACGACCCATGTCATCCCCGGCCCGGCCGGTTTTCTCGAGAAAGCCAGCCCGGCCCTTCATGCGGAAACCTTCTCCGGCGGGCTCGCGCCGCGTGACTGGGTCATCCGCCAGCATGTCGACCGGCGCGCGCATCTGCTCATGATCGAGACACGAAACGGCACGGCGACGCTACGTGGAACGGCTGTTGCGTTCGAAGCTCCCACTGTGCTGTGGCTGCCGGGCGATGTGGAGGGCCATCTCCAAGTGGAAGCCGGCACGACGGGCCATCTCGTCGCCATCTCCGAGGATTTCCTGACCCGGATCGTCGCGAGCAGCGCAGAAGCTCTCCATTTGCAGCGCGCGATCGGCCGGTTCGTGATGCTGAGCGGCCGGCAGATCGACGGTGCAATCGATGCCGTCGCGGGGTCCTGTGCGACGCTGGTACGCGAGCTCCACACGCCGGGCCGCGGCAGCATGAGCATGGTTTCATCTCATATCCTGTTGCTGTGTCTGCATCTGTGGCGTTCGGCGACCCGGGAGGACGCCACAAGCGAGACAGCTCAGCGCGGCGACGGGCCGCGTCTTGTCGGCAACTTTCTCCAGATGGTCGAACTGCACTATCGCGACGGCTGGCCGATCGCACGTTATGCCGCGGCGCTCGGCGTGACAGACGACAAGCTTCATGCACATTGCAAACGCGAAAAGGCCAGCAGTCCGCGCGCCATCATCCACGATCGGCTGATTCACGAGGCTTGCACCCGGTTGCATCAACTCGATCTGCCGGTCGAACAGATCGGATACGGCCTGGGCTTTCGCGATCCGGGTTATTTCAGCCGCTTCTTCCGCAAGCATCAGGGCATTTCACCGGGCGCCTATCGACGTCGCACCAGAGTTGAGCATGCGAAACGCGGACCATTTTATGCGGCTTGGCCATAACGCTCGGCGGCGACCATAAAGTCAGCTGCGCTTGAGGAAAAAGTATCCGCACAACAGGATCGGGGTCGCGAGCATCATCCATGACACGCCGTCCCAGAAGCCGTCACCGACCAGCGCTGATATGAGGACGATCGCACTCAGCGCACCGAGAACAATCGATATCGAGAAGATCTGGCCGTTGATCTGACCAGCGCCTCGCGCGCGACCTCAAGCCGTCTGGTTCTCAGATAGTCGATGGCGCTGATGCCGTAAGCCGCCCGAAAGCGCACGTTGAACGACCGGCGGCTCGATCCCGCCTGTCGGTTGCCTTGAACAGATCGAGAAACTTTTGCTCGATACTCAGCGCCGCAATCGACGAGCGGGAAAGGCGATATCGACAGCTCGTATGGCTCCGCTCGGAGCTTCGCCGCTGCTCAGGTTGGTCTAACCTGTCGCCATGGAAGCGGACGCCCGCCCACTCAACGGGGCGGGCATTGGTTTAGAGCTATTTGAAAGTAGCCTGCCGGCGGCTCAGCTCTCTATGACGCGTTCCACATGGACGCGGCGGCAGTCCATTTCATACTCCAGGTCCTGAACCGGCGGCCGGTTGAGGTACCAGGTCAGGCCCTGTCCGAAAATGCCGCGTTTGCCCAGCTCGCTTTCGATGAAGGGGTAGATATCATGAACGGTATAGAGCTGGGTCGCGGTCACCTGACTCCAGTCGCCACCGAATGCGCTCATGCGGCGTTCCATCTCGCCCAGAACCCACCGCGCCTTCTCGACCATCGCCGCCGGACTAATGTCACCGAGCCGAACGGCATGATCGCGATAGCTGCCCTTGCCTTCCGGCGCCTCGCCGCTGCCCGCGACAACGAACGATGTAGGCGCATTCGCAGCCGGCACCGCATACGAAAACGCGTGGAAGCTTGGCTCTGCCGGCGGATTGATTTTCGGACAAACGTTGCTGCGCGATACCGGATTCAGTCCGTCCGACAGCAATCCCCATGCCTTCAGAGTACCGGTGTACACTTCATTGAACTGCACGAATCCGCTTTCCGTGAACGGTGCGGGCGAGCGCAACTCGCAAGCAGCGAATGCGGTCAACGGCCTGCCGGCGTCCTTTAGATGCTGCGCGATGCGATCGAAGCCTTGCCGCAGCGGCACCGGCTTGGTGAACCGCACCCGCTCGAGGGAGAATCCCGGCAGCGCCGCGACTCCGGCTGAATACTGGCTGACGCCGGGCATGAACCTGTAGCCGCCCTTTGCTGCTTCGACAGTCTCGATCATGTTGCCTCTTCTTACTGCAGGAATTTCTTTTCCGGTGGATTTCAAGTTACTCTTCGAGCACGCCGAGATAGGCGTCGCGAATGATCGGATCGGCCAATAGCTCCGTACCGGACCCCGTCCGCACGATTCGGCCCATGTCCATCACGAAAGCCGCATGACACAGGTCGAGCGCCGTCGTCACATCCTGCTCGACCAGCAGGATCGACATGCCCTCTGCGTTTAGCGCGCGAAGCGCAGCGACGAGTTGCTCGACCAGCAACGGTGACAATCCAAGCGACAATTCATCGATCATCAATAGCTTCGGCGCGCTCATCAGCCCGCGCCCGATCGCGCACATCTGTTGCTCGCCGCCGGACAATGTCGCGGCCGCCTGATTGCGGCGTTCGAACAATTTCGGAAACGTCGCGTAAACGCGGTCCATATCGCGACTGATTTCAGCGCGTCCGGCCGTGCGCGAATAAGCCCCCATCAGAAGATTGTCTTCAATGCTCATCGCGCCGAACAGCCGCCTGCCCTCGGGCACATGCACGATGCCGTGTGACAGGATTGCTGCCGCAGTCGCACCGACGAGGTCCACGCCGTCGGAACGATAGCTTCCCGACTGGATCGGGATCAGGCCCGATAAGGCACGCATCAGCGTCGTCTTGCCCGCGCCATTGGAGCCGATCAGCGCAGTGATCTCCCCGCTTCGCACGGAAAGATCGATGCCCCACAGCACCTGAACCTCGCCATAGCCAGCGCGCACGCCCTGCAATTCAAGGATGGGTGTATCAGCCATGAGCACCGGCCCTCTGCGCATACTGCTGACCGAGGTAGGCTTCAACGACTGCCGGATTCTTGATCACGTCCCGCGGAGCGCCATCGGCGATCAACTGACCGTTGTGCAGCACCACGATCCGCGTGCAGACATTTAGCACCACCTTCATCAAATGCTCGATCATCACGATGGTGATGCCGCTTTCCGCAAGCTGATGGATAAGGCGCGTCGCACGTTCGACTTCCGCGCTGTTCAGACCTGCATTCACCTCGTCGAGGAACAGCAACTTCGGCTTCATCGCCAGCGCCTTCGCGAGTTCAAGGCGCTTGCGCATCGCCAGAGTCAATGTCGCTGCGGGTTGATCTGACTGCGTTTCAAGGCCGACGAACGCGAGATGCGCACGCGCTTCTTCTCGCGCCGTTCTGATGCTCTCGCCGGGCTGCGAAAACAGTGCGGCTGCGGCGACGTTGTCCAGCGCGCTGAATTCCGCGAACGGCTGCACCACCTGGAACGTGCGCGACAGTCCGAGACGCGCAGACTGATAGGTCTTCACGCGCGTGATATCCTGCCCCATGAATGTCACGGCGCCGGAGCTTGCCGGAGTAACGCCGGTAACGACATTCACCAGCGTGGTCTTGCCCGCGCCGTTCGGGCCGATGAGGCCCAGGACTTCGCCTTTATTGACGCCGAGCGAGACGTCGCGCAGCGCCTTCAGGCCGCTGAAATTTCGGGAGACGGACTGGAGCCGGAGGATTTCAGACACGCTTCGGCCTCCATGAGAGAAGGCGATCACGCATCGACATCAACCCGTGCGGCAGGAACAGCAACAGTATGACGATCAGAACGCCGAGTACGCCGCTGTGAATCTGGATGTAGTTGCGCCAGACCACCTCCTCCAGACCGAGATATACGAAAGCCCCGATCAGAACACCGAGCGGCGAGCCCAACCCTCCGATGAGCGCCATAACGATCGGTTTCACCGAATAAAGAATATCGAAGACATCGGATGGATCAATGTAATGCACCCACGCCGCATAGACCCCGCCTGCGGCGCCCACGAAACAGGCGGACAGACCGAAGGCGATGCTCTTATAGAGCGTGGTGTTGAGTCCGATCATGTTGGCCGCGGTCTCATTCTGGCGGATACAGGCGAGGCCGAAGCCGAGTTTGGAGCCAGCGACGAGAATGACCATCAGCACAGTGCCGAGCAGCAGCCCCCACATCACGTAGAAAAAGAATGTTGCGTCCGCCATCACACCAGCTGCCGAGGTCAGCGGGATGTTGAGCCCCATGCCACCACCAGTTAGATCGGTGGCGTTGTTAACGAGTTCGCGGAATACCTCGATCAGCGACAGACTGGCGATGGCGAAATAATGCCCGCGCAGACGAAGCAGCGCCGCCCCGAGCAGACACGCCAGCGCAAACGACATCAGTCCCGCAGCAGAAACGGACACCAGCAGTGGCACGCCCTTGCCGATAAGGACACCCGCCGCATAGGCGCCGAAGCCAAAGAACGCCGCAGTCGCGAATGACGGATAGCCTGCGAAGCCGCCGACGACATTCCACGACAGCGCGAGGATGCCGTACATGCAGGCGATTGTGCCCAGCCGCAGCGCGTAGGATCCGCCGACTATCGGCAACGCGGCGATACAGACGACCAGCGCCAGCAGGATGAAGTTCGACCGTGTCATTCAAAGCCCTTTCGGCCGAGCAGACCTTGAGGACGCACGATCAGAAAAACGATCAGCAGCGCGAACGACAACGTTGTTGCATGAGCGGGACCTATCAGCGTCGAGCCAATCCCTTCAATCAGCGCCAGAAGAATGCCGCCCGCCAGCGCGCCGGACACGCTGCCGAGGCCGCCTAGCACGCAGACTACAAAGGCCTTTCCGAGATAGGCCGTGGACGTCAATGGTGAAATCGGAAAGATCAGCGCCATCAGCACGCCGGCGCAGCCCGCGAGCGCGGCGCCAAGACCGAACGCAATCGCATAAATCGAATTGACGTCGACGCCCATGAGTTTGGCCGCGTCGCGATCGAGTCTGACCGCAACGATGGCGCGACCGACACGCAGCCGTCGCAAGATTAGATAGAGCACGCCGGTCAATGCCAGCGCCGACACGGTTGCGATCAAACGATCGACCGGCACGACAACATCGAACAGCGAAACCGAACCCGTTGGCGGCGTCAGCGTCAGTTTCCGGTAGTCCGCCTTGAAGTAGTAGATCATCGCGTTGTTGAGGATCAGGTCGAGCCCGAATGTCAAAGTCAGCGTGACAAGCACTGGCGCGGTGATCACACGATTGAGGATCAGGCGCTGGATGACGTAGCCAAAAACGAAAAAAGCCGGAGCTGCGATGCCGAGCGCATACCACGGCGAGATGTGGAGCGACTGATAGAGCCCCCACGCCAGATAGGCGCCAAGTACGATAAAGGATCCGTGGATCAGGTTGATGACGTTCAAGACGCCCCAGACCAGCGAGAAGCCGATCGCGATACACGCGTAAAGGCAGCCCAGCACTAACGCATTGATCAGAACCTGGGCCGCCAGCATGTCGTGTCCTCTCCTCAGCTACGGCGTATCAGTTGACGCCGAGCTTGAATTCGCCCTGCTTGATAATCGCAGGTGAGAGAACCACGGCCTTGCCGCCCTGAAGCTGGAATACGGGCGGCTCCAGTGAATCGATCTGTCCGGTGGGGCCGAACTTCACCGGTCCCCAGAAGGTCATTTCGTTCAGCTTGGCAAGTTCGTCACGCACCTTGTCCCGGTCCAGCGAACCGGCCCGTTCGATGGCCATCTGGAACAGCGCGCCGGAAACAGACGCGGAGGCCTGCGCATAGTCGGGATCCGACTTGAACTTCTCACGGAACAGTTTCACGTAATTCGCGGTGGTGCCGAAAATGTCCTTGCCGGAATATTGTGCGGCCGGATGCCACCAGGCCGCGCTCGTGATGTTCTCGCCGCTCGCACCAGCGGCATCGATGAACTCCTGATACGCGGGACCGGCGATCATCGAGACCACGCTGGCCTTGATCTGCTGATCGCTCATCTGCTTGCGGACCAGCAGCAGATCATTGATGTAGCCGGTTACGAAAACCCACTGCGGTGCGAGCGATTTGATCTGCGATAGCGTCGCCGAGTGATCCAGCGTGTTGATCGCGTATTTCTCGAAGTAGACGACCTCAAGGCCGTTAGCCTTGGCCGACTTTTCCATTTCCTGCGCAATCGCCAGCGGGAAGAGATCGTTGCGCGCCAGAATGGCGACCTTCTTCACATCCGCCGCCTTGGCCTTGACGATTTGCGTCAGCGGTGTGGTCAGCGTGTCGTTCGGCGTAAAGGTCCCGAACAAATACTTGTAGCCCTGGTCGTAGACCTGCGCGGAAGACGCGGTCGATGCAATAGTTGGCACCTTGTATTTCTCGGAGACGCTGCTGCCGGCCTTGGCGGCGCCCGAACCGAACGGACTGAACAGGAAGTTGACATTGTTCTGCGTGATCATCTGCTCGGTGGTCTGCACCGCGCGCGGTGTGTTCGACTGGTAGTCGGCGTAGACGATCTCGACTTTGTACTTCTTGCCGCCGACCGAAATACCGCCAGCCTTGTTGGCCTGCTCGGCCCAGAGGTCGTATCCCTGCTGCTGTTTGATGGCCTCGGGCGCCAGCGGGCCAGTCAGCGGAAGCGGCGCGCCGAACTTGATGACATCCTGCGCCATCGCAGCAGAGGAGGATAGCCCGAAACAGGCGGCGAGAAGAAGCGCATTCAAGCGAAGTGATGCAAGCCGGAAATGAGTCATCCAAATTCTCCATCGGGACCGAGAGCGGGACCTGAAGAAAGCATGACAAATTGAGGGGTCGAATAAAAGCATTGAATTTCGAACCGAGCGGTCTGAAAATTCGAATGCTATGCAACGCCTGCATTCTTTCCGGGCAAGCAACGAGGCCCCTCAGGGACACGAAACATGATTGAATCAACAGCTTTGCGATACTTTCGGGAGGTCACGCTGCGCGGCTCCATCAAGCGCGCGGCCGAATCGTTGCGCATCGCACCAAGTGCCATCAGCCGGCAGGTGCAGGGGCTTGAGGACGAACTTTCAGCGAAACTGTTCGAGCGGGGCGCGCGCGGCATGAGCCTGACCGGCGCCGGCCACCTGCTCTATCGCTATGCCGTCGAAAGCGAGGACAGGCTCGACAGGATCCGCGCCCAGGTGGAGGAATTCGACTCGCTGCAGCGCGGCCACGTCAAACTTGCAACGGTGGAAGGTCTGCTCGCGAGCTTTGTGTCCGATTTCGTGGTCGATCTTTCAAAAGACTATCCCGGCATCTCGATCACGGTCACGACCGCAGGCACCAGCGGCGTCGCGGAAAAGGTCGGACGGCACGAAGTCGATTTCGGTCTCGTTTTCGGGCGCGCACCGCGGCGCGACCTGATCGAACTCGCGCGTATGCGCCAATCGCTGTGCCTCATGGTCGCTCCCGGTCATCCGATGGCAGGTAAGGAGTATTGCACGGTCAAAGACCTCGCAGGTTTGCGCGTGATCCTGCCCGACCCGTCGTTCGGTATTCGCCAGGAGATCGACCGTGCTTGCGCCAAGGCCAACGTGCAGCTCGATCTCTACAGCGAGACAAACTCGATTGCCTTCCTCCGCACGATCGCCATGAAGGCCAATATAGGAACCTTCCTGCCGCGTGACTCCGCCATGCCCGAACTGCTCGCAGGCACGCTTGTAGCGGTGCCATTGCGCGATAAACGTCTGGAAGCGACGCAGGTAACGCTCGTGCAGCTTGCAACCAGAAATACCACGCCGTCGGGTCTTCGCGTCGCGCAGCTTCTTATGGAGAGGATGAAAGACCGCAAGACTTGAACGAGGCTGGCCCCGTGGCGGTGCATCACACTGGAAGAAATGTTCATATGTCTGCATTTCGACTTGGCCGGATGCGCATCGGCGACGGTCAAAGTCGGCCCCCTATATGATTGTTATGTCTATCGACTTGCGGTAGATACCAACGCCTCCTTGCCCAAAGGAGCTATTCCCCTGTGATGTTAAGGGTTTGGCCTGCGCCGTTCCTTCGCCCAGGTGGTGTTTCTGACGTGACCGACATTTCCCAGCCCCATCTGGGCTAGAGACGTAATTTGAGGACGAGCGAGCATGGCGCGCAATATTCTGATTCTTGGAGCCTCGTACGGCTCGCTGCTGGCAACAAAGCTGCTTATGGCTGGTCACAACGTGACTTTGGTTTGCCGGAAGAACACTGCGGAATTGATCAACCGCGAGGGCACCGAAGTTCGTATCAAGCTTCGCGATGAGCCGAATCACCGGTCAATCTTTTCCCGCGATCTGCCCGGGAAACTGGATGCGACCTCACCCGATAAGGTCGACCTTTCCCGGTATGACCTCGTTGCTCTTGCCATGCAGGAGCCGCAATACACCAACCATACGATCCGGGTTCTGATGATCAAAATCGCCGAGGCGAAGTTGCCTTGTCTTTCGATCATGAACATGCCGCCCCTGCCCTATCTCAAGCGGATTCCGGCGCTGGCGGACATGGATCTCGAAGAGGCCTATACGAATGCTCAGGTGTGGGAACGCTTCAAGCCGGGACTGGTGACGCTCTGCTCGCCCGATCCACAGGCCTTCCGTCCACCGGAGGAACCGGCAAACGTCCTTCACGTGGGCTTGCCGACAAATTTCAAGGCCGCGATATTTGAAGACGAAGCGCACAACAAGCTGCTTCGGGAGCTGGAGGCGGACATCGACGCTGTGAAGCTCGATGGCCAGGACGTTCCCGTGAAGCTCAAGGTGTTCGACTCACTGTTCGTGCCGCTGGCGAAATGGTCGATGCTGTTGACCGGCAACTACCGCTGCATCACGCCAAACGATCCTCAGCCGATCCGCGACGCTGTGCACGGTGATCTGAAACTCTCGAAGTCGATCTACACCCATGTCGATGCAATCGCGCAGCGTCTGGGAGCCGACCCGCAGGATGCGGTGCCATTCGAGAAGTACGCGAAAGCAGCGGAAAGCCTTCTCAAGCCCTCGTCCGCAGCGCGCGCGGTTGCAAGTGGTGCGCCGTTCATTGAGCGGGTCGATCTGCTGGTGAAGCTGATTTCGCAGCAGCTAGGCATGCCCAATGCCGAAATCGACCGCACGGTGCAAATCGTCGATCAAAAGCTCAGCGAAAAGATCGTCACGGGTGGATCAGGCGGATAACCGCAGCGAGCGATGCCCCATTTGCGACAACTCACCCTATGCTCTGGCTCAGGGACCTAGCTCTCCCTGCTATCCCGCGCAGCAGTTCGCCTTGTCCAATGCCGCGACAAGACCTTGCTCTGTTACATCACCAACGAACTGCTTCAGATACGGCGCTTCGGCAATCGACCGCTGCGCGATGATCCGAATACCATCCTGCGCGTTCCCTGAAAATCCTAGGTCCTTAAGGCTCGTGGGCAGACCGACTGCCCGAAAGAATGCGACCATATCGGTGAGGAATTCAGACGACCGCTGCTCGAGGCAGAGTTGTGCGAGAAGCCCGAACGCCACCTGCTCCCCGTGTAGCGCGCCGTTGAGCGAGGGAATGGCCGAGAAGCCGCGCGTCAGCGAGTGCGCAATCGATAGACCGCCGCTTTCGAAGCCGAGACCGCTGAGCAGGATCGTTGCCTCAACAATGTTCTCGAACGCAGCATCGGGCTGCTTGCGATCCACCGCCGCGAGAGAAGCAATCGCATCGCGACGGATTACCTGATAGCACTGATCGGCAATCGATACAGCGAGCGCCGCAGGCCGCTCCTTGTAGAAATTCAAGCCACCGGAGTTGTAGCACTGCTCCGCTTCAAACTTCTTTGTAAGCGCGTCGCCAATTCCTGCGACAAAGAACCTTCGCGGCGCGCGCGCGATTATCGACGTATCGACGACGACCGCGTCTGGATTGGTCGGCATCAGCCTGACTTCCTTCAGAACGTGGTCATCCGTGTATACGATGGCGAGCCGGCTGGTCGGCGCATCGTTGGAGGCCACCGTCGGCACGACGATAATCCCTCCCCCTCGCAGAATGCGAACGCCCTTCGCAGTGTCGATCGCCTTGCCGCCGCCAATGGCGATCACGACGTCACTCGCCGCAGCATCGGCCTTGCTTGCCATTGCATCGATCTGAGTCGAAGAGCATTCCCCTGAGAACTCCGCGAACTGCAATCCATCGACGCAGGGCTTAAGAATCCCCTCAAGCTGCGCGCGCAATGATCCGAGAACGGCGGTATCTGCAAGAACGAACGGACGCCGGCCATACATCGGGACAAGCGTAGCAAGTTGTTCCAGGGCACCCGGCCCCTGAACGTAACGATGCGGCCCGCCGAACGCGCGAATGGTCATTGGTCGCCCCAGAAGAAATCGCGCTTGCCGCCATCCATGCAGATCAGCGCGCCGTTGATGAAAGCCGCCTGAGTGGAACATAAAAACGCGATCAACGATCCCACTTCGTCCGGCTGGCAGAAACGTCCGAGCGGATTCTGGCCCGCAATAATGGCTCGCTTTTCCGCCGAGAAGCCCGCAATCAAAGCGGTTTCGACATACCCTGGAGCAATTGCGTTGACCGTGATCCCTGCGCTGCCCACTTCCTTGGCCAGCGTCCGCGTAAAGCCGATCACACCGGCCTTCGCGGCGGAATAGTTCGTCACACCGGGCCGGCCGCCTCCGGTGACGTTCATAGAGGATGTATTCACGATCCGCCCGAAGCCACGTTCGCGCATCAACGGCACAGCATACTTGCTGCACAGGAACGTGCTGCGCAGGTGCGTGCGGACGATGATATCCCAATCGTCGATCGACATGTCTTCAGCGTTGCGACCAAGATGGCGGCCGCCCGCGCCAGCGTTGTTAACCAGAATGTCGAGATAACCGAGACCTTCACGTGCCGCGCGCACCACAGCCTCTGCGCCTGCTTCTTCCGATACGTCGCCAACACAGGCCACGGCTTTGATCCCGCTTGCGCGCAATTCGGCAACCGTGGCGTCGGCGGCATCCTTGTCGATGTCATTGATGGCAATGGAGCAGCCCTCCGCCGCCAATGCCAGTGCTTCCGCCTTGCCGATGCCGCGCGCAGCTCCAGTCACCAGCGCAGCCTTGCCTTTCAGTCCGAGATCCATGATCAACCCTTTACGGCGCCAGCGCCGAGACCTTGAATGAAATACTGCGTCAGCATCACGAATGCCGCAAACAGCGGAAGCGCGATCAAGGTCGATCCCGCCATGATTTCACCCCAGCGTAGGTCAAACGAACCAACCATCGACGCCAATCCCACCGGCAGCGTCTTGTTGGCATCACTCCCGATCATGATCAGCGCGAAGGTGTAGTCAGTCCATGACAGCAAGAACGAGAAAATCGCAACCGTGATCAATCCCGGCAGCGACAGCGGCAGAACGACTCTCAGGAACGCACCAAGCCGTGTGCAGCCGTCGACCATCGCGGCTTCCTCAAGCTCAAAAGGCATGCCCTTGAAGAAACCCCAAAGGAACCAGACTCCCAACGGCAGCGTCAGCGTCAAATGCGACGCGATCAGGCCGATCAGGGTGTCGCTGAGGCCGAGGCGCGCGAAGATCGTGAACATCGGGATTGCGATCAGCAGCGGCGGAAACATGTAAGCATAGAGCATCGCGCCGACGATCAGCTTCTTGCCGCGAATCCGCTGGCGGGTCACCGCATAGGCAATCATGATCGAGAAGATCATCGTCACGACGACCGTCACCACCGCGACGATCACGCTGTTCATGAAGTGCGTGGGGTAATCAGTCAGTTCGAGCAGGTTGCGATAATATTCCAGCGTGAACGGGCCCGGCACCAGCGAGACGGTACTGAGCAGGCTGGTCGGTTCCCGAAGACTGGAGATGAACATCCAGTAGATCGGAAATGCCGAATAGATTGCGATAACGATCGCAGCACCATAGAGGCTGAGCCGGGCCGGGAGCGATTTGACGGCAGCCATTAATCGTCCTCCAGCGGGAAGATGCGAAAGTAGAAAAATACGGCGACGGACAGGATTGCGAAGGAGATCGTTGCAATCGCCGCGCCCCCGCCGATGTCGAACAGGCTGAAGGCATGGCGATAGGACAGGATCGCCAGATGCTCGGTCGAACCGACCGGGCCACCGCGCGTCAGGAGCCAGATCACATCGAACTTGTTGAACATCCAGATCGCGCGCAACAACACGACAACGGTCAGAATCGGCTTCAGCATCGGAAGTGTAATGTGGAAGAAGCGCTGGACCGCGGTCGTTCCATCAACCCGCGCGGCCTCGTAGAGCGACGTGGGAACAGTTTGCAGTGCCGCGAGAAAACAGGTCGTAACGAACGGCGTCCACATCCAGACGCTCACCAGAATGACCGATGTCATCGCGGCGCCAGAGCTCTCAAACCAATTCACCGGCGGCAATCCCAACGCCGCGATGGTCTTGGTGAGAATGCCGATGCTGCCATCCACCATCCATTTGAAGGTCAGGATGACGACCACTGTCGGCAGGAGATAGGGAAGAATGGATAATCCGCGCACGAAATTGCGGCCCGGAAACGTCTCGTTGAGGATCAGCGCAAACCCGATGCCGAGCACGACCTGAAGCACAATGGAGCCGGCCGAATACACGACGCCATTCCAGAGCGCACGCCAGAATTCCGGCAATTGCAGGATCGCGATGTAATTATCGAGACCGACCCACTTGGCCTCACCGACGAACGAATCGAGCTTGTAGAAGCTCAGGCTGATCGCATAGGCCACCGGCGCGACGATCAGAACGAGCGTCACGAGAAGTCCAATCACCAGAAAGGTGTATATCGTCGTCTTCGAACTCAAATTCGTCTTTCCGGGAAAAGCCCGGCCGGGAGCATCCGGCCGGGGCAGTTGGCAAACGCGTTTCTTATGCCGTGAGCTTGCGCATCTTGTCGCCTGCCGCCTTGACGCAGTCAGCTGCCGGCATGTTCTTGAGGATACGGTTCTGCAGCATCTCGGGGATCACGAAGCCCTCGAACACCTTACCCGGACGCAGATCCGGAGCCGGGCCCTCGGTGTCGACCGAGGTCAGGATCATCGATTTGTCGACGATGAAGTTCTTCATCGTCTCGACGGCATCCTTGTGCTTTTCGATCAGCGGGTGAGCACGCCAGCGAGCGTCCTCATAGACGTCGAGGCGCGGCGGCTGGAAGTGCAACGGCGCGGTGTGCAGGAAGTTGATGTACTGGTTCTCGGTGAACCATTTCATGAACTTCATCGATTCGCTGGAGTTCGGCGTCTTCAGCACAACCCATCCATCGTAACCGTGATTGACGGCTTTCGCCTTCCCCGCGCTGTCCATATACGGCATGATTCCGTACTTGGTCGCGAGAGCCGGCGACGTGCGCTCGAGCGCCTCGATGATGCGGCCGGCGTAGGCCGTGTGCCCGACCTTGTCTGAAGAGAAGTTGGAGAGCACTTCGCCGAAGCTTGCCTGGCTGGTGCCGGACGGCATCGTCTTGTAGAGATCGGCGAAGAAATCGAGATAGGCCGCGACCTTCGGAGCGTTGGCGGCATTGTCGATGGCGACATTCCATTTGTCGTCGAACAGCTTGACGCCTTCCGCCCACATGAAGCCCGGCGACAGCCAATTGGTCGCGCCGTTGCTGCCGATGGGGAACAGGGAACCCGCGCGGCCATCCTCATTCAGAGCCTGCGAGTTCTTGAGCATGTCAGCCCAGTTCTTGGGAACACTCAGGCCCTTCTTCTCGTAGAGGTCCTTGCGATAGTAGATCCATGCGAGGTTGTAATCGTAGGGATACCAGTAGGTTTCACCCTTGATCGGGAAGAGTATCTTCGGCCCCCACTTGTGCTTGCTGGTCAGTTCGGTCAGCGGCATCAAATGCCCTTCCGCCTGCAGCAGCAACACGTGGCCGACAAATGCGAACGTCGCGATGTCATAGGGCTGACCGCCGCGCAGCGATGTCGTCACCTTGGTAAAAGCGTCGTCAAGCGGCACGGAATCGACGACGACCTGTGTGCCTGTCATCCGTTCGTACTCAGCACATGCGACCTTCAGCGCGCGAATGCTGTCGATGGACGTTTCGGTGTTGAGGAAGCGGATCGTCTTCTTGCCCTGCCCCCAAACCACCGGCGCGCCAAGCGTGCTGGCGGCAAGCCCCGCACCGGCGCCCTTGATGAGCATGCGGCGGTCGATACCCGATTTTCCGTTCTTAGCCATTTCCTTTTCTCCCATGGCAATTCACCCCTTATGTTTGTTTTAGTTTCTTGGCCGTCTAAAATCGTTGTCCTGTAGATTTCGAAAACAGATGGAGCCGCCCGGCCTGAAGCCGGACGGGAATTCGCTGACCGAACGTCCAGTTATCGACGCGATCCGTGAGAATACGCAGGCGCGCGCCGCTCACCTCACCGATGCCGAGAGTTTGTGCACCGAGCTGCTCGATCACGCCGACCTCGAATGCGAGCGCACCGGGACCTTCGCCGAGCGTGACATGCTCCGGGCGGATGCCGAGCACGATGTCTTCGTTGATGCCCTGAAACTGCGCAGGCAGTTCTATCCGCAGCGCGCCGCTTTCGAACACACCGTTCGCCGCACGCCCCTCAATCAGGTTCATTTCAGGTGAGCCAATGAAGCCGGCGACGAACAGATTGACTGGGCGATCGTAGACTTCGAGCGGCGCACCGACCTGTTGCACGTGACCGTCGCGCATGATCACAATGCGATTGGCGAGCGTCATCGCCTCGACCTGATCGTGGGTGACGTACACCATACTGGTGCCGACTTCCTGATGCAGCCGTGCGATCTCCTCGCGCATGCGCACGCGCAACTTGGCATCCAGGTTCGACAACGGCTCGTCGAGCAGAAACACTTCCGGTTCGCGCACAAGCGCGCGACCGAGGGCAACACGCTGCATCTGGCCGCCAGAAAGCTGCTTTGGCTTGCGCTTCAGGAATTCGTCGAGGCCAAGCATCTTTGCGGCGCGCTGGACCCGCATATCGATCTGCGCCGGATCCATCTTCCGCATCCGCAGGCCGAAGGCGAGATTTTCGTAGATCGTCTTGTGCGGATAGAGCGCGTAATTCTGGAACACCATTGCGATGTTGCGATCCTTCGGCTCCAGCGCCGTGACATCGCGATCACCAATGAAGATCTTGCCCGAGGTAATTTCCTCAAGGCCAGCCATCATCCGCAGCGTGGTAGACTTTCCGCAACCCGAAGGACCCAGGAATACAACGAACTCGCCGTCGCGGATGGTCAGATCGACGCCGTGAACGGCGACCACCGGGCCATACGCTTTGCGAACCTTTTCCAGTCTAATCTCTGACATGCGTCACTTGCTCTGACCGGCTACGAAACCGTGGATGCGATGATTGATTGGCGCCAGCGCCTTCTGGATATCGCGGTAGATGGGAAAACCTTGATCGTAGATCGCTGCACGAACCGGGTTCGGCGTCGCACGCGACACGATTTGAACGACATCCGCGGCGGCGCGCTCACTCTCGAAGACGCCAATGCCAACGCCTGCCAGCAATGCCGCGCCATACGAGGCGTCCGCCACCGCAGGAAGCTCGACGGTGATGTTCAGCACGTCGGCAACGATCTGCCGCCACAAGGCGCTTCGCGCTCCGCCGCCCGTCAGGCGCGCGGTTGTGAAGCCGAGTCCCTTCGATTTCATGACCTCGTGACAATCGCGAAGGGAATAGGCCACGCCTTCATAGAGAGCACGAACGAAATGGCCGCCACCATGATTGAAGCCCGCTCCGACAAAATCCGCGCGCAGCAGCGGATCCCAGTATGGACTGCGTTCGCCGTTGAGATAAGGGTGAAAGAACAGGCCCTCAGAACCCGGGCGCACCGCAGCCGCCCGCGCATCCATGGCGTCGAACACAGCACTTCCGTCCTCACCCTCGCGACGAAAGAACGTGTCGCGGAGCCACTTATGTGCCGACGCGCAGGAATTGGTTGCCGCGATGACGTACCAATGATCCGGCACGACATGATAATAATTGATCAACGAGAAGTCCGGCCGCGCTTTCGGCGACAACACATTCACTGTCGCGGCCGTGGCGAGCTTCACGACACCCATACCTTCGCGCACCATGCCGGCGCCAAAGGTCTCCGCCGCCGTGTCCGATGTGCCGCAAACCACCGGGGTCCCTTCGGCGAGGCCCGTCGCCTGTGCTGCCATTGCCGTGACCTTGCCAACCACGGCGCTCGGCTTGACGATCGGCGGCAACGTCGCCATCGGCCAGCCGATCATGTCGCACAGTTCTTTCGACCATTCGGCGCTTTGCGCATCCAGCATGAGGGTGCCGAGCGCATCGATGGTGTCGGTTTCCCATGTGCCGGTGAATTGCGCGCGGAGCCAATCCTTGGCGACATAAAGGCGCTTTACGCGGGCAAATGCCTCCGGCTCATGCGTGCGCAGCCATAGCATCTGCGGCAGCGTCCAGGTCGGATTGGCACGGTTCGCACCGATCTCAAGGATGCGGGCGTCGGCCTTTTCGCGGAGTTGTTGCGTTTCATCCCGACTGCGCTGATCGTTCCAGAGAATGGCCGGACGGATCACACGACCGTCGGCATCCTCCAGCACCTGGGTATGGGCACCGGCTGAAAATGAAATCGCGGCGATATCGGAGGCCGGGCGGCCCGACGTCTGTAACCCGCGACGCAGTGCGTCGCAGGCTGCAAGCCACCAGTCATCGGGATTCTGCTCGCTCCAGCCCGCGTGCGGTGACGATGTCGCGACCGGCGCGGACGCTTCGCTGACCAGCGAACCATCGCTCTTGATGATGCTGATCTTGAGCGAGCCCGCACCAAGATCGATGCCGACCAGAAGAGGATCAGACACCGCCATGACGCGCGCCCTCCCCAACAGCGCAGGTGCGCGCGATGTCAATCACGGCGAATGTCTTTCGCATTCGCGCTCGCGCGCAAGCCGATCTTTCCCGGGTTGAACAGGTTTTCCGGATCTATCGCATCCTTGATCGCCTGCAACACTGCAAGGCCTGAGCCCAGTTCACGCTTCATCCAGGGATTGCGGAACAATCCCGCACCGTGGTGATGCGCGATGGAGCCGCCATGATCCAGCGTCAATTGCTGCACCGCGTCCCAGAGCTTCTGGTGAATCGGCAGCGCCTGATCGTCTGCCATGGGCGGCAAACGCACTGTCATGTACTGGCAGGCACCTTCCGGATACACGTGCGACCAGTGCGCGCCAAAATGAACACCGGGATGAATCGCCCGCACAGCCTTACCAATCGCGTCATACATTGCAGGAATCGTGGACCAGTTTCCGGTCACTTCAATCGTGTCGTTGAAGTACCCGGCGTCATGCCACTTCTGGGAATAGGCAACGTAACGGTTTTGCTTCCAGTGTTGGTACGGTCCATCGGGTCCTACCTCGCCGCCCTGTGCTGCGGCGATTTTGAGCGACATGTCCTGTTCGGCCGACACGAGAGGCTCGCTGCCACTGAACTGGAAGACAGCGAGAAACGGCTTGGTTTTGAACAGTTCGATGTCTTTGGTGCGCTCGTCGCTCTCGACGCGATCATAAAGACGTACAATCGACGGGCGCAGTTCGGCCTGCATGATGAGACGCGCGCTGTCCAAAGCGGACTGCAACGACGGGAACGCAAGCACGATACCGCGTTCCACGGCGGGTTTCTTGAAGATACGCAGCGTCGCCTCGGTGATAATCCCGAGGGTGCCTTCGCTGCCGATGATCAGGTCACGGATGGAGGGACCGACCGAACGCCGGGCAACGGGCCGCACTTCAAGCGGCGTGCCGTCTGGCAGCACAGCCTTGAGGCCCACGACAATATCCTCGATTTTTCCGTAACGGCTGCTCAACTGCCCGCCGCCACGGCAAGCAAGCCAGCCGCCGACGGTCGATATCTCGATGGATTGCGGCAAATGCCCGCTGGTGTATCCGGCTTCATTGAGCTGACGCTCGAAATCAGCACCATTCATTCCCGCCTGCACGGTCACCATCGCATCAGTGGGATTGATCGAAACAATCTGGTCGAGCCGGCGGATGTCCACCATAACCTCGCCGCCCAGCGGGATCGCGCCGCCGAGCACGCCGGAGCCGTTACCATATGGAATCAATGCGATGCTGCGCGCTTTCGCAAGCTCAACGATACGAACGACTTCATCCTGGTTCGCCGGGCGGACAACCAGGCGCGGCACAGCTCCAGCAATTGCGCCCGCGCGTTCGCGGAATACGGCGAACGGCAACCGGTCCCTTGAATAACCAAGCCGTTGGTCGAAGGACGTCAGAACGTTCGCCGGTCCGACAATGGTGGCGAACGCCTGAGCCAGGCCTTCATCGACCTGATCGGTATTGCGAATGGCAACGATGGTGTTTGCGGTCATGACAGCCCCTGTTCGGAGGCCAAGTTCGCCACGCTCACTCGACGTACTCCCCGACAACTTCGCTTTTCTATGATTGAACAAATAGTTTGCGCAATCGTTTGTTCAAACGTCGTCTAAACTTGCCCGTCGGTCAAGTTAAAAATTCAGCGTGGAGCTGGACCTGTAGACGCGCGCGCGACCAGACCGTCCGGCGCCAATGGCGCGACGGGTTGCGGCGTACCGCCGTTCAAAAGATCAATCAGAAGATCGGATGCAATCTCGCCCATCAATTCGGTCGGCATCTTCACCGACGTCAACTGCGGATAAAGCATGGTCGCAACGGGCGCATCGTGCAGACCGATCACAGAAACGTCGCGCGGAATTTGCAAACCTGCATCATGCAAAACAGCCATCGCGCCCGCCGCGGTGACGAGCGTTGCACCCAGAACCGCCGTCGGCTTGAGCGCAAGAAGACTGCGCATCGCGTCCGCACCGCCCTCTGCTGTATAGCCCGCAACGGCAACCAACTTCGGATCGAACGGAATCCCGTGACGCTTCAGTCCATCACGATAGCCGGCGAGACGTTCGCCCGCATTGAATCCGCCAGGTCGCCCTGCGAGATGCGCAATCCGCTTGTGCCCCATCTCTGCAAGATGATCGACAGCGATTGCCGCCGCAGCGCGGCTGTCCAGCACGACGCAATAGGGACTGCCCGGCAATCGCCGATTAAGCAGCACAAAGGGCGTATGGGTGGATTCCAGTTCCTCACGCAACAGACCGTCGTCATCAAGGCTCGCGACCAAAAGACCATCGGCCCGGTTGCCATGCGACAGGCGGTGATAGACAGCATCGGTTGCGCCCGGCTCCCTATGAGCGATCAATAATGAGTAGCCGTGCTTTGCCGACGATTTCTCCGCACCTCGGATAGCCGACGAAAACACCGGGTTATCAAGCTGCGGAACGATCAGGCCGAGCGTCCGGCTGCGTGACGTCCGCAAACCTTGCGCCAGTGTATTCGGCGAATAATCAAGGCTACGCGCGCTTTCAAGAATCCGTTTGCGGGTCTCTTCGCGAATGCGCTGATTGGTTTCGCCGCGGAGCACGCGGGACGCGGTGGAAATATCCACGCCTGCCATACGGGCGACATCGGTCAAACGCGATCTCATCAAGACACCGACAGTTGCAATGAAGTGGTAACCTAGGAGACCGTTTGGTGTGAAGCAAGCATATCGTCTGGTACCTTTTGGATTTAGCGAGCCAACGCGTGAGCGAGCGATCTTGCACGCGACAATCATGTTGCGCGCTGATCGCATGTGAGCCGATGTTGTTGCTTGCATTTTGCGGGGGAGTTTAACTCGCCGCCACACCTCATCATGGTGACCCGCTGTCGGGTAGCTCCGAAGCTGACATACGGAGGCCCGCCTTGGTCTGTGACTTAGTTCACAGACCTCTATGGAAATCCAGGCTAGTGAATCGCCGTCCTTCAAAGGAGGGATTCATGCAAGTGCCATCAGGAAACTTTGCTCACCCCGATTTAGGCAACCGGCGAAATTGGACGGTGTGTTGGAGATGGTCTGTTACAGTTCTGGCGGTGGAATTTGCTTTCGTCATGGCCTTGATCGGATTCGCTATAACCCCCCGATCAGCCTTGCCAGTAAAGGCATCCTCGCAGCTCGAACAGGCGCAGCAGAACCCGACTCATAGCCGCAAGGCTTGTCCGCTGGTTAACCTCCAGAAAATCTGAAATCTCGGATGGCCGGCCATCGCAAGCGATCAATCCTGCGTGCGCTCCGCCATACCCTTCAACGAATCCACGTCGATGACGGTGATCGACCCGCGCTGAAGACGCACCAGCTTCCGCTCAGCCCACTCGTGCAGTTGCTTGTTGACGCTCTCTCTCGACATGCCAAGCATCTCACCTATTTCCTGCTGCGTGATGGTGATTTTCTTGTCCAGCGCAGCGCCCCGTCGATCGATCAGGCGGATCAGCGCCTTGGCCAGCTTGCCGGACAAGTCAGGAAATATGACTTGCTCCACATGATCACTGATCCAGCGCAATCGGACACAAAGCAGCTCTATCAGTTTTGTCGCCAGCACCGGTTGACCGGCCAACAACGATAGAAAATCTTTCCTATCGATGACAAACAGTTCGGAGTCAGAGTTAGCGATGGCGTCGGCTGTTCTCGCGAGGCCGTCAAGGACCGCTATCTCACCAAACATTTCTCCCGCATCGACCATATTGAAGATCGCACCTCGGCCGTCGGCGGATGAAACACCGATTTTTACCGTGCCGCTGATAATGAAGAAGAGGCTCTGGCCAGGATCACCCTTCGCGAAAATTGTTGCGCCACGCTTGAAGGTTCTCTTTTTTGCGCAATGACATAGTTGATTTAGGGCATCAGCTCCGAGGCCGCGAAACAGCGGATGGCTGCGCAAGACATGGGTCTTGTCGCCGGCGGATCGGACTGCTCTCGGCTTATCGTCTTGAAGCATCGGTGTATGGCCCGCCTGCAAAACAACTAAACTTCTTCCCATTCGACGCTCCTGGCAACGCCGGTACGGAACAATATTGGCTTCGAGAAATTTCAATCAAATGCCGCTGCAGAGCGGCGAAGTCTATAATATATTTGCAATATTCGGCCGGCTTGCCGCTATCTTTCAGAGGTCTGACCCGCCCCAAAAGGCTCATCTGTCTTGCTATTGCCATAGAACCCCCTAAGTCTAGCCTAGGCTTGGAACTGCGGGCTACCATAAGCATAAGGTAGCGTGGCATGGTCGGCAGCACGGATCATCGCTGTAGCTACTGTGGTTTCCTTTTGGAACCGACAGCTAGGTTTTGCGGTGGCTGCGGGCGCCCGAAGGCTCGTTCCAGCGAGACAGCGTCGCACGCGCTTTCCTTTCTACAATCGAACATCCCCGCCGATCTTGCCGAACGCATCCTGCGTTCCGGCGGTGCAATGCTTGGCGAACGCAAACACGTTACGGTCGTTTTTGCGGATGTCCGCGATTCAACGGCCCTGATCGATCAGCTCGATCCGGAGGAAGCGCTCCAGGTTCTCGGTCCTGTCCTCAAAAGTTTGATGGATGCGGTCCATCATCACGATGGCTTCGTGAACCAGACGCTTGGCGACGGAATTATGGCACTCTTTGGAGCTCCGATCGCGAGAGAGGATCACGCGGTTCAAGCATGCAGCGCGGCGATTGCGATGCGAACCGCCGTCGGCGAACTCAATCAAAGGACCGGACGAGATATCGCCATCCGCATTGGCATGAACTCCGGAGAGGTCGTCATTCATTCAATCGGCAATAATCTCGCGATGAATTACGATGCTGTCGGGAAAAGCGTCCATTTGGCCGCGCGAATGGAAGAACTCGCCGCGCCAGGCAAGATCCTGTTGACGGCGGCAACGCATGATCTTGCGAAAGGTTTTATCACGGTCAAGCCGCAGGGATTTGCGGAGGTAAAGGGCATCTCGGAAGCAGTTGAAGTTTTCGAGCTATCGGCAATAAGAATGAGAACGCGATGGCAGGTCCGGTCCGCGCGTGGCCTCAGCGTCCTCGTTGGCCGCCAAAATGAATTGCGCGCCCTCAGAAGCGCAATCGAGAATGCCGCGGCAGGCAATGGACAGTCATTAAGCATTGTCGGTGCAGCGGGACTGGGAAAATCCCGGCTGATACATGATTTCATCCGGAACCTCTCCGCTGAATGGACCGTGCTCGAGACCGCCTGCCCCTCGCAACGGACAAGTTCAAGCTACTATCCCATCGGCATACTGATCAGAGCCATGTTTGGAATTGGCATTGATGACAGCCCCGAAGCTGTTATCAGCCGCGTCGAGGAAGGAATCGACCGGCTGGACGGCAATCTGTCCGTTTTCTTGCCGCCTATTCTCTCGCTGCTGGACCTCAACGCTGATGATCAGGAATGGAAGAAACTGGAGCCATCAGAGCGGCGGCTCAAAACCATGGAGGCCGTCAGGTCGCTGGTTTTTCACTACGCACAATCGAATCCCTCGGTAATTTTGGTCGAGGACCTTCACTGGGCCGACGCAGAGACCAAGCTCATTCTGCAGAATTTGGCTACCGCCCTCGAAGGAACGCGAAGCGTTCTCATTGGAACGCAGCGCCCCGAAGGCGGCCCCCTGAATCGCGGCACAACCTGTATCGATTTGTCACCGCTTGACGATATGACGTCTCACCAGTTGATGGACTGGCTCATGGGTGACGACAGCGGTCTTGCCCCGTTGAAACGGAGAATACTGGCTCAGTCGCAAGGCAATCCCTTGTTTATGGAAGAACTGGTCCAGACGCTCAAGGAAACGGGGTTTCTTGAGGGACAGCCCGGCAGCTATCGGGCGATCAAGCGGACCGGGCGCGCTGAAATTCCACAGACCATTCATTCTGTCCTCGCGGCTCGCATCGATCTGCTGGATGGATTCCCAAAGTCCCTGCTGCAGACGTCAGCCGTCATCGGTATGGAAATTTCCGTCGCATTGCTCTCGGAAATGCTTGACGTGACCCCAGCGGAGATCTCCAGCGAACTTAGAACGCTGGAAGCTGCCGATTTTCTTCGCAAAATCAGAAGCACCACATCAGCCGACTATTCCTTCAAGCATGAGCTTACGCGCGAAGTTGTCTACAGCACGATGCTGCTAGGCCTTCGACGTTCCCTTCATGCCAAAGCCGTCGAAATCATTGAGTCGCGTTTTTCAGATCGCCTTGACGAGTACATTGATCGCCTCGCCGATCACGCGTTCAAGGCCGAGTTATGGGAAAAAGCCGTTCCTTATCAATTGCGCAGTTGCCGGCGTGCTATAAAGCGCGGCGCCAATCAGGACGCTATCAGCATCTTCGAGCGTGGCCTGGAAACCCTGTCGCATTTGGCTGATTCTCCCGCCAAGATCAAAGCCGAGATCGATTTCCGCTTGACGCTGGTAATTGCGCTTGAGCCGCTCGGCAAACATCGCCAGATCGCGGACATATTGCGCGAGGCGAGCCGTCTGGCCGATGCCTCCAGAGACCCGCTGCGCACGGCTGCAGTCAATTGTCAGCTTGCTGTAGCACTTTGGAGACTCGGAGAGCATGACGCCGCAATGGCAGCTGCCGAAATCGCAAGCCGGATCGCAAATAAAATCGGCGACCCCTCGCTCCAGTTCGCTTCACTTCTCATTGTCGGCATTGTCCATCACGAGCTCGGAAACTTCGCAACCTCAATCAATATGCACGAAAGGTGCCTTGCCATTGAAACCCCGGAGCTTGATCAGAAGAGGGCTGGCTGGGCCGCTTATCCCAGCGTTCTTTTGCGAACGTTCATGGCGGACTCACTGATTGAACTCGGCGATCTCGACCGCGCGGAAACCGTGGCCGAGGACGCCAGCAGACGCGCTGAAATTCTGGATCACGCTTACTCACGTGCAAATATCAATCATGTGCTCGGTCGCCTGCGGACGGCCCAGGGGCGACATGCCGAAGCGCTTTTCCTTTTGCGCGAGAGTTGGCAAACCTGCCTGGATCTCGAAATGGTTCAAATGTATCCCGTCTTCGCAGCCCGGATAGGAGAGGCTTATCTTGCGACGGGCGACATAGAGACTGCCCTCGAAATCCTGTCGGCGCCTGAGCGGCTCGACGTGCCATTGGCGGAGCATTCGTTCGGCTGGCGCTATCTCTTTGTTGCTCAAGGACGGGCCCTGCTCGCTGCTGGCCGCCTTACGGAAGCGCAGGCCGCGGGTGAGCGCGCCCTGGCGCTCGCGGAAGAGCGCGGGGAGCCGCCGCAGCAGGCGTACGCTGCGCATTTGCTCGGTGAGACTGCGCGGGCCGGAAATCCGCAGGACCGCGCCACGGCGGAATCCTATTTCAAGCGCGCACTTGAGCTTGCAGAAAAATGCGGCATGCAGATTCTGGTGGCAACCTGCCGTCACGCGGCAATGAGCGCCGCAAGCCGAAACAAAGAGCCGAGCATCGCAGCAAGTCAGCTGCCTCAGCCTTGAATGTCGGCCAGAATTAACCCGCCAACGCGCGGACTGCCTCAATGCCGGGCAGAAACAGGTAAGCACCACCACGGACACGGACAAACGGGCGCGGCCGGTCGATATGGTGGTTCGCTGGCCTGTCCTGGATCGTGGCCACGTCTCCAGCGCAACTGAAATGTCCAAGTGGATCTGTGCCGGCGTAAAGGCCGTCGAAGTGAGTGTTGTTCAACCATGAATGCTGGATCATTTCGAATTGCCCGGCGATATCTGCATTGAGAGCGATGAATGAAATTCCACGCATCGTTTGGCTGCCAGCCGCACTTTCCTTGGCCATATCCAATCTTTCGCCATAAGGCCTGCCGCGCCTGATAATGCGATGCATTTTTGAAAGACGCAGCGCTGTATCGGCATCCGGCCCGATCGTGTCTCGCGGATTCGCGCGCCTGATGTGAGCCCCGATTGGGCAAGCCATGCCAAAGCGATCCTCGAAGTAATAGAGAAAATCGTTACGCGGCGCCGCGCCAGGAGGCCGGTCTATCGGAAACAGAGGATCGCCTTGGCGCGTTCGCCCAACGAGTTGGGATGCAACCTTTCCCTGGGCAAGTTGATCTGCCCGTCCATAGATACGTTCAGCCGTCTTCGCGACAAATTCGCTGAATGCAGGCACATCCTGTTCCAGTTGCCGGAATACAAGGTATGTCCCATTGCGCCGAATGTCTCTTGGTTCTGCATTTGCGCTGATCTTCGCGCCGGAGATATCCGAGATGCTGGTACGACGCTCGTTCTTATAACCGAGCACGAACTCGCCCGGCTTGACGAGGAGAATTCGCTTTTCATCCGGGGTCAGCTTCTTGTTGTGGTCGGCGTCGCTGCTGCGCTTCTTGCCGCGCCCGTTTGCCTTTGGCGAACCTTCAATCAAAGGCTGGGAAATGCCGTCGGTAAATCCAAAGTGCTCCTTGCGATCTTCATAAATCCGGCCGTCGATAATGAGCGGTTCGCCGTTCTGCCGCATAGCAAGCACGGCGGCACCCGCCATTTCGGCGATCTCGGCATTGATGAACGAGAGAAGTTTCGTTTTATCGGCAGCGTAAAGCAGCAGCATTCCGTCGATGTCGCGAATTTCTTTCCAACCACCCCACTCCCAGAGCTCGGGCGAGCTGTCACCAACATCCCCGAGAACGTTTGACCGTCGCGGAAACTTCGTTTCCGCTGTCGGCTTCGGGGCCATTCCTTCCAGAAACTCCAGAGAAAAGCTGTTCAGTACGTCGTCACTGACACGGAGATGCTTCAGGCCAGACGCCGTAAGCGCCAGGTTTATCGCCTGCTTGCCACCGTTGGCCGTCGCGCACGTCAAACGGCTCGACAATCGTCGCAACCATTCTCTTGCAGAGTCAACCTCGCCGGGCACGAAGTGCCAAAAGACGTAAGCGGAGAATGGCAACTTTGGATACCCGCTCAGCACCAGCCTCTGAACGTCATCCCATTCAACCTTCTCCATGGCAGCTGTCCATATCAGAGGTTTCGAAATATCGCGTCGATCTCGCCATAGTTCAGCGGCTTGAACAACGACTGTCTCAAATCGGTACTCGCATTGATATTGATAACGCTGAGCGTGGGATATGCACTGTACCAGACGATCGTCTCAACCTGGCTTTGGCGGACATAAGCCTTGAAGGGCTGTTCGGCCTGCGCGCCTTTCCAGAAGAGAAATTTCGGTGCAGGAAAACCGTAGGATTTTCCATCGGCCGTAACGAACGTGTTCGACCAAATGGCATTCAGACCCTTCACCGCCGCCAGATCGATGAACTCGTTGAGATAGCTTTCCCAGGCGCCTCCGTAATTATCTAGAAACAGGAGTCGCTTCCCGCCGTCGATCATCACCCACCGCGCCGACAGGATTGTCGGTATGCCGCCAAGCTCCCCCCGGTTAAACCAGAAACGGGACAGCAGGTTGATCACAAACAGTGCAAGCCGTAGCAACCAACACCGAATGAAGCCCGGCTTTACGGATGTTATGCTCGCCAGATGGTTCTGATATCTGTTGATGCCACCCTCTTCGCGGGCATACTTCACGGCGTTCGCACGGGCTCGGACGATGAGCTCGGCAGGCTCCGAAAAGTTGCTTTTGTCCCTGATCTCGAGCGTTCGTATGAGCGCGAAGATCAAAACTCCAGCGGCATAAAAGGTCAGGATGCCAATGAACCCGTAAGCCACAATGACAAAAATCACATAAACGAATGATCGCGCGACCATCGCGATCTGCTCGCTGACGGCAAACGGGATATGACGTGCAACGAGCAGGATGCCGATCGCGCCCACGACAACCATCGCGAACCTGTCAATATCCAACAGCAACCGGCGCACATTCTCACGAACGGCGTCGTATGGCCGAAGCTGGACGGCAAGCTTCAGCGACATCGCCCAATAGTTCAGAACCGCCAAGATCAAGCCGACCGCAATGAGACGCCCGATGATCGATGCTGTCGTTATGAACGATGCCCAGAAGCCGGATTGAGCAATGCCTGCCGATCGCGCCGCGGTCATTCCTGAAATAATGGCCAGGACGACGGAGCCGACAAGAAACACAATCAAAACATATCTGACGATAACCGCGATCTGGAGCGGGAAACGATTGATGAAAAGCTGATCGTGAGGATTCTTCGTCCAGCTGGTCAGAAACAGTTCAAAGACACGCACGATCAGCCATACGACAGTCAACGCGATCAGGATGTGGAGGATCGCGGGCTCAATGGTGATGTGACTGGCAATCCCGGGGAACCGAGACACCATAAGGTTGCTGATTTTGGCCCCGATGTGACTCACTTGTTCGAATGTCCGAACGATATGTTCGTGCAGCACAAATGGCCCCCACCCGAGCAGCGCGCCCACGGCTACACCGACCGCACAGACCACGACGAACGCCGCGATGACGGTCCCAGCCACAATCGCCGAGCGCTGTCGTATCTCCCAGGGTATTGGCGCAACTTGCTCGAACCAGCGATTATCGTTCTGGCCGCGGATCACATGCCGACGCACCTCGTCCAGAAACCCGACCGACCGCGTTGGAATAGCTTCGCCCGGCTGGCATCGTTTCGAAAGGAACGTGAGAATATCGCGGCGGACAAGGCTTTCGCCTTGAATTTGCGCAACGGAACGTCCCGGACTGCCGCTGAAAAAAGTGTTCGCGCCGACGTCATGGCTCACAAGATATTCTTCGATCAGCTGCGGTGCCGCGAGCCCGGAAAACGGATAGTCCGCACAAAACCGATACACTTCATGCATGCCTGCAGACGCGACATCCAGCAATTCACTGAGAAAATCCTCTCGGGACCCGTCGAATGTTGCTTCGAACACGAGGCTAGGTGAAAATTCGCTGTCGGGTTCGAGGACAACGAAGCTGCAAAAATGCAGGCTTCCGATCTTGTCGAACCGAAACAGCGGCCGGCATTCAATGGAGTCACCGGCGAGACCTGGCTCGGCATTGTTGCGCAGATATTCCCGACACTCATCCACACGATCGGGATCGAGCGGCGTGATGATGGTCGTGTAGTTCGGGTTCACCGTTCCTGAGCCCCGGTCGCTTGCTTATTGAATGTAAGTACAAATGAATATGGCGCGGGCCCCTCATAGCGGATCCGGCCATCAGAGCCGGACGCACGGGCGAGACCTGGCAGACGCAGCAGTGCCCGCACCATTTCCATGAGCGCGCCTTCCGCAACATATCTCCCAAAACAACGACGCTCCCCGTCACCAAAATGAATGTAACTCTTGAGCGGTCGCTGCGGATCGAAGCGCAACGAATGTGGAAATGCGTCCGGGTCGAACATGGCGGCCAGCGGCGCTGCCAGAACACGCGCACCCGCCGGCACAATGCGCACACGCCTAGTTCCGCTTGCGATGATTGTTTCGCGCGGACAATCGCGGACCAGCAGAGGAAGCATCGGCCGAAACCGGAGAGCCTCATAGATGTAGTGCGTCAGCGCCTCGTGTGATTTCAACACACGCTCGGTGGCCGAGCGCCGCTCGATTTCCGACGCACCGCTGGCGAAACGTTTCTCATCTACTTCCGCTTCGTCGAGCGCCGCGACGAGCCTCTGCGCCTCCCTCAAGGCATCCGGACGTGCGACGAGTTGATCGACCGTCTGCGACGTGCCGCGGACGACTGTTGCCAAGCCGGTCGCAACCAGACCGGTCAGGTATCGTCGTATCCAGTCTTCATCAAACCACTTTGGCGTGCCACCCGCGTGCAGCAGTACAGTGAGACGCGTCAGCAAATTATCGGGAAGCTCGGTTCGGCGCGACGCGTTGATTACCGACTTTACAACTGCAATCTGCTCCAGCAGTTGTTCCGTCAGGGCCACCATGTCCTCACGCGAGTCGATCCACGGCTTCGATCCGACCGGCGGATTGACCATAATGATACCGGCCAAATTACGCGTGACGCGCGCCATGCGGCGCATGTCGTTCTTCAACGGAGCAACGCCGAAATAGTCAGCAGCGATGCGAATAACAGCAGGTTCCGCAAGCTCGGCCACCATGTCAATCCGACCGTCATTGGCGGCAGCTATCCGCTCGCGGCATTCTTCAGCAACAGATTTCCGGATTGTCTGCGGATCGATCTCCCGCTTGACCACACTCTGGAGGAGCCCCCGCTCGCGCGCGTGCTGCTCGTTCCAGTCAACCGTCATCAGGAACGGGCCCCACGGCATTCCCGGCTCGATTACCTCGCCAAGTGTAAAGTCATCCAAGCGTCCGAGCACTTCGCGGACATCGCTCATCTTGGTGAGAACCACGAGTTTTCCGAAGATCGAGATCGGCCTCACGCCGCGCAGCAGCGTAAAGGCAAGCTTGAGAAGCCAGAGCTGTGAAAAGATGTAGGAGCTGAAACGGTAGCCAGCCATCTGTCTGGCCAGCGATATCTTTTGCAAAAACCGGGTCAGCGCGCCACCGTCAGTCGCCCGCCACTCGCGGCGCCGAGGCGCAGCAGAGCCGCGATGCCGACCTTCGATCATTGAATCAGGAACGTTCGTGCTCATGACGACATCCCGCAATTATCGTTGGCAACGAGCCTTAAAAATCCAAGCCGGCAACAGGTTCAGCAAATCGCAGAATATCATCTCCACGAAGGAACGGCCAATACTCAGAGGCATGTGAGCGGAAACCAGCCAGCAGGATTTTGGGACAACGAAGACATCAATGCACGCTCTGCAAATCTCCAATAACAACAATAGTTTGGGCGGTGCCCATGGCTACCGCGCGCAGCAACGGCCGGGATTGTTCGACCGTCTCGCGCCTTTGAAAGAAATCGCCATGTTTGCATGCGCGGAAGGTAACGCTCCGTCGGGCTTCTCCCGAGCACCAGCCTTCTATTTCCATAAGTTACAAAGAAAACAGGATTGGATTGTCCGCCCAAGCGCCGGCTCGCATGCGCCCGAAAGCTATGCCTATTCGCGGAATGTCACTGAAATGGGTATTGGCGACGTCGCGCGACCGCCCACGGTCTCCGGCGGTCAGCGCGATGGCTCAAAGTATTGAAAATCTTGTTCAAGAGCAGATTAAGAACGGAAAATGGCAGGCTTCACTGAAAGCATGATCGTTGCAAGCGAGTGTCAACAGAGCGTCCGCGCCCTGTTGACACTCGCACACGCAACGAACCCAAAGCGTTCACCTCGGATCATCAATCACGATGCCGGGCTGCCTTGCGAGACAAACTTGGTGGCGAGATAGGCTTCCACTGCCTCAAGCCCGCCTTCAGAGCCGTAGCCCGAATCTTTAACCCCGCCAAATGGCAACTCGGGCAATGCCAGTCCGTAATGATTGATCGACAGCATTCCGCTTTCGATACCGGTTGCCAGTGCGGTCGAGGTCTTCACCGAACGCGTATAGGCATAAGATGCAAGGCCATATGGAAGACGATTGGCTTCCGTCATGACTTCATCAAAATCCTTGAAGCGTGACATCAGAGCGACGGGGCCGAACGGCTCCTCGTTCATGGCGCGCGCGGATTTTGGCACATCGACGAGCACGGTCGGCTCGAAGAAATAGCCCTTGTTCTGGCTTCGCTTGCCACCGGTGAGCGCCTTGGCGCCATTCTTGAGCGCATCATCGACAAGCGAGCCGATCGCCGCCTGACGACGATCGTTGGCCAGCGGCCCAATGGTCACTCCGTCCTCAAGACCGTTGCCCACCTTGAGCGCCTTGGTTTTCGCAACGAATTCATCGACAAACTGATCGTAAACGCCGTCCTGGATCAGGAAGCGCGTCGGCGCGATGCAAACTTGGCCGGCATTGCGGTACTTCCCACCTGCCAGCACGGCCGCTGCGAACTTGACGTCGGCGTCGTTAAATACGATCGCCGGAGCATGGCCGCCAAGCTCCATGGTGATGCGCTTCATATGCGCACCAGCCAAAGAGGCCAATTGCTTGCCGACCGGCGTCGACCCCGTAAAGGAAACCTTGCGGATGACCGGATGTGAAATCAGGTAATCCGAAATCTCCGACGGCACGCCATAAACCAGATTGACGACACCTTTCGGCAAGCCCGCATCGGCCAGCACGCGGATTAACTCAGCCGGGGATGCAGGAGTTTCCTCAGGCGGCTTAATGACCACAGAGCAACCGGCCGACAGAGCCGCGCCCAGCTTACGCACCGCCTGGCTCATAGGGAAATTCCACGGCGTGAATGCCGCCACCGGCCCGACCGGCTCCTTCATCACCAGATTGTAGATGCCCTCACCCCGCGCCGGGATCATCCGCCCATAGGTCCGGCGGCCTTCTTCGGCGAACCAGTCGAGAAAGTCCGCGCAGCCCAGAATCTCGATTTTCGCCTCAGCGACAGGCTTGCCCTGTTCGAGCGTCATCATGGGCGCGATGGACTCAGCGCGCTGGCGCAGCAGATCCGCGGCCTTGCGCAAGATTCCGGAGCGATCGAGCGGCGACATCTTGCGCCAAACCCGAAAGCCGCGTTCAGCCGCATTCACTGCAAGTTCAAGGTCCTCGCGCTGGGCATGGGCGACCTCGCCGATTTTTTCTTCCGTAGCTGGATTAACGACTGTAATCGTCTTCCCGGACAGACTGTCGCACCACTCGCCGTCGATAAAGAGCTGAACTTTTGACACCCGAATTCTCCCTTAGCGGTTTCTTGAGTTTCAATTAGTGCATAACAGAGCCACCATCGACCACCAAGGTCTGGCCAGTGACAAAATTACTATCATTTGAAGCAAGAAAAAGTAATGCGCCGACGAGATCCTCTGGCATCGATTCCCGCTTGATTGCACGGCTCGATACAATGCCCGCGGCAACATTCTGCCAGTCTGGATGGGATTGGACGTTGCTGCTCATGACAAGCCCCGGCGCGATAGCGTTGACGCAAATATTGCTGTCTCCAAGCTCGCGAGCAATGGCGCGTGTCAGCGCGATCACGGCTCCTTTGGACGTCACATAGTGCAATAGATACGGGCTGCCTTTAAATACAGTGCCGGATGAGATATTGATGATCTTGCCCCCACCGGACTTTTTCATGGCGGGAACCGCGGCGTTTATCGCCTGCCAGACACCGCGCACATTGACCGTCATGACGCGATCCCACTCCTCGGATGCGATGTCGGCAAAACCCTGCATCTTCAACGATCCGAACATACCGGCATTGTTCACAAGCACATCAAGACGCCCAAACCTCGCAACTGTGTGCTCGATCATGGCATCAAGTGACGATTGACTAGAAACGTCGGCCTTCACGGCACTCGCCTCCCCACCGGCTCCGTTGATCTCGGCGAGAGTTTCTTCAGGCACCGCAATATCCGACACACAAACCTTGGCGCCGGCGGCGGCGAGCGCCAACGCATAGACGCGCCCAATGCCTTGTGCTGCGCCAGTCACGATGGCAACCTTGCCATCAAGTCGCTTCGAAGCCGTTGTCATTCCATTTTCCTGCATACAATTGAGAGTTCGGATGGGGTCAGCTTGCCGCTTAGACGGCGATCGCGGCAAAGAGCCGCTCGCGATCCGCTTCGGATTTTCCATCGCCTGTCACGATAATGCGCCCGCGTTCCACCACACAGAAACGATCGGTCACCATGAGTGCCTGATGGACATTCTGCTCGACTAGCAAGATTGAGGCGCCGTCGTCGCGCAGATCGCGGATCATTTTGAAAATGTCTTCCACGATCATGGGCGCCAATCCTTCCGTAGGCTCATCGATCAACACGAGCTTCGGCTTTCCCAGCATCACGCGCGCCATCGCGAGCATCTGTTGCTCGCCACCTGATAGCGTGGTCGCGAACTGCTTGCGGCGCTCCGCCAGGCGCGGCAGCCGCACGTAGATGCGGTCGAGCGCATGTCGTTCCTCTCGCGCGCTGCGGCCTCTCACTTGCAGCAGAGCAATACTGAGGTTCTCCGCAACCGTCAGGCCCGGAAAGATGCGCCGGTCTTCCGGCACAATCCCGACACCCAGATGACATATCTTGTCGGAGCTGCGGCCATCCAGCCGCGCGCCGTCCAGCATGATCTGTCCCCGCGCAGGCGCCACCCAGCCCGCGATCGTTTTCAGCAGTGTCGTCTTGCCGACGCCGTTGCGGCCAAAAATGCCGATGATCTCGCCGCTGTCAGCTTCGAGATCGATTCCCTGAATGATATGGCTCAGGCCATAATACGTGTGCAGCCCTTCGATTTTCAGCAGCATTACGCGTGTCCGAAATAGGCTGCCTGGACGGCAGGGTTGGCGCGCACGGATTTGGGATCGCCGGCAGCGAGCTTGCGGCCCTGATGCATGACGACAATGTAATCCGATATACTCATCACTAGACCTACGTCATGTTCGATCAAAACGACCGTCACACTGTTGGCGAGCGACCGGATTAATTCTTTGGTCTCCTCGGTGTCACCCTGACTCATCCCCTGGGTCGGTTCGTCGAGCAGCAGAACTTTCGGTTCGGAGGCAAGACAGACAGCGATTTCCAGCCGGCGCTGTTCACCATGGGACAAGCTCCCCGCAAGTTCGTCGGCTTTTGAACCGAGATCGAACCGGTCGAGCATTTCCTTGACCTTGGCCAGCGCGCGGACGCTCTTTCGAGTCAACAGGAAAGCGTTTCGCCGCGGCTCCAGAACTTGCGCTGCAATCCTCAGATTCTCCCGCACCGTAAGATCGAAAAACAGATTCGTAATCTGGAATGAGCGTGACAGACCGCTCGCTTTCATCTGCTCTGGCGACTTTCCCGTCATGTCGACGCCGTCGATCCACACCCGTCCGGAGCGGGGACGAAGCGCGCCGCTCATCAAATTGAAGAGCGTCGATTTACCCGCACCGTTAGGGCCGATCACGGTGGTCACCCGAAACCGTTCGATATCGAAGGTGACATCGTCAACCGCCTTCAATCCTCCGAAGGCGATGCCGAGTCCCTCAATCTTCATGACAGGTGATGTCACGATTTGACCTCCTGCGAGACAGCCACCACACGTTCAACGGGTTCGGATTTGGCTGACCGTGCCGCAAATCGCAGAAGCCAGGGCTGAACAATCCCAATCAGCCCTCGAGGCAGGAACAGGATCGAACACATGAAAAGCGCACCAATGAAAATCAGATGATGCTCGGTCCAGCTCCCGACGATCGACTTGATGATGACAAGCAGGACGCTGCCGTAAAGTGCTCCGGCCAGCGTCCCCACGCCCCCCAACAGCACAGAGACCACCGCATTGCCGGACACAGTGAACGACATCAGTTCGGGCGACACGAAGCCGCGCAGCATCGGATAGAGCGCCCCGGACAGGCCTGCCACCAACCCAGCGAGCACGTAAACCACCATCCGCGCGCGCCACGATGAGTAACCCAGGAACGGAACACGCTTTTCGTTGACTTTCAGTGCAATCAGAACGCGCCCGAACGGCGTTTCGAGAAGGTATGAAAGGGTCGCGTAGAGCGCCGCCATAATGCAGAGAACGACCAGAAAAAAGCCGACCGGATTGCCCGCGGACACCGACAACGTACCGATGCCGATATCAATCACCGGAATGCCGATGATACCGTCTGACGCTCCCAGTTCGCGGGTGTTGTATACGATCTTGCCGACGACCTGAGCGAGACCAAGAGTGATCAAGGTGAAGTAAACACCGCGGACACGATTGGCGATAATGCCACCGACAAAGGCCACGACGAGGGAGACCCCACCGGCCGCAACCATTGCAAGCCAGAATGACGGCGTTCTGAGCAGCACAAGCGCCGACACATATGCGCCGATGCCGAAATAGAGCGCCTGCCCAAGCGACAAGGCTCCAGTATAACCCAATAGCAGATCGACGGAGAGCGCAAGGCCCGCAAAAATGAGAGCTTCTGTACTCAAGCGAAGATAGAATGCATTGCCGGACACCATACCGAAAAGAGCCAAAGCCAGCGCCCCGCCGACGAAGACCAGCATCAGAAGGTGGTTTGCGCGCATGATCTGGGATTGCCGGTCAAGCATGACCCAGTCTCCCGAACAGTCCCTGCGGGCGGAACATAAGAAACGCGACCATCGTTCCAAACACGATCGGGTCGGTCCAGACCGGTGAGATCACGAGGCTTGCGAGGGCCTGCACCTGCGTCAGGAAAATGCCGGCAATGACCGCGCCCCAAATTGACCCCATTCCACCGATGATGACCACGGAAAACGCGAGCAGGATAAAATCGCGTCCCATCGTCGGAAACACCGAGTACAAGGGAGCAAGCAAAATACCTGCGAGTCCGGCAAGCGAAACACCGAGCGCAAACGTGCCCGCATAAACCCAGCCCACCGGAACGCCCAGCGACGAAACCATCAGGCGGTCGAACGCCGCAGCACGCACCACCGCTCCCAGGCGCGTACGATAGGTCACGAACGCCACAGCACAGATGATGGCTGCACCGATTCCGATCAGAAGCAGCCGATAGTTCGGAACGATAATTCCGAAGATTTCGAGTGCGCCTGATACCGGCGCATCGATGCGGTGGGTGTTGGGCCCGTAAATTGCCTTCAGAACATCCTCGATGATCAAAGACAGGCCGAACGTCAGCAGAAGCGTCGAGACATGCCGATCCTTGCCGTCGAACACGCGTCGTATCAAAAATCGCTCTGTGAGTATCCCCAATGGCGCCATCAAAATCGGCACCAGCGCGATCAAAATCCAGAAATTGACTCCGGTAGCCGCCAAAGAAAGGCCTGCAAATGCACCTACCGCGTAGAATTCACCGTGACTCATATTAATGACGTCAAGCAAGCCAAAAATAATGGTCAGTCCCAGCGCGACAAGCACAACAGCCGTCCCCAGCGCCAGCCCGTTGATGACCTGAGGCGCCAGGACAAATTGAATGTAGTCGATCAATCCCATGATGCTTTCCACCGTGTGGCGCTGCGGCGCTCTTCGAGCGCCGCAGCGAAAGAATCAGAAGCGAGTGCACTGATCCGGACCGATCGCGTCTTCGGCCGCGACCTGACCGACGACATCGAACTGGCCGTTCTTGATCTTCACGATGTACATCGGCTGCATGGCCTGATTGTCACCGGCGCGGATCGTCTTCTGGCCCTGAGGCGTCTGCCACGACAGTCCGCGCAGCGCTTCACGAACCTTGTCGGTGTCAGCCGAGCCAGCCTTCTCAACCGCCGCCTTGTAGGCATAGAGCAGCCCATAGGAGTCCGCGGCGAACAGATCAGGGTCCGTCTTGAACATCGCGCGGAATGCACCGACGAACTTTTTATTCTCGATGGTATCGATCTTGGGTGAATACCCCGATCCCGTAACGTAACCCTCCGCGGCTTTGCCGACAGCAGCCAGATTTTGCGAAGTGATCGTTCCCGACGAACCGACCACACCCGCTGTCCGCAGGATTCCAAATTCATCGAGCTGGGTCAGAAAGCGAACAGTGTCGTTGCCAGCCACCGACGTGTAGATCATGTCAGGTCGCGCTGCGCGAATCTGGCCGAAGTATTGCGAATAGTCCTTCGAATCCAGCGGAGCAAAAACCTCGCCCACGACCTCGATCTTGTTTTTCGCAGCGCCGGCCTTGAGCGCGGCTACACTTGACCGTCCCATCTCATAATCAGGACCGACCGCAAATACCTTGGCGGTTGGCTTTTCTTTCCCAAGCCAATTCGTCAGTGCATAGGATTGCTGCTCGGCGCGAGCATTGACGCGGAATACGTTCGGCGAGCACTTGTCGCCCGTGATCGAATCCGCGAACGAAACGGTGGTCGACACCAGCTTGTTGTTTCGCTCCCCGAGTTGTCCAACTGCGAGCGTCGAACCCGAGTTGACCATGCCTGTCAGGAAATCGACCTTCTCGACCTGAAACAGGCGTTCGGCCTTCTGAACGGCGACAGAGGGATTTGCTTCCTCGTCTTCAAAAATGAGGACAACTTTTCGGCCAGCAATGCCGCCGGCGCTATTGATCTCACTTGCTGCGAGCTCCAACCCCCACCGGACCGGCTGTCCGATGCCCGCATAAGTACCGGAGAGAGGCGTCACCACTCCGACCTTGAGCGGCTCTTGTGCATGACTTTGAGACGATGCACACAGTCCGACGAACAACCCTGTCATCACGATGTGCTTGAACTTTTCCATTTTTTCCTCCCTCATTCTGATTTCAATGACTCTGCGTTTGCTTTAGATCATCACTTTGTATGTTCGGTCTTATGCAAGTGACCGGATTTCCTTTGAGAAATTGCGGGGAAAATATTCGTGCAAAAGAAAAATGTTCGTCAGGGAGCTACAGCCGTATCCGGCCGCACCGTGCTCGATCTGGATCGGCACATCCCGTACTTTTTCACTTACATCTCGAACAGGCTGTCGCGCGGTGCTTCCGACACCTACCGGAATCACTTCGGTCTTGGGATCACCGAGTGGCGCGTGATGGGCGTCCTCGCGGGAATGCCTGACATCAGCGCGAACCAGATCATCAACGCGATCGGACTCGATAAAGGCGCGGTCAGTCGCAGCCTGCACGTCCTTGAGGACGAGCGTCTTGTTACGAGTGAGCCCGATCCCGATGACAACCGCTCGCGGATCATGCGGCTGTCCAAATCCGGCAATGCTCTCCATGACCGCATTATTGCTGCAGCGCTTGCGCGCGAAGAACGGCTGCTGTCGACTCTTTCGCCGGAAGAGATCGAAACTCTCATCGTCTGCCTGCGAAAGATGCGCGCTAATGTGCCTTACGTGAACGCCTACGACCCCACGAGCCCCACTCAAGGCAAACGGAAAAAGTAGCGAGATGGAGGCATTTCTTTGGCGAAGATGGCTTTCGCGGATGGCTCGGCCTGTCATGGACAAACCTCCAACGCCGTCTCACGCGCCTGAATCTCCATTGCCTTGATATCGAACTGCGCGGCAGTGACCTGCTCCGGTGACAACCGAACGTTATGCTTTAATAAGCGCCGGCCAGCCATGTGATCGGCCGGGCGGTTGACGGATTCGATGGCAACGAGATTTTTTCTTCTGAAGCAGAATACTGAGAAGCAGCCGCCATCCATTTCGCCTGAAACCAGGACTTCATCATGCCCTGCTGCAAGGCCAACAATCTGCAATTTGACGTCGCCCTGGTCGCTCCAGAACCACGGCACGCTTGCATAACGCATCTGCCGGCCCACGAGTTTCGCAGCCAGGACACGTCCCTGATCGACGGCGTTCTGCACCGATTCCAGCCGCGTCAACATACCGTCCGCGCCGGCCGGAAAAGCTGCACAGTCGCCGATGGCGGAAATATGCGGGGCGCTGGTCGTCAGGAATTCATCGACGACGATGCCATTGTCCACCAACAACCCCGCTGAAGCTGCCAGCTCTGCATTTGGAACCACACCGATTCCAACCAGAACGAGATCCGCCGCAAGCCGCTCACCGGTTCCGAGTTGAATTCCAGTCACCTTCCCATCGACGCCGTCGATCGCAACAACGTCGGCATTCATATGAATCTTCGCGCCGCTTTTTGCGTGAAGGCCGTGAAAATAATCCGACGTCAGTGAACTGACGGCACGCGCCATAGGCCGCGACGCGATGTCGAGCACCGTCGTGGCAATACCGCGCTTCCGAGCAACCGCAGCGACTTCGAGACCGATAAAGCCAGCACCGATGACGACCAAGTGTTTGGCCTGTTCAAGCTTGGCCCGGAGAACCTCGGCATCGGCCGCAGTTCGAAGATAGCAAACCCCGTCGAGATCTGCGCCGGGAACCTGCAGAAGCCGATTCCGCGTGCCGGTCGCAAGAACAAGATGATCGTATCGGAGAATTTCTCCTGAGCGCAGCGTGACCAATAGGCTCGAACGATCGATTTTTGAAACCGGCTCATTGGACCGGACCTCTATCATTCTGTCGTCGAAGAATTTCGACGGCCTGAGTGATAGTCCGGTGGCCTGCGCCCCGGATTCGAGCGCCGCCTTGGAGAGAGGTGGTCTCTGGTACGGCAAATGCGGTTCATCGCCAATCAAAAGAATGCGGCCCGCGAATTTCTCATCGCGCAGCGAAGCCGCGGCTTGGAATCCCGCCTGACCCGCGCCGACGATGATGACCGTTTCGGGCGCCGTCATAGCTGGCTCTCGGGTAGATGAACCACAAGGCCATCGAACGCTTCTGTAACACGGAGCTGGCAACTCAGACGGCTTTCACTCCGTCGCTCCGATGCCGCAGAATCGAGCATCGCGTCTTCAACAGCGCTGACCGGGGGAATTGCTTTCGCCTGATCCTGTTTTTGATCCACATAGACATGACATGTTGCGCACATCGCGGATCCGCCGCACTCACCAACGATACCGTTGAGACCTGCGCCGACGGCCGCGTGCATGAGCGTGGTGCCGACCGGCACATCGAGGACGTCCTGGCGTCCATTAGATTGAATGAAGGTGATCGACGGCATTGAATCTTTACCGCCTCACGCGTGAAAGCGCAGAGGAAGGCGCTCGAAGCCCCTCAGCGTATTGTGCAACTGGCGAACCGGTGAATCGGTCATTTCTATCCGACTCACCCGTCGCGCAAGCGCGGATAAGAGCACCTCAACTTCGAGCCGGGCGATCATTTGTCCAACACAACCGTGAATGCCGGCCCCGAACCCGACATGCCCCGTTGTGCTGCGCCGAACGTCGAAATTGTCGGGATTGTTCCATTTGCGCGGATCGCGGTTCGCGGCACCGATGGACACAAGGACCTTGCTGTCCTTTTCAATCTGAACGCCCGCGAGTTCCGTATCGCACGTCGTCGTTCGGAAGAATGTCTGAAACGGCGATTCAAAGCGCATCATTTCCTCGAACGCCGCTTTCACCATCGCCGGCTCGCTCCTAACGATGTCCCATTGGTCGGGATGACTGGCGAAACAGAAAAGCGCACTGGCTATCGCGTATGTTGTCGTATCAATTCCGGCTGACAGAAAGGACCGGACCAACAGCGCGGCGTGCCGTTCGTCGATCTCTCCAGAATCAACATGACGATAAACTTGCGCGCCAAGATTGCCGTCCGTCAGGTTTTCACGCTGACAGGCCATGTTGACCCATTGCGACACCTCGTCGGCATTCGCCATTGCACAGTCGAACAGTTCGTTGCGAGGCCCCATGCCATTAAACACCATGTTGCCCCAAGCGATCAGATGGTGCCGGCCCTCGAGAGGTACGCCAACCGCATCTGCAAATACCTTCATGGGGAAGGCTTCAGCAAATCCGGTAATGCCCTCAACCGTTCCGGCCTTGACGACCTTATCGACCAGAATTTCCGCTTCCTTCTCGAACGTAGCGCGCAAAGCGCGCAGCGCCGCGGGGGAGAGAATGCGGCCGACGATTGCGCGGTTGGCGGTATGGTCGGGCGGATCTGTTTCAAGAAGAAGGCTTGGCGTTCTCCAGCCGCCATTCTTACGCTGATCGAGAATTCCGACGCCGCCGCCCGAACAAAAAGTCCGCCAGTCTGTCAGAACGGACTGCACTTGCTCGTAGCGAGCAACAGCCCAGACGTTCCATTTCTCGAGCCAGACAACGGGGGCAAGATCTCTCATCCGCTCATGAGATGCATAGGGATCGAGGATGTAACCCGATGAAAAAGGATCGATGTCGGTAGCGGTCCGATCAGCAATCACGTCCATGGTCATTCTCCTCCTAGTGACTGAAACGAACGTCCGTCGATCCGGCATCGCACAAGAGAAACGAGCCCCTGTGATTCATCAGGCCCGCTCGTTCGGCAAAACCAGATTCCTCCGAGCGATCAGCAAACCGTCCGCACTCGCATGCGCCTAGTTAGTTGCCACCTCAACTTTATTCTGTCAACCAACTTCAGGAATTGTACGGGCGTACAATTTGCATTTCTGTTTTGCATTGCACCCATTTCGACAGCTTGGAAATGAACGGTCCGGCGTCACCAAGCACTGGAAATAGAGACCCAGGCGAAATGCGTTGTTCGACATGCCGCTGCATGCACGCAGCGGATTCCGCCTTCCTGCAGTTATTCCCGTGCCTTAGTGCTGCGACGTGATGGCGCTCGTATCGAATGAGGCTTGACTTGTCTCTCACCTAATCGCACGATCGTGCAAATAAAAATTAATTACTATAGGGGAGAGAAAATTGTCACACTGTATCAATCGAAAGGCATTGTCACAGTTGCGGTTCGCGCTCGTGATTGCTGGCAGCATCCCACTCCTTTCCTCGGTCGCTGTCGCCCAGTCGCCTGACGTCGTGAAAATCGGCTGGCCAGCCGGCTTTGCGTCCAACATGGCGCACCTGACTTTCGGCAAGGAGCTTGGCCTCTTCAAGGACGACAACCTCGACTACGAGGTCGTCTCCATGCAGGGGACTTATCCCGTCATTCAGCAAATACTGTCGGGAGGATTCGACACCGGTTATGTGGGCGTGGAAACCGTGGTCAATGCACTTCAGCCAGGCGCGACACCAATTCCATTGCGCTTTGTTTTCAATTACACGCGGCAGTCGATCTGGGAGATCGTTGTTCCCGAGAACAGCCCGATCAAAGGACTTGCCGACCTGAAAGGTAAAACAATCGGAATCGCCGGTCCGACATTCGGCAACGTCCCCGTCACCAAGGCTGCGTTGGGCGTTGTCGGTATCCAGCCAAGTCAATACTCGCTTTTCACCGTCGGTACTGGCGGTCCAGCATTCCGGGCGATGACGACTGGACAGGTGGATGCCTTGAATCTTTGGGACACCATGCACGCGACTCTCGAAGCTTCCGGCTTCAAACTCCGCGAGGTCAACTTTCCAAGCGAATTCAACGGAAACCCAAGTCACGGGTTCGCGGTCACAGACGATCTGATGAAAAACAAGCCCGAGTTCGTTGCCCGTTTTGGCCGCGCCATCGCTAAAAGCATCGTCGCCTGTGACGCCAATCTAGAAGAATGCATCCGGTCGTTCTGGCGAGCTTACCCTGCCCAAAAACCGCAAGGCCTGGAAAGCGAGGCGATGGCAAAAGAACTGAAGATCCTGTCGGCGCGTATGAAGAAGCTGCTTTACTTTGGGCCGGGAGAAAAGCCGCTGTTGGGCAGCTTTACCGATGCCGAGTGGCAAGGCGTCATCAAGTCGCTCAAGCTCGGCGGCGTAATTACGGTCACCGACCTACCGATGGACAAGCTTTATACGAACCGCTTTGTAGCCGACTTCAACAAGTTCGACCGCGCGGACGTCATCAAGCGAGCCAAGGCGGCTACGAAGTAAACGATATCCGGAGTCCTCTTACGACAAAGCCGCCGACAATTGTCGGCGGCTTGCTTTTGGTCGGTCGAAGGGTCAACCTCGACGGGTTGTTTATGCCGGCTCGAACACCGGATAGTTCGAAGTCCCGGCCAGCACCCATGTCAGGCGGACCGGCATGTCGATCTTGAGGGCTTTCGGATCGCAATTAATGATGTTGGTCAGAATCCGCACGCCTTCTTCGAGCTCGACGCTCGCGATGACGTAAGGCTTCACGTCCTTGAACGGAGGCGGAGCCTTATATGACAGCGAGAACGAATAGATGTGCCCTTTCCCGCTGGCTTCGCGCCATTCCAGTTCGCGTGTGCCGGTGTAGACACTGACCGGCCGGGGATAGAACTGGTACTTGCCCGATTTCGGGCAATACTGAAGCATCAGCTTCTTGTCCTTCGCGCCGTCCCAGAACGGCTTGCTGAAGTTCAACGGAATCGGAGCAGGACGCTGTCCCGCCAAGGGATCGAATTCGATCGACATTATGCAGCCTCCAAAATCAATGCGGTGCTTGAGCCCCAGTTACGTCCGTACGGTATCCAGCCGATTCCGGTAACGATCGCATTGGCATGATCCTTGATCTGGCGGGCGCCAGCCTCACCAAACAACTGGCGCAAAGCTTCCGACAGATTATGCGCACCGCCTGCCAGTCCGGCCTGCCCTGCTGAAATCTGTCCGCCGCCCGTGTTCAACGGAAGATCGCCGCGATAGGTCATGTCGCGCTCGTTGACGAATTGGCAACCGCGCCCTGTTTCACAGAAACCGAGATGTTCGAGTTGCATGACGATGGCGATAAGAAAGTCGTCGTAGGGCTGGAACATCTTGATGTCGGAAGGCTTCATGCCAGCGCGTTCAAACGCCCGCTTGCCCGCAGCGCGGTGACCGCCCTCGGTGATGTCGGGAGTCGGGTTTGTCTCCATGTAGTTTACCCGTTCGCCATAGCCAATCGGATGGACCATCTTCTTTGCGCCCATCTTCTTCGCACGCTCGGTCGTCGTAACGATAAACGCGCTGGCGCCGTCGCATACCATGACGCAATCCAGCATCCGGATCGGGTCGGAAATCATCGGCGATGCGAGGTAATCGTCGACCGTGATCGGCTTTTTAAGCTTCTCACATGCGAGATCATTCATCAGCGCATGGTTCCGCTGAGTCACCGCAAGCTTTCCAAGCGCCTTGGGATCCAGCCCGTACTGATGATCGTAGCGCTGGCTGATCAATGCGAAGTATCCCGGAGGACCCATGATGCCCATCGGGTACTGGAATTCGCCTCGGAAAGCTCCAATAGCCTGCTTGTTTTCACTGGACTGCGGATCGGATGCGATGACAACAACAGTTTCGCAGAGCCCTGCTTTAATTGCCGCGGCAGCGCGCGCGATGTTGCCGGAGGCCGACGCTCCGCCAAGATCCGTCACCTGGCACCAGTCCAGTTCAAGCCCGAGATAGGCCGATAGAATCGGCCCATAAAACGGATTGCCGGCATCCGCAAAGCTGGAAGAGACAGCCATGCCATCGATCTCGGATTTTTCAATCCCGGCATGCGCGAGTGCGCCAGCCATGGCTTCGCCGGCCAGATCGTAGACGCTGCGGCCAGACCGGAATTCGATCTTTGTCTCGGCAAAGCCGATAATTGCGATATCGCGATTTATCATTGATTTTCCTCAGGGTTCCTCGACGTTTTACTTGCCCGCAAAGGCGGCTACACGCTTTTCCGTGAATGCCTTGACGCCTTCGCGCATGTCCGCGGTACCGAACATCAACTGGTAGCCGCGCCGCTCGAGCTTCAACCCGGCATCGAGCGACGTATCGAGGCCCGCATTCACCACCTCCTTGATCTGCTGCGCTGCCAGCGGCGCAAGCGTTGCAATCTGCGCGGCGATCTCAAGCGCGCGCGGTTCGCAGTTGCCCGGAACAATTTCGCTGACGAGGCCCATGCGATGCGCGTCGTTGGCGTTGATGAACGCGCCTGTCAGCAGCAGGTACAACGCGTTGTACTTGCCGACCGTCCTCGGCAGCCGCTGTGTTCCGCCAGCGCCTGGAATCAGACCCAGCTTGATTTCGGGCTGACCGAACTTGGCCTTGTCGTTCGCGATGATGATGTCGCACTGCATCGCGAATTCGCAACCGCCGCCAAGCGCAAAGCCGTTAACTGCCGCAATGACCGGCTTCGGAAAATCCATCACGGCGCGGGTCGTGTAAGCCTCGATCGCGCCGACGACGTCGCGGCCTGCCTGCTCCTGAATGTCCGCGCCGGCGGCAAATGCCTGTTCGTTGCCCGTCAAAACAACGCAACGGACATCGGGATCGTCCGCCAGCTGGGCGAAGTGTCCATGCAGAAGGCGGCGCACTTCGGTGTTCAGCGCGTTACGCACATCCGGGCGGTTGAAGCGGACGACGGCGACGTGCGGAGATGGTCTTTCGACAAGGACAACAGGCATGCGGGCTATCTTTCCTTTGATCTTGCTACGGGCAATCCGGGATCGGTTAACATAATTCGCACGACCGTGCAAATAATCCAAAGATACAAAAAAACCGCCGGCCTTATGACCGACGGTCTCTATAATTGCGCCAATGAGCTTAGCTGATCTCGGACAATTCCCGGATCGAAGGCTTCAAAGTCTTGCCATCCGTCTCAGGCTTACGCCGCTCCAAGACCTCGAAATACTCCTCGAGAAGCTTTTCGCAATGCGCACGATTTTCTGCATCTGCACGCAATATCTGACGCATGACGAGTCCGTGGACGAAGATCAGGAGATGCTCGGAAGCGCGCTGCGCCTCAAGATCGGCCGGCAACTCCCCAGCCTTGATAGCGCTCTCGATCAGCCTCCTCCAGAAGCCGAGTTGCTTCTCGAAACGCCGGTTTTGATGCTTCCGCAGCTCAGTGCTTCTGGTGCCGGCAGCGGCGTAGTTGACCCAAAAGCGCCAGAACCGGTCGTTCGACGAGCGAAAAATATGGCTGAAGGCAAACACCTTGAGTTGCGCCAGCGGTGAAGAACTGGGCTCCTCTTCGGAGGGTGTCTCATAGGCAGCCTGAAGCGCCGCCATGATCAGCTTTTGTTTGTTTCCAAAATGGTAGTTGATCGTTCCGGTGCTGACCTCCGCCCGGTCGGCGATCTGTCGCATGCTGGCTCCGTCAATGCCGGATTCCGAAATGACTTCGTAAACAATGCCCAGCAAATCCTTGCGCCTCTGAACTCGACCAGGCCGCTTTCCGGCAATGGCTTTCGATTTACTCTTCATGTTCCGGGAATCCAATTTCGAGCGTTGTCCGCGATCCGATGCGGCAAATTATCGGGTCTTGCATCTACCGGCAATGATAGCAGTTTTACGTCGCAAAAATAACCCGCAATGAAATTATTTGCACGACCGTGCGAATTGTGCACAATGGCTCCTGCACTGCCGCCGAATGGCGGATCAACCGGCAAACGGGCGCAGACCCGCACACACAAAACCCATCAATCCGCGGACGGGAAACCGCAGATATCTCGCGAGAGGCCCAAGGTCGCACCAATATGTCGAAACCGGATCAGACAACAAAACAGATGCGTGGCGATTCTCCGAATCCCGTGCTCTCGATCAACCAGATGAATCTGACCTACAATTCGAGCCGTGGCCCGATTCCAGCCATCCGCGATCTGTCGTTCTCGATCCGGAAAGGCGAATTCGTTTCGATCCTCGGGCCGTCCGGATGCGGCAAATCGACCTTGCTTCGGATTGTGTCCGGTCTGCTGCGTCCGACCTCAGGCAAGGTTGTTCTGGCTAACGCCGAGGTTAAAGCGCCGCGGCCGGATGTCGGAATTGTCTTTCAGCAACCGACGCTTCTCCCATGGAAGACTGTTCTGGAGAACGTTCTCGTGCCGATCAGGGCCATGCGCATGCCCATCGCCGAATACAAGGATCGCGCGCACGATCTTCTGCGGCTCGTCGGGCTGGGCGACTTCGTCAATCACTATCCGTACGAACTTTCCGGCGGAATGCAGCAACGGGTCGGCATCGCGCGCGGCCTTATTCACGACCCTGCGATGCTGTTGATGGATGAGCCATTTGCAGCACTCGACGCAATGTCGCGCGAATTCATGATGGACGAATTGCAGCAGATATGGATGACCACCGGAAAGTCCGTGCTGTTCATCACCCACTCGATTCCGGAGGCGGTGTATCTATCGGATCGTGTCCTGACGCTGTCGCAGCGTCCGGGTCGCGTTATTGACGACCTTAAAATCGACCTTCCTCGCGTCCGGGACGTCGAAACCATGGGACAATCCATGTTCGGCGAGTATGCAACCCACCTCAGGGCGCTGTTCAAATCAAGCACCACGCAATCTGCGAGGACCGCATGACAAAATTTCGCTGGATTGAAATTGGGATTTCCATCTCGTTTTTCGTGATCACCCTGCTGCTGTGGGATCTCTCGGTCCGCTTCTTCAAGGTGCCCGCTTATCTTGTCCCCTCGCCGCTTTCCGTCGGTGGAGCGCTCATCGATGGCCTTATAGGAGGCACCTTCTATCCGCATATCGCCGCGACGCTTTATGCAGTGGTCGTTGGCTATCTCCTCGGCTGTTTTCTCGCCATCGCGATCGGCGCCCTTCTGGCCGAAATTCCGCTCATCGAGCGAGCGCTGATGCCCTATATCGTCGCGTTGCAATCGATGCCAAAGGTCGCCCTCGCGCCGCTCATCATCGTCTGGTTCGGATTTGGGATATCCTCCAAAATCGTCCTGGTCGCACTGATCTGCTTCTTCCCTGTTTTCATCAACACACTGGTCGGCATCCGCTCGGTCAATCCGGACATCGTGAACCTCTACCGTGCGTTCAGTGCATCGCGATGGAATATCCTGCTCAATGTCAAACTCCCCGCGGCAGCATCATCCATCTTCGCTGGCCTTCAGATCAGCGTCGCTATGGCGCTGATCGGCGCAGTCGTTGGCGAATTCATCGCATCCAAGGCCGGACTTGGTAACTTATTGCAGGCTTCCTCTATGACGATGGATGTCGCAACGATGTTCGCGGTGGTCATCGTTCTCGCCGCCATCGGGGTGGCCGGAAATGAGATCCTGCAATACCTGCATCGCAAGGTGGTCTTCTGGGAGAACAGAAACCATCTTGCGGCAGAAGGCGCATAATCATAGCGCTTGGGGAAGGCCATGTCGTCGACAGTAAAAGCAGCCGCAATGCACGAGACGGAATTCAGCGCGGTTGACCCGCTCAACGGCGGCAGCGCGGAAGCCTTGCTGGCGTCCATGCCGTCGCGGCTCGCAGGGCTGGTTCAGCGGCAGGCCTTGACCGCGCCGCATCGCATCGCGCTCATCTCGGCTGGGAAGTCCGTTACATATCTGGATTTTTGGCAAGCTATTGAACGCGCCAAGGACTTGCTGAAAGCGACCGGTGTTGTCGGTGGCGATCGTGTGATGATCGTGAACGAGAACTCCATTGCCGCTGTCACATTCATTTTTGCCGCGACCGATCTCGACGCATGGGCGAGTCCCATCAATGCACGAATGTCAGCGCGCGAGATCGAGGCCTGCCGCGCATACAGCGGGTGCCGCACAGTCGTTTACACGGTCGGAGATTCAACGGCGGCGGCGGATCACGCCGCGCAGGCACAGGCTCGGCCGCACGAAGATCCTGTTTTTGGCAAAGTCGCGTTCGGAGCCACGGACGTCAACGCGCAACCTGAGCCGGTTTATGCGGAGAAAGAACGCCAGACCGCCATTCTGCTGTTTTCGTCGGGCACCACAGGTGCGCCGAAAGGCGTGATGCTGAGCCACCAGGCTATCATGTATATGGGCGGAAACATGGCCGAGCTCCGCAACATTACGCCAGACGATGTGTTCTACAATATCACGCCGGTGAGTCATGTTATCGGTCTCGGAGCGATGCTGACAACGGCAATCTGGGCCGGCGGCACAACCGAACTCGTGACTCAATTCCGTCCCGACAGTTTCGTGACCGCGCTCAAGGCCGATCGCATCACCTACGTCATGGGCGTACCCACGATCTTCGCGCGACTGCTCGAATACGCCAAGAGCAACAACGTTTCGCTGCGATCCAATCGGTTGCGCTTCATTGCCGTCGGTGGAATGCCGCTCGACCTGACACTGAAGACGCAAATCGAAGAGGCCTTCGGGCTCGAGCTCGGTAATTCATACGGGATGACAGAGATCGCGCCGATCACGCGATCACGCGGCGCCACAATAGGTCGATCGGTCGGTGTGGTGCAGCCCGGAATCGAAATCCGTATCGTTCGCGAAGACGGCAAGCATGCCGCGATTGGAGAACCCGGAGAGATATGGGTCAAGGGCCCCAATCTCATGCTGGGATACTATAAAAACGAGCTCACAAACGCTGAAGTCAGGCGGCCCGACGGCTTCATGACAACGGGAGACATCGGATCTCTGGATCAGGACGGTAATCTGTCTCTGGTCGGTCGAACGAAGGACGTTATCATCCGTAGCGGATTCAACGTCTACCCTATCGAGGTGGAGGCGGTCTTGTCGCAGTTCCCCGGCGTTGCGCTGGTGGCTGTGGTTGGCCGCGCCGTGGATGGCAACGAGGAAATCATCGCCTATGTTCAACCGACAGCAGGCCGTCAGCTCAATGTTGCCAAACTTGATGCCTGGGCGAAGGAGAATCTCACTGCCTATAAACGGCCAAAGGAAATTGTTCTGACCAACGAATTGCCGATTGGCCCGACAGGCAAAATCTTAAAATCGAAACTGAAAGCCGATTTCGCTAAGCCATAGATTTCTCTCTCGAGAATCGATGGATCAAAGCGAGCGCGGTCGAGCATGTCAGGCCCGAACGTCACCAAGCAGCGGCAAACGCTCTTGTCCAGGCGCGTATCGCACCACATCGCTCTTGGCGATCATGCGAGTCAACCAGTCTGGATTAGCGAGATAAGCTCGAGCGATCGAGACCGCGGTTGCACCACCCTCCTGAAGCGCAGCTTCGCAATCCTCAAGTGTCGTCAAACCGCCATTGGCGATGATATCGCCGGATGCTGCTGCCCGGACGGTACGAAAGAGCGGCTCACCCCATGCCTCGGTGCGCAACGCCTTGCGCGTGCTGACGTGGATGATGTCGGTGCCCGCACCGCACAGCGCTCGCACTATCTCCGTCACCTCGTCCTGGCCACCAGGCGGCTGATACGCAGGGTCATCCATCTTGTAGAGGGAGAAATTGAAACTCAGCGGCAAAGCCCCAATCGCCGCACGCACGCTCTTCACCATTGCAAGGGGTATCTCGAGACGCGACTTTAACGACCCACCGAACATGTCGGTACGGCGGTTGGTGCTGGCAGAAAGAAAATCATCGATGAGGTAGCCGCGTGCGCCATGGATTTCCACGCCATCGAACCCGGCCTCGCATGCCCGTCGAGCAGCATCTCCAAATGACGTAACGATCTCTTGGATTTCAGTCACGGTAGCAGCGCGCGCCACCGCATTCGGGCGTCCGGTCTGCCACGTATTTCCTGCCGCAACGCCATCGCTTGCGGCCAGATGCAGCGGATTCAAACCCGGCTCGGCAAGCCGTCCGCCGTGTTGGAGTTGCGCGAAAATCCGACCGTCAGCGGCATGCACCGCATCGACGACCTTCCGCCACCCTTCGCCCTGCCTGTCGTTGGCAAGTCCGGGTTGATTGAAATATGCGCGGCCGGATGTTTCATCGGTATAGACGGCCTCGGTCATCACCAGCCCAGCGCCGTCGCGCGCGTAGCGCGCATAATAGTCGGGCATATCGGATGAAACGACGCCGTCGGTCTGAGCCTGCATGCGCGACATGGGAGCGACCACCACGGCATTGCGCAGTTCCATGGACGCGAGACGCGTCGGCTTGAGTGCCTTCATCCGCCCCGTCCCTTGAGATTCTGCGAGGCAGCCGCCCTGCGCATCGGTTGTCCGACCGAGAGCGAAGCCTGAATTCGGTCTGCCGCAGTCTGCAAGCTCGGCAGCAGCCGCTTGACCATTGCATCTTCCTTGACCGCGGGCTGATTGATGCTGACGTTCAACGCAGCAATCACCCTGCCATCGACCTGACGAATGGGGACCGATAGTCCGGAGACGTTCTCTTCGATCTCGCTGCTCACCCATGCATACTGCTGGCGAGTGACATCCTTGAGCAGCTTGCGCAGACGTGCTGGGTCCACAACCGTGCGGGGTGTAAACGCCTTGAGACGCGCGCGCGCGAAGTAGGAATCGAGCTGTGTGGGGCCTAAATCAGAGAGCAGCACCCGCCCCCCCGAATGGCAATAGAGCGGTAGGCGCGAGCCGACGATTACCCCTTGGCTCAAAATGCGATGAATGGGAATGCGCAAGACATAGACGAGATCTGTATCGTCCTGGACGGCTATGGCGCAGGTTTCGCCCACTTCCTCGACAAGATCCTGCAATATCGGGCTGGCAAACGACCACAATGGCGTAGATGCGAGGTAGGAATATCCAAGCGCCAGCACCTTGGGCGTAAGGATGAAGTGCCGCACCCCTTCGCGCGCGACGAAGCCGAGATCCTCAAGCGTCATGAGTATGCGCCGCGCCGATGCTCGCGTGAGGCTGGTTACGGCAGCCGCTTCTGCAAGTGTCAAAGCAGGTGTTTCCGCACTGAACGCCTGGATCATGGAAAGCCCCTTCGCCAAACCATTGACGAAGTGCTTTCCGCGGGCGCTGTCCTCCTCACTATCCTGGCGGCGATCCACCGCCTTGCCGCGTCGAGACTTTTTGGCCTTCGTCGTCATATTTCCCTCATGAGCGCACCAGCTCAACGAGCGCGTCCGCTGCCGCCATTGCGCCGGCTGGTCCTAACATGAGAGGGTTTATGTCGGCAGACTTTACACGTCCAGCATGATAGTGGACCCAGCTACCTAGCTTCACCGCAATCTCGGCAACATGCGTTGCAGAAAGGGGGGCTTCCCCGCGGACGCCAGAGAAGAGAGGAGCCATACGCAAAGCACGCATCCGCGCGAGACAATGCTCCACATCGAAGGGATGGATCAGCGTGACGACATCGGGCATGGCCTCGACGTACTTGCCACCGTCACCGATCATCACGATGCTTCCGAACTGGGCATCCCAGCGCGCACCGATAATCATCTCGCGCTGCGCACGCAACATGCTCGCAACGATCACACCATCAAGACCCTTCCCGAGTTTCTGCACCGCCTCGGTGATCGCGTCGAAGGCAGAGATAGCAGTCTCTTGATCCGCAATACCAAGTTTGACGAGCCCATACTCGGTCTTATGCGGGATCTCCGCCGAGCAGGCCTTGATAACCCAGGGGCCCGGCACTTCCCGCAACGCGACGGCCAATTCCTGCCTGGACCGGCACAACCGATAAGGAGCAACGGGTATACCGAGTTCCGCAAGACAGGCGAGACTGTCGCTCTCGGACAGGAAGCCCCCCGCCGACACTGGCAACCCTGATTTCACAGTCTTCATAGACGCGCCCACAAGGCGCTCGGCCTCGTTCTGCAACGCAGTTACGCGCGCAAGTTGACCAAGCGCGAGCATAGCATCCTCGTCATGCTCAAAGCTCGCTACGCCTGCCTTCTCGAACAAGTCGCGCGTACTCGCCAGCGGGCTTGCAACTACCGTCGGCTTCCCCGTCTGCCTTGCAAAAGAGGCCGTATCCTCTGCGAACTGTGGGACGTCATAACCCTTCCCGGACATCGGCAGGCTGATGAAGTAAGCATCTGCAACATCATTCGGAGCCAGCAGCGGCAGAACCTGGCTAAAGAGCTTGCTGTTGGAAAGCAACGCAGCCGTCAAGTCGATCGGGTTTGCGGCACTCGCAAAGGGAGGCAGTACGCGCTCCAGCATGCTGCGCGTATGAGAGGCCAGCGGTTCGAGGTCTAGCCCGTGGCGTTCCGCAGCGTCCGCCGCCATGACGCAGCAAGCGCCCGAATTGCTGATCGCCACCACACGTCGGCCATCGAGCCTGGCCCCATTGATGAGCACGCGCGCGGCACGCACGAGCGACCGCATATCGGAGACGCGTAAAATTCCGGCTTGGCGGAAGAACGCATCGACGACCTTGTCTTCGGTCGCGAGGGCTCCGGTGTGAGAGCTGGCCGCTGCCTGCCCTCGGCTGGACACGCCGGCTTTAAGCGCGACGATCGGCACGCCGCGCGCGCGCGCGACACGGGCCGCTTCACTGAGAGTTGCGGGATCGGATATCGATTCCATATAGAGCAAGATCAGCCGGACACCAGGATCTTGCGCCACGGCAAGCGCGAAGTCGGCAACAGTCAAATCGCACTCATTGCCAGTCGCATGCGCGTGGCGCACCCCGATGCCTTCGGCCCGCAGAAAGGCATAAGGCACAACGCTCATTGCCCCACTCTGACTCACAATGGCGACCGGTCCATCTTCAGCACCGAGTTCGCCGATCAGAGTCGCGAAGCTGGCAATTGCACCCGAGCTGAAATTCACGAGCCCTTGCGTATTGGGTCCGACGAGTCGCATTCCGTGCCGGCGAGCTGCGTCCAACATGCGATCCTGAAGCTGCCGCCCTTCAGCGCCGGTCTCGCCGAATCCGGAGGATACAATGACGCAGATCTTCACACCGCGCCGCGCGCATTCCTCAACCGCCTCGACCGCAAGCTGGCCCGGAATGCAGACGATAGCCATCTCCGGAACAGCAGGAAGCGCAGAGATATCCGGATAGGAGCGCAGTCCCTGGATCTCGGAACGGGTCGGATTGATCGGATAGATCACACCACGGTAGCCGTGGGCTTTCATGTATTTGATGGGACGGCCGCCGATCTTCTCGGGGTTCTCGGATGCCCCGATAATAGCAACCGATGCCGGGTCCAGCGCTGCCGAAATCCAGGCGTCGTTGTGGGCGCTTCGACTCACTGACGACCTCCCTGCGACAGCTCGGCTGTCTGGCTGAAATCGATCCAGACGGCCTTCGCACGCATGAAACCTTCAATTCCCTGCCTGCCGGACTCCTTGCCGAAACCCGATTGTCCGTAGCCACCAAAGGGGCTTGTCATCATTTCCGGAGTGCGCCCCCAACGATTGATCCACACTGTGCCTGCTTTCAGCGTGCGCGCCGCAGATAGGGCCGTAGCGACGTCTCGGGTAAACACCGCGGCAGACAGGCCGTACACTGGATGCTGGGCAAGTTGCAGCCCTTCTTCACGCTTCGCGAAGCGTTGCACGCAAAGAACGGGACCGAAGATTTCCTCGCGGTATCCGGTCATTCCATCCTTCACTCTATCGAGAATTGTTGGACGGAAAAATGAACCACCCTGCAATTCAAAGGCACCGGCACCGCATCGGGAGATGGCACCCTCTTCGCGCGTCGAGCGCACAAGCGACGAGATGCGCGCGCACTGTTTCTGGCTAATGATGGGCGGAAATGTCGTTTGCGGCGACCAGGTCGGACCGGGCACCAACATTTGCATGCGCTTGGCAATGCGCTCGATCAGTTCGTCTGCAATGCTTTCCTCCACGACGAGCCGCGCTCCGGCGTAGCAAAGCTGCCCGGCGTTTCGCGTGATACCCCACGTGACATGATCGGCAACTGTTTCAAGGTCTCCATAGTCGGAAAAGACGACCGTCGCGCTTTTGCCGCCGAGTTCAAGCGAAACGGGCTTGATCCCTGACGCTGCAGCATCCGACATGATACGCGCACCGACTGCCGTCGATCCCGTGAAGGTCACATAATCGATACCCGGATGCCGGACGAGCGCCGCACCAGTCTCCGGCCCCGATCCGTGGATCACATTGATAACGCCATCGGGAAGTCCCGCCTCACTGGCGAGTTCGGCCAGCTTGCGGATGGAGTATGGCGTCAGTTCGGATGCCTTGACCACAACGGCATTGCCAGCAGCGATGGCCGGCGCGAGCTTCCAGGCCGCGAGGAAAAGTGGAAAATTCCAGGGCGTGATGATGCCGACTACGCCATAAGGCTCCCGCAACACCAACGAGAGGCGATCATTTCCGCTCGCGGTCACAGTCCCTTCGAGCTTGTCGGCATATTCACCGTAAAAACGCAGCCATTCCGCCACGGCCGGCACATCCGCGGCGACAGCTTCGTGGTAGGGGCGCGAAGAGACAACGGACTCGAGCTGCGCCAGCGCCACAATATCCCGGTGCACGAATTCAGCCCAGCGACGCATCGCAGCTCCGCGTTCCCGCGGGCGCATAGCGGCCCAAACGCGATGACCATCGCGCGCCGAAGCGACAGCTGCGTCCACCAATCCCTCATTCGCCTGAGGTATGCGCCCATGTACGCAGCCATCGGAAGGGCGCATGACATCAAGCATCGAAACGCAATCGGTTCGAGCGCGTCCATGCACCCAATGACCTGCCGGCGGCATGACATCGGACGGATCATAAGCGTGCTTCACGGAAGTCATCGTGCTGTCCTATTTCCACCGCGGCGCGCGTTTCTCGCGATATGCGAGCATGGCTTCCGCAAAATCATCGGACACGAGACCCTTGCGCTGATAACCCATGTAAGCAGCCAACGCTGCGTCGTAGTCCATGGTGGCAAGCTCGTTCATCGCGCGCTTGGTCGCCCTCACTCCCTCGGATGAGAGGTCGGCGATTTTCCCGACCCAGTCGGCGAACTCCGCCTCGCGATTCTCGTCGGAGACAAGCTTGGACACGAGACCAATCCGCAACGCCTCCCTGCCATCGATCGGATCTCCGAGTAGAGCCAGTTCCTTGGCACGTCCCATCCCGACGAATTTGGCCAGCCGCCACACGGAAAGGCCAGGCAGGAGCCCTTCGCGCCCTGCCGGAAGGCCGAACTGCGTCGTCGGCGTCGAGATGCGCAGGTCGCACGCAATTGCGAGTTGCACGCCGGAGCCAAACGCATAGCCGTGGACAAGCGCCACCGCGATCTTGTCCATGGTTTCGACGATCCGCAGACAGTCTTCCCACAGGGCAAAATTGCGTTCGTCGATTTTTCGGCTCGAAAGCTCCTTTAGATCAATTCCGCTGCAGAAGGCGCGGCCGGCTCCGCGGAAAACAACAAGACGAACACTTGCGTCCTCCGCCGCATGAACGAGCGCTGATTTCAAATCCCATTTGCTGGGATAGTCCTGGGCATTCAGCCGCTCCGGGCGATTGAGGGTTACAGTCGCGACACGATCTCGAACTTCATACGTCAGATTAGGATATTCAATCCGCATTGACAGATTACTCCACCTTCACGCCGGATCGCTCGACCACGTCCTTCCAGCGCTTCGATTCACGACCGATGACATCTCTAAATTCCGCGCGGCTATTGGCGACAATCGTGACACCCTGTGCCTTGAGTTTATCTGCGACACTCGGGTCCTTGAGCGCCTTCACCATCTCGCTGTTGAGTAGATCGAGAATTTCTGCCGGGGTCCCCGCCGGCGCGACGAATCCGAACCAGGCTGTCGCGTCAAAACCGCGGACACCCGCTTCATCCAGTGTGGGAACGTCTGGCAATGCATCGGAACGGGTCGCGCTCGTGACCGCAAACGCCTTGAGTTGTCCGGACTTCACGAGCGGCAGCGCGGTAGGCAGATTGTCGAACATGATATTGACATGTCCGCCCAGGAGGTCCTGAAGCGCGGGTGAACTACCACGATAAGGAACGTGCTGAATATCCACGTTTGCCAGGATCTTTAACATCTCGCCATTGAGATGCCCGGTCGTCCCGGTACCCATTGAAGCAAATGTTATCTTTTTCGGATTCGCGTGTGCGTAGGCAATCAGTTCCTTGATATCACGCGCGGGCACAGAAGGATGCCCGAGCAGAACGTTCGGCACCGAACCCGCAAGCGTAATGGGTGCGAATTCCTTCTCGGGATCATAGCCAAGGTTCGTATAGAGCCATTTGTTGATCGCGAGAATACCGATGGGCGCTGTCAACAGCGTATACCCATCAGGCGTTGCCTTCGCCACGGAGGATGCGCCCACGTTTCCGCCAGCTCCCGACCGGTTTTCCACGACAACAGGCTTGCCGAGGCTGGACGCCATCCTGTTAGCAACTGCGCGCGCAATGATGTCGTTTGTTCCGCCGGCCGCATACGGCACCACCAGCGTAATCAGCCTCGTCGGATATGACTCCGCTGCAGCAGCTAGCGACATGGATAATGTGGCAACGATGATAAGGGCAGCGCGCATCATGGCTGAATTCCTGAATTGTTGGTCTGAACAATTGGATCGTGTTGCGATAGTGAGAGTTTTTTCTCCTACGGACTCCATGTCCGCCTTAGCTTGTACGAGTGTAAGTCGCCTCCGTGAGAACGTTGATGACCGCTTGTCGGCGTTCCTTTTGAACCGCATAGACCGCGCGCTCGATGGCCGGCTGTAGCTCGCTGACCTGCTCTACCCGCAAGCCAAGCCCACCACTCGCTTCAACGATGCGTTCATAGTCGGGAGCCGGTTCGAGCGTTGCGAAGACAGGCGTTGGTTGCGCGGCTGCCGCTCCCTGCGGATACATGGATAGCGTCGCACGATGCACTGCCGCCCATCGCCGGTTGTTATAGATCACGGTGATAAACGGAAGTCCGCGACTCGCGCTTACGAAGTGAGCCGGCGTTGGATTGCCGAACATGTACGTGCCGTCACCGATCGTAGCGAAGACGGTGGCGTCTGGCCGCGCCATGCGAATGCCGAGTGAAGCACCCAGCGCCCATCCAAGCCCCCCAGCCGGGCTGTGCGTGAAGAATTGATCATTTGTTTCGACCCGCAGTTCTTCCAGAGCAAAGGTGTATTCGTTGACGAGAACACTGTTCTGGTCCATCGCGTCGGCGATGCACCGTGAAACATATTGGTTTGTTAGGGCATGACCGACAGAAGGAATCTTGTCTCGCCACTGCGTGGCAGCCTTCAGCCAAGCCGTGCGCGGCGCTGCGGTGGGCTGAGCAGCCATCAGCTCGCGCAAGATCAAGGGCGTGCTTCCTTGCAACGTCAGATCCGATCGAAAGCTGCGCATTGGATAATCGGCATAGAGCGGGTCGCGGCCGATGTGGACGATCTTGGCGCCCAACGCTGGAGACACACCGTCTGGTAACCACGGCACATCGCTTTCGACGACGAGGACGAGATCGGCATCCGGGAGGAGAGACGCCGCTTCATATCCTGCATGGGTCGGCGAAGAGCAAGGAATGCTGAGATAGCGTGGCCGATATTGCACGACCGGTACGCCATATTTCAGCGAAAGCTCGGTCAGCGCATCGAACCCTTCGCGGGTCCGCCCTGCACCAGATGTGATAACCAGCGGGCGCCGCGCACTTGAAAGCCATTTCCGACAGATTTCGAGATCGCTTTCCGGCGGAAGGCCCGCAACCGCCGGCATCTGCACGCCGAGACCACGATTGGTGGCTTCGATCGCATTAGCCGCAAGCACTTCGCGCGGCAGAACGAGATAGACAGGGCCTTCCGGAGAAGATCGGGATATCGCGAAAGCCCGGTCCACAACGTCCGATATCTGAGCGGGGTCACGCAGCTCATAGTCCCACTTCACGAGCTCTCGCACCATGCCACCCTGGTCGAACATCTCCTGGGCCCAATTGATGAAATTGTTGCGGGCCCCCAGCCGTCCATGCTCGAGAACTGGCGTGCGGCCAGCCGAGACGATCATCGGCACATGCTCGCGGGCGGCGTTGAATATACCCAACAGAGCATTGGCAGTTCCAAGCCCCACATGCACCATCACAACCTGTGGCTGCCCGGTGATCAGCGTGTAGCCATACGCCATAGCGACGGCGACGTTCTCATGCGGAACGACGATCGGCTCAATGCCGGTATCATCATGGGAGAGCGCCTCGACGAGCGGAGGAAAATCCGTTCCTCCATTGCCAAAGATATAGCGGACACCATGGGAACGCAGACATTCGAGATACTGTGCTGCTACCGAACGCGTTGACTTGCGGCTGGAGGTCATGCGCCGCCGCCGAGATAGGCAATTACCCGGATCTCTATAAGAGCGTCCGGCCGCACGAGTTCGGACACCTTGACGCCCGTCGCTGTGGGGAAAGGACCATCGCCGAATACATCGCGACGAACCTTCGCCGTTTTCTCATAACCCTCGAAGGTGGTGACGTAGTCTACCGTTTCGACAATCTGGCCAAGATCTGCGCCTGCGGTTTCCAGCACCTTTGCAATCTTGCTGTAAATAAATCTGGCCTGAGCCTCGATATCACCAACACCGACGATTCGACGCTGATCATCGGTGGCGGTGATACCGGAGACATAAAGAAAATCTCCAGCACGCACCGCCGACGAGAAAGTCGCCTTCGGATTGGCGCCGGCGACCTGGATCGGATTCAATGAAGAATGCATAATGCGCCCACTAAAGTGTCGTCTTGAGAAGAAATCGGTGGCTTACCCGCGCCAGCACCTGCCGAGCTTCAGAAAGAAGCTCGACATCAAAGCCCACGAGCGACACACCGTTTGACTTCGGCACGATCTCGCCAACGCGCAGTTCGATCTTGATCGCATCATCCAAGTATGCGGGACCGAGAAACTTGGCCTCGGTCCCCACCATGGCCACCATGCTCGCGTGTAAGCGATCCGAGATCGGCGTCGCACCGAGCGCCGTCATTGCGACAAGCAGCAGGCCATGAGCGATAGGAGCTCGCAGTCCGCGCGCTCTCGAATATGCGACGTCGTAGTGGATCGGGTGATTGTCGCCGGTCAGCGACGCGAAGGCATCAAACGTGCCCCTGTTTAGCATGATAGCGCGCTCCGCTAAAAGCTCCCCGGGGTTGAGGTCGCACGCTGCGAGCTGATCGCCGATTACCTTCGTGTCGGACACGGCTTCCCTCAATCCTTAAGCGTGACAGAGCCGACCATGGCGACTTCACCGCCCGATACGGCTTTCACAGTCCCATCGTCGGAAAGCTCAACCACGAAGCGATCCCTTGGGCACACCGGGCCGATCCACTTGGTCTTGAGATGACCACGATAGAGCCATTCCTTGCCGTAGCGCTTTGCCCCGAGATCCGAAGCAAAGGCAGTCATGTGAGGACCGTGCAGAAGCGTGCCGCGAAATCCGCGAGCCAAAGCATACTCGTGATCATAATGGATGATATCGTTGTCGCCGTTGATGCGGCCGTAGCCGTCGATCATTTCCTGGGTGATGTCGATCTCGCGCTTCATAACGTTTACTCCGGCACGTGGAAGGTGTTGATCAGCGTTGCAATTGGCTCGCCGTCCGTGCGGGCGAATGTCGCCTCCCAATTGATGTAGCGACGGCCACGCTTTTCGAACTTCGTGAGAACGCGCCCGGTAGCGACGACCGAGGTCGTCTCATCCGCCCAGATCGGCTTGTGCCAGGTCATGTCCAGCTCGGCCATGACGATCCCCTGGTTCGGCGGATAGGTCATGTAGATCGGCACCGTCATGTAAGGCAGCAGCACGTTCGGTGGCGCAGCTTGACGATCGTCAATCTTGTAGAGAGCACGATCTGCAGAGACCGCAGTAAAATACTCCTCCACGATTGCCGGGGTTATCTCGAAACTTACCGGTCCAAGTCGAGCCCCTTCCGCGAATTCGTCATATAGCGTTCCCCGCACAGAACCTTCGCGGGGCTTGATCTCACTCGGTCTGGTCACATTTGCCTCCTGTGCGATAATCGCACAATAGTTTCTATATGCGCACAGTGTATTCAGACGAAAGGTTCTGTCAACGGGGCACCGTGGCGAAAATTGTTTTCGCGGCGGACGTATTCCCGGGGCTGTTTGGTCGAAAGGCAGATAGAGCGCGGGCCGCCGTCGCCCGTTGGGCGCTAAAGTCGGCGATTACAAAAGACGATGCGTCTTGCTCTATCGAAAGGAGCGACAGTGAGCTCAGGCACCGCTCTCTACGCGATCTTTATCCGCTATCAGTTCAGCGGATTCTCTAAGCGCACCAATCGAAGCAGGCTTTCTTATCGAACAGCCGCCTGCCCAATTTTAATTTTGGCTTTCTGGCGCACGCGCGGTCTCTGACTGATGAATCGCTCGCCGCCGTACTAGAACGAAAGAAATTGGGTAATCAGTAGCCACGCTGGCGATCGACCACGTTTTGCAGCGGTTGTCCTGCCTCGAAGTTCAAAATCTGCGTGGCAACATATGAAGCGATGGTATCGGGATCTGTATCTGCGGCATTGTGCGGGGAGATCGTAACCGCAGGATGTGCCCAAAGCGGACTGTCGGACGGCAGCGGCTCGCGCTCAAACACGTCAAGCGTGACTGCTTTAAGTGTGCCATCCTCAAGACAGGTGATTATATCCTTCTCGTTCTGCAGTCCGCCACGGCCAGCGTTAATAATCACCGGTCCCCCGAGAGGGCCGTCGCTTGCAAGCTGCACAAAAAGATCACGCGCAAGAAGCCCTCGCGTTTCCGACGTCAAGGGCAGAAGCACCACGAGAATATCGGTTCTCGCAAGAAAGGCGTTGAGCTGACTGGGTCCTGCATAGCATTGGATACCTTCGATTGACCTCACAGTCTTGCTCCAGCCTGCGACCTGAAACCCGATATCACGAAGCGCAAGCGCGGCCTGCCGGCCCAACACACCCATTCCAAGCATGCCGACGCGAACAGCTCGGGCCGGCCATTGCAAGCGAGGCGCCCAGACTCCCCTGACCTGGCAGTCGGCGAGATAAGCCTGTTGCCGATGATACATCAGCGTATGCATGACGATATACTCCGTCATGCGAGACGTCAGGTCATCATCCGCGACGCGGACAAGCGGCACAGCTGGAAGCAAAGGATCTTGTAAGACTGCATCAACGCCCGCACCTAGATTGAAGATCGCTTTGAGGTTCGGGAAGGTCCGAAGAAGGCCCGGTTTTGGCTGCCAAACGGCAGCATAATGCACCAGATCCGGGTCAGCCCTGTCAGCAGGAAGCAGAGCAATATCTCGGTCCTTGAGCTTCTGATTGAACCGCAACTTCCAGCGATCCGGAGCCCAGTTATCAGTACCGCCGCTGATGAGCAGCGCTAAAGCGCCCTTCGACATCTGGAAACTCCAAACCGCGCCATAATAATTTCAGCGACATCACCACGTATATGCCCAGCGGCTTGCATATCCAACCGATAAGGTTTTGCATCTTTCCTTACTAATCTCCAACCAAATGGTCCTACCGAACGCGCACGGCGACGCTCGAATAGCCCCGGACAACGCCCACTCGATTCGCTTGCGCAATTGCAGACGACCCGTTCAAAGCCGTAAACGTTGAGTTTCCCGTTGAGCTCTTGCAACAGAGCTCACTCACGGCCAGCTAATTGGGCTTAAGATGACAGGTTTGGATGGTACAATGAAAAAGATCGGTTTTCTTTCGTTCGGACATTGGTCCGCCGCTACCGGTTCAGCGACGCGCTCTGCCGGTGATGTCCTTCTGCAATCGATCGATCTCGCGGTCGCTGCGGAGGAACTGGGAGCCGACGGCGCTTACTTCCGCGTCCATCACTTCGCACGGCAACTCGCGTCACCGTTCCCATTGCTGGCGGCGGTTGGCGCCCGAACGAAGCGGATCGAAATCGGAACCGGGGTAATCGACATGCGTTACGAGAACCCTCTTTATATGTTTGAGGACGCTGGCGCGGCCGACCTCATCAGTCGGGAACGACTTCAGCTCGGCATTAGCCGCGGCTCGCCTGAACAGGTCATCGATGGCTGGCGTCATTTCGGCTACGTGCCAAGTGAAGGACAAAGCGATGCAGATATGGGACGCCGGCACGCGGAGGTCCTGCTTGAACTGTTGAAGGGGAAAGGCTTCGCCGAGCCAAGTCCCCATCCGATGTTTCCGAACCCGCCGGGTCTTCTGCGTCTCGAGCCATACTCACCAACCCTGCGCGAACGCATCTGGTGGGGTTCGGCGTCAAACGCGACAGCGGTCTGGGCCGCACGCATGGGCATGAACTTGCAAAGCTCTACGCTGAAGGCGGACGAGACCGGCGAACCCTTTCATCTCCAACAGGCAAAGCAAATTCGCAGCTACCGCGATGCGTGGCGCGAGGCAGGACACACGCGCGATCCGCGCGTTTCGGTCTCGCGCTCGATCTTCGCGCTAACGGATGATCGCGACCATGCTTACTTCGGCCGCGACGACAGCAGCGATCAGATCGGTATCATCGACAACATGCGCGCTGTCTTTGGCCGGTCCTATGCCGCCGAGCCGGACGTCCTTGTCGAACAACTCAAGAAGGACGAAGCGATTGCTGAGGCGGACACCCTCCTCCTTACAGTCCCGAACCAGCTCGGGGTGGACTATAACGCGCACGTCATAGAAGCGATCCTCAAGCACGTGGCTCCGGCAATGGGCTGGCGTTAGCGTGATTGTCAGTGATCAGCTTACCTTGCCTTATTAGTCGCTGACTGAATCAATTGTTCAGTTTCCTTATGAGTGGGCGAACTGACACCATATCGCTGCTCAAGCGGGGCTTTGTCTTTTAACCTACAGATACACCCGCTTTTGCCCGCCTGATTCCGAGAGCAAGAATGCGGTTCAGCAGGTCCGGATAATCGAGGCCGTCATGCTGAGCGGCGGTAGCGAATTCTTGGCTTTTCGCGATTTCAGGATTGGGATTTGCTTCAATGAAATACGGCGTCCCGTCGGACGAGAGGCGAAAGTCGATGCGCGCGTATCCATCGAGCCCCAGCGTCCGGTAAATGCGTTTCGCTGCTCGCTGAACGCGGGCGGATACTTCCGGCGCCAGGCCCTTGGCTGGTCCGTCCACGATTCCGACGCGTTCCTGGTAACTGGTATCGTGCTTGACCTTCTCGGTGGCGATGTTCCGAGCACCGCCCATGGTGCCGAACTTCAATTCCCACACCGGCAGAGCCCTCAGCCGATTGTTTCCGAGTACGCCGACATACAGCTCACGCCCCTCGATGAATTGCTCGGCGATAGCCGCAGTTTCGATCCGCTCATGGATGAATGCGACGCGTTCGGCGAGCTTTTCGTCGGTATCGACGACAGACGCCTGCGAGATGCCGTGTGATCCATCCTCGTTCAGGCTCTTGACGATCAGCGGCAGCGCCAGGCGCGACGGCCGCTTGACCTTGCGGCGCATCGGAAACACGGCGAAAGCCGGGACCGCGATCCGGCGATGATGCACCAGCGTCTTCGACAGGTCCTTGCCACGCGCCAGCACCAAGCCGCGTGGATTGCACCCCGTATAAGGAACCTTCATCAATTCGAGAAAGCTTGCGATGTGCTGATCGTACGCGGTCTGATAGTGAAACTCTTCCAGTAGAGTGAACACCACATGCGGCTTGAAATTTTCAATCTCGTCGCGCATAGGCTTGATTTCTTCCTGCACGCCGAGCGGACGAACGTTATGGCCGACCGCGCGCAGGGTGCTTACGACATCGTATTCCGTTTTCCATTTATTGATTTCCTGCGCGGTGTACCCATCGGCCGAATCCGGAGGCACGAAGTCCGGATGCATGAGCACGAGGATACGGAGGCGCCTCATAGTGCTATCCATTTGCGTCGTGATGGGCCGAACAGTGCGTGCATGGTTTTGGCGGTCAGCAGCACTGTGAAGTCCATCACGAGTTTCTGTTCAGAGCCGACTGCGCGCAGATCAAGCTCGCGACAGCGGGAGATCATGTCGTCCAACACGGCATCTAGCGTCAGCTGGTTCTCACCGGTCCAACGCGCAACCAACTCACGGATACGCGCGCGGTGCCGCCGGATGAAGCCCGACGCTGCTTGCGCCCGGTGGTGCCTGGGGTCCGCGGAAAACAGCCGGGAGAGATCGCGGTCGTATGTTTTCGGCGGTGTGAAGGCATAGAACGCCTGCTTTTTCCGGTAGTGCTCTTCGAGAGTCTGGCTGAGTTCATTCAGGGGCTCGACCCGCTCCCGCGTCGTCAACAGCGGCCGTTTCCCGGCGATCTCGCCCATCAGCTCGTCGACATATTCGAGCTTCTTGAGCGCCGGCCAGCCAGCATAACGGGTCCGCCAGCTCGAACGCGGCCGCAGCCACACCGCAAAGGTTTCGGCGAAATCTTCGTCCGGATGGCTCTGCGCGTACCAGAGCCGAAGATGCTGGACATACCGCCGGCTGGCCGGATTGGGCCGGTAGTAGCGCGGGTAGCGTTTCGAGGACGGGCCGAACAGCTGTTGCCAGCGTCGGCGGCGTTGTAGCTGGTAGGCGTGCTGCACAGTGTGGCCTGCCTCATGACGGAGAATTGCCATGCACTCGGACCAGGTGCCGCCCTCGACCTCGAGCATCATCTTCTTCTCGATCTTCATCAGGCGGGGATGAGTGAGATAGAAAGGAATGGCGATACCCGGCGAATTTGCCGGGCTGAACCATTCGCTTGAGATCCATGCGTGCGGCCGCAGCCGGATTCCCCGCTCTTCGAGCTCTTCATGCAGGGTTGCGAGGCAATCGTCGAGCCAGGTGCCTTTGACGCCAACCTTCAAACTGCTGAGGCGGCGCGCAAGCAACTTGTCGTCCGATAGCTTTTCCCAGGCAAATTTTTGGCGTGACATAGGATATCTGAGGTCATGAAACATCGATGTTCGGATGGTGTCACAAGATGTCGCTTACAACAACCGTGTGGGTCTTCGAGGCGCACCGCTGTTCGGCCGCGCTTCTCGATTTTGGGTCAGAAGCGACGATCTACAGATATCTGCTTTTGCGCCAGTAAGGGACGTCAGGAATTCATTTTGCGAGTCTGATATCGGACCCAAGCACTCAGCTCGCTCTCAGCTTTGAGACGGCGGCAGTTCTCGGGCGCTTCGCAGGGCGTGAGTGGTCGCGTGTGGTCACGCGCTTCAGCTTCTTCACGTCGAGCTTCTTCACGTTCACCTTCTTCACGTCTAATGCCGCCTGTCTGGTGTCGCGGTTGTGCGCTGCATATTCTCGGCCATCGATCGGTGCGACATGCGGCGGGTCCCTGCCGAGATATGGGCGCCCGATTCCGAATTCCTTCCCATGCACATCAACCCACTTCCAGAGCCTATCGGAGGAAGCCCATCGCTGGTCGCGAGTTCCACCTTGGACACTCACGATATCGGCCGCAAGTCCATGCCCATAGCCACCGCGGGAGCTCCCGCCATGAAACGATTTGTTGCTCGCCGCCTTGAGGCCGCTTGCGATCGACTGGCGGTAGTCATCACGGAATGCGCTGGTGATGCCGGGCGAAAGGCCCGCCGCCTCCGCCGCGTGAAGCATATGAAACAATTTTAGCTTGAAACTCCGATCCATGCCTCCGATCACGTAGTCCATCATCGACATGCGGACCCGGTCCGCCGCCTTGGGATCCTTCCACCCAAAACCTTGATCGACAAGCTTGGTGAAGGTTCTAACGACAGTCACCATCTTGCGCTTCCGCTTGACGGAGACGTTCCTCCGTTCACGCACCTTGATGGTGTCCTCCTTGGGCGTCCGTTGATAAAGCGCCCACAGATAACGATCGACGCAAATGTCCACGACCAGGCACTCATCGATAATCTCGATGGAGTTGACGACCCTGCTTGCGTCGCCGATTACGATATCCGACGGATCAGCGCTTGCGACTTGAACAGGCCCTGGTTGCGTCGGCGGCACATCCGGGGAATTAATCGAAGTCGTCTCGACAGCCGGGAGCGGCTTGTTCAAAGCGATGAATGCTTCGGCAACTGCGCCTGCAAGTTCGGCCATCGCACCATCGGCTCGATCGAGATCGTCATTGGGCACTGAGGCAAACTGCGATCCCCCAGCAAGCTCATGTTTGATGGAGTGAGAAGAAGCGATGATGCCCTTGCCTGGGGCCGCGCCGGTGCTCCGGATTCCTTCTGGCCCGGAAGCAGCGAGCAAGCCGACGACCCCGGTCGCGAGAATGGCTAATCGCAACAATAGCGACGGCTCTGTCCAAAGTCGCTGCAGGTTCATCATTCCAGCCTCATCGGAACCGGATTGCACAGCCAAGCATGCGGACGCCGCTGATTGTTCGGGCAACGTCATGACCACGCAATGCGTAACCCGACAGGCTGTGCCCTTTTCCCCGAAGTGTTGCCTGTGCGCAACGGTGGATGGCGGGCCCGCTTTGCGCCAAATTCAGGTGCGGGCACGCTTGTTCCTCACGAGTCGGATATGTTGATGTTCGGTTCACGGCAGCGGACGCGCGCTGCATCGGAGAAGCGAATGGTGGATGGATTGACGTCGGCGAAATCCATTATGGCGATGCGCCATTGGCGATTTTCAGCCGTTGTGATGTTCGCAGCGATGGCCGCGCTGATGGCGCCGGCCGCAGATGCCGCGGCGAAACAGGCGCGCCGCGCGCAACCCGCCGAGACGGCTGCGCCGCGCGAGGCAGGCGAGCCGATCATGGCGATCGTGTCGATCAAGAGCCAGCACGTCACGGTCTATGACGCCGAGGGCTGGATCCTGCGCGCGCCGGTGTCGACCGGCATCAGGGAGCGCGAGACGCCAGCCGGCGTCTTCGCCATCGTCCAGAAGAACAAGGACCACCGCTCGAACATGTATGACGACGCCTCGATGCCGAACATGCAGCGCATCACCTGGAACGGCCTGGCGTTGCATGGCGGGCCGTTGCCCGGTTATGCAGCCTCACACGGCTGCGTGCGAATGCCTTTTGGCTTTGCGGAGAAGCTGTTCGACAAGACGCGGATCGGGATGCGCGTGGTCATCTCGCCGGGCGATACGGCCCCGGTCGAATTTTCTCACCCAGCGCTAGCGCTCTTCGTACCAAACGCGGAGGTCATCGCAGCTGCCCCGGCAAAGGCCGAGACGCTCTCACGCGAAGCGGCGGACGCTGTCATGACGGCCGACGCGGCCAAGAAGACTGCTGCGGCAATGGCTCGCGAGTCGGCACCGCTCGCAGCGTCTCTGCGCAAGCTGGAGCGGCTCAAGGCGCGGGCAGACGCCGAGCTCGTATCCGCCGACAAGGCGGTGGCAGCCGCCAAGATCGATCAAGCCAGGGCAAAGGCTGAGGTTCGTAAGCAGAAGGCCGCCGCCAGGGCAGCGGAACTGGGGACCCAGTTCGACACCGCCAAGGCGGACGCGTCATCAAAACTCGACGCAGCCAGCGCCGCAAAAGAAGCGGCCAAGACGGCTCAGACAAAAAAGGCCGACACCGCCAAGGCGGCGCTTGACGCGAAGCTCGCACTTGAGCCGGTCTCGATTTATATCAGCCGTGCAACGCGGACGCTTTACGTCCGGCGCAACACGCATAAGCCGGCGCCGGACGGGGGTGGCGAAGTGTTCGATGCGACCATCGAGGTCCCGGTCGCGATTCGAGATCTCGGCAAACCACTCGGCACGCATGTGTTCACGGCGGTGGCGCGCAATGACGCGGGCCTGCGCTGGACCGCCGTCACGATCGATAATGGGGATGAGGCCAAAAACGCGCTCGATCGGATCACTCTCCCGAAGGAGGTCCTCGACCGCATCGCGCCGACCGCATTGCCGCGATCCTCGATCATCGTCTCTGACGAGCCGCTGAGCGAGGAGACCAACTATCGCACCGAATTTGTTGCGGTACTGAGCGACCAGCCCCAAGGCGGCTTCATCACACGCCAACCGAGCGAGGTTCTCATGGCGGACGACAACGGCTGGGGTTACGGCAGCCGACAGGACGACGACGGCTTCGGCGTCTTTTCCCAGCGAAATCCGAACAATACGCGCCGGAGCGGCAGCCAGTTCATTGCTCCGGTGCAACGAGGCTGGTGGTAAGACGCGGCACGCCGTGCTTTGGCCAGAATATCCGCTTCGGGTCAGGAGCGCGGAGTCTGCAGCACTGCCCGCGGGAGCTTCGGCCGCGCGCGCGACGCCGTCGGGCGTCCTGTCAACCGCAGCGCGTTCGCGACAACCACGATTGACGATCCCAAACATAGCCACTGCGGCAAACAGTGGGGGGTGACATAGCCAAGGATAGCAATGGGGACCGCCGCGAGATTGTAAAGAACCGCCAGCGCCAAATTTTGGCGCACCAGACGGCCCGCCCCGCGAGTCAACGCAATCGCCTGCGGCACCGCCGAGAGACTTTCCTGCAGGAAGACCAAGTCAGCGAGGTCGCGGCCTGACGGCTTATCTCTGGACTGGTCTTCATTGCGTTTTTCTAAGTTTTGCAATGGATGGTTCGAGCGCGCAGAGCCGCAGCCCTGCTTGGCCAAACTCATTTTCGCCTTCGAAAACACCTTGCGATCGGCCATTAATATGTTACTGATATGTCAGCAATCGAACCTTGGAGCCGCATGATGGAACTCGTTCAGAGCGTAATGGCGGAACGGCAACGGAAGTACCGAGCAACCTATCGGGAGCGTGTTGCGGGCTGGTATAATGGCTGGCTGCACGTACTTCTGATCTACACAATTGGATTCACTGCGCTTTACATCTACATCGCCAACATGCGCGACGTGCGTTCATGGGAATTGCTGACAGTTCCTGCTGTTTTCCTGATCGCCAATTTCTTCGAGTGGGCCGTGCATCGCTATGTCATGCATCGTCCCTCCAACATCCCGGTGCTGCGCGCGGTCTACAGCCGCCACACTTTGATGCACCATCAATTCTTCACCGAAGAAGAAATGCGCTTCGCCGACCATCAGGACTGGCGCGTGACGTTTTTCCCGCCGTACGCCCTCGTCGTGTTCACATTCATGTCGATCCCTGCGGCAATCGCAGCCGGTTACGTCATTACCCCAAACGTTGGCTGGCTGCTGATTACGACAACGACGTCCATGTATCTGATCTATGAATTCATGCACTTCTGCTGCCATGTCGAAGATAACTGGTTCGTACGCAATATGCCTTTCGTAAACACAATTCGCAGACATCATACGGCTCACCACAATCAGTCGATCATGATGGAGCGCAACATGAACCTCACTTTCCCGGTGATGGACTATGTGTTCGGAACTTCTGATCTGGACCGAGGTCTGCTTGGCCATATCTTTAACGGCTACGAGACTCGCTACGTGAAGAAGAACATGCGCAAGACCGCTCGTACGCCACGCGTATCAACGACGACGCTTCAGCAGACCAAGACCTGAGCGACCTCGAAGCCGAGACGATCAATGAGCCAGCTAGAACCAAATATCATAGAGCTTGTCTGGTTTACTTTACTCTGGAGCGTTTGTTGTCTCGGCTTTTTTCAGCTCGCCGGCATGTATCCACTCGCTTCGCGAAGCGCGAAGATTCCGGCTTCGGTCGTGATTGTGAGTACTGCAATCTGGATGACCCTGCTGGTGACCGCGCTCGCATACGCTGTCACCGAACTGCGGTGGACGAGCACCATTGTCGTCGCTGGACTGCTTTTCCTGTTCACGCCTGAACCTTTTCAAGCAATACCGGAAAGGTGGCGAAACAGTTCGGCGGGGTTGATCGTTACGGGACTGACTCTCGCTGTGACTTTAATCGCTTTCTGTGTCTTCACACCAAATCTGCTAACGAATGTTCTGAGATCGATCATCTAATCTTTCACGTTTAGGACACGACGAATGCCTCCTCGCATCAAATTCTTTCTCTCCGTGGGCTGTCTCCTGGTGGCCGCAGCAGCTTATTTCTATATGGCGCAGGCGGGCAAAACCGGCCCAAGTTATGCGGTCGCGTTCCTCGGCGTTTTTGCCACCGTCGCCATGTGGGTGTTCCCTGAGGTGATGAAGAAGGGCGACAGCAGCCAACGCACCCACTCGTAAGCTCACCAAAGGGCCCGGAACATGACTCACTACGTTGGCGACAGAACGATCGACGGAATCGCGGTATCGGCTGATGGAAAGCCGCTGTCCACTTATTATGACCAGCTAGCCCTCACAGATCGCGGGTTCGAATGGAGCTACGAGGGGCCGGAGCCCGCGCAACTGGCCTTTGCGTTGCTGTACGACCATCTGCGCGACGCCAACCGAGCAAAGGCTCTCCATGACCAGTTCATGAAGAGCATCGTAGCGAACTTTGACAATGTCTGGGAGCTGACGTCAGAGGATATGGACGAGTCGATCAAGGCTCTGAACGCATAGACAGCAGTTCTCTTACGCCGCCCCGGAACAAATCAATGAGTTCAGATTTCCGTGCCGCCGTGCTGCACAAGGTCGGTACGCCGCTGGCAATTGAGACAATCACCGCCCCTCCTGTCGGTCCGGATGACGTCAGGGTACGGATTCGTGCCACCAGCCTTTGCCACACCGATCTTGAAGTGATCGACGGCTCCCTTCGCAATCCGCTGCCGATGGTGCTCGGCCATGAAGCATCGGGCATCATCGAGGAGATTGGCCGCGGGGTTACCGATCTGAAGGTAGGCGACCATGTGGTATTGTCCTGGAATCCACACTGCGGCCATTGCTTCCAATGCGATCGCGACCAGCCGATCCTCTGCGACACCTATATCGAGGCCGGCCCGCGCGGGCTGCATTTCGATGGCGCGTCGAAAGCTACTCTCGCATCGGGTTCACCCCTCACCCACCTCATGTTCCTCGGTACCTTCGCAGAGTACTGCGTGGTGCCATCCCAGCAGGCCATCGTGGTACCCAAGGACATTCCATTCGATCGATCCTGCCTGATCGGATGTGGCGTCATGACAGGGGTCGGTGGCGCGTTGAATGTTGCTAAAATCCACCAGGGCGACACTGTGATGGTCTTCGGTTGTGGCGCCGTGGGCCTTGCCGCCATTCAAGGTGCAAAGCTCGCCGGTGCCGGCGCCATCATTGCGGTTGATCTCGATGACTCCAAACTTCAGATCGCGGCCAGCCTAGGGGCAGACCGGCGGGTGAACGCCACGAAGGAAGATCCCGTCGAAGCAGCCCGCGCCGCCACAGGCGGCCGTGGGGTAGATGTCGTACTCGAATCCGCCGGTCATCCCGTCGCCTTTCGCCAGACCACCGAGGCTGTGCGTCTCGGCGGCCAGGTGATCTGGCTTGGCAAGATCGATGTCACCAAGGATGTGAATTTCCGCTGGGGATCGCTGATGGGCGAAAAGCGCCTGCGCCGGTCCAGCTATGGCGGTGCGCGGCCGCGCCGTGATTTTCCACTTCTTGCCAAAGCCTATCTGGACGGGCGGCTGAAGCTCGACGAGTTAATAACCCATCGTATGAAGCTCGAATCCATAAACGAGGGATTTGACCTTCTGCGTAACGGAAAGACTATTCGCACTGTCATCGAATTCTAGCGATGCATCATCACAACGTGGATCTTGCAAAGCTTTCGATATAGCCGACCAAGCGGTCGGAGGCCGCACCCGCCCTATCCAGATTGCCCTCCGCAATGGCTTCAGCAACCTCCGCATGTAGCCGCGCAGCAAGCGGAAGGTCCGCCGTCTGGCGGTAATGCTGATACCAAAAGCGGCGCGACAAGCCGTGCATCAGCCCCATAGAGCGGCTCGCGAACTCGTTTCGCGCAGTCGTTGAAATAAGCGCGTTGAACTCCTTGTCGAGTCGCATGAACGCGATGTCGTCGGCTTCGCGCGAAGCACGCTTCATACTTTCGGCGATAACAGTGAACTTCTTGCGCTCGATGTCATTTGCCCGCTCAGCGGCAGCTCTGGCCATCAGCCGCTCAAGCTCCCGCCGCACTTCAAGCAAGCGCAACTGACTGTGAAGATTGATCTCGGACACCAGAATTCCGCGACGAGGCAAGATGTTTACGAGCCCGTCTCGCGACAACCGCTGTAATGCTTCGCGGATCGGTGTGCGGCCAATTTTCAACAGCTTAGCCAGCACCGCCTCCGACAGAACAGTGCCCGGCTCAAGCCGCAATGTGACGATCATTTCCTCGAGCTCGGCATAAGCTCGATCCGTCATCGTCTGCTCGGACAGCCGATCCGGAGCTTCGATCTCGCGCCGGGGCCGGGAAGCGGCTGCGTGACTTTTTGGCCCGCGTCCCGCACGTATAGGCGTCTTCGCTGTTGCCAACGGTTGATGCTCCGTTTCTTGATCTGCAGCCTGAAGAAAATTCAGCCGAGGCCGGATACGAACGGGCGCATTATGCGTCTAAAGCGCTCCGGCTCAATGCCTTTTCACGCCACACACAGGAATCACTCCAGCGTGGAGCGCCAGAGTGCGGCAAGGAGCCGACTGAACGAACAAACCTGCGAACAACAGGGGGTTGTCGCGGCGCGAGAACTAGGCGGTCAGTTCGCGGGCGATCACCAGACGCTGAATCTCGCTGGTGCCTTCCAGAATCCTGAGTACCCGCGCCTCGCCTGGGAGGCTCGACACATCATACTCTTCAAATGCGCCATAACCGCCATGGACCTGAAGGGCAATATCGGCAGCCTGACCTGCCATCTCCGTTGCAAACAGTTTTGTCATGGACGTTTCGAGCCGGAATGGCCGATCTGCGTCCGCTAGGCACGAAGCATTTCGAATCATCAGTTCAGCGGCGTGAATATTCGTCAGAGAATCCGCGAGCGGGAATGTCAGCCCTTGATGGGTAAACACCGGAACACCACCGACCTTGCGCCCGCCACCATAGGCCTTGGCAAGATCGACCGCCTTGCGGGCCAGACCGAGTGCCGTGGCGGCGACCAGAATGCGTCCAATGCTGAGCGTGGTCAGAATCTGCTTCAGCCCGTCACCGCGATTGCCAATCATGTTGGCTTTCGGGATCCGGCAGCCATCGAGGAAGAGTTCAACCGAGTCCGCAATACGCCAACCAATCTTGCGGCCAGGCTTGCCGACGGTGAAACCGGGCGTACCTACCGGCACCACAAAAGTGGAAAGTCCGCGCGGACCGAGGTCGGGATCTGTCACCGCGACGAATGTCGTGACGCCGTGCAGAGGCGTTCCGGCATTGGTTGAGAACACCTTTGATCCGGAGAGTACGAACGAATCGCCGTCTTCGACCGCTCGCATCTTGACGCTTGCGACGTCGGAGCCGCCACTCGGCTCGGTGACGCCGAACGATGCAATCATGTCTCCACGGCACAACGGCTCAAGCCACTTTTTTTTGATCTCATCCGAGCCATACCGAGCGATCGTCGTCATAGGAGCGCTGTTGCAGAGATATATCGCCGCAAAGCCCGGCTCGATGCGGGCAAGCTGCTCTGCAACGATCGCCGCTCCACGGGTGCCAAGCCCGCTTCCACCGTAGTTGGGATCGTACGCCGTGCCCATAAACCCGAGCGCAAGAAACTCCTTCATCAGCTCGGTCGGGAATTTGTGCTCGTCCGCAAACGGCTTGATCTTCGGGCGCAGCGCGCCCTCCCCGAACTGCTGCAACCCGTTGCGCAGCATGGTTTCGTCTTCGTTGAGATCGAGTAGCATCGTGCCTGTCCTGCTCGTTGTGTTGGCCCTGTCGCTCAGCGCCGGTATTTGGCAAGGGTCTGCTGCGCAGCGCTCTCGCGGCAATTGTCGAGAAAGAGCCTGTTCGCCTCGAAATCCATCGCCTCGGCATCCTCCATTAGATAGTTCGAGAAGAAGCGCTTGGTTGCGCGGACTGCCGGCCGCGGCAGCGTCGCGATCTTCCCCGCGATGGCCAATGCCGTTTCGAGCGCTGTGCCGTCGTCACAGCAGTAGTCGACCACGCCAATCTCACGCGCAGCTTCGCCGTCGAGCGGTTCGAGGCAAAAGCAAAGCTGCCGTGCCTTCACGAGACCGACTCGCGAAACGAGCGATTTGATACCCCAAGGTGTCAGCCAACCATGCGGCACTTCAGGGAGGCTCCATTGCGAGCCACGTCCGGCCACCACGACATCACAGCTTGTCGCAAGCGTGAATCCGCCGCCGACGGCGAACATCTCGACAGCCGCAATCACAGGCGTTTCGAGAAACCCCATCAGCCGCCCCAGATCCCCGCACTCCTGCTCGAAGCGCCCCATGACTTCAAGATCGAGGTTGCCGATAAACTTCAGATCGCTACCAGCTGAAAAACCCGGTGCTGCGCCAACCAGTACAATTGCGCCAACGTTTTGGTCCCGATCGAGTTTGAGAAGCGCGGCCCTCACACCGTCGACCAGCGCTTGGTCCATCGCATTACGTCGCGCTGAGCGCAGCAGCGTAACGATCGCTACCGCGCCACGCATTTCGATACCAACTACACTCTGATCGTTACTCATGCTCATCTTCAGTCAGGTACGCGCGACAATCACGTACCAAGATACATTTGCTTAACTTCGGGGGTTGCCGAGAGCTGTTGGGCGTCGCCCTTCATGACAATGCTGCCCGATTGCAGGATGTACGCGCGATCAGCACAACCAAGCGCCATCATGGCATTCTGCTCGGCGAGCAGGATCGCCAGACCCGCCTGCGCAAGATTTCTGATCGTTGAGCCAAGCTCCTCAATGATGATCGGCGCAAGACCGAGCGTTGGTTCGTCGAGAAGCATGACCTTTGGGCGAGACATGAGACCACGGCCGATGGCAAGCATCTGCTGTTCGCCTCCCGACATCGAGCCGGCGCGCTGAACCCGACGCTCTTTGAGGCGCGGGAACATTGTGAAAATTCGTTCAAGATCGCTGTCGAGATCGTTACGGTCCGCACGGTGATAGGCGCCCATCAGCAGGTTTTCATTGACTGTTAGACGCGGGAATATCTGACGCCCTTCCGGAACCAGCACCAGCCCGGATTGAACGCGTTCGACGGTCGGGAGCGCAGAAATATCGGCTCCGCCGAATCCGATTGTTCCGGAGTCCGCCTTCTTCAAACCTACAATCGTACGAAGCGTCGTCGATTTACCGGCCGCATTCGAACCAATGAGAGCGACGACCTCGCCTTCCTGAAGCGATAGGTTCACATCGCGCAGAACCTTTTGCTTTCCATAGCTTACGTTAATATTTTTGAGTTCAAGCATGTTTCTTGCCCAGATAGGCGGTCACGACCGCGTCGTTGGCGAGAACGTCGGCGGTCTTTCCGGAAGCAATAACTGCTCCATGATGCAAAGCGATAGACCGGTCAGCCAGACGACCGAGAAAGCCCACCTTGTGATCGATAATGCAAAGCGTGATACCGTGCGTTTTCAAATCGCGAAGCACAGCGTCAAGATTGGTGATTTCGTCGTGACCAAGGCCCGAAGCCGGCTCGTCGAGCAGCAGGAGTTCGGGGTCGCAGACCATTCCCATCGCGACGCCGAGCATCTTCTCACCACCGTAAGATAGCGCGCCTGCTTCGTCGTTACGGTGCTTGTAGAGCCGGCACAACTCGAGCATTTGATCAATCTTCTTGCTCAACGTCTTTTCAAGCTCGACCGTTGCGCCCTTTCCGAAAAGCGTGAGCAGTCGCTTCGGGCCGAGCGCCCGCTTGACGTGAAGATGACATGCAATGCGCATGTGCTCGGCAACGGTCAGTTCGGGGAAAAGCTGCGGATTTTGAAAGGTTTTGACTAGCCCCTGCTGCGCAACCTCGAACGGCGTGAGCGTATTTATATTCTCACCTTTCCAGACGATCTCCCCGCTCGTCGGCTTCAAAATGCCGGCGATAAGGCTAAGCGTCGTGGTTTTCCCCGAACCGTTGGGTCCAAAGATACCGATGATTTCGCCGCGCTCGATACCGAACGTGACATTTGAGACGGCGGTCAAACCGCCGAAGCGCTTAGTAAGATTTTTGATATTAAGCAGCATTTTTTCTGCTCGACAAAAGACCCATGATGCCCTTGGGCATCACCAGGATCACGAAAATGAGAATTGCGCCGTAAAGCGCGATGCGAAGTTCAGCGCTCAGCTCGATCATGTGAGGCAGCGCAGTCAGCAGGAGCGCGCCGATCACAGGTCCGATCAGCGAGTTGATGCCGCCGAGCAGGACCATCGCCACGATGTCGAGGCCGAGCGTGATTGACAGATAGTGCGGCTCAACAAAGCCGGCGTAGAAGCCATAAAAAGCGCCCACGAGACCGGCAAGTGCGCTGCCGATAGCGAAACTGAGCAGCTTGTACTTGAAGACATTGATCCCGAGCGTCTCGCCCAACTGATCGTTCAGGCGGATGGCTGCAAGACACTGGCCAATCCACGAATGGAGAACCCGGTGGCAGATTATGTAAACGACAACCAGCAGCGCGAGCGTCACATAGTACCAAGAGAAGCCGCTCGAAAACACGACCGAACCCCATGGCGTCCAAAGCGAGGGCTTCTCAACCACCGTAATGCCGAGCGAACCGTTAGTGACGCTGTTCCAGTTCAGTGTGATGAGACGCAGAACTTCCGAGAATGCCATCGTGACGACGGCGAAGTAGAATTCCTTCAGCTTGAAGCGAAAGCAAATCGTACCCACCAGAAGGGAGAGAAGAATCACCAGCACAAGGGCGCATGGAATGGCGAGCCAGAAATTCCAGCCAAACGTAGTGACAAGGATCGTCACTACATAGGCTGACACCCCGAACGAGGCGGCATGGAACATCGAGAGCTGACCGGTGAAACCGAAAATCAAGTTAAAACTCACAGCCAGCGATGCTGCCATGAAGCCGTAAACAGCGATCGCCAGCGTGGAGTCGCTTTTCACGAACCACGGCGCTATCAGCGCGACAAGCAAACCGCCCAGGATAGCTAGTCTCATGACTTGTCTCCAAACAGTCCGCTCGGGCGGACAAGAAGGATTGCGATGAGGAAGACGAGTCCATACGCGTCGCGGAAAGCGGACGGAAAGAACACCGATCCGATATTCTCACTCACACCGAGAATGATTCCGCCCCCCAGCGCTCCGATCACACTTCCGACACCGGCGAGGATCGCAGCTTCAACGGCCTTCAAGATGTAGGCCGCGCCGATTGTGGGTTCGAGGGAGTACATGCTGGCGTAGAGACCACCGCCCAACCCTGCCAAAGCTGTCGAGTAAACGACGACAATAGTCTGCAACCGTTCAGTGCGAATGCCCATCAGCGCGGCGGCTTCCGGATTCTGCGCATATGCGAACGCAGCTCGCCCAAGCCATGTCCGCGTTAGAGCCAAGTACGTACCGAAGATAATTGCCAGGAAGACCAGGCAAACGACAACTTTGATCTTCGGGAGGAACATGCCCGCGACCTGGAAAGCGCCCGGTAGAACGTAGGTTAAATCCTTCGGTGTCGTCGTGAAGGCCGCGAGCACGAGCGCCTCGAACACCGAGATGAGGCCGATCGAAACAAGAAGACCGTTTACGAGATTACCTCGCGTGAAACGGAACAGAAATAGATCGGATAGATAACCGATAACACTGACGATGAGAACCGCGCCAACCACCGCCACGGGATAAGGAAGGTGATTTACATCGTAGAGATACCATGTGCTGTAGGCGCCAAGCATCATGAACGCACCGAGTGCGAAGTTCACGATGCCGGTGAGCCCAAACGTAAGAGTCACACCCAACGCGATGATCCCGTAGAGCGAGCCTACGATGATGCCGTTGAGCAGCTGACCAATAATGAGCTGTGTCATGGATGAATGTATCCGTTGCGGTTTCGCTCCGCGGAGATCGCTATTGTGTGCGTTGAAAATCAAGGAACGGCGCCGCGGACAAAGCCGAGGCGCCGCCCTGTTTTGGCTACTTGGTGGGGTCGAACTTGACGACTTCGATGGTGCCGCCCTTGCGAACATGCACAACGTCAAACCCGAAGACCGCTTCGCCGGTTTGGTCGTACTTGATCTTCCACAGGCCGTCGTAAGTGATCTCCATGAGCGCCTTACGGATCTTGGCGATGTCGCTCACAGTTCCCGCCTTCTGCATGGCTTCGACCAGCATGTAGACATGGTCGTAGCAAGACGACGAGCAGAGCGGCGCCTGGTCATACGGGAAGTCGCGCTTGTGAATTTTCTTGTAGCTTTCGATGAAGGCCTTGGTCTTCGGTTCGGTCTTCTCCGCCTCTTCGAAATACTTTGGAACGTAAGCGATGTAGTCGGCGATGGTGTCCTTGTTCTTCAGAGCAGGTCCGATCGAACCACGAACGAGGAAAAAGCGATTCCCGAAACCGGACTCGGTCGACTGACGAACGATGTCATAGAGCACCGCGTCCGAGTAGCCGGGAAAAAGGATATCAGGCTTTCCAGATGCAAGCTTGGCAAGCGCGGCGCTGAAATCCTTCGTGCCAGGCTCGAAGAGCTCAACCTGAAGCTCGATACCGGCTTCCTTGAATAGCGCGGCGTAGATGTCGACGGCAGTCTTGCCGAACGCGTCGTTCTGGAAAAGCATTGCCACCTTCTTGGTGTTCAACTTCTTCAGATAGTCGACCATCAGCTTTCCAAAACCGGTTTGCCCCGCGTCCCAGTTCCAGGTTCGCAGCAAATAGTCATGCTCCGGCTTTCCAAGCGCATGGTGCGCGGACGTGGCGCCTGCAAACAGAAGAAACTTGCCGTTGTTCTGATTTGCGATCGGCTCGATCGCATTGAACACGTTGGTCAGAAACGGGCCGAAAACGAACTGGACGTTCTCTTCCATCATCTTTCGGAACTGCACGGTCGCTTCGCGCGGCTCGCCACGCGTGTCCATCTGCAGCAATTGAATCTTGTAGGTCTTGTCACCCACCTTGAAGCCGCCCTTGGCGTTGATCTCTTCAACTGCGACTTTCGTGCCTTGTGCCGACATCCAGCCATACGTTGCAGTCGCGCCGGTCAGCGCTTCGATCTGACCGATCTTCACGGTGTCCTGCGCGCGCACCGCTTGGTTCGAGAGTGCCAGGCCGGCTGCTGCGATCACAGCTACCGCCACCTTCTTGAGATGCATCATGGATTATTCCTCCCCAAAACGTTTGTATTATTTAGCTAACGTACTAGTAATATACTACGAACTTGAGGTCAATCCGCCCGCGAAGGATTCGCCCTTATTGAGAATCGAAGCCGGCGGAGGTTGCGCTCTGGCAGAGGTTACGTGCCCACGCTAACTAACGAATCCAGTAGTGTGGTATTACTGGCCCCGAAGCGACCACTTGCCCTTAGGCTCGATATCCCATGGCTAAAAAACCCGAGATTTCCCTTCCACCCGCTTCGCAGGCCGACCTGGCCCATCAGCGGCTCGAAGAGATGATAGTTACGCTGAAGCTTGCCCCGGGGAGCCATTGGTCCGAGGAAGGGCTCGCCGATGAAATCGGAATTGGGCGCACCCCTGTGCGCGAGGCGGTAAAACGTCTGCAGGCTGACTATCTGGTAAGTATTCTTCCAAGACACGGCCTAATGATCACTGAGATCAGCGTGCATGATCAGTTGCTGGTCATAGAATTTAGACGGGAGTTGGAGGCATTTATATCAAAGCGCGCCGCCCTTCGCATAACGGCATCTGACAGGGAACTCCTGTCGGTAGCGGCAAAGGAAATCGACAATGCGGGCATTAAAGGAAATCTGGAAAAGTACCTCCGTGAGGTTTTCAACGCCAACCATCTGATTGCGAAGGCTGCCGGAAATCCGTTTGCTGCAAGATCAATTTCCCCGCTTCATGCTCTGTCTCGGCGATTTTACTACAGGTACGAAAGAGACCTTCAGAACTTGCGCGCAATGGGCGGACTTCACGCCGATCGCGCGCGAGCGATTGTCCAGCAAGACGAGCGGTTAGCTGTTGAGAAGGCCAACGCGCTTCTGGACCAGATCGAGAGCTACACCAGAAAGATATTCAACCTGAGTGTTGCCGGGAACTAGTTCGTAACGGCCCCGGCCTAACTCGCCTGTGCTTCCGCCATGGGCTTTGAGAAGAAAGCCGCGTCCATTGTCCGCAGTTGATCGGAAATCTGCGCTGGCGCGAACTCCATTTGGTCAAGGATGTCTTTCCTTACATCGATGCCAGGTGCGACCTCGGTGAGAACGAGTCCCTTTGTCGTGACCTCGAAGACAGCGCGCTCAGTCACAACCTTCGCGGTTTGGCCACGGAGGATTCCCGATGAAACAGAGTATGTGATGTGTTCAACATCAGGTACGAATTTACGCACCTTCCCCTCTTTAAGGATGCGAAGCTTCCCATTCTCACATGCCACTTCAAGCCCGCCCGTCGTAAACGTCCCGGTAAAAACAAGCCGCTTCGCGTTTTCGGCGATATCGATAAATCCCCCCGCGCCGGGATTTGCTACGCCGAATTTCGAGACGTTGACGGTCCCCTTGGCGTCGAACTGCGCGAACGCCAACGCCGCAAATTCGCAAAGGCCTCCGTCAATAACGTCGAACTGGTAAATGCCGTCGAGAATTGCGTCTGGATTCAAGTTCGCGGAAAACTGCCAACCGGACATAACGAGCCCGCCATATGATCCGTGCTCGGTTGTGAACCAATAGTCTTGCAGTTCGCCAGCAGCGAACATTCCTTGCTCTGCCATGACCAGCGGGACATCCGCCGCTGCACCAAAGCCGAAGATTGATAATTCTCGTTTGCGCACTTCCTTGGCCGCACGCATCGCGACGACCTTGTCTGCTGACATTGCGATCGGCGGCAGTTGCGACAAAGGTCTGCGTGAACCACCGAAGTAAACGGGATCAAATTTCACGTCCGTGGTCATCATCATTTCATGATCGACAACGACGGCATCGACAAACATTCCCGGAATTCGCACATCGGTTGCCGACCGCGTGGCGTGCGAAACCCGACGTCGTACCTGCGCAATCACCCGTCCACCGCTCGCCTTTGCGGCCAGCGCAAGCGCAATATTCGAGGAAACCAACGCATCTTCCTCGAAGGAAAGATTGCCGTACTCATCCGACGACGAGGCGCAGAGGAATACGGTGTCGAGTTTCCAGGCTGGGTAGAACAGATATGGCTTCCCTTCGAACTCGATGCGCTTAACGAGATCGTCCTTCGCGCGCTCGGTGAACCGTCCGCCCCCGTTCTTTGGATCGATATAGGTATCCAATCCGACGCGCGTCATGTAGCCCGGACTCCGGCGCGCCACCTCGCGCAGCCAGTGCATCGTGGCTCCGATCGGCCAGGAGTAGGCTTCAACTTTGTTTTCGCGGATCAGACGCATCAGCTCCGGCCGCTTGCCGGTCACTGGATCGACGGGATTAATATAGGAGCCCCCGACAATGCGCTTCATCAGCCCTTCTTGGGCGACATGATCCATTCCTCTGATGCCCTGGGCATCGCCGGTGCCCACCGGAAAATAGAATGTCAGATTACGAGGAGCAGCTTCCTTTCGGAAGCGATCACCCAAAGCCTTGAGCAGCGCATCGGGAGTCACCCACCCGATCACGCCGACGCAACCAACCGACGACCCGTCTGAAATGGACGCTACTGCCGTTGCAGCGTCAACAATCTTGCTCATGACTTCACCGTAAAACGCTCGAAAGTTTTTTTGGAACTGGGGGATTCGCAATTCAGCGCGAATTCTCGCCCCGCGACTTCATCAAGGCGCTCTGCATCCGCCATGATAAGCGGCTCGAAGAACCGCTTGGTGGACGCAATTGCCTCAGGCGGCACCGCAGCGAGCTGATTGGCGACATCAACCGCATTTGAAAGCGCCGCGCCTGGCTCAGCCAAATCATCGACAAGACCGATCCGCTCGGCTTCGATGGCATCGATGGGTTTGGCGCCCCATGTCAGCCGCCGCGCGCGCACCGGCCCTACCCGCGCGGTGAGCGCCATCAAACCCCATGGCGGCAGCCAGCCATTTGGGGCTTCAGGCAAATGCCAGCGCGCATTCGATGCGCTCACGACGATGTCGCACGAGGCGGCAAGAATGAATCCACCGCCGAGAGCGTAGCCCTCTACTGCCGCGATCACCGGCTTTGCCCGGTAGCCAATCGCACGGGCAAAGGCCGCTGTCACAGCTTCATGATGGCACATGTCCGCGATTGACAATCCGGCCAGTTCTTTCAGATCACTGCCTGCACAAAACGCAGGGGCCGCACCTGTCAGAACGATCGAACGCACATCTTTGTTGCGCTCGGCCCCGGCCAGAGCGGAGCCAAGCTGCGCCATCAGCTCTGAGCCCAGCGCATTGCGGCGCTGGGGCCGATCGATTGTCACGACCGCTACCGCACCATGTAACTCGGACGTTATCATTCTAGATATCCTATTGGCCGATGCGTGCGCCGTCGGCGTTCACGGCAGCGCGGACATCCTCTCCGCGGATTTCACGGGGGGTGAGGTTGTTCCGGATGGCCATGACCGCGGCATGCCCTATAGCGTGACCGTAAGCGAAACATTGCGCGGTCACCCTCGCCGACGCTACGGCCTCGTGTTCCGCCGAAAGACAGCGGCCCGCAACAAGCAGTCCTTCGCCCCCCTCCGGGACAAAGCATCCGTAAGGCACCTCGTAATAATCATTGAGCAGCCATTCAACCTTCGGCTTTTCACCCGAGTGAAGCTCGATAGGCCACGGCGAAACGGCGATGCCGTCGGCGAACTTCGTTCCCTGCACGACATCGGAGTTCATCAGACGTTTGACGCCCGATACTTGGCGCGTCTGGCGCACCCCGACCTGCACGCCGGTATCGTTCAGGAAGGAATTCTCGCAACCGACAAGATTCTCCTGGAAGAACCTTGCATACTGCCGTGCCTGCAGTCGTCCTTCGATCTCCGCATCGGTAAAATCTCGGGCATACAGCGTATTCAGCTCCCGGCCGTCGGAGCCGATCACACGAGTGCAATTACAAAGAAGTTCGTTTGGACGCGTCGTTGCAAATAGCCATATTTTTGCACGAGGCAGCACATAGTCGCCCGCATTGTGCTTGGAGCGGATCATCGCGGAGATTTTCTCCGGCATGATGGTATCCGTGCCGTATTCACCAATGAAGCGATCGACATCCACTCCCATGATCCGGAAGATCATTGTGGGGTTCTGCACCCGGCCTTGATCACCAACAAAATTGGGCAATCCAGCCATTGCCACGACATCCGCATCGCCACTGGCATCGATCACAATTTTCGCACGCGCGTCGATCGGACCCTGTTTGGTCCAGACCTTCAGACCAGCAACACGGTCTCCATCCATATGGACCCCGGTCGCAACCGCATGAAAGACAATATCAACGCCCGCCTCGCGCAGCATGGCATCGGCGGCTTCGCGCCAAACATGCGGGTCATGCACTCTCGCCCAGGTTTTCCCGTACAAAACCGGATCAGCGAGACCACCCATTGCCTCTAATCGCCGACAAAATTCATCGGCAAAGCCAAAGACAACTTGCTTAGGCCCTCCGGCCAGGTTCTCGGTCGCTTCATAAAGACCGCATACTGTCCCTGACAGGCCGGCAACAGCACCGCCCCCGCAGAACCCATAGCGCTCGATCAAAGTCACCTTAAGTCCTTGTCGGGCCGCCGATACTGCGGCCGCGACTCCGGCCGCACCTCCGCCTACTACGACGACGTCCGTATCGATCCGAACGGAATTACGACTGTCCAAGGATTGCCTCTGATATCTTAGTGATGCACTATTGGTATGTTATAGTACTGAGGCCTGTTCAGCGCAACCGGCTTGATATGTTCAGGGGACGATCTTTGAAAATTGCAGCGCAGCCATTCGACACCGACCCATTTGTGCCGGCTACCAAAAGCGTTCTAAGTTGAAGATAGATGCCAGGCCCAGCTCGATCATCCACGGCGGTCGTGATGCAGCCCTGTTGCGCCAGATGCTGGGCATACAGGTCCGCGACCTGCCCCCTTACGTAAACGGATTCGGATCTACCCAGGAATTCGCGCCGCCTTTCGCTGATGACGCCGTTGGTCATTTCGGTCCCCCCTTCGAGTCTCCTCTCGGCAAGGAGCTTCGAGACCTGATCCGCAATCTCCACGTTGTTCAGGTCCGACATCAGGAAGTGTGTGTGTTGCCGGGAATGGCGATGACGGGCAGATGCACCAGCCGGCGTCGCCGCCGTGCTTGTTGATGGCTTCGACCCAGAGCTTCGCCATGGCCAATCGCACCCGCCAATTGTCCGCGCCGTAGCGTGCAGTCGGCATCGTGGGATATTATCGCCGCAACCCGGTTGCCCGCGTCGGATCAAAAGGAGGCATGTGCACAATGTCCGCTGGCGGTGGGATTTAACGAACAGCGCGGACGCGGGGCCCGTTCCGGCGTGCCTTCTCGACACTCAGATTGAACGACAACATAAAATGCCGTTACTCAGTTCCGCTGCATCACATGCCAAGTGCTCGCCCGTCGCTGCGCGGATCGTGCGCTACGGATCGCGCCGGGATGTCCTGCCAGAGGACTCTGGGCGGGAATCGGACTCATTTCGTGGCCGCGTTCAGCGAGTTTCTTGAACACCTCTTCGCCCGCGTCCTTCTCCAGTTTCAGGCTGTCGCGTGAATCGGAGAACGTCTTCCGAGCAGGAAGCGCGGCCGCGAAAGCGCCGTGAGCGGGTCCATGTTGTAGTCGATGAGCCGCGTGAGCACGGCAGCGAGCGGCTGACCGTCGGCGCCCTGCGTTCCATACAGAAGATGAGGCCGTCCCTGCTTGAGATACATGCCCGGATTGAGCGTGTGGAACGGGCGCTTGACTGCGCATATTTCCCGTGGCGCGGAACCACGTCACGGATTCCGTACGATATGCGTGCCGGTCTCGCCGCGAAGCGCAGGTATCGCGTGATCGAGATGACTGATGATGGCGCGCTTACCACCTCCTTCGATAAAACGGATCGCCGCATCGATCTTCGGTCCCATGCTGCCGGGCGGAAAATGTCCCTCCCGGTGATAGGCCTTGATCTCGTCGAGGGTCACCTCCGCAAGCTCTTTCTGGTTGGGCTTACCGAAATTGATGGCGACACGCGGCACCGCCGTAAGGATCAGCAACTCGTCGATGTCGAGCACGTTGGCGATGTGTGCTGACGTCAGGTCCTTGTCGATGACCGCAGGCACACCGGTGCGCACGCCCTTCGCATCGCGGATCACCGGCATGCCGCCCCCGCCGCCGGCAATGACGATCGTACCTCGCTTGACCAGTGCATCGACCAGCGAGATATCGCAGACATGCTTTGGTTTCGGCGACGGCACGACATGACGCCAGCCGCGGCCCGAATCCTCACGCATCGCCCAGTTGAGCTCCTTGCTGATGTTCTTGGCTTCCTCTTCCGTAAAGAACGGCCCGACGAACTTGGTCGGGTTACGGAAGGCAGGATCGTCGGCATCGACTTCGACCTGAGTAAGGAGACTTGCGACGTGCCGCTGATTGCCTTGTTCCCGCAGCGCGTTCTCGATCGCCTGCATGAGCAGATAACCGATGCCGCCCTGACTGTGCGCCACACAGATGTCCATCGACATGGGCGGAATACGGCTCATGGTCAGCATCTGGCGCATCATGATCTTGCCGACCACGGGACCATTGCCGTGCGTGATCACCAGTTCGTTGTCGATCTGGGCAAGCGGCAACAGCGCTTCCGCGGTTTGCTGCGCGACGGACTTTTGCTCTTCGGAGGTCCCGCTGATGTCTTCCGGGTGAACAGCGTTGCCGCCGATCGCAATCACGAGGCGGCGCGGAACTTCACTAAGTGTTCGCATAACGGTTCACCTTCATGTCAGTGGCCGCGAGGGCCAGCACGAGTTCGCATGCCTGTGCATTCGATGGCGCGACCATAACGCCCGCCTCTTCCAGACGCCGGGCCTGCGCGGAGCGGACCTGCCGATCGAGTTCGGTGCCCGTCACTGAAGCGACAATGAAGGGCGCATTGTCAGCGCGGTCTGCCACGATCTCCGCCAAATGCGCGGCGGGATCAGCATGCGCGCCGTAACCAATCACGAGATCGACGAGAATGACCGCAACCTCGGGATCGATCAGCGCCGCGCGCAATGCATCGTCGCGCACCGACGGATCGATCATGGGATGCGGCCGGCCTTGGGTATATTCGTCGGCACCCAGGTCGATAATCCGATCTCGACCCACGCTCTCCGGTGCATCGAGATAGGGAACGTTGGGAATTGCTGCGTTCGACGCTACCTTGCGGCCGCCTGCTCCGAGGATCACCTGCGCTTCCGCACAGAGTGTTCCTCCGGCAAACAGTCCCTCGATCCGGCGCTCGCCTCTGCGCCTAGGCAGGCGCGTGGCCAGTTTCGTGACGTTGAAGCTGCCGCCAATGGTCCGGCCTCCGAGCGCGAGTTCCGCCGCGTCCTTGAGGGTGCGGGCAAACTTCGCATTCGGCGGAAGCTCAGCCGAAGCTGCGCCGATGAAGCACACCGTGTAGGGCTTTGGACTTCTGGCAATACGCGCGATCACAGCTTTCGCAACATCCGGATGCGGTGGCTTGGAAATCAGCACCACGCGTTCCGTTTCCGGATCAGCGTCCAGCGCGTCCATCGCCATCAGCGTCGTGATGCCGCCGATTTCCTTTTTCAGGTCTCGGCCGCCCACACCGATCGCATGGGAGATGCCCTCGCCCGCTTCGGAGATGAGACACGAGACTTCCTGCGTGCCGGTTCCGGACGCGCCGATGATACCGATCTTGCCGCGCTTCAGCTTGTTGGCAAATGCCAGCGGCGCGCCGCCGATAATGGCCGTACCGCAGTCCGGTCCCATCATCAGCAGACCTAACTCCCGCGCATGCTGCTTGAGCGACAACTCATCAGCGATCGAGACGTTGTCACTGAACATCAAAACGTGGAGTCCGCGATTGAGTGCCTTGCGTGCTTCCGCCGCGGCGAATTCACCCGGAACGGATATCAGAGCCAGATTAGCGTCAGGCGCGGCCTTGACCGCGGCGCCGATGCTGCGCGGCCGCCATGCGGCTTCTCCCGAACTCTGTGTCTTCGGCTTGTCGAGCGCCTTGAGCGCATCGCCGAGCGCCGCCCGCGCGGCCTGTTCGCTCTCGGCCTTGACCGCCAGGATCAGATCATTGCCTTGCGCAGCGACATCGCCATCAAGCAATCCCGCGTTGCGCATAATGGCGACGTTGGACGGCGTCCCCATCATCAGCGCGGCTTCGAGAATGCCAGGCGCCGACGCGATCTCACGGGACAGTCGCATCAGCGCGACGGAATCCAGATAGAAACCTTTTCGAATCTCATTCAGAACGAACGCGCTCATGATACCCCCAGGTCTTTCGCAATGGCTCGGACGGCTTGCTGGAAGCAGGCCATCGGCGCCTTCACCACGCCGGCGCCCACCTGCCCGATCCCGGGCTCACGATGTGCGATGCCAGTATTGATCACCGGCGCTAATCCGGTTTCGACCACCAGCCGCACGTCAATTCCGGTTGGAACGCCAGCGAAGTCGAGCGCTGCGATCGTCCATTCAGGATTTTGGCCAACGGTAATCTCACCCATCGCCCGGGTGAAGTTTCCCGCGGAGGACGGCGCACCGGCGCCGATGAATCCGGCAACGGCGGGCGACGCAGCCATGGCGAAACCGCCGAGACCGATTGTCTCGACAATAGCGGAGTCGCCCATGTCGGGGTTGGCGTCCTTTTCTGAATAGCCTGCGAAGTAGAGCCCCTCCGGCATCTCGACCGGCGCGGTGAACCACTGGTCACCCAAGCCGCTGACGCGCACGCCGAAGTCGGTGCCGTTGCGGCACATGGCGGTAACGATGGTCGAACCGCGAATGCCCCTCGCCGGATCGGTCATCGCCTTGCCCATCGCCATCGCGATGTTGAGAAAGAACTGATCGTTCTGCGCAATGAACGCGATGCAATCGGCGAGAACTTCGTTGTCGGTCGACGTTCGCGCCATCGACGGTCCCACCTCTCTCAGAAACACACTCGAGCAGGCGAGATTGCGCTGGTGCATCTCATCGCCCATCGAAAGACCGCGCGCGATGATCGACTTGAGTTCAATGCCACCGCGCGCCCGGATCGCCTTGGCGAGGACCGGCCCAAACACGTCCCGCAACCAGGCCAGACGCGCCAACACACTCGCGTCATTCCCACCGAAACGCATCACCTTTCCGAGCCCTTCGTTGATGGCGCAGTAGGCGCGGTTCGAGAACCTGGAGTTTTCGACGACAAAAAGCGGCATCGAGACGGTCGTCATTCCAGTCATTGGACCGACCGCCCCGAAATGATGGTTCGGATGAAATTCAATACCGCCGCTTGCTGCCAATTCAGTGGCGGCATCGAGATCGGGCGCCCAACCTTCAAAGACGGCCGCGCCGGCGACCGCACCGCGCATCGGACCGCACATCTTGTCCCAAGTGATCGGCGGTCCGGCATGAAGAACCATCCGGTCCTTCAATCCCTTCAACACCTCCCGCGCCGGAACGATGTCGATTAGCTTCGGCTCGCCTTCCAAAATGCGCGCCAGCGCCTGCTTGTTTGCTTCTTCGATCAATTTCATGAATGCCTCCTCATACGCCGAGCTTTGCGAGCAGCGCGGCCATCTCAGGATCGCCGCCGGCGGGTGGCGACCAGTCGACATGAATGACCTCGATGTCGCAGTCGCGCAGATCCTTCACGAAGCCTTCAAGTCCGACGTTCACGACTTTCACGTCGCTCGTCAGCAAGGCTTGGTACGGCGTGTCTTTCTCAGTTGCCACGAACGTCATTCCTCCACTCTTTATCGACGATTTAAGATTAGTAAGAAAATTCTTACTTTGTCAATTGTCGATGCAAGCATGCTCAATAGATGCAGCGAAAATCATGGTGTGAGTGAAGGGTCGCAGCAGCAATGCACTGCACGCCGCTCGTCGCGGCTGAACGATGCTGAAACAGCATCAAGACGCCGCGCGATCGGCATACGAGACTAGCTCTCACCAGCCACACCGACGTCGCGCTGCAAATCGCAGCTATCGCGCAGCGACCACGCCATCGCTGCGGGGATCGCTTGCGCCTTCGAGCAATCCGTCTGGATGCCAGACGATTGCGCCTGCGTGCCCCATGAATTCCTCGAACGCGCCCACAACCTGGACATCGTGTCCGAGACTGCGCAGGGCCTCGATCGTTCCGGGATCGAAACGGGATTCGATTTTGAGGTTGTTGTTTTCCTCACCCCAGGTTCGGCCCAGCAGCCAGCGCGGAGCGGTGACCGTCGACTGGAGATCTTGGCCGTGCAGCGCATAACGCGAGAAAATCGCGGCCTGCGTTTGAGGTTGTCCCTCACCGCCCATCGTGCCGTAAGACATCAGGCGGCCGTCGCTCAGTTCCGCCATCGCAGGCTGAATGGTGTGGAATGGAAGCCGCGACGGCTCCAGCAGGTTGGTGTCGCCCTCGGATAAGCTGAAGCTTGTTCCGCGATTTTGCCAGGTCACGCCGGTTTGCGGAAGAACGACGCCCGAACCGAACTCCCAATAGATGCTCTGAATGAAGCTGACGCTGAGACCGCTGCGATCGGTTGCGGCGAGCCACACCGTGTCGCCCTGCTTTGACGGATCCGGCCACGGCGCAGCACGCCCTGTCGAAACAGTTTTGTCGAGAGCAACGAGCGATTCCGCGGTCAGGAAGTCGGCCGCAGCACGCTCCATGTAGTCAGGATCCGTCACGTGCCGATTGCGGACACGGAACGCGGCCTTGGTGCATTCAACCAGCCGGTGAAGATGATCGATGCCATCGGCCACATTGGCGATGCGCCGTGCGTAAAGCCCAAGGATCAAAAGCGACGCAAGACCCTGCGTCGGCGGCGGCATATTGAAAACCTTGTGGCCGGCCACATCCAGCGACAATGGTGTCACGAGCGTAGCTTGATGGCGCTCGAGATCGGCCAGACGAACCGGACTGCCGGCCTTTTCAAGATCCGCGGCCATCGATCGGGCGAGATCACCGCGATAGAAATCCGACAGGCCCGCTTGCGACAGACGCGCGAGCGTATCGGCCACGCGAGGCTGCCGCAGCTTTGAACCGATAGCGAGCGGAGCGCCATTTGGCAAATAGACATCGGCAAAGCCCGGCACATCCTGCAACTCCGGGCGCTTCTTCTTGATGTTCTCATGAAGGGTTTGCGGAACCGGCACCCCTTCCCATGCATAACGGATCGCGTCCTGAAGAAGCCGCGACATCGGCAATCGGCCGCCATGCTGCCGGCGGCTGAGATTTTGCGCTTTCTCCCAGCCATCCACGGTGCCTGCAACCGTCAACGCCGCCAGCGGACCGCGTCCGGGAATGGCTGTGCATCCGCGATCCCGATACCAGTTGCGATCGGCAGCCATCGCGGAGCGCCCGCATGCCTGAATTCCGATCGGTGCCGATCCCGGCTTGCCGATCAGCCAGAAACTATCGCCGCCGAGACCGTTCATGTGCGGATAGACGACAGCGATTGCCGCAGCCGAGGCGATCATTGCTTCAATCGCATTGCCGCCGTCCGACAGAACGGAAAGACCAGCCTGGGCCGCGAGGTGATGCGGCGCCGTAACCATGCCTCGATAGCTTCTCTTCGTCTGCAACATCAGAACGCTCCGGAGAAAAATAAGTAATAATGTTTTTACTTATATATCGTCAAGAGCCTTTTGTGAGCGAACCGCACCACAATCGACGTGCGATTGCGTGGTGCCGCATCGAAAAAATACATAGACGGCGAGAGCAGCACGCAGCAGAGAAAGAACTGCTCCGGGCCTGCACCCGGAGCAGCCAAGTTGGGAGAAAGTTGCCGGAATTTGGTGCTGTTAGATGTTGAAAACTGAAGCCCGTTCTTCATTGCCGGCGAAATGCCGCCCGACGGCTCGTAGCGCAACCAGGGCACCTGCAAAACCATCCCTGCCCGAGCTGTGACCGATCGCCGATACGGCAGCCAAGACCTGCTCCACGCGACTGATGTCGCCTTTTATCGTCGCCTGAATTGCAGCATGCATCGCGGCAGCTCCATAACCCAGCGCCGCTGTGCGCAGATGTATCGCGCTGATGTCGTTGGTACGATGAAGGTGATCGCGGCAGGCGCTCCACAGCAGATCCTGCACCTTCGACAGATCGAGTGCCGCCAACGCGATGAGCGCGCCTCCGAGCAAATCGTCGCCCGACGGTGTCAGACCGGGTCCCAGACCGATCAGCGTCGCAAGCTCTGCGCTATCCGTTGACGACGGAGCGCATCCATCGAGCGCATTCGTGATGACGCGATCAAGAGCCGCAATTCCCGGTGCGGCGGCAGCAATAAGTGGCGTGAATGTCACGGGAGGCTGCACACATCCCGCAGCCGCCAATCCCTCCTCCGCCGGTCCTAAACGAAAAGACTCTTCAACAGCGCTGAGTCCAAGCCGCAACTCTGCAAACGTCCAGCTTACCGGCAATTCTGGCCTCCAGATCGACGCATCGCCGAATGTCGCAAATGGCTTATTGTCGACCCAGAGAGTTGAACCGGTCACCGCGATTGCGGCCCCTATCTCTGGCCAGCAAAGCGGCCGGCGCTCATACAAGACATGCAGCGGACCAGAGCCGAGATGCGGGAGACCGACGCAGATCCACCGATCCCCAAGCGCGGCATAAAATGAACTCTCGAAAACAGCGGCAATTCGCCCCTCGCTTTCGCTAAGGAGAACCTTCTCGGCGAGAAAGCCAAGCTCGATAATGGCCGGCGACGGCCGGCTCGCGGCTCGCTCCGACTGTGACACCGACGTCCGTATTCGATCCGCAATTGCCATATCTAATTCTCAGGCGGCCACGCCCTGCAAGCATATAAGTAATAATATTCTTACTTATCGATGTCAAACAGTAAGCCGCAGCCGCGTCCAGTCGCCCGGCAGCGTCAAGGCATGATCGAGAATGGGGTCGCCTGCGGCGCGCGCCCGCAGAAGGCGCCGATAATAACGGGTTAGACGAGGTGGGACGCCTTCCCCTGCACAGGCGACAGTTTCGGCGAGGGAACCTTCTTCCCGTCCTTGCGCAAGGCATTGGAGACCGTCAACCATGTCATGATCACATCGTGAGTATGCATGCGGCGATCTTCAAGCCATTTCGGATCGCCCAGTTCCTTGTCGAACATTAGCGACAGCGTGTGCCGGTTCGACACATGGAAGTAACTGAATGCTGTAATCGTCACGTAGAGCTGGATCGGGTCCACCCCGCTGCGGAAAATGCCAGCCACCACGCCACGCCGCAGGATATTCTCGATGTTGGATACAAGCGGCATCGTGAGCGCAGCGATCTTGCGGGATTTGCGAAGATACTTTCCGCGTTGCAGATTCTCCGTGTTGATCATCGCGATGTAGTCTTGGTGATTCTGGAAGAACGTGAACGTAAAATCGACCAGTTCGCGCAGAGCTGCCGCGGGATCGAGGCTATCGAGATTAAGCTGTTGTTCGGCGGCGCGGATATCCGTGTAGACGTGTTCCAGAGCAGCCAGATAAAGGCCGTCCTTGTCGCCGAAATAGTGATACAGCAGGCGCATGTTGGCCTTCGCGCGGTGTGCAATCGCGTCGACACGGGCACCGCCAAGTCCATTGCGGCAGAACTCATAAGTCGCAGCCCGCAAAATCGATTCCTTAGTGAGGGCGGAATCCCGCTTACGCTTGCCTCCAGCGGCTTTCTTTCGCGCGGGCTGCTTCTTTACTGACGTCTCGTTCATTCGTGCACCTGGTCAACACCGTTGAAAGCATTTGGTGACTTTGAAATGGTGACTTTAATATCGTTGCCGTTACCGGCGAGTCATTCGACATTCTGCGGGCAATACCGGTCCTAGTTACCACATCGCCGCTACCGCAATCAAATGACGAGATAGACCGTCTGCACCAGATGGATGGCCCATTAGCCAATGCGCTTGCTCAATGCGCATTGGAGATCATCGCACCGTTGCGGGCGACCATGCGGCCGGCCTTATAGACGTCACGGCACTTCGGCCGCGCGATAACCGCCTCTTGAACGTGCTGCGCATCGATCACCAGAAAGTCCGCAGGACCGCCTGCCGCAAGACCATACCCCTTGATATTGAGGGCGCGCGCCGCCTGTGACGTCACCATATCAAATGCGAGCGCGAGTTCCGCGTCGGTATTGAAACCCGAGCGATATCCCACAATCATTGCCCGTTCGAGCAGATCGCCGTCTCCATAGGGCCACCAAGAATCGCGGATGTTGTCATTGCCCGCGAAGACATTTACGCCGGCTTCGTGAAGCAGCAGGACCGGTGGAAAGGCGTGGGCGCCGGGCGCATTCGTCAGAATCGAGACCCCCGCCTCTGCGAGCCGATTCGCCGCTCGCTGCGCGACGTCGCGCGGAACCTGACCCAGCGCATAAGCATGACTGATCGTCACTTTGCCGCCAAGCCCAAGTGCTTTCGTGCGCTGTGCGATCTCCTCAATTTCGAACACACCGAGCAGATCGCCATCGTGCAGATGGATATCGATGCCGACGCCATGCCGTTCCGCGACGTCGAAGATAGCGTCGAGATGCCCCGCGATATCGCCGTCGTAACCAGCCGGGTCGAGACCACCTACAAGATCGGCGCCGTTGCGGACGGCCTCGTCAAGTAATTCGCGCGTGCCGGGCGCGGTCACGATGCCGCTTTGCGGAAAGGCGACGATCTGGATCGATACCTTGTCGCGATGCGCGTCCCGCACCGCCAACACCTGTTCAAGATTCCGCAACCCGATCTGCGGATCGATATCGACATGGCTGCGCATGTGGGTCGTGCCCTGTGAAACGCAGAGTTCGATCAAGCCAGCGGCGCGTACGGGAATCGGCTTCGCCTTGGCAAGCGCCTGCTTCTCGAATTCGACCCGTTCGCGGACATTGAAACCTGCGGTGCACGGCCGGTGCGGCTTCCACTCGTCGCCGATGAAGCCCTTGTCGAGATGGATATGACCGTCGACCAGACCCGGCAGCACGAGGCGATGGTTGAGATCGGAACTTTCACGCGCTGTAACGCGCAGACCGGCTGCGATAGCAGCAATACGCCCGTTCTTCACGGCAATATCGGCGGTTCGACCATCAGGCAGTCGTGCATTTTGAAACAGCGTGTCGATGTCAGTCAATTGAAGTCTCCAAATCTGTAGGCAAGCGAATGCATGGTCAGTCGGCCGCACTACAGCGCCGCGTTATGACTGGATGATTCCTTCCGGGAGCGTCCGGCAATAATCGGCGATACCTCCAGCCGTGGTGATCCAGATGTCGCTGCGTTTCGCAACGATGGCTTGCAACGCGCGCCGGAGCGATCGCAGGCGGTATGGCTGGCCTACAAGATAAGGATGCAGCGCGATGCCCATCACGAGAGACTGCTTCGTCGACTGCTCCAGCATCTCCTCGAAGTTGTCGACGATCATGTTCGCAAACTGCTCGCCCGAATCCTTTCGGCCTACGATGGCAGGAATATCGTTCATTTCCTGTGGATAGGGCACGGACAGAATTTTCCCGCCATTGCGGGTTGAAAACCAGATCGGCTGATCGTCCATGCACCAGTCGAGCAGATAGCCGTAACCGGCTTCGGCCAACAAATCCGGCGTGAGGTGGGATTGCGAAATCCACGGTCCGAGCCAACCTGCCGGCTGGCGCCCCTCGGCATCGCCGATCACCGCAGTGCACTCTGCGATCAATTGCTGTTCTTCCGCTTCAAGCAGGATGCCCTGCCGTTCGGAATTCGTGCGCCCGTGGCCGACAACCTCGGATCCGCGTTTCCGAAAAGCTTCCATCACTTCCGGGCAGTAGTGGTAGATGCTGCTATTCGCGAGCACTGATACGGGCAGCGACAACTCATCGAAGAGATCGATCAACCGCCAGACACCGACCCGGTTGCCGTAGTCGCGCCATGCATAATTCAGAACGTCCGGATGCGGCCCGCCAGGACACAACTCTGCGCCCAGCCCATCTCCGAATGAAAAATGCTCAAGATTCAGACCGATATAGACAGCAAGGCGTTTACCGTCGGGCCAACTAAAATCGGGCCGGTTGACGATCGCGCTGTAGCCATACCGCCCGTGCGAAGGAACCTCGAGATTCTTCCTTGCCGGCGAACGCAACTGATTTTTCGGACTGCTCGAAGCGTCGGCAACTGCCGCAGATCTGGGCACATTTTGCTCCTCTTTTGGAGTGGACGTTTTCTCGACCATCCCGAAAACTCCTTCAAAGTAATTATGGCCGCTTGACATTTCGACTATAGTTGAAGAAAGTTTTTACTTCCGTCAAGTTCGCAAAACGATGAGCGGCGGAAATGCTGGCGAGTTCGCTCTCGATACGCAGAGTGACCGCCTTATTGGGAGGAATAACAGAATGCGCTACAATTCGACATCATCGAACCGTGCCTTTCCTCGTCTTTCGTTCCGGCAAGGCATGATAGGCGCGGCCTTCGCGGCAACACTGGCCGTTTCACCAGCTCACGCCGCTGACCCTATCAAGATTGGTCTCGTCACTGCCCTTTCAGGCCAATCGGCACGAGCTGGCGAAGCTCTGACTCGTGGAGCCACCATCGCCATCGAAGAGATTAACGCCAAGGGCGGCGTTCTCGGCCGGCCACTTGAACTCGTTCGCCGCGATGACGAAAGCAATCCGGCGAAAGGACTCATTGCCGCACGCGAATTGATCCAGCGTGAGAAGGTCTCAGCCCTGCTCGGCGGCCTCGACACGCCGGTCGCACTCGCGATCGTGCCGTTCGTCAACAACGCCAAGATGCCCTTCGTCGTGCCATGGGCTGCGGGCACCAACATCACGCAGAACGGCGCCGCCGACAACTTCGTGTTCCGTGTCTCGGCGATGGATGATGAAGTCGACAAGGCCATCGTCCAATTCGCCCGCAAGACCTACGACACCAAAAAACCCGGTCTGATCCTGGTCAACAATCCATGGGGCGAGTCGAACGAGCATGGCCTCAAGGCGGCCATGAAAGCATCTGGCACAGAGCCCGCCGGCATCGAGAAATTCGAAGGCAACGACGTCGATGTCGTGCCGCAGCTTTCACGATTGAAGCAGGCAGGCGCCGATACGTTGTTCCTGGTCGGCAACGTCGGCCCCGCTTCGCAGGTGGTGAAGTCACTCGACCGAATGGGCTGGGCTCCGCCGATCGTTTCGCATTGGGGTCCCGCCGGCGGCCGCTTCACTGAACTTGCAGGCCCTAACGCCAAGAACGTGATTTTCGTCCAGACCTACAGCTTCTTCGGCGACCTCTCGCCTGTCGGCAAGAAAGTCATCGCGGCACTGCAGGCGAAGTATCCTGACATCAAGGGTCCGGCTGACATTACCCCTGCCGTCGGCGTTGCCAACGCCTACGACTCCGTCCTCGTCATTGCGAAGGCAATCGAGAAGGCCGGCAAGGCAGAACCCGTCGCAATTCGTGACGGCCTCTACACAATCGACCGAGTCGATGGCCTGATCAAAACATATGAGAAGCCGTTCACGAAGACAAAGCACGACGCGCTCACGGAGAGCGACTACATCTGGACGCGCTTCGAGGACAACCACATCCTGCCGTTTGTGAAGAAGTAACCGGCTCGTTAGCCGATAACCAAGGCGCTCAGCACATGTCACTTCTTCCTGCGATCATCACAGGATTGGCGCTCGGCAGCATGTATGGGCTGCTCGCGCTTGGCTTCCATGTCACCTACGCCGTATCCGGCACCGTGAATTTCTCCCAGGGCAGTTCGATGACCCTGGGAGCCGTGGCCGGATACTTTTTTCTTGTCCTGTGGGGCTGGCCGGGCGCACTTGGAATTCCGGCCGTGCTCGCGATCTGCGCTCTGTATGGCCTCATCATCGAACGTTACGCCGTGCGCCCGTTCGTGCAGCGTGGATCGGACAACTGGCTGATGGCGACTGTCGCCGTCGGCATCATCGTCGATAACCTGATGCTGTTTGTGTTCGGCAAGGAGCCTCGCGGTTTCCCGTCGATGCTCGCGGTGAAGCCCATCCAGATCGTCGAAGGAGCGGGCGTCTATCCGCTTCAGCTACTGATCCCGGTCATCGGCCTTCTGCTGGCAACGGCTCTCCATCTTTTCACCCGCCGTACACGCCACGGCGTCGCTATGCTTGCCGTCGTGCAAAATCCAAATGCAGCGCGCCTGATGGGCATCGATGTCGGCCGCGCCATCGCTGCAAGCTACGCGGTGTCGGCAGTTCTCGCCGGGATCGCCGCCCTCCTGATCGCGCCGCTATTCAACGTCTCTTCGGAAATGGGCACACTGTTCGGCATCAAGGCATTTGCCGCCGCGATTATCGGCGGCCTAGGTAGCGCATGGGGCGTGATGCTGGCTGGACTCTGTCTCGGTCTCATCGAGGTGTTCGCCACCAGCTATCTCGGCTCGGTTTACACCCAGATCATCACATTCGCTTCCGTCATCGTGATTCTCGTAGTTCTGCCTCACGGGCTGCTCGGCCGCGCTGGAGTGAAAAAGGTATGACTTCCCGCACGTCTCTTCTCATCGGCTGCGCCGTACTTGCGATCACTCTTGGCTATACCGCCCTCGCCGACAGCTACGCGGTGTTTCTCATCGCGACGATCGCACTAACCGCAATTGCCTGCATTGGCCTGAATGTCCTGCTCGGACTCGCGGGCCAGATCTCGCTCGGGCACATCGGTTTCATGGCTATTGGCGCCTACACCACGGTGCTTCTGATGGAAAAAGCGGGTTGGCCATATCTAGCGGCTACCGGCGCAGGCATCGTCCTTGTCAGCATCATCGGCGGTCTTCTTGCTATGCCCGCGCTACGCGTCCGGGGCCCGTATCTGGCCATGGTCACGATCGCGTTCGGCTTCATCGTCGAACACGGCACCATCGAATGGCGCGATCTCACCGGCGGCGGCAACGGCCTCGTCCTTACCGTTCCGCCGAGCATTTTCGGCGTGCCGTTGTCGGAACGCGGCCTCGCGATCGCCAGCGTCATCCTGATGTTCGCCGGCGTCGTCCTGTTCGATCGGCTGAAGCGCAGCGGCTGGGGCTATGCCATGCGCGCCGCTCGCGATTCCGAGGTTGCGACACGCTCGGTCGGTATCGATCTCGTCCGCGTGCGCACTATGGCCTTTGTCATTTCCGCGGCGGCCATGGCGCTGGCAGGATCGTTGTTCGCTCCGCTTCAGGGGTACATCAGCCCAAGTTCATTCCCATTCCTGCAATCGATCCTGCTGCTGTTCGGCGTCATGATCGGCGGAGCCGGATCGGCGCTCGGCCCGGTCATCGGTGCAGCGCTTGTCGTGCTGTTGCCGGAGCTTCTGTCGGATCTGGCGGAGTATCGCCTGCTCGCGTTTGGTCTTTTGCTGTTCGCTGTGCTGCGCGTCGCTCCAAACGGGGTTGCAGGCCTTGTCGGACAGCTCATCGCAAAATTCTTTCCAGCGTCACGGCTGCAATCCGAAACGGAAGCCGTGTCCGCAATCGGCGAACCGGGCGCCGGGCTTCGTGTGGAAACCAACAGCGTTCCTCCGCTCGACGTGACGGATCTCTCGATTGCATTTGGTGGTGTGCGCGCGGTGCAGAACGTGACATTTACGGCACAGCCTGGTCACGTTACGAGCGTGATCGGTCCCAACGGCGCCGGCAAGACGAGCGCTCTCAACCTGCTCTGCGGGTTTTATCGGCCGAGCTCAGGGACGGTAAAGCTCGGCGATCGTGACCTGACCGGCCTGCCGTCGCATGTCCTCGCCCGCGCTGGCGTGGCCCGAACATTTCAGACCACGCAACTGTTCGGATCACTCACCATTATCGAGAACACGCTTCTGGCGGAAACCGCGGGTAAGCTCGGCGGCATCGTCTCGCCGCTGCGCAACCCGGATACGGAGCGTTTCGCACGATCGCTGCTGCGGTTCGCCGGTGTCGACGGCGACCTCGACCGGCCGGCGGAATCCCTGCCGCATGGCGAGAAGCGTCTGGTCGAAATCGCGCGCGCGTTGGCGTTGCGGCCAAAAGTTCTGCTTCTTGACGAGCCCGCCGCAGGCCTGTCGAAAGGCGACAAGCAGCGCTTAGCGACGCTCCTGCGCCGCATCGCAGACCTCGGTGTCGCCGTGATCATTGTCGAGCACGACATGCCAATGATCATGTCGCTGAGCGATCACATCGTGGTGCTCGATGGTGGCAAGCGCATCGCCATCGGCGGGCCTGCGGCCATCCGGAACGATCCGCTGGTTCGGAAAGCCTATCTTGGCGACGCTACGGCAAGCGAACAGCACCACCGTCCCGCACGTCAGACCGGACAGGAAACTGTGCTCGATATTAAGAAGCTTAATGCGTTCTACGGTCTGTCGCAGGCGCTCGAAAACATCGATGTTGTTGTCGGAGACGGCGAAGCGATCGCGGTGCTTGGCGCAAACGGTGCCGGCAAAACTACGCTAATGCGCTCCATCGCGGGCCTCGAGCCGCCACGTGCAACCGGCGAGATTTCGCTTTCCGGCAAACGGATCGACGGCCTGCCCGCGCATGCGCGAGCCCGTATCGGAGTTGTGCTGGTGCCGGAAGGACGACAGGTATTTCCAGAACTCACCGTCCGGCAGAACCTGCAGCTTGGCGCCTATGCTCGCACGGGTATCGACCTCGATGCCGAAGTCGAAGCCATGTTGGCCCGCTTCCCGCGCTTGAACCAACGCATCGATCACCGCGCCGGTCTCCTCTCCGGTGGTGAACAGCAAATGCTGGCAGTTGCGCGCGGCCTGCTGACATCGCCGAAGGTGCTGATGCTGGATGAACCCTCGCTTGGTCTTGCTCCGCTTGTTGTCGATGAACTCTTTGCGTCGTTCGAGAGACTCCGCGTTGAAGGCATGACACTGATCGTCGTCGACCAGATGGCCGGACAAGCGCTTGCTCTGGCTGATAGGGCCTATCTCCTGGAGACGGGCGCCATTGTAAAAAGCGGCGCGGCAGAAATCATCGCGGAGGATCCCTCGCTCGAAGCCGCGTATCTGGGTGGAAATGCTCAGGCAAGCGCTGATCAAAGGACTGCGGTCGGCGCCTGATGATCCGTGAAGCTGGTACATCCAACGGGGCAATGGCTTGGTCCACAAGCAAGTGCCCTGCCCAAACCAAATCGTTTGAGCTTCCTCCTCAGCATATCGGGAGACGATCAAACAAACGATGCCAGCAAGATCGACCCCACTGTGACCTCACATTTCGACAATGTCATTCTTCGAACCCGTCATCGGACTATGCCTGTCTAGATGGCGATCGATGACGACACACAGTTCCAGCCTGGGAGTGGCACGGTTTGCGCCCATCAAATCATTGATCTCAAAGGCGCCGTCTATACTGATATTGTGATGCGAGGCGATGATCTGCGTCACCAGCCCCTCCTCGAAGAATGGCAGTAGCAGACGTTCGTAAGATACGGGCCTGTGAAGTACATCCTCGATCATAAAGATCGTATAAACTGGGCGAGCGCGGGAAATACATTCGACGTACGCCGGAATAATCATCGGGGCGAGCTGGGGGCCGAGATACTGATCGAGAGCTTGCCCCGTGCTGGCATGGCCGTAGACCGTAGCCATGTGGGTGCTTTCCCGCTCGAAGAACAGTCGTGGAGGCACCGTCTGCCGATCGACTGTAAACAGCGCCAACTTCGGTAACTCATCACCGATCCGGTCAGGCTGATAATCGACTACGCGCGGTTGCTGCTCATGCTTTGCGAACAAGCGAAGCCATTGGTTCAGCAAATCGCGCTGTTTGATTGACCGTACGATTGATGGCGTTGCGCTCTCGAACTCCATGATACCCACCTTTCGAGCCGTTCAGATTGAACAATCTGAACATTTTTGAATGCAGATCCAAGCCGCTTCAAATCGCAAGCCTGTCCAAATCTCCACTGGTAAAATGACCACAAAAACGCTAGCCAATACACTTCACGTCCGCCCAAAAAGATAACCATGATTGACGATCCCTCGCCCCCCGGAGGCCGCCTTCGCGGCTTCTCGATGTCGCTGCCGATGTCGCTCCTTCGCGCACGTGAATCGGTCATGCAACATTTTCGCGCCATGCTTCGCACATTCGGGATCACGGAACAGCAGTGGCGGGTTTTGCGGGCCTTGACGTCAAAGGAATCTGTCGAATTCTCCGAGCTTGTCGAAATGACATTTCTGCTTGGTCCGAGCATGTCACGCATCCTCAAGGAGCTTGAGAGCCGCAAGCTCATCGTTCGCCGAACACCGAACAGTGACCAGCGGCGCGTCATCGTATCCATCACCCTTCCAGGCTTACGCCTGATCGAGAACGTCGGCGTATACTCCGAATCAATCTACGCTCAGATGTCTGAGCGCTATGGTGCAAAGAAGCTATTGACCTTGCAAAACATGCTGAAGGAGCTGGAGGACGCAATGTCCAGCCCAATCTTCCAGCCGGTTTCCGCAGCCGGCAAAAAGGAAGCAAGCCGAGCCGACGGAAAGCCAAGAAAAGCACGCAAGGCGTCGGGTTAGAATCCTTGCGCTAGTGCGATAGCCCTCCCATACAAACATATTTGATCTCGATATAGCTATCGATCCCGTATCGTGATCCTTCCCTGCCGATGCCGGACTGCTTCACTCCACCGAAGGGCGCCTCGGCCGTTGAAATCGCACCTTCATTGATCCCTACGATTCCGGCATCGATACTACGAGCAAGGCGCCAAGCCCGCCCGTGATCTCGGGTGTAGACGTATGAGGCCAACCCAAACTCACTGTCGTTGGCCCGCTCGACAGCCTCGTCCTCGTGTTCGAATCTGACCAGTGCCGCAACAGGTCCAAATATCTCTTCGCGCAACAGTCTTGCAGTAGGAGGAACATCGACGAGCACGGTCGGCTCATAAAATAGACCGCCACGTGCGTGAGGCCGACCGCCGACAATTGCGCGGGCGCCTCCCCGAAGCGCATCGTCCACCAGTAGTTGCACCTTCTTGATAGCTGCTTCGCTGATGAGAGGACCTTGCTGGGCACCTCTCTCAAAACCTGAGCCAACCTTCAACTGGCTTACGGCGAGCGCCAGTTTTTCAGCGAACGCGTTGTAAATTCCGGACTGAACATAAAACCGATTGGCGCAAACGCATGTCTGTCCCGAGTTACGATACTTCGACGCAATAGCTCCGCTCGCGGCCTGATCCACATCTGCATCATCGAACACAATGAAAGGCGCATTCCCTCCAAGCTCGAGCGACACGTTCTTGATCGTATCCGAGCATTGCCGCATGATCAGCCTGCCGGTCTCGGTTGATCCTGTGAACGATATTTTCCTCACGCGGTGGTCGCTCGTCAGAATGTCGCCAATTTCCCTGGTGCGGGTCGTCGGCAGGACGTTGAGAACGCCAGGCGGAATTCCCGCCTCTTCCGCAAGGGCAGCCAACGCCAGCGCCGAAAGCGGCGTTTCGCCGGCTGGCTTCACGATCGCGGTACAGCCCGCCGCCAGAGCCGGCGCAACCTTGCGGGTGATCATGGCATTGGGAAAATTCCATGGCGTGATCGCTGCGATCACGCCGACCGGATCTTTCAGGACGACGATCTCGCGCCCCGACCTCGGTGCGGGCGTCACGTCGCCATACACGCGGCGCGCTTCCTCGGCAAACCATTCGATGAAAGATGCACCATAGACAACCTCATCGCGCGCTTCCGGAAAGGGCTTTCCTTGCTCGCGAGAGAGGATGGCTGCGAGTTCCTCCGCACGCTCCATGACAAGATCAAACCATCGGCGCAGCAGGTTCGCGCGCTCCTTCGCCGGCGTTGCCCGCCAGCCCGGAAATGCTGCCTGTGCGGCCGCGATCGCCCGCTCCGCATCATCCCGCGATAGGTCAGCCACCATCGCAACGACAGAGCCGTCGGCGGGATCTGTCACCGCGAAGGTGCCGCCATCCGCTGCGCTGACCCATTCGCCGCCGAGATAGGCACGGTCACGCAGCAGCCGCAGATCGACGCGGCGCATCATGGCGCCACGATGGGTGTCGCCAGCAGCTTGGGCTTTCTCGGTGTGGCGCCGATGAACAAGCTGCCTTCCTCGAACCATGAACGGGGAGCCGGCGCGCCCCACAGCGTTTGCCGTTGCGGATCCTTGAGATCCCATCGGATCGGCTCGTGATCCGGATCGACTGTCTGATAGTCAGAACAATAGATTTCGATGCGATGCCCGTCGGGATCACGGATATAGAGGAAAAAAGCATTCGAAATGCCGTGACGCCCCGGCCCGCGCTCGATGTTGGCCACATAACCGGATGTGGACATAACATCCAGCAGATCGATGATGTTCAGCGGCGTCGGCACCCAGAACGCCACGTGATGCAGCCGCGGGCCCATGCCGTTGGTAAAGGCGATGTCGTGCACGCCGCCTTTACGATGCATCCAGGCCGCCCAGAACTCACCGGTGTCTTTGGTATCGGTGTATTCGGTCAACCGGAAGCCGATCGAGTTATAGAAGCTCACCGCCTCGGCGACATCAGGGCTGAAGCAGTTGAAGTGGTCGATCCGCAGCGGCTTCACGCCGCGATAGAGAGCGTACTTCTGATGGATGGCCGGCAGTCGCTCCATCCGCGCGTAGAACTCGAGCGGGATACCTTGCGGGTCGCGTGTTCTGAACGTGCGCCCCTGATACGGAGTTTCGACCCAAGAGGTCGCAAGTCCTTGCGATTCAAAAAATGCCTTCGCCTGATCGAGATGCTCGTCGTTCTGAACCTTGAAGCCAAGTTCGTTGGCAACCGCCACATCGCCCTTCTCCAGCACGATGCAATGGTGGCCGCGTTCCTCCATGGCCCGCAGATAGATGCGGTTTTCGGTTTCATCCGTAACCTGCAAGCCAAGAATTTCGACGTAGAACTTACGCGATGCGCTCAAATCCGTCACCGTCAAGACAATATGACTGAGACGGACGACGTTGAACGGAGGATTCAACACACAGACAGGGATCGCCATGATTTCCTCACCTCGATATTCGTTTTTGTCTTTCAGTAGGTTTGCTTGGCTCGATCAGGCCTATGTCAGCGTTTTCAGCTTGCTCACGGCCTAGCGCTGCCTTCGATAACACCATTGCAAAGCGATCTGATCTTCCCAGCACGGCTCCGGAAATATCGCCTGGCCGTCTTGAACGAATTTTGCGAGCGGTTCATGGACTTTAGCCGAAATGACAAGTGACGCTGCCGAATGCGCCGAAATCCGCATGAATCGTATCGCCCTTCCTGGCTTCAACCGGCCGTATGAAGGATCCGGACAGAATCACCTGCCCCACTTCCAGCGAATATCCCTGCGCCGCGATTTTGTTCGCGAGCCATGCCACACCGCTGCCAGGATGGTTCAGGACTCCCGCCGCAACTCCGGTCTCCTCGATCTGCCCGTTCTTGTGGACCAGCACACCTACCCATCGCAGGTCTGTATCTGTCGGGCGAAACGGACGCCCGCCGAGCACGACGCCGGCATTCGCTGCATTGTCGGCAATGGTGTCAAAGATCTTCCGCATCGATCCTGTTTTGGGATCGACGCGCTCGATTCGTGTATCAAGAATCTCAAGCACCGGCACGACGAAATCGGTCGCGTTGAGCACATCGAGCAAAGAGCAATCCGGCCCTTTCAATCTGTACTTCAACACAAACGCCAGTTCTGCTTCGACCCGGGTTGCGATAAAACGATCGGACGGCACGACCGCGCCATTCTCGAAGAACATATCGTCGAGCAAAACTCCGGAGTCCGGCTCGTCGATTGCCAACGCGCTTTGCATGACCTTGGAGGTCAGGCCAATCTTGTGGCCGCGCATGGTGCGACCATTCGCGATCTTCATGCCCATCCAAGCCTGCTGAATGGCATACGAGTCCTCGATAGTGAGGTCCGGGTATTGCAGCGATAGCTGCCGAATCTGCACGCGGGTCTGTTCCGCCCTGCTCAACTGGGCTGCCGCATCACGTATCAATTCTGGCTTCAACGACATAAATGCAATCCAACGATCCTGATAATCCGCAACAGCCGGTTTCCTGGAACAAACATGACCTCGATTGGCTCAGTCACCGGTGAGACGCTGAACGTCGTGCGCACGTGTCGCGAATGCGACGTTCTTTGTCTCCATGTAGAAGTCGAACGACCAGTCTCCGCCATCCCGGCCGATGCCGGAGTTTTTCACGCCGCCAAACGGTGCTGGCAAATGACGCACATTTTCCGAATTGACCCAGATCATCCCCGCTTCGAGCCGGTCGGTGAACCGAAATGTCCGGCCAACGTCGGACGTCCAGAGATACGCCGTGAGGCCATATTGGCTATCGTTGGCCAAGGCCAACGCTTCATCTTCCGTATCAAAAGGAATGGCTGCCAGAACTGGGCCAAAAATTTCCTCTTGAGCGATACGCATCGTGTTAGTCACGTTTGTAAAAAGCGTGGGCGCCACATAGCATCCACCTCCAGGGCCCTCGACCGCCGTTCCGCCCGCAGACAATCTGGCACCTTCGGCCTGCCCGAGAGAAATGTACGACAGCACCTTCTCGCGATGCTCAGGATGAATCATCGGCCCGATGACGGTTGCAGGATCGAGCGGATGACCGACCTTGATCCTTCCAATCTTCTCAGCAAGCCTGGCCGTAAAATCCGAATAGATCGAAGCTTCGACCAACAGCCGCGACGATGACGTGCATCGCTCGCCGTTCAACGAATAGATCATGAACAGGACGGCATCGGTCGCACGATCCAGATCGGCATCTGCGAATACGATCACCGGATTCTTGCCGCCCAGTTCAAAATGCACCCGCTTCAGGGTATCCGCGCCCTGCTTGAGAATGGTCGATCCCGTCCGGCTTTCGCCGACGAAGCCGATCGCCTTGATGTCCGGATGAGTGGTGAGCGCCCGCCCGGCCTCTTCACCTAACCCATTCACCAGATTCCACACGCCGGCTGGAATTCCCACGTCGACGGCGATCTCCGCAAGCAACCGTGCCGTCAACGGGGAGAACTCCGCGGGCTTGTGAACGATGGTGCAGCCCGCAGCCAATGCCGGCGCGATCTTCCAGGTCGATAGCATGAACGGCGTGTTCCACGGCGTGATGATTCCGACCGGCCCGATCGGCACTCGTGACGTCATGTTGATCTGACCCGGCGCGCGCAACGTCTTGCCATCCCGCGCTTCCGGCGCCCGATCGGCGAAGAAGCGGAAATTCTCCGCACCGCGCAACGCAGCCTTTGCCATAAACCGCAGCGATTGACCTGTATCCATGCATTCAACCAGGGCGATCTCTTCCGCCCTGGCTTCAATAGCGTCCGCAAATTCGTGAAGCAGTTTTTTGCGCTTCCCTCCCGGCATAGCCGACCATTCGGGGAAAGCCGCTTTTGCCGCTTTCGCGGCACGGTCGATATCCTCTGCCTTGCCGGCAGCGATTTTTGCGAGCGGCTTCAGGTCGATCGGCGAGATGGTTTCAAAGTAACTCCCGTCAGCCGACGGAACGCTGACCCCGCCGATATGATGACAAACCGGCGCGCCCCGGAACCGTTGGAGATATCTCTCCGCCTTTCTGAGGTTCTCACTCAAATCCGACATCCAGCCTCCAATGCATCCGTCCAAATCGCTCGGCAACAGCGATTATGGGCATCGCCACCTTCATTTCATTAACATGTTAATGAATTATACGCGTGTGTCAATCGCAATCCGGCAAGCCGCGTTTGAGGGCAAAAAGTATCGGCCGCACGGCATATCCATACGACCGACTAGTTTGGGAGGCTCGCCATGGCAGCGGGAACGCTCTTCCCGCCGCAAACTGTTTCGGCACCGCTGCGAACCACAAGGATTTTCCCGGCATCCGTCAGGTTGCGCTCGACTTGAATTCGCTGTCTTTCATGGAACTAAGGAATTCACGAATCTGGGTGACCAGCACATCGAATTTCTGCTTGAGGAACTCGACATCGCTCAGCGCATCGCCGGTCGCTCGCTCTGCAGCGACAACATCTCCCGTCACCAGAACGAGGATATCCGCGACAACCTGCGTGGTTCGTCCCGCTTCGGTGACGTTCGTGCTGATCTCCCGCGCCGTCAGGCTTTGGCGCTCTACCGCAACGGCGATCTCAGCGGTCGCGTCCTGCGATCGCATCGCCAGTTGCGAGATGTGCTTGACGCTTTCAACACTGGTGACAGTCGCGTTCTGAACACTGGCGATCTTCTTTTCGATCCCCTCAATTTCCTTTGCGGTCTGCCCGGCGAGGGTCTTGACCTCTTCGGCGACAATCGCGAAGCCGCGGCCACTGTCGCCGGCACGCGCCGCCTCGATCGTCGCATTCAGCGCCAAAAGATTGGTCTGCTCGGCAATCTCGCGGATCACATTCACGATGCTACTGATTTCCAGGCACCTTGCCGCAAGGTTTTCGATCGCTGCGCAGGCTTCACTGGCTGCGGTCGAGGTATTGGCGCAAAAGCCAGCGCTCTGCGCCGTCTGTTCGGAGATGCGCTCGACGGAACGCGACATTTCGCCAATAGCGGCGGAAACAGCGTTAGCGTTGCTGAGCGTTTGCTCGGTAGCGGATTGGACCTTCCCGGCGTGCCGGGCAACACCGTCGATGCGCGTTTTCATTTCGCCGACGCAGGTTGTCACCCGATCGGTGGCGAGCGATGCCTCATCCAGAAGGTGGGCTACCGAACTCTCGAACTGGTAGGCGGTCGCCACCAGAAGCTGCCGGCGCTCCGCATCGAGCTTCTGGCGGGCGTCCTGCTGCTGCATGGTCAGACGGCTCACCTCCTCTGCGTTCTGCTTGAAGACTTCGACAGTTCTTGCCATGGAGCCTATCTCGCTGCGGAGCGAAGCGCCCGGAATGTCGATCCCGGTTTCTCCGCCGGCAAGCCGCTCCATCGCACGCGTCAATTTCTGCAACGGCGTGCTGATGCCCTGACCGATCAACCAGCTCAGCAGCAGGCCGACAACAGCGGTCGCGATCCCGATCCCTATCACCGCTGTTCTTGCCACTGCCTGCGATGCTCTTTGCGCAGCCGTCGCTTTATCGGCGTGGTCCCTCGCCGCGGCGATCAGTTCACTGGCCTGTGGCAACATTAACTGAATATCCGAATTGATGCCGCTCAATAACGGAGCCACTGCCCCGGCATTCTTTAACCACGCATCGAACGCCTCGGCGTACCCGGTAATCGCAGTATTGATCTCAACTGCTTGATCGGCGTTCAGGACAGCGCCTTGAAACAACGACCGGGATCTTTCGATCTCGGCGCGAAAAAGCTGTGGGACGAACCCGACCCGATCGATGCGATACTCGAAGTCCAGGCGTCGCGCAGCCATCAGCGACATCGCAAAACCTTTGTCGGCGGGACTCGTGGCCGCGTCACCGGTGGCGATTCGATCAACTGCCGCGCCCGCGGCCTGAAGCCGTCCTCTGATGCCATCGCGCGGCGACAAGCCGAACGTGTTTTGCTCCTTCGCCAGAGCTGAAAATTTTGCTTTCAGGCCGCTGAGCAGGCCATCCAGCCCCGCAATCAGTCCACGGCTATCCGCCGCCGCATGAGCGTCGAGGGCATTGATACCGGTTTTTGCAAGCTCGTATGTCGCATCGAACGCCTGCACCAGCGACGCACTCGGCTGGGTCGAGAACTCCCTCGCTATTCCCTGCAACGTCGTGAGCGCCCCTTTGAGCTCGAGGCCCGATTCAATCATCTGCCGAGAATTGGCCGAGTTGGCGAAGGCGTGATCGACTTGCTTCTCATTGAGGTCGAAGCTGATCCCGTTAGCAATGAACCCGAACACTGGAATGATGGCGAGCGCCACGATCCGCGCGCGAACCGAGGCTATCCAGGGCTGATTCACCATCGGTGTCGATACCTGCCGGTCAACCTTGAGGACGTCATAGGAAGGATCAACCTGCAATGCGTCACTCATAGGCGGCCCCTTGTTGTCCCGAACCCAACCGTGCCACCGCCCTACCCCATCATGCGTTGTGGAAGCCAGATCGCGAGCAGCGGGAAAGCTATGAGGATCACGAGACGGATCAGATCCGTGACTACGAAAGGAAGCACTCCCATGAAAATCGTCGACATGTTGACGTCCTTGATGACGCTCTTGATGACGAAGACATTCATGCCGACCGGCGGATGGATCAGGCCGAGTTCAACGGTCATAACGATAATGACGCCGAACCAGATCGGATCGAAGCCCAGCGCTGTGACCACTGGAAACACGATCGGCACGGTCAGAATAACCATCGCCATCGCGTCCATCAGGCAGCCCAGAACCAGATACATTAGCAGGATCAGCGCGAGCACGCCGTATTTGCCGATGCCGAGGCCGGTGAGAAATTGAGTCACATGTTGCGGCGTCTGGGTGATAGTGAGGAAATAGCCGAAGCACAACGCGCCGATCAGGATGGTAAACACCGCCGCCGCCGTGCGGGTCGCCTGCAACAGCGATTCCAGCATCCCGTCTTTCGTCAATTTGCCGCGCATGACGCCGATGATAAAGGCGCCGACCGCGCCGACCGCGCCGGCTTCGGTCGGGATGAAAAAGCCTCCGTAGAGGCCGCCGATCACGAACACGAACAGCGCCAGCGGCGACCAGACGTCCCTTAGTGCATGCATCCGGTCCTTCCATGGACTTTTCGGCCCACTCGGCAGGAAGTCCGGCTTGACGACGCCGATGATCGCAATCGTAACCATGTGCATCACAATCGCCAGTAATCCCGGAATGACGCCGGCGATGAACAGTTTGCCGATGTCCTGCTGGGTGATGATGCCGTAGACCGCAAGCACGGTGGATGGCGGCAGCATCGCGCCAAGCGTGCCGCCGACCGCGATCACGCCGGCAGCAAAGGATTGCGGATAGCCGAAGCGCCGCATCTCGGGATAAGCAACCGCCGAGAACGTCGCAGCAGTCGCGACAGACGAGCCGGAGATCGCCGCGAACCCGCCGCAGGCTGCGATAGTGGCGATGCCGAGACCGCCCTTCCAGTGTCCAACGAAAGTGTTGGCGGCGCGGAACAACTCGCGGCTAATGCCGGAGACCGAGACGAACGCGCCCATCAGCAGGAACATCGGGATCACGCCGAAGGTGTAGTCGGTCACCGTCCGCATGACGGTCTGACCGACAAGTTTCAGCGCCGGCTCAAAGCCGGTGAGATAACCGAACCCGACGGTGCCGACGAGGCCCATTGCCATGCCGACCGGCACGCGCAGCAACATCAGGCCGAACAGCGAGACAAAGCCGATGATGGAAACCGCTTCATGGCTCAACATCGGTCACTCCGCGGTCTTGATTTTGGGTTCGTGCATCAGTTCGGGATTGAAGATCAGCCGCCAGGTGCGGATCGCGATCAACAACACCGCGGAAACGTCACCGATCCAGGCTACCGCGAAGAACGGCCAGTTCGGCAGGCGCAGATCGTAGGTCAGGACATGATCGTGATAGGTCGAGACCACCTTGTCGAACAGCGTGTAGGTCTGCACCGTCACCACGAACAGCAGCACCAAGGTCGCAAAGATATCGATCCAGCGCTGATACTTCGGCGTCGCATTGGCCCACACCAGATCAACCGTGATGTGAGTTCCGCGATAACTGGTCGCAGCGATGCCCCAAAAAATCAGAATACCGAGCAGTAGCCGTCCAAAATCATAATAATCCGGAATCGATATCGCGAAGAACTTGCGCAGGAAAACCGCGATGAAGGTGTTCAGCGCGACAATTCCGACAAACGCCGCCGCCACCCATTCGATCGAGTCGATAAAGCGGTCCATGGGGCTCTTCTTCGCCGGACCATTCGGCTCACTCCCCGTTTCGTCAATGCCGCCAGCACCACTGGATCCGACCGCTGCCGCCATGCATTCCCCCACATCCAAAAATCGCCGCGACGGCAAGGCCGCCGCGACTCAGTGCCCCACACACAACAACTAGAATCCGGCGTTGAACTTCTTCAATTCGGCCTGAAGATCGGCTTCGATCTTGTCCGGATCGCCGCCGGCCTTCTTGACGCCATCCGCCCAGCTCGTCTTCAGCGGCTCGGTCGCCTTCTTCCACTGACCCAGTTGATCGGCGGTCAACGGATAGACCTCATGATCGTTGAGCGCCTTCATCTTGGTCCGGCCATTCGCCTCAAAATCATTCCAAGGATCCGAAACCTTCGATGCCCACTCAGAGGTGCAATGATCGTCGATAACCTTCTTCTGAGCCGGGGACATCACGTCATAGATTTTCGGATTGATGTTGTAGGTGAACACGGTCGTGTAGAGCGGCGCGTCCATGTGAAACTTCGTCACCTTGTCGATACCGAACAGGAAGATCGATCCCCATGGGAAGGTGATCTCGTCGGCGACGCCGCGCTCAATGGCGTCACGCGCTTCCGGCGCCGAGGCCTGAACATTGGTGCCGCCCAGCATCTTCACCATCTCGCCGATTGTGCTCTGGGCCGGACGGACCTTCATGCCCTGCAGATCCGCAGGAACGACGATTTTCTTCCTGCCATGCAAGGCACCCGGATCGTGGATGAAGGCGAAGCAGAGCTTCGTATCCTTCATCTCGGTCTTGGCGTACTTCTGGTACCATTCGTTGAGTGCCTGCGTGCCCTTCTTGCCATCATTGAAGACAAATGGGAGCTGACCCGCTGCAATGATCGGGAAGCGGCCGGGCTGATAGCCTGGGTTCACGTAAGTCACGTCGGCAATGCCGTCACGCGCCATATCATAGTGGTCGAACGCCTTGCCAAGTTGTTCGGACGGGAAGACGACGGCCTTGATAGTCCCGCCGGACGCCGCCTCGATGTCCTTGGCCCAGGCTTGCGTCGCCGGCACCAGTGGGTGCGCAGGAGGCACCCACAGGGAAATTTTCAGAGTAACCGTCTTGTCTTGAGCCAACGCCGGAGACGCGAGAATTCCGGCAAGCAAAATCAGCGCAAAAGAAATCCGTTGCATTGGCATCTCTCCCTGAGACTGCAGTGAACACGATCGGGCTTCTGGCGGCCCATGATTGTTAACATGGCAATGATTAACATGTTATCTTTTAAAAAAACAAGATGCAAGCCATTGCCATTGAGCGGCGTATCGTCCGGGGAAAACGACGATCCGCCGCGTCTTGGAGCAAATGCTGAATTCGATCGAAGAAGGTGGCCACACCTTTGAACGGCACGGCATCGCTGCAAGGTATGATCAACGCATTGACGCGGCGGCGTAATCCAAATGTAACGGCGATACAGTTCAGCCGACTCTTTATCGAAGGCGTCTGCCCGTGCAGCCTATGGGTGCGCTCGATTTAATCGAGCTGATCGACCTCAATGTCGATCTGCTGCATCGAGAATATGCGCTAAGCCTCGTCCATCACACCATTGCGAAGAGTGCCGATACCGTCCGCCGTCACCTCTATGATGTCTCCGGGTTTCAGCCACACGGGGGGCTCGAAGCGGGCACCGGCGCCCGTCGGCGTTCCGGTCACAATCACATCGCCTGGCACCAGCGTGGTGAATGTCGAGATATAATTGATGATCTTGCGGAATGAGAAAATCATGCGCCCGGTTCGGTCGCGCTGGCGGACATCACCATTCACGCGAGTTTCCAGACCAATATCAGCGATTTGCGTTTCACCAATGTAGGGAATGAGCCACGGGCCGATCGATCCCGTGCAATCGAAATTCTTGCCTTGAGTTACGTTGAATTTGGCGTGGCGTACCCAGTCGCGAATAGTGCCTTCATTGCAAAGCGACAGCGCTGCAATATGTCCGAGCGCGTCTTTCTCCGCGATGCGCCGCCCGCTCTTGCCGATGATGATAACGATTTCGCCTTCATAGTCGAGCTGCCCGGATTCCGGGGGCCGGACCAGCGGTTGCCCATGCCCGACGAAACTGCGCGGAAAACGAACAAACAGCGATGGGTTCGCGGGCGCCGCATTTCCGTCCTTGTATTCTTCATTGCGATCCGGATAGTTGACCCCGACACAAATGATCTTTTCGGGACCGGGCACCGGAATTTCGTAGCGAATGTCGGTCGCTGCAATATCCGGTGAAAATTTCGCAGCATCATCCGCAAGGCGCGCCAACGCGCCTTCGGCGATAACTTCCCTTAGAGTTGACCAGCGATCGGCATACCGGACGGAAAGGTCGACGACCCCATCTTCGGTAAAAAGCCCGTATCCGGCCCTGCCCCCTGTGGTGAAACTGATAAGTCTCGCGGTCATGTCATCCCTTCATAACGCGAAGTCTGGGATGGATGGCGTTCTTCTTCCAGCTGAGAGCTGCATCAATCTCGCGAACCTCCAGCGATAGCGCAAAATGAGGGGTGACGAAGAGATCGGATAGCCGCTTGCTCGCGGCGGCAAAAATCAGTTCCCCTGCCTGCTTCGCTTCTTCGGCGGTGCGCCCGCGCCCAATACGAAATGACATGTCGAGAAAGCTGTTCCGGTCGTCGAGGTCGGCGATTGCATAGTGGCGTGCCGGAAATGCCCGCACACGCACTGCCCCAAGCTCAAACAGCCCGCTATCCATGATCGACTGATGCAAATCCCGGCACAGCGCAGGAATATCTGCCTTCGACTCGAGATTTGCCGAATACTCCAACGAGAGATGCGGCATGTTTCCTCCGAGACCGGGCTCTCCGCTATTACTTAACATGTTAAGTATGTGCACGGGCGTGTCAACTGATATTCGCGCTCTGCGCTCCCGGAGGAGATTGCAGGATCGCAAATAGATCGCGCGGGCCTTCACCTATATCGCGGCAACCTATCGTTTCCAGGCTGCCATGATACGCGGTGCCGACTCTGGCTCGCATTGCACCTTCGCATTAAGCTAAACAAGCTCATCCAATGAAAAGCTCATCAGCAAGCCCTTTCGCAGCCCCGTTGATTAGGCCTGTTCCCAAAGGGAAGGCTTTCGTTATCTGACGCATGCGGAAGTAGGCGCCCTTGAATCACGGCAGTGAATCAGCGTCGCCAATTTTCGGCGACGCTGATCAGAAATTGGCTATTGATCGTTAGGTCGGCAGCCCGACCACGGCTTCGACTTCGACCTTCATTCCCGGCACTGCAAGCTTGCTGACTTCAAACAAGGTGCTCGCGGGCCGTGCCGCGCCGAAATACTTCTCGCGGACGGGATTGATCTTGGTTCGGTCGTTCACGTCGGTGAGCAGAACCGTCACCTTCAGAATGTCTCCGAACGTCGCGCCGGCCTTTTTGAGAATCTTGTCCATCGCGGAGAAGATGGCCTCGGCCTGCGCAGCCGGATCATCTCCGCCGATCAGGTTGAGATTTTCGTCCAGAGGCGCAATGCCCGATATGAACAGCAAATTCCCGAACGAGACTGCATCGCAGTAGTGGCTGATGGGAGGGCTGAGACCGACGGAGTATTCGCGACGCACGGCTTTGGAATTGCTCACTATGAACCTACCTTGGTTTGCTGGGTGGATTTCTTCTTTGCTGATCCCGATGGAAACGGCATGGTCTGCCCATTCATCAGAAAATAGACGAGGCCGGCGCCAGTGTGGCGGATGTGCTCTGCCAGCGCTGTTCTGGCGATTGCCGGATCACCCGTGCGCAACACCCTGAGAAGCGACGAGTGTTCGACGCCCGGCATTTCGGGCTCCTTATAGACGTCGATGTACATCAGAATGTAAGGACGGATGGATTGTCGAACGCGATGGATCTCATCGAGCAAGCGCGGCATCTCCGCATGACGATAGATCATGTCGTGGAATTCATCGTGCAGCAGGAGCCACCGCTTGGTATCGGCTGAGACCCGCTCCATGCGGTCGAGCTGAAGCTCGAGTTCGGCAAACACCGCAGGTGTGAGCCGCAAGACAGCTCTTTCGATAGCGAGCGCTTCGAGAGCAATTCTGATCTCCAGGCGCTCCAGAATCTCCTTCACGCTCAGCACTGTCACGACCGGCCGCCGATTTGCGCCGAACGTCACCAACCCTTCCGCCTCGAGCTGAACGATCGCTTCGCGCACGGGCATGCGGCTCAAGCCGAGTTTGCTGCCGATGTCCGCAGGCTTGATCGCCGTCCCCGCCGGCATCTTCCCGGCCAAAATCCGATCCTTGAGAAAATTGTAGGCTTTTGATTGGGCATTCATCGGGCGTTCCCGCGCAAGAGGTGAAGCGCGACCATTGTTCACAAAAGTGTATTCAGTTATTCAGTGAAGTCAATTAGTCGCGGACGAATGAATCCACATAAACCATCGATATAATGGCATTTTATGCGCTTACCGCAAATATAAGCGAGAACTTCTCATAAATCGCCTTGCAAGAATTGTAATATGTGTATCCAATTATGCAGAACTCAAAATGGAGCGATCGCATGTATTCCAGACGGTATATTCTCGGCGGCTTGGGCGCAGGCATGGCAACAGCAGTATGGCCCAGCGGCATGCTGGTCCAGGCTCAGGAAAATTCGATCACGATCACCAGCCTTGGCGGCAAATGGGAGCAATCGATACGCGAGCACTTCATTCCGCTGTTCAAGCAGCGCACGGGCGCTGATGTAAAAGTTGTGCTCGGCTCCCCAACGCAATGGTCGTCTCAGATCGAAGCGCTGCCCGGCAAGCCCCCTCTCGATGCGGTCGACAACAGCGAGACACTGGCAATCTCTTTGATCGACAAGGGACTTGTTTCAAAACTGACCGTCGACAAGGTCCCCAATCTGGCGAACACACCTGATCTGTTCCGCAAACCGTTTGATGATTACGGCGCATCGTATCAATATTCGACGTCGGGCCTTTTCTTCAACGCAGATAAAATCAAGAATCAGCCCAAATCCTGGGCGGAGTTCTTTGAGCGCGCCGGCAAAGGTGAATTCGGCCGCTCGATCACGCTGCCGGACATCAGCTATCCGTGGGGACCGCATCTGATGTGGCACTACGCGGTGGCACTCGGTGGCAGTATCACCAATCTCGATCCGGCTTTCGAGGCTATGCGGAAGATCAAGCCCTACATTGTAAAGTTCTGGGGAACGGCTCTCGAAGTCGAGCGTATGGTGATGTCGAAGGAAGTCGATATCGGCGTTCTCTGGGATGGCCGCGTTACGGCCATGATGAGCGGCGGAGCGAAATTCCTTCAGTTCACACGACTGGATCCTCACTCGCTGATCACGTTGTCTCCAGCCCAGGTTGTTAAGGGTGGAAACGAGCGCCTCGCATATCAGTGGGTCAACACCCTCCTCGATCCCGAGCCGCAGTTGAAATACTTCAAGCTGATCAACTTCACTCCGACCAACAGCAGGGTGGAGATTCCTGCCGAACTGCGCGGCAACATCATGCCGCTGGAGAAGGGCATCACGCCTCCCTATAGGGATCTCATTCGAGCCATACCGGGGATCGTCGATCGCTGGAACCGTGAAATCCGCACCTAAGACACAAGCGCAGTTACGATGAACGGAACCAGGCAAGCATTTGGCCGGTCGACAGCGGTTCTTTTACTGGGACCGGTGTTCGCCATCATCTTCGTGGGCTACATGCTGCCTGGTCTCGCGCTTTTTGCGATGAGTCTGGAAGTCCCGTTTCGCTGGCCGACATCCCTCGACTCTCTCAGCTTCCGACACTACGGCCGGCTATTCACCGACGCCTATTACGCCCGGATCCTTGGCTACACCTTGGCAATGGGCTTGATCGTTTCGACGATCACAGCCATCGCTGCATTTCCGATTGCCTATTATCTGGCGCGCACCCGCAGCAGACTGACCAGCTTTTACGCCGTCCTCACCTTCACGCCGCTTGCCGTCGGCATGAACATGCTTACGCTCGGCTGGATGGTGATCCTCGGACGCACAGGCTTCATCAATTCACTGTTGACCGGGACCGGCTTGATTACCGACCCGCTTCAACTTCTCTATGGCTGGAGCTCGGTCATCGTCGGGATGGTGCATGTCACCTTCACCTTCATGGTCTTGCCGATCGAAGCGGTGATCCGACAGATCGATCCGTCCCTGGAAAAGGCGGCGCGCACCCTTGGTGCCGGCCCTATCAGGACGTTCATCGCGGTAATCCTGCCTCTGAGCATGCAGGGCGTGGCCGCCGGCTTTCTCATTGTATTTCTGCAGGTCTGCGGCGCCTTCGTATTGCCGCTGCTGCTCGGCGGTCAGGGCCTGTCTATGATTCCGATCTCGATCTGGGAGCAGATTACAGTCTCATCCGACAAGCCGTTCGCGGCTGTGCTTTCGGTCGCGCTGATATTGATTTCGATCATTATCATGATCCTCCAGTTGAGGATCATGCGCGGCAAGGATCTCGTCTGATGCAACGCATGCCCCTTCCGATCCGCATATATGCCGCAGCAGTCGCGGTTCTGCTCGTCTTCCCTCTGGTGATCGTGGCCGCAGTCTCTTTCGATCCCGGGAGCTACATTGCATTTCCCCCATCCGGCTTCAGCGTCCGCTGGTACGTCGAGATGTGGGCGAACGAGACGATTGTTCTTGCGCTCAAGAACAGCCTGATCGTCGGAATTGCGTCGTCCGTCCTGGGAACAGTGATCGCCATCCCCGCCGCCCTTGCGATCGCGCGAGGCGGCGCGGTGTCTCAACAGTTCATCTACCCGCTTCTGCTATCGCCGTTCGCTATTCCATGGTTAGTTTACGGATTGGCCTTGTTGTTCTTCTGGAGCTTAACCGGCCAGCGACTGTCGCTTTGGACGATCATGCTCGGCCATACGGTCATCGCCATTCCTTATGTCCTGCGTATCACGCTGGCGATCTTGCGCGATATGCCTCCGAACTACGTGCGCGCGGCGCGCGTGGCGGGCGCCAATCCCTGGCAGGCGTTTCGTTACGTTACGCTTCCCTATATCCGCTCGGGCATCGTCGCGGGCGCGTCTTTCGCGTTCATTGTATCGTTCACCAACATTCCTGTATCGCTTTTTCTGACGACTGCGGACAATATCACACTGCCGGTCGCAATCTTTAACTACATGATCAACAATTTCGAGCCGATGGTAGCAGCGGTTTCCGTTGTGCAGGTCTTGATGATCATCGTGGTCCTTCTAATGACGAGAAAACTGGGAGCTCTGGATCGTGGCTGAACCTTCGCGCTATGACCTCCACCTAAACCGCGTCAGCAAAAGCTTCGGATCGACGCTCGTCGTCAGCGACGTCTCTTTTGCGCTGAACAAGGGCGAGTTCCTCGCGCTGCTCGGCCCCAGCGGCTGCGGAAAAACGACAACGTTGTCCATGATCGCGGGGTTTGAGCGCCCCGATTCCGGAATGATCTCCATTCGCGATCAGCGCGTAGAATCATTGCCCCCAGAGCGCCGCGACATCGGGATGGTGTTCCAGAACTACGCCCTCTTCCCGCACATGTCCGTGGCGGAAAACATCGCATTCGGCCTGAAAATGCGGCGAACCGCCAAGGCCGATATCGAGCCGCGCGTGCGCAGGGTCGCAACACTGGTGAAGGTTGACCATCTGCTTGATCGACAGCCCAAGGAACTGAGCGGCGGTCAACAGCAGCGTGTCGCCCTGGCGCGCGCTCTCATCGTCGAGCCCGCAATTTTGCTGCTGGATGAACCGTTCGGTGCCCTTGACAGGCAACTGCGGGAAGACTTGCAGATCGAGGTTCGCGCGCTGCTGCGCAGGCTCGACATCACAACTGTTTTCGTCACCCACGACCAAGACGAAGCGCTCTCGATGTCGGATCGAGTCGCCGTCATGAACGGAGGCCGGATCGAGCAGATTGCTTCACCCCGCTCTCTCTATGACACCCCAGCGACCAAAAATGTCGCCGCCTTCATCGGCAAGGGAACTTTCATTTCGGGAAGGATTATCAAAGACGCGTCATCATCAATGGTCAGAACCAGTATTGGCGATTTCAGCTTACCACACAGAGTTGGGCAATCTTTGCCAGAGGGAGAGATTGACTATTTCCTCCGTCCTGAGGCAATCCAACCGACCACTTCGAGTGAAAATCTATCGAACCGCGTTACCGGTACCGTTGCTGCGACCACATTTCTTGGCGACCGCCAGCAAATCCTCGTCGACGTACAAGATCGCGTCCGATTCCTGGTAAGGTTTGAGCAAGTTCAGGTACCGGCGATCGGTGATCAGATTACACTGGGCTGGAAAGAGGATAGTTCCGCATTGTTCCGCGAAGGCCAGCGCCTTTAGAAAGCAAAACCGACCGTAAGATCGCCCGAATTGAAGAAATTCCGTAATCGATCATTCCGCGAACTGCACGTCACGAGCCATTGAAGTCCATATTCCCTTGGCTGAGACCATCACTGACACCTTACGGCACAGTGGTTTTATTCGCCTGAAAAGCGACTTCGCGAGCCATCCCTGCGTTCTGTTGCCCTTCACCTCCTCCACATTAGTGGGTAAGCAACCGGACTACCCTCCCTTTGCGATGCCGCAACAGGCGCTGTTCGCCTGTTAATTCCGAGAATCAGATTCTGAGCTTGTGATCGATCGGCGTGAAGCCTTTCTACGGACAAGCCCGGAACCGCTCGCCATCCAAGCAAACTGTACGCTCCCGAAATAACGCGCCTCGAAGGGCACCTCGGCTTCAACACCCGCCATGATCGCGATATCCAATTCGCCAGATCCGAGCTTCATAATTGAGCAAAATCTCAACTTGTAAGATCAGCTTCGGATACTGCTCACGAACAGCTGCCACCATCTTTGGCAGCCAGGTGATGGCCACGATCTCGGCGACTCGGCCTGGATGGTCTTTTAAAGGACCACTATTTCCGACGTGACAGGTGCATTTTCCCGAGGTGCCCTCAAGTTTGCCCCTCAATTGCCCCGCGAGCTTAAGGCTGCCTTAAGCTCCTTCGCCTGTGCGTGGCCCCCTCAATTGCCTGACAATACTGGTTTCTTGCTCGGCTACACACCCCAGCCGAAACCGCCAGATGCGGGTAGCAGCAGCATGTCCCCTGTTCGCAGCGCATCCGGGACAACCGGCGCGTGTTGCTAAACAATCAAGCGACTGATAGATTAATGGCAAGAGTCTTTTGAAGCTGACCGTGACCGTTTTGGCCTTGGTTCTTGCCCGAAAGTCAATCACGATGCGGACAACGCCGAGCGTGTGCCCGAGAACGTTCAAAAGATCCGGCCACGCGCGCGCAGCGCGACTGGCAGCGGTCCCGAACAGTCATCGTCTGGGATTTCAGATTTTCAACATGCGAAACGTCAGCAGCCGCGGTTACGGCGCGCCGGACGCCAAGGAGTAAGAACCAGCAAGTTCCAACTCGGAGCAAAAACGACTCCGAAGGAATACAAACGAGGGGGTAACAATGGCTGTACATGCGACCAGTATCCGCACAGTTCCTTCCGCTGAAGAGCCAATCGCCGTCGCGAAGCTGTTCTCCAAGATCAGTTGGCGGATCCTGCCCTTCCTGATTGTTTGTTACATGATCGCGTTCCTGGATCGCATCAACATCGGATATGCCCAGCTTCAAATGAAGCAGACGCTGACTTTCAGCGACGCAACCTACGGCTTCGGTGCAGGCATCTTCTTCGTCGGCTACTTTCTGTTTGAAGTTCCCAGCAACCTACTGCTTGAACGTATTGGTGTCCGCAAGACCTTGCTGCGCATCATGTTCACGTGGGGCATCGTGGCGTGCGCGATGGCGTTCGTGCAGACACCGCTGCAATTCTACATTGCCCGGTTCCTGCTTGGCGCACTCGAAGCGGGCTTCTTCCCGGGCATCATCCTTTATCTGACGTACTGGTATCCTTCGGCGCGGCGCGGCCAGATCATCGCGATGTTCATGACCGCGACGGCTATCGCGTCCGTCATCGCAGGTCCGCTGTCCGGCGCCACGATGAAGTATTTCAACGACATCGAGGGCTGGCACGGCTGGCAGTGGCTCTTCATTTCCCAAGGCTTGCCGGCATCGATCCTCGGTCTTGCCGCCTACTTCTATCTTCAGGATAAACCCGAAGATGCGAAATGGCTGAGCAGCCAGGAAAAAGCGGCCCTGCGCTTCCAGCTTGATCACGATCACAAGGACGTCGAATCCGCGCACCACGCCGGGTTCTTCCAGATGCTGAAAGACCCGAAGGTCTACGGCCTCGCATTCACCTACTTCTTGTTGCTGGGCGCGACCTACACCATGGTTTTCTGGATTCCCACGCTGATCAAAAGCTGGGGCGTGGCCGACCTCTTGTATGTGGGCTTGCTTGCCACCCTGCCGCAAATCGCGGGTATCATCGGAACGATCCTGATGGGACGTCACTCCGACAAGACAAGAGAGCGGCGATGGCACTACGCCACTTGCGTCGCCGTCGCTGCGATCGGCCTTTTGGCCATCACATTCTCCCACGGCAACTTGCCGGCGTCGATCATAGGTCTGACACTTGCCGGCCTCGGGTTCATTTCAGCGACGCCATTGTTCTTCACCACCATCACTGAGTACCTGTCCAAGGCGAGTGCCGCGGGCGGCATCGCGCTGATCAGCAGCCTCGGTAATCTCGGCCCTGCCGTCGCACCTTCCCTCACGGGCTATATTAGCGCGACGACGGGCAACTCGCTTTACAGCACATATCTTATCGTCGGAGCCTATCTGCTGTCCGGGTTGTTATTGCTGATCATCGTAAAAGCCGCAGGCCCCGACGAGGCCTGAGGCAGGACAGCTATCACGATCGGCGAACGTCTGAAGCAGACGCTCGCTCCCGAGAACTGATGGTTCAAGAAGAAGGCGCCGCATCATGCGGCGCCAGTTTTTTTTGGGAGGCTCTCGAAGCCCGTTGATACGCGCTGGAGTCTTGCTTTACAGCGCGGACCTCAAGCCGTCGTGGCCAAACCACCATCAACCGGAATCACAGCACCGCAGACAAACCCGCTGGCCTTTGAGGCGAGATACAGCGCAATTCCCGCCATGTCCTCCGGCGATCCCATACGCTTCATCGGCGCCCCCTCGATAACCATCTTGGCTTCCTGCTCTTCGATCGCATCCGTCATCTTGGACGGGAAGTAACCCGGCGCGATGGCGTTGACGGCGATGTACTTCGGCGCGAGGAATTTCGCCATGATGCGCGTTAGATGGTTCACGCCCGCCTTTGACGCTGCATAGGAATAGGCTTCCAAACTGGACGTGCGAATGCCCTCGATCGATCCTATGTTAATGACCCGCGCGTAGGAATTCTTGGAACCCGCAACTTCCAGAAGATCGAGCAGCTTCTGCGTGAGGAAGAACACCGACTTAACGTTCAGGTTCATCACCTTGTCCCAGCCGCTCTCGGGAAACTCGGCGAAGGGCGATCCCCAGCTCGCGCCAGCATTGTTGACGAGGATGTCGAGTTTCTTCTCGCGCTTGTGGAGTTCTGCGGAGAACCGCTCAATCTCATCCATCCGCGACAAGTCTGCCGGAATGGCGATGCACTCCCCGAATTTCGACAGCTCTTCTGCCAGCGCCATGCAGGCGTCGGCCTTGCGCGCGGTAATATAGACCTTCGCGCCGTTCTCGACATAGGCGCGGGCAATGATCTCGCCGAGACCGCGGCTGCCGCCGGTGACCAGCGCAACCTTACCGCGGACACTGAACAATTCCTCGATCTTCATGCGTCGCTCCTCAAATTGGAATTACCTTGACGAAATCATCCTCAACCAATCGCTCCGACGGCCCGCATCTGCGCGATGACCGCCGCATCGAAGCCCGCTTCCCTCAGAATCTCGTCGCTGTGCTGCCCCACCGAAGGCGGCATCCGCGGTTGCACCTTGTCGGCTCCACGCAAAGCGATAGGCGAATTGATCGTCTTTGTTTCGCTGTCGGCGAAGGGAATGAGGATATCGTTATCGTGAAGCTGTTGATCGGTTGGAATATCTTCCGGCGTCGCCACGACGTCAAAGACGATCCCAGCCTTGGTGAGCCGCTTGCGCAAATCGGCACGGTCCTGCTTCTCAAACTCCTTGTCGAGCAACGCAATCAGCTCCTTCGAGCGCGCCAATCGGTCAGCCTTTTTGGCAAAGCGCGGGTCTTCGATCAGATCCTCACGATCAAGGCATTTCACGAATTCCGGCCACTGCTTCTCCTCGTTGAGGATGGTCAGGATCACCCACTTTCCGTCGCGGCACTTGTAGTAGTTCGTCAGCGCATTGAAAGCGACTTCACGCGGCGGACGATCGGTGAAGGTCGCGCCACATAGCGCCGCCTGTCCGTTGTAACCGTTGGCCCAAAGCCCGTTCGCCAACAGTGACGACAACACCTCCGTGCCCTTGCCGGTGATCTGGCGTTGATAGAGCGCCATCACGATGCCGGAGAATAGCGTGAAGCCCGCCGAGTAGTCGCCCATGCCGTTGGCGGGACGCACCGGCACCGATTGCGACGACGCACGCACGGTATCCATCAGGCCGGATCGCGCCCACCAAGCCGTGACGTCGAATCCCGGCTTGGTTGCCTCCGCGCCGTTTTCGCCATAGCCGGAGAATGACGCGTAGATCAGCCGGTCGTTCAACGCTGAAAGCGTCTCGTAACCGATGCCGAGCTTCTTGCGCACTGCGGCTGGGTAATTGGTGATAAACACATCCGCCTTTGACGCCAGCCGCAGGATCGCTTCCCTGCCCTCGGGCTTACCCATGTCCACCGCGAGGCTACGTTTGTTTCGCGAGCCCATCATCCAGGCGTAGTTCTGGTCGCTTTTTGGATGACCGGGCAGCTTGGTCAGATGCCGGTAGGGATCGCCCGCTCCCGGCGGCTCGATCTTGATCACGTCGGCTCCGAAGTCCGAGAGCACCGTGGCCGCAGCGGGCGCTGCGATGAAGCTGCCGCAGTCGATCACCTTTAAGCCTTCAAACAGAAGTCCCATTTTCATTCCTCCCTTAGAACGCGCCTTGATCCTTTCGGACGGCACGATTGCAGCCTTTGTTACTGCTTATCCTTGAGCCTTCACCGCCTTCAGCGCACGGATAATGGCCAGTTGCTTCGCATCGCGCTCGCCCTCGAGTTTCTCAGGCGGCTGGGCGGCAAATGACGCTTCGGCCTGCGCGATAATCCTGTCCTGCGCGACTTCGTCCAGATTGACCGGCGCCATGTTCTTCCAAGCCTCGTTGAGGCCGGGCCCAAACTGCTTGAAGAACGACTTGAAGCCACCAGCGCCGCCACCGAGATGGAACGAGCGGAACGGCCCGTCCGCCGCCCAGCGCAGGCCGATCGAACTCGTCACGATGTCGTCGAGTTCATCGACCTTCACGACCCCCTGAATAACCAGGTAGCAACACTCCCGAAAGATCGCCCGTTGCAGCCTGTTCGCGACGAAGCCCGGCATTTCCTTGCGCACGACGCGCGGCACCTTTCCGAGCGCCGCGTAGAATGCAACGGCGTCGTCAACGGCCTCCGGACTCGTCTTCTCGCCGGGCACAACCTCGACCAGAGGAATCAAATGCGGCGGGTTGAACGGGTGCCCCACCAGCAACCGCTCGGGCCGCGACATCTTCAACGCCTGCTCCGTCGCGGTCTTGGCGGAGCTTGACGACGCCAGCAGCGTGTTTCCGCCGACCACCTTGTCGATGCGCGCCCACAAATCCTGCTTGAATTCGATCCGCTCCGGTCCATTTTCCTGAACGAGGTCGGCGCCGGCCACCGAGCGTTCGAGATCGCTCTCGAAGCTCAACTTCCGTTCCAGATTGTCCGTCGGCAATCCGAGTTCTTTCAAGGTCGAAAGGTTATTGCGGATGTAATCGCGAACGATGGTCTCGACATCCGGGCGCGGATCGTTGACGACAACGGAAAGGCCATGCGCCAGAAAGAGTGCCGTCCACGATGCGCCGATCACGCCAGCGCCAATCACAGTGACTTTTGAATACCTGTTCAGGATGTCTTGCTGAGCTGTGGCCATCGCATTCGCCTACTTTTTCTTCTTGGGATCGGCAGCAGGTGCGCTGTCGTTGAGATAGTCGTAGATGACCGTGGCCGGCGACAGCGTAAGATCGGTCAGGATGTGCGTAGCCGAAATGATCTCACGCACGGGGAGGTCCGCAAGCGGCGCCAGCACATGTTCAAACAGCTGCAATCGGGCGGGCCCGCGCCACGCGCCCCTCACGGAGATGTTGGTGATCTCGGTGCGGACCAGTTCGCAGATGCGCGGACGCCTTTCGTAGCTCGGAAGAATTTTCAACATGAACGTCGGCACGCAGATTTCCTGTCGCGCCTTTTCCAGATCCATCGGCTTGTGCTTGTAGCCCATCGTCGCGCGGGCGACGCTCAGTGTGCCGTAATCCAGCGTTCCCACCAACGTATCGGAATCGACAAACAGCTTCGCCGAACCCAGCTTTTTCGGAAACGCGCTGAGTTCGCGGCCCGCGGCAATCGCAGGCAGGTTGTCGAGATACATTCCGATAATGTATTCGCCGACTTCATCGCCGTGACGCACGACCGCGGCCTGTCCGCATTCAACATACGAGCCGTAGCCTGTGGTATCAGGCATGTTCATCACTTCGAAGCGCACCAGGGGCTCGTCGACTTCGAGCGGCTCGGGCACCTGTTTCTGAAGGGCTTCCCGATCCGTCCGGTAGGTGATGTTGAGATATTCCCGAGAGGTGAAGCGATGTGGCCCCGGGACGAAAGCCGGAGCTCCTGTCGGTGTTGTGTATTGCTTGAGTACGTCCTCTTTTTTCATCTTGACGCTCACCCTTGAGTTAGACGTTTCAGCGTTCGGTATTGGCGACGGCCTCGCAACCTCCCCGCTGCGCTCCACACCCGCCACCAGTACGAACCATTGAGCCTGTCACTGCAAGCCGGATCATGGCTAAGTCGTGAGGCTGCCGCGGAGACGACGTGCAATGCGCCAATTCTTCCGCGTTGCAGCAGATGCCGCCCGCAACGTCAGACATGAGAACTCAGAACTTTTTTGCTTCAATGGCCGTGCGCGCCTCGGCAAAGCTTTCGCGCATGCGACCGAGAATGATTTTGGGCGCTTCGCTGCTCGACTTCTGAACCAGTTCAGCAATGTCCCTGGTGTTTTTGACGGTTGCTTCAAAAATGCGCTTGGTCAGTTCCGCCTGCTTGGTTGCAACTTCCTGCGGAGAACCGCCCGGCTTGAAGTCAGCGATCAACAGCCGCGCCTCGCGCGCAACCTCCAACAGGATTTCCTGCTGTTTTGCGAAGACGGCGCGCCCACCGTCCGACAGCACCGCCACAGACTTCTGCATGGCTTCGATATTCTTGCGGTGGATGTCGAGAAACGCCTCGTAATCAATCTTCGGCAGATTGATCTGCTTCGCCATGTCGGCGAGCATATCCATGACTGTCTTGTCGGCCATTTTCCCTCCCGGTTGTACTGTTGTGCCTGGAGCTTTTTTGCCTACTCCATGTCGTTGTCTGACCTCATCATAGCCAGACCGCTTTCGACTAATCAAGCGATCGATCAATTAATCCGGATCGCGGTCTATTTCTTCGGTAGCGGCTTAACCGTCCCCGTATTTTGCGCGCAGCACCTTTTTGTCGATCTTGCCGACGCTGGTCTTGTCCAGAGCATCGACGAACATGATCCGGTCCGGAATCGCGAAGCGCGAAATGGCGCCTTTTTCGGCATAGCTTTTTACATGCTTCTGCACAGCCACATCGTCCACGTTGCCACCCGGATGAGCGACCAGGATGGCTAGCGGACGCTCGCCCCATTTTGCATCCGCGACGCCGATGATCGCCGCCTCGCGCAGGCCCGGCATCTGGAGCAGGATATCCTCAAGTTCGATCGACGAAATCCATTCCCCGCCGGTCTTGATCACGTCCTTGATCCTGTCGGTGATCTGAACGACGCCGTGGGCGGTCATGGTGCCAATGTCGCCGGTGTGCAAATAACCGCCTTCCCAGAGCTTTTCCGAGGATGACGGATTGTTGAGGTATCCCATCGTCAACCAGGGCGCGCGGACTACGATTTCGCCCGGGGTACGGCCGTCGTGAGCGACGTCTTTCATCTCGGCATCCACGATGCGGAAGTCGACCAGCGGCACCGGCGTCCCTGTCTTGGTGCGAAGCTCGGCCTCTGCATCAAGGTCACCCGTGAGCTCATGCTCCTTGAGCTGCGCGATCGTCAGGATAGGGCCGGACTCCGACATGCCATAGCCGGCAAAGATGTCGATGCCGCGCTGCATCGCGGCCTTGGCCAGCGCTCTGGTTAGCGCCGCGCCCCCGATCACCATTTTCAGCTTGGAGAGATCGACGTCCTTGCTGTTGGGAGCCGACAGCAACATTTGCAGGATCGTTGGAACGCAATGACTGAAAGTAACGCCCTCAGTCTTGATCAGGTTCAGAAGCAGCTCGGGTTGGTATCGGCCGGGATAGACCTGCTTCACACCGGCTGCAGTCGCAGCGTAAGGCAAACCCCAGCCGTGGACGTGAAACATCGGCGTGATCGGCATGTATACATCTTCGCGGTGGAAGCGCCCTTGCCGCGCAGGCGAGCCGAACCCGACCAGATCGATCAGCGTGTGCAGCACGAGCTGGCGATGGCTGAAATAAACGCCTTTCGGCGCGCCTGTGGTCCCGGTCGTGTAAAACAGCGTCGCGCGGGTGTTCTCGTCAAAATCCTCGAACGTGAAATCGGGAGCGCTCTTGCCCAGCATCTCTTCATAATGACCAACAGTTTTGATCGAGCTGCTCGGAAAGACACCGTCGTCCGACATCAAGATGATGCCTTCGACGGATTCAAGCTGACCGTGCAACTGCTCGATCAGCGGAAGAAACTCAACGTTCACCAGCAGCAGTTTCGGACGCGCGTGATTGAGGGTGAACAGAACCTGTTCGGGCGACAGACGGATATTGACGGTTTGAAGCGTGGCCCCCAGCATCGGGATTGCAAAATAGGATTCCAGATAGCGATGGCTATCCCAATCCAGCACGCCCACGACATCGCCGCGGCGAACGCCTTTCGAAGTCAAACCGCTCGCAAGACGTCCAATTCGCTCGCGCAGATCGCGATATGTGTAGCGGCTGATGTCGCGGTATACGATCTCCTGATCGGCCGACTGTGTCATCGGCGTGTGAAGAAGGTGTTTGATCAGGAGCGGATATCTGTAGGCCGACGGTGTGTGCTCGATCAGGAAATCAGACATTGATTTCTCCTTAAGGGCTGGATGACGTCAGCGACCCTTTCACCTCAAATCCAAAGGAACGCGTTACAAGACGTGGTCGCTTGATCGATGAATTCGCTGAAGTCGGTGCCTTTCACGACGACGCACCCGATGAACAACCGGCGTCTTCCCGGAGGCGCAGCAGTTTGCACCACAGGTTTCCGAAATCCGGAAAAAGCTGGGTCGTTCACGGCGCTCCTCGTGCCGGCGGAATTGTTTCCGTCCGTTTTGTTTGCTCGGCTTGTCTCCTTTTGCCCCGCACCGGAAAAATCCAGCGGAAGACGGCCGAGCATTTCTTATTCTATCGTTCGCTTGATTGAATAGTAAGTCAAGCCGAATGTATAAGCGGGGCCGTGATGAGCTGCCGCCGGCAAGCATCGATGCACCGCAATGATGGGCGGGTCGAATGAAACGGCCCGAGCGAGCACTGCCAGTGCGCTGATAAAGACCGGCGTGTCTGATCGACGCACTGCGGGCCAAGGCGCACCGGCTTGAAATGCAGCCTCACGAGCCGCGGCGACGCGGCGGCCTGTGACGTCGGTTAGCGGACTCTCGCGTCTATCGGTCGCTTGATCGATTCTCGACAATGCCTCCCCAAAAGTGTAGATGGTCTGCACTCCGCGAAATGGTTTCTGCAAACCCTGCCGAGGCGATTGGAAGCCAGGAGTGGCCAAATCTTACGTTGCAGCCAGGTTCTTCATTGTTGACGGACTGAGAAGAAGATGACGAAGCCCTTAGGGCGCGCGAAGGCTCGTACAAAAAAGCCGAAATCCTTGCGAAAGGGTCCCGATCGCCGCCGGCAGATCATTGCCGCAGCGTCCGAACTGTTTGCGCGCAACGGATTTGAAGGCACGTCGATCCGCGACATCGCAGCCGCGTCAGGCGTTCTGTCCGGTTCGCTGTACTATCACTTTCCGTCTAAGGAAGACCTGCTCTTCACGGTGCACCAGGAAAGCCTCACGGCGATGCGCCAGGAGGTCGAGACCGCCATTGCTGAAATCAAAGAGCCCTGGAAGCGGCTCGACGAGGCCATCGCTGCGCACTGCCGGATATTGCTCGGCGGCAGCGTGACTCGCGCGATCCTCACGCCGCCGCGCTACTACAATCTCAAGGGTGTCCGAAAACTTGTCCGTCAGCGCGACGAATACGAGCAGATCTTCGCCAGCCTCATCGACGATTTGCCTCTGCGCGCCGATTGCGACCGGCACGCATTTCGGCTGTCGATCCTTGGCGCCATGAACTGGACGGTGTTCTGGTACACCGCAGGCGGTCGCTTGAGTGTCGACGATGTTGGTCGGCAGATAGCCCTGATGGTACGGGGCGCCGCCAGCACCGCCGCGACCAAAAATAGCGTTGGTGAAAAACGAAACTCTTGAAGCTATGGGATAATCGCAGTCTGGCGAGAACTACCGCTACACCCATCTCCTGACAATCATCAAAGAAATCGGCTAGCTTCGGCGACATCTCCCGACAAAGCGGATACGGCGCATCCGGAAAACACGATAACGATCTTAAGGATTGAACCCGACCGTCAGGCGTCCGCCAGCGTAATAACTGGTTTCCGACGCGAACTTGATTCCGGCCGGGGTAACGCCAGTGGGAGCGCCGCCGACAAAGGAGGCCGCCAACATACCAGGAACGCGGCTGTCGAAATTCAGGCCGCCGAAAACTTTCAGTGAGACACCGGCAAGCGGCTGGATTGTCGCGCTGGCTTCAGCGCTGGCGAGCAGTGGCGCGGTGGCATGGCTTCCAGCTGCGGCGGAATAGACAGTATAGCCGCCCACACCCAGATGGTTGTACTCGTCACTCGCATTCATCGAAACATCACGCCAGGCGGTCCCAATGTTTCCGCCGAGGCCGACGCTCAACCAGTTCGCGAGTTGCCATTTTCCGTCGAGCCCAGCGCGTGCGCCCCAATCAGTCCAGCCGAGCAAGGAGTTCGCGCGATAATTCCGGTTCGAGGGCGATACACCGGTGTTCAGTTGCTGAAAGAAAGTCTGGTTGTTGCTTGCGTGACCTGCGAAGACGGACAGCGACGGCGTCAATGTCACCGGGCCAAAGGAATGGTCTGCTGCGGACTTCAGGCCGATTTTCCAGGCAGTGTAATCGGTCGTGAGCGTCGAGTTGGTCCATGACGTGCTGCCGAAACCGTTGGTTTCACCAAAGCCACCGCCCAGCATCTGCGCGGCATAGCTGTAGCCAAAGCCCGCAATATCGGCACTCCGGCCGGTCGTTGTTCCGCTGGCGTGGATGTAGGACGCGCCGATTTCAAGCCGAACATTGCGGCCCCACATGTTCGCAAACGTTCCGTCCGGCGCGACATACCCAGCTGTGCCCGCGATGCCATAGCCATCGACGCGAGGCTTGTAAGTCTCGGACGGCCCGCGATTGGCTCCCGTGGTGTAGTCGGTCAGTTTCCAGCCGAGATCGTAGGCTGGCAGATTGATGGTTTGCGACGATCCCTCAATCGAGGCGTAAAAGCCGGCGCCCTCAAATGACGGGATTGGCTGCTGCCGCCGAAGAGAAACATCGTCGGCATTTGCGGTTGCGGCGGACATCAAAGTAATCAGCGCAACCGTGTGCAGTACAGTCAATTTCATACGTTAATTCCAATGGCAATGACGCGAATAAAATGTACGCTGCGGATTTCGGGAAGCCAGACATGGGTCGGACTGAAGGCACAGCGAGGCGGACATTCCGCAAATCGCAAAATCAGCTCCCAAACGCCCTCAACACCGATTCATCCCGGAAATCGAGAACTTATGGCTATTGGGCCGGGTGTAACGTGTCGTCACCCCCAGGTATGAGGCGAACGATTCAACATCGCGTGGTGGCAAGAATCACACAGTTTGACTTGACCTCGCCTTTCGCACACACAACGAGCACAGAACCTTAAAAGGCCAAGAATGGCTGCCGTAAGCAACGAGACTCTCTCTTCGATCATCGGCGATATTTACGACTGTGCATTGAATCCAGACGGTTGGCCTGATGTTTTGACTCGTATTACGCGGACCATGGATGCCGCGTACACCACTATCGCGTTAGCCGGTATATCCGACAATCAAGGCCGTTTTGCTGCCCAATCGCCTTGGGAGCCGGCACGCATGCGTGAGCTGGAAGAATATGACTTTGACCAAATTCCAGGTCTCAAGGCTGCTGTGACCGGAGACGTCGATGCGCCAATTTCCACATTGTCATTAATGTCGGAAGGCGAACTTCAGCAAACGCAGTTCTTTCGCGATTGGGCTGGCCCGCAAGGATTGCGCGAAGGCTGCATCACAAAATTCGTGCATACGCCGGACCGGATAGGTCTCCTGGGGGTCACGACACGTATGAGCCGCGCCGCGTTTGACCCGGACGATGAGAAATTTCTAGCTCTATTATCTCCTCACCTTCGCCGCGCGGCTCTCATCGGCGACTTGCTGGATAATGCGCGGCTGGCCACCCTCCGCTTTCGCGATACTCTTCAGAACCTCGCCGTGCCGATCGTGCTGACAGATGCACGCGGTGAAATTCTTTACGCGAATATGCGCGCGGAAAAGATGTTCGCCGATGGAGGACCGATCCAGCGGCAAGACAGGAGAATACAACCTGAAAATCCAGCTATCGGTGACGCGCTACTTCAAGCCCTAACAAGCGGCTCCTCGGACCTTTCAGTGGGATCAAAAGGAATCGGTCTCCCCATATCGGCGAGGGGTAAACCGCCTGCGGTGGCCTACGTCCTTCCGCTAAATCAGGGCGTAACTCGTTCAGCGCTTAGACCTGCATGCGCAGCGATCTTTATTTCGACGACGACATCCGCGTCGCCGATGCCCGAAGCAGTTCTTGCCACGTTGTTTGAGCTGACACCGGCCGAAGCCCGTGTGCTCCGGACAATCGGAGGTGGTTCGACCTCTGCATCGGGTTCGGAGACCTTGGGCATTAGCGAGAATACGCTAAAAACCCATCTCAACAGGATTTACGCGAAAACAGGGATGTCGCGCCAGGCCGATTTGGTGAAGCTCCTAAGCGAGATCAGCACTCCGCTATCAACCTGATTTCGCCGCTCTGCAACATAGTAGGTGGAAGCGGGCGCTTCCACGCTACGCTGCAGCTCCACCAAAGCACGCCAGGGTCTCATATTTATAGATCACTATTTTTGCTCTGCCGCGCTTGCGGAACTGGCGGGCGGCACGATCTTCATCACAAATGACACTGGCTTGTCGTCGGGTCCAAAGGGACCAGGGACCTTGTTCTTCACGGGCGGCAGACTCTTGAGAAAGGCGACAATGGCTAGAGTATCCTGGCGCGTGAGATTGGCGAATGCATGCCAGGGCATGATCGGCGCCAGCATCCGGCCATCGGGCCGCCGGCCTTTGGTAATTGCTGCCGCAATATCCTCCGATGACCATTGGCCAAGCCCGGTCTCACGATCCGGCGTGAGATTCGGGCCGTGAAATACGCCGAGGCCTGGAATTTCAAATCCGACTTCCGAACCGCCGAGATAACGTGCCGTGTCCGGTTTACCGAAGAAATATCCTGGCGTGTGGCAATCGTTACAGCCTCCGAAGGAAACCAGATACTGGCCGCGCTTGATCTGGGCGTTTTGGGCAGAGGCCGCACAGCACATGACGAATGTCAACGCCGCAGCCACTGCTGCAAGACGAACAGCGATCCTGGAGACGGTTCGGTACAACGTATGAATAATGTCGATCATGGCTAATCCACCAGTTTATGAAAAACAGATCGTGAGTTCGGAACGCGGGAAAAACTTCCCGACCAGAAGTATTTACTTTTTTGCCGCTTCGACAAGTGAGCGGATGACCCAGCGCTTGACCTTTCGCGCATCCTCATCGGGGAGACGCAGAACATCCTTGATAACGATGGTTGCTTCCGGGCCCATGACCAGCGCAAGCGCCTTCGTGAGCATGCGTAGATCGGCCAGCTTGAACTGGTCGCGCGCCGGCTCCAGCGCCGCTTCAATCAACGGCGTGCGACGATCCTGGCGCTTCGGCAACTTGGCATCGCCATCGGTGAGGAAGTCCCTCTGGATGGTGTAAGCGAGCATGTTGCGCAGCAACGACTCGTTCGCCAGGATCATATCGTAGAGCGTGGTTTCAACACGCTGCAACCGCGCCACCGGATCACGCGACGTCTCATTTCGGAAGAACTCCCCAGGCTCAGGCACGGCGACGTCAACTACCGCTTCCACCATAAGAGCTTCAACGCTCGGAAAGTATCTGTATGCTGTTGCGCGCGATACCAAGGCAGCCTCGGCGACCTCCTCCAAGGTTGGCGTGCGGCCCTGCTTGATCAACTGGGCCGCAGCCTGAAGGAGATCCTTCCGTGTGCGGGCTTTCTGGTTCGGACGCCCCAATGATTCCGATTGTGTCACGTCAGTCCTGTGGCAATTGCTGCATGATGGCGGCCAGATCGATCCAGACATTCTCACGCTTGATATCGCCACTCTCGGCAAACTCCAGGACGTGAAGCAACCTGAACTCAAGGGGTCGGTTTCGCCCTTCCAGCCCGAACGGCCTTCCTGGCGCCTTGCCTGACCAGATCGATTCATCGACCATAAAATTCGACCCATAGAGTCGTTTCACACACCGCACCTTACTGTCGGCAAGGTCAACAAACATTGTTTCATAGAAACGGCGCGCGCCTTCATGACCACGCGAAGGACCTAACGGCCAGCCCACAATGTCATGATCCACATCATCGGTCAGAGTGGCAAGCACGCCGTCAACGTCGTCGTTCCCTTCGAACGCGAAATGCTCGTCCATCTTGTCGTCCATCTGTCTCGAAGTCAGTGCCATAGAAGTCGCCCTTTCTGGCTATGAATACGAAATTCAAGCTGCCTTGACGTTCGAAAGCGCGGCGATCCGCATGCGTCGATCGTAGTCATCTGCCAGCGCGCACAACGCTGCGGCGCCGTCGCCGGAAAACGAAGGACCGTGCATGAGCGCAAGCGTTTTTGGCGTCAGCTTCGACAACGCGCGTATCGTCGTCCCCATCTCGGGATTGAGTCCTGAATACTTGAATAAGTCTTCGGCTTCGATGGCGGGGCCGACAATATCACGATCCGTTAGCGCCGAACTGTTGCCGAGCTGTGTGAACAGATCCCCACACAGAAGCGTGCCGGTCGATTCCTCATACATGACACCGGCATCCCAGCCATGTGGCGTGTGGGGAGTGTCAATAAAGCGCACCCGCTTGCCACCGCCAATATCAACTACGTCGCCATCGTTGAGGACGCGCGGTGGACGATCGGCAAAATCGTTGAGGGACACCATACAGCCGGTGTTCCCATGGGCGGCGGTCGCGTGCGGTGCAATCGACAGCCATTCATTCATGGCTCCGCATTCGTCCGCCTCGAAATGGCCGTAAGCAATCCAGCGCAGCTTTTCAGGCGAAACGATCCGAGCAAGCGCCTCGCTATTGAGCGTGAACATCTTTCGCAAGCCGGTGTGGAACATCAGAGGCTCATCCCCGAGGACGAGAAACTGGTTGAAGGTGAAACCTGCCGGTGGCGCGATATCCGGCACAAATGTTGAGAGACGATAGATACCATCGGCAATTTCGGTGATTTGGGTTTCCATGACTTTCCCCCGAAAAATCGGCGCGTGCCTGCCCCGGACATCCGTCAGGCATATGGCAGTTGAAAAAAGCGCGCCACTAAACGAGATAAGTTTTATCTAATGAGATAATCGTCTCATGTCAATACTAAAATCTCGTTACGTGTAAACACCTTTAATAACAACCCGTTATCTGCTTCGGACAAGGAAGGGCCCCAACGGGGTAGGTAGCAGCCGGAACATCTGCCGGTCAGCGGGACCACGCATTCACTGCGCTTTTTTGACCCAAGCGGCCGCCAGTATGCTGCGGGCGACTTCGACGATCTTGAGCGTGCTGCTTACAACCGGAGCGCCACCCGGTGGATATCTGCAGCTTCAGGACACAAGAATGGGATTCGTGCCCATCTGGCGCTCAAATGTAGTCCGCATGCGCTTGAAGCTCCGCACCGCCATTGTCGCTTTGCCGCCTCCGGACCATGGAATATAGACCAAGCTCGGCGCCAGTATCCTCCCGAGCAACTCAGCTTCATGGCATGCAAAGGCTTCGTACCATTGCGATGCGATTTGCTTCGGTTCGCTCTCCGCCGTTGCAACACTATAAGCTATTCAGCTCGGACATCATCCATTTCGGGTCAAGGCTCGGTTGAAGCTGCGCATCACCATCGAACGCTGACATCCGCAAAAGCAGCATCATAAAGTACCCATTTGTAAGTACCTCCCCTCGTCTTCACGAGGTGCGCTCGCCTGCGACGGTAGTACTCCGGTTTAGTCATCAGCCAAAAATTCCGACCGCGCTATAATAAACGGCCGGCCGGTTGTCTGGCGACTAACAACAGGAATCGACCTCAGAATAAAAAAGTAAAAAGACGCAAGCTGGAGATTGCAATCCAAGTTCTCTCTGCATCGCATTTCGCTCGGTTTTATCCGAGCAAATGTATGTGTCCGCGGTCTGTTGCCCGGAGTAACGCGTATGACTTTGTTGCATCGTTTGATTTCCTTCGAGGCGTTCTTTGCATTGCGCCCAACCAAAGGCTCCGCACTACGTATCGCAGCCGACGCCAGCTCCCTATGGGCGGCATTTCTGTTTGGCTGGTTCTTCATAGAAGAACGGAATCTCGCCGCCATCGCCGAAACAAAATATATTTTTCCGTTCCTTGGGCTCTTCTCGCTCATGATCTTTATCACCTACGCTGATGCCGGCCTCTATACGTGCCGGCACGGCTACTCTCTCACGACAAAGATCAGCAGTATCATCCGGATCAATCTCGTGTTGCTGATTATTGGAGGCGTCATCCTTGCGTTTGCGCCGTCCGCTTCCGGCATCACGCCTCGCATTCTTTTGACGACCATTACAGGCGCGACGCTTCTCGCCTGCGTTGCGCGAATGATCTCTTTCGTTCTGCGCTCCGAAGATCGGGAGCCCGGCGGATCGGACGCGCATGAAAGCCCCGACGAGTCGCGGGTACTGGTGATCGGCGGCGCGGGCTATATCGGCTCTGCGCTGGTCGAGAAGCTGCTGAATCTCGGGAAGCATGTCACGGTTCTCGACGCCATGCATTATGGTGATGAACCGCTTGCGCGCGTTGCCGGACATCCAGAGCTGACGATCGTCCGGGAAGATTTTCGGCACATTGAAGTTCTCACCCGCGTCATGAGCGGTATAGGCGCGGTGATACACCTTGGCGGCCTTGTGGGCGATCCGGCATGCGCGGTCGACCCTGACCTCACCGTCGACATCAACGTCACGGCGACCAAGCTCGTTGGCGAAATCGCCAAGGCACGCGGCGCCAAGCGCTTCATCTTCGCCAGTTCATGCTCAGTCTACGGTGCTTGCGACGAAATGGTGGACGAAACTTCCCACTTCAACCCTCAGTCACTTTATGCACGCAGTAAAGTCGCATCTGAAGCGCTACTCGGCACACTCAACAGCGATGATTTCGCCGTGACATGCCTGCGCTTCGCCACGGTCTACGGTATTTCCGGCCGCACACGTTTTGATCTCGTGGCCAATTTGCTGTGTGCGAAAGCCGTTCGTGACGGGGTCATCACGGTTTTCGGTGCGGATCAGTGGCGCCCCTTCGTGCATGTGGATGACGTTGCAAGAGCCATCGTGACGGCTCTCACGGCTCCGGTTGCAGACGTCGCTGGCGAAGTATTCAATGTCGGCAGCGATACCCAGAACTACACGCTCGGCGAACTCGCAGCGCTCATCAAAGCACAAGTGCCGGACGCTCGGATCGTTTCCGACAACAACTGCACGGACAAGCGCAACTATCGTGTGTCTTTCGCGAAGATCCGCAACCAGCTCGGATTCGAACCGGCGTGGACGCTCGAACGCGGCATAACGCAGGTCATCTCGGTCGTGCGATCGAATGAAGTGGGTCACTATTCCCTGCCGAACTACAGCAACGTCCTCTATCTGAAGGAATGCGGCAGCCAGAGCTTCGGTAGCTTCAAGATTACAGGCTGGGAAGCCGAATACATGAAAATCGATCGCATCGCTCCGAGTCACGGAGTGAGACAGACAGCCGCAGCTTAAAGGACATTGCAATGCGATACCAGCAAGCACAGGAAATCCGCGCCTCAAGAATTAGCCGGTCGCCGCACGTCCCTAAACTTCATAAGCCCAAGGTTCACGAGCTTCTCACGAACATCCCGTGCTTCCGTCCCGTGGTGGGTGAGGAAGAGATTGAAGCCGTGACAGCCGTGCTCCGTTCGGGATGGCTGACCACGGGTGCCAAGGCTCGCGAGTTCGAACAGAAATTCGCGACCTTTCTCGGCGGCGGGATCGAGGCCGTGGCGGTGAACTCGGCGACAGCCGGGCTGCATCTGGCGGCGGAAGCTTGCGGAATAGGCCCCGGCGATGAGGTGCTGGTGCCGACGCTCACATTCACCGCCACCGCGTCCGTGATACGTTATCTCGGTGCGGAAATCGTTTTCGTCGACGTCGATCAGAAAACCCGCACGATCGACCTCGAACACGCCGCGCGGCGCATCACGCCACGCTGCAAAGCCATCATTCCGGTCCATTTCGGCGGGTTTCCCTGCGATATGGTTGCGGTACTGGACTTTGCCCGTCGCCATAACCTCAAAGTTATCGAGGATGCGGCCCACGCCCTGCCGGCGCATCGGTTCGATCGTCAAGTCGGCACCTGGGAGTCGGACGCTTGCGTGTTCAGTTTCTATGCCACCAAGCCGATCACCACCGGCGAGGGCGGCATGATCACCACCCGCAATCCGGAAATCGCCGCACGCGCACGCGTGATGCGGACCCATGGACTCAATCGCGATGCGTTCGATCGCTTCAGCAAGGTCGGCGCATCGTGGGCATACGATGTCGTGTCGCCCGGGTTCAAATACAATCTCACCGACGTCGCTGCGGCTGTGGGTGTGGTTCAGCTCGACCGCGCCAGGGGGCTGCAATCCGGCCGGCAACGCGCAGCGCAACGCTATCTGGAGAAACTCGCCGGTTTGCCGCTCGATTGCCCCGCACCGGCGCCCGCCGGCAGCCTTCATTCGTGGCACATGTTTCCCATCCGCATTCACGAAACCGCGCGCGTCACGCGCGACGATGTCATCGCAGCATTGACCGCACAGGGCATAGGCACCTCGGTCCATTACCGGCCGCTGCACCAGATGACTTACTGGAGACAGCGTTATTCCTTCAAGCCGGACGATTTCGTGGAAGCCGATCGTTATTTCTCCGGTGCGGTGTCATTGCCGCTCTTCCCCACCATGACCGATCAAGAGATCGATCGGGTCGTTGACGCTTTGCGAGATTTGCTGGAGTGACACGCCATGCCCGCTTGCGATACCAGCCTCTCCATAACGCGGCCATCTGCGACAACGCTCTCGTTCAAACGCGCTCTAGATGTGGCCGGTTCAGCTTTCGGACTGATTCTGCTGTCGCCGCTATTCGTTATCATTGCAATCGCAATCAGGCTGGAAAGCTCGGGACCGGCTTTCTTCCGCCAAACGCGGGTCGGGCTCAACGGCCGTCCATTCCGGATTTACAAGTTTCGATCGATGAGCACCGCAAAGGGGGCGAACCGTACGGCCCTGACAGTGCGCGCGGACAAGAGAGTAACCCGCATCGGCAGATTCTTGAGAAGAACGAAGATCGACGAACTGCCGCAGCTCATCAACGTTCTCGCAGGGGACATGTCGCTGGTCGGCCCCCGCCCCGAGGTTCCCGAGTTCATGGGGTTCTATTCTCCCGAACAGCGGGCGATCCTTCTCTCGATGCAACCCGGAATGACCGACTATGCCGCGATCCTGTTTCGCGACGAGAGTGCCATGCTCGATCAGAACCAGGACCCTGTCGCTGTCTACAGGCACAAGATCATGCCTATCAAATTCGGCCACTATGAACGTTACAGTCGCGAGATCGGCGCGATCAACGACCTGCGCATCATTCTGGCGACGGTTTTGCTGCTTGTGGTCGGACATATTCCCGGAATGTTGGGGATCGAATCCGAACTCCCTGATCTGACCCGCGAGACGATAGCACAGTAACGTGGCAGCATACGGAATAAGGTAGTGTTCAAATGAGTTCGATCTCACAGATAGACACGCTCTTTTCTGGCATTTCAAACACGTCGAGCTACCCGCCGCACAATGGCCTTGCGGTTGGGCCGAACAACATCGTGATGGCCGAAGGATCGCGGATCGAATGGACCAACCTGACTGGCGGCGCGGTCACAGTTCAGTCGGTCTACAGCTTCTTCTCATCGCTCGGAGCGACGGCAACCAACTCGCTGTTCGACCCGCGCTGCATCTACGACAGCGCCAGCGGCCGCTTTATCATCCTCATGGAGAACATCGGCGCTAACGGCACCGTCAGCAATATCGACATCGCCGTGTCAAAGGACTCCAATCCGAATGACGGTTGGTACTTTGCGTCGCTGAACACCTCGCTCACCATCAACGGACAGCTGACCTCTTCCGACAGACCGTCCATCTCCATCGACGGTAGCAACATCTACATCACCGCGCCGCAGTACAACGTCAATGTTTCGGGCTACGCGGGAACCGAGACATGGGTCATAGGAAAAACCGCCGGTGCCGGCGGCGGTCTCTACAACGGCGGCACGATGACGGTTGTCGCCAACCAGATCACCCCGTCGAACCAGGGTATTTTTTCCGTCGCGGCAGGCAACAACGGCACGACATACTACGCTTGCGACTATTCCACGGGCAGCCAGATCATCGCTGTGGTGCAGGCTTATAACACCTCCACCAGCACGTTCGGTCCTGCGACCACCATCTCGCTCGGCAATATCGACCAGGGCGGCGCATATACCGCCCAACAGCAAGGCACCACCTTGCTGCTCGACGCCGGCGACAAGCGCATCCAGAATCTCCAGTATGCCAACGGTTTTCTCTGGGGTGTCTGCGAGCTGCAGCCGATCGGCTCCAGCGTGCCGCTGGTCCACTGGTTCAAGATCGATGTCAGTAATCCGAACAGCCCGACGCTTGTCGCCCAGGGTGACATTTCCGGCGCGTCGCTCGGGACCAATGTGGCAACCTTCAACGGCTCTCTCGCCGTCGACGGTGCCGGCGATGTGGTCATCAACTTCACCGCCAGCGGTCCGAACATGTATCCTTCGGACTACTACGTTTACCAGGCCTCGTCCGATCCCACTGGCACCTTCAGTTCGCCGCTCCTGTACCAGGCAAGCACAGGCTTCTTCAATTCCGGAAACGGGTCCAGCGTGCAGCGCTGGGGGGCCTATTCGACAGCGATCCCCGATCCCAACAATCCGAATGCGGTCTGGGTATCCAACGAGTACGTCGCAAACGGCTGGTGGCAAACCGCCGTTTCCCAGATCGAGATCAAGGCGACGAATATCCCGGCTATCGCGTCGGTCGTGACCACCGGTGCAGGCGTCACCAATGGCGGCGGCGACCTTAACGCCGGCAAGACCGTGACACTGACGGTCAATTTCAGCGTTGCCGTGACGGTCAACACGACAAACGGTTCGCCGACACTGGCGCTCAACGATGGCGGCATCGCAAGTTATGTCGGAGGCTCGGGCAGCAACGCTCTTGTCTTCAGTTATGTTGTTACGCCGGGCCAGAACACACCCGATCTCGCGATATCATCCATCATTCTCAATGGCGCCACGATTCAGGACGGGCTCGGCAACAATGCCGATCTTTCGGGTGCGGTGAATTACAATCCAGCCGGAGCATTGCAGATCGACACAGTCGCGCCGATAGCACCATCGGGGCTGTCGCTCGACACAACGGCCGACAGCGGCGCCAAGGGCGATGGCATCACCAATCTCACGCAAGTGAAGATCGATGGCACGGCCGAACCCGGCAGCACTGTGACATTGTACGACACCAATGGCACCACCGTGCTCGGCGTAGGGATTGCCGACGCTACGACCGGCACCTTCGCGATAGGCACAACTGCGCTCGCCAATGGATTGCACAGCATCACTGCGCAAGCGACGGATGCGGGCGGCAATACCGGTACGGGATCGGTCGTCTATGCGGTGACAATCGACACCATCGCACCGGATGCGCCAACCGGCCTTACCCTCGACCCGGCCACCGACAGCGGCACCAAAGGCGACGGAATCACCAACTTCACGCAAGTGAAGATTAACGGTACAGCGGAGCCCGGCAGTAGCGTAACGTTATACGACACCAATGGCACCACCGTGCTCGGCACGGGAATTGCCAACGTAACGACCGGCGTGTTCGCCATCACAACTCTGCCGCTCGCTGTCGGAACTCACAGCATTGCGGCAAAAGCGACGGACACCGCAGGCAACACCAGCACAGTATCAGCGGCGTACACGGTCACCGAGACCGCAGCCCCACCTGCAGCCACCTCAGAGGTTGAAACTCAATTCTCGGGCATTTCCGACAAATCCGGTTATCCACCTCACAACGCGCTTGCTGTGGGGCCCAACTACATCGTGATGCTGGAAAGCTCAAAGATTGAATGGACGAATCTGAGCGGCGGTGCGCCGACACTTCAATCAGTTTATCAGTTCTTCAAGCCGCTGGGGACGACGGCGACGAATGCCCTGTTCGATCCCCGCGCCGTTTATGACAGCGTGAACAGCCGCTACATCATTACCATGGACAATATCGGCTCCAACGGTGCGATCAGCAACATCGACATCGCAGTTTCCAAGGACTCCAATCCGAACGACGGCTGGTACTTCGCCTCGCTGAATACCGCACTCACCATCAACGGGAAACCGACCAGTTCGGATACGCCCGTGGTGTCGGTCGACGGCACCAACATCTACATCACCGCTCCACAGTACAACATTAGCGGCGGCGGCTGGCAGGGAACAGGCGTCTGGGTTATCGGCGACACGGCTGGCACCGGTGGCGGCATCTACAACGGCGGCACGATGACAGTTACCGCTAGCGAGGTCACCTCCCCCAATCAAGGAATCTACCGTGTCGTGGCCGGCAACAACGGCAACACCTATTATGCAAGCAGCTACTCCGCCGGCGGTCAGATTGTCGTGACCCTGCAGGTCTACGATGTGGCCACCAAAACGTTCGGACCGATCAGCACCATCGGGCTGGGCAATATCGATCAGGGCGGATCCTATACCGCCCAGCAACTGGGAACGAGCTTGCTGCTGGATGCAACAGACAAGCGCGTCCAGAATCTCGCCTACTCCAACGGCTTCCTCTACGGCGTCACCGAGGAAAAGCCAATCGGATCGAGCGTGCCGCTGGTCCACTGGTTCAAGATCGACGTCAGCAATCCGAACAGCCCGACCCTGGTAGCGCAGGGCAACATCTCAGGCGCCTCGCTCGGCACCAATGTGGCAACCTTCAACGGCTCCATCGCTGCGGATAGTACGGGCGACGTCATCATCAATTTCACCGCCAGCGGCCCGAACATGTATCCGTCGGACTACTACGTCTTCCAGTCGGCGGGCAGCGGAACGGGATCTTTCAGCGCACCTATCCTGTATCAGGCGAGTTCAGGCTTTTTCAATTCAGGCAACGGGAACAGCGTCCAGCGCTGGGGCATCAATTCAACGGCGATCGCTGACCCTAACAATCCGAGTTCGTTCTGGATTTCGAACGAGTACATCGCGAATGGGTGGTGGCAGACCGCAATCTCCCAGGTGCAGATCCAGTCAACTCCGGAAACGCCTACGCTCACTCTTGGCAGCACCGCCCTGACAGTGAATGCCGGGGGATCGGTGGCGTTACCAATCAGCGTCACCGCATTCGACGCCGACGACGCCGTATCTGTCACGATCAGCGGACTGACAAGCTACGAGACCGTAACCAACGCACTCGACAAGACGGTCTTCAGCGGCAGCTCCGTCACATTGAGCGCGGCGGAGGTCAACAGCGGACTGACACTGCTGTCGTCCTATAGCGGATCAGATCATCCGGTGAACACACTGACGATCAGCGCAAGCAACACGACCTCAGGCGAAGCCGCAACCTCGGCATCGCAGACAATTGTCGTCACCGACCCACCCGTGACTCCCGTCACGGCTGGAGGAATTCCTCAGGGGACGCCGCTCGGCCAACTCATCGCGCTGATGGACCAATATACGGCCGCGGGTTTCCTCCACGGAGCTGGCAGCAATGGCTTCAGCCAGATTGTGCAATCGCTATCGACGCAGATCGGACCAGACGGTCCGCCGCTTCTGTTCGCGCCGCATCATGCATGACGCACCAAGACGAGTTCAACCGCCTCCGATGGCATGAGACTAGTCGCTTTGAATTTCGTTTTCCTGAAACGCGGGACGTCAGCTAATGACACCAGAAAACGATTCAGGACTTCTTGCCCTCGTGCTGCTGCTTCGGATGAACGGCATTGCCGCGGAAGCTGAACAGATTCGTCACCGCATCGGGACAGATACGATCGGCACAACGGAGATGCTCCGCTGCGCCCGTGATCTTGGCCTCAAGGCGCGCGCCATCAAGACAAATTGGGCCCGCCTGGCACGAACTCCCCTCCCGGCAATCGCGGCTCTCGCCGACGGCGGCTTCCTGATCCTTGGCAGCACCGGGGATGACAAGGTACTCATCCAGCGCCCGCCAGGGCTACAGCCGGAAGGGATGAGCAAGGCGGACTTCGAAACTCTGTGGAGTGGCCGCCTGATACTGATGACACGTCGTGCAACGCTTTCCGACCTTTCACGGCGCTTTGACGTCACCTGGTTCGTTGGCGCCATTCAAAAATACCGCCGGCTCCTTGGCGAAGTCATCATAGCCTCCTTCTTCTTGCAAATCTTTGCGCTCGTAACACCGCTGTTCTTTCAGGTGGTGATCGACAAGGTGCTGGTACACCGCGGGCTCGGCACGCTCGAAGTCCTCACCATCGGCCTCATAACCATTGCTATCTTTGAAGCAATTCTCGGCGCACTACGCACCTATCTCTTTGCCCATACGACCAATCGGATCGACGTCGAGCTTGGCGCGCGGCTGTTCCGGCACCTGATATCGCTGCCGCTCGCCTATTTCCAGAATCGCCGCGCCGGCGACTCAGTCGCGCGCGTCCGCGAACTCGAGAATATTCGCAATTTTCTCACAAGCTCCGCGCTCTCCTTGGTCATCGATCTGGTCTTCACGTTCGTTTTCCTGAGCGTGATGTTCATCTATTCCCCGCTGCTTACCTGGATCGTGCTCGGCGCTTTTCCCTTCTACATCGCAATTTCGGCCGCCGCGACGCCTCTGTTCCGCCGATCCCTTGATGAAAAATTCAACCGCGGCGCTGAAAACCAGGCCTTTTTGGTCGAAAGCATCGTCGGGATGGAAACGTTGAAAGCGATGGCGGTCGAACCTCAGATGCAGCGCCATTGGGAAGAACAACTCGCGGGTTATGTCGCTGCGAGCTTCCGGGTTCTAAATCTTGGCAACGTGGCAAGCCAGGCCGTTCAGTTCGTGAGCAAGCTTGTCACAGCCACCATCTTGTTCCTGGGTGCCAAGCTTGTCATCGACGGCAGCCTGACTGTCGGCGAGCTTGTCGCATTCAACATGCTCGCCAGCAGGGTAAATGTGCCGGTTCTGCGACTCGCACAGGTCTGGCAGGATTTTCACCAGGCCCGCCTTTCCATCGAACGGCTCGGCGATATCCTGAATACGCGCCCGGAATCGTCGATCACGGCTCACCGCGCTGCGCTTCCGCCGATCCGTGGCGAGATCACGTTCGAGCATGTCGGCTTTCGCTATCGCATAGATGGACCTGAAGTCCTGCACGATGTGCAATTCCACGTGCCCGCCGGGCAAGTGGTCGGCATCGTCGGACCTTCAGGTTCGGGCAAAAGCACCCTCGCCAAGCTAGTCCAGCGCCTCTATTTGCCTGAGGCTGGCCGCGTACTCGTTGACGGCGTCGATCTCGCCATGGTCGACACAGCCTGGCTGCGCCGCCAGGTCGGCGTCGTTCTGCAAGAAGACATGCTTTTCAATCGCTCAGTGCGCGACAATATCGCGCTCGCTGACCCTGCGTTGTCGATGGATCAGATCATTGCCGCGGCGACGCTTGCCGGTGCACACGAATTCATTCTCCAGCTTCCCGAAGGTTACGATACGCTCGTCGGCGAACGTGGCTGCAGCCTCTCTGGCGGACAGCGGCAACGGATCGCAATCGCTCGCGCCCTCGTCACCGACCCGCGCATTCTGATCTTCGACGAAGCGACGAGCGCGCTCGATTACGAGAGCGAGCGGATCGTACAGTACAATATGCGGCGCATCTGCGAGCGGCGCACCGCCATCGTGATCGCTCACCGCCTTTCGACGGTACGCGGCGCCGACCGCATCCTCACGATCGACCGGGGACGCCTCGTCGAGGACGGAACGCATGAGGAATTGATTCATACCAACGGACGCTACGCCACCCTCCATGACATACAGGCGGGATTCCATGACATCCGTCAAAAAAATCATTCAGTTCCCGGAACGGCAGAAGCTCTCTCGCCACGATGAGACGGCCTTTCTTCCCGCCGCACTTGAAATCGTCGAGACTCCTGCCTCGCCTACCGCGCGCGCGCTCGGCGCGGCGATCATCGCGCTTTTCAGTGCGGCACTGGTATGGGCGTCGCTCGGCCGCGTCGATATTGTCGCAATCGCGCCTGGCAAGGTCATTCCAACCGGCCGCACCAAGATTATCCAGCCGTTCGAAACCGGGATCGTCCGGGCCATTCACGTTCACGACGGGTCAGTGGTGACGGCCGGAGATGTTTTGATCGAACTCGATCCCACGATCAATGCAGCCGATGTCAAGCACATGAGAATTGACTACGTCGCCGCGGAACTCGACGTTGCCCGTCTTCGCGCGGCACTCGCGGACGGCGACAATCCGTTCGATGACTTTATCTCGCCGAACGGCGCAACCAAAGAACTCATTGAAACACAGCGCCAGTTCCTCATGACCCAGACTCAGGAGCATCGTGCAAAGATCGCCGAGATCAATCGCCAGATCAGTCAAAAGGAAGCAGAGCGGAACACCATCTCCACCAACGTTGCCAAACTTGAGGCCACGACCCCCTTGCTTGAGGAGCGAGCGAATCTGAGAGGGTACCTCTATGAAAGCAAGCTTGGCTCAAAAATTACCTATCTGTCGGATTTGCAGGATCTTGTGGGGCAACAGCACGAGATCCTTGTTCAGAAAAGCAGGGAGCGCGAGGCGGACGCCGCGATCGCGGCATTGAACGAGACACGATCCAAAGCGAAGGCGGAATACCGCCGCACGCTGTTCGACGATCTGGCAAAGACGGAACAGAAGGCCGGTGGCCTTGGCCAGGAGGTCATCAAGGCGGAACAAAAAGCCAAACTGCAAATCCTCACCGCGCCAATTGACGGCGTTGTCCAGCAACTCTCCGTGCATACCATCGGGGGCGTGGTCACGCCGGCACAGGCCCTCGCCGTTGTCGTCGCAACCGATGGCGCGGTCGAGATCGAGGCCATGGTATCAAACACGGATATAGGCTTTGTATCCCCCGGGCAGGACGCCGAGATCAAGGTCGATACATTCAACTTCACGCGTTACGGCCTCGTCCACGGACGCATCATCAACGTTTCGCACGACGCCATTATTCCCGATAAGTTACGCGACAAATCATCCCAGACGGAGAGCGCAGCGAACGAACCCAAAGGCCAGGAACTCACCTATGCCGCGCGCATCGCGCTCGACCGCACACAGATGCAGATCGAGGATAAACTTATTCCGCTCTCTCCAGGAATGGCGGTGACAGCCGAAATCAAAACAGGATCGCGCCGCATCATCAGCTATCTGCTCTCTCCGCTCACGCGGTACAGGCACGACATCCTGCGAGAGCGATAACTCCGATCGAGAAGTGCCCGGAGACAAGGTGTGCCTCAATCAAACAGCCTCAATCAAACAGCCTTGGACAGACCCGCACGACGAACAACAGATGGAGACCTATCCAGGCCCCCAATACGCTGACCGTGAAATCCTCAATGCTTGCGGTCCGTCCGACAATAAACATTTGTGCTGCCTCGAGCGAGGCAGCACCGACGATCAGCACAATACCAAGGGCAAGCCGCTGCCTGAGCGCGGGATAGCCCGCTGCAAGGAGACAGCCGACAACGATATAGGCGACAAAATGCTCCTCATAGTTGTTCGCTAGAACGTGAGGGCGCAGACGGCCGGGCACCAGCGAGATCACCACGACCGACAGCACCGCCAGCCAGCCGATAATCCTGGTCGCGGCGGCGCTCATTCGGGATAACCTCGCACAGTCATCTTACATCGTCTTATTGTCCACGCGGCTCGCCGGATAGTCCGGGCCGCAGAGTGACCTCCACGACATCGCCTGGCTGAAGCTCGGATTCTTCATTCGCAAGGATGCGCTGCTGACCCTTTTCGCTGATCCGGATGATTGCGATCTGGGGCTCACTACCGCTTCCACGTATAAACTGCGACTTGACGACGGTCGCATATTGCAGTTTCTCCGCTGTGCTCTGCAGCTTCGACCGAATCTCGCTGAGCCTCAGATTAGCGTCCTGCAACTCGCGGAGCAGCTCCATCTTGCGCTGGGCGTCGAGTTTTCCGATTTGTCGTGTGAAATCGTCTTGCTGTTGCTTGATCTGCATCAGTTGAGCCGATGTCTGCAACTTTCTTGTTGAAGACATCAGCACCGCACGACGGGAGTCGGCAACGCGAGGACTTGGAAGCGACCCCTTGCCATAGAGATCCATTGTCCTCTGCAACTCGTCTATGTCCGCTTGCGCGCCCTCATCGTCCTGCTTCTGCTGCTCCGTGAGAACCCCGACCTGGTTTTGACCCAGTGCGATTGCGCGTTGCAGGAATTCCTTCTGACTATCGTAGTCTGCCTGACGAGCCTTCAATTGCTCCGCCTCGACATGCACGATTTCGGAGATGGTTGATTGACCCAGAGGCAGGTCCTTCAGACTGCTCCGATCGAGATTCCTGTCTTCTCCGAGCTCCGTCTTCAGGCGCCACACATGGGCCTGCTCTTTGGCAAACCCCGCCCAAAGCGTTTCATACTCGGCTCTCAAATCCGCCGACTCGAGAATAGGATTCTGCATGCGGTAGCGCATAAGCTCATAACCGCCCGAAAGAGCCACCGCCTGCCGCACCGTCATTAGCGGCCGATAGGAATATTCGCCAGGTTTGGAGACGTCGCCATTAACGTATACCGGCCGGTATTCCACGACGGTCGCCGTCACCTCGTCGTGGTCGATCATGATCTCGTTCTCGCGGCCATCCGATATCCGCTGCCGGAAGACCTTGGTGGCCAGGATCGCCTGAATTCTGGCCTGCGTCTCCGAGGGCGTAAGACCTGCTATCGGAAGATTGCCGAGCATGGGGAACGAGATCGATCCGTCCAGTTGCACAGGAACGCGTTGTTTGAGTTCCGGCGCCCTGGCTACCGAGATTTCGACCACATCACCGACATGCAACCGATAATCGGCCCTTGCCTGAGGGGCCGAACACAACATGGCCGTTGCGAACAGCGCCCACTTTAGACCGGATGCTCCATCCAGCCGAACGACCTTGCGGAAAAAGGAGGCGCTGGTCCCCGGTGGCAATCGAATGGTCGGCATATTGTATCTCCCTGTGTCGGTAATCACTGACGCATAGATGATTGCTTTCGCGAAGTTTCCGGCCAGGACAATCGCGTGACGTAATCCGCGACCGCGCCGCCCGGTTGCCCCCAGTTGCTGGACCAGATGACTTGCGACCCATCGGGCGAAGGCGATGCATGGGTCTCGCTCCAATAATCATGCTTGGGATTGCGGGTCTGCGCGATCCGGCGCACCTCTCCGCTGCCGTCAATGCGGAGCGCGACAACTTCCTGGTAAAAGGGCGCCCAGCCCCGCTGTCGCGAGACCTCGGAAAAATATCCGCCATAACTCAGGAATACCCATCCGGGCAGATTGATATTGCGAAGCGAGGCATGCTGGCCCTCGCCGTAAGGCGCAAGGTCAGTTACCTTACCGTCCGCCAGCCGCCGCTTGATAATATGAAACTTGTCTGGATTATCCTTGCTGATGCCGACATAGACGTCGCTGCCGTCCGCATCGATCGTCAGGTCGCCGTGGCCCGGACGATGATGATCGGTCCAGTGCTGGAGCTGCACCCCATCGACCGTGAAAACATACCCTTCAGTGATCCCGCCGGATAAATTTTGACTACAGAATATGTAACGACCCGATGGTGAAATGCCGCAATAGCCATTAGTCCCGGGTAGGTCAGTGAGCCTGATATCCGGAAATCTCGTTTTCGTTGAAATATCGAATGCAAAGGCGATGAGCGTCCCGGACTTCGTCGTTGCGCGCACAACCAGCCTATTGCCATCTCTGGATGGATTGCCCTTGTTCGGCCCGAACTGGAGATCGCGGTCGGCATCTCCGACGAAAACAATCGTCTTGGTGTCGCTCCGCGGTGCCCACGTATAGATTGCGCGACTGCTGACGCATATCATCAGCCTTGCATCGGCCGGATGCCACTCGCATTTGTTAAACATTGAGCGCTGAAAGAGGGGGACGTAGGTCTGCCCGTCCAGGAAACAGAACCCGGAACAGCCGTTTGTGATCAGCAGCAAACTCTGATCTGCGTTCCAGGCTTGCGAACTGGAATATCTGTGGGTGCAGTATGCCAGCTTGCAGACAACGCCGCCGGGCATCTTCCCACCTGGATCAGTGACTCGGGTTACAGGCGTTCCGAAGACCGGATCCTTGGCCTCTTGCAGATAGCCGACATTTGGCATGGGAGGCGTCGCGAGGATCCGCGCCGCCGTCAATTCATCATAAGCCAGCGCAACCGTATGCAACGCGACAATCAGCGATGCCGCACACAACACGCCTCTCGCTGTCGGTGCCCTGGTCCCGTGCATTTTCGAGCCGACCAATCAGCCGTTCTTTCAATCGAGGCTCACCCGCCCGTGATCAACAAAATCTTCGATTTACCACGGCTCGCTCTTTCGAAGAGCAGCCGCCGTGAACAGCGATGACTCGCTTCTCTTAGCTGGAGGCAGTGCCGGCATTGCGTGCTGAGACACAGACGGTTGAACGGATATCTGCGCAAGAGGTGTCGAACCGTTTCCTACCTGCCAGATGGAAAGGCCGTAGCTCATACCCCAAATTGCCGCCTGCGTACGGCTATGAACCCGTATCTTACGAAGGATCGACTTGACGTGAACCTTTACGGTCGCTTCTGAAATAGCGATCTTGCGTGCAATCTCCTTGTTTGAGCACCCATCAATAATACAGCGCAGGATCACCTTTTCCCGCGCTGACAATTGCCTCATGGGCGCGCTGTCCGCCACCGTCAGAAATTCCTGTTTCAAGTCAGTTTTGCACGCGCCCCCGTCATCGTGATGACTTCTGCCATTCTCGTCGCAATTTTCGTGGTCTAGCACAAATGGAAGAAATTCAGCAGGCAGTATTGTTTCGCCCAACATCACCAGTTCCAGAAACTTGATGAAGGCCACGGAGCTTGCGACGTTGGCAAAATAGGCACTCGCCCCCCCACGATAGACAGAGGCGGCATTGGTCAACTGATTGGTGCTATCCAACACCACAACCCGCCACATTGGATTGTGTGCCTTGATAAGCTTGATTTGATCCAGCATGGCTGCTGAATCATCGCCGGCTTCGAGAATAAACAAGATGCCGTCGCGCTCCTCGGCCAAGGTATCCAGAACGGAGCTGTTAACGCTGGCAATTGCATCCAGTATCCGGAAATTCGCCGCTCCGAGAATACTGATAAGGCCTTCACGGAAGAGATTGTTCGATCCAACAATGACGGTCGCATGCATTTTGCTGCTCCCTAATTGTTCCCACCTCTGATCAATTCATTCGCTCCGTTTCGGAGTCATTATTGGCAGCACGTCAAACAAGCCGCTTGAAATCCCATGCACACTCGTTTCGGTGCGATTTTTCTCCTTCCAAAGCCGACAGTGCGATTGAAATTTCGACGCCACCGATTGCAACTCTTTTATGAAATATAAATGACAATCCCCGATACTCATATATATCGTTCGTTATGTGCGAATGACGTCCTTCCGAAACGAGACCGCCTTTCGCCCCTGCGATCCGCAACGGCGATTCAATGCTGAGCTTTGAAAAAGCGAGATCTCAGTGAAAGTGCGCAGCGCGGTGCGAATGCGGCCGGGCGCAACTTGCGCCTGCGGCTGAACGGCGGCCAAACCCGCCACCACACTCACGAGTTACAAATTCTTGACTTGCTGCCCGTGTGGAAATGTGAAAAAAATAAGGCCTTACTACGCTATATCGTGCCTGACGAGATATCTCCGAAGGCCGCATCGATACTGACTGGGGGCACCCATTTCAGAGGTGTGTGCTATGCGTTGCGTAAGAGTAGTTATTGCGGACCGCAATCCATTGGTTTTGCAAGGCCTTGCCAATCTTCTGAATGCGGAGAAGAGCTTCAAGGTCATAGCTGGCTGCATCAACAGCACCGAATGCATTCGGATTATCCAGGCTGAATCTCCGGACATCGCGCTCATCGAAGCCATGTCTGGCATACCAGGTTTCGATATTCTCGCGGCCATCGCGTCGGCATCCGTGTTCACGCGGGTGGTCTTTCTAGCGGCATCATCCCAGCTTCGCGAGCTGATTGTAGCATCCGCCGCCACTCCCTATGGATTGTGCCTCAAGGAAACGACGTTGGTGCACTCCCTGCGTCAGGTCGCGGCTTGTCAGAGATCGATCGGCCGTGTGCTCCCCGACGATAAAAATGTTTCGGGGGGACGGCATCACTCCGCGCACGCCGGTATATCCAACCAATCGCTTGCATGTCTAACCGAACGCGAGCGCGAGATCATGTATGAGATATCCGAAGGACTTTCGAACAAAGAGGCCGCCCGGCGACTAAACATTTCCGAGGGCACGATCAAGGTTCACCTGCACCATATCTATCACAAGCTTTCCATCAAAAATCGGGCTGCACTTGCTGCGATGGCGGTCAATCATTCCGGGCCGACCTGGCTTGCCGTCTGAACCGTCGGGCGGGGAACTCAATTCCATCTCCGGGTTTCCGCAACATCGGATGATGTAACGTCATCTACGCCCTCGTCCTCCGAGGCGAGGCAGCGCATCATGCCCTTGCAGTTCTGCCGCAAGTTTCAAAATCCTCATCCGCAATCGCAGGCACTTCGGACCATACCTCCCTATGGGTACTCCCTAATGCACAAACTCTGTCAGCCTTCCTGCTGGTAGCATTGTGGCTCCTCCGTTCGATAGGGCCGCTTGGCAGAGCCAATGATGGGGTTCTTCACACACGCAGCAGGGAGATTGCGGCGACATCGAGATTCACGCGCGAGACTCATGCGTTTGTAGGACATACGTTCATGACCGAAAGCTTTTCCTGTGACATCGATAATCCAGCTCGCGGCAGTACATATCAATTCAGCCATAGCAGCCCGCAAATTGCCGGCACCGAAAATGGCAAAGCCCGATTTTCCGACAGTCGCTGCAAGAACCCGCACCTGCTTTGTATCGGAGGCGAGGACCATAATCTGCGCATTCCATTCTTGCTCGCGCTCCGGGATCGTGGCTATCGCGTGACTGCGGCTGGAACAGGCGATCCTGGCCCATTCATGCGGCACGGCATCGATTTCCGTCCGTTTTGCTTCAACCGGTTTATCAATCCGCTTGCGGACGGTTCCGCAGTTCGCGCCCTGACCAGACTCATGGCCGACGTGGGACCCCACATCGCCCAGAGCTTTGATACGAAGCCAAATTTGCTGGTCCCCCTTGCAGCGAGGAGCCTGCCGAATGTCCTCGTAGTACGCACAATCAACGGGCTTGGACAAATCTATTCATCGCGCTCGTTGTTGGCCCTCACACTGCGTCAGATCTTTCCAACGCTCCATCGGGTGGCAGCGCGCTCCACGGCCCTGACGATATTTCAAAACCGTGACGATCAGGCTTACTTCGAACGCCATCGGATGATCGGCAAGGGAACGAGCCTGCTGATACCTGGCTCGGGCGTCGATATCGAGGCCTTCGACAAGACTCTTCTCACAGGCCCCTCTGCAAACGAGCTCCGTCAACAACTCAAGCTTGATAATTCAGAGGTTGTGATCACGGTCACCCGTATGACGCGTCAGAAGGGAATTCCGACCCTGCTTGCGGCAGCGGCATTGGTGAACAAGGTACGCCCCCATGTGCGCTTCCTGCTTGTCGGGCCACGCGAGGGTGAGGGATCGTCTGCGGTCACACAGGCCGAAATCGATCGCCACGCCCCCTATGTGATACCCATCGGAAAACGGTCAGACATCCCCGCACTCCTCGGTCTCGCCGACGTTTTCGCATTTCCGACAGAATATCGTGAGGGCGTGCCTCGCGTTTTGCTTGAGGCAGCGCTCGCGAATTTGCCGATAGTCACGACGAAGATGCCGGGATGCACCGACGTTGTCCGTGATCGGTGGAGCGGATTTCTCGTTCCACCTCGTGATCCGCGCCTGCTCGCTGCGAGAATTATGGACATGCTGCACGACCGCGAATCTGCGCGGGTGATGGGTACCCGCGCCGGTCAACTGGTGAGAAAGGAATTCGGCCTTCAGCTCACAGTTAATCGATACACGGAAGCATACAGCGCGTTGATGGATCGATCGGCCCAGGTCCCCTCGCATGGAGAGCGCGATGAAACAAGACACGAGACTATATTGCAGGAGGCGCCCTCATGATGCGGGACGCCCTGCTCGCTCTCGGCTTGCTGCTGTCCACGGCGTCGCAGCTGCGCCCCGATGGCGTCCCGATCGGGCCGGGTGAAATTTGCCTGGTCATCTGGATCACCTTGATGCTGGGCGGGATGCAAGACCTGCTTCGCTCGAGGATGACAGCGGCTCTTTCTCGAATGTTTGTTTTCTGGGTCCTCTTCATCATTTCCCTGTGCTTGGGGTCCGCGACGGCGTTTGCGATCAGCGACATTCACGATCCTGATCTGTTCATCCACGATATCCTAGCGTATCCGCTTCTCGCCGCTGTGAGCTTCCTGAGTACGGTGGAGTCCCACGCTGGTTGCCACATTCATCGCGCAGCGTGGTTTCTTACGCTTTTCAGCGCTGTGTTTTTTGGTGTTCAACTCGCCCTTGCGTGGGACTTCATCACCATCCCGAACATGGACCCCTGGTATTGGGACAGATTTCGCGGCCTGTCGGAAAACCCAAATCAGCTCGCCATTTTTTGTGCATTGATCACGTTCCTGGCGATTCATTTCGTCGAACACGCAGCGGGACCAGGCAGAAAGATCTTTGCTGTCTCCTGTTCGATCCTCTCGATGTATGTCGGCCGGCTCACGAAGAGCGATACGTTTGGCCTTATCCTGGCGAGCGGGCTTCCGCTCTTCGCAGCGCTCAAGCTCCGATACTGGCTGCTGACGTCCAAGCGGAGCATCCCGTTCAGGAGCGCAATCGCCGGCGTCATGGTCGTCACCTTGCCGATTATCGCCTCCACTGCACTGCTATTCACCAACCTGATCGAGGTCGACGCGCTAGATGTCATCAAGGAGATGGCAAAGGGCACACCCCAGGAAACATCCGAAACCGCCAACATCCGGCTACAATCATGGGGTCGCGCAATCGATCGCGGTATAGAGTCGGGAATGCTTGGGTTGGGACCGGGCCCGCACATCGAAATTCCACCCGTACTCGTCGCAGCCAGGCGGGAAGCGACCGAGCCAAAATACATCGAACATCCCCAAGTCAACGGCACACCGAATTTCGAAGCGCACAACACGTTTCTCGATCTTTTCACGCAGGGCGGATTGATCGCGGTTCTGTCTTTCACCTGGCTCATCGCAACGGCTTTCCGATCGGTCTATCGATCCAATCTGGACGCCCTAACGATGGTGGTGTGGAGCATCACTGTCCTCAGCATCTTCCATTTGATCGTTCGCCATCCGCTGTTCTGGTTCACAATCGCCTTCGTGCTGGTTGCCGGGACAGAAGCCCGCATCCCCTCCTTCCTGCTAAACCGGAGCAAATGACATGTGCGGAATTGTCGGCATCTTTCTTGATCAAAAAGCTGCCGATCCGCGCCAACTCGCGGCGATAGAAGCGATGACCACGACCCTGCACCATCGTGGACCCGATGCCAGCGGCACGTGGATCGACGCGGATAGCGGTATAGCCCTCGGTCATCGCCGACTCTCGGTCGTCGATCTGTCGGAGGCCGGCAAACAACCGTTGCTGTCTCACGGCAAAGGTCTGGCCATGACTTTCAACGGCGAGGTCTACAATTTTGAGGAGCTACGACTAAAGCTGGAGGAAGCTGGTTGTCATTTCAGAGGTCACAGCGACAGCGAGGTCATGCTCGCTGCGTTCGAGAATTTTGGCATCGCATCTGCACTGACGCAGTTTTCCGGGATGTTTGCTCTGGGTGTCTGGGATCGCAAGGACCGAATTCTGCATTTAATTCGCGATCGCATCGGAAAGAAACCTCTGTACATCGCGATCGTCCGCGGCGGCATTGTCTTCGCGTCTGAGCTCAAGGCTATTCTGGCTTACCCCGGCTTCAAGCCAACGGTCGATCGCAACGCCATCGCCATGGTGTTGCGGCACGGCTTCGTTCCCGATCATTGCTGCATCTGGGAGGGCGTTTTCAAGCTGCCGCCCGGTACAATGCTCTCCGTGACCGCCGATGATCTGAAAAATGGCAGCGTCTCCTATCTGCGCCAACGAGTCCAACGCTGGTGGTCTCTCGCCACGATCGCACAAGAGGGCCAGCAAAACCCGATCACAAGGGATCAATCCGATCTCGAAACCGAACTCGATCAACTGCTGCGAACCGTCGTGCAACAGCGGATGAGAGCTGACGTGCCATTCGGCGTATTCCTCTCTGGAGGTGTCGACAGTTCAATTATTGCCGCACTGATGCAGGCGCAATCGCAACAACCGATTCGCTCGTTCACGATCGGCTTTGCCGAATCCAACTACGATGAGGCGCGACATGCCTCGCTGGTAGCGCGGCACTTCGGCACAAAGCACACGGAGTTCCGGGTCACGCCCAAAGAAGCGCTCGCCGTCATTCCGGATATTCCGCACGTTTGGGACGAGCCGTTCGCCGACGAATCGCAAATTCCGACACTGCTTCTTTCCCGGCTAGCGAAGGAGCATGTCACGGTCGCGCTGTCAGGCGATGGAGGTGACGAGTGCTTTGGTGGCTACTCTCGCCATGTCATGATGGCGCGTCTGGCGCCTTTCTTCCAGCTTCCGGCGAAGCTGCGCCAGATGACCGTCTCGGCGTTCCGCGTGCTGAGCACGGAAAGCTGGGAGAGCATGCTCCGCGGCTTGCCCCTCCCCGAAGATCTGCGCGCGACCTTAACCGCGGAAAATCTGGAAAAACTCGGCCGAGTCCTCAACGCGAGGGACGATCACGAACTCTACCATCGGCTCATGACGTTCGGCTGTGGATGGCAATCGACTTCACCCGGACTAGTCGGAATCGAGGATATTCCCAATCTGCCCGATGCGGCAGCCAGCCTCATCTACTGCGACATGGCCAGCTACCTCGTCGGCGACATTCTCGTGAAACTCGACAGAGCCACCATGGCGGCAGGTCTCGAGGCGCGCAGCCCGTTCCTCGATCATCGCGTGATTGAATTTTCGTGGCGCTTGCCGACGTCCCTGAAGATTCGCGGCGGGCAAGGTAAATGGCTGTTGCGGCAGGTTCTGCGCCGCTACCTTCCGGAGTACCTCTTCGAGCGGCCGAAGCAAGGCTTCAATGTGCCGATCGGCCCTTGGCTCCGCGGCCCGTTACGCGACTGGGCCCAGGGATTGCTCGATATGCACCGCATTCGGAACGATGGCTTTCTCAATTCTCGAAGCGTCCAGGCATGCTGGCAGGAGCACCTGACTGGCCGGCGCGACCAGTCGCGCTATCTGTGGTCGGTTCTGATGATTCAATCATGGCTCGATGCGAACTGCAAAACAGGTATGTCACTGCCTGCTCCCGACAACGCCGGAACCAAATGTCTTGTGGAGATTGAGTCATGAACTGGACGCGCATAGACATGGACGCAGCCCACAAGATAGCTCCTGCATTCAGGCCGTTGCCAAACGTGTACAACGCCGGATACGCGCATCCCGGCGATGAACGACCCGCTCCAGGACTTTACCTTGCGCAATTGCTTGATACCCTGCGGCGCCGCCGGAAGCTCATTCTGACGATTGCCACCTGCGGTACGCTGCTGGCAACCGTGGTTGCGTTGTTGGTTGCGCCGAAATACACCGCCGCAGCTCAGATCATCGTTACCCCAGTTCAGAGCGCCAGCGGACCACCTGCCTCGCCGGCATCGGATGAATCGGCCGTTGATACGCAGGTCAAGGTGCTAACATCGCACGATCACCTGCAGCGGATTGTCGAAGTCTTGCTGGCAGATCCGGAATTCCTCGCGATAGCGAAACGAGCCGGGGCCGCGGCAATGACGGCATCCCCGAACAAACCCTCCAGATCTGTAGCTACCGAAGCCGGGACATCCTGGTTGGGCGAACTTAATCGCCGCCTTCACATCTGGGTGGGAATGCTCTTCAGAGACAGGCACGGAGCGCCTCTCGATGTCGAGGATCTTGAACGGCGTCTGAAGGTTGCTCAGGAAGGCCGCTCCCGCGTGATTACCGTCAGATATACGTCGCAGAATCCCGAAGAAGCGGCCATCGTCGCGAACAAGACCATACAATTGTACATTGACGGCCAAAGCGAACAGCAGTCGAAATACACTTCTCATGAACTTGCGCAGCTTCGTGAACGGATTACCGAAGCGCGAAACGATGTCGTGCAGAATACTGCCGCCGTCCAGAAGGTCGCCCAGGAACAGACCCAGGCCTCGCAGAATCAGGGCCGCGATGGAACGCGGGAGATCAACACCCGTCTTCGCGCACTTGAGCGCGAAGCAGCGGCAAGCGCGTTGACCTATTCCAAGCTCCAGAGGCGCGAGAAGGAAATCCTCGACCAGCGAGACGGGATGGGATCAACTATCCGAATCGTTTCTCTTGCCACTCCGCCGGAGCAGCCAAGCTCCCACAATCCCATTCTCTTCATTCTGCCGATCCTGATCATTCTGCTGATCGGCGGAAGTATCATCGCCGTGATCGCGGAGCAGGGCGACAGAGGACTGCGCAGCGAGCGCGACATTAATGATGCGCTCGGGATATCCTGCGTTCGTCTTGTGCCGCGGCTGCCTGGCATCGGAGACATGAAGCCCCATCAATATATGCTGACGGAGCCCTTCTCCGCGTACACAGAGACAATCCGCTCGGTTGTCAGCGAATTGTGGTTGGCCTCGTCCCGGAGCGCGCCAAGGACGGTGCTGATCAGTTCAAGCGTGCCTGGAGAGGGAAAGACCACGGCCGCCGTAAGTATCGCCGTCTGCGCCGCATCGCTCGGACGACGGGTGCTGCTGATCGACCTCGACTTCAAGCGGCCATCCGTCGCGCGTGAACTCGGCGGCAATGCGGAGCGGGAAATCTTCGATATCCTTCTGCGCAACCAGTCTCCGACAGAGGTCATTACGCATATTCCGGATCTTGGAATCGATTATCTTGCGATGTTCACATCTCCGCTTGACGCCTTGCCGATTCTTTCCGGCCAGAAACTGCCGCTCCTGCTGCGTCAACTGAGCGAAAATTACGACAGCGTCATTATTGACGGACCACCTCTTCTCGGGATCGTCGAATCCCGGTTGCTGGCTCTGATGGCGGACAAGGTTCTCTTCGTGGTGAAGTGGGGTAGCACGAGACGCGAGGTCGCGCAGAACGCGATGAGCTTGCTGCGCAGCCCGGATGGTCTCACCAGGGACGTCGATATCCCCATCGTTCTTCTGACGCAGGTCGATCTGCAAGCGCACGCAGACTATCGCTATGGCGATGTCGGTGAGGCTCTCGTGAAATACGAAAATTACTACTCGCACTCGGTTCGGTCCTGACTGCAACAAAGGTGGTTTGCCATCGTGAAACCCATCGCTGCCAGCGAACGCCGTTGAAGCCGGAGTGCCTCGACCATGAGACAGATAGATATCCAGAGAGAGCTTAAAGTAACTGCACCACCGCGCACGGAAAGCTCCGTCTCCCTCGTCTTGTTGGCTGTTCTTCATGATTTCCACCGGACAGAAATATCTTACTGCTTCTGGAAAAGCAGCAGGAGCATTCATTCCGTCCTGACCGGTGAAGGTGATCTTGACCTTCTCATCGCACGAAAAGATCAGCACCGTTGCGAGATCATCCTGCTCGAACGCGGCTTGAAGCTCTTTCCGTCGGTTCCCAGCCGGGATGATCCGGCAGTCCTAAGTTTTCTCGGTTATGATAATTTGACTGGCCGACTGGTGCATATTCACTTGCACTTCTGCCTGGTGGTCGGCGAGCGATTACTCAAGAATTACCGCCTCCCGTGGGAAGAAGTGATCCTCGCACGCGCCATTCAGCATCCGTCACTCCCCATCAAGATGCTCGATCCGGCAAGCGAGGCGTTACTGCTGATCATTCGCTGTTGCCTGGAACTGCGGCGCCGCGATCCGGTCACACTGTGGCATTGGACCTCCACAACACGAAAATTTGCCTTGGATCGCGAGATACTCGCGGCTCATCTCGATCGCAAAGCCCTCCACCATCTGGCCTCAAGCCTCATGAATCGGCATCTCGCGACGGAAATCGTTGAGGTCTACGACGATAAACCGCTGGCAGATCGGCACGCACTGAGACATCACATAGAAAAATTTCTTGCACCTTACCGCGCTTACGGAACGGTTGAGGCACGCTTGCGAGCAGCCGGCCGCGCGGTTCGCTGGATCGCCGGTGGTCTTAACAAGCGGTTCTTTCACTTGCCCCGGCCATGGAACCGACGTGCGCCTGGCGGCGGTGCCGTCGTGGCAATCGTCGGCGTCGATGGCAGCGGCAAGTCTACTGCCGTGGCCGCAATCAGGGCGTGGCTGGGCTCGGAGATCGACGTCGTTCCCATATACTTCGGCACCGGGGACGGCAGACCGTCACTGCTTCTGCGTCCTTTCAAGATGATGATGCCTCCGATCGCACGCATCCTCCGATCGCGTCCCAGGGGATCTTCGCATGGCAAGATTTCGAACCGAGCACCGGGCTTTCTCTACGGCTCGCTTCTCACTGTCTGGGCGATCGTTGTCGCTCGGGAAAAGCTAAGCAAACTGTTGGCTGCGCGACGCGGAGCCAACAGGGGACTGATCGTTCTGACGGATCGATACCCCCAGAACGAAATCCCCGCCTTCAACGACGGCCCTCTCCTCAACCGTCTTCCTGGTGCTCCGCGATGGATTCGCCGTCTGGAAGGTTCTGCCTACGCCCTCGCGCATCGCCTGCCGCCGGATCTCGTCATCAAACTGCAGGTCACGCCGAAAACGGCAGAGACGCGCGAGCCAAACATGAACCCGGCGGTCATTCGCGAACGCATAGACGTACTACAACACCTGAACTTCGGGGCCAGGCGTGTCGTGACTGTGAATGCCGAACAACCGCTGCCTGAAGTGATACGCCTGATCAAATCCGAGATCTGGAATCTTTTGTAGACCTGTTTTTCGGGGAAACTGGAGCATGATTATCGAGATCTTCGGTCCCCAAGGTGTCGGCAAAACGACTTTCGCCCGCGCACTTGCTGCTCAATTGCAGGAACAGGGTCACATCGTTGATCTTGTTCTCAGCTACCGGCCTGCCGAACGTGTGCGACCAGATCCGCGCAAACATCCTGCGCCCGCCCGATCAGCAGCCGTAGCTATCCGCCTGGCCCGGCCGATCATTGAGTTGCTGACAATGATGCTCCACCCGTTCGCCTATTCGAACGACGTCAATAGGGTTGCGAACCTGCTGAGAGCCCTGCCGCCGAAAAACTTTCTTTCGTCGATCCGATTGAGCCAGTACATCCTTCGCCTCTCCCGCTCCTGGCATCTTGCTTCCGAGTCAGACCATATCACATTGTTCGATCAAGCCTTCGTCCAGGCCGTGTGCTCGCTCGCGCTATTTGGCCGATCGGTCGACGAAACACTGATCGCGCACGCGCTCGACGTCATCCCGAAACCCGATGTGCTGATCCAGCTCGATGCGCCTCCGGAGATCCTGGCAATCCGTCTTCGCGACCGACAGCGCCTCCAGGGCTTGGTAGAACGCATGCTTGAGATCGATCCTAAAACGAATATCGAAGGCAAACCGATTTTCGAACAGTTGTACAATCTTCTTCGAAAACGGGCGCAGGCCGTAACCTGCGTCTGCTCATCCGATCCGAATTCACTTGCCGATGCGGTGAACAGAGTCGCAGAACAGGTGAGAACGATGCTCCGCGCGCGACATCAGAAGCACCGCGCAATTTCGGAGAACTTCTTCGGTGAGGGTCTACCGCATGTTTGACAAAGTACTCGGCAGCGGCTCTGTCAGACGCGTCACCCTCGGGGGAATGACCGCGCTCGCGGTTTATGTCGTTGGCGCTGGGTTAACAGCCTGCTCACAATTCCTGATAGCGAGAATCGTCGGGGTGGATACATTCGGAATCTACTCTTACGTTCTCGCCTGGATCACGGTTCTTGCTTATTTCTCGGCGCTTGGCTTCGATATTGCGCTTCTACGCTTTGTGTCCGCTTACCGCGCCAGTCAGGCGTGGGGTCTGCTTCGTGGCGTTATCCAGTATTCGGAGCGACGCATGATGATCGCCGGCACCCTCGTCGTCGCGGTCGGCGCGATCGCGGTTGCGATTTCGGCCAACGAAATAACTCCGGAGCTGAGAAATACTTTTCTGGCGGGATTCACTCTGGTGCCGGTCTGGGCCCTGTTGTGGCTTCGAAGCTCAATCGTGCGGGCGTTTGGCGGAGTCCTGTCGGCTGTTGTTCCGGATCGAATGGTACGGGACGGCACTCTGATATCCATCATCGCGCTCTTGAGCTGGGGGCTGAAATGGCACCTCGACGCCCCCTTGATCATGATGGCAACACTTGCCAGCACGGCCGCGGCTCTCGTCATGGCAAGCCTGGCCGTGCGGCGGCTACATCCTTCCGAAATTGACGGCGTCTTACCAGACTACAATATTCCGGCCTGGCGAAAGATCATTCTACCTCTCATGGCAATTACCGCGACAGAAGCTCTACTGAATCGTTGCGGCGTGCTAGTGCTCGGCTGGACCGGATCTACTAAGGATGCAGGCATCTACGCCCTTATATTTAGCATTTCATTCCTGGTGGCTCTGCCGAGAACCGCTGCCAACACCTTACTAGCGCCCACCATCTCGGATCTGTTTGTCAGGAAGCAACACCACTCGCTACAAATCCTGATCACTAGGATCGCATTGTGGACGCTGTGCGGAGCCGCTATCAGTGCGCTGGCGCTTTCCGCTATGGCTGCGCCGCTTCTCGCCTGGTTTGGTCGGGATTATGAGACCGGAGCCCCCGCGTTGCACATACTCCTTGCAGGCCAGGTCATTGCCGCGAGTTGCGGATCACAACTATCGATTATGACCATGACGGGATGCGAGCGTGGAGCTGCGCTTCTTCTCATACTGAGCGCTCTATTCAACCTTCTTCTCAGTGCCGTTCTCGTTTACCCGTTAGGACTAACGGGTGCGGCAATCTCGACAACGGTTACACTCGTTGTCTGGAATATAGCGATGGCAATTTTTATCTGGCATTACATGCGATTACTGCCGGGTCCGATCTTCATGCTTCAATCGATGTTCAGGACGAAGACGATTATTCGCACGACGCGTGGCAGTCCCACGATCTGACCGGAACTGATGCGCGACTGCGCCGGCCGCACGCGAAGAGTCGCCTAGCGAGACCTGTGGATTAATGTTCGTATCGAATTAGCTAACCCTTTTACGGCTCAATCAACACGCCCTTCGGAAGTGTTAGGGAATGCTTAGCGATTTCGCCGGCGGTTGTAATCCAGATATCGTCTCGATGCTTGGCAACATGATCCAAGGCACGCCGAAGCCTGCGCGCGCGATGGGGTTGACCCATCACAAAGGTATGCAATGCAACACAATAGACGAGCGGATACTTTTTTGAATCTTCGAGCTGTTGGTCAAATGCATCAATCAAGAGAGATGCAAATTCTTCATCACTTACTTTGCGATTGAAAATCGCCGGAAGATCGTTGAGCTCCATCGACGGATAAGGCACGCTGAGAATTGGACCGTTATCCGTTCGAAACAGCTGTGGCTGCTCATCAAAGAACCAATCCAGCATGTACCGAAACCCATTTTCAACCAGAAGTTCGGGAGTTTTTGCGCTTTGCGAGATGAAGGGACCGAGCCAACCCCGCGGTGCCGCACCTTCTTCCCTTGTAAATTTTTCGCAAACCTCACGAAGCATCTCTCGCTCCTGATCCTCTGTCATATCGACTTGGCGCTCGGAGTTCGTACGACCGTGACCGACAAATTCATCCTTTCGCTCGCGAAACGCGGCAAGCAACTCAGGATAAGCATCATAAACCGCTGCATTGGTGAGAATTGACAGCGGTATATTCAACTCGTTGAACATGTCTAAAAGACGCCATGCTCCAACACGGTTTCCATAGTCGCGATAGGCGTAGCCACGATGAAACGGTGCGCTCGGCATCGTCGTAAAATCGGGACCTGGATTTCGGCCGAATTCGAAAGCTTCAATGTTAATCGCAAAGTAAACTGCCAACCGCTTGCCATTTGGCCACTCGTAAACCGGGCGTTTTGGAATAGGAACGAAGGGGTAACGGTTCATTTTTGTTTCGAACTTGGTCATGCATCTCTCTGATAGGTTTGATGGACGTAAATCACAGTCGCTAGCTTACTCAGCGAATGCTGCTTCTCTTTTCGCTCGCAGCGCGGGGAGCAGCAGCGACATGATCAACAACAGGGTTGCTAAGAACAGCGCTAAGCTGATTTTGCTATGGACTAAAATGGCGGGATCCCCGCCCGAAAGCAGCAGAGAACGGCGCAAATTCTCTTCCAGCAAAGGCGCGAGGATGAATCCCAGCAACAACGGCGCAGGCTCGCAATCCAACTTGCGTAAAATGTACCCAACAAGGGCAAATCCGGCCATCAGCACGACATCGAAGGCCTGCAAATTGACGCTAAACACCCCGACGCAACAGATCAGCAGAATAGCTGGAAAGAGCCGCCTGTAAGGAACGAGCACCAGCCGCGCCCAGAGGCCCACCAAGGGAAGATTGATAACGAGGAGCATGAGATTGCCAATCCACATGCTCGCGACAACCGTCCAGAACAGTTGCGCCTGTTCCTCGATAACTTTCGGCCCTGGGATAATACCCTTCACCGTCATGAGACCAAGCATAAGCGCCATGACGGAATTGGCTGGAATGCCCAACGTCAGCAGCGGAATAAAGGACATCTGAGCGCCCGCGTTATTCGCCGATTCAGGTCCGGCCACACCCGCTATAGCTCCGTGTCCGAATTTTGAGGGATCTTTCGCAACTCGCTTTTCAAGCGCGTAACTCGCGAATGACGCAAGAATAGCGCCTCCCCCAGGCAAGATTCCCAGAACTGATCCGATTCCTGTACCGCGCAGCATGGCCGGCCACGACTCGCGCAACTCCTCGCCACTAGGGAGTATTTTGTTTAGCTTGGTCGTGACAAGCCTACGCGTTTCAGGCTTCTCGAGCGCCAAGATTACCTCTGAGATTCCAAACAGTCCCATTGCAATTATGGTGAAGTCGATGCCATCGGCTAGTTGCAGAAAGCCAAACGTAAACCGCTGCGCATCCGAACTCACATCAGTACCAACCAGGCCGAGGAATAGGCCCAGAAATATCATGGCGATCGATTTCAGTAACGAACCGTTGGCCAACACGACGGCGGCCACAAGTCCGAGGACCATCAAGGCAAAATATTCTGGCGCACCGAACTTCTGCGCGAACGCCGCAAGCGGAGGGCTCAGCAACGCGATGAAAACAGTCGCTACAGTTCCGGCAAAGAACGAGCCGATGGCGGCTATTGCGAGCGCTGTCCCAGCTTTGCCTCGCCGGGCCATCTGATGACCGTCCAGTGCCGTCACCACCGACGATGCTTCACCCGGAAGGTTAATCAGGATGGACGTCGTGGAGCCGCCGTACTGAGCGCCGTAATAGATGCCAGCTAACATGATGAAAGCAGCGTCGGCTGGCAACTGATAGGTGATGGGCAACAGAATTGCGAGCGTTGCGGTCGGACCCAAGCCAGGCAGAACACCGATCAGAGTTCCAATCAGAACGCCGACGAAGCAGTAAAAAAGATTTGCAAGCGACAACGCCGAAGCCAGTCCGTTCAGAAGATTGAGACCTAGCTCCATGGCAACACCGGCAGTCTAGGAAGAAGATCGATGCGTACGCCGATGCCATACACAAAGACTAATGCGACCCCGATGATAAGAACGCCGGCGAGAAGCAGCGTCTCCATGATGCTATTGCCTTTAACCGCCTGAGCGCCGCACACAAGCAACGCCAGGCTTGAAAAGATCAGCCCCGCTGGCTTTACCAAGACAGCAAACAGCAATATGCCGATCAGGACGCTAAACAGCGGCCGCGTATTCCAGTGATCCGCGTTTATCGAAAGGCTCTCCGTTCGGAGGGTAGCAGCAAAGCCTTTTGCAGCGATAACAAGCCCAAAAAGCGCCATTCCGCTTCCGATCATGAGCGGCACATACCCCGGCCCCATACGGCCGGCAGTTCCAATCTTATAATTCAGGCTTAACGCGATCGCCGCTAACCCCAGAGTCGCAAACAAGATTCCCGCCAGGACATCTTTGTTGAGGAACAACTTTCTGGTCATTTATCTGCCCATCGCTCAGTTGCTGTCGGCCTTAAGGCCCGCCTCTCTGACGATCTTGCCAATGACTTCAAAATCACTTCTTACGAACGCTGAGAATTCGTCGGCCGTGAACGCACCCGGTGTAGCGCCACTGTCGATAATGCGCTTCTTAAATTCAGGCATCTCGGCCATCTTCCGCAGTTCTGTATTTATTTTTTCAACGATTGGTTTCGGCGTTTTAGCTGGGGCGAAGAGACCGAACCATGATCGCATTTCGTAACCTGGCACTCCCTGCTGAGCGATTGGCGCAACATCGGGGATGAGATCTTGGCGATTGGTGGTCGTTACTCCCAAAGGTCGCACTGTGCCTGCCTTGATTTGGCTGATCACCGAAATGGTGTTCGCGAACATCGATTGAACTTCGCCGACCGCGACCGCATTTGCCGCCAAAGCGGAGCCTCGGTATGGGATGCTCAGAAGATTGACGCCTGCCCTTTCTTTGAACAGTTCACCGGCAATGCTCATTGAGGTTCCTGAGCCGGCGTGGCTGAAGGTAACTTTTCCGGGGTTGGCTTTTGCGTAAGCGACGAATTCTTGAACCGTTTTCACAGGCAGGTTTGGATTAACGACTAGGACATTTCCGAGCATCGCAATCAGCGCGATTGGTTCGAAGTCCTTCAAAACATCGAACTTCAGGCTCGTGAACAGATGCGGGTTGGTTGCGTGCGTCGCCTGCCCGCCCATCAGCAATGTGTAGCCATCCGGCTCCGCGTTCGCGACTGTCTGCGAGCCGAGAATCGCCTGGCCGCCGGGAATGTTCTCAATGATAAATTGCTGTCCGAGCGCTTTCGTCAGATGTTCTGCAGCCATGCGACCGTAAAGATCGTACACGCCACCAGGAGGAAACGGCACAATGATCCTTACAAGTTTGCTGGGATAGTCCGCGCCAAGAGCGCTTGGCGAAAAAAGCGCAATAGCAAAGAAAACCGTCAGACGTCCAATCTTTGACCAAATTGAATAAAGCATAACGCCTCCAAACTGTGCCTGCTTACTGCTGACACGCAGCCGAACCCAACTTGACTAAAAGGCTAGTTCAAGATATTTAATTTTGCAAACTAAAAATATGCACAAAATTTTGCCGCTTAGCACAAAGGACGATCATGAGACCGTGGGACCCCTTTATCTCCGCCGAAGAAAAGCGCGCCTACGAAGCGGCTGGTTTCGGTCGATCGGCTGGCCTTGGAAAGCGCCCGGCGCTACTTATCATCGACGTTCAGTATCGAACTACTGGTACGCAACCGCTGCCCTTCTGGAGGGCGGTGGAGGAGTTTCCAACATCCTGTGGCGATGTCGCTTGGGAGGCAGTCCATCAAATACAAACCGTCTTGACCTTGTTTCGCGACAAGGGATGGCCGGTCCTTTATCCGCATGTCGCACCGAAAACGGCGAACGACGGCGGGCGACTGGCCGGCAAAGTGCCCGCCATTATGTCAATTCCGCTCCAGGGCTATCAATTTGTGAAAGAAGTGGCACCGGTTGAACAAGACATACTAATTCCGAAGAAGCATCCTAGTGCCTTTTTTGGAACAACGCTTGTCAGCCATCTTGTAGATCTCAAGGTCGACACTCTAGTCATGACCGGCTGCACGACATCAGGATGCATCAGGAGCAGCGTCGTCGACGCATTTTCCTATAACTTTCATGTCGCAATTCCTGAAGAGTGTGTCTACGACCGCAGTACGACAACCCATGCCGTGAACCTTTTCGATATGTCGCAGAAGTATGCAGAAGTTTTGCCAACCGCGACACTGCTTTCACAGCTCGCCAATCTCCAAGGTGATGACGAAGATGCGGGATGATTTCGAATATGGTTCGGCAGGCATCATCGGCATTGCTCCACCGCAATCGAATCCAACCGTCGAGCCAGAAATGGCAACGCTTATCCCGGCGGATGTTACGATGGTCACGACCCGTCTGCGCGGTGACATGAACGACGCCCGAAAGAGATTCGGTGAGTATCTCACAAACCTTGGAGATAGCCTTGAAGGATATGGGGCGATCAAATTGGGGGCCTTTGGCTTCGCCTGTACGGCAACCACCTATCTGCGTGGTGAACCTGAAGCGAACCGCGAATTTGATCGGCTGTCCAAGCGTTTTGGATATCCCATAATCTCTTCAGCTCAAGCGATCCGTATGGCTCTCAAAGAACTGGGAGCAACCCGCATCGCGATATTCGGCCCCTACCCGGATTGGCTGCAGAACGCGTCATTCAATTTTTGGACAGAGTGCGGCTTTGATCTTGTTTCGAAGGGCGGAGTCGATCTCGGGACTGGCGATACCCTGGGAATCTACCGATTGCGGACGAGCAGTATCGTTGAAGCTGTCAGTAAGATGGACTGGAGCAAAGCCGACGCAATCGTTTTGACCGGGACTGGCGCGCCTACCCTCACAGCAATTCCTGAAATTTCGGCGCGATCGGGAAAACCGGTATTTTCTTCAAACCTTTGTCTCGCATGGGCACTTTTGCGTGCGATCGGGCACCCGTCAGCGCTGCCTGTCAGGGAGGACAAAAGCATGTTAATCAAGGATTGGGCAGCCCGACTAAATTACAGATGATTCGAAAGACAGCGCTATATGGGCGCACAAGGTAGTCAGTCCATGAAATCCAAAGAACCCAAGCAATCGTTACGCGCAAAACCGAGGACTACCGGATCGAAGGAAACTTTGCTTCCGCCGACCATTTCGCGCGCAGCTCTGATGCTTGACGGTTCTGACGCGCTCGTACGCCGGATTACGCATTTGCACTACGTGCTATCGGGGATGCTCGAGAATATTCGTGGCGGATTTGCATCGCTGATCGGCGTCTCCTCATTCCAGTATGTGCTGATGCAGGCGCTTGGACGGCTTCAGACGGACACGAACTGGACCGTGCGTTCGGTCGCACGCGAGATGCGCATGACCGACGCATACGTCAGTACGGAAATTAGTAGCCTCGAAGCCCAAGGGTTTTTAGCAAAGGTAACCAACCCAAATGACAGGCGAATGAGCTTTCTGGCTCTGACAACAAAAGGACGCGAAGCGCTCTCAATGATCGCTCCGGTCCAGACGATTGTGAACGACACGCTGTACGGACACCTGGATCGGAAAAGCGCAGCCTCGTACGCTGATGAGCTGGATACCCTACTTTCGCAGGCTGAAAAGGCTAGCGCAGTACTCGATCAAATTGCAGCCGCCCAGCGGCTGGCAGTCTTGGGAAACGTCCCTCGCCCACGCCGCCGAAGACGCAGTCCCGGGGGAGCATAATAAGTACGCTTGACAGCTTCGTACTCGTTTATTATTTAGTTTAGATAAATAACTAATGGGTGACTTATGCTTCGGTCTGGCAAGGATTATCTTCGCTCGCTTCAGGATGGTCGGAAAGTCTATCTCGGAAATAAGCTGGTTGACGATGTCACAACGCACCCCGGCTTTCGAAACTCTGCGAAGAGCTTTGCTCATCTTTTTGATCTAAAGCGGGACGCGTCCCATACAGATAGCCTTTCCTTTGAATCTGAGGGCGATCGCCACAGCTTCTACTATTTACAGCCACGAAACACGCGCGATCTTCAGTTCCGGATGAAGGGTCACAAGCTGTGGGCCGATGCGAGTTACGGTCTCTTCGGCCGGTCCCCCGATCACGTCGCTTCATTCATAACCGGCATGACCTGCCGGCCTGAAGTCTTTGACGTCGCCGATCACGGTTTCAAGAACAGGCTATTGGATTACTATCGGTACATCCGGGACAATGATCTTTACGTGAGTTACGCCACTCATCCACCTCAGGGGGCCCGCAATTATTCATCGGATTCGAAGGCGCATTTCTTTAAATCGCCTGCCCTGCATGTTGAGTCCACAGATAGCGAAGGGATCACGCTCCACGGGATGAAGACCCTCGCAACAGGCGGTGCTTTTTGCGACGAGGTCTGGATCGGGAACTTGACCCCACTTGCCCCGGATCGCGTGAAAGAAGCCGTTACATGTGCAATTCCCGTCAACTCACCTGGTCTTTCGCTTTGGTCGCGCAGGTCCATGGAAGAAGCCGCAGCGAACGACTTCGATTACCCTCTGTCTTCACGATTCGACGAGAGTGACTGCATGCTTGTGTGCGAGCATGTCAAAGTACCTTGGTCCCGCGTGTTCACCATCGGGAACGTTGATCTTAGTCGTGCCATTTATATGGAAACCGGTGGCCACTACTTCGGCAATCACCAGTCAAACGTTCGATTCTGGTCAAAACTTCAATTGATTATCGGCTTGGCAAATAAGATTGCGAAGTCTGCCGGCGTGCGGGGAATTCCCGCCGTTCAGGACACGCTGGGCAAGCTGGCCGCAATGGAAGCCACCATTGCCGGGCTAGTCCATGGTCAAATTGCTGACTACCAGCCGCTTGGCGATGGCTATGTTGTCGTGAACCAACGGTATATGTACGCGGCGTTAAGCTGGTGTCAGGACAACTACGGCCCGATTTGCGCAATGGTGCGTGAGCTCATGGGCGGCGCCATCTTCCAGATGCCCGCTGATATTTCCATCATCGAGAGCGAGAAGCTCAACGACATCTTCGAGACCTATTGGGCGACGGAGAACGAGACAGCCCTCGACCGAATGAAGCTGTACAAGCTTGCTTGGGATCTGCTCGCCTCGGAGTTTGGCGCCAGGCACGTGCAGTACGAAAATTTCTACGCTGGCCCCCCGTTCCTTGTGCGGGCACACAGCATGAGGCTGGCTCCATGGCAAACCTTTGACACGACCGTCGATGACCTAATGGCGAGCTACGGACCCAAGTCGCCCTCTCAAGCCGCAGCGGAATAGAGAATGTCGGGGGACGCTCTCTTACCCACCACTTTCGATACACGGGCCTTTCGCAACGCGCTCGGGTGCTTTCCGACTGGCGTGGCGGTCATAACGGCGAGACCTGAGGGCCAATCGCCGGTAGGGCTTACGATTAGTTCGTTCGCTTCGGTGTCGCTTGATCCACCGCTCGTTCTTTGGAGTCTTCGCCGTGATGCCCCCAGCAAGGATGCGATCCTTAAAGCCGATCATTTCGTAGTCAACGTGCTAGACGAGGACCAACTTGACCTCGCTCACCGCTTTGCAAAGCCAGCACATGACAAGTTTAATGGTGTGAAGATTGCCGCGAATAGCTGGGGTGCACCATACATAGCTGACTGTATTGCCCGATTCGAATGCAGAATTTTAAGCTGCTTCGATGGCGGCGATCATGTGATATTTCTGGGAAGGGTAGAGCACTTCAATCACTCGGCGGGAACGCCGCTGGTCTTTTGCCGCGGAATGTTTGCGTCGTTGCACGGGTCAAAATAGTTTGGAGGTAAGTAGTTGAAGCGGTTCTCAGCCTGCTGAAAGCCCTTTGAGAAATTCATAGTGTAATTGGAATTAACGGTGCGCTATCATTCAGACTCAGGGGGAAATGTCATGAGTTTGAAGGGTGCCGGAAACGGCTTGTTATCTTCATTGACCGTGTATGAGCTGCTGCTCCGCGGAGCTGAAGGCGAGCCAAATTGGACCGGTGTCATCAGTTCACGCGCAATCCTGGGCGGACTCCATCACCACTACGCCCGTGTCTAGGTTTTCGGTACACACAATGGTCACGATGTCCCGCGATCCAACGATCGCCCGGCCTGTCGCGCCTCAAGCATCGCGCTCTTCCTGTATTCAGGCCGGCCAGTGACTTCTTCTCCTATCCACTCCGGAAGCGAAACTTCTTGGTCCATGCGATCGAGTTCGACTTCGGCGAGAACTACGCCGACCAACAGACCGTCATAGATATCGATTTCCCACTCTATGTCATCGAAGGGCACATGGTAACGGGTTTTCTCAAGGACGTTGGAGCCGCAATGTAACGCCAGCATTTCTTCCGCGTCGTCGCGCGGGATTTCGTATTCGAACTCCGCGCGCTGGCCCTGCCGCTGCCTGGACTTCACCGTAAGGGTCGCACGGTTCTCATAGAGCCGGACCCGGACCTTTCGGCCGTCGCTTGCCGCCAGTATTCCATCACGGAGATGCTCGCTTCGAGCGACCCGACGGCGCCACGTATCGTTCTTGACCAGAAACTTACGTTCGATTTCCTGCGCCATCGACATCCCAAACTCAACAGCGGTCCAGCTAATCTGATTGCACAACGGAACTTCCGTGTCTACATCATGGCACCGCGTCGGAGCGTTGCCACGCCTCTATGGGCCGCCCCGTTATTCGATTCGCAAAACGGCGGCGGCGAATCCCTGATCTAACCGAGCCTAGGGCCCTAATTTGGGTTGTCCAACTGGCTCGCGGGCGGGCTTCGCCTGATCCCTGCCCTCTCCTGCAAACCGCCGATGAGTCCACTCGCGCATGCTCTCGAATACGACATAGAGCATGGGAATAAGAAAGAGGCCGATCACTGTCGCCGCGATCATACCAGTGAAGACGGGTGTGCTTACCGCGTGCCGCGCGATCTGGGAGGCGCCCTTCGCCCAGACCAACGGCACGAGCCCGAGAATGAACGCGAAAGACGTCATGAGTACCGCACGGAAGCGCATTTCTGCGCCTCGGGCTGCCGCGTCAACGATGCCGTGCCCCTGCTCTCGCTGCTCTTTGGCGAATTCAACGATCAGAATAGCGTTCTTGGCCGCCAGCGCGATCAACACCACAAGGCCGATTTGCGCGTAGAGATCGAGCGTAAGTTTGGCCACGAGGATTCCGCCGATGGCACCAAGAACACCGACGACCACGGAGAGCAGCACTGGTATTGGAATGACCCAGCTTTCATAGAGAGCGACTAGGAACAGGAACGCAAACAACAGCGCCATGCCAAGCACGATTGTGGTCTGACCCGCTGCCCCCTGCTCCTGGTAGGCCGTGCCGGTCCATTCGAAGGCGTAGCCAGCCGGCAGCGTCTTCGCCGACACTTCCGCCATCGCGGTCAGCGCCGTTCCCGTCGCGACGCCGGGAGCCGGGCTGCCATTGATCGTGACCGACTGGTAATTATTGTAACGCGTGATGACTTGCGGCCCGGTGATTGTCCGCGCGGTGGCGATCGATTGGAGCGGCACCATCGTGCCCTTTGCATTGCGAATGTAGATCTTCCAAAGCGCGGAAATGTCGCGACGGTCTGCCGCCTCGCCTTGCAGGTTCACTTGCCATGTACGGCCAAACAAATTGAAGTTGTTTATGAAGTAGCCGCCGAGCGTGGACTGCAGGGTGGTGAAGACATCGCTGAGGGTCACACCCAGCGCCTGCGCCTTCTCTCGATCGATGTCGAGGAAAATTGATGGGGCGCTGGCCCCATACGTCGAGAAAACGCGCGACAGGCGCGCATCCTGATTGGCTGCCGCTATAAGCCCTTGAACGACGCTGCCCATGACCTTGGGATCAGCGCCTGCAAGGTTCTCCAACTGATATTCGAAGCCGCCGGTCGTCGACAGGCCGACCACTGGAGGAAGATTGAACGGGAGTACATTTGCCGTGCGTATCTGCTGCGACGCGTTGAACACCTTGGCGATCAGCGCCTGAGCGGTATCTGCTGCTGCAGTTCGATCCTCGAAAGGCTTTAGTATGGCGATCAGAAAAGCATTGTTGCTCGCCGAATAGCCGTCGAGCAAGGAGAAGCCGATAATCGCCATAGTGTCCTGCACCTGCGGCATAGATTTCAAGATGCTCTCGACCTGACGCACGGTTTCGCTGGTCCGGTTAACCGATGCGCCGTCCGGCAATTGAACGTTGATGAAGAACGCGCCCTGATCTTCCTCGGGCAGGAAACCCGTCGGGGTGACCTTCATGAGACCGAAGATACCGAATCCGAATGCCGCAACAAGCACGACGGAAACGATAGACAGCCGCAAGGTCTTGCGCACGATGGTAGCATAGCCTCCACGAACCTTATCGATCCCCCCACTGATGCGCCCCATGATGCCGCGCCGAGGGGAATGTCGGAGAAACACCGCACACAGGGCTGGCGATAACGTGAGCGCATTGATGGCGGAAATGAGCACCGATGCGCTGATCGTCACCGCAAACTGGCGGAACAGTTCGCCCGAAATCCCTGAAATAAAAGCGATGGGAACGAAGACGGCGAGCAGCACGAGCGTGATACCAACGATCGGCGCGGTCACCTGCGCCATGGCTTTCTTGGCCGCATCCACTGGGGAAAGTTCCGGCTCCTCTTCCATCACTCGCTCGACGTTCTCAACAACGACGATCGCATCGTCCACCACGATACCGACTGCGAGTACCAGCGCCAGTAGCGAGACCGTATTGGCTGAATAGCCTAATGTCAGAAGAATGACGAAAGTACCGACGAGACTGACGGGGATTGCAATGATCGGGATGATCGTCGCACGCAAATTCCCGAGAAAGACAAACACGACGATCGCGACGAGAACGAACGCCTCGATCAGGGCGGTGATAACCGCGCTGATCGTGTCCGTGACAAAGATGGTAGAATCGTGAACCACACGCGCCTTCAGTCCTTCCGGGAAACGGGCGCGCAACTTGTCGAGCGTTACGTTGATGGCCTTGGACACGGTGATGGCATTCGCGCCAGGGGCGAGATAGATGCCGACGGCGACCGACGGGTTTCCGTTCAAACGACTGAACGTATCCTCATTCTGTGCCCCGAGTTCAACGCGGGCGACATCCTGCACCTTCAGCACCGAGCCATCCTGGTTGGCGCGAATGACAATCGCGCCGAATTCCTCCGGTGTGGCCAGACGGCCCTGGGTCTGCAGGTTGAGCTGGAATTGCTGGTCGTCCGGCACCGGGCGAGCGCCAAGACGCCCGACGGGAGCCTGAACGTTTTGAGCCCGGACCGCCGCGATTACATCCGATGGCGCAAGTCCAAGGCTCGTAAGCTTCGACGTATCGAACCAGATCCGCATCGAATAGTCTTCGCGCGCGAAGAGGCTGGCCTGGCCGACCCCCGGCGTGCGCGACAGTTCGTCCATGACGTTGATGATAGCGTAGTTCGTTATGAATAGCGGATCGAGTTTACCGTCCTCGTTATACAGCGCGATGAACTGAAGGATCGACGAAGACCGCTTCTGGACCGTCAATCCCTGAACCTGAACTTCGGTCGGCAGGGAAGCCAGGGCCGTCTGGACGCGGTTGTTGACGTTGACAGTGTTGATGTCCGGATCCGTACCGAGGGCGAAGCTGACGGTGAGACTGTAACTTCCATCGGCGCCGCTACTGCTCTTCATGTAAAGCATCTTATCGACGCCGATGACCTTGGATTCCAGCGGCTGCGCTACAGTAGATTCCAGAACTGAAGCGGACGCGCCTGGATAAACCGCAGATACCTGAACCTGCGGTGGCACGATGTCGGGAAGTTGCGCGACCGGAATGCGCGATAAAGCGAGCAGTCCCGCAAGCGATATGACGATCGCGATGACGATCGCCAATCTCGGACGGTCGATGAAGGTTGAAGAAATCATGCCCTCACCTCGCGCCGCGAGCTGTTGGCGACGCTGGTCCGGGCGCCACGACGAGGTTTGGACGCACCCGCTGGATGCCTTCGACTACGACCTGCTCGCCGGGCTTTAGGCCCTCGGTCACGGCCGCGATGTCCGGTGTCGACTGCCCTAGTTTGACGCGACGCTGCTCGGCGACATTCTTGTCGCTGACGACAAAGAGATAGTCGCCCTGTTGATCGGAAAGCAACGCGGATCGCGGGACGGCCAACACTTTGAGCGGCTCAACCGCTTCCAGCAGAACGGTGACAAACTCTGCGTCGGACAATTCGTAAAGCTTGCTGCTCCCCACCGTCTGGATAACGGGATTGGAGATCGTGCCGCGCAGGGTGATGGTGTCGGTATCCTGCGCGACGCCGATATCGACGAAATCCAGCTTTCCGGTCGAACTGTAAAGTTCGCCGGTCGGCAGGCGCAGACGAATTTTGACGGCGTCGAAGCCGCCCTTGTCAGCGTAGCGGTCCCTTAGTTCAAGAACGCGACGCACCGAGACAGGAAAGGTCACATACATGGGATCTGGACTGACAATCGTCGCCAGCGTTCCGCTGGTGGGGCTGACAACGTTACCGATCGTGATCGAGGTTCGGCCAATGCGGCCGTCGATCGGCGATTTTATTTCTGTGTAACCGAGATTGATCTGCGATTGATGGAGTTGCGCTTGCGCAGCCTTTACCTGCGCTACCGCCGTGCGCTGCGTCGCCAGCGCGCTGTCGACCGCGACCTGCGTACCGGAGTTTTTCTGCAACAGGTCCTGCGCGCGAGAGAGCGTGAGATTGGCGTTCTCCAGTTGAGCCTGAGCCTGAGCAACGGCCGCTTCTTTAGCCTCGACGTCGGCCTCGAACGGAGCGCGCTCCAGCCGGTACAGAAGCTGTCCCTTCTTGACGTCCGCGCCTTCTACAAAAAGCCGCTCGTTCATGAACGCCGTCACGCGCGCGACCAGATCAACGCGATCCCGAGCCTGAATGCGACCGTTAATTTCCGTGCTTTCCGTCATCGGCCGAAACTCAGCCTTGACTACACCTACCGCCGGCGGCCCGCCGGGGGGCACTTGCGCCATCGCCGGCGCCACAAACAAAAGTGTTCCCATGATTGTGACAGTACGAAGCGACGGGGACGCGCGCATGGCAAGCTTCCTTTTAGTCGGCGACGAATAATCACGGGGAACAACTAAGACCCGCGCCAAATCTAATCACGAGTAGAGGGATTGCCCAATAGCATTGTGTGTACCGAAAATCTAAACTCGCACGTAATGGTGATGAAGGCTGTCAAGGATAGAATGCGATTTGATGCTTCCGGTCGGCTGAACTGGGCGAGAGACCGGCGCGTCTTTATCCAGTAACCGATGCGTTCTGATGTCGTTGTAATAGCGTGCGTACGATCACAGAATCTGGCGCAGATGCGCCGCAATTTTGCGCCTATTCAGAATAAAGCTACGAAGTTACATATTATTGAAATTACCGTATGATATCAGGAGACAGCGAACTTTTGAACGGCCCGCTGTCTCCTCCAATCTGCGTAGCAGTTGTCTTAAGCCGACCTAACGGGAGCGGCTGCTACCGCCGGACGGGCGCGGACCTCCCGCAACAGAAGCAGGCCCAGCACACCGACCACCGCTGAGATGGCGACGTAGTAGACCGGGCTCATCTTGTCGCCGGTGATGGCGATCAGCCAAGTGATGGCAAACGGCGCCAGTCCGCCGAACAACGCCACGCCAACGTTGTAGATCATCCCCACGCCGGTCGAACGGACCCCAACCGGAAACAGATCCATCAGCAGCACTGGTGTCGGTCCCCAGATGAAGGCCATCACGAGCGACGTCGCCATTTGGGCGAGAATTAACCGGCTGAGCGATGGCTCCGCGAGGAGGTGGTGCACCGTCAGCCACACCACAACCGCATAAATGACTACCGCCGGCAGAACCACCACCCGGCGGCCGATGCGATCGGAAAGGCTGCCTGCGAGGGGGCAGAAAACGACGATCAGCGCCGTCGACAGCACAGACGAGAGCTGCGCGCCGCTCATCGGTATTCCAAGTTGCCGAACAGCATAGATCGGGATGTAAAGCAGCATCACGTAGTAGGAAACCGTGCCCATCACCACGATGCAGAAGCCGACCACGAGTTCGCGCAGATGCTTTGTGAAAAGCTCGGCGAGAGGCGTATTCGCCGACTTGTGCTTGGATTGCAGATAGCGCTGAAACTCGGGCGTTTCATCGATGTTGGAGCGAAGCCAGTAGCCGAACGGGCCGATCAATATGCCAAGGATGAACGGAACCCGCCAACCCCAGCTTTCCAGCGCCGCGGGCGACGCATAGGTGGTGGCGAGATACGCCAGAAGCGCGCCGACCGTGAAGCCAAGCGCCTGTGATACCATCTGAAAGCTGCCGTAGTAGCCGCGGCGGCTCTCCGGCGAATACTCGACCAGCATCGCGGTGGCGTTGGAGAATTCGCCGCCAACGGAGATGCCCTGGATCAACCTTGCGACTACCATGAGCAGCGGTGCTGCAATGCCGATCGCAGCGTAGGTCGGCAACAAGCCGATCATACCGGTGCCGATCGCCATCATGATGATCATCAGCGTCAATGCACGTTTGCGGCCCAGCCGATCAGCATAAAGCCCGAACAGGACACCGCTCAGCGGACGCACCGCAAACGCGACCGCGAATGTCGCAAACGTCAGCAGCATCGAGTTGACGTCGTTGCTGGCCGGAAAGAACAGTTTTGAAATGATCGGTGCAAACATGCCGAAGATCGCGTAGTCGAACCATTCGAAGGCGTTGCCCAATGTCGATGCGACCACCACGCGGCGACGCATCGCCGACGTGGCATCGTCCGAAGCGAGATCTCTTGATCCAGTGCTGCCTTGGATACCCATTGCTTCCCCCAATTTTATGTTTTGTAGATCAGTCCCTATTCAGCCTATCGTAGGCAATCTGCACGAACATCGCGCCGCCGATCGGCATGATCGCATCGTCGAAAATATACTCGGGGTGGTGGCAGTTCTGGCCACTCTGCCCGACGAAGAAGTAAGCCCCCGGCCGCTCCTGCAACATGAAAGAGAAATCTTCCGACGCCATCACCGGCGTGATGTCGGCGACCAGATTGTCCGGCCCGACGACGAGCCGCGCCGCCCGTTCGACCACCGCGGATTGTTCGGCGTGATTGACCGTCGGCGGACAGCCGGGCCCGATATCGCAAGCGATCTTGATGCCAAAACAGTTGGCAACCCCGTCGCAGATCTCGCGAACGCGACGCAGCAACAGCGCCCGGCCATCTTTCGACATCGAGCGGATCGTGCCCTCCAGCACCACCAGATCGGGAATCACATTGGCAGCCGTGCCGCCGTGCATGGTGCCGATGGTCACGACCCCGGAATCCATGGCGTTGAGCGAGCGGCTGACGATGGTCTGCAACAAGCCGACGAGTTCGCAAGCGGCGACGATCGGATCGATGCCCTGATGCGGTTGCGCCCCATGTGCACCAACACCGTGCACCTCGATCCGCAGCGGATCGCAACCTGACAGGATCGCACCGGCGCGAATGCCAATCTTGCCAGGCGTCATCAGCGGGTTGTTGTGCAGGCCATAGACTTCGCTGACCGGCGCATGGGTGAACAGGCCGTCAGCGATCATCGCCGGCCCGCCGCGCAAGGTTTCCTCGGCAGGCTGGAAGATAAAATAGACTGTGCCGGCGAAATCCGGATGCTCGGAAAGATATTTGGCTGCACCCAGCAAGGTCGAGGTGTGCCCGTCATGCCCGCAACCGTGGAACGCGTCCGGCCGAGTTGAGCGATACGGCACGTCCGCGCGCCCGGTCATCGGCAAGGCGTCCATATCGGCGCGAAAGCCAATAGCGTTGTTACCCGGTCGGCGGCCGCGCAGCGTCCCGATCACGCCGGTGCCGCCTATACCAGTGCGGACCTCGATGCCCCAACTGGTGAGCAGTTCGGCAACCTTCGCTGCGGTGCGGGTTTCTTGGAATCCGATTTCCGGATAGGTGTGGAAATCATGGCGCCAGCTCGCCAACAACGGCAGTTCGCGCTGCAGGTATTCAAGAGCACCCATCCCCGCCCCATCGACATGTTGCGCGCCAGAAGCCGATAGGCTTCAAGGAACCAAAGGCTTCCACGCGACGGATTTGGCCATCAAGGCCGCACCCGCTTGTTCGGAGCCAATCACGATTAGTTGGTATTTACAACAATATTGTTTGACAACAATACGGGCCAGGACCGGCCCGCGAACGAGGGACCCATGCGGCGAGAAAAGGTCGAGCGCCACTTAACTTATAGGATGGACACTCTGAGCAGCAGCGCGATCGACATGGCCAACGAAGTCTATGTCCGGTGCTGCGGCCTCAATGTGCGCGAGCTGCGCATCCTGCGTCTCACCGACGACAACCCGGGCATCACCTTCAGCGATCTCGCGGCGGAGACCAGGTTCGAGCGAAGCCTGACATCGCGCCTGCTGTCGAAGCTCATCAAGGACGGACTAATCCGGCGAACGATCGGAAAGAAAGACGCGAGGCAATTCAATCTGCACACCACCGCAAAAGGACGCGAGATGTGCGGAAAGGCCACGCAGATCGCTGGCGAAGTAGAGGAGCACTTTCTAACACCGTTGTCCGCGGTGGAGCGCGAAACCCTGGATTCCTGCATCCAGAAACTGACTGAATGGGTGGACGGCGGCGGCAAGGATGTGATCGGGCAACTCGTCCCGTCGAAACGCCGAGGTTCGACTAACAAGGTTTGATGGCGCGAGCTTTCCTGAGACTTGGAGTCTGAGTCATCTGGATAGAATCGATCGGGGATCCCCCGGACAGGCAGCCTTTATCCGATCGAGCGCATCCAGCCGCTATGCCTGCCCGACAGATTGACTGTTTGAGAATAACTCGACTTCATCGAACAGGACATTACGCTGACAATCGGCGTGATTGCCAGAACCGCGACGTAGGAAGACGAATCGATGCAATTTCATCTCGACGGATTTCGGCCCGGTGACCCGGCGATCGCGCGCGCGTCCGATACGCACGACAGTCCGCCCAGCCATATCGATGTGCTCATCGTCGGCTGCGGTCCCGCAGGCCTGACGCTCGCGGCCCAGCTTGCTGTATTTCCGGACATCGCCACGATGATCGTGGAAAGCAAGGACGGCCCGCTTCAGGTGGGGCAGGCGGACGGCATCGCTTGCCGCACTATGGAGATGTTCGAGGCTCTCGGTTTCAGCGAACGCGTTCAGAAGGAAGCCTACTGGGTCAACGAAACGGTTTTCTGGAAACCGGACCCGGACCATCGCGGCAGCATCGTCCGCAGCGGCCGCGTGCAGGACGTCGAGGACGGGCTGTCGGAAATGCCGCACGTCATTCTCAATCAGGCGCGGGTGCACGACTTCTTGCTGGAGACGATGCGCCACGCGCCGTCGCGACTGGAGCCGGTCTATGCGCGTCGGCTGGTGCAGCTTGAGACGGCATCCGTCAACGCCAGCGCGCATGAGCCGGCAGGCTATCCGGTAACCGCGTTTCTCGAACGCCTTGATCTAGGGCACGAAGGCGAGATCGAGACGGTCCATGCGCGCTACGTCGTCGGCTGCGACGGGGCACGAAGCAAAGTACGGCAAGCGATCGGGCGCGCGCTGGTTGGTGATTCCGCCAATCAGGCCTGGGGTGTCATGGACGTGCTGGCGGTGACCGACTTTCCGGACATCCGGTTGAAGGCCGCGATCCACTCGGCGAACGACGGCAGCATGCTGGTCATTCCGCGCGAGGGCGGATACCTTGTTCGGCTCTATATCGAACTCGACAAGCTGGCGGAGGGCGAAAGAGTCGCGAGTAAGAACATCACCTCGACTCATCTCGTTGCTGCCGCGCAGCGCATCTTCCGTCCTTACAGTCTCGACGTGAAAGAGATCGCGTGGTGGTCGGTCTACGAGATCGGGCAGCGGCTTTGCGATCGCTTCGACAATATGCCGGATGGCGCGGACGGGACGCGAACTCCATCGGTGCTCATCGCGGGTGATGCCTGCCACACCCACAGCCCGAAGGCCGGACAGGGCATGAATGTTTCCATGCAGGACGGTTTCAATCTCGGATGGAAGCTGGCGTCGGTAATCCGTGGGCAGTGTTCGCCTGCCATCCTCAACACCTATTCGGACGAGCGTCGCGCGCTCGCGAAAGAACTGATCGACTTCGACCGCGCCTTCGCAAAAATGTTCAGCGCCCGGCCTAGTGATTCCAACACAAAGGATTCGGCCAGCGCCGATGGCGTTGGAATCGATCCAGCGGAATTCCAGCGCTACTTCGTCAAGCAGGGTCGCTTCACCGCCGGCACCGCCGTTCACTATGGGCCGTCGCTGATCTCGGCCGCGCCCACATATCAGCATCTCGCGACGGGCTTTGTCGTCGGCATGCGCTTTCACTCGGCGCGTGTAATTAGGCTGGCCGACGCCAAGCCGCTTCATCTCGGCCATGTAGTGAGGGCGGACGGCCGCTGGCGCCTGTTCCTGTTTGCCGACGATAAGACGCCGGATCATCCTGCGTCGCGCCTACGCGCGCTATGCGATTTTCTTGGCCGGTCTGATCACTCGCCTGTCAGAGTGCATACTCCGACCACAGCAGATATCGATTCGGTGATCGATGTGCGCGCCGTCTTTCAACAGGCCCATCGCGATCTCGCCTGTGATGCGATTCCGGACCTGCTACGGCCGCGCAAGGGCCGGTTCGGCTTGATCGACTACGAGAAGGCGTTCTGCCCAGACAAAAAAAGCGACGACGATATTTTCGAGCAGCGAGGCATCGACAGGTCGGCCGGATGCATCGTCGTGGTGCGGCCGGATCAATTCGTAGCGAATGTCCTTCCGCTAGATGCGCATGAGGAACTTGCTGCCTTCTTTCGCGGATTTATGATGCCGGTCGATGCCGTCTATAGCGGACCAACAAAGCACTATCCGTAGTTTCAGACCCCGACGACCTAGGTATTTCCGCGCTGGAGGCGAAGCCGGCAATTGCTCGTCCAAACTCCCTGCGTTCGGCGTCTGATCAATGGCCGCCTCATCGGCTGGAGCGGCTTAAGGTGGCCCGACTGCGATCAGACAATGAATCGGCTCAAATATTCCATTGACCCCGCCCGTGCCGCCGTCACTTTCCTTTCGGCAAGGCGCACTGTTCAAGTTGCGCCCATCCGGCCGCCGCTGGCCATTCGCGGCACGTGCCGCCCTTTGCATGGGCGCGCCGGTATTGGCTGGACACCCCAGATCACCCGCGCCGCTGACTGATAAGCCTTCTCATCAGGCTGAATAGGATCCTATAATTTCCTTGTCTGTCGGCGAACTGACTCCACTTTGTGGCTCCATGCGTGCCCTCGTTCCATTCATCCGCTTACGTCATCACAGATCCGCCATCCACAGAAAGCGTCTGGCCGGTCAGGAAATCACTGGCTGGGGAAGCAAGAAAGAGGAGAGTGCCGACCAAATCGTCCGGAACAGCTTCGCGCTTCAGAGCGCGACTAGCGATATTGTTGGCCACGATATCGCTGGTCCAACTCGGGTTCTTGAGCATGGCCTCGCTCGTGGTAAGACCAGGCGCGATAGCATTCACGCGGATACCGTCACCACCAAGCTCGCGCGCCGCAGCGCGCGTCAAGGAGATAACCGCACCTTTTGACGCGACGTAATGAGCAATTCCAGGTGAGCCTTTGATGGCCGTACCTGAAGAGAGATTGATGATCTTGCCATAACCGCGTTGTTTCATGAGCGGCGCCGCCGCCTTGATGCATTCGAACGTGCCCCTCACATTGACCGTCAGCACCCGATCCCATTCGGCGCTCGTGATCTCGGTGAGGTGCTGTAGCCTCAATTGACCGGATATTGCGGCGTTGTTCACAAGAATGTCTATGCCGCCAAATTTTTCGCTCGCAGCTTTCAGCATGGCGTTGACGGAACTGCCATCGGTAACGTCAAGTGAAACACCCAGCGCCTTACCGCCATTTGCCTCGATTGCATCACACGTAGCAGCGGTGCTCGAGAGGTCGCCTGCGACGACCGACGCGCCGGCGTTCGCCAGCGCCAGCGCAAATGTGGCGCCAAGCCCCTGTGCCGCACCGGTTACGACTGCAACCTTTCCGGCGAGCGGCGCCGATGGCCCCCCCGATGATACCTGCGATGATACCGTCAAAGCCAATTCCCCTTACGACGCTGACGCGCCACCATCGATTGGAATGACTGCGCCCGTGATGTAGCTGGAAGCCTGCGATGCCAGAAGCAGCGCCAATCCCTTGATCTCTTCGGGTCGCCCGATCCTACCCATCGGCACATCGGCGGCGAATTGATTCGCAACCTCGGCCTGACGCAAGCGGCCCTGCCCGATATCCGTCAAGAATGGTCCTGGCGCGATTGCATTGATGCTGACGTTGTGCGGAGACAGTTCGATGGCGGCCTGCCGAACCAGATTGCTGACGGCTGCCTTGGTCGCTGCATAGGCGTATCCGCACATGCGTTCGCCGCGCAGACCGGCAATCGATGCTGTAACAATGATGCGTCCGCTACGCCGCGCGCGCATGTGAGCAGCCGCCGTCCTGATTGTCACGAATACGCTCGTCAAATTTATTTGAAGCAGACTATTCCACTGGGTCAAATCGACCTGCTCCATTGCGCCCGCTTCGGTCAGCGGTCCCGAACCGGCAGAAAGGCCAGCATTCGCAAAAGCGATATCAAGCCGCCCGAAGCGGGCGGCAGTGCCGTCAATTGTCTTCACCAGCGCATCGATGTCCGATACGTCGACGATCTCGGGATGAACCTGAAGCCCACGGGCGGTCAGCCGAGCGCAAGCGTCCGACAGAGCAGCCCTGTCGATATCCGTCATCACGACAGTCGCGCCCTGCTCGGCAACAGCTTCGGACATCGCGAAGCCGAGTCCTTTTGCGGCTCCAGTCACAAAAGCAACCCGACCATCGAGATTGAACATATCCTTGCCTTGCACAGCCAACTCCCAGCGCTAGCTACCATCCTAGTCTTCTTGCAGGCCGCACGGCACGGAAACCGCTCTCGGCTTCTTACGAGCCGACAGTCGAGAGAAACGCGTTCAACTCGGCGAGGAAACCCTGCGGATTTTCCATTGCGACGATATGCCCGGCGTTGGGCACCACCGCATGTCGGGCGCGCGGAATCTTCGCTGCCGCTTCGGCCAAAATCTCCGGCGGCGCACCTTTATCCTTGGCGCCACCGATGATCAGCGTTGGAACGCGGATTTCATGCAGCCTTGCACCGAATGCCAATGTCTGTAACGCCTTGCAACATCCCTCATGACCGACCGGGCTGGTCGAGCGGATCATCTGCCGAACCTTGTCGAGCGCCGGAGGATTCTTTGTGACCGTCTCGGGAGTAAACCAACGCTCGATTGTCGACTCAACCACGCCCTCCATACCCTTCTCGCGCGCCTTGTCGATTCGCGATTGGAAATAGGCCGCGTAGTCGGGCGGCGCATCCGGCCGCGAGTCACAAGCCGTAAGCGAATGCAGTCTGCCGGGCGCAGAGATCGCGAGGCCGTATCCGATCATCCCACCGATCGACAAGCCCACCCAATGACTCTTTTCGATGCCCAGCGCATCCCAAAGACCCATGGCATCCTGCATCAGCATTGGAAAGTCATAAGGCCCCTGCACTGCCTGGGTTTCCCCGTGTCCCCGCTGATCGTAACGAAGAATGCGGTAGTCCGCCTTGAGCGCAGCGACAGTATCGTCCCAAACTGTCAGGTTGTTCGCCAACGCGTGTGAGAACGTAATCCAGGGAGCATTCTTGTTTTGAACTTCGGTCTCGCAGTGAATCGAGACGCCATTAACTTCGATTTTCATTGAAGAAGGCCTTTCCTAGTCTTCGCCGACATAAGTGAGATCGTCCGCGAGCTTAAGTTCGATGAGGACATTCTCGTCGGTGGAATCTTCGCAAAGCATCGAACGATGAGCGATGCCCTTGGGGATGAACAGCATGTCCCCCGGACGCATCGTCCGTGTCCCCATCTCGGTTTCCCAGCGCAAAGCGCCCTTTATGCAAATGATAACTTCATGTGCATCAATGTTCCGATGCCAGAAACCCATGTCTTCCTTGCTGCGCTTGGAAAGGTCGATCTTGACGCGGTCCGCGGAGTAGATCCGCAGTGGCGTGCCATCCGCCTTGTTTTTGTTACTCGGCGTGAACTTGGCGTCGAAAATATTGAGCATTCGGAAAATCTCCGGATACTCGAGCACGCCTGCGTTTTCGACCGGCGACGCATGGTGCGCAAGAACGACATTCTTGCCATTAATCGTAACTACTTCTCTCAGAACGTCGCTCATGCGTATCCCCTTGGTTGCTGCAACTTCATTGATATCTACCGGGCCTTCGCTTCGATCACCGCAAAGTTGCGCCCCGCCGTCTCAGGCAGGAGCAGCGCAGCCACGAGGCAGATAACCGCCGCCACGCCGCCTATCATCATGCCGTTGAGAAGATTGCCGCCGGTCTGCGCGGCTACGAGCGGTACAACATACGGAGCAAGACTGCCGACGCCACGACCGATCATGTAGATCGTCGAAACAGCGCTCGACCTCAGCTCAACCGGGTAGAGTTCCGAAAACCAGGCGCCGAACATGCCGGCGGCAACCTGACCTACGCCCCAAACCAGATACCAGGCAAAGAGCGGCCAGATCCAAAGCGAACCTGGGAAAGCCGCATCCTTAGAGATGTAGATGCCATAGAAACCGATAAGGCTAAGCAGCATTGGCAACACGATGCTGAGCTTGCGGCCAAGGCGGTCGGAGTACCACCCAAACACAAGGAAAGTGATCGCCAGCACCAGCGCAAACAGCAATGTCACGTCGCGCACCGTCGCGGGCGCCGCACCAAGCTTGACCATGTAGCCCGGAATAAACACCGACACCGAATAGAAGGCGAACATGTAGCCGGACACGACTGCAAATCCCAACACCGTGTAGAGAAGTGAGGCCCCCTTGAAAATCTCGATCAGCGGGCTGCCCGATTTGGCCTTCTCCGGTGGAAGCTCCCCCGCCTTGCGCATCCGCTCATACTCGGCCCAGATTTTGGATTCCGGCATCCAGAAGCGCACGTAGATCATAAGGAGGATCGGAGAACCGCCTGTAAGGAGAGCAATACGCCAACCCCAGTCGGGGCCGAATGTCCCTAACGCCCACACCGATACAACAGCAGCAGCGGCGATACCGCCGGAAGACGCGGCCTGGACGACGCAACTGCCGAAGCCGCGCCTGTTCTTGTCCCACACCTCATTGAACAAAACGATGCCAGCGCCCCATTCGCCGCCAAGTCCGATGCCTGTGATGGCACGCAGCACAAGAAGAGAATTGAAATCCCAGGCGAAAGCAGATGCTATTGCGCCTAGCGAGAATAGCGCCAGCGTCAACATCAGGGAATTCTTGCGGCCGATCTTGTCGCCAAGCCAGCCGAAGATGATCCCTCCGAGAACCGACCCTATTAGGGTGACCGTTGTGATGATACCCGCTTCTGTCAGCGTGATCCCCAGCGACTTTTGAATCGCGCCCATGAGAAATGCCAAAATCAGAATGTTATAGAAATCCAGACCAAACCCGAGAACCGTGGAGAAAAGCACACTTCGCTTTTCCCGCTTGTCGTACGTCAGCTGCCCCGTAACCATTTCCAAACTCCCCTTGAAGACCAAAGGCCGCATTGCTTGCGGCTGTCATGTTTTTGACGCGCATTCTCATCAGGACCTACCGAAAGCTCCTGCCACTCCTCATTTGTCCGCTAGATACAACAGCATTGACTCGGGATACTTCGATCATCGAAGCAGCTAAGCGATGACATAACCGCGATTTATCTTTTTCGGTGCGCGGGTATGCCATCCGCGTTTAGCGAGGCCAGCCTAAGCAGCTGGCTGCGCATCCTTCCTGGCTGGCGCACGATCCTGGAGGAACGGCATCACATCCGAAGCAAACCGCTCGATGTTCCTGTTCGTCAACTCATCGTTCAGCGTTCCGAACTGCAACAGACAGACCATGTTTCCAAGGCCAGTCTTATCGCGCATCTGCTCGATCTTCTCTCGCACGGTTTTCGGACTGCCGATGATCGCCGTGCCTTTCTCGACGAGTTGTTCCAGCGTCTGTCTTTCGATGCCGAGGCCAGTCCGCACCTTTGCCAGCGCCTTTGACGAAGCCAGCGATGAATAGCCGGGTGGAATGAGCATTTCCCAAGGCATGGGCAGATAGTCGTTGAAGAGCCGCTCCAATGGTTCACGCGCTTCTTCGCGAGCACGTTCGTCGGTATCCGCAACATAGATCGGCGCGGCCCAGCCCAGCTGATCGGACGACACCTCGTAGCCAAATTTTTCCGCCTCGCCGCGATAGACCTTGAGGTATTTTTCAACTGCTTCGGCCGTGCTGAATGTCACGACGAAAGGGTATTTTCTTTCCGGTGCGGCGGCCCAGTGAATTGTTTCAGCCGAACCTTGTGAAGGAATCCAGATCCTCGGGTGCGGATTCTGGACGGGACGCGGCCATGGGTTCGCATAATTCAGCGTGAAGTGATCACCTTCGAAGGCAAACGGACCCGGCTGCGTCCAAGACTTTACGATCAGATCGTGAGCCTCGTGGAAGCGTTCGTGAGAGAAAGCCGGATTGATGCCTGACGTGTGGTACTCCGACCCGATACCGCGAACGAAGCCGACGATAAGCCGCCCCCTCGACATGTTATCCAACATCGCGAATTCTTCCGCGATGGTGATCGGATTGTTCACCAAAGGAAGAGCTCGGCCAAATACACCGATTTTGACGTTCTTTGTTCGCTGAATGAGCGCGCTGGCAATCAGATTTGGCGCAGGCATCATGCCGTATGCCGTCTGATGATGTTCGTTGACGCTAATAATGTCGAATCCAAGCCGTTCGCCACTGACGAGTTGCTCGATGTAGGCAGCGTAGTCTTCCGCGCCCTTGGCCGGATCGTAGAAGCTGTTTGGCAGCAACGTCCAGGCGGAGCGATACTTCTTGGCCGCTACGAAGTCCAAGCTTCGATACGGCATCAGATGAAACAGAACGAACTTCATACCGCTACCCCATCAATGAAAGTTTTAACCTCGGCTAACAAGGCATCCGACGCTTCAATATGCGGAAGATGTCCGCAGCTCTCATAGATGGAGACCTTCGCGTGCGGAATACGCTGTTTCCAGCGCTCGGCGTAGCTGGATGGAATGATCTTGTCTTCCTTGCCCCAGCCAATGAACGTTGGAATCTTGATTCGGTGCAGCCACTTTTCCAGATCTGGATTGAACATGCGCGGCTGCCAGCCGTATTTCGTCACCGCGAATCTGTTCTTCATCATCACATCGAGTTGCTCATCGGTCGGCTTGACCGACAGCAAGCGATCCGCAATGGCCTGATTAAAGAAGATATTGCGTGTAGCCTCCTCGTTCGACCACATGAAGATGTCTCCGAACGGCACGCCCTTGATTCTAACGCCGGCAGGCCCGACCATCGTGAGGCTGGCAAGTCGGCTCTCGTTGCGGATTGCAATCTCGGAAGCAATCCATCCGCCCATTGATGTTCCGACCAGATGAACATCACGCAGGTCAAGCTTCTCCATCAAATCGAGATAGAAAAACGCCAGATCCGGCACGCTGCGTATCCATTCCGGATCGTCGGAGCGACCGAATCCTGGATGATCGGGAATGATCAGATCGTACTTACCGGAAAGATTCTCAAAGAACGGAAGCCAACCGGCAACTCCGTTGGCTCCGTGGATAAACAGGACCGGCTTGCCCTTGCCTTGCCGCAGCAGGCCTACGGCAACGCCGTCGACTTCAATTACTTGACCAGTTGGTGTCATGTAGAACGCGCTTTCTGTTGCTCAACTTCACAACCGTTGGCGCAATCTACATAGATGCTTACTTACCACTACCTTTCAAACTCATATGGATGATATCAAGAAATCTAATGCTGCTAGTGCACACTAGCACCCGGCCAACAGCAAAGCGTTTACACGCTACTGCGGCATTCTGCTCCATAGCTCGTCGACTTTTCCTAGTTCTGCTTCAATCATTTCAATAAATTTTCTCGCGACGGCACTAAGAGGCCGGCGACGATCATAAACCGCATAGAGATCAAAGGGAATTGCAGGCGCAGTAACCGGATAAATGTACGCTCCCGGATTTTCCAAATCATCGAGCACAGCAATGAATGAGGCCATCACCGCCCAGTCCGAATTCATGGCTATTCCTACGGATCCAACCGTGCTGTTGATCTCGATAACTTTCGCGACTTTGATAATGCCGCGCTCAATGTACTCCTGAGTGACCTTTCCGAAACTGTGTTTCGTCGTCGGCAAGATCAACTTCAGTCGATCGGTGCGCGTGAGGTCGCACGGGCTGAATGAAGGCCCAAACAGTGGAGAACCACTCATAAGAACCACGCGGTCCTGGTACACCAGCCGTTGGACCAGATTTCCTTCGACAACAGGCCGGGCACCCAAGGCAAAGTCGATCATGCCATCCCTAACCCACTCCACGAGCGTGCCGGTGTAACTTTCAGAGATGGTGATATCAACTTGCGGATACCGCTCCATGAATGGCAGTAGAACATTCTTGAGCAGGCTGCGATTAAACATCCCCGACAGACCGACGTGAATTTGACCGGTCAACATGTCCTCGTGATGCGCTGGACGCAGGTCCTCTTCCGCGAGAGTAACATTCAGCATAATCGCGACGCATCGACCGTATAATTTTTCGCCCGCATCGGTCGGCTTGATACCTCGTGCATGACGCTCGAAGAGCTGAACGCCATACTCGTCTTCTAGACGGCGAATCTGCATGCTGAGCACGGGCTGCGCCACCCTCGCCTTCTGGGCAGCCTTGCTGAAAGACCCCTCCTCGTACACCCACATGAAATAGCGAATCTGCTTAATTTCCATCGTTAGGGACCGCCCTCTCCTCTTTCGCATTGCAACCGGCAGGTATTGCGATTGTTGATATGTACCTTCTGTTTTGTAGACGTAGTGCGCCCTGCACCTATTTCATATCCTGAATTGCTCTCGTGTGATGGCGGCGTCGCCCTCTCCGCGCGCCGCCTGCGTTTGAAACAGCTTTGCATACATAAGCAAATCCAGCCAATCCACTGAGGCAATCCTAATGAAGAAGAATGCTTACAGCCGTCCGCTCGTTGTTGGGATCGGCGGCTCAACTCGCGCCGGTTCGACATCCGAGCGGGCCTTACGATCCGCGCTTTCTCTGGTGGGTGCGGCCGGATGCGACACTCTTGCTTTCGCCGGTCCCGATCTCATACTCCCTCCCTTTGAGATGGGTGTCGCGCAGAACAATCCCGGCGCCATTCACCTGATTGATGCGCTTCGTCGCGCATCCGGCGTCATTATCGCCTCACCGGGATACCACGGTTCGATGTCCGGAATCGTCAAGAACGTGCTCGATTATACGGAAGAGATGCGTGGTGACGATTTGCCTTATCTCGAAGGTCGGGTCGTCGGCTGTATCGTTTGCGCGAACGGCGCCCAAGCGATGGGCACCACGCTAGTGACCATGCGATCCGTCATCCATGCTCTGAGGGGATGGCCGACACCTTACGCCATGGCGATCCAGACCGATGTGAAGCAATCGTCCTCCTGCGAAGCCGTCAACTGGCAACCCGGCCTCACGATTCTCGCCGAACAAGTCGCCGCCTTCGCACTGTCGAACATCGCGGCCAATCTTTCCGCAAATGCAGCCGATCAAAAGAAAGCCGCTCGCGCCTGCTGAAAGATGCGCGCATTCCCACATCACGCGAGGCATATCATGATCTTTGAATGGAAAACCTATCAGGCTGCGGATAACGCGGCTCCGGCGATGAAGGATCGCTTCATGAAGCACACGCTGCGCTTCTTCGCCAGGCATGGCATCGGCGTAGTCGGGGTTTATTCGGATGCGGCCGATCCTTCGAAACTCTATTATCTGACGCAGTTCGATACGGATGAGAAACGCCAGGCTGCTTGGAAAGCGTTCCAGGGCGATCCAGAGTGGCAGGCCGTCAAACGGGATTCGGAAACCAACGGCGCACTCGTCGCGGCACAAACAACCATCGTCCTTCAACCTGAGCCCGTCCGTTAGCAGCCGTACCGTACGCTCTCATCTCGAAAACTGGATCAGGATAGGCCGATGACCTTCAAGGCGCTGGTGGCAAACAAGACAGGTGGTAAGATTTCGACGGGCGTAGTCGAGATGAGTGAGCAAGACCTCATGCCTGGAGATGTGTCCATTGCAATCGACTATTCAACCGTGAACTTCAAGGATGCGCTCGCGATTACCGGGCGCACGGAGGTCATTCGCAAGTTTCCTCTGATACCGGGCATCGATTTTGCGGGTATCGTGGAGGCATCGTCCTATCCCGGCATTTCAGTCGGAGACCGCGTTGTTGCTAACAGTTGGGGGCTGAGCCAAACCCATCATGGCGGATATGCGCAGAAAGCGCGCGTAAAAGGGGAGTGGCTGGTCAAGCTGCCAGAACCTTTTTCGACAAGGGACGCCATGGCTATCGGCACGGCAGGCTATACGGCCATGCTAAGTGTCCTTGCTCTCGAACACGGCGGCATTACGCCGGCTCGTGGCGACATCCTCGTGACGGGCGCGAATGGTGGCGTTGGCTCCATCGCGATCGCATTATTGTCTGGTCTCGGTTATCGCGTCGTTGCATCGACTGGTCGTCCTGAGGAGGTCGGCTATCTGCGGAGTCTGGGCGCTGCGGACATCATAGATCGGCGGACACTTTCGGAGCCGAAAGGTCCAATTGCCGACGAGCGTTGGGCCGGGGCCGTCGACTCCGTCGGCAGTCATACACTCGTCAACGTCCTGGCGCAGACGAAGTACCGTGGTGTCGTGACAGCCTGCGGCCTGGCTCAGGGTCTTGATCTTCCGGGCTCGGTTCTGCCCTTTATCCGGCGCAACGTTACCCTTGCTGGCATAGACTCCGTGAATACACCGCAGGAGGCGCGGATCGAGGCTTGGTCACGTCTTGCACGAGATCTGGACCTGAAGAAGCTTGCACGGACAACGCATGAAGTCGGTCTCGCAGACGTTCCCGATGTCGTGCGCAAACTGTTTGAGGGAAAAATCCGGGGCCGGACCGTTGTCGACGTCAACGTCTAGTGGCCTGCTTTGGTCTGCATCGTTCGGACGGTAATTTCTCTAGGATCTGTCCTGCGCTTTGGGTCGGATATCAAGCCAAGACGTCCGACAATCATATCGACGCTCAACCGAGCCATCGCCATGTTTGCAAACCGCGAAGCATCGAGGTCGACAATGGCAGTCAATTTACATCGAGAGAGTTCGACCTATGGGCGCGCAGCCTTTGTGCAGGACCGACTCAAGCTATTGATATTGTTGGTGGGCGACCCAGTTATGATCGGACCAGTCTCTCGCCGGATTCCCTGCTAACAGGGAAAAGAACAGGGTATTTTCTGAATTCGGGGCAATTTTCCACGCAGCAAGTGTGAGATACGCCCATTTGGCAGGGTTTTCTCGCAGAATTCCCTACGCAAAGAACAGGGATCGAACAGGCCCGGAACAGCGAATTTTCAGGGCCGATCAGGGATTGCGGAAACGAAAATAGACCCGATCGAGCCGCACCGCGCTCGTTATTATAAGGTACGCCGGCGGCCCGGTCAGAAAGGACGCAGAATGAATGAGACTTTCTCCGTTGGCGTCGGTGTTTCGATCCGCCCCAACATCACACCCAGTTACATGTCGGGATAGAATGCGACGGGGTTTAAGAACTTCGCCTGCATCTCGGCGATGGGTATGCCTGCAAGTCCGTACTCTTCTGCAGGTGCGCAGGCCCAGGCCGCCTTGATGGCAATATTCATGGACCACTCCCAATTATTGCTCGGTATGCCCGCCGCATCTCGAAGGCCCGGCGTGGGTAGATCAGCACATCGCTTCCCACGAGCTCAGTTCCTGAGCGCGCGTTACTCGTCCCTAATATCGCATATTTCTGAGCTCGATTGGCGGTGCCGAATGCCCGGCACCGTGCCGTTAAACGTGTACGCGGCCAATAACAAGTTCACCGTCCGATCGTCTGCAGATCAGAGCCGCTGAAATCAAGGTCAAGTAAAACGCTACGACCACAGCGACTACTGCAACACCGGGCAACGAGCCGATGGAGGCGTTCAGGGTCAGGTTGGCCCAATTCAGATCAGACGACCCCGGCAAGATCTCCAATTGGGAAATCTGGAGCATCCATGCGGCGAGGAGAATCGTGAACAGCCAAAGATAGTTTCGGCGAAGGCGATGGCAGAACGCTTCACGTCTGCTGATAACGAATGTTGGCAAACGCAGATCATCCCCGAGGCTATTCGCCCAATCCAGATTGGCACCACGTTCGGGCTTGAAGACCTGCGCATAATAATGACGCTCGATTGTCCTGACCCGGCGGCGATAGACGTCAAAAAATCGATAGCGCCTGGACTCGATCACGAGAAGCATGGAAACAATAATCATTGCGAACAGCAGAATCTCATGACGGTGCGCTGGCCCAGACCATGAAATGGACAGCATCGCCGCGACGCATGTAATAGCCCAATTCGTCGTCCGGTCGATACGGTCCCGCCACCCTGCCATACGCGCGATCTCGCCCCTGTAATAATGCGCGATCACGTTGATGAACTCCTGCGAGGTTGCAGGAAACATAGTAACCGGCACCTGTGTTTCAAAGTCACGTGGCGAGATATTCATTACAGCTCTCCTCCGCAACTGACTCCGCTCGACTCTCCAAAGAGATGCAGGGCCTGAATCGACTTCCAGTAGAACCAATCCAGAGCCCGGGCGAGTGCGGCAACAGAAGCAGTCCTCCCGATGCCGATGCCGGTGCCGGTGCCAGTACCCGCTAGAACGATGCGCATGTTCATGCAGCCTGCCGTATGTCCTCAGCCAAAGCTGCAAACAGCTCTGAGACGATAGCCTCATCGACATTCAGTGTCAGCGCGATGCGAAGCCGCGCGGTGCCTTCGGGGACGGTCGGCGGGCGGATCGCACGAATGTCGAAGCCTCTGTGCTGTAAGGACGCAGCGAGCGCCACCGCCGCGCGATCGGCACCGATGATCACAGGCAGAATGTGCGAACCGGAGGGTTCGATACCGCAGCAACGACGAAGCTCAGCCCCCGCAAACTGAACCAAACGTGCCAGCCGTTCCCGCCGCTCGGGATTGGTACGGGATACTTCGAGAGCAGCCCGCGTGATCGCCGCGACCAATGGCGAGGGCGCGGTCGCGAAGATAAAGGGCCTCGAGCGGTTGACGAGGAAATCGCGGACAATTCTCGGCGCAAGAATGAAGCCGCCCACCGTGCCGAGCGCCTTGCCGCAGGTGTGCAGCGTGATGACATTGTCACGGCCCTCGAACGGCGCAGCGAGCCCTCGCCCCTGCGGCCCAAGCACACCCGTCGCATGCGCCTCGTCGATCACGACCATCGCATCGTGACGGTCCGCAACCGAAAACAAGTCCGGCAGATTCGGACTGTCTCCGTCCATGCTGTAGAGGCTCTCAACCGACAACCAGGGCCGCCCCCTCCCCCCGGCCGCGCGCCAGCGCACGATCGCAGCCTCGAACGCATCAACATCGTTATGCGGAACGCCGACCGACTCGGCGCGGCCACGGCTCAGTCCCTCGTGGACGCTCGCATGAATCAAGTCGTCGTGGACGATGAGATCGCCACGCTGCGGCAGCGTCGAGAAGATCGCGAAATTGGCGACATATCCGCCGCCGAAATAGAGTGCCGTCTCTGCCCCGAAATAAGCGGCTGCTTCACTCTCCAGCGCCTCGTGCTCCGCATGATTGCCTCGCAACAATCGCGATCCGCCCGATCCGACCGGCACGCCGCGCGCCAGCGCATCGACGGCGGCCTTTTTCAGTTCGTCCGATTCCGCCAGGCCGAGATAGTCATTCGACGTGAAATCGATGCCAAACCGCCCGCGTAGCGTCCGTAACCGGCCCCGCCCCGTGAGTTCGAGCAAATCTGCTTCAAATTTCTCATGCATCGTCGCACCTCACATCGCTGACTGAGCTCAGCTTCGTCAACCGGACTAGAACAGTTAAGCCGATGCCGATACGGATCCCGTCATGGTCGTCCTTGCTTCCGTTCGTTCCATTCCGAGTCGCATAAGCAACTGGTGGTCCTTATCCTCGCTTGGATTGGTCGCGGTCAAAAGCGTGTCGCCGATGAAGATCGAATTGGCGCCGGCCATGAAGCAAAGCGCCTGCATTTCGTCGGTCATCGCTGTGCGTCCCGCCGACAAGCGGACGTCGGACATCGGCATCAGGATTCTCGCCAGCGCCACGGTGCGCACGAAGGAAATCGGATCGATCGGCGCGGCGTCGGCAAGCGGTGTGCCTTCAATCGGAATCAACATGTTGATTGGCACGCTCTCCGGATGCTCCGGAAGGTTGGCCAGCGTTCGCAGCATCTCGGCGCGATCGAGCGGCTGCTCGCCAAGACCGAGAATTCCGCCGCAGCAGACTTTCATGCCGGCGTCGTGGACATGCCGCAGCGTCTCTAGCCGATCGCCGAAGGTCCGGGTGTGAACGATGGAGTCGTAATGCCGTTCGGAAGTGTCGATGTTGTGGTTGTAATAATCCAGTCCGGCATCGGCCAGTTGCTTCGCTTGATCCGGCGTCAGCATGCCGAGCGTCATGCAAGTTTCCATGCCGAGCGCCTTGACACCTTTGACCATTTCGATCACGGGACCCATGTCACGGGCCTTCGGCGAGCGCCAGGCCGCGCCCATGCAGTATCGCGTCGCGCCAGCCGCCGCGGCCGCCCTGGCTTCCTCGATCACCCGCGCCGGGTCCATCAGCTTGGAGGCCTGCACCCCGGCATCGTGATGGGCGGACTGGCTGCAGTAGCCGCAATCCTCCGGGCAACCGCCGGTCTTGATATTCAACAGCCGGCTGAACTGTATCTTGTTAGGATCGAACACCATGCGATGAATCGTCTGCGCCCTGAACACCAGATCCATAAACGGAGAATCATAGATCGCAGCAGTCTCTTCGCTCAACCAGTCATGGCGGATCACGAACGACTTCGCCGCTCCCGGATCAACACCCTGCTCCGGCCGACAGTCGCCGTTCAAGATCGAGAAAGACTGCATCGCGTTCACTTGCTGTGTCATCGAAAACTCCCATCCGATAGCGACTAAATCCAGCCGACGCACTGCGAAGCTTGTGGCCGCGGCCGTCGATCTCGTTCCCGGCTAGGCCGGTCGCAAGACTTGAAAACTCGATGTCGCCGACGCGATCAGGTTGTCGGCGCCATCGTAGGCAGATGCGGTCATGGACCAGACCCGCGAGCCGCGATGAAGAACCTGCGCGACGCACCGCAACCGGCCATCTGAAATGGGGCGGTGATACTGGACGTTGAGCGCAATCGTCGCAGCCGCACTTTGCAAGTGATTGATCAGATGCCCCATCGCCACATCCAGAGCGGTGGCGATCACGCCGCCCTGCAACACTGCGCGAGGGTTGTGCATGTCCTCGCGCACCTCGAACGTCACGGTACAGGTGTCCTGGTCAAACGACACTCCAAAACCCAGAAACCGAGCCAGGAAGAACGTGCCAAATGTCTGCGAATGCGTGTCCAGCGCCCGTTCAAGCGCCTCGCGCGGAACATTCAGATCGCGCAACTTGCGCGGTCGAATGCTCTCGCGGTCGCTATCCCCAAGGTCAGACACGGCGCGTCTCTCCGACCCAGTAAGTGTCCCGCACAGCTCGACGCATGACTTTTCCAACCGCGCTACGTGGCAGGGTCGCTACGAAATCCACTGACTTCGGCGTCTTCACCGGGCCAAGGCGTTCCCGGCAGATCGCGATCAGGTCCTCGGCGAGAGCTGGTTCGCCGGGCTTGAGTTCGACAACCGCCTTGATGGCTTCGCCCCACTTCGCGTCCGGCACACCCACAACGGCACAATCCTGAACTGCCGGATGTGACTGAATCACCTGCTCGACCTCGAGCGGATAGACATTGAATCCGCCTGTGATGATAATTTCTTTCTTGCGATCGCAAATATAGAGGAATCCGTCCTCGTCTTCGTAGGCGAGATCGCCGGTGTGATGCCAGCCAAACTTGGACACTTCCGCGGTCGCCTCTGGATTCTTGTAGTAACCGCGCATGACGATATCGCCCTGAGCGACAATCTCGCCGACCTCACCTCTGGCGACGAATTCACCATCGTCGTTCATCAGTGCTACCCGCGTGAAGGGCGCCGGACGACCACAGCTCAAAAGGCGCTTTTCATCGATCTCTCCGTTGCTGTCGAGATGCTCCCCCGCGCTCAGGAACGTGATTCCTGCAGGCGCTTCATGCTGACCGTAAGCCTGTGTCATGACATGGCCGAACACACCAATCGCCTCGCCGAGTTTCGCCGCCGACATCGGCGCCGCCCCGTAGAGGAAATAGCGCAACGACGAATAGTCGAAATCATGAACGCGCGGATGCGACAGCAAGCCATAAATCGCGGTCGGCGGCAGATAGATCAGCGACACCCGATGTTTCTCGATCGACGACATCACCGCCAGCGCGTCGAATTTCGGCAGAATCACCATGGTTCCGCCAAGCGCAATATTGATAAAGGCGAACATCGCGGCAGCATGCGACAACGGCGCTGCAGCCAGATAGACCGACGAGCCGTCCGACTGCATCCGCGAGCGATAGTTCGCAATCATCGCCATGAAATTGCGGTTGGTGTTCATCACCGCCTTCGGCCGCCCGGTGGTTCCGCCGGTGCCACGCAGCATGCACATCCCATCGGGATCCAGCGGCAGCAGAACAGCTTCGTCGGACTGATGCGCCATCCACTCTTCCATGGCGGGACCACACTCACCCGCGCCATCGATACAGATAAAATGACGAATGGCCGGAATCTCCTCGCGCACACGGCGCGCTAGGGCCTCAAACTCCTTCTGATAGAACAGGACTTCGACATCGAAGAAGTCCAGAATATATAGATGATCCTCTTCAGCGTTTCCGACATTGATCGGAACCCACGTCCCGCGTGACTTCAGAATGCCGAGCAGCGCCACGAACGACAGCCAATGATTGCGGCTGATCACCGCGCATTTGGTTTCCCGCTGCACCCCGAATGTTGCCAGGCCATTGGCAACGCGGCACGCCAGGTCATCGACCTGCTTGTAGCTCCATGACTGATCCTGGAAAATCAGCGCGGCCTTGTCCGGAAACATATGAACATTCCGGTTGAAGAAATCGATCAGGTTCATTTTGAGCTCTCCATAGCTAGGCTGTTACAGCCGTTTCCCGCAGCAATTCGTTCTCGACCCACGTCGTTGTCACCTCGGCAGCGGCGAAACTGCGATGCGTGATGACCCGGCGCTGGAATGGGATGGTTGTCGTAATGCCCTCGACGTTGAATTCAGCGAGATACCGATCCATGCGCGCGATCGCCGCTTCTCGAGTCGGCGCATGGACGATCACTTTCGCGATCATCGAATCGTAGTACGGCGGCACGCGGTAACCCGCATAACAATGGGTATCGAGCCGCACGCCGGCCTGCTCCGGCGGCGACCATGCGGTGATTAGGCCGGGTATCGGCTGGAAGTCTCTCGCCGCATCCTCGGCATTGATCCGACATTCGATTGCAACGCCGTCGATCCTGACCTGATCCTGAGAGAACGAGAGTTTCTCGCCCGCTGCGATCAGTATCTGTTCGCGCACGATGTCGATGCCGGTGATCATTTCCGTCACCGGATGCTCAACCTGAACGCGCGTATTCATTTCCAGGAAATAAAAGTGATCGCTGTCGATGTCATAGACGAATTCGACCGTGCCGGCATTGGTATAGCCGGCGGCCCGGGTCAGCGCCAACGCCGCTTCGGCCATCGCCGTCCGGGTGGCTGGCGCCAGCACCACCGATGGCGCTTCCTCGATTAATTTCTGATGGCGGCGCTGCACCGTACAATCCCGCTCGAACAGATGACAGACATTGCCGTGGTGATCGGCCAGCACCTGAATTTCGATGTGGCGTGCCCTGCTGATGTATTTTTCAAGATAGAGCGCTCCGTCGCCGAACGCCGCCAAAGCTTCCGCCTGCGCGCTCTTGAATGCAGCCGTCGCCGCCCCCAACTCCCGCACGACCCGCATACCGCGACCGCCGCCGCCGGCAGTCGCCTTGATCAAACAAGGAAGGCCCACCTCATCGATCGCCTCGAGAAGCTCCTCCGGCGACGAGACTTTCTCTTTTCCCGGTACAATCGGCACGCCTGCGCGCTTGGCCATTGAAATGGCGGTTATCTTGTCGCCCATCTTTTCGATGGCGTCAGCGCTCGGGCCGATGAAAGCAATCCCCGCTTCCGCGCAGAGCCGTTGAAACGCCGCGCGTTCAGAGAGAAATCCATAGCCGGGATGAATGGCGTCGCACCCTGTGCCCTGTGCCGCGGCAATGAGCGCATTCATGTTCAGATAGCTCTCCTTGGCCGCAGCTGGACCGATGCAGATCGCCCGGTCGGCGAGACGCGCGCCAAGTGTGTCCCGATCAGCAGCAGACACGCCGATCACGGTTTCGATACCCAGACTTTTGCAAGCCCGGATAATACGAACCGCGATCTCGCCCCGGTTGGCAATGAAAACGCGACGGAAGCGACCTGCGGTCATCGGCTTACTCAGAGTGGCACTGTGAACGACAGAAACGAGCTCAACCAATCGGCTCGATGCGAATCAACGGCTGATCGAACTCGACCAGCACGGAGTTCTCGGCGAGGATCTCGACCACGCGCCCGTGGACGCCCGCGGTCACTGTGGAGAACAGTTTCATCACCTCGATAAGCCCGATGGTATCCTCGGGGCCGACGACATCGCCGACCTCGACGCACGCCGGCGCACCGGGTTCGAGGGCGCGGTAGAATGTGCCGAGCATCGGTGCCCTGATGTAGTGGCCATCAGCCATCAGATTCACCGGCGCCGCAGCGACTGGCGCCGCGGCCTTAGCGGCAGTATCGGCCGGGCGTGGCGCCGCCGCCGCGTTCGGTGCAATCGCCAGGCGTTGGGCAGGCTGCGACAATTCCGCGCCGTCTTGCCCGGTAATGCTGATCTTGAAATCACCGACTTCGATGGTCGCACTGCGGCACCGGTCGGCAGATTTGATGAGTGTCAGGATGTCAACGACATCACGGTAGGTCAGAGGATAATCCACGTTACATCTCCAGATATCACAAACGGGTGCTGTCGATCCGACTAGGCGTAGTCCATGGCGATGCGGAGCGGGCCGCGATTGCCCGCAAGCCCGCGCTTCTCGATCCGCAATGCTTTGATGGTTGTCTGCTTCGTGAGCTCTTCGACCAGAATCTTGAGCGGCGTCTTGATCGCGTTGCCGCCCATGAAGACGTTCTTGCTTTTCTCCATCGCCTCGACGGTCGGCCGGCCATAAAATAGGTGCAGCAACAGCTCCTCGTCAGACCTGAACGGCCCGTTCTGTTGCCTGAAACTGTCCAGGACGCGCTCTTCGTAAAAGTCCTTCAGAACGATGCGCTCGGCTGACTTTCCGTTAAGAATGCGATCCAGCACATTCGGATCGATCGGCGCGCCGGTGGACCCGTAATATCCGAGTGCGAACAGGCGAACCTCATTCGGGATCGTTTTGTAACGCTCCCCTTGAATGATATTGAGCGTCGCCTGCACGCCGACGAACTGCGAGAACGGCGTCACCATGATCGGATAGCCAAGTTCCGCGCGCACCCGGCCAGCTTCGTGCAGCACCTCGTCAAGGCGATGCATGAGCCCGGCTTCCCGCAACTGATTTCGGAAGTTCGAAATCATTCCGCCGGGAATCTGATGCTCGACAAAACGGTCATAGGTAACCGGATCGAAGGTCGCCAGTGGGAAGACCTGCTTGTTCTCCCGGTATGCCGCCCAATACATGTAATCGTCCAGCCGCCGCACGACGTCCATGTCGAGCGGAACAGGGATGCCCAGCTCGTTCGCAATGCGCACAATGTCGTGGGTCGCCGGCAGCGATTCGCCGTTCGCCAACGGCTCCGCCGCCGTGGTCACGGCCGACACGCCAGCTTTCAGCGCCGCGCGATAGGAGTCATGCGCCAGACCCATGGAGGCGTGCGCATAGAATTCGATCGGCAGCCGGTTCTCCGCTCCGCGGTTGATTGCTGCCAGCAACAATACAGTTCGCGGGCCGTCGAGAATGCCACTGGCATCGGCAACCACAATGCCGTCGACGCCGAGATCGAGATATTCGCGCGCCTTCTGCGCATAATGTTCGTCGGTGTGGATCGGGCTCTTCGAATAGGTGATCATGCCAGTGACTTGCAGACCGAGCTTCTTGCCGATACGGCAATGCGCGGCGATATTGCTGACGTCGTTCAGGCCATCGAACACCTTGACTGACTTTGCACCATTGCGCTGCAGGCAACGGAACAGCAATTCGACGACCTCGTCCGGATAGCGGTTCCAGCTGAACAGGTTGCGGCTCCGGATCAGAATGTCGATATCCGTGTCCGGCAGATAACTACGGACCAGACGCATCCGCTCCCAGGGATCGTCGCCGAGAAAGCGGACCGCGGTCTCGAACGAGGCGCCGGAGATCACCGTCGCCCGGTCGAACCCCGCTTTGTTGATGAGGGGGCTTGCCTCGAGCATGGTGCGCGTATCCATCCGCGTCGCCCATAGCGATTGCGGCCCGTCGCGCATCGTCTCATCGATGAATTTCAACATGCTCACACCTTCACCAGCAGGGCATCGGCCTGGCCGAATCCGCCGCAAATGGCCGCAATACCGTAACCGCCGCCTGCTTCACGGACCGCCCGCGCGACCGTCATGGAAATCCGCGCGCCGCTCGCGCCGGTTGGATGCCCAATAGCGACGGCGCCGCCATTGACGTTGGTCATCGCGCGCAGGCGCTTCAGCAGAGCGTCATCGCCATCTGCGAGAAATTTGCTCGACACCAGAGGCATGGCGGCAAATGCCTCGTTGATCTCGATGCGCTTGATATCCGACAGCTTGACGCCGGCCTTGTTCAGAAGCGCCGCGATAGCTCGCCCCGGCAGGACCGGCGATGAATCGAGCGCGCCGGCGAGCTGGACATGGCCGACGATTTCGCACAACGGTGTTATCCCGCGCTTGCGGGCTTCTTCCGCCGACATCAGCAGAGCGACCGCCGCGCCATCGTTCAGCCCCGGCGCATTGCCTGCGGTAATCGTCGGGCTTTGGTAGACGACCGGCAATTCGGCGAGCTTTTCGCGAAGCAGATTGCGTCGCGGTGCTTCGTCGGTCTCGAGATTTTGCTTGCGGCCTTGTGCTTCGGCGGTAACAGGCGCGATCTCGCCACTGAAGTAACCGCGATCCAGCGCGGCAAAGAAACGCTGATGGCTCTGAAAGGCCCAGTCATCCTGTTCTTCACGACCGACACCATGGGCAATGGCTACCTCTCCCGTGACTCGCGCAAGCGGCTCGCCGTTGATCGGGTTGCGGAACTGCAACGGATCTTCAACGGTGAAATCGCCCAAGCGCCGGCCCCAGCGCACACCGCGCTGGAGAAAGGGCGCATTGCTGCAACTCTCGATGCCGCCAGCCAGCACGATGTTCGCTTCAGCGATCCGGATGCGCATGTCCGCTAGGCCGATTGCCGTCATCGACGAGCAACAAGCGCGATCGACGGTGAGAGACGGCGTATCCGGCGGAAGCCCGCCTTTGATGTTGACCTGCCGCGCGGCAACCAGCGTATGGCTGCCGTGAATCGCGGTTCCGAAGTATGTCTCGTCGATCTCCTGCGGCTCGACCGCACTGCGACTGACCAGCGTCCGGACGACATGCGCGCCCAGATCGATCGCCGAATGGTCACGCAGCATGCCGCCGAGTTTTCCGATCGGGGTACGCGTCGCGTCCGCAATAATTGTCCCGCTCATCCTATCTTGCTCCGGTGAGTACGCTACTGTCGCCTGATCCCGCCGCGCCCCCGGTCTCATCGACGAACGGCACCGGATCGGGAGCGAGGACCGAGGACAAACCGCCGTCGGCCACCAGATTGGCTCCGGTGACATAGCTTGCCTGCTCCGACGCCAGAAACAGGATGACGTTGGCCAGTTCCTCCGGGCGCGCATAGCGCCGCAACGGGATCCGCCCGACCCACAAACGGTCAAGCCCGGCGGAGCGCATGTCCTGATTCATCGGCGTCGTTACAAATCCGGGCGAGACCGCATTGACCCGAATGCGATACGGCGCGAGGTCGGCTGCTAGTTGCTGCGTCAAGGCAATGACGCCGCCCTTGGCTGCGGCATAAGCGACGTTGACGCTGGCCGTGCCGCGCAGACCCGCCACCGATGCGATATTAACAATAGAACCACTTCCGGTTCGCTTCATCGCGGGTATCGCCGCACGTACCGTCAGGTGAATCGAAGCGAGATCGATGCCGACAATCCGATTCCACAGCACCGCGTCCGTTTCTTCCACCGTCCCGCGACCGACAATGCCGGCCGCGTTGCAGATAATATCGAGACGGCCATGCGCCGCCTCGACGCCATTTATGGCATCCCCGATCTGCTGTTCGCTGGTGACATCGGCAACGACGCCTCTGGCGTTATCGGTCCCCAGCGCCGCCAGTGCGTCGCGCAGCGCGGCTGCGTTCTGATCAACGAGCGAGACCCGCGCACCTTCCGCGAGCAGCCCTTCGGCAACCGCGAGCCCCATACCCGAAGCACCACCTGTTACCACGGCCACCTTGTCTGCAAATCTCTTCACGTCAGCCTCCTCAACCACTTGCGGCAACATCCGGCGGCGCGTCACACGCCGTGTCGATTCATCAAAGATATGTCGGCATCCGCGCGATAACGCGGCAGCCGTCATCGCCAGCGCAGCAAGCGCTTCTCAAGCCCCGTCATGGCCTTGGTCAGAATGACCCCGGCGATGCCCAGCACCAGAAGCACACCGAATACGCCATTGGTGTCGAAGGTGCCCGCGAGGTAGGTCAGGAGCTGCCCTAACCCGTGCTCTGATGCGATGATCTCGCCCGCGATCACGCCAAGCAGGGCATAGATCAGCCCCAGCTTGAGCCCCGAAAAAATCGTCGGGATCGCGTTCGGCAGCATCACCTTGAAGAACACCACCGCCTTCGACGCGCCGAGCGTTTCCGACAGGATGAGAAAGTCGCGATCGACGCTCCGCGCTCCGGCGACCGTGTTCGCCAGCACGATGAAAAACGTCAGGGAAAAGCCCAGCGCGATTTTCGAGGCCACGCCTAGGCCGAACCACAGAAGAAACAGCGGAGCGAGCGCGACACGGGGCAGCGAATTGAGCCCGGAGAACAGCGGCTCCAGAACTTTCTCAGCAATGGGATAGACCGCGAACAAGAGACCGAAGGCAATACCCGCGACACTGCCGAGGCCGAACGCGGCCAGCGTGGAGCCCAGAGTCCACGCCGTCTCTGTCGGAATCGTCCCGTCCATAATCGACGTTTCAAGGTAACGAACTATGCCGGAAGGACGCCCGATGAATAGAGGGTCGATGATCCTGTTGACCGACACCCACTCCCACAGCAACACCACAACGGTGAATCCAGCGATCTGGATCGACGGGATGACCCACCACTTTTCAGCCTTTGCCGAATACAGCGTGCTCATTGGCCTGATATCTCCGATTCCAAGCTCGCCTGCTCGACGGCGACTTCGAGACGTCCCCATATCTTGGCGTAGAGCTCGTGATAGAGCGGGTCGCGCTGAAGCGCGCGCACCGACCTCGGGCGCGGCAACGGAATCGTGACATCGTCAACGATGCGACCGGGCCGTGCGGACATGACAATCACGCGATCGGACAATGTCACGGCTTCCGACAAATCATGCGTGATGAACACGACGGTGCGCCGCTCTTCGTTCCACAGGTTCATCAGAATGTCTTCAAGCTGAAGCTTGGTTTGCGCATCGAGCGCGCCAAATGGCTCGTCCATCAGCAGAACCGGCGACTTCAGGGTGAAGGTGCGCGCCAGCGCCACACGCTGACGCATGCCGTGCGACAGCGCCTTCGGATAATTATCGGCAAATCGTTCAAGGCCGACACGCTTGAGAAATTCAAGCGCGCGCGCCCGGCCTTCGGATTCCTTCACGCCACGAAATTCGCTGCCCACCATCGCGTTCTGCAGCGCAGTGCGCCAGGGAAACAGGCTGTCTCTCGCCAGCATGTAAGCGACATCATGCCGACCCGCACGCGGCGGACGACCGGCCACTGTCATGACGCCAGTCTGCAGCGGCAGAAGTCCCGCCAGCAGATTTAAGATCGTCGTCTTGCCGCAGCCGCTTGGCCCGACAATCGAAACAAATTCACCAGCCCGCACCGACAGCGAGGCATCCGTGACGGCCTGCATTCCACCCGCGAAGGTGTGGGTAACGCCGGAAAATTCGATAGCTGACGCGCCTTGTTCCGTAAGACGCGCCGGCTCGAAGACGCGATGGGAAGCATTCATGGCCGTTTCCTCTCAGGACCGCGCCATCGCAGCATCCGAGTCGCCGGCTGCAACGTGCGTACTGTTCACAATGCCGTATTGCCGCTCCATGCTTCCGATCCACAGATCGCGGTCGGACGCTTTGCTCACAATCCGTTCGCGCACCGCTTCATGCGGCAGGATGAGGAACCGCCGCGCGGTAATCCCCTGAATCACAATCTTGGCGACCTGCTCGGGTGGAAGCACATCCCCTCCCGCGAGGACCCCCGCGGCAGCGGCGCCGTCTTCCGCCACCAGTCTTTCAAGCATCGACGTCTGTACACCCAGCGGACACAAAGCACTGACCATCAGCCCACGGCTTCGGTACTGGATGGCCAACCATTCCGCATACGCGACCGCCGCATGTTTGGTCGCCATATATGGCGCGTTGCGGTTGGCCAGCAGACCGGCCGCCGAGCAGGTAATCATCAGATGGCCGCCCCCCCGCGCGATCATCCTGGGTACGATCTCGCGCGCGACATAGACATTGGACATGACGTTCACTCGCCAGCTTCTCTCCCAATCGTGGTCGGAAGCCTCTTCGGTGGATGCCGTGAAAATGCCGGCGTTAGAACACATCAGGTCAACTGGCCCGAGAGCCTTCTCGGCACGGTCGATGAACGCGCTCACCTGCGCCGCATCGCCGACGTCGACTTTCGCCGCGAACGTTCGGACGCCAGTTTTCCCGAGTTCATCCGCCGTGCGCTCCGCTGCCGCCAAATCGAGATCACCGATCCCGATTGCGGCGGCGCCGGCGGTGGTCAGTTGCCTTGCAATGGCCGCGCCGATCCCGCCAGCACCACCGGTAATGAGGGCGACCGCTCCCTTGATCTGCATTACGTCCTCCCTTTGCGCAGCCGACATCCGTTGGACCGCGTCGATAGATTTCAAGCGCTCAACTTTCGTCGTTTGGTTCCGAGCGATTGGTGGCTTTGGTCAGGATGCAGATTTGTAAAGCAGCGTGTCGACGGCAAGAGGTTTGTCGATCACCTTGTTCTCGAGCAGGAAGTCATGCCACCCCTTGATCGATGACGGCACCAGCGAAGACGTGAAGTGCGGAATCGCATCACGCACCATCAGCTCATAGACCTTCTCGCGATTGGGGATGTTCTCGCCGAGCACAATATTTTTCTTCGTGATCGCCAACACCTCGTCGGCGTTCGTCGGGTCCTGAATCCAGGCCACCGCGTCGGCAAGCGCGCGCTCGAAGGCCTCGATGCGTTCAGGATACTTTTTGATGTATTGACGCTGCGCCTGCAGGAACACAGACGTGCTGTTGAGCGACTTGAAACTCGCTGGGCCTTCGCCCTTGCGCATATCCACCATCGACGAGCAGGTCTGGGCTGCTTCGCACAGCGCCGGGACCGGGTCCCAGCTCAATGCCGCATCGACCTGCTTGGCCACGATGGCCGCGTAGGCTGTCACCGGCCCGCCAACCGGAATGTACGACACGCTGTCGATCGGCATTCCCGCCTCTCTCAGCAGAGCCTTCACGAAGATTTCGGCCGAGCTGCCGCGCGTGGTCACGCCGACCTTGAGTCCCTTCAGGTCGGCCATGTTGCCGGGGTAACCCTCATTCTTGTGAGCGAGCGGAAGACCGGCCCGCGCCACCAGGATGTAGGGATTATTGTTCCAGTACCCCCCAAAGATCTGCAGATCGTTGCCCTTTGCAATCGCCTGCAACGTCGTATCGATTGTGCTGTTGACAATATCGACACTGCCCGCTGCCGATGCCGCCTGCGCGAGCGGCGCACTTGCGAGCGTAACCGCCTCGCACTTGATGCTGTATTTCTCGCAAAATCCCTTCTGGATCATCACCCAGTTGGGCAGATGAAGAATGATCTTTCCATACTCATGAAAGCGGACGACAGGCTTCTCCTGCGCGCGCGCCATCGCGCCTGCACTCAACAGACCTGCCGTTAGACAAAGTCCCAGCACGGTATTCGATCGTTTCATTGCGGCCTCCTCCTCACTGGCAATACTCTGACAATTTTGCTGGCCTTTTCGGCTCTTGCATTGCCGCTGTCGCGGCTATGTTAAACTCCACTCAGGACGGCGCGCGTCAGCGCCGCACTCTGCGCGATCAGACACATCAACGTTGCTCCGGCCGGCGGCTAGAGGGCTTTTCATCCACGATCCGCAGCACACCGCTCCTGCCGTCGATCTCCACCATCGCACCGGACGGGACGCTCAACGTGATGTCCTCGTCAAAGCCCGCGAGCATCGTGAGATTCGCGAAGGATGCGCCCTGCACAAGAATGGGATTGACGCTGTTGAACACGAAGGCGATCGGCGCGACGCTGCGCGAGACCATTTCATGCAGCATCCACGCGCTGGCAACGCCGCCCTTGGCGGTATCGAAGATCAGAATCTTGCCGACATAGGACTGGCCAACCAGGCGATGGGTCGGTCGCGAAAAAATGCCGGCGATCCGATCAAGATCGTAGCGCGCCGAAAAATTGTCCTGGGCGACGAGCGCCTCGCCGATCACAGTATCTCCCATCGCCTGTCGCGCCTGGAAGACCTTGGTGTGTGAGCGGCCAAGAATTTCTGCGGTCCCTTGCGTCATTTGAGCCTCCCTGTTTCGGCGGCTGCAACGCAACGCTCCATCGAAGCGAGATTGACCGAATATCCGTAGCCGCCGAGAATATTCACAAGCTTGGCGCTGTTGGTTGCCAGGCGCTTCCAGCCGTTGGCCTCGGCGATTTCCCGCGCATACGACTGATAGAAACACATGCCGGAGAGTACGTGTCCGCCAGCCGCCTCGATCGACTCCGTGAGACCGAAGCGATCGGCGTCGGTCTTGACCTGGGGGCTGGTCACGGCGAGCAGCGGCCTAGTAAAGCGACGGCCATCGCACATGTTCGCGAGCTCCCGCATCTCGTAGAGACTCAACTGCGGTGCCGAGAACACGACAACATCGATCTCTTCATTGTTCTCGTAGAGCGCCTGCAGCGCGCGTATCTCGGCCTCGCCAACGCGATGGGCGACTTCAAGCCGATCGCCGCCGACATCCGAGAGCCGCTGCGCTTCGGGCGTGATGCCGACGATATGAAACAGCGCGATGGAACCGAAGCTCGCCATTGACGCGCCAAAATGCTTCAGCGCATCCGATCCGGGCACTTCCGTCAGTCCTTCGAGAACCGGCACGGACCAGTAGTTGCCGGCGAGCTTACCGACGACTGCGCCGAGCGCGCCCCAATCGTTCAGCGTCACAGGCGCCCATTCGACGCGAATCAGCAACGTCGCGCGACGGTGCTGATCCAGATGAAATCCGTAACGTGGTGTGCGACCGGTCAGCCCGGCAGCAATCGCTGACGGGCCGCCTTCGAAATTCGATTTTGCTCCGCAAACCGAGTTTGAATAGATCACCACACCGGTATCGCCGAATGCGAGATGTTCGCCGCGCACGGGCGCCTGAATGGTTTGATAGTTGATGCAGGTGTTCGTCATCGAGACGCCGAGTTTGACGAACGAATTGATCGCGCGCCGCTCCAGCGACAGCATCCAAGACGCCTGCCCGAGCGCGCTGGCCTTGGTGAAATCAGTGCCGCGCGGATCGGTGATCGTCGGAATGCACACCCGATGGCGACCGACCTGTTCAGCGGCCAACGTCTCAAGCCATTGCACGCCGGCCTCGCCGAGACTTTCGGTATCCGCCATAACATGCGCCTGACTGACGGGCACGAAATCATGCGCACCGAAGAAAGAGCCAACCTTGATCTGATGCTGAATAGCGATCTGCGGCACCGGACCGAACTCGCCTGCAAGCATCGCATTTTCTTCGGCATTCAGCTTCATCACAACCTCGATACCAGACGACTAAAAATCTCATTCCACGGGAGACACGGCGCGACGCAATAACGGCCGCTCGTCGAAGGTGACCGGTTGTACGCCTCGCGCTATGTCAAGCGCGCCAGTGACATGCAGGCTGAACTGATAGCGCTCTGCGACGATGTAGATCCGCATGGCCTCGCAGACGCTGCGATCCTGCGCGAACGATTGCCGATCCATCACAAGCATGGATTCCGATCGTTTCAGGTCGAACAATTTAGCCACCTCCGCAGGAGGCCGCTGACACCGGATTGTCACTTCGGCGTGCGCAACGCGAACGCCGAGATGCTCGCCCAAGATTTGATAGACGTTCATCTGCTCGACGCGGGCAGCGCTAATCTCTCCAGCCCGGCTCGGCAAATAGCCGATCACAAGCGCAAACGGTTGACCGTCAAGAGAGTAAAGACGCTTCAGACGGACCGGTAAATCAGCTTCGCTTGGTCGAGCGAGATCCTGCGCTCCGGCATCGGGCGAAAACTCAAGCAGTTGAAGTTGCGGATCGAGGCCCTGACTGCGCAACGCATCATAAAAGCCCTGCAAGGTATCAAGACGCTGCGAGACCACCTTCTCCGCAACAAAGGTGCCCTTGCCGCGCCGCGCCATCAGCTTACCCTGCTTCCGGAGCACTGCGATCGCCTGACGCACGGTGATCCGGCTGACACCATATCTGGCGATCAACTCCGCTTCGCTCTCAAGCTTGGTGCCCGCCGGCAACTCTCCGCTCTGGATCTGATTGCTGATACGGGTGGCCAGTTGCTCATAGAGAGGCTCGAGGCTTTGCCGAGACAACGTCCGCAACGAACCGGCCTTTTGCTTATCGACTTGCGGCATGACCCACCTAGCTTGCGATTCATCCTCAAGGAGAGCGGAACCATCACGCGCCTTGGATGACCTCGCCTTATAACATGATAAGACGTTATATAACGTTATATCCCTATGCAAGACATAAACTGCGAAATCCGGAAAAAATCCAAAACATTGGGCAACCGCGCCTGGCCGACAAGCCTGTGTGTACTGAAAACCTTATCCCCCGTTGATGAGGTGACGGAATCGCCTAAGCTGATGGGATGATTGGGCTACTACGTTTCTTTCTGGGGATTTTGGCCTCACCAAAGAACCGGCTTGAAGCTGAGAACGCAGTACTTCGACATCAGTTGATCGTTTTGCAGCGCAAGATGCGCGATCGGCCACGGCTGACGAACAACGATCGTTGGTTTTTTATCCAGCTGTATCGCTGGCTTCCATCAATCTTGAAGGTTCTTACAATCATCCAGCCGAGACGCTGGTGCGTTGGCACAGGGCCGGCTTCGCTGCTACTGGCGTTGGAAGTCGCGCCCACTGGGAGGGCGACCGCAGATCGAAACGAACCTCCGTGTGTTGATCCAGCGGATGAGCGTGGAGAACCCACTTTGGGGAACTCCGCGCATCCACGGTGAGCTGCTTAAGCTCGGGTTTCAGGTCGCGCAGCCGAGTGTCGCCAAATACATGATCAAACGGTGCGGGCCGCCAAGCCAGGGATGGCGCACCTTTCTGCGTAATCACGCACCGGATGTTGCCGCTATGGACTTGTTCGTTGTCCCGACTATCGGTTTCGACCTGCTTTACGCTTTCATCATAGTGCGGCTGGATCGCAGAGAACTGGTCTGGATCAGCGTCACAGCACATCCGACCGCGGAGTGAGTTGCGCGCCAGATCACCGAAGCATTCCCGTGGAATGAAGTCCCGCGCTACATGATCCGCGACCGGGATCGCATCTTTGGCACCATCGTCACACGCCGATTGCGCGCGATGGGGATCCGGGACACGCCCACTGAACCAACCTCACCCTGGCAGAACGGCTTCGCCGAACGGCTGATCGGATCGATCCGGCGTGAGTGTGTGGACCACATCATTGTCTTGGGCGAGGCGCATCTGCGCCGGATTCTGAAATCCTATGCTGATTATTACAACAGCGTCAGAACGCATCGATCGTTGAACAAAGATACGTCGATCTCTCCAAATTCAGCGGACCGGAACATCAAATCACACGCCATCCTTGGCGGACTTCAACATCACTACGTCCGGGTTTAGGTTTTCGGTACACACAGGGTCACCAAATGGTACAGATCCGATGGATCATGGACTGTCGATCAAGTTGCACGTGGCACGGCCGATCTTCTGATCGGTGGCTTGGGCAAGAATGCGGCTCTGCCCGCGGGCGTAACGCCCCTCCTCCGGTGATCCGCGACTGCGGGAATACTCCCCAACTGAAACCGTGGAGAGTGGCATCTCTATCTTGGAGAACGAGGATTCGAACTCAACCAGTCTAGTTCGAACCCGGTCTCTCGATCCGCTTCGGCGAAGTCTGGAATGCTAAAAATCGCTCCGACTGATTCACCCACCGTGTAGTGGATTATTCTCTGGTCTCCAGAGCGAGTCTCCAGAAAACGGGAATTTTTCAATAGATAGCCGGAGACTTTCGGGAATTCGCGCCGCAAAAGTTCGACAATTGGTATCTTGGAGACTCATCGACGTCAAAGAAGCCCGCATTTGGCGGGCTTTTCTGGCATCTAAGAAGGATATTCTCTGAAAGCCGCACTGGTTGGCTGGGCGAATAGGATTCGAACCCAATATTCCGTCCCATTTCACATCAGAAATGACTGGCAATGAAGAGCAATTCGAGCATTGCTACATCTGTGAGCCGCCCATAGTGGCTCCCTGAGATTGCCCCGCCAGTGCGCGGGGTCGAGGTCGTGCGGCAGACATTGCCGCGGCAATCTCAGGAGATTTTCGTGAAAAAAGCTAAACCCAAGAAGACCGCCGCGAAACGTGGCGCAACGCTGCTTCGAGCCACTGCTCCCCATTCCGCACAGCAACATAGAAAGCCGCTCGCTGGGCGGATCAGCCCAGCCTCGGTCGCGGCCAAGGCCTCGTCGATAAACGGAGAAACCAAACACGACAAAGTGCTGGCGATGCTTCGCTCCAAACAAGGCGCGACAGTAGCGGCGATGATGAAGACAACCGGCTGGCAGCAGCACTCGGTGCGGGGCTTTCTTGCCGGTGTTGTGCGCAAGCGGTTGAAACTTGACCTCACCTCGGAGAAGCCGGGCAAAGACCGCCTCTATCGCATCAAAGCTGCACGATCATCGACGACCAAAGATACCGTGACTAGCTCGATGGCCTAGCCATGGCGTGCACGCGCGGCTTGAGGCAGTCTTTGAGAAACTCGATTGAAAGCGAGATCGCGCAGTTGCGCGGTCTCGATCTGCGCGGATTGCAGGCCCGCTGGAAGACCAACTTCCGAAAGCCTGCCCTTTCCCATCTGCCAAAGCACCTGCTTTTTGGTGTCCTTGCTTATCGGCTGCAGGCTGACGCATTCGGCGATCTCGACGCGGCGACAAAAGCTGCGCTTGAACGAAGCGGCGGGACCAAATCCCGGAGCGTCGTTGCCTCACAGCTTGAAGCCCATGATCGGCGGCAGACCAAGGCAGAAGCCGGCACGGTCCTGATGCGGGAATGGAAGGGTCGTCAGCATCGCGTCATGGTGATGACTGATGGGATTGCCTGGAACGGGAAGACCTACAGGAGCCTTTCTGCGGTAGCCTTTGCCATGACCGGCACGCGTTGGAACGGCCCTAGGTTTTTCGGCCTGCGAGACGGCACTATCGGCAAGGAAGCAAGGACCGACCGATGAGCAGCCACCGTAAGACCATTCGGTGCGCGATCTATACGCGCGTGTCGACCGATGCCGGCCTGGATCAGGATTTCAACTCTCTCGATGCTCAGTTTGAAGGAGCATCTGCCTACATCAAAAGCCAGGCACATGCGGGATGGACGCAGCTTCGCAAGCGGTACGACGATGGAGGCTTCTCCGGGGGATCAACTGACCGGCCTGCCCTTCAACAACTCCTTGTTGATATTCAGGAAGGAAGGATCGACGTCATCGTCGTCTATAAGGTCGACCGCCTGACGAGATCATTGGCTGACTTCGCCAAGCTTGTTGAGCTTTTCGATAAGCACGGCGTCTCGTTTGTGTCGGTCACGCAGCAGTTCAATACTACGACATCCATGGGACGGCTGACACTCAATGTGTTGCTGTCCTTCGCCCAGTTCGAACGCGAGGTCACGTCGGAACGCATTCGAGATAAAATAGCAGCTTCAAAGCGCAAGGGACTTTGGGTCGGGGGCGTCGTTCCACTCGGCTACAGGGCCAAAAATCGCAAAATCACCATTGTCGAGAGCGAGGCCAAGACCGTTCGTCATATCTTCCGTCGGTATCTCGAACTTGGAAGCATCGGTACGCTCCTTGAGGATCTACGAAAGAGCGGCATCACCACGAAGCGCCGACCTCTATCGACCGGCAAGATCATCGGAGGCATCCCCTTCGGCAGGGGACCGGTTGCTCATCTTCTCCGCAACCGCTTCTATATCGGCGAGGTCAAATACAAGGACGAGGTCCTGCAAGGCGAGCAGAAGCCAGTCCTTGAGCGCAAGCTGTTTGACGCCGTCCAAGCCAAACTCGACCAGCAACGCCAAGCGACCGCCACAGCTAGAAATAACTCCGAGGCCCTGCTCATGGGCCGCATCTTCGATGACCGCGGCAACCGGATGACACCGACCTCGAAGCTCAAAAAAGGTGTTCGCTATCGCTACTACATCTCGGGCAACCTCCTACGGGGTCAGTCCCGAAATACTGGCAGTGTCCCGCGGGTACCAGCGCCGCTAATTGAAAAGCTGGTATTCGATGCTGTTCAGAAGCACCTGAAGCAGACAAACTTTAGTTCCGCATCAGACATCCGCGGTCACATTGAACGTGTCGAAGTTGGCCTGAGCACGTTGAAAGTTCAGCTTTCGACCAAGGCCCAGCTAGAAGCCAAGGGCAAATCGCGTAATGCTCAACCCTCCGTCCTCACCGTTCCGTGGTCCAAACCGCCCTCCAAAGTCGCCAGAGAAATTATCCCGCCAGCAAAATCATCACAGCGCATGGATAAACGACCGATCCGGTCCGAAACGCGAGCAAAGCTCGTCCAGGCGATCGCTCAAGGCCGACTTTGGGTCGACAAACTCATCTCAGGCAGCGTCACATCTACTCAACAAATCGCGTCGCGTGAGAAATGCACCCTGCGGCAAGTCAACTTGACAATCTCCCTCGCGTTTCTATCGCCAACCCTCGTCCAAGCTGCTGTGAACGGACATCTTCCGAGAGGAGTTGGAATCTCAACCATTCGCGATTTGCCCGAGCTCTGGGCAGCCCAACACCGAAGCCTTGGCCTACAGGCCTGATTAGCTAGCTGGGGAACAGGATTTTCCAGCCACAGAGACAAACCGCCAAAATCAACCGTATGCTGGTCTCTGAGACCGATTGAGCGACAGGTAGTTTCAGAAAGCCCGCCAACAGCGGGCTTTTCTCGTCGCTCTCGCGATATCACGGATATCGAAGGACTGTGTGGTGGGCCCGGCAGGACTCGAACCTGCAACCAGACCGTTATGAGCGGTCGGCTCTAACCATTGAGCTACAGGCCCCGCCGGCCCCCGCAACGGGGCAAATAACGGTGCAATCATCCCCATACAATGACCGACGCCTCTGGGCAATCGCGTGCGCCGATCATCTGGAACATATCCCGGGCTGTGGCGTCGTTCGCCTGTGTTTCGAGGGATATTCCAGCCAGTCGCCTGCCCCGCAGCAAAAGAAGTCTTGAGGACCAACAGGAGATACATGTGTTTCGCTGGGCTGTCCTGTTTCTCGTTCTGTCGCTGATCGCAGGAGGCCTCGGCCTTGCCAACATTTCGGAATTCACCAAGCGGATCTCGATGATCCTGTTCGGCCTGTTTTTTCTTGGATTTCTCGCGCTTCTCGGATTCTGCTATTTCGTCAGCTCGGCCGTCAGCAGCTCAGGGTTGGCGTCGGCGTTCGTGGCCATCAGCGGATAGTACCGACGACAATATAAGCGGGTCTTCAGGCGGCCTTCCCCGCCAGCTCATCGATGGCGTCATAAGCCAGATCGAGGTCGTTTGCCGTGCTGCAATAAGGCGGCATGAGATAGATCGTGTTGCCGAGCGGACGGATCAGTAAACCGCGCGCGAGAAATCCGCGATAGAGACGCGGCCCGATGTCGGCGAGGTAGCCAGCATCCTTGACCGCAATATCGAGCGCGGCGATGGTTCCGATCTGACGCACGTTCATGAAGCGGTCGTCGTCGCGAAACCGTGCGAGCCTCTCCTGATGTAGTGAGGCAAGCGAAGCGATGCGCTCCATCACCGGTTCGCGCTGCCAGATTTCGAGATTGGCCAGAGCGGCGGCGCAGGCGATCGGGTTCGCCGTGTACGAACTGGAGTGAAAGAATGTGCGGCTGCGGTCCATCGAATAGTGCGCGTCGAAAATATCCGCGCGGCAGAGCGTCACCGCCAGCGGCACCGAACCACCCGTCAGCCCTTTCGAGTAGCAGGCAATATCCGGCGCGATGCCCGCCTGCTCGCAGGCAAACAACGTGCCCGTGCGTCCCCACCCCGTCATCACTTCATCTGCAATCAAGAGCACGTCATGTGCTCCGCAGATGCGTTTCATCTCCGCCAGCACGTGCGGCGGATAGATCAACATGCCCCCGGCTCCGAGAACCAAAGGCTCGACAATCAACGCGGCAACATCGCCGCGCTTGCAGGCAGCGTTCAGCGCACCCAGCGTCGCGTCCTCCCGGCCTGGCGCAGGAAACGGAATCCGCTCGACGTCGAACAGCAGAGGATCATAGGGCGCATTGAAAACGCCGCGCTCGCCAACCGACATGCCACCGATGGTGTCGCCGTGATAGGCGCCTTCAAGTGCAAGAATGCGGCTGCGTTTACTGCCTTGATGCTGCCAGTAACCCAGCGCCATTTTCAGGGCGACTTCCACGGAGGTCGATCCGCTGTCGGAAAAGAAAACATACTTCAGTTCCGGCGGCGTGATCGCAACCAGATGCCTCGCCAGTTTCTCCGCCGGCTCATGGGTGAATCCGGCAAAGATCACCTGGTCGAGCCGATCCGCCTGGTCCTTGATTGCCTGTACGATGTGAGGGTGGCGATGGCCGTGAGTCACGACCCACCAAGATGAAATCGCATCGAAGATGCGCTTGCTGTCGGGCGTCTCCAGCCATGCCCCCTCGCCTTTCGAAATCATCGTGGCTTCAGGCTGAACTGCGTGCTGCGTGAATGGATGCCAGACCGGCGATGTCGTTGTCATCGGGGCGCATCCTTGAGGAAGTCGGCGACATCGAAATGCGATGCGAAGGCTGAGCGCAAGGTTTCGCCTGTCAGCTCCGCAAGATGCGGCAGACGGCCAAGACGCTTCGCGCGCGCCATGGCGCAAATGATCCGCTCGGATTCTACATTCTCGTCGCCGATGAAGGCGACACCGAGCAGCGGGATATTTCGCGGGCGCAGCGCTTCAATGGACAAGAGGCTATGATTGATCGTGCCCAGTGTGGTTCGTGCGCACAGCACGACGGGCACCCGCCATCGCGCCATGACATCTATATATGTGTCGCTCTCTGTTAGCGGCACCATCAGGCCACCGGCCCCTTCAATCACCAGCGGACGGTCAACCTCCGGCAGAAGAAGCGCGTCCCGATCGATGGCAATGCCGTCGATCTTCGCGGCGAGATGCGGCGACGCCGGCGTCTTCAACCGATAAGCCTCAGGCAACAGTCGCTCGCGCGGAAGCCCGGACAGCCGCAGCACTGTCTCAAAATCGGTCTCTTCATCAAGGCCGGCCTGCACAGGTTTCCAGTAGAACCCATCGAGCGCGCCCGCAAGTGCCGCCGAAAAAACCGTCTTGCCGATTCCTGTATCCGTGCCCGTGACAACGATGCGCACGGTCATGCGGCTGTCCGCATGTCTTCGGCAAGCGCGCCGAACAGGTCGGTGACGATGGCCTCATCGATATTCAATGTCAGCGCGATGCGCAGCCGCGCCGTGCCTTCGGGGACGGTCGGTGGACGGATCGCGCGAATATCAAAACCCCGGCGTTGCAGCGATGCCGCGATAGCGACCGCCGCACGATCCGCACCGATGATAATGGGAAGAATTTGGGAACCGGAAGCAGTCATATGACAGCTGCGGCGAAGCTCATGACCCGCGAACTGAACCAGCCGCGCCAGCCGCTCGCGGCGCTCCGGGTTGGTGCGGGAAATCTCCAGCGCTTTACGTGTGACCGCAGCAACCAGCGGCGATGGAGCAGTAGCAAAGATAAAGGGGCGCGAGCGATTGACCAGGAAATCCCGGATCGTGCGTGGTGCCAGAACAAAGCCGCCGACTGTGCCCAACGCCTTGCCACAGGTATGCAGCGTAATGACATTGTCGCGCCCCTCGAACGCCGCTGCCAACCCACGTCCCTGCGGACCCAGGACGCCAGTCGCATGCGCCTCGTCGATGACCACCATCGCCTCATGACGATCGGCGACGGCGAACAGGCCAGCGAGGTCGGGGCTGTCGCCATCCATGCTGTAGAGACTTTCAACGGAAAGCCATGGACGCCCCTTGCCGCCGGCAGCGCGCCAGCGGACGATCGCAGCATCGAATGCTTCGATGTTGTTATGCGCGACGCCGACATGGTCGGCACGGCCACTGCGCAAGCCCTCATGAACGCTGGCGTGAATCAGCTCGTCATGAACGACAAGATCGCCACGCTGCGGCAGCGTCGAGAAAATTGCGAAGTTCGCGACATAGCCGCCACCGAAATAGAGTGCAGTCTCCGCGCCGAAGTAGGCAGCCGCTTCCGCTTCAAGCGCCTCGTGCTCAGGATGGTTGCCGCGCAGCAGCCGCGATCCGCCGGCACCGACCGGAACGCCGCGTGCCACCGCGTCGATTGCAGCGCGCTTCAACTCATCGGATTCAGCGAGACCCAGATAGTCGTTCGAGGTAAAATCGATCCCGGCCCGCTCACGCAGCGATCGCAATCGCCCCCTGCCCGCTAGATCGAGCAAATCCGCCTCGAACAGCTCGTGCATACATCACATCCTGTCTGCGCGATGGAAACCGGTAACAAGAAGTTACAACTTCTGGTTTCTCTCATTAACGAGAACGACGCGCGGCTGAAACTGCCTTGCCTCGGCGTCGTCAAAATTCGCGTAAGCTACGATGATAACCTTGTCACCCATCATCGCAAGCCGCGCCGCCGCGCCATTCAGGCCGATCGTGCCGGAGCCTGCCGGCGCTTCGATGACGTAAGTCGAGAAACGCGCGCCGGTGTCGATATTGTAGATGTCGACCCGTTCATTGACGAGGAAACCGGCGGCGTCGATCAGCGCGCGGTCTATTGAAATCGAACCTTCGTAATGCAGATCCGCTTCCGTTACATGCGCGCGGTGGATCTTGCCTTTCATCAGCGTGACTTGCATCGACATGCTCTGGTTGCGGCGCGCAATATCTCGCGCGAATGTCCGTTAGGACGCCCGTTCCTTGCGGTCAACCCTTAGCTTCACTGAAAAATCAGGCAAAAGCCATGCGCTGGCGGGCGCGCAGAAGCAGCGCCACCACGATGGTGACGTTCAGCGCGTTCCAGCCCACGCCGTTAAGGAACGCGGCGGCGTAAGAACCGGTTGCGTCGAAGATCACGCCCGAGACCCACCCCCCGAAAGACATGCCGATCACGGATGCGAAGATCACAATGCCCACCCGGGTCGCAGCTTCGCTGGCCGGCATCGATTCCCGAACGATGATGGCGTAGCTCGGCACGATGCCGCCCTGAAACAGCCCGAACATCGCGGAGATGATATAAAGCGACGTCAGTCCGTCGAAGAACAGATAGAACAGCAGCGCCACGCCTTGCGCGATCGAGCCGACAAGCAGCGTACGCAGACCGCCGATACGGTCGGCGAGGAAGCCCGAGCCGATCCGGCTGACGATGCCAAAGGCCAGCATCAGCGACAGCATTTCGGCGCCGCGCGCGACGCCGTATCCAAGATCTCCGCAATAGGCGACGATATGAACCTGCGGCATCGACATGGCCACGCAGCAGGAAACGGCCGCGATGCAAAGCATGATCGTCAGCGTATTTGTATTGAGCCGCAGATCCACGCGCGGCGGCGGCGCATTTTCATGTGAGCGCACGGTTTCGCTGCCGATCTGCCAGCGCAGGATCGCAACCACAACGACCATGACGATGGTGCAGCCGATCCCGATTGCGATGTGCGTGGCGCGCCAGCCGGCATAAGCGGTGCCGCGTTCGACAACCGTCGGCCAGAACGTGCCTGCGATGTAGTTTCCGCTGGCCGCAATGGTAACGGCCAGACCGCGATGGCGGCTGAACCAGTGCGACGCCTCCGTCATCAGCGGCCCGAAAGTCGCCGCGGCACCGAGGCCGATCAGGAAGTGCATCAGATTGAATTGCCAGAGCGCAGCAGAGTAACCTGCCCCGACGTAGCCCAGCAGCATGGCCACGATGCCGATGGAAATGGCCGACACGATGCCGAGGCGATCCGACAGCCGGCCCATCGCGACGCCGCCCAAGCCGAAACCGAGCATGGTGCAGGTGAACGCCAGCGATGCCGCGCCCCGCGTTGCGCCGAAGTCGGCCTGCACGATCGGGATGACAACCACCACCGACCACATGCCGACGCTGCCGATCGATCCGATGATGACGGCAATACCCAGCCGCACCCACGCCGCACGTGAGTCCGGCGTGAAACCCGCTGGATGGGAGACTGAATCGATGGAACCCGGCACAGGGGCAACTTCGTCGCCCTTGAGCCGCCGGTCAAGTCATTCTCCGAATGGGGGATATGCGAGAATATCATCCTCCCGAGCGCGGCATTTTAGCCGCTGCTTTCCGCGTTAACTCTTTCCTAACCATAAACTGGGCAAATTTTGCCGGGTGAAGTCGAGTGTCGTCTGTCGTGCAGAGCCGGGGGAATGCCCGTGGATGCCAGTGCGGTGCCTCACTTTAGGAACGGTGGCCCTTCGGCCGCCGCTCAAGTCTTTGGGGCTCGTGACAGACACGCGCGTGGGGAAGCGGCAACGATGGTTGATCTAACGGCAGGCCAGGGCAGCCCGGCAAAAGCCTCGGGGTTCCCCAACTTCACCGACATCGGCACCATGCTCAAGCGCGGCGATCTCGCGCTCGCCTTCGGTGTTCTCACCATTCTCGTCGTCCTCATCCTGCCGCTGCCGGCGGTGGTGCTCGATCTGTTTCTGGCGATCTCGATCACACTATCGATCCTGATCCTGATGACGGCGCTGTTCATCCAGACGCCGTTGGAATTCTCCGCCTTTCCGACCATCCTGCTGATTTCCACGATGCTGCGGCTGTCGCTCAACCTCGCCTCGACGCGGTTGATCCTATCGCACGGCCACGAAGGCACCGCCGCCGCCGGTCATGTCATCGAGGCGTTCGGCAATTTCGTGATGAGTGGCAATTTCGTCATCGGAATTATCGTCTTCACCATTCTCGTCATCGTGAATTTCGTCGTCATCACCAAGGGTTCAGGCCGCATCGCAGAAGTCGCGGCGCGGTTCCATCTCGACTCCATGCCCGGCAAGCAGATGGCGATCGACGCCGACCTCTCCGCCGGCCTGATCGACGAGAAAACCGCCAAACACCGCCGCAAGGAACTGGAAGACGAAAGCGGCTTCTTCGGCGCGATGGACGGTGCTTCCAAGTTCGTGCGCGGCGACGCCATCGCCGGACTGCTGGTGGTGTTCATCAACGTAATCGGCGGCATCATCATCGGCGTCGCGCAACAGGGAATGGGCTTCGCCGACGCCGCCCGCACCTACACGCTGCTGACGGTCGGCGACGGCCTCGTGACGCAGGTGCCTGCGCTGATCGTCTCCACGGCCGCGGGCCTGCTGGTTTCGAAGGCCGGCGTCACCGGCGCCGCCGACAAGGCGATGATGAAGCAGTTGTCGGGCTATCCGCAGGCGCTCGGCATGTCATCGGGCGTGATGCTGGTGCTGGCGATGCTTCCGGGCATTCCCATGCTCCCGTTCCTCTTTCTCGGGGGCGGCGCCGGCTGGCTGGCGTGGAGCGCACGCAACCGCAACCGCGCCGTCAAGGTCGAGGAGGCCCGGGTCGCCGCCGAACCGGCTGCCGCCGCGGCCGCCGCAGCTGCCGCAGACGAACCGATTTCGAGCGCGCTCAAGATCGACGATCTGAAAATCGAACTCGGCTACGCGCTGTTGCCGCTGGTGAACGGACCCGACGGCACCGACCGCCTTACCGACCAGATCAAGGCGCTGCGCCGTTCGCTCGCCACCGAAATGGGCTTCGTGATGCCCGCCGTGCGCATTCTCGACAACGTGCAGTTGGAGGCCAACACCTACGTCATCAAGATCAAGGAAGTTGATGCCGGCACCGGCCGCATCTGGGCCAACCAGTTCATGGTCATGGATCCCGCCGGCAACCAGGTCAACGTTCCGGGCACCCACACCACCGAGCCGACCTTCGGATTGCCCGCGACCTGGGTCGAAGCCTCCCTCAAGGAAGAAGCCTCGCTCAAGGGCTATACCGTGGTCGATTCCGCGACGGTGCTGTCCACACATCTCACCGAACTGCTCAAGAACAACATGTCGGATCTGCTCTCCTATGGCGAAGTGCAGAAACTCCTGAAAGACCTGCCGAAAGAACAGGGTGAACTGGTCAAGGACATCGTGCCGAACCAGATCACCGTGTCGGGCATCCAGCGCGTCCTGCAATTGCTGCTGGCCGAACGCATCTCGATCCGCGATCTGTCCACCATTCTCGAGGGTATCGCCGACGGGCTCGCCTTCTCGCGCAATCCGTCAACGCTCGCCGAACATGTTCGCGCGCGCTTGGCGCGGCAAATCTGCGCGCAGAACACATCGATGAACGGCTACCTGCCGCTGATCGCGCTCAGTGCGAAGTGGGAGCAGGCCTTCGCGGAATCGCTGATCGGCACCGGTGAGGAGCGCAGCCTTGCGATGCAGCCGTCAAAACTGTCGGAATTCATGACCATGGTGCGCGACCGTTTCGAGCAGGCCGCGCGCGAAGGTGAGGCGCCGGTGCTGGTCACATCGGCCGCGATCCGGCCGTTCGTGCGCTCGCTGGTGGAACGGTTCCGCGCCCAGACCACGGTGCTTTCGCAGGCGGAAATTCATCCCCGAGCCCGCCTTAAGACGGTCGGAAGCATCTAGCGCGGGCACCCGCTCCAGGTAAAAAAAGCTGCGACTTTCCTGTCACAGACAAGCATTTCGTCGCATCCACAAAATTTCCGTACCGCAGCGCGGCAAAATAGACCGGGTCAACATACTGATTTTGCTTGGAAAACCAAGATTGGTTTATCGACCTCTCGGGAGTTCAAGACATTTCACTCGTTTGTGAAGGCCGCTTGGAAACGAATCCCTGCCAATTACGTTCTTAACACGTGAGGTCATTGAACCCACGGGCAGGCGAACGAGACGAACGTTCGACCGCATCAAAAGGCGGCGGGAGGTTTGTATGAACCATTCGTTTTACAGTGCAGATCGCATGACCCATTTGAAGATCGTTGTCGTTGCGCTTGTCGCAGCGATCGGCGTCGCGGGTTTCGGTATCTCTGCGCGCCTTTCGGATAATGGCTTGACCCAGACGGCCCGCGTCAGCGGTCCGGCAGTGAAGGCCAATAAAGCAGTTGTCATGACCAGTTCGGATCTATCGACGATCCGCTAACGAATTCACGAGGCTCTCTTCCCCGCCCCCCGAAGTCGCCTTGTGATTGCTCAGAAGACCCCAAGTCTGAGACCGAAAAACCCCCGCTCCCCACGGGGGTTTTTTGTTGTCCGGATTTTGGGGGCATCCCGAAAAATGGAAACCGGTTTTCGGAAAAGATCGTACCAAAAATAGTCAGCGCGGCTGCGCGGGAAGCGCAGGCACGCTCTCGACCAGCTTGCCCGTGTAGACAATCGGCCCCGTAGCGACGCCGGTCGGCGAGCCGCCTTCGGGCTCGATGGTGACTGCATAGGTCGCCTTGTTGATCGTCTCGGCATCGTAAGCCGCCAGCGAAGGACGGATCGTGAAGTCGCTGCCGCCGATGACGCCGAGAGAACGCGGGCGCTGGAGCTTGTCGGACACGAGCCAGAGTTCATAGCTCTTGCCCGGCTCCGGCGTGGCGCCGACCTTGCGCACGGTGAAATTCTTCGTGGCGGTGTCCACCGTCAGAATGAATGCGGGCGCTGCGGCGTTCTGCTGGAGCACCGCGACGAATTGCGCGGGCAGCGGCGCTGCGGGCGCGGCCACCTCCACGACCTGAATCTTCGGCTTCACGCGAAGATTTTCAGGCAGCAGTTCAGGACGATAGGCCTGGAGCGCGATCACCCCGGCGAGCGAAGCAGCAACGGCCGTCATCACCCAACCGAATGCACTGGACCCGCCGCGTTTGCGATCCGACAAAGCAACGACATTCGACGGCTGATCGACGACCGGTCCGGACATAATTTCAGGCATCGCTGCCGCGGTCTCCGCGCGGTCCGGCGCAGCTTGATCCGACGCGACGGTGGCGGCAGCCGGCGCATCGGCATCGCCAGTTGGTGTCGCGCTGACAGAACTTGTGTCTTCCGGCTGCTGCGAACCGATATTCGCGTATTCGAACTGGTCGGACACGGTCGGGGAAACTGGGCTCTGCCCGACCGGCTCGGGTTCTGAAACCGGCTGAGCTGGTTGATCGACAATGCCGATGGCGTTCTTGATGTTATCCCACAGATGCGGCGGCGGCTCGACGGGCGCGACCATCTGGTGCAGCGGGCTGAGCTTACGATCCCACGCATCGACCACTTCCATGAAGCCATGATCGACAATCATCATAGTTTCGACAAGCGCGCGCTCATCGGCGTCAAGAGTACCGAGAGCGTATTCCGCCGCGAGTGCGATATGGTCTTCGCTGTAGTTCATTTCATACCAATCGAAACTATTTCAAAAGAGTCCCTGCCGACGAATTCATGCCAACCCGAGACATTCGCGAATATCAATCATGCTGCGCCGTAGCCATGTCTTGACGGTGTTCAGCGGCGTGTTGAACTTCTCCGACAATTGTTCCCGGCTCCATCCGTTGTAATACGCCAGCAGCACCAGCTTCTGCCGGTCGGGATCGAGTTGACCGACACATTCCAGAATTCGCTTCAACTCCTCCGTCATTTCCTTCCGCGCCAGCGGATCGGGCGTGTCGGAAGCCACCTCCATCGCCGCCGGCTCGTCTTCAATCGACGCCTCGCTGCGTTTACGTACAACGTCGATCGCGCGATTGCGGGCAATCGAAACCATCCAGGTGATCGGAGATGCCATCGCCGGGTTGAACTGACCGGCGCTGTTCCAAATCTTGACGTAGGCTTCCTGGACAACCTCCTCCGCCAGATCCTGACGCCTCAAGATACGCAGGACTACGCCGAAGAGTTTCGCGCGGGTGGCAGCATAAAGGCGCTCAAATGCGGCCTCGTCCCCCTTCGCAACAGATGCAAGCAGCCAGATCAATTCAGCCGGCGTCAGCATTCAATTCCCTCAAAATATATCGTTCTATCGCAACCGGCCGTCTCAAACCGCGATGTCGCGATTTCGCCTTCGTATCACACCTTGCCTGCATCCGGTCCAGCTTCCGCCGGATGAACAACCGGCCGAATGACCTCTTGTCAGGCGACAAACTCGGCCGATTCCAAGTCGCGAAAAAGCAAAACCCGGGCGTTGCGGCCCGGGTCTCATATCACGGAAACAGATTGCGAAAACCAGCACCTCTGTCCGCTGTTCCTGTTGGCCCGGCAGGTGAGCCCGAAAGGCTCCCCGCCGCGGACCTCAGGCCATCGCCCCGATCCGGGCGCGCATCAAGCCAATGCTGTCGAGATCGGCCTGCTCGCGCGCGTTTTCCTCGGCGCGCTCCCGCGCCTGATCGCGCTCGTCCAGCAACTCGACCTTCTTGAGTTCCTCGAACGCCTCGCCCAGCACGGCCTTGGCATCCTCGAGCTGAACCCGCAGTTCATCGGCGGAGCGGGTCAGGTTCTCCCGGCGCTGGATCGCGGCCTTGGCATAAGTCGGATAGGCAAAATGGGACGGGTCCTGAATGCCGGCGCGATCCTGCTCATGCTGGATTTCGCGCTCCAGATCGACCGACATGCGCTGGAAGTCAGCGATCATGCCCTCGATCTGAGCAACCCTTCGGCGCTTTTCGTCTACCTGAAATTTCTTCAGGCGGATCAGCGTTTCACGTGACTTCATCGACTCGTACTCCCCAGAAGTCCCAATCTGAAAGCGGGACGGAACCGGCTTCCCCACAAGGGCCCCCCCGGTCAAACACAGATGCTGGATCATGGCCCGACAAAGTTAGCGTTCCGTTTCCAAGGTTTGCAGGATTTGCTCCAATCGCCGGTACCCCTCCGCCAAACCGGTCGCTTCATCCTTGGCCTGCCGCAGGAAGTCCTCCAGAGGCTCATGCAGCCGGATCGCCTCGTCGACCTCAGGGCTGGACCCGGCCCGGTAGGCGCCAAGCCGGATCAGTTCCTCCATATCGGCGTACGTCGCCATGGTTTGGCGGGCTTTGGTGATGGTCGGCCAGAATGCCGGATCGGCCGATTTTGGCATGGTCCGCGAAACCGACTTGAGGACGTTGATGGCCGGATAGCGGCCGCGCTCGGCGATGGCCCGCTCCATGACGATGTGTCCGTCGAGAATGCCGCGCACCGCGTCGGCCACCGGCTCGTTGTGATCGTCACCATCCACCAGCACGGTAAAGATGCCGGTGATGGTACCCTCCCCCATACCCGGACCCGCGCGCTCCAGCAGCTTCGGCAATTCCGTAAACACCGTGGGCGTGTAGCCCTTGGCGGTCGGCGGCTCGCCTGCGGACAGGCCTATTTCACGCTGCGCCATCGCAAAGCGCGTCACCGAGTCCATCAGGCACAACACATCCTTGTCGTCGTCGCGGAAATATTCGGCGATCGCCAACGTGAGGTAAGCAGCCTGCCGCCGCATCAAGGCGGGCTCGTCCGAAGTCGCGACCACTACCACCGACCGCGCGAGGCCTTCTTCTCCGAGATCGTCCTGCAGGAATTCCTGCACCTCGCGGCCGCGTTCGCCGACCAGACCGATCACCGAAATGTCGGCGTCCACATTGCGCGCCAGCATCGACAGCAGCACCGACTTGCCGACACCTGAGCCCGCGAAGATGCCGAGGCGCTGGCCCCGGCAGCAGGTGAGAAATGTATTAAGCGCACGCACGCCGAGATCGAGCGGCGCGCCTACCCTTTTGCGGGAGTGGGCCGGCGGCGGCGCGTTCCGGTAAGGCATCGGTGACGGGCCTTGAGTCAGCGGTCCCTTGCCGTCGATCGGCTCGCCCATCGCATTGATGACACGTCCAAGCCAGGACGCGGACGGACGAACCTGGCTGGCTGCATTTGCGATCACGGCGCGGCAGCCGCGCCGCACGCCTTCCAGTCCCGCAAACGGCATGACAACGGCGTTGCTGCCGGTGAAGCCGATCACCTCGCACGGAATGAATCGATTGGTGCCGGTCTCCACAACGATGCGCGCGCCCACCGACATGGCGTGGATCGGTCCCGCGATCTCGACCATGAGACCGCGCACGCCGACCACTCGGCCATAAATGTTGACGCCGTCGATGTCGGATATCTGTTCGGCAAGCGCCTTCATTGCGAAAACCTTAAGTTTCGACGATTTCGCGCCTGTCCCTTAACCCCGTGTTTACCCGCATCGTTAATCATTGCGTCACTGTCTTTGGTGACTGAGAGCGCTCGACCTTCAGAACGAAGGTGTGAGTCGCAGGAGTCGGTTAGGCCCGGCTCTTAATGTGGAACTTGAACGGCTAGGCTACGAAAAGCTGCTTACCCGCAATATCTTAGTGCGATTCGACAAAAATTGCACGATAGAGCTTGCAGACACGAATCAGCATTTGTTAACCATATGTCGTCAGGATCCGAATCAGTTGTTCAAAGGCGTTTCTCCAGTGCCGCAAGTATGCGGCCGGCCTGACGCCCGGAGCGGCGACTATAGGGGACTGGCATGCGCGTATTGCTGATAGAAGATGACAGCGCCACTGCGCAGTCGATCGAGCTGATGCTCAAATCCGAGAGTTTCAACGTCTATACGACGGACCTCGGAGAAGAAGGCGTCGATCTCGGAAAGCTTTATGATTACGACATCATCCTGCTTGACCTGAATCTGCCGGACATGTCCGGCTACGATGTTCTCAAGCAGCTTCGTGTCTCGAAGATCAAGACACCCATCCTGATCCTCTCCGGCCTCGCCGGCATCGAGGACAAGGTCAAGGGTCTCGGCGTCGGCGCCGACGACTACATGACCAAGCCTTTCCACAAGGACGAACTGGTCGCTCGCATCCATGCGATCGTCCGCCGTTCCAAGGGTCATGCCCAGTCGGTCATTCAGACCGGCGATCTGGTCGTCAATCTCGACACCAAGACCGTCGAAGTCGGTGGCCAGCGCGTCCATCTGACGGGCAAGGAATACCAGATGCTGGAGCTGCTCTCGCTCCGCAAGGGTACCACCCTCACCAAGGAGATGTTCCTCAATCATCTCTATGGCGGCATGGACGAGCCCGAACTCAAGATCATCGACGTCTTCATCTGCAAGCTGCGCAAGAAGCTCGCGAACGCTTCGGATGGCCGCAACTTCATCGAGACCGTCTGGGGCCGCGGCTACGTGCTGCGCGAGCCTCACGAAGAGGAAGTCCGCATTCCTGCCTGATATCGGGTTGTACCGGAGCCTGTACGGCTCACCTCCCAGACTGAACCCCCGCCGCAAATGGCGGGGTTTTTGTTTGGAAAAGGCACAATCTCGCCGCGTGGCGACCGGCTTTTAGCCATTACGCGCATAGGGCAAACTGGCGGCGAACTTCGGCCGATAAGGCGAAGCCGGGGCGGGATAAGGCAACCTTATCGCGAGGCCCGGCGCGGCCGCAGATTGCGTTGCACCCTTTCATTTTTCCTTCGGCGGCACGTTGGTCTTCTCGAGTGCCGCTCTCAGGCTGTTCGCGAGTTGCACCGCGTCGTCATTTGCCCAGAAATGGATAAAGAACGTGCGGGGCTCATCCATCAGCATGTGGTTATGGATAGCCGTGACCTCGATGCCATTCGATCGAAGCGCGCTGACAAGCGGATTGACCTCCTCGGCCAAAGCCACGAAGTCGCCGGTGATCGCAGCCTTACCGTTTCCGGTGGGTTGAAAATTGATGGCATGGGCCGAACCCAGCGCTGCGGGAACGGCCATGCCACTATCTGTGATGGTGTCGGCCCGCGGCACGCCAAATTGATACACTCCGCCGGCGGCGCGGCCCTTAACTCCAATCGCCTCATCCAATTTTGCGGTGTCGAGATCGAGCGCGGCGAGCGCACCCGTTGTTGCGGGAGCAACGACGCCGGGCGTCCTGCTGAGCACAAGCGCTTCGCGGATTGTCATCGCCATTTTCACGGGATCACCGTGTCCGCCGATGTGCATGTAGAAAGTCGCCGGAGAGGCGCGCAAAAGATGGTTGTGAACCGCGGTCACTTCCATCCCATCGGAAAGTACCCTGGCCATCACCGGATTAACTTCGCTCTCCGTCAACACCAGATCGCCCATCACCATGGCCTGGTTGCCCTTAGGCTGGAACGCAACCCATCCGCCGAGCGCGAGAGCCGGTTTGATTGCTATGCCGTCGAGGGTCACGTTCAAGTCGGTGCGCGGAAATCCATAGCGATGGACATCCTTGGTAACGGTTGCCGTCCGCCCCAAGACATCATCCACCTGATTCCAGTTTATGTCTTGGCCGTGCGCTGCGGTGACAAGCATTGCACTCAACAACCATCCGAGAATACGCATTGGTTTTCTCCGTTCGGTTTTCATTTCCCAGCCCGAACTCTTTCGATGCGAATTCGTTTCGTTACTCCTTCGTCATGACGATCCTGGAACCCCATATATGATGTGGGTCAGAGAGCTCCGGCCAAATAAAGCAGCATTCCGGCGGAGGCGCAGGCCGCCAACGTCTGCAACATCCCTGTGTTGAAGCGAAAGATCGCTGTTGCCGCCGCGACGGAAAGGGCGAGCGCCCACGGATCGACGCTCCAGAGCAGCGGGGCATCGAACGACATCCCGAAACCGCGCACCGGAGACGTTTCCCGGAAGACGGTGTGGATCGCGAACCAGATCGCAAGATTGAGGATCACGCCGACCACCGCTGCCGTGATCGCCGACAACGCGCCGGTGAGCGCCTTGTTGCCGCGCAGGGTCTCGATGAACGGGGCTCCGAGGAAAATCCACAAGAAACACGGCGTGAATGTCACCCACGTCGCAAGCAGGCCACCGAGCGTTCCTGCGACCATCGGCGGCAGCGTCCCCGGATCGCGGAAGGCCGCCATGAAGCCCACGAACTGGAGCACCATGATCAAGGGTCCGGGCGTTGTTTCCGCCATGCCTAGTCCGTCGAGCATCTCATGCGGTCGCAGCCAGTGATAATTTTCCACGGCCTGCTGGGCGACGTAGGCCAGCACGGCGTAGGCTCCGCCGAATGTCACCATGGCCATCTTGCTGAAGAACACCGCGATCTGGGTAAACACGTTACCCCCTCCAAGCATCAGGAAGAGCAACGCCACCGGTGTCAGCCATAGAAGGAGCCAGACCACAGCGATCCGCAACGAGCGCGCAACAGTCGGGCGCGCATGATCGGGCAATTCATCGCCAAGCAAGGCATCGACCAGCGCAGTCGACGTCTTGCTGTCATGTCCGCCGCCCGCAGCAAATGCGGGAAGGCCGGCCCGGCCGCCGAAATAGCCGATCAGCCCGGCGGTCAGAATGATCACGGGAAACGGCACGTCGAAGAAGAAAATTGCGATGAATGCAGCGGCCGCAAGTCCCTGCATGATCCGGTTCTTCAGCGCGCGTTTGCCAACGCGAAAAACAGCCTGGATCACGATCGCCAGCACCGCAGCCTTGAGACCAAAGAACAGCGCCGCGACAAATCCGACATTGCCAAAGGCGGCATAGATATAGCTCAGCGCCATGATGGCGATGACGCCGGGAAGAATGAACAAGCCGCCAGCGATGATGCCGCCGCGCGTGCGATGCATCAGCCAGCCGATGTAAGTCGCCAACTGTTGCGCCTCAGGACCGGGCAACAACATGCAGTAGTTGAGCGCGTGCAGGAATCGGCTCTCGGAAACCCAGTGCTTCTCCTCCACCAGAATGCGGTGCATCACCGCGATCTGTCCGGCAGGACCGCCGAAGCTGAGCATCGCGACCCGGAACCAGACCCAGAAGGCTTCCCTTGGAGTTGGAAAGACCGGAGTGCTCCGCTCAGCGGAAAACGCGGACGTTGTCGTTACATCGCTCATGCCTTGGCTTTCACTTTTGCTTTATGGGAAGGCCAGTTATGGGTTTCGTCGGTGGCATCGCGGCACCAGCGATAGAACGCGTCATAGAGCGCGAGTCCTGCATCGAGCTGCTCGAGATCGTCCGAATACATTCGCGACAGGCCAAGCGATGCTGCAAGCAATCCCGGCGCCTCTGGTGAAAGGTCGAGAACCGCGGTGTCAGCAGCGCGCACGATCGTTGCCAGATGCTTGAGAGGCGCAGTGTCGAGACCGAACTCCTCGATCATGACATCGAAGGTGCACAGTTTACCGCGATGGCTCCAGAAGACATTTTCAATGTCAAACGGCACCGCTCCAAAACGTTCACCGACTTCCTCCACTTCGGAAGCGGTCACAAAAAGAAAGACCGCGGACGGATCGACGAAGCGCCGGATCAGCCATGGGCAGGCGATGCGGTCAATTTTCGGCCGCGAGCGCGTCACCCAGATCGTGCGCCCCTGCTGATCGCGCGGCGGTAACTTCGCGACGGGCACCACCGGGAACTTCGCCTTCGCCCAGGCTTCATGGCCGCCTTCCAGCACGTCGGCTGAAGCTCCGGCGTGACGGAGCCAGGCGGCGACACCCTCGCTCAGCTTCCCGCCTCTCTTGCAAATGACAACGGTTGCACGGCCGGAGAACTCGGACGCCCAGTTGGCAACTGACTCATGGTCTCGGCGGCGCGCGCCCGGAATGAATTGCGGCTCAGCGGCGATGTCCTCCGCGAGGCGAACATCGATAAGGGCCGGACACTTGGGCGTGCCGATCAGCCGGACGAGTTTGTCGGGTGAGATTGAATTGATGGAAGACATGATGCGTCCCTCTGACGAGAATGGACGCGATTCTTGGGCATGTTGCCTCGTGGGGAGATCGCTTCCCCATGCCCTATTTTAGACCTTAGGGCCGGCTGGTTGTCAATGACGCGCGCGTCGCGTTCCGGTGAAGCGTCAGCTCGACGCGACCGCCTTGTGACTGAACGTTCCCATCCCGGGCACCAGCGATGGCGACGAACGCACCGGGTTGGGGATATAGACGCCGCGCATATCCGGCGCAGACCGATAGGCGTCGGTTAGCCCGATCACCGTTTCCGCGGCACCCAGGAAAAGGTAGCCGTCGGGCTCGTTCACCTTCTGCATGCGACCGAACACATCGATCTTGGTCGGCTGGTCGAAATAGATCAGCACGTTGCGGCAGAAGATGATGTCGAAAACACCGAAATGGGAAAAATCCTGAAGCAGGTTGATCTGCTGGTAACGCACCATGGCGCGAATGTCGGCATTGAGCTGCCAGACATCGCCTACCTGCTTGAAATGCTTCACCAGCATCTGAATCGGCAGACCGCGCTGAACCTCGAACTGGCTGTAGATTCCCGACTTCGCCTTTTCGAGAACGTCCTGAGACAGATCGGTCGCGACGATTTCCGCGCGCCAGCCCGCGGGCAGCGCTTCCTTCAGGATCATGGCGAGCGAGTAAGGCTCCTGCCCGGTCGATGCCGCCGCACACCAGATGCGCAGGCTGCGGCGATTGGCGCGCACCTTCAGCAACTGGGGAAGAACGGTGTCGCGAACGTTTTCGAACGGCACCTTGTCGCGGAAGAAGAATGTTTCGTTGGTGGTCATCGCCTCGACCACATCGACGACCGTTGCTTCCGAGCCGGCCTTGATCTTCTGGACCAGTTCGCCGATGCCCGCCAATCCGGCCTTGCGCGCAAGCGGCAGCAGCCGGCTTTCGATCAGATACTGCTTGTCGGACGACAACAGCAATCCAGACCGGTCCTTCAGAAGCTTTCGCAGAAACTCGTAATCCAAAGGTGTCACGCGCGAACTCCCGAAAATACACGAACAACCTTTGGAGCGATCTGGTTCAGCGGCAGAACGGCCGCGCAAAGTCCTGCATTGGCGACGGCGCCCGGCATGCCCCACACCACGCTGGTGGCTTCATCCTGCGCGACCACATTGCCGCCCGCATCGACGATGGTCCTGCTGCCACGCGAGCCGTCCGATCCCATCCCGGTCAGCACGACCGCGAGAATTCCGGCGTGCCAGACATCGACAGCCGACGCGAACAGCGGATCGACGGCCGGCTTGCAGAAATTGATCTGGGGTCCGTCATCGAGCGCAATGACGGCGCCGGCGCCGGAGCGCGCGACGCGCATATGGCGGCCACCGGGGGCGAGATAAATCCGCCCCGCCGTCACCGCTTCGCCATCGACGGCCTCATGGGCGGGATGTCCGCTCACGCGCCCCAGATGCTCTGCGAGAATGGTCGTGAAGGTCGGCGGCATGTGCTGTGTGATGAGAACGGGATACTGGTCGATCACAGGTCCGATGCCGGCCACCAAACTCATCAGCGCCTGCGGACCGCCCGTCGATGAACCGATCAGGAGAACGCGCGGCGGCGCGGCGCTGAACGGCCGGATCACCAGCTTCGGATGGGCGACCGGCGGCAGCGTGCCGGCCGGCGTCCGTGGCAGCGGCGCGCGCGCCGGTTCCGCCGCTGGCGAAAGCGAAGGGCTGGGAACGACCGCCGAACGGCGCAGCCGCGCGCCGAGATGGCGGATTTTTTCGATCAGATCCCGCTTGAAGATGTCGGCGGCGGAAATCTCGCGGGTGCTCTCGGGCTTTGGAATGTAATCTGCCGCACCGAGCGACAGCGCCTTGAAACTGATTTCCGCATTCCGGCGGGTCAGGGTCGACGCCATGATGATGACGAGGTTGCGCTTCTTCTCGAGCAGCAACGGCAGCGCCGAGATGCCGTCCATGTCCGGCATTTCGATATCGAGAACGACAACATCGGGATCGACGCGCGAGACCTGATTGACGGCGTCCAGCCCGGTCCGGATTGACGCGGCGACCGTCAGGTCGGGCTCGGCCTCGATCCAGCGGGAAATCAGTCCCCGAATGACGGCGGAGTCGTCGACCACCATGACGCGCAACGGTTCATGCCGTTGTGCAGCCGAGCCGGGCGGATTCAGGACTGCAACGCTCATCAGGACAACCAACTCTACGCAACCGAAGGTAACAGAACGACTTCAGACAAACGATCCGGACGGCGGCCGCAGGCCGCCGTTCCAGCACAGCGTCAGATCAGGCCGACCTCATGAAACTTCGCCGTCACGATTTCCTTGTCGAACGGCTTCATGATGTACTCGTTCGCGCCGGCGTGCAGCGCGCGCGCGATATGCGCGACATCGTTCTCGGTGGTGCAGAACACCACCTTTGGCCTGTCGCCGTCGGGCATCAGGCGCAGGTTGCGCAGGAATTCATAACCGTCCATCACGGGCATGTTCCAGTCGAGCAGGATTGCGTCCGGCATTCCGCGCTTGCAGACTTCCATGGCCTTCTCGCCGTCCTCGGCCTCGACGATCTGGAAGTCCAAACCTTCCAGGATGCGCCGCGCGACTTTCCGGATGACGCTCGAATCGTCAACGATCAAACATGTCTTCATTTTAGCCTCATGTTTCTGCCGTTCCCGCTTGGCGGCGCTCGACGGGATCTTGTGCGTTGCTTCCCAAATTCTTCTTTTAAATCGTCAGGCGGCCATCATGTCTGGCGCGATCTCCAGAACGCGATCGACATCGAGGACCACCATCAATTGTCCATCGAGCCGATGGACGCCGCCGGCCATCTTCGCCATCCGCGGATCGAGATTGACCGGGTTCACCTCGCGGCTGTCGTCGGCAAGCTTGAGAACCTCTCCGATGCTGTCGATCAACAGGCCGTAGGACTCGCCGCGCAGATCGACACCCACCGCCATCGGGGGACGGCCGTCGTCGTTCCTGGAGAGACCGAGACGCGCGCGCATATCGATCGCGGTGACGATCCGGCCACGGAGATTGAGAACACCGGCGACGTCAGCCGACGCCAGCGGCACCCGCGTCAGCCGTTCCGGCATGAACACGTCCTGGACCCGCGAAATCGGCAGTCCGAACAATTGGCCGCCGATCATCGCGGTCACGTATTCGGTGATCCCGCGGTCGGCGCTCTCGACGTTTGCATCCATGGTCATTTTCCTTACGCCGCCTGAGTCATATCGGCGGTCTGTTCCTTCAGCGCCGCGATCAGTCCCGGACGATCGAACTTCGCGACATAATCGTGGAAGCCGGCCTGACGGCCGCGCTCGATGGCGGCCGGCGAAACCAGCGACGACAGCGCGATGATCGGCATCGCTTCGGTGCGCCGGTCGGCGCGGATGGCCTCGGCGAACTCGAACCCGTTCATGTCCGGCATTTCGATGTCGGTCAGGACCACATCGAACTGGTTGCCGGAACGCAGCACGGTCAAACCTTCCTGTCCGCTCTGCGCGACGGTCACGCGATAGCCCGCGGCTTTCAGCACCGGCGCCAGCATGTTGCGGAAAAATGCCGAGTCATCCACCAGCAGGACGGTCTGGGCGTTCGCCGACGGGCGCATTTCCTTGCGGTTGAACCAATCCGCGAAGGCCATCGGCAGGAAATGTCCGACATCGATCACTTCGGTGGCCTGGCCCTTCACGACGGCCGAGCCCAGCACGCCATCGCGGGTGCTTGCCACTTCGATGCTCAGATGCTCCTCGACGATGTCGATGATCTCATCGACCACGAGGCCCATCGAACGGCCATCGTCCGAGAACACGAGGATGGGCTGCACGCCGTTTTCCCGCAGCGACACGCCTTCGATCTCCACCAGCGGCATGAGCTGCTCGCGGTACTGAACCATGTAGCGGCCGTTCGAGAACTCGATCTTCTCGACCGCGATTTCTTCGAGCCGCGTGACCAGCGCCAACGGCACCGCCTTCGGCTGCGCCGATCCGGCGCGGAACACCAGCAGGGACGTCAGCTGCGCGTCGGAATTCGTGCGCATCGCCGCGCTTTCATCTCCGATCTCGCTTTGCGTCGCGGCCGCGGTCCCGAGCGACTGGGCGATCCCGTTCGGATCGATAATCATGATGACCGCGCCGTCGCCGAGAATCGTATTGCCCGAGAACATCCCGATATGGCGGAGCTTGGTGGACATCGGCTTGACGACGATTTCCTCGGTATGAAAAACGCCGTCGACGACGATGCCGAATGTCTGGTTGCCGACCTGCGTGACCACGATGAAGCCGTTCTCGGGGTCGATCTCCGCGCCGTCGTCGATCTTCAGAAGTTTCTTCAGATGCATCAGAGGCAGCAGCTTGTTGCGCAGCCGGAGCACCGGCGTGTCCTTGATGCGCTCGATGCGATGCTCCGAATTGGAGCGGGCGCGGACGAGTTCGACCACGGACAATTGCGGAATCGCAAAACGGTCGCCGGCGGCTTCCACGATCAGCGCGGAGACGATCGCCAGCGTCAGCGGAATCTTGATGGTGAAGCTCGACCCCTCGCCCGGCACCGACTTCACGTCGATGGTGCCGCCGATCTGGTCGATATTGGTGCGGACCACGTCCATGCCGACGCCGCGACCCGAGACACTCGTCACCGCCGCGGCCGTCGAGAAGCCGGGCGCGAATATGAACTTGTGGATCTGCGCTTCGGACATCTTGTCGATGTCGGCTTCGGTCGCCAGCCCGTTGGAAACCGCTTTCGCCTTGATGCGCTCGGTGTTCAGGCCGCGCCCGTTATCGGCAATGCAGATGATGATATGGCCGCCCTCATGATAGGCGGAGACGCGGATCGTGCCCTGCTCCGGCTTGCCGACGGCAACGCGGTCGGCGGTCGACTCAAGGCCGTGATCGGCCGAGTTGCGGACCATGTGCGTCAGCGGATCCTTGATCAGGTCGAGCACCTGACGGTCGAGTTCGGTATCCGCGCCGTGCATCTCAAGTTCGATCTGCTTGCCGAGTTCGCTCGACAGGTCGCGCACGATGCGCGGCAGCTTCTGCCAGGCGTTGCCGATCGGCTGCATGCGCGTCTTCATGACGCCTTCCTGCAATTCGGCGGTGACGTTGGAGAGCCGCTGCAGCGGCACCTTGAACTCTGAGTCCTCGTTGCGGCGGCTGATCTCGAGCAACTGGTTGCGGGTCAGCACCAGCTCGGACACCATCGTCATCAGATGTTCGAGCGTATCGACGTTGACGCGGATCGACTGGTTGGCGACCTTGTCGCCTTCGGCGGTGTCGTTCTCGATCACCGGCTTTTTCGGCTTCGGCGCTGGCTTCGCGGCGGCCGGCTTCGGAGCCGGCGCGGGAGCGGGAGCAATCGGCGGCGAGGGAATTTCCATTTCGGTTTCGCGGAACGCGCGTTCCAGCTCATCCAGCGAGACCTCGCCGGGGCGCAGTTCGCGCTCGAGCGTCTGACCGGTCATGACGCCAGCCGTCGCGGCGGCCGGGGCAGCAGGCGCCGCCATCGCAGCCATGCCCTGATCGACCATATGATGAAGCGCGTCGATCAGATCGACGTCGGCGCCTTCCGGTTCGGCCTCGGTCGCTTCGAGTTGTCCGAGAATTTCCTTGATGCGGTCGATCGTGCTCAGGATCAGCGTGACGGCGGCACCGGTGACCGGCATTCCGTCGCGGAATTTTCCCATCAGCGTCTCGGCGGCGTGGGCGAGCGCTTCCAGGCGCGGCAATCCGAGAAAGCCGCAGGTCCCCTTGATCGTGTGAACGAGCCGGAAAACGTTATCGAGAATTTTTGCGTTGTTCGGATCCTGCTCGAAACGAACCAGCTGATTGTCGACAGTGTCGAGACTCTCATTGGTCTCGGTCAGAAATTCACGCAACAGATCGTCCATGAAACCAGGCCTTCACGCAAAACGGGCGTGCAACGCACGCCTCCCGAATGCAGTCAGTTTCAACACAAAGCGTTTAATAATGGTTGAGTAATCAGAAAAGAACGCGCTGAACAAAGCGCTAATAGGCATCGCCCCGGAAAGACGTGCTCTCCGGGGCGCCGATCATTAAGAGTTTATGAAGATGCGGCCGACGCGAACGTCAGAACCGGACGTCAGGCCGCGGTGACGGTCACCGCGTCGGGCTCTGCCGCGAGCGTCACCTTCAGCCCGCAGGCCTGCGCCAGCAGCGCCGTGTAATAAGGCTGGACGGCATGGGCGGAAACCGACCCGGCATTGTCGAGGTTCAATTGAGCCGCGACGTTTTGTGGCTCGCGGGCGTTGGTGCCGGCGGCGCGAATCGTGAAGCCCATCGTGTCGGCCTCGCCGACAGGATCGACGATGAGCTGGCCGCCGCGCGGGATCGCCTGCTGCGCGATGACGAACATGTTCAGCAGCAGCTTGACCCGGTTCTTCGCCATCAGGACGTGCGGCAGATTCCAGACGATCTTGGTCTTCTCGTCCTCGAGATGATTGCGCGTCATCTTCTGCGCCTCGCCGAGATCGATCTGCGAGCCAGCCGATCCTGCGGCGCCGTAGGCGATGCGGCAGAACTGCAGCCGCGCGGAGGTGGATTTCGCGCTCTTGCGGATCAGGTCGAGCGCGAACTCCTTGTCGTCTTCCTTATTGCTGCTGTCGAACACCTCAAGGCCGTTGACGATCGCGCCGACGGGGTTGATGAGATCGTGACAGACACGCGAGCACATCAGCGCGGCGAGTTCGAGAGCGTCGGGAGTGGGACCGGGGGTCGACGTGCCAGACATGAGATTCCTTGGATTGTCTTGAGATTCTCGGCGATTTCCTGCAACCACGATAACGATAAGGCTGCGCGGTGCTGACGCGGCGAATCACGCCTGCTCTATGATTTGATACACTGCGGCTGCTTCTGCTGCCACCGACGAGGGAATATGAACCACAGCAACCGCAGCGGATTGAAGGCCAATATGCGCGCAACCGGGACCGATCAATGACCAAAACCTCCGGGCCTGCGATCGATGTGGATGCTGCGGCAGCCCTGATGGAGCCATTGACGGACATCGTGGTCGCGGCCGGCGCGGCCATCCTCGCGGTGAGCCGTTCTACCATGCAGATCGACGGCAAGTCCGACGGCTCGCCGGTGACGGAAGCGGATATGGCCGCCGACGGCATCATTGCGAGCGGATTGAGCAAACTCGCGCCGCACATCACCGCGCTGTCGGAAGAACGCACCCATCTGGCCGAGCGCCCTTACGGACACAGCTTTTTTCTGGTCGATCCGCTGGACGGCACCAAGGAGTTCATCGCCGGGCGCGACGAATATACCGTCAATGTCGCGCTCATCAGTTCCGGCGTGCCGCTTCTCGGGATCATCGCCGCGCCCGCGCTTGGGCTGGTCTGGCGCGGACTTGTGGGCCGGCAATCGGAGCGGCTGATGGTGACGAAAGACGGCAAAACCCGTTCGGCCCAGCCGATCCGGACCCGCCCTCACCCCGCGCCGGGCGGTGCGTGGATCGTGGCGGTGAGCCGGTCGCACGGCGACGAGCGGACCGAAGCCTTCATCGCAGCCCGCCCCGGAGCGATCCGGCAAGCCCTGGGCTCGGCGGTCAAGTTCGGCCGCGTCGCCGAGGGCGGCGCCGACATCTACCCCCGGCTGTCGCCGACATCCGAATGGGACGTGGCGGCCGGTCATGCCGTGGTCACGGCGGCAGGCGGCAGAATCACGGACAGCAAGGGAGCCGCCCTGCGCTTCGGGGAGGCCCGCGAGGGCTTTCTGGTTCCGGAATTCATCGCATGGGGCGACCCGGCCACTGTGGCCGGTAACCTTCGACCAAGAAGCTTGGATCAGTAGCTCGAGAGGGTTTCCACCAGCACCGGCCAGTTGCTCCCGGCCTGTTTCAGCACGCCCTTCGGATCGGCCGCGAAGGCGCTGCGGTTGTCTTCGCGGCTGAACAGATAAAGCCGCCCGCCCGAAATCAGCCACAACTGGGGCCGTCCCGCGACGATCTTGCCCCGCGCGGCGTCGATGGGGTCGTAGCCGCCGAATTGGGGTCCGTAAATCTCCGGATGGGCCAGAAAAATGGCCCTGTTGGCTTCATTCCGGAAGCGCCAGATGCTCCCGCCCTCGTTGGCCTCGACCGCAGGCTGTCCTTTGGCCGCCTCGGCATCCGTGAAATAGGCCACCGGATCGAAACCATCGATGGCAAGGCCGCTGTGGCGGTTGACGACCACCCGTTCAGTGACCGCCGCCCATGCTCCGGCGCACGGTCCGGCCAGCCCGGCAGCGCCCGCAAGGACCGCAAGGCAGGCAATTCTAAGGTAGAGCCCTTTGTCTTCCTGCCGCCGTGCCGTCATAGTTGATGCCGATAAACATTCGAGTCGGGGACGTGGGACCGCAGCTTAGGCCTGTGCTTGTCAGCAAGGGGTTAAGCGATGGACATGAAACTCCGCCATCTGGTGCTCCAAGGGGTTTTCTTTCATGACCTTCGCTTCGCGTGTTGCGGCGCTGGTATTTGCAGCGACGATTTCCCTGGCGATGCCGGCTTCTGCCCAGCAGCGCGCCGGCGGCAGCAGCTATGGCCCCGACGAACTGTCGGCAGCAGGCCACCGGTTCTTCGGCGGCGTGTCCCGGGGCCTCGCCTCGGTGATCGAGCGCGCTGTCAGCCAATGGGGCCTGCCCAACGGCTACGTGCTCGGAGAGGAAGGCAGCGGCGCTTTCGTCGCCGGTCTGCGTTATGGCGAAGGCACGCTCTACACCAAGAACGCCGGCGATTTGCGGGTCTACTGGCAGGGGCCGTCGGTCGGCTTCGACTGGGGCGGCGACGGCGCACGCACCATGGTGCTGGTCTACAATCTGCCCGCCACCGACGCGATCTATCAGCGCTTCGCCGGCATCGACGGCTCCGCCTACATCATCGGCGGATTCGGCATGACGGCGCTGACGGCGAACGGCATCGTGCTGGTCCCGATCCGGTCCGGCGTCGGCCTGCGGCTGGGCGCCAACATCGGCTACCTGAAGTTCACCCCGCGCGCGACCTGGAATCCCTTCTGACGCTGCCGTCCGGCTTTACCGGAACGGCCTTGCGGGCGCGCTTTCGAGCGGCCCGGCGGATTCACGTTAACGCACTGTCCGGCTAGCTTTTTCCCCGCCCGCCATGGCATGGTGACCGCGTTAATTCTGGCGCAGGGATAATGCCTATGGTCGAGCCGATCATGTATCTGGCGATCGGTTTTCTGGTCTCGATGCTGTTCGGTCTGATGATCGTGCCGCTGGTGCATAACCGTGCGGTGCGGCTGACGACGAAACGGCTTGAGGCCGCGACTCCGCTCTCGATGGCCGAAATTCAGGCCGACAAGGATCAGTTGCGCGCCGAGTTCGCAATGTCCGCGCGCCGGCTCGAAATGAGCGTCGAGCAGCTCAAGAACAAGACCAGCAGCCAGCTTGCCGACCTCGGCAAGAAATCGGACGCGATCAATCGCCTCAAGATCGAGCTTGGCGAAAAGAACGCCGCGATCTTCTCCCTCGAAGCGCGCGAGAAAGCGCTGAAGGATCAGTTGCGCGCGACCGAGGAAGAATTCGCCACCAAAACGCAGTTGCTGCGAACCGCCGAACAGCAGTTCTCCGACAAGCAGACCGAACTGGCGAAGCTCAACAGCGAATTGTCCGAGCGCTCGATGACGGCCGAAAGCCGCCAGATCGAACTGGTCGCGGTCCGCAGCCAGATCGAGGTTCTGCAAAACCGCGTCAGCGACGCCGAGAAGGACCTCGCCGGCAGCCAGCAGCGGCTCACCGATCATCGCAACGAAGCGGACATCGCGACGCGCGAGTTGAGCGCCGCGCGTGGAAAAGTGGAAGATTTAAACGGACGGGTCGGCGATCTCGACCGTCAGCTTGTATTGCAGACCAAAGAGACCGAGATGCTGTCGGCGCGCGTCACCGATCTCGAAAACCGTCTCGCCCTGCAGGGCAAGATCCTCGCCGAACGCGAATACGAGAACAACCTGCTGCGCCAGCAGGCCGAGGCCGCGAAACAGACCGAGCAGAAACTGCGCGAGGACATGACCTCGGGCGCCGGCAATTCGGCGGCGGTGGAAAAACTTCGCGCCGAAAAAGCCTCGCTCGAAGAACAACTCGGCGTCGCCCGCGACGAGCGCGCGAAACTTCAGCGCGACATCAATCTCATCCAGCAGCAGGCCGAGAGTTCCTGGTCCACCGAGCGGATGGAAAATGCGCTGCTGCGCGAACGCATCAACGACATCGCCGCCGAGGTCGCGAAGCTCGCCGTGACGCTCGAAGGCCCGGACTCGCCGATTGAAGCAATCCTCGCGTCGGAGGAACAGAAGCCCGCGATCAGCGCCATCGTCAAAGCCACCACGGCGAACGGATCAGCTCCGAACGGCGCATCCGCGAATGGAGCGACGACCGAGGCGCGCGGCACCCTCGCCGAGCGCATCCGGGCCTTGCAGGCCCATGCCTCCCGTGCGCGCCAGCCGACCTGACGCATTCCGCCGCATTTCACCGGCAAGATCACGCTTTCACTGGCGATTTAAGGCGAAATCCCGTCAGGCGGACAGGCCGCGCTTGACACTATGGCCTGCCGTTCCGTAAATCCCGGCCTGCGCGGCCGTCACCGGCCGTTCCCGGGCGCATAGCTCAGCGGGAGAGCGTTCCCTTCACACGGGAGAGGTCCAAGGTTCGATCCCTTGTGCGCCCACCAAGATCAGTATTTCGCAACAACAGGGCCGCTCCAGTTGAACTTGTAGCTGAGCCGGGCTGTGACCGAGTCAATCTTGGCCGCTACGTTGTTTTGTTCAATGGCGGGCGTTCCGGCAGGTGTCACGGGAAACACGGTTTGCGTTCCGAAGTCGTAGTGGCGATATTCTACGCCAACGATCCAGTTCTGATAGATAGCCCAGTCCACGCCGCCGCCGACGTAGTAGCCGTCTCGATTGTTGCTCGACGACGCAAAGAAAGCCGGTACGGCTGGGTTGAAACCTCGATAGTCAAGCTTCGTTGCTGCGTATCCGCCAGTGAAGTAAGGCATCCATTTATCCAGAGCGACGCCAACGCGGCCGCCCCCGGTATAGAGCGCATCTGTAAATCGGGTCTGGTAGACGGCGGTGCCCCCACAAGCTGCTGGCGGAGTACACACCGAACCATTGAACTGGTTGTCGAAAAGGGTTGCAACTTGCCCCTCGATGCCGACAACCAGCCACTGCCATTGGTATTGAGCGCCAACAAAGCCCCCAACGATGCCAGTTGTAGATCGAGAGCCAACGGTGGCGGCTGGCGGCAAGACAAACGATCCGTCCCATCGTGTCTGTGCACCGCCGACATTCACGCCCAGATAAATGCCCGACCAATTATAAGGCGCGGCGGCCATCGGCGGGGCTTTTGTGTAAGTCCGGGCCGCAACATCTGCGGCCTGCGCAGCGGTTGCGGAGAGAGCGGCAACAGCAGCAGCAATTAAAAGCTTCTTCATTCGATACCCCAACGAATGCCCAGAGCAGGGAAGCACTTTAGGCGAAAGCGGACTGTCGTAAAGTAGCCTATGTGGCACAGTCGGTGGATTAAGGCTGCCAGTTGAGCGGGCCGTCCATTCCAGACACTCTCATTTTACCGGCAAACGCCTTGCTGGCGGCTCCAGTTGCGCGAGCGCGCAATTGGCGCTCAAGAAAAAGATCATTGCGTTGAAGGATCTTTGACGCCCGCTCAACGCACTAGCTTGTGCACACAATGCTCAAAAATCTTCGCGTATCAACGTGAACGCAAACCTTGTTAAAGGCGACCAACAGTTTTGGGAGCTTACATGAAGCGGTTTCTGATTTTCACGGTTCTCTTTCCGCCACTCGTGCCGCTCGTTTACATTGCCGCCGATCCGGTGCTGCTCCGCGATCCTCCCGGAATCGGCTTCCTGACCTGGCTGATGGGGTACGCATACGTGCTCGCAATTGTCCCCGCCTGGCTGACGGCAGGAGTAGACTGGGCGCTGTCGCGCCAGCCGCTTTACGTGCGCCTCATCGCGACGATGCCGGTCGCGGCTATCCTGGCAGAGCTTGTCGCACGCTCCCTTGGTCAGCCAGGTCTAGATGTGACCACAGCCTTGATGGGTGCGATTCCAGCCGCGCTGTGTTCGTTGATATTGGCGTGGGCTGAACGAAGGGAAGCCGTCACGGATTCAGGAAAGAGACGCCGCGCATGACGTAACCGACGTTACTGGAGCGCCGCGCGGACGTTTTCGTAGGTGGTACCGAGCCGGAGGCCGAGACCGTTGACCGCGCCGATGACAGCAACCGCGATGCCGCACGCGACCAGAGCGTATTCGATCGCGGTCGCGGCTTTTTGGTCGCGAAGAAAAGCAATCACCGTTTTCATGAGATCATCCTCACCGCAGTTCTTGCACGTGACGGCCTCGCGATACGAACCTGGTGGAGTGGATTTGACATTCGTGCCCCACTCGGCCGCGAGTCCGCGACGCGAATGACAAATCCAAAACTCCACCAGAGCTTATATTTCTAGTGGTCCTTTGATTCCAACATTCGCAAAAATGCCTGCCGAAACGGAATGCGAATGTTGGAATCGGACCACTATCCCGAGGCCACGGCTAACCTAGCGGCAAGAGCCTGTAAAAAACTTAATTCAACCTTTTCATGATACCGCCCGGCGGCGCGCGACTGCGGCCCCGTCAGCCGTGCCCGGCCGATTTCAGGGCCAGCAGCGCCAACAGTTTCATGCGCTCCGGATCGCGTTCGCCTTGCGCGGCCAACTCGACAATGTTTTTCGCCAGCGCCTGAACGCGCGCCGACCCGACCGGAAACGGCAAGGTCTCGACGGCCTCCTGAAAGGCCTGCGTCATGGCGGCGATGGTGTCGGGGCTGAATGACGAGCCCTGAAAAACATTCATGAGGAAATCCGGTGAACAGCTTGCGGAGGTCAACGCCGCAAGCCCGCACCGGGTTCCCTCGTCATGTCACATCAGGACTTCGATGAGCCGCGGACCTTTTTCACGCACGGCGTCAGTGAGCGCCTTTGAAAAATCCTCGGCTGTGGTGACGGATACACCCGACACGCCCATGCCCTTCGCCAGCGACACCCAATCGAGCGCCGGGTTGTCGATGTTGAGCATGTCGAGCGCCTTGCGTCCCGGCTCGCCCGCATCGACGCCTGCAAATTCGCCCTTGAGAATCTGATACGTGCGGTTCGCGAAAACCACCGTGACAACGTCGAGGCCTTCGCGCGCCTGCGTCCACAGCGACTGCAGCGTGTACATCGCGCTGCCGTCGCCGACCATGCAGATCACCTTGCGGTCCGGACATGCAACTGCGGCACCGGTCGCAACCGGCGTCGAAAATCCGATCGAGCCGCCCATGTTCTGAAGCCAGTCGTGCGGCGCGGCGGCAGCCGTCGGCGGAAAGAAACCGCGGCCGGTGGTGATCGATTCATCGACCACGATGGCGTTTTCGGGAATGGCCATCGCAATCGCCTGCGCGATGGAGGCGTGGGTCAGCGCGCCGGTGGGTTTCGCCAGTTCGACGAGTTGCTGCGGCTTGGCGTCAGCAGCTTTCGCGCCGAGCGCATCCGCCAGAGCATGCAAGGCCGCAACCGAATTCTCGCCAGCCTCACACATGCGATGAACCTCGCAGCCTTCCGGTTTCAACAGGCTCGGCTTGTTCGGATAGGCGAAGAACGCCACCGGGTCGTTGGTCTCGACCAGAACGATGTGGCGGAAATTCTTCAGGATCGGCAGCGCCTGCTCGATCACGTAAGGAATGCGGTCGATGGAGAAACGCCCGCGCCCGCGCGCCATGCGCGGATTGTAGGTCTGGCCCATCACCTTGCATCCGGTCTTTCCGGCGATTCGCGCGGCCAGCGCCAGTCCCTCTTCGGTGAGCGCCTTGCCGGTCAGCAGCAGCAGCGTCTGCTCGCCGCTGCGCAGAACGCGGGCGGCTTCATCCACGGCCTTCGGCGAATAACTGGCGCGCTGCGATTCGTCAGGCACCTGCGCGACGCCGTCGGCTTCGTTCCATGCGGTGTCGGCGGGCAAAATCAGCGTCGCGATCTGTCCCGGATGACTTCTGGCCGCAGCGATCGCCGCAGCACCATCCCGCGCGATCGATTTCGAATCCGGCGAGGTGCGGACCCAGGCCGACATCGGCCGGGCGATGCCTTCGATGTCCGACGTCAGCGGCGCGTTGTATTCGATGTGATAGGTGGCGTGCTGGCCGACGATATTGACGATGCCGGAATGCGCCTTCTTGGCGTTGTGCAGGTTGGCGAGACCGTTCGCGAGGCCCGGTCCCAGATGCAGCAAGGTCGATGCCGGCTTCCCGGCCATCCGGTAGTAACCATCGGCGGCGCCGGTCACGACGCCTTCGAACAGACCGAGCACGCACCGCATACCGTCGACACGATCGAGCGCCGCGACGAAGTGCATCTCCGATGTTCCCGGATTGGCGAAGCAGACATTCACATCGCCCGCGACCAAAGTTCGCACCAGGCTTTCCGCACCGTTCATCGAGTCACTCCCTTTCAAGGTTTCTTATTGAGCTAGTGTCCTGAATCCGAAGTTCGCCTCATTTCGCAGCGCGCCCCATGGCGAACTTCGGATTCAAAAGGACAATAGAATCCCATAATCCCAGTGTGGTTTTGGTTCGCAAGTCCGCAAACAGGACGCGCTTCAAAATTGATGCGGACTTGCGAACCACCACACTGGATCAGATCAACCATCCTTATGACAGTTCGTCAAAGGCTCCGGACGCATGGGGCTACGCCATCACGCGTCCGTGGGTTGCGAAAACAACGAAATTGTGGCCTTTCTCGCGGGTTCGTGGCACCTGTGAGCTTCGACGCCGCGCTTCGCTCGCTGATCTTTTTCCGGCACCGTCTGACGGGCTTTTACGAGGATTCTAATGACGCGCCTTTTGACCGTAATTCTTACCGCAGCGACCCTGGTCGCCGGCTCCGGGTTCGCGATGGCGGATCAGGAATTCAACCCGTTTCTGGATATTTTCGGAATGAATCGCGGCGGAGGCGGATCAGGTCCTGTCCCCCGCACGACGGTCAGCTTTCAGGGCAATTACGCGCCGGGCACGATCATCGTCGATACCAGGGAACGCCGGCTGTATCTGGTTCAGGAAGGCGGCCGCGCGCTGCGCTACGGTATCGGCGTGGGCCGCGACGGCTTCCGCTGGGGCGGCGTTCACCGCATCACCGCGAAGAAGGAATGGCCGAGCTGGACGCCGCCGGCGCAGATGCTGCGCCGCCGCCCGGACCTGCCGCGCCATATGGTCGGCGGTCCCGACAATCCGCTCGGCGCGCGCGCCATGTATCTCGGCTCGACGCTTTACCGCATCCACGGCTCCAACGAGCCGGAGACCATCGGCCAGGCCGTCTCCTCGGGCTGCTTCCGCATGGTCAACGACGACGTGATCGATCTCTACAACCGCGTCTCGGTCGGCGCGACCGTGATCGTCAAGAACTGAGATCAGAAACAAGGCAGAGGTTGAGAGCCGTCACGACGGATCGGACCCTGCCAAAAAATCCTCAAAGACCGGCCCTCGCGGCCGGTCTTTGTCGTTTTATCGTCATATAGCCTGCCAGTTCCCTTGCGCGCAGACCTCGCCACCGGTAGCTCTGGCTGCAATGAGAGCATCTCTCACAATGTGGCGCCTCGCGCCCGGCATCGCAGTAGCGCTGGGTCTCGCGCTCTGCGTGTCGCTGCCGGCGTTCGCGGAAATGTCCGTCGGCGCGCGCCAGCGCATTGAAAAAAAGACATTCACCGACACGGAAATCATCGACGGTTTCCTGAAGACGGCATTCGGCGCGGAATATCATCTCGCCGGGCGCGTCGACCGCATCCGCAAATATCAGATGCCGGTACGCGTCTTCATCGACGGCTCCACCCGCCCCGACCGCCAGAAGCAGATCGGAAAGGTGGTCGGCGACATCGGAAAGCGCGTCCAGCATCTCGACATTGCCATGGCGCACAAGCGCGACGATGCCAACACCATCATCACGCTGGTCCGCGACCGCGACCTTCAGAAAACGATCACGGCGTTCTATGGCGCCGAGAAAGCCAAGGAAATTCACGACTCGCTGGACCCGCAATGTCTCTCGGGATTCCGCAAGAACGACAACTACGAGATCCAGCGCTCGGATGTGATCCTCACGGTCGACAACGGCGACTTCGTGTTTCTGGATTGCGCCTACGAGGAACTGCTGCAATCGCTCGGGCCGATCAACGACACCGACACGGTGCCGTGGACCATGTTCAACGACGAGGTCTCGATGGGATTCTTCGACGTGTACGACCAGTACATCATGAACATCCTGTACGATCCGCGCATCAAGGCCGGGATGACCGTCGATGAAGTCCGCGGCCTGCTGCCTGCGATCCTGCCCGAGGTGCGGGCCTGGGTCGCAAAGATCAACAACCTGCCGCAGTAAGCGCGGGGCGAAGTAGAACGAACTACGCCGTCTTTTCGAACAGCTCGCGTCCGATCAGCATCCGGCGGATTTCACTGGTGCCAGCGCCGATCTCATAGAGCTTGGCGTCGCGCAGCAATCGCCCGGTGGGATAGTCGTTGATGTAGCCGTTGCCGCCGAGCAACTGGATCGCGTCGAGCGCGCATTCGGTCGCGCGTTCCGCCGCGTACAGGATCGCGCCGGCCGCATCCTCGCGCGTGGTCTCGCCGCGGTCGCAGGCTTTCGCGACAGCATAGACGTAGGCGCGCGACGCATTCATCGCCACGTACATGTCGGCGACTTTACCCTGCACGAGCTGGAAGTTGCCGATGGGCTGACCGAACTGCTTGCGTTCGTGGATGTAGGGCATCACCACGTCGAGGCAGGCCTGCATGATGCCGAGCGGTCCGGCGGCCAGCACGGCGCGTTCGTAGTCGAGGCCGGACATCAGCACGTTGACGCCGCGCCCGACGTGACCCAGCACATTTTCTTCCGGCACCTCGCAATCCTCGAACACGAGTTCAGCGGTGTCGGAGCCGCGCATCCCGAACTTGTCGAGCTTCTGCGCGGTGGAGAATCCCTTCATGCCCTTTTCGATCAGGAACGCGGTCATGCCGCGCGGGCCCGCCGCCGGATCGGTCTTGGCGTAAACCACGAGCGTCTCGGCAATCGGCCCGTTGGTGATCCACATCTTGTTGCCGTTGATGACGTAACGATCGCCCTTCTTGTCGGCGCGCGTCGTCATCGACACCACGTCGGACCCGGCGCCCGGCTCGGACATCGCCAGCGCGCCGACATGCTCGCCCGAGATCAGCTTCGGAAGATACTTCCTCTTCTGGGCATCGTTGCCGTTGCGGCGGATCTGATTGACGCAAAGATTGGAGTGCGCGCCATACGAGAGACCGACCGACGCGGACGCGCGGGAGATTTCCTCCATCGCGATACAATGTTCGAGGTAACCCAGACCCGAGCCGCCGTACTCTTCCTCGACGGTCATGCCGAGCAGACCTAGTTCGCCCATCTTGGGCCACAGATCGCGCGGGAACTGATTGCTCTTGTCGATCTCCTCGGCGCGCGGCGCGATCTCGTTCTGCGAAAAATCACGGACGGTCTCGCGGATCGCATCGGCGGTCTCGCCCAGATCGAAATTGAAGACACTTTGCGCGTTCGAACTCATCGAATTTCTCCCAGGACGCGGCTCTTACGCAGGCCGGTGTTTGTTCGGCCGGACAATGCCACGGGCCGGTTGCGGGGAGAAGAGCGGAAGCACCGGACCACCGCCGGCGCCTCTCGTTGGCCACTCACCGCGCCGGCGAGATGGCCACAAAGCAATCGGGCGAAATGTCTTGCGCCTGACATTTCGCCCGCAATTTCGATCGCTGGAGCGCCGGGTTATCCCAGCGCGCGCGAGGCTTCCCTGACTTTGCGGGTCGATTCATCGACGGAACGCGTCGCCTCGGCGATGTCGTTCATGTTGGCGTTGATGTCGGTCACGCCCCGCGCCGCCACCTGCATATTTTCCGAAATGCTTTGGGTCACGGCCGCCTGCTCTTCCACCGAGGCCGCGATTGCCGCCGAGATTTCGTTAACGCGCGAGATCGTCTGGGTGATCGCCTCGATGACATTGACCGCGCTGGTCGTGGTTCCCTGAACCTCAGCGATCTGCGCGCTGATTTCATCGGTGGCCTTGGCGGTCTGGGTCGCGAGACTTTTCACCTCCGACGCCACCACCGCAAAGCCCCTGCCCGCCTCGCCGGCGCGCGCCGCCTCAATGGTGGCATTGAGCGCCAGCAGGTTGGTCTGTTCGGCGATGTTGTTGATGAGCTTGACCACGTCGCCGATCTTCTGGGCGGCGACGGCAAGACCCGACACGATGGTGCTTGTTTCATTGGCCTGCTTCACGGCCTGCATCGAAATGGTGAGCGCGTCTGACGACTGGCGGCTGATCTCGCTGACGGACGCCGCAAGCTCCTCCGCACCGGAGGCAACCGCCTGCATGTTGGAGGAGGTCTGCGTCGAGGCGCTTGCAACGGATGTCACCCGTTCGGACGCCGAAGCCACCGCTTCGGTGATCTGCCCGAGATCGATGTCGATGGATTTCTGCAACTCGCTACGGCGAAGGCGGTCTTCAACCTGGGCCGTCGTGTCGGTGGCGAACTTGACCACCTTGGCGAGCTTGCCGTCCGCCCCCGTAATCGGATTGTAGGAGGCCTGAATCCAGATCGCCTTGCCGCCCTTGCCAAGGCGCTTGTACTCGGCCGCCTGATAATCGCCACGGCGCAGCGAATCCCAGAACTCGCGATAGGCCGCGCTGTCCCGGTACGCGGGCTCGACGAACATGCTGTGATGCTTGCCCTGGATTTCGTCCAGCCGGTAGCCAAGGGTCTTCAGGAAATTGTCGTTCGCGGTGATGACGGTGCCGTCGGGATTGAATTCGATCACGGCCTGCGACTTGTGAATGGCCTTGATCTGGCCTTCGTAATCGACATTCCGGAGTTTCTGCTCGGTAATGTCGGTGGCGAGCTTGACCACCTTGAAAGGCTTGCCGCTGCGGGTCAGCAGCGGATTGTAGGACGCCTGGATCCAGACCGGCCTGCCGCCCTTGGCGACCCGCAGAAACTCGCGCGACTGGTACTCACCCCGGCGCAGTGCCTCCCAGAATTCGCGGTACTCGGCCCCCTCGCGAAGTTCCGCAGCCACGAACATGCTGTGATGCTTGCCCGCGATCTCGTCGAGCCGGTACCCCATGGCGTTCAGGAAATTGGGGTTCGCCGTGACGATCGTTCCGTCCATCTCGAATTCGATAACGGCCTGCGATTTGTCAAACGCCTCGAGTTTTGCACTAACTTCATGGGATCTGAAGAATGGCATCCTGCGCGCCCTTTCTGGGTGAGACGCCCCTAAATTAGCGGATATCCGTTAACCAAACTCTATCAGCGTGCAGGCTCTCGTATTTTCACGTTTCAGTTGCATACATTTTTACCACTCACCGCCGAAAATTCGAGCAGGCGCGGCCCAGGCGCTGCGGCGACCGGCTCTCGCGCGCTTGCCTCCCAGCCGTCGAGAGAGTGTAATTCTCCGAACGACAAGCTTCCGGAATCGACACGGAAGCGCCCAAAGGGAGCGGAGTGATGCACGGCACAATCAGGCTTGCCAGCGACGAGCGCCAGAAGGCCGCCCGTGAGAAGGCGTATTCCATGCCGCTGTCGGAATTCCATCCCGGCGCGCCGGAATTATTTCGAAGCGATACGCTGTGGCCGTACTTCGAGCGGCTGCGCAAGGAAGAGCCGGTGCATTACTGCACGACCTGTCCGGTCGGCGATTACTGGTCGGTGACGAAGTACAACGACATCATGCATGTCGACACCAACGCGGCGATCTTTTCGTCCGACGTCAAGCTCGGCGGCATCTCTCTGCGCGACGTTACCGAAGACTACAGCTGGCCGAGCTTCATCGCGATGGACGAACCGAAGCATGGTCCGCAGCGCAAGACCGTGCAGCCGATGTTCACGCCGGGGCCGCTCGATCGCATGGCCGTTCTCATTCGCGAGCGCTCGGCGGAAATCCTCGACAACCTGCCACGCAACGAAACCTTCAACTGGGTCGAGCGCGTCTCCATCGAACTCACCACGCAGATGCTGGCTACGCTGTTCGATTTTCCGTGGGAAGACCGCCGCAAGCTGACGCGCTGGTCCGATCTTGCCACCGCGCTGCCGAAAAGCGGCATCTATGAAAGCGAGGAGGCGCGGCTGAAAGAACTCGGCGAATGCGCCGACTATTTCATCGGCCTGTGGAACGAGCGCGTCAATGCACCGCCGAAGGGCGACCTCATCTCGATGATGGCGCACAGCGACGCGACGCGCCACATGAACCGCGATGAATTGCTCGGCAACCTCATCCTGCTGATCGTCGGCGGCAACGACACCACCCGTAACTCGATGACGGGATCGGTGCTCGCGCTGAACGAGAACCCGGACGAATACGACAAGCTGCGCGCCAACCATGCGCTGGTCGAAACCATGGTGCCGGAGGTGATCCGCTGGCAGACGCCGCTGGCTCATATGCGCCGCACGGCGCTGCAGGACACCGAACTCGGCGGCAAGCTGATCAAGAAGGGCGACCGCGTCGTGATGTGGTACGTCTCCGGCAACCGCGACGGCGACGTGATCGAAAATCCCGACAGCTTCATCATCGATCGCGCCCGCCCGCGCACGCATATGTCGTTCGGCTTCGGCATCCATCGCTGCGTCGGCATGCGGCTGGCGGATTTGCAGCTCAAGATCATCTGGGAAGAGATCCTGAAACGCTTCGACAATATCGAAGTCGTGGGCGAGCCGACCCGCATCTATTCGAGCTTCGTGAAGGGTTACGAGACCCTGCCGGTTCGCATTAACACCTGATCCCGAACGCCGGCGGCACACGGCAAGCCGCCATTTCTCACTGATGCAAAATCGGAATGCGGCTGCGCGTCCGAACCGCTGGAACACAGGACGGCGATCTGCCAAACACCCCGCATGACCCATCAAGAACAAGACTTTTCAGACATCCGTGAATCCGTTGCCAAGCTTTGCGCGCAGTTTCCCGGCGAGTACTGGCGCAAGCTCGACCGCGAGATGGCCTATCCGAAGGAATTCGTCCAGGCGCTGATCGACGCCGGCTATCTCTCGGTGCTGATCCCTGAAGAATACGGCGGCTCGGGCCTGAAACTGTCAGCGGCCGCCGCGATCCTCGAGGAAATCCAGCGCGCTGGCTGCAACGGCGGCGCCACCCACGCCCAGATGTACACCATGGGCACACTGCTGCGGCACGGCAGCGAGGAGCAGAAATCCAAATGGCTGCCGCGCATCGCGAGCGGCGAACTGCGCCTGCAGGCCTTCGGCGTGACCGAGCCGACCAGCGGCACCGACACCACCTCGCTCAAGACGTTTGCCAAACGCGACGGCGACCATTACGTCGTCAACGGCCAGAAGATCTGGACCAGCCGCGCCGAGTATTCCGACCTGATGATCCTCCTGGCGCGCACCACGCCGAAGGAACAGGCCGCCAAGCGCACCGACGGACTGTCCGTCTTCATCGTCGACATGCAGCAGGCGAAGAAGGCCGGCGGGCTGACCATCCGGCCAATCCGCACCATGATGAACCACGCGACGACGGAAGTGTTCTTCGACAACATGAAGGTTCCCGCCGGGAATTTGATCGGCGAGGAAGGCAAGGGCTTCCGCTACATCCTGTCCGGCATGAACGCCGAGCGCATCCTGATCGCAGCGGAGTGCGTCGGCGACGCCAAGTGGTTCATCAAGAAGGCCAGCGACTACGCCAGGGAGCGTACGGTGTTCGGCCGTCCGATCGGCCAGAACCAGGGCATCCAGTTTCCGATCGCGAAATCCTACGCCAACATGCGCGCCGCCGAACTGATGGTGCGGGAAGCCACCCGCCTTTATGAAGCGGGCAAGGATTGCGGCGCGGAAGCCAACATGGCCAAGATGCTCGCGGCCGATGCATCGTTCGAGGCGGCCAACGCCTGCATCCAGACCCACGGCGGGTTCGGCTTCGCGGAGGAATACGACATCGAGCGCAAGTTCCGCGAGACACGGCTGTATTCGGTCGCGCCGATCTCCACCAACCTGATCCTGTCGCATCTGTCCGAGCATGTGCTCGGCATGCCGCGCTCTTACTGAGAACATCCATGCTGCCGCTTGAAGGATTAACCGTCGTCGCCGTCGAGCAGGCTGTCGCTGCTCCCTTCTGCACCTCGCGGCTGGCGGACGCCGGGGCGAACGTCATCAAGATCGAACGCCCGGAAGGCGACTTCGCCCGCGACTACGACGCGGCGGCGAAAGGCCAGAGCAGCTATTTCGTCTGGCTCAATCGCGGCAAGAAATCCGTCGTCATCGATCTCGCCACCGACGAGGGACGCAAGGCGCTCGAGACGCTGATCGCGAGCGCCGACGTGCTGGTGCAAAACCTCAAGCCCGGCTCGATGGACAAGCTCGGATTTTCCCGCGAGCGTTTGCTGAAGGACTATCCCACGCTGATCTCCTGCACCATCAGCGGCTATGGCGACGATGGCCCCTATGCCAGCCGCAAGGCCTACGATCTTCTGATTCAGGCGGAGTCCGGACTGTGCTCGGTCACCGGCGGCCCCGAAGCGCCCTCGCGCGTCGGCATGTCCATCGTCGACGTTGCGACTGGCGCTGCCGCACATGCCGCCGTTCTCGAAGCGCTGATCGCGCGCGGACGAACCGGCAAGGGCCGCGACATCCGCATCTCGATGTTCGACGTGATGGCGGACTGGCTCACGGTGCCGCTGCTGAATGCCGAGAACGGAAATCCGCCGAAGCGCATGGGTCTCGCGCATCCGTCGGTCGCGCCCTATGGCGTCTTTCATTCAAAGGACGGCAACGAAATCCTGATTTCGATTCAGAGCGAACGCGAATGGAAAGTGTTCTGCGCCAAGGTGATCGACATGCCCGACCTGCCGGGCGATCCGCGCTTCGGCAGCATGGTCGAGCGCGTGCGCAACCGAAAACTGACCGACGACACGGTCGCCGCCGCGTTTGTCAAACTGACGCGCGATGAACTCCTGAAACGGCTTGCGGATGCCGACATCGCGTTTGCCGAGGTCAACACCATGGAAGGCCTGTCGTCGCATCCGCATCTGCGGCGCATCGACGTCGATTCACCGAATGGCGTGGTGAGCTATCCCGCACCGGCGGCGATCATCGTCGGCGAGACGCGAACTTATGGCGCGATCCCGTCGATCGGCACCCACACCGTCGAGAGCGCATTGAAGGCGAGCAAAAAACCATGACCGCCAAGCCTGACATCGATCACCTGCGCCAGTGGATCGGCCGCACCCAGGAAGCGTCCGACATCATCACCGCGCAACTGGTGAAGGGCCTGCGCGCGACGCTGTTTCTCGACATCGGCACTCCGAAGGAAGGCGACGCCGCGCCGCTCACCACGCACTGGTGCCTCGCGCAGCCGGTCGTCCCCATGAGCGAGATCGGAACTGACGGACACCCCGCGCGCGGCGGCTTCCTGCCGCCGGTGCCGCTGCCGCGCCGGATGTGGGCGGGCGGACAGATCGAATTCATCGACCCGCTGCGCGTCGGCGATACGGTGACCCGCGCGTCCCGCATCTCGGACGTCACGATGAAAACCGGCAGCACAGGCTCGCTGTGTTTTGTCTCGGTGGATCACACCATCACCACGCCGCGCGGCACAGCCATTCGCGAGCGGCACGACATCGTCTACCGCGACCTTGCGCCTGCGGGCGACGCGAAACTGGCTGCCGCGCCCGCACCCACTCCGGCAGGAAAGATCCGCGAAACCCATATGGCCGATCCGGTGCTGCTGTTTCGCTATTCGGCGCTGACCTTCAACGGCCACCGTATCCACTACGACCGCGATTACGTCACCAAGGTCGAAGGCTACCCGGGCCTGATTGTCCACGGCCCGTTGCAGGCATCGCTGCTGATCGAATTCGCGGCAAAGCAGCGCGGCGGCAAGGCGCCCGCGAAATTCGTCTATCGCGGCGTCAATCCGCTGTTCGACGGCGCGGAATTCAGCGTCAACGGAAATGAGAAGGACGGCGCGCTGGAAGTGTGGACGGCGAACGCAGCAGGCGCGCCGACCATGAAGGGCACCGCGAGCTGGTAACGGCGCATTCGTCATTGCGAGCGAAGCGAAGCAATCCACCCTTGAGAACAAACTGGATTGCTTCGTCGCTGCGCTCCTCGCAATGACGATGGAGCGCGCGGTAGCGCCCTACTTCTTCCCGAACATCTCACGCGTGATGGCCTGAAGTTTGGCCATGCCGCCGATCCAGCGGTCGTAATTCTCGGTCTTCCTGCGCATGTAGTCGATCACCTGCGGATGCGGCAGAATCAAAAACGTCTCGCGGTCGATGCCGTCCAGCGCACATTGCGCGACTTCTTCCGGCGTGAGATTGCCGTCGTTGGACTGCGGACCCTTCGGCATTCCCCTGATCATGTTTGTTTCCACGCCCTGCGGGCAGAGGATCGAAACACGGATGTTGTGCGCCTTGTGCGAGATCGCAAGATTTTCCGCGAAACCGACGGCAGCGTGCTTGGTGGTCGAGTAGGCAGCACTGCCGACCTGCGACAACAATCCGGCCGCCGAAATGGTGTTGAGGAAGTATCCGCCGCCGCGCGCCCTCATGCGCGGGATTAGGTGCCGCGCCGCATAGACGTGCGCCATGACATGGATCGCCCAGCTTCGCGCCCACGGCTCGTCCGACGTCCCACCGGCATTTTCAGACATCATGTCAAAGCCGCCACCGATGCCCGCATTCGAGCAGAACAGATCGATGGGGCCGAACTGCTTTTCGGTTTCGTCGATGACGCGGAGAATATCGCTCTCCTTGCCGACATCGCAGGCGAACGACGCGCCGCCGATGGAGTCCGCGACGGTCTTTGCCCGCGCGCCGTCGAGATCGGCGACGACGACCTTGGCCGCGCCTTCGCGATGGAAGATTTCAGCGAGCGCCTGGCCGATGCCATTCGCGCCGCCGGTGACGACGACAACTTTACCTGCAACTTTCATGCGGAGGTTTTAGGCGGGAAGCGCCGGCAGATCAATCAGGCCGCGACCAGAACCATATCGAGGACGGCGGTGTAGTGCAGCGCGGCAGCAAGCAATACGAAGGAATGCCAGATCGCATTCTGAAATCGCAACCGCTCCCACGCATGAAAGATCACGCCGAGGGAATAGATCAGCCCGCCGGCCGCGATGAACCAGAGCGTCGAGGTCGGCAGCGACGACACGAGGCTGTCGTAGGCAATGATGCCGCTCCATCCCATGGCGAGATAGAGCCCGACCGAGAGACGATCGAACCGGCCGGGGAGAAAGATCTTGAGCGCGATGCCTGCCGCCGCGACCGACCAGACGCCGACCAGCAACGCCGTCGCCATGAAGCGATCGTTCATCTGCGCGAGGAACGGGGTGTAGGTCGCCGCGATCAGAATATAGATCGCCGAGTGATCGAACCGCCGCAGCACCCATTTCACCGGCGAGACCGGCCACAGATTGTAGGTCGCGGACAGGCCGAGCATGGCCAGCAGACCGGCGACATAGACCGAAACCGAGACGATTTCCTTTGCCGAGGCATACATGGCCGCGAGGACGACAAGCGCCGTTGCGGCGATCAGTCCCAACGCGATGCCGAGGACATGGACCACGCCGTCCGCGATCAGCTCCGCGCGATCGTAATCCCAGCGGACCACGCCGCCGCCGGCGACGCGGGCATGAGAGCTGAGTTGCTTCAATCTGAAGATCGTCCGGGCCAACTGATGTACCTCACCGTCGAGCAGAAAGGATATTCCGGCGACGGTCAATGAACTGGCGAAACGGATCGATCAAGATTCATGTGCTTTTGAAACTTGATTTCCGCCGCATAAATCTCCAGCTTCACAAAACTGTCGCGAGGTCTGTTCTTTTCTCTCGTATTCCTCTGTCCGATAAAGTCTTGATCGAATTATGGCACCCAGCTTTTCGGACATCGTCGAGGAAACGCGCCTTTCGATCCAGTCGCTGATCGAATACGGCGAAAGCCTGTTCAATCCCACAGTGCGGCTCGGCGTCACAGGGCTGTCGCGCGCGGGCAAGACCGTCTTCATCACAGCGCTGGTGCATGGCCTGCTGCGCGGCGGCCGGTTTCCGGTGTTCGAGTCGCTGGCGACGGGACGCATCGCCCGCGCCCGCCTCGAGCCGCAGCCGCACGACGCCGTGCCGCGCTTTGCCTATGAGAGCCACGTCCGAACCCTGATCGAAGACCGGCGCTGGCCGAGTTCGACCGTGGACATCAGCGAGTTGCGTCTTGTCATCGAATACCAGCGCCAGAACAGCGCGACGCGCACCCTGACGCTCGACCTTGTGGACTATCCCGGCGAATGGCTGCTCGATCTGCCGCTGCTGAACAAAAGCTACGAGCAATGGTCGGCGGAAAGTCTCGCGCTGTCGCGGCGTGAACCTCGCGCGCGTCTGGCGGCGCAGTGGCACGCCCATCTCGCCACGCTCGAACCGAAAGAACGCGAGGACGAACAGGCGACGCTGACCGCAGCGAAACTGTTCACGGACTATCTGCGCGCCTGCCGCGACGAGCGTTTCGCCATGAGCCTGCTGCCGCCCGGCCGCTTCCTGATGCCGGGCAATCTCGCGGGATCGCCCGCGCTGACGTTCGCCCCGCTGGACGTGCCGCAGGACGGCACCGCGCCGGACGGATCGCTATGGGCGATGATGCGGCGGCGTTATGAAGCCTACAAGGACGTCGTGGTGCGGCCATTCTTCCGCGATCACTTCACCCGGCTCGACCGGCAGATCGTGCTGGTCGACGCGCTGGCGGCCTTCAACGCGGGACCGGAAGCGCTGCAGGATCTCGAAGGCGCGCTGTCCGGCATTCTCGATTGCTTCAACATCGGCCGCAGCACGATCCTCAACACGTTGTTCCGGCCGCGCATTGATAAAATTCTTTTCGCCGCGACCAAGGCCGACCATCTGCACCGCTCCAGCCACGACCGGCTGGAAGCGATCCTGAAGCGCATGGTGGAGCGCGCCGCCGCGCGCGCTGAGTTCGCGGGCGCATCGGTCGATGTGGTGGCGCTCGCCGCCGTCCGCGCGACCCGCGAAGCGATGGTGCAGCAGGGGCGCGAGAAGCTGCCCTCGATCCTCGGCACCCCGGAGGAAGGCGAGATGTCCGGCGACGAGGTGTTCGACGGCGAGACGGAGGCCGCAACCTTTCCCGGTGACCTTCCCGCCAGGCTCGACGACCTGTTCAGCGGCGATGGCGCGTTTCGCGGCCTGAGCAACAGCACATCCGACCAGACGGATTTCCGGTTTCTGCGATTCCGGCCGCCCTTGCTCGAGCGCACAGGTGGCGAAGAGCCCGCCTTGCCCCATATCCGCCTCGACCGTGCGCTTCAGTTTCTGATCGGAGACAAGCTGCAATGAGCGACAAGCCGCATCACCGCAAGCCGGCCGCGTTCAAGCTCGACGATCCCCGCGTCATCCTGATGGACGCCGAGGACGAACTGTCGCGTCCCTCACGCGGCAAGGTTCACATCACGCCGGAATCCGATCCCGCCCAGTTGCCCGTCGTCATCGATGAGCCGGTTGTCCCGGTCCGAAGGGGCTTCGGCTGGGGCGGCGTGTTCTGGACCGCGCTCGGCGGGCTGGTAGCGCTCGCGCTCGGCCTCGGCATTTCCAATCTGGTCGAGGACCTGTTCAACCGCAGCGCCAGCCTCGGCTATATCGGCCTTGTCTTTGCAATCTTCGCCGTGCTGGCGCTGGTGGTGATCATCGCGCGCGAAGCGCTGAGCCTCGCCCGGCTGGAAACCATCGAGAAGCTGCACGCGCGCGCCAACGCGGTTCTTCTCAGCGACGACCGCAAGGAAAGCGACGCCATCGTCCGCGATCTGCTCAAGGTGGCCCACGACAATCCACGGCTCGCCCGCGCCCGCGCGGCGCTGGAGGAACACGGCCGCGACATCATCGACGGCGCGGACATGGTGCGGCTTGCCGAGCGGGAACTGATGACGCCGCTCGATCAGGAAGCGCGGCGGCTGATCTCAAGCGCGGCGCAGCGCGTCTCGCTGGTCACCGCCGTCAGCCCCGGCGTGGTCATCGACATGCTGTTCGTGTTCGCGGCGGCGCTGCGTCTGGTGCGGCAGCTGGCGCGGCTCTATGGCGGACGGCCCGGCACTCTGGGCATGATCCGGCTGATGCGTCATGTGATCGCGCATCTCGCGCTCACCGGCGGCATGGCCGCCAGCGACAACCTGATCCAGCAGATGCTCGGCCACGGCATCACCGCGAAACTGTCGGCCAAGCTCGGCGAAGGGCTGCTCAACGGATTGCTCACCGCGCGGCTGGGCCTCGCCGCCGTGGACGTGACGCGGCCACTGCCGTTCGCGGCGCTGCCGCGCCCGGCGCTGTCCGATCTGGTGAAGGACCTGCTGCGCCGCGCGGGCGACGGCGAGGCCAAGTCCTGAGCGGCTTCAAGTCCCGAGCGGCTTCGCCTGGGCAAAACCCGAGGTTTTTCAGGGCCTAGCGGTATCCGTGAACCTGTTCTGCGGGCCGCGCGACCAATTTGCGATGGATGGATTTGACCCAACCCGCGCCGACGGCGCTACGCAGGAGAAGACCCATGTTTCGCAAATTCGCTCTCGCACTTGCCGCCACCGCTGCGCTTGGCGCAGCCGCCCTCGCTCCCACCGCGGCGTCCGCCGGCGGCTGGCATGGCCATCACTGGGGCCACGGCTGGGGTCATGGCTATGGCTACGGTTTCAGCCCGGTGATCGTGAGCGGCGGCTATGCCGACGACGATTGCTACCAGACGCGGCGCGTCCGCACCGCGCGCGGTATCCGCTACCGCACCGTGAACGTCTGCTACTGATCTCGGGCTTAGCCTTAAATCGAAAATCCCGGCCGCATCGCGCGGTCGGGATTTTTCTTTGACTCAGTTCAGCAGCCGCCATTTGTAAAACGGCGAGTCCGGCGGCGGCGACAACTCCGGCGTCCATCCCCTCACCGTCTTGAACGCGAACGGCTCGATCACCGCGCCGCGCCACGTGCGATTGGCCTGCCCCACTTGCTGCAACCTGGCGGGCGTGCCGGTCTCGATCACATTGCCGTCGTTGGGCGCGCTGTCCACGTAAAGCCCGACGCCGGATCGCATGGCGGCGCTCGCCATGTCCCTGAAGCCGATGAAGCGGCTGCGCTCATTCACCTGCACCACAGGGATGCTGTCCTTGAGATGCCAGCGCAGCTCCGCGTATATCCGGTAATCCAGCGTCGCGATCCATGTCGCGCCGGTCTCTGCCGCCACCGCCTTCGCGCGCGCGGCGATCTCGCCGTAGCCCGCTTCCTTCGCGACCGGATCCTTGGTCGGCGCGAAGGCAAAGTTGCTGACCGCATAATAATAGAAAATCGCGACGTTCAGCACGACGCCGAGCGCGACCGCCGCCACGGCCCACGATTCAGCCGTGCGGGTAATCCAGCCTGCGCGCGGTTCTTTCCGTATCTCGGCAAGATTGATCGCCGCCGCCGTAAAGGCGAACGGCCAGATCAGCAGCGGCCAGGTGTCCCCGATCCGCAGCGATAGCGACTTCCACAAAAAGTATGCGAACGGCGCAAGCGCACAGATCGAGACGAGAATGAACGCCGGACTCTGCTGCCGATAGCCGCGCCACGCCAGCATCAGGGAGCCGGCGAGCGCCACCGGAAACAGGATCGGGCCGACAAGGGCCAGTTGCAGCCCGAGAAAATCGCCGACAGTTCGCGCCGAGACGCCGTGGTCCGCGCCGACGCGAATGAACTGAAAGCGGAACGACGCCCAGTCATGCTGCCAATTCCAGATCAGCACCGGCGAAAACACCAGCAGCGCAATCGCCATCGACACCCACGGCCAGGGACTGCGCAGCCATCGCGCGCGCCATGGCGGCACCAGCACGAACGCCACAATGGCCGGAACGAGGAACACCGCGGTGTACTTCGACAACAGCGCCAGCCCGCCGAACAGCCCGGCGGCCAGCCACCAGCGGCCATCATTGTTTTCAGTGAGACGCACCAGCGACCAGACCATCGCGAGTGAGAACATAATCAGCGCGGCGTCGGGAAGGATTCGCGACGCGAACAAGCCGTACTCGGGGGCCGCGAACGGCATCAGCACGGCGAGGACGACGGCGCGGCGGTCGCGCGTCAGCCGCCAGACGATGTCGGCAAGGACCGCCACGCCGATCCACATCGCAAGCAGCACGCCGAATCGCGCGCCGAAACTGGTGTCGCCGAAGATCGCCGTACCGAAACGCACCAGCCACGCGACCATCGGCGGATGATCGAGATAGGACAGCACGCTTTCTTTCGAGAACGTCCAGTAATACGCCTCGTCCGTGCGCAGATCGGTGATCGCGGCATAGACCACCTGCAATGTCACGATCACGGCAATCGCCGCCGCCGCGACAAGCCTTGCGCGCGGCGTCAAAGAGTCCGGTTTTGTCGTGCTGGCCGTGTTCGCCTTCCCCATGCGGTTAGCTTTTCCGCGACCGCGCCAGTGAAGTCAAACCGTACCCTCCCCCTGTCCGGCATGATGAGGTGTGCACGCCCGATAGGCCGCCCATGGCGTCCAGCCGAAGTCTCGTTTAGGATTTTTCCGGCGCATCCCGGACCACCGGATGCGGCGGCATATTCAGTTTTTTTCAATGTCCCGGAAGATTTGACGCATGGCAGAGACCGTTTCATCCGTCAGCCGGGTCATGCGCGGAATTGGAATTCGTCAGGTGCGGCTTGCGACCGGCTTTGTGCTGTTCGCCTATCTCATCAGCCACTTTGCCAATCATGCGCTCGGCAACATCTCGCTCAGCGCGATGGATGCCATGCTCACCTACCACATGCTGTTCTGGCAAAGCTGGCCGGTGCTGATCGTCTTCTACGCCGCCGTGCTGATCCATCTCAGCCTCGGAATCTGGGCGCTCTATGCGCGCCGGCAGTTTCGCTGGACCGGCATCGAGGCCACGCAGCTGGTGTTCGGTCTTGCTATTCCGGTTTTCGTCATCGGACATCTGGTCGGCGTGCGCGTCGCCGCGCCGCTGTTCGGCCACGAGAAGGATTACCCGCAGGTCCTGTTCGCCTACTGGGTGTTCCGGCCGCATCTCAAGTGGATGATGGCCGCCGTGCTGGTGGTGTCCTGGGTGCACGGCTGCATCGGAATTTATTTCTGGGTCCGCACCAAACCGTACTTCAGGAAAATATCGTCGCTGCTGCTCGCGCTCGCCGTGATCCTGCCGACGCTGTCCCTGCTCGGATTGTATCAGGCCGGCCGGACGGTCGCGCGGGCCAGCGCTGCGCCGGAATGGCGGGCGGAGAACCTGTCCCGTGACAAGGTCGGGACCAGCGCGGATCAGGCTGCGATCGAGACCATCAGTTCCACTGTGCTTTATGGATACTTCGGCCTGATCGGCCTGACCCTGGGGGCGCGCGGTATCCGGGCGCTGCTGGAGCGGCGGCGCGGCCTCATCAAATTGTCCTACGGCAACGGCAAGACCATCCGCATGCCGATCGGCCTCAGCGTGCTGGAGGCGAGCACGCGCTTCAATATCCCGCATTCGAGCGTTTGCGGCGGCCGGGCGCGCTGCTCGACCTGCCGCATCCGGATCATCGGGGATTGCAGCGCATTGCCCGTGCCGTCGAACCGCGAGACCTTCGTGCTGGAGCGCGTCGGCACCGGCGGCGATCCCGCGATCCGCCTTGCCTGCCAGCTGCGGCCCAAGACAGACGTTTCGTTCTTCCAGATATTCCCGCCGCATACGAGCGTATCGGCGGCTTCGAACATGGCGCCGGTCCATCCCGGCAAGGAGCGCTATCTCGTCAGCATGTTCGTGGATATGCGCGGGTCAACCAAGCTCGCCGAACAACTGCTGCCGTTCGATACCGTCTTCATCATCAATCGCTTTCTTACCGCGGTGTCGCAGGCCGTTGTCGAATGCGGCGGCCAGCCGAACCAGTTTGTCGGCGACGGCCAGCTGGCGCTGTTCGGGCTTTCCGCCAGTCCGCAAACCGCCTGCCGGCAGGCCATCGAAGCCGCATCCCGGATCGCGGTCCATGTCGATGCACTGAACGAATTTCTCGGCGACGATGTGCCGGAACCGCTGCGCTTCGGGGTCGGGATTCACGGCGGGGAAGTCATCATCGGCGACATCGGCTCGCAGGAGCACACGGTTTTCACCGCGCTCGGCGATTCCGTGAACGTCGCGGCACGCTTGCAGGACATGACCAAGGCCCTGTCCTGCGAGGTGGTGCTGTCGCAGGATGTCCTGAAAACGGCCAACGTTTCCGCTGGCGGTCTGCCCCATGTCGAGGTGCCGATCCGAGGCCGGATCGAACCGCTGATCGTCCATACGGTCACGAAGGCTGCAATGTTGTCCGCCCTCGTCGCCGATTTCGCAGTTGCAGCAGTGAAAAAAACGGCGGATTCGCGCAAAGTTTGAGCGAAAGGGCCGGTGCGGCAGGGCGTCCGCCATTTTCACTATCAAGAAACGCGCTTCCCGCGTATTCTGCACGCCGTTGGACACGCCACCCGCGGGGTTCGACACTTTGTTATCGGTCTTACCCTCTGGAGACGACGGAATGGCTAAAGGTACTGTGAAGTGGTTCAACCCCACCAAGGGCTACGGCTTTATTCAGCCCAGCAATGGCGGCAAGGACGTGTTCGTTCATATCTCGGCAGTTGAGAAGGCGGGACTTTCTTCGCTCAATGAAGGACAGTCGGTCGAGTACGAAGAAGTCGCAAACCGCGGCAAGACCTCCGCGGAAAATCTCAAGGTTTGATAGGGAGGTCCGGTTCAGAACGCTGGATCGGACCTTTGCTTATTCTGCGATGCGCGCGCCGGGTACAGAACCCGGCTCATGACTCGGCTCTCTTAGCCCCACGGGCCGCGCTGTCCACCCCAGGGACCGCGCGCTCCACGCGCAGGGCCCGCTGGCGCGGCAGCCGCTCCGCCCCGAGCGCCAATCTCTCCTGCAAGACGCTGCAATTCCCGCACACGGTTCTCCGTTGAAGGGTGGGTCGAGAACAGATTGTCCATGCCCATGCCGGACAGCGGATTAATGATGAACATATGCGCCGTGGCGGGACTGCGCTCCGCATCCATGTTCGGGATCTGATGCGCCGCGTTATCGATCTTGACCAGAGCGGACGCGAGCCACATCGGCTGCCCGCAAATGCGCGCGCCCAGATCATCGGCTGAATATTCGCGCGTCCGGCTGATCGCCATCTGCACGATGGTCGCCGACAGCGGCGCAAGGATCATCATCGCCAGCGAGCCGACGATGCCCGGACCACCGTTGCCCCGGTTGCCGCCGAAGAACATGCCGAACTGCGCGATCATCGAGATCGCGCCCGCGATGGTCGCGGTGATGGTCATGATCAGGGTGTCGTGATTCTTGATATGCGCGAGTTCGTGCGCAATCACGCCGGCGAGTTCCTCGCGGCTCAGCGATTGCAGAAGTCCCGTCGTCGCCGCCACCGCGGCATGCTGGGGATCGCGCCCGGTCGCAAACGCGTTCGGCTGCGGATTGTCCATCAGGTAGACCTTCGGCATCGGCAGCTGTGCGCGGCCCGCAAGCTCGGCCACCAGCCGCACGAAATCCGGTGCGGTGCGCTCATCGACCTCCTGCGCGCCGTGCATCGACAGCACCATGCGATCGGAATTCCAGTAGGCGAACAGGTTCGTGCCGGCCGCGACGATCAGCGCAATCAACGCACCGCCCGCTCCGCCGATCAAGTAACCGACGCCCATGAACAGGGCCGTCAGACCGGCGAGCAGAACCGCCGTCTTGAAATAACTCATCCCCGCCTCCTGATGCGCGTTTGGTTCGTGACTATCATCCTTCCTAAATGGTGAGACTCACTGGCCTATTTCAAGATCGCCGCGCCTGCGGCGCCAAGCCGCGCTGGCGATGCCGCTCGCGCCGGAACCCGCCGCCCGTGCGCGTCCGCCCCGTTCATTGCGCGTCCGCGCATGGGAGGGCTGCCCGGACGGGGCCAGTATCCGTTTTGATATATGATGATCGTCATATAAAAAGCGTGCAAAGAGGATTTCCAAATGACGATCCAGAACATCGGCGACAGCGGCAGCGCGACCGCACTCCAGGCGCGATCATCCATGTCCGCGCGGATCATTGTCCTTGCGGCGCTTGCCGCCGTCGGATCGTTCGCGACGAACATCCTGCTGCCGTCCCTGCCCTCGATGGCGAAGGACCTGAACGTCTCGACCGCGGCGGTCTCGTCGACCATCAGCGTTTATCTTGCAGTGTTCGCCGTCGGCCAGTTGGTCGTCGGCCCGCTGTCCGACCGCTTCGGACGCTGGAAGCCCGTGATGTTCGGACTTGGCATCTTCGTGCTGGGCAGCGTGTGGTGCGAATTCTCCACCACCCTGCCGATGATGCTGGTCGGCCGGACCATTCAGGCGCTGGGCGCCTGCGCCGCGTCGGTGCTGTCGCGCGCCATTGCCCGCGATCTGTTGAGCGGCGAAGACCTGACCCGCGCGCTGGCCTTCATCATGGTCGCGATGTCAGCGGCTCCCGGTTTCTCGCCGCTGATCGGCGGGCTGCTCGATGCAACATCCGGATGGCGTTCTGAATTCTTCGTGGTCGGCCTGTTCGGCGCGATCGTCGCGGCGTCCTATTACAAATATGTCGGGGAAACCCACCGCGCCGACGGCAACGTGTCGATCCAGCCGGCGTCCATCGCGCGCGGCTACTGGGGATTGATCACCGACCTGCGCTTCATCGCGCCGGCCGGAACCATCGGGCTCTTTATGGGCGCGATCTTCGCGATGTTTTCGGTGTCGCCGCGCATCCTGATCGACGGACTGGGTTTCTCGCCGATCCAGGTCGGGTTGTTCTTCGCGACAACGGTATTCGCGGTCTTCGCCTCAGGAATGGCGGCGCCGCGCATCGCGGTCCGGCTCGGACATGCCCGCGCGACCATCATCGGGCTTGGCATCGCGGCGCTCGGCGGCATCGTGCTGCTGCTGGCGCACTGGGCCGATCATTCGATCTGGAGCTATTTCATCCCGGTCATGATCTTTCTGACCGGATTCGGGATGGTAAGCCCGCTGGTCACGGCGACGGCCCTGCAGCCGTTCGGCGACAGGGCGGGTCTCGCGTCGGCGCTGCTGGGGTTCCTTCAGATGGCGGGAGCCGCCATCGGCGTCGTGCTGACGGCTTCGATCGCGAGCGCGACACTTGCCATCGGTGTCGTACAGGCCGCGCTAACCATGCTGGGATTGATTTTGTATCTGGCCGGGCAGAGGCGCGCGGTTCCCGCGCGCTAGGCTCTCTTTAACAGGACGCGCCCCACCCCTTGGGGAACGGGATCATCGGCCACGCGCCGGACGTGGAACCGGAACAATCCGCTGGGTTGTCGCCGGGCTCGAGCACACCGCCGCAAAACGGGCAGTTATTGTCGTTCGCCGGACGCGGCTCCTGACCCACGACATCAGTGACGTCGTGAGCGAAAAAGTTAACCACACGGAGGCGCGGGCTCAGTCGATATGCAGGCATGCTCATTCCTCTTCATCAGAGGCTGCATCATGCCAGCGAGATCATGCTGGTCCGTTCAAGTGAACGCTCAAATTTTAGCATTCAAACCGCGTTAAACATCGCGGATTTCCGGCGCTTTTCGAGCAAACCGGGCGCCGGCCCGCTGAAGAAGCGCGTCGAAACAAAAGGCTCCGCGATGTCAGCGCGCGACGATCAGTCCGCGGCTGGTGACGACCACCCAGCGGCCGTCCTGTTTGCGGATCGCATCGACCCGTCCGACACCCGGCAGCGGATCGCCGGGAATCACGTCGAAGATTCCTGCACGACCGACCACCGTCGCCGTGCCATCGAACACTTCACGCAACGCCCAGCCTTCGACAACCGGAAGCCGGCTGGGCTGTGCTGCGGCGGGCTTGATCGAGCCGGTGGTTTCCGGCGCCGGAGTTGCCGCCGCCACCGGTGCGGGTGCGCGCAGCTTTTCTACAGCGTCGCTCAGCTTCGCCAGTTTCGCGGCAGGCTCGGCCTGAGCCTTTTCGACACGATCGATGCGTTCCGCGAGTTTCGCGGATTGCGCGGCGTTGCCCGTCTTGAGCGCGGCGATATCGGCGTTGATCTTCGCGATGGCGCTGTCGACCGTCCGCGCGTGTTCGGCGGCGGCGGTGGAAGCCGAGGCCGCGACAGCCGCCGTCTGATCATTCTTCAAGTAGTGTCCCGCGCCAACCGTCGCGAGCGAGCCGCCAATCGCGCCGACCGCAGCGGCGATGGCGACGATGGCCGCCATCGACAGGCGGCGGCTTGCGACAGGTTCGGACGCGGCGGCGTTGGCTGCCTGCTCATGCGTGGCTTCATCGCGGAAGGCATAGTCTTCCCACGAGGTGTGCGGCGTCAGGCGCTGCAGGGTGATTTCCTTGGACGGCTGCTTCGCGACCGCGGTGCGAGCGCCGTCTTCAGGTGCTTTCACTTCATGAACCACGTTGCCGGATTCAGGCACCACCGACGCTTCATCGTGATGGCCCGAAGCCTTGTCACCGGTGTCTTTGATCTCGCCGTCGGCGTTGTGGTCGGTCATGAGCGCGAACTCCGAATGGGTTTACTATTTGGTAACCACGAATTGGTTGAAAATTCGTTACCAGGACGGAGCGCCAATCCAACTGAGAGATCGCATCGATTGAACTCACGTCGGCTCGCGCAGCCGTCCGTGAGTTTTGTATCGACTACAAAATGAACCCAGTATTTATGAAGTTCGACTTGTGGTCGCGCACGATGTCGTCGAGCAGCCGCTTGGAGTCTTCGGTCTGCTTCGCCGCGATCATCGAGCGGATCGAGAACGAGCGCAGCGCATCGGTGACCGACAGCGTGCCCTCCGCCGAATCCTTCCGGCCGGTGAAAGGGAAAACGTCCGGCCCGCGCTGGCACTGGCAATTGATGTTCACCCGGCAGACCTGATTGACCAACGGGTCGACCAGCCGTCCGATGGTTTCCGGATCCTGACTGAAGATCGAGACCTGCTGGCCATGTTCTGACGTGATGACGTAGTCGAGCGCGGTGTCGACATCGTCGAACGCCATCACCGGCACGATCGGCCCGAACTGCTCTTCCCGATACAGCAACATGCCTTCCTTCACCGGGTAAACCACGGCCGGATAGAACAGCGTGCCCTCGCTGACGCCGCCGCCTTCGTTGATGACCTTGGCGCCCTTGTCTTTTGCATCCGCGACCAGCCGCGTCATGTGCTCGACCTTGCCGAGTTCGGGCAACGGCGTCAGCGTAACGCCCTTCTCCCATGGCATCCCCGCTTTCAGCTTGCCAAACTCCTCGGTGAACCGCGCCAGAAATTTATCAACGATCGAGCGATGCACGATCAGCATCTTGAGCGCCGTGCAGCGCTGGCCGTTGAAGGACAATGAGCCGAGCAGGCATTCCTTCACCGCGAGTTCGACGTCGGCGTCCGGCAGCACGATGGCGGCATTCTTGGCGTCGAGCCCGAGAATGGCGCGCAGCCGGTTGACCTTCGGATGCATCTTCTTGAGATGGTCGGCAACCCGGCTGGAGCCGATCAGCGTCAGCACATTAACCTTGCCGGATTCCAGCAGCATCGGCACCACCTCGGAGCCCTTGCCGTAGACCGTGTTGATGACGCCCTTCGGAAACGCGCTGCGGAACGCTTCGAGCAGCGGCTGAAACAGCAGCACGCCGAACTTCGGCGGCTTGAACACCATGGTGTTGCCCATGATGAGCGCCGGGATCAGCGTCGCGAAGGTTTCATTGAGCGGGTAGTTGTACGGCCCCATGCACAGCACCACGCCGAGCGGCGTGCGGCGGATTTGCCCGATGGTGCCTTCCACGACCGTGAAGCGGGAGTTGTCGTTGTCGAGGCGCTTCAGCGCTTCGATGGTCGCCTTGATGTATTCGACGGTGCGGTCGAATTCCTTCTGCGAGTCCGGCAGCGTCTTGCCGATCTCCCACATGATGAGATTTACGATCTGCTCGCGTCGCGCCACCATCTGCCGGGTGAAATCCTGCATGCAGTCGATGCGTTGCGCGACCGTCATGGTCGGCCATTCGCCGCGCCCGTTGTCGTAGGCCGCGACCGCGGCATCGAGCGCGATCTTCGCGTCCGGTATGCCGCCGACGGGATGGCTGCCAAGCTCCACCTGCTGCAGCGAGCCATCGGACTTGCGCACGCAGATCGCCGAACGCACCGTCTCCACCGGCCCGGTCCACTTCTCCAGCACGCCGTTCACCAGCGTGTCGCGCTGATGAATCGGCGGCGGCAAACCGCATTCCTTGAGCTGGCTCTCTTCTGGGAAAAGACTTTTCAACTGCTGCGACGTGAGCATCATGTCCTCATCGATTGCGCGTGTCCGCAGGGTCGTGCCCGGGGAAAATTGCGGACATGGACAGGGCGGAGGGACCGGCGGGAGTAACGGGCCAGTCCTTGTGGGGCCAGTCTAGTTTGACTGCCGATTGAGTCGAAATGATATTGTGCAGTCATATTTTTTATGACGTGCCGCGCAAATGGGCGTCATCGTGAGGAGCGCAAGCGATGCTCACGGAATTTTTCCCGCGCGCGGCAATTTGATCGCCGCGCGCGGGAACCGTCAGCTTCTCATCAAGCTCGGTAGATCCGCTTGAACTGCCGTTCCGCTCCGGCCATCGCGCCCTTGATGTCCTCACGGCCGGTGCAGTAGTTCGCGAACATATCGACCACGACGAAATCCGAGATGGCGGCCGCGGCGCTCTCGTTCAACGTGCCGATGCCCGCGGGCGTCGACGCCAGCTTGGCGACATCGCGATACGGCGTGTTCTTCGGATCGGCGGTCCAGATCGGATTCTTGTCGTAAGCCAGCAGGAAGTGCGACAGGTATCCGCCCGCTGCCTCGATCCACGGGTTGAATTGCGGTCCTTCCATCAGGAAGGCCGTGAACGCCTTGCAGGCCTGCGGATATTTGGTGAACTTGAAAATCAGGATCGGGAAGCCGAGATGCTGCTCCCGGAGCTGGCCGCTGATCCCGACCGGCAGATGCGCGTGATCCATGTCCGCTGCGATGGCGGGATTTTCCTTTTTCGCGGCGACATAAATCGAGATGCCATTGGTCGTGAGATGAAGCTGGTTGGCCAGAAACGCCTTGTTGTTGGAACTGTCGTTCCATGATGCCGTGCCGGGAATGAAATTCACGTACAGCGACTTGACGTATTCCAGCGCCTTCGCCGTCTCCGGCGAGTTGATGATGACCTTGTTGTTCTTGTCGACGGTGTAGGCGTTGTGCGCCCACAGCGACCATGCGAGCCATCCGTTGGCATCGCCCGTCGCGTGCCCGAGCGCCATGCCCGCAGGCGTGCCGTTCTTGTTCAGGCCCGCGATGAGATCGCGGAAGCCGCCAAGGTCCTTCGGGAATTCCTTGTGGCCGGCTTTCTGCATGGCGCCGATACGATAGTTCACAAGGCCGCCGCTCGCGGCCACCGGAATGCCGAGCCACTTGTTGCCGCGCTTGCCGTAAGCCTCGCCCGAAGCCGCCCAGCCGCCGTATTTCTTGCCGAGATATTCGGCGACGTCGGTGACGTCGGTGCACTTCTCGGGGAACAGATGCGGCAGCGAATACAGACCCCACACCATGTCGAGGCCCTGCCCGGTATTGGCGGCGACCGATGCTTTCGGCTGAATGTCGTCGAACGATTCATTGGAGATGTTGACCTTAACGCCGGTGGCCTTCTGGAAGGCGTCGACGATCTTCATGAAGGCGACGTCCTCGGCCTCCACAAAGCGTTTCCATCGCAGCATGTTGATGGTGGCGCCGGGCTCCGGCTTCCATTGGGCGGTCTGCGCCCAGGCCTTGGCGTAGCCGAGCATCTGGTCGGCCGACATGGTCGCAGCCGCAGCCAGCGTGGCGGCGCTTCCTTTGAGCAGAGATCGGCGATCCGGTGTGAAATCGGTCATAAGCGTCTCCTCCCTATGGATCGGCCGTTGATCGGCCAATCATTTTCAGATGATCGTTTGCGTGATTGAGCTTCCTTCTTGAATGGGCCTGACATGCCGTGCCCCAGCGCGGCGATGTAATCATCTGGCTGCGAGGCGATCAATGCACGCTGCGTGAGAGTGCAGAGCAATAATCGGGTTGATATTGTGAAGAGACACAAAAGCGCCCGTGTAACGATCTTTGGGCGTTATGATGCTCGACCGATAACTTTCTTCATTCTTAAATCCTGGAAAATTGCTGAGGCTGTTTGCGATGCGTTTGCTCCGTTGCCCACAAAGAGCTTGCCGCCGGCGCTAACCTGCCCCGATCCAACCCAAAGATTGCGAGCAGTAGTAACCTCGATCAGCCGCGCATTGAACGTCGTCTGCCGGCTATGCCTGATGATCGGTGTGGCCGTGCCCGTCATCGTCCCGGACGAATTTCCCGAGAGCGACGCGTTCGCAATGTTTCCACTTCGTGTAATCGTGCCGCTTGCGTCAGACGTCCCAGAGTACTGGCCCTGAAAAAAAGTACCGGCATATTCTTTCAACACGCCAGTGTCCCCGACGTTAACAATCAGAACAGCGTCGATTCCGCTCTCGTTGAGAATTTTTCGGATGTCCGCGTCGTTGTAAGTGCGGGTCGGCGGCAACAGCGAATAAGCGTCCTCGGATGAAACACCGTTTTTGCCGGCTTCCTCCGCGATACTGGTTTGCAGACTTGGTGCCAACGCGATGGGCGCAACCACATAAGTAACGATGCGCTGTACGGGTCGAGCGGGTAAATCGCGATCCGCATATCCCTGCATCGATGTGGTGATACAGCCAGACAAAATAAGCCCAGCCAGGCCGAGTAACGCAAGCCCACTCTTATTCATTACCGCCCCCAAGCAACGGGATTGTAGGTCGCGGAACCGTGGCGTCAAACGTTAAACGACGGTTTCGGGCGGTGGATGAGCTAGCTTACTTCAGAAAGAATCTCAGAAAAAGCTGCCTCAGCGAGAGCAATAAAAACCGCTATTCGGCCCGAGCTAAATCCGCCGGCTTGATAAGCATTGAGAACCAGCTTCAGCCGACGCTGCACCAATACATTTGCGCCGTCGGCTGCGAACGACGCAGTGCCCTCGCAGTAAGCGCGATGACGGCCGATCGTGGCATTTCGACCAACCAATCTAAAGTGGTGGAGTTTGGAGAAAGCCTGATTGGTGAAGCCGAGCGCTTCGAGCTTGTCGAGTAATTCGATCGTCTCGCTCGGGTCCATTTTTGTGCCAGATCAGTTCGCGAGAGCTGAAAAATAGCTGTTGGAGAATAGTGTAAAGACGCGATAGCGCTTCAATTCAGAATAGCATGCAAGTCTTTGAAATCACTGGCGCTCCCTAGGGGAATCGAACCCCTGTTTCAGCCTTGAGAGGGCCGCGTCCTAACCGCTAGACGAAGGGAGCAAGCGCGGGGAAGGGAATAACCTCGAAACGGCGCACCTGCAAGGCTTGAGAGCCTGCGAAATCCAACTATGCGCTCGCTTCGCGGCGCGATCCGCCACCGACGCGCGAGCGAATGGAACGCCGGCCAGCGCGCGCGTCGCGAACGCTTAAGGCTCGTTGGCGAATTTGAGCCGCCCCACCGGCTTCAGGGTCTTGGCGTCAAAGGTGCGGATTTCGGTCGCGCCGCCGATCTCGACGGTCACCGCGAGCCGGTCGCCCAAGGCCGCCGTGGAGACAATCCGCGCGCCTTTCGGCAGGGTGGCCGTCACATCGGTCACCTGAACGCTTCCCTCTGCGCGGAAAAGGCGGTAGCCGATGGCCACCAGCAAGGCTCCCACGCCAATCGCCGTGGTCAGGCCTGCGATCAACATCATCCTGCGCACCCGCGCGATCAGCGCGGCCTGCTCGGGTGTCGGATCGGGCACAACAGTTTCAGGCGTAACAGTTTCAGACATGCAAGACTCTTCCGATCAGGACGAAAACGAACGCGACGAGACTTCCGGTCTCCACACCGTCACGGTCGAGGGCGATGAAGGATCGCAACGGCTGGACCGCGTGCTGGCCGTGCGCAGTCCCGGCCTGTCGCGTTCGCGCCTGAAGGCGTTGATCCTCGCGGGCCAGGTCAGCATTGGCCAAGACAACCCTCGCCCGGTTCACGACCCCGCTTATCATGTCAAAGCGGGCGATACGATCACAATCGACGTGCCGCCGGCCATCGCGGCCGAGCCCGAAGGCGAGGACATTCCGCTCAATATCGTGTTCGAGGACGACGACATCATCGTCATCGACAAGCCGAAGAACCTCGTGGTGCATCCGGCGGCGGGGCATGAGACCGGCACGCTGGTCAACGCGCTGATCGCTCACTGCGGCGCAAGCCTTTCCGGCATCGGCGGCGTGCGCCGCCCCGGCATCGTTCACCGGCTCGACAAGGACACCACCGGCCTGATGGTGGTCGCCAAGAACGACCGCGCCCATCAGTCGCTTTCGGCGCAGTTCGCCGACCACGGCCGCACCGGCGAAATGCGCCGCGGCTATATGGCGTTCGCGTGGGGCGCGCCGAACCGCAAAAGCGGCACCATCAACGAGCCGATCGACCGCCACCCCCACGCCCGCGAGAAAATGGCGGTCCGGCAAGGCGGCCGCGAAGCCATCACCCACTGGGAAACGGTCGAGACGTTTCTCGGCCGCGATACCAAGCCGGTGGCCTCCCTGCTGGCCTGCCAGCTCGAGACGGGACGCACCCATCAGATCCGCGTCCATCTCGCTCATCTCGGCCATCCCCTGATGGGCGACGATGTTTACGGCGCCGGTTTCAAGACCAAGGCCCGTCAGCTCGGCCCGAAAAGCCAGGCCGCCCTGACTGCCCTTGGCAGACAGGCCCTCCATGCATATTTGCTGGTGTTAGAGCACCCTTCGAGCGGAGAAATTCTCCACTGGGAATCGGCCCTGCCGGAGGATTTAGTTCTGCTTGAGGCGGCCTTGCGTAGCACAGACTAAAGATGGTGCGCTAAAAAGACGCATGGTTACAGACATTTAACCCGGGTCACGCCTTCGTGACCACGTTTTGTTCTTCCCTCCCCCTCGGGTTTTGGAGTATGTTGCACCTGCGCTGGGATCGTCCCCGCGCGGAACATTGCAGCGCTGCCGGCTTTGACACAGCGGCTTGCCTGCCTCGCCCGCCGCTATCGGGGGCGTGAAAACTGGAGGGCGCAACATGGCCCGTGCAGCTACACTTCCGGTTCTCAACGGAGAATCCGGCCTTTCTCACTACCTGACCGAAATCCGCAAGTTCCCCATGCTGGAGCCGCAGCAGGAGTACATGCTGGCCAAGCGCTGGCGCGAGCATGACGACCGCGACGCGGCGCATCAGCTGGTGACAAGCCATCTGCGGCTCGTGGCCAAGATCGCCATGGGTTATCGCGGCTACGGCCTGCCGATTTCGGAAGTCGTCTCTGAAGGCAACGTCGGCCTGATGCAGGCGGTGAAACGTTTCGAGCCCGAAAAGGGCTTCCGCCTGGCCACCTACGCGATGTGGTGGATCAAGGCGTCGATCCAGGAATACATCCTGCGTTCGTGGTCGCTCGTGAAAATGGGCACCACCGCGAACCAGAAGAAGCTGTTCTTCAACCTGCGCAAGGCGAAGAGCAAGATCTCCGCACTTGAAGAGGGCGATCTTCGCCCCGAACAGGTGAAGCAGATCGCGACGAGCCTCGGCGTCACCGAGCAGGACGTTGTCGACATGAACCGCCGTCTCGGCGGCGATGCGTCGCTCAACGCACCGATCCGTGACGACGGCGAACCCGGCGAATGGCAGGACTGGCTGGTCGATACCTCGCCCAACCAGGAAGCCATCATGGCGGAGCACGAGGAGTTCGATCACCGCCGCAGCGCGCTGAACGGCGCGATGGGCGTGCTCAACGACCGCGAGCGCCGCATTTTCGAGGCACGGCGTCTGGCCGAAGAGCCGATGACGCTGGAAGACCTCGCCGCCGAATTCGGCGTGTCGCGCGAGCGCGTGCGGCAGATCGAGGTCCGCGCGTTCGAGAAGGTGCAGGCGGCGGTGAAGACCACCATCGCCCGCGCCGAACACGCGGCGATGGAAGCGGCGTACTAACGCATGATCCCCAAAAGTGGGAACCGGTTTTCGGATCGGATCATGCGTCGGTAAAGACGTCCCGCGCATCACGAATTAAAAAGCCGACCTTCGGGCCGGCTTTTTTGTTGCCGAAAGCGACCCGCATTTGTCCCCTCTGCGGAATAATTCTTGCAATGCCCCCGGCAGGCCGGTGCAGAATGCACGGCGCAAAGATGCAACGAGGGCAACCCATGCGAACGACCCTGCAACGGCTGACGATTTTCGCGTGCCTGCTCATATCCGCATCAGCCGCCGCACAGACATGGCCGTCGAAACTGATCAAGGCCACCATCCCCTTCGGCGCAGGGAGCGCGACGGACGTGGTGCCGCGCATGTTGTTCGATCGTCTCACCACCGAACTGGGGCAGCCGATCGTCGTTGAAAACCGCGCCGGCGCCGGAGGCACGGTCGGAACCGCCTCTGTCGTCCGCTCGGATCCGGACGGCTATGCGATCCTGGCGCATTCCTCCGCGATCACCATCGCCCCGGCGATTTTCACGGATCTCACCTACGACGCCACCAGGGACCTGTCGTCGGTGCTGATGATCGGCTACAGCGCGAACGTCATGATCACGTCGCCGTCGAAGCCGTGGAAGACGGCGCAGGAATTCATCGAGGCCGCGAAGAAGGCAGACGCGTCCATCAATTTCGGTTCGGTCGGCATCGGCAGCGCAACTCACATCAGCGCCGAAAAATTCCGCCTCGCCGCCGGACTCAATGCGACCCACATTCCCTACCGCGGCGGCGCGGAGGCGATCACCGACATTCTCGGCGGCCGCATCGATTTCTATTTCTGCCCGCTGGCGACGGCGCTGCCGCTGATCCAGAGCGGCCAGGTGCGCGCGCTGCTTGTTTCGACACCGAAGCGCGTCGCCGATCTGCCCGACGTGCCTTCGCCGCCGGACATCGGCCTCAAGGACGCCGACAGCGCGATCTGGTTCGGCGTGTTCGTGCCGTCGAAAACGCCGAAGGAGGTCGTCGACAAGCTCCATGCAACGGGCACCAGGGTGCTGGCGACGCCTGACATGCAGGCCGGCCTCAAGAAACTCGGCGTCGAACCATGGCCGATGACGCCCGCCGAGATGGACGCGCTGGTCGCGCGCGAAACCATTGCGAGCGCAGCGCTCGTCAAGGCGGCGGGGATCAAGTGATCCGGCGAAGAACCTGCGGGCTTTTCGCACGCGACGCTCAGTTAGGACGTCCGCGAATGACGACGCATCCCCCACAATGTCGTCCGCGAAAGCGGGGACCGGTCTTCAAGACTGCGGCTTCATGGCTTGAGCAAAGAATGGATCCCCGCTTTCGCGGGATGACCGGAGAATGACGCAATATTTGCGTTAAGCGCGTCCGTCATTGCGAGGAGCGTAGCGACGAAGCAATCCAGTTCTTGCTTTTCAAGCTGGATTGCTTCGCTGCGCTCGCAATGACGTCGAGCGCCTCAGGTTCTCGATGTGAAGCGGCTCGGCCTCGAAACCTAATCCACCCTCGCCCCGGCGAACTTCACCACCTTCTCCCACTTGTCGGTTTCGGAGACGATGATCTTGCCGAAGTCTTCCGGCGTGCCGACCAGCGTGACGCCGCCCATTTCCGCGATCTTCTTCTTCATCTCGGGCTCCGCAAGGACCGCGTTGATCTCCTTGTTGAGCTTGGCGATGATGTCCTTCGGCGTCTTGGCGGGCGCTCCCATACCGAACCACGCGCTGGCCTCGTAGCCCTTCACGGTGTCGCCCACGGTGGGAACGTCGGGCAATTCAGCCGAACGCGAGGTCGTCGTCACCGCAAGCGCGCGCAGCGTTCCCGCCCTGATGTGCGAGATCGCCGAAGGCATGTTGTCGAACATCACCTGCACGCGGCCCGAGAGCATGTCCGTGATCGCGGGCGCGGAGCCGCGATAGGGAATGTGCTGCATCTCGACGCCGGTCATGGCCTTGAACAATTCGCCGGACAGATGAATCGATGTGCCGTTGCCGCTTGAGGCCATGTTGACCTTGCCGGGATTGGCCTTCGCATAGGCAATGAATTCGGCCACCGTCTTCGCAGGGAAATCCGGCGGTACGATCATGACGTTCGGCACCCGCGCAAGGCCCGCGACCGGCGCGATGTCGCGGATGAAATTGAAACTCAGTTTCGCATAGAGCGACGCGTTGATCCCGTTGGCGGGATTGACGAGCAGGACCGTGTAGCCATCCGGATCGGCGTTCACCACCGCTTCGGTGCCGACATTGTTGCCCGCACCCGGCTTGTTCTCGATGACGAACTGCTGTCCCAGACGTTCGGACAGCCGTTGGCCAACCAGGCGAGCGAGAATATCCGTCGCGCCGCCGGGCGGATAACCAACCACCCAGCGCACAGGGCGCGTGGGGTAATCCTGCGCCGCAGCGCCGACAATCGATAAACATGCAGCAAAGCTCATCGCGATCAAACCGATCGCGGCGCGTCGTGACGTCATCTCGTTACCTCCCGGCTGCCGCGACTTGGCGCGCGGTCAGCATGTGTTGATGGACAACACCGGAAACGTAACAAACAAAATCCTGAGGTCACAAGTGCACAATCGGCGCAGCCATTGTGTGGCGACGCACAAGAATGCGCAGCCATAGCGTTTTCAAGCGAAGTGGGCACCGGTTCGCGTGAAGAAAACGCGTCAAAGCATAACGCCGGAAGGCTCTAGAGATAATCCCTGAAATAGTCGGACATGGTGTCGTCGTTGTCGAGCACGCCGAAATAAGCGGGCTCGTCCATCAGCAGCGCGCTGGCTTGCGTCTTGTAATCCGGCGAGACGTCGGCGACGCCGGGGATCGGCTGGCGAAGAATCTCGAGATAGGATTTGTAGTTGTCGCGCGTGCCGCTGAAAATACAATTGCACACGCCCGGATCGGCGTAGACGTAACGCGGCACGCCGCCCGCTTTGGTGTGAATCACGAAGCGATGCGGCGGCAGCGCCTTCAGCGCGCGCTGGCTCGCGGGATCGTTGGCCAGGCGAATGCTGAATCCCGCCGAACGCAGATCAAATCCGTTCTTCTCAAGGAACGGCTTGCTCGGCACGACATATTCCGCGGCCAGCGGCCCCAAGACTGCTGTAAAAGCCAGTATGGCAAAAGCCAGCAGCGCAAAGGCCGTTCGGGAGAAGGTTTTCGGGAACATCGCCGGTCACTTTCCACATGAAAAATCTGTCATGAAATCCTGACGCAACGGGCTGTCGTAAAATTTGCGTGCGTTTGCGTTTACTCTTATGTCGACGGTGTGAAATCATGCCTCTCGGCGCGCGGATTGTCCATCGATGGACACAAGATGTGGTGCGATTCTCGCTCGCTCCGATCAAATTGCGCCGCGGCAGCGCTGCATTCTTGAAAGAAATGTGACTGGAGCTTTTCCAATTTCACATCGCCGTATGCAGGGTGCAATTCGTCCCGCTGACTCACATCTGCCCCATTGCGGCGGCATGTTCCGCCCGCTCACCAAGCGCGCAATCGCGGCGACATCCCACGCTTCGCAATCGCGCGATGAAATACCGAAAGAGGAAAAGTACATGGTCATCCATCCGCAGAAAAACCTCCAAGGAAACGCCCGGGAAAATCTCGCAGAAAAATTCGATCCGGATTACGTCGCCACGCTCAGGCGCATTCTCGACATCGCGGTGGAAAACATCGCGGTGGAAAATCGCACGCCGGCGACGAAAGCGAAGATGGCGCAGACCATCGTGCGCGAGGCTGCCGGCGGTGTGACCGACGCGACCGATCTGGTGTCGCGCGCCGTGCGGGTCGGCGAGACGCGGGCGGCGTGATCCTTGGCTACGATTGCAAGGATGTTTATTGAATCCGCAATGCCAACAAATGTCATCACCGGGCTTGCCCCCCGGTGATCCACGACTTCCTTGAAAAGAGCATTTTGCGAAGACGATGGATTGCCGGGTCAAGCCCGGCAATGACGCCTGAGAGAAACTGCCAGTTCGGCAGTCGTCGATACAAAAGATCCAGATAATATCTACGACGCTGCGCTCTTCGCCGCGGCGTGCGGCTTTTCCACATCAAGCCGTTTTTCAACATCAAGCCTTGGCGCGTTGGTGGCGAACTGCTCATCCTGCGGCATCGACGGCAGGTTGCCGCTGGTCTTGGCCTGATCGATCACCTGCGCGAGCAGCCGCAAGCCGAGCGGCGCCAGCGCCCGCTCCCATAATTCCCGCGCGGTCTCGTTCTTCTTCACGAACACCCAGTCCTGCGCAGCGATGGCGCCCGCGTCGAGCCGTTCGGAGAGATGATAGATCGTGCCGCCCGCGATCGGGTCGCCTTCCTTGATGGTCCATTCGATCGCGGCGATGCCGCGATGACGCGGCAGCAGCGAGGGATGATACCCGATGCCGCCGTGCTTCGAGGCCTTCAGCGCCTCCTGGCTGACAAGCGCGTGGCTATGCGCGGTCACGATCAGATCGGTGTCGGGCGCGATTTCAGATGCGACGATCAGTTTCGGCTTCGCCTGCACCACGACCTCGATGCCCGCCGCGCGGGCCGCGGCTGCGAGCCGGTCCTCTCCGTCCGCCACCACGACGCGGATCACCTCGATGCCATGACCGCGCATCATGTTCAGCGTCTCCACACCGAAATGGCGCGAGCCGGCGAGTGTTATCTTCATGAAGTTACTGCCCCCAGGCCGTGAACGCTTCGTTGAACGCGCGTTCGCCCGGCGCGCCCTTCTCGATGGCGATGATGGAGCGGCGCTGATTGGCATAGACCAGCGGAATATCGAACCATGACCGCTCTTTCAAAAGCTGCAGGTTGCGCGACTTGTCGGCGTCGACATTCGACAGCCCAACCAAAAAGAACCCGTCTGTGACCTTGACCGCCAGACCCGCCAGCGGCGTGCCGCGCGCCTGCTCGTTGGACTTCATCAGCACGCCGGGCACGTTGGCGACGGTGGTGCCGTAGTCCGGCGGCAGCACGAATGTCAGTTCGGCGGTATGGCTCGCGGGCAGCGAAGCGTCGGTGTTGCGCCGGATCGAGAGCGACATCTTGAACTTCCGCTCGGGGATGTCGATGTCGGCGCGCACGCCGATGTCGGGCGGCTGGCCGGCGGGCACCTTGACCGCTTCGGTGCGCCAGATCACCGAGCCGACATACTGCTTGCCCTGCGGCGCAGACGGATCTTCGTCATAGAGCACGACGCGCTGCGCCACCGGCGCGATCTGCGTTGCGCCCGGCTGTCCCACCCGGTCGGTGATCTTCGGCCGTGTGCCGGAGGCATCCTTCGGCGCCGTGTCCGTGACCTGCGGCGCGGGCTTGGTCAGCGACCGGAACAGCGACAGGGCTTTCGGTCCGCCCCAGACAGCGCCGCCGATGGCGATAACGGCAATGCAGACCGCGATGGCGGTCTTGAGCGGAAAGCCGCCTCTTTTTTTCTCGGGCTCATCGCGCGTGTTGATGCGCGCGCGCGGACGGTCGGTCGGCTGATACCGCCCCGCCTCGTCGGCATCGTCGATGTAGGCCGAAGGTCCACGGCCGTCGGCTTCATGCTGGGCATAGCTCCGCCGCGCCGAACGGGTGGCGCTGCCAAGATCGTTGGCATCCGCGACCACGTCGCGCAGTCCCGATCCCTGAGGTGGGCGGCGTCCCGCACGCGCGTCCCGCGTGAAGTCATCCAGCATCCGGGTGTCGTCGGAGCGCTGATCGCGCGCCCGCACGTCGCGCATCGATGACGGCAGACCCGGCGGAACCGGAGGCTGCGCCCGTGTCAGTGGCGGCGGCTGATCGCCGCGCAGATTACGTGGCGGGCGGGGCTCAGGCCCTGCGGATGCACCGGCCGGACCGCCGTTGAGCCCGGGCGGCCGGTCGCGGCCGGGGGCCGGCGAAGTGTTGGCGGTTCGCGCGTTGCGCGCGCTTTCGCGCAGCGCATCGCCGGGACGCGGACCATCCCGGCGGCCAGCCGGGACAGGCGCTCTGGATTGAGACGATGATGGTGGACCGGCTGGCGACCGGTCCGCTGCGGCCTGGTCGCGCTGCGCATCCTGCGATGCGGCCTGATGGGCGGCGGCGCGCCGGGCGGCATCGGCCTCCACCCTGCGAACCGCATCCTCAAGCGCAAGACGCTCGCGCGTGATCTCGGCTTCGCTCAGCGCGGGCTGCACGCTGCGCAACTGGGAGATCAGCGCCGTCCGTGCACGCTCATAGAGCGCACGGCGCTGCTCGCCGGGAGCACTGGGGTCCAGTCCGGATATGGCGCGGGCTATGAGCGGGTAGTAATCAGCCATCCTGGTCCAGTTTGCAGGATTCTCAGCGAACCCTGTAATTAAAAAACGTCAATTAACAGAACACAGTCCACACATGACAGGCCATGTTTTGTTCAAGCCTCGAATGGGTTTTGCACGAGGATAGTATCCTCGCGTTCAGGGCTGGTGGAAAGCAGCGCGATTGGGCAGCCGACAAGTTCCTCGACCCGCCGAACGTACTTGATCGCCTGCGCCGGCAAATCCGCCCACGAGCGGGCATTGGCGGTCGGCTCTTTCCAGCCCTCAATGGTCTCGTAGATCGGCACGACGCGCGCCTGCGCGCCCTCGCCGGCGGGAAGGTGATCGATCTCCTTGCCGTCGAGCGTGTAGCCGACACAGACCTGGATCTCGTCGAAGCCGTCGAGGATGTCGAGCTTGGTGAGCGCGAGACCATGGATGCCACAGGTCCGGGCGGTCTGCCGCACCAGCACGGCATCGAACCAGCCGCAGCGGCGCTTGCGCCCGGTGTTGACGCCGAACTCCTTGCCGCGCTGGCCGATCAGTTCGCCGATCTCGTTGGTGAGTTCGGTGGGGAACGGCCCTTGCCCGACACGCGTCGTATAGGCCTTGCAGATGCCGAGCACATAACCGACCGAGCTGGGTCCCATGCCGGTGCCGGTCGCGGCCTGCGCCGCCACGGTGTTGGATGAGGTCACGTAGGGATAGGTGCCGTGATCGACATCAAGCAGCGCGCCCTGCGCACCCTCGAACAGGATGCGCTTGCCTTCACGGCGCTTGTGGTCGAGCAGATTCCAGACCGAATCCGCGAACGGCAGCACCTGCGGCGCAATCGCCATCAGGTCTTTCAGGACTTCCGCGCCATCGATCTCCGGCAGCGAGAGGCCGCGGCGCAGCGCGTTGTGATGCGCGAGCAGACGATCGATCTTGTGCGGCAATGTCTGCGGATCGGCGAGGTCCATCAGCCGGATCGCGCGGCGGCCGACCTTGTCCTCATAAGCAGGGCCGATGCCGCGCTGGGTGGTGCCGATGGCAGTCGCCTTGCTGGCGTTCTCGCGCACCGAATCCAGTTCGCGATGCAGCGGCAAAATCAGCGTGACGTTCTCGGCGACGCGCAGATTGTCGCGCGTGATCGAGACGTCCTGCGCACGCAGCTTGTCGAGTTCGGCGAGAAAGGCCTGCGGGTCGAACACCACGCCATTGCCGATCACCGACAGCTTCGACGGCCGCAGCACGCCCGAGGGCAGCAGCGCGAGCTTGTAGGTCTTGCCGTTGATGACGAGCGTATGGCCGGCATTGTGGCCGCCCTGAAAGCGAACGACGATGTCCGCCTGCTCCGACAACCAGTCGACGATCTTGCCCTTCCCTTCGTCGCCCCACTGGGCGCCGACGACGACAACATTGGCCATTTCCAGACAATCTCCCGCAACCCGCAAATCCGCCGGAATTCCAGCGCCTTGCAGCAGGGTGCGCGCTTGCGAGGCATGTCACCGGATAACGGATGCGCGCATGGGACGCAAGCGCCAACGGGCGTTGACGGGGGCGCTGAATGGGGTGCAAATCATTGATATCCCCGAATAATTCCGGCCCGCCCCCGCCTTCCTTGCAAAGCCCATAATCCGCCATCGACATGAACGCTCCCGCCCCGCCATCCGCCACATCATGGCTCATGAACAGGCCATACCTGCTGCTGACCCTGACGCCGCTGTTCTGGGCGAGCAACGCCGTGCTCGGCCGCGCCGTCGCGGGCCAATTTCTGCCGGTCACATTGTCCATCCTGCGCTGGACGCTCGCCTTCCTGATCGTGCTGCCGTTCGCATGGCCGCATCTCGTCCGCGACTGGCCCGCCATTCGCGAACGCTTCGGCACGATGGTGGTGCTCTCGGTGACCGGCATCAGCATCTTCAACGTCATGCAATACGTGGCGCTGGAATATACCGAGGCGCTGAACGCGCTGCTGATGCAATCGTCAGGGCCGCTGTTCGTGGCGATCTGGTCGCTGCTGTTGCTCGGCGTCCGGCTGACCGCGGCGCAGGCGATCGGCATCGTGATCTCGCTTTGCGGCGTGCTGGTGATCCTGCTGCGGGGCGACCTCGACGCACTGTCGCAGATCAACCTGAACAAGGGCGACCTGATCTATCTCGTGGCGCTGGCTATCTTCGGATTCTACTCAGCGCTGTCGGTCAAGCGGCCCGCGATTCACAACCTGTCGTTTCTTATATTCACCTTCGGCTGCGGCGCGGCGTGCCTGATTCCGATGTTCATATGGGAACTGTCGACCCGCCCGGTGGTGCAGTTCACGCCGCACAATCTCGCGGTGCTGGTCTATCTCACGATCTTCCCCTCGATCGTGGCGTATCTGTGCTTCAACCGCGGCGTTGAGCTGATCGGTGCCAACCGCGCGGCACCGTTCTTTCATCTGATTCCAATGTTCGGATCGGCCATGGCCATCGCCTTCCTCGGCGAACGTCTGCAGCTGTTTCATCTGGCGGGTTACGCACTGGTGCTGGTGGGCGTCTTCATCGCCGCGCGGCGGGCTTCAGCGCAGCCGGCCGCGCCAACGCCCGCTAGCATGCGATAGCTGCGGGCGCTGCCGCAGTTCGGACGTCACTGACGGAACGCAACAAAAAGCGTCCAGCAACTCATAAAGATGAGAATCAGGGAGCCGATCGTCCAAAGCGTTGCGCGCGTGTCGTGAGTTCTTGCCGTGAAGTAGGCAGCAAAATGCAGCAGCCGCGAAACGACGTAGCCGTACAGCAGCCATTGGGCGAGCGTTATCGATGGCTCGGTCAGGATGAAGAGAAATCCGGCAACCAGGAAGAACGGCAGATTTTCGAGATCGTTCAACTGAATTCGGCGGATGCGATCCACGTATTCATTGGGCGCCAGTTGTTCGGCGCTTGGATTGGGATTGAGAGTCGTCTTCCTGATGTCCTCCGGCGAGCGAAACCCGCCGTTGACCTGCATCATCCGAACCACCGTCAGCCACGACATCATGACGGCTTTCAGAATCATGATGCAGGCCGCGATCGCATAGGCATTGAAAAGCGGATTGTGGAAGCTGAGCTTGTCCATGGCGCTTGCCTTTGCGTTCAGGCGATCCCGATTATTCAAACACACGAAAGTGCACGTCGGCTAGGGCTGAACGGCCGAACTGGTTGCCAGCGACAGTCCGCATGTCCGCGCCGGACGCGATCTGATACCTCTTTCGCCCGCAGAAAGCGGTGAAAACACCGCGCGATGCCCGCGCAGCGCAAGGTAGCAATCCGGGATTGGCGGTTGTGAACGCCGTGGATATCGGCACAACTTGGCATGTCCTCTTTCCCAAAGACCCATGACCATTGCCGATCCGCCCTTGCGCAAGCCGTCGCTCGTTTCCTGGCTGGTCAATCAGCCCTATCTGATGCTCAGTCTGATGGCGCTGTTCTGGGCAGCGAACATCGTGCTTGGGCGATACGTGGCGGGTCACGTCCCGCCGTTTGCGCTGACGTTCCTGCGCTGGGCCGGAACATTCCTGGTTGTCGCGCCGTTCGCATGGTCTCACATGCAACGCGACTGGCCGACCATACGCCGGCACCTTCCGCTGCTGCTGATGCTGGCTCTCACCGGCTTCGCCTTCAACAATGCGCTGTCCTATTGGGGCCTCCAGCACACGCAGGCGCTGAACGCGCTGCTGATCCAGTCGTCGGGACCGCTGTTCGTGGCGCTGTGGTCGTTGATGCTGTTCGGCGTGCGGCTGTCATGGATGCAGGCTGGCGGCATCCTCGTCTCGTTGCTCGGCGTGCTCGTCATCATCCTGCGCGGGGATCTCGCCGCGCTGGCGGCGATCCAGGTCAATTCAGGTGACATCAGTTTCGCCGGCGCGCTGTTCGTGTTTGGACTGTATTCCGCCCTGATGCCGAAACGTCCGAAGATCAATCCGCTGTCGCTGATCGCTTTCACCACCGGCACCGGCGCCGTGATGCTCATTCCTCTGGTGGGGTGGGAGATTTCCAGCGGCGACCTCTTGAAATTCGACACTCTCACCGTGTCCACACTGGTCTTCGTCGTGATCTTTCCCTCGACGCTGGCCTATATTTTCTTCAATCGCGGCATCGAACTGATCGGCCCCAACCGCGCCGCGCCCTTCTTCCATCTGGTGCCGGTGTTCGGCTCGGCGATGGCGATCCTCCTGCTAGGCGAAAAGCTGGAGCTGTTCCATCTGGCCGGTTACGCGCTGGTGCTGGTGGGTATTTTCACCGCGTCCCGCAAAGGCTCGGCACGGACGCCGGTTTCCAGACCCTGATTTGATGCGCCGCAACGTGGCGCGCACCCCTCGCATTTCCTCCCGACTTCGCGCAGTCTGACGCGGCGGCGCCGCAGGCCGTTTGCCTGACGGTCCACGCGTCAAAAAAACGAACAGGGCGGAGACGACGGAATGGCCACATCGAAAAGGACGGCGGTATCGATCGCCGCCGCGCTTGCACTCGCGGGCACACTGACAGGCGGCGCCTCGCTGGCGCAGAACGCCGGTTACCCGAACAAGAACATCACGCTGGTGCTGCCGTTCGCGGCCGGCAGCGGCACCGACAGCATGACGCGCATCATTTCCAAGGAGATCGGCACCGCACTCGGCGTCGGCATCGTGATCGACAACAAGCCCGGCGCCAACGGATCGATCGCAGCGAGCTATGTCGCGCGCTCCGCGCCGGACGGCTACACGCTGTTCGTGACGACCAACACGTCGCACTCGGCCAATCCGTATCTCTTGAAGAACATGACTTACGATCCGATCAAGGATTTCACGCCGATCGCGCGAACCGGCGATCTGCCGTTCATGCTCGTCATCAATCCGGACATTCCGGCCAACTCCGTCGCCGAACTGATCGCGCTGGCGAAGAAGGATCCCGGCAAATACTCCTATGCCAGCGGCAGCTCATCGGCGATCGTTTCAGGCGCTACGTTTGCGACCTTGGCCGGGATCGACCTTCTTCACGTTCCCTACAAGAGTTCACCGCCGGCGCTGACCGACGTGATCGCGGGCCGCGTCTCCATGATGTTCGTCGATGTTCCGACCGGCCTGCCGCATGTCAACGGCAAGGTGCTGAAGGCGCTGGCGGTCACGACCGTGAAGCGCTCCGCGCTGCTGCCCGATCTGCCGACGATGGATCAAACGGTGAAGGGCTTCGACATCACGTCGTGGCAGGGCTATCTCGGCCCAGCCGGCATGCCGAAGGACATCGTCACGAAGCTGAACGCGGAAATCCGCAAGGTCGTGGAGCGGCCCGACATCAAGAAGGAACTCGCCGAGCGCGGCATGGAAGCCTTCTCGGGCACGCCGGAAAGCTTCGATGCGTTCCTGAAAGAACAGCTCGTGGTCTGGGAGAAGCTGATCAGGGAAGCCAAGATCGAGAAGCAGTGAGCTGAACACCCACAGTGTCGTCCCCGCGAAAGCGGGGACCCATTGCTCAAAAGAAAGTTCGGGCGATTGAATGAGTGTGACGTATCACGTTTACATTCTTGCGAGCCGGCCGAACGGCACTCTATATCGGCATCACGAACAATCTTGCTCTGCGGCTTTCTCGACCGCGGATCAGAATTCGCGCAACGCTACGCTGTTGACCGTCTTGTGTACGTTGAAGGCTACGACACGCGTCGGATGCAATCCGCCGGGAGAAACAGCTCAAGAAATGGAACAGGGCCTGGAAAATCGAGCTAATCGAAAAGGACAATCCGGAATGGCCCGATCTGTCTGACCTTGCCATCTCCGGAGTTTCTTAGGAAGCGTGGGTCCCCGCTTTCGCGGGGACGACACCTTGATGTAGCGATATACGCGCTGAGTCTTAAGCCGCCCGCACCTTGCCCAGGAACTCATCCACTGCCGAGCGCAGCATGCCCGACTGCTGGTCGAGATCGCGCGCGCTGGACAGAACATCCGACGCCGCCGTGCCGGTCGCGGCCGCAGCCGCGCTGACGCCGCCAATGTGATCGCTGATCTCGTTCGATCCCGCCGCTACCGACTGGATGTTGCGCGCGATCTCGCGCGTCGCCGCGCCCTGCTCCTCGACCGCGCTGGAGATGTTCATGGTGATCTCGCTCATCCGCGCGATCGTCTCGGTGATGCCGCCGATGGACACCACCGCGTCATTCGTCGTGGCCTGCATGGCCGCAACCTGAGCGGAGATTTCCTCGGTGGCCTTGGCGGTCTGGTTGGCCAGCGCCTTGACCTCGGAGGCGACCACTGCAAAGCCGCGTCCCGCCTCGCCCGCGCGCGCGGCCTCGATGGTCGCGTTTAACGCAAGCAGGTTGGTCTGCGCCGCGATGGAGTGAATGAGTTGCACCACTTCGCCGATCTTCTCGGCGCCGCTGGACAGAACCCGGACCGTCGCGTTGGTGCGCTCGGCGTCACCGACGGCCTTGCTGGCGATCTCGTTGGACTGGTTGACCTGACGCGCAATTTCCGCGACCGAACTTGACAGTTCTTCCGCAGCAGCCGCGACAGTACCGACGTTGTCCGACGCCCGCTCCGACGCCGAGCCGACCGTGGCCGCGCGGGCGCTTGCGTCGCTGGCGGATGCCGTCATGGATTCCGCGGTGACCTGCATGCCCGCCGCCGACGCCGCCACCGACCGCACGATGCCGTTGACGCTATTCTCGAAATCGCTGGCGATGCTGTTCATGGCCGCCCGCCGCTCCGCAGCCGTGCGCTTTCCGGCTTCGGCTTCCATCTGCTCGAGGCCGCGAATCCGCAGCGCGTTGTCCTTGAAGACCTGCACGGTCGACGCCATCGCGCCGATTTCGTCGCGGCGGCCGCTGCCCGGAATCTCGTCATCGAGCTGGCCATCGGCCAGTGTCTGCATCCGGGCGCCAAGCAGGCCGAGCGGACGGGTGATGCTGCGGCCGATGATCCAGGCCACGGCTCCGGAAAACACACCGATCCCCAGAATGGCTGCACCGAGCGCCATGATGATGGGCATCAGCTTGGCGTCAAGATCGTCGAGATAAACGCCGGTGCCGACGAACATGTTCCAGCCCGGAATAGCCACCGCATAGGAGAGCTTGCGGATCGGCTTTTCCTCGCCGGGCTTGTAGTATTCATAGCGGAGGGTGACGTCGCCCTTGGCCGCGACGCCGTCGCGCAGTTCGCGCGCCAGCTTGCGGCCGTTGGTTTCGATGTCGAGGCGAATGGTGCCGATCTGTTTGGGATCCGGCGTCGCGATGGTCATGCCGTCCATGCCGTAGACGAACATGTAGCCGTCGCCCTTGTCGTAGGTCATCGTGCGGGCAAAGCGGGCAAACTCCGCGATGGCCGCGTCCTTGGTCATTTTTCCGGCTTCGACCTGCTTCTGTAGCCCGATCGCAGCGTTGCGCGCGGTTTCCACCAGCGCGTGGGTCTGCGCCTCGCGCGCGCTCATCATTTCCCGTTGCATCATGTAGGCGGAATACAGACCGGCGGCACTGAGGCCAAGCAGGGTCACACCGACAAGAATTGCGAGCTTGGCGGTGATCGGCAAATTGTTCAGCAGCTTCACGATGGGCTCCGGGGCAAGCCGCGCTTCTGCGCGGATTCGTCCCATCAATTATCGAAACTTCCTTTCGGGTTGGTTACCCATGCACCCTCGCGGTCGTTCGCCGAAAAACAAAGCGGGCCGGAGATGCTCCGGCCCGCTTGATGCGAAGATCGATCTTTGAGTCGTCCCGGCGAACGCCGGGACGACGATGGATGCGTCTGAAACGTCGCCCTTAGAACTTCAAAGCCTTAGAACTTCAGTGCCTTGGCCTGCTTGACCTGCGGCAACGCCGACACCTTGGCGAGGACATCGGCCGGCACCGCGCCATCGACCTCGACCAGCGCGATGGCGTCGCCGCCCTGTTCGTTGCGGCCGAGATGGAACGTCGCGATGTTGATCTTGGCATCGCCGAGCAGCGAGGCGAACTTGCCGATGAAGCCCGGCTTGTCCTCGTTGGTGATGTAGATCATCGACTTGCCGAACTCGGCATCGACGCGGATACCCTTGATGTCGACCAGACGCGGCTTGCCGTCGTGATAGACCGTGCCGGACACCGACCGCTCCTGCCGTTCGGTCGCGACGGTGACCGTGATCAGGCTTTCATAGTCGCTCCGCGCGGCACGGGTCACCTCGTCCACGACCATGCCGCGCTCCTTTGCCACCACCGGCGCGGATACCACGTTGACGTCACCCAGCATCGGACGCAACAGCCCGGTCAGCGCCGCTGAGGTCAACGCCTTGATCTTCATGTCCGCGACCACGCCTTCATAGGTGATCGTGACCTTGGCGATGCCGCTCTCGGTCAGTTGGCCCGCGAACGAGCCGAGCTTTTCCGCCAGTTCAATGAACGGCTTTAGCTTCGGCGCTTCTTCCGCCGTGATCGATGGGAAGTTGACGGCGTTGGAGATCGCGCCGGTCAGCAGGTAATCGGACATCTGTTCGGCGACCTGCAGCGCGACGTTTTCCTGCGCTTCCGTGGTGGAGGCGCCGAGATGCGGCGTGCAGATGACATTGGGATGACCGAACAGCACGTTGGACTTGGCCGGCTCCTCGACGAACACGTCGAAGGCTGCGCCAGCGACCTGCTTGGAATTCAGCGCATCGACCAGCGCCGCCTCGTCCACCAGACCACCGCGCGCGCAGTTGATGATGCGCACGCCCTTCTTCATCTTGGCGAGCGAGACCGCATCAATGATGTTTTTGGTCTTGTCGGTCAGCGGCGTGTGCAGCGTGATGAAGTCGGCGCGCTTGAACAGATCCTCAAGCTCGACCTTCTCGACGCCGATGTCCTTGGCGCGCTCCGGCGACAGGAACGGATCGAACGCGATGACCTTCATGCGCAGCCCAAGCGCGCGATCGGCGACGATCGAACCGATGTTGCCGGCGCCGATGACGCCCAGCGTCTTGCCGGTGATCTCGACGCCCATGAAGCGGTTCTTCTCCCACTTGCCGGCCTGGGTCGAGGCGTCGGCGGCCGGGATTTCGCGGGCCAGCGCCAGCATGAGCGTAATCGCGTGCTCGGCGGTGGTGATCGAATTTCCGAACGGCGTGTTCATCACGATGATGCCCTTGGCCGTGGCCGCGGGAATCTCGACATTGTCGACGCCGATGCCGGCGCGGCCGATCACCTTCAGGCGGGTCGCCTTCTCGAGGATCTTCGCGGTCGCCTTGGTGGCGGAGCGGATGGCGAGGCCGTCATAGTTGCCGATGATTTCGGCGAGCTTGTCCTTGTCCTTGCCGAGATCCGGCTGGAAATCGACGTCGATGCCGCGATCCTTGAAGATCTGCACGGCGGCGGGAGACAGCGCGTCGGAAATGAGAACTTTGGGTTTGGACATTGATGTGATCCTGAATGGAGCAGAACGCTCTGAATGAGAATTTGTGGCTGACGCTGCTCCCTCTCTCCGCCTGCGGGGAGAGGGTCGGGGTGAGGGGCATTTCAAACTGATGAAGAAGCCCCTCACCCGACCGCTTTGCGGTCGACCTCTCCCCGTAAACGGGGAGAGGTGAAAGAGAGCTACGCCGCCTTGGCGAGCGAGGCTTTGGTCTCGGCGAAGGCCCAGTCGATCCACCGGGTGAGGATCTCGACATCCTTCGCCTCGACAGTCGCGCCGCACCAGATGCGAAGACCCGCGGGGGCATCGCGATAATGCGCGAAATCGTAACCCGCGCCTTCCTTCTCGACGGCTGCGACCAGCTTCTTCGCGAAGTCGGCCTGCGCGTCGGCGGAGAGCGACGTGATCGCCGGGTCGATCACCTTCATGCACACTGAGGTGTTGGAGCGGATCGCCGCATCCCTGGCGAGAAAATCCACCCATGGCGTCTTCGCCTTCCAGTCGGCGAGCACCTTGGTGTTGGCGTCGGCGCGCGCAATCAGGCCCTTGAGGCCGCCGGCGGACTTCGCCCAGTTCAGCGCATCGAGATAATCCTCGACGCACAGCATCGACGGCGTGTTGATGGTTTCGCCCTCGAAGATGCCGGCGTTGAGCTTGCCGCCCTTGGTCATGCGGAAGATCTTCGGCAGCGGCCACGGCGGCGTGTAGTTCTCGAGGCGCGCGACGGCGCGCGGCGAGAGAATGAGCATGCCGTGCGCGGCCTCGCCGCCGAGCGCCTTCTGCCAGGAGAAGGTCACGACATCGAGCTTCGGCCAATCGAGCGGCTGCGCGAATGCGGCGGAGGTCGCGTCGCAGATGGTCAGGCCTTCGCGATCGGCCGCGATCCAGTCGGCGTTCGGAACCCGCACGCCGGAGGTGGTGCCGTTCCAGGTGAACACGATGTCCGAGTTCTTGTCGGCCTTCGACAGGTCCGGGATCTCGCCATAGCCCGCATGGAGCTTGACGACGTCCTTGAGCTTCAATTCCTTGACGATGTCGCTGACCCAGCCTTCGCCGAAGGATTCCCACGCGATGGTGGTGACCGGGCGCGGCCCGAGCAGCGACCACAGCGCCATCTCGACGGCGCCGGTGTCGGACGCTGGCACAATGCCGATCTTGTAGTCGGCGGGCACCTCAAGCACTTCGCGCGTCAGATCGATCGCGAGCTTGAGCTTGGCCTTGCCGACCTTCGCGCGATGCGAACGGCCGAGGGCTGCGTCCTTGAGATTTTGGGGGTTCCAGCCGGGGCGCTTGGCGCAGGGGCCAGAGGAGAAATGCGGCACGTTCGGCTTTGAGCCGGGCTTCGCTACAGTCATTCTCTATCCTTCCAGATAGCTAGCCTCCCGTTGGGGGGAGGTGTCCCGCCGCCGTCAATATGGAAGGTTGGGGTTTTCGTCAAGGAACTTCGCCGGGCGAAAATCACAAAGCTGGGATGCGGACGGGGACCGCCGCGACTAGGCGGCTCCCTCTCCCGGGTTTTACGGGGAGAAGGAACGGCTTAGAGCCCCAGCGCCTCTTCGGACTCCACAATCCACCGCTTGACCGCATCATAGCCGTCGAGATGAAAGCCGCCCTCGTGGGCGATGCGGGTGTAGGCCAGCAGCGACACGTCCGCGAGCGACAGCGCCTCGCCGACAAAGAAACGCCGCTGCTTCAGCTCATGCTCCATCAGCGCCAATGCGCTGTATCCCCGCTTGACCTTTTCCGGATCGAGATCACCCAGCGACTTGCCGAGATAGACCATCTGGAAACGACACACGGCGATGTACGGCTCATGGTTGTACTGTTCCCAGAACAGCCACTCGTCCATTTTCGCGGCCAGAAAGGCCTCCGCCGGGATGAGATCGGTTCCCCGCGCCAGATAGCGGATGATGGCGTTGGATTGCGCGAGCGTGCGCCCGTCGTCGAGTTCGAGCACCGGCACCTGTCCCGCGCCGTTGAGTTTCAGGAACTCCGGCGTGCGGCTCTCGCTCTTCATGGTGTCGATCTCAACCCAGGTGTAGCGCCGCGAGAGCTTGTCGCAGACCCACTTCACCTTCAGGCAATTGCCGGATTTCAGGTCGCCATAGATTTTCATGTGCGCCGCCTTTCCCTGCGCCGCCAGCCCAACAGGCAAAACGGCCCGTGTCAACGACAAGAGCCGCAAGAATGAATTTCAGATGGCGGCCGGATCAGAACCGGTAGCCGACGCCGCCGCGCACGGTGTTGATGCTGACGTCGCCCCCGGCGTTGACGAAACGAATATACTCCCACTCCGCTCGCGCAAATAGACCGCCGAACAGCATCGCTTCGGTACCAAGACCCGCTGTATAGCCGTAAAGCATCTTGCCGCTGATTCCATCGGCTGCCGTATAAGTTATAAGAGGACCGCTTGAAGCGGTGAGAAACGTCGCGCCCGACCTGTCAGTCACCACCACATTGTTTGTGATGTTTGCGTTTCCTAGCGCGAGGCCACCGAAAACATACGGAAGGAAATTACCGATCGCGTAACCGGCACGACCCCGAATGGTGCCCATGTCCGTAATGGAAATGGATCGCGATGAATTCAGCCCGATGGTATGATAAAGGCCATCAGAGAATGGCGTGACATAAGTCAGCGGAACAGGCGCAACCGTTGACGCTCCTGTGAACTTGCCATGCATGTAGTTGGCTTCGACACCGAGAACGACATCATCCCACTGACCGTTGTAGCCGACAAAGCCGCCGACCGCCGTTTGATGCAGGTTGACCTTGCTCTGCGCTTCCGAGACCGACAACACGGTATCCAGAAGGATGTTATTCGGACCGAGCGCTTTACCAATCAGCGCGTTGTTGGACCCCGCAAAATTCATGTCGGCTGAGCCATACCCAACCTGCCCACCGACATAGAAGCCCTGCCATCGCGTGGTGCGCGGACTATCGCGCAGCATGCCGCGCAGGATCGGAAGATCGGGAAAGTCGGCAGCCTGCGCGCCTTGCACGCTTGCGGCAATCATCATCGCCAACACAATCCGACGCATCACAGAAACTCCGTCATAAACGCTTAACTGTGTTCGATCATGCCGCGTTAACCTTAATCATTCGTTGTCGCCGCGCTTTCCGCGAAAAAGAAAACGGCGCGGAAAAATCCGCGCCGTGAAATTCGTCTGGAGAGACGTCGAGGTCGTCTGGAGTCGGATCAGCCCTTGCGGATCAGCGGCGGCAGCATCGGAGGTAGATAAGCCGGCGCCGGATCGATCGCCCAGCGCACGCCGAGTTTCAGATCGTGCGACGTGATGTGCTTGAACGTCATCGGATTGTAGATGTTGTTGGTGCCGTCATACGCCCGGATGTCTCCGGTGATGCCGTCGCCCATATCGAGGTAACGGTAAGCCAGTTCCATCGTCATGCTCGGCGTGATCTGGTAGGCGAGACCGGCGTGGACGGCCCAGGCGAAATTCCAGCGCGATGCTGTATCTGCATAAGCCGAACTCGGTCCGGGTGTCGTTCCACCAACCGTCAAACCCTGATCGGTGAAATTCGCGATCTGCACGCGTGCGGTACCGATACCGACACCGACGAACGGCGTGATGCACCACCATGTGCCGAGATCGGCGTAGGCGTTGCCCATGAACAGCCACTCGGACTTGATGGCGCGATAGTTATCGGCGCCATTGGCGAGAAGTCCCCCGTCGGAGAAGGTGTTCAGGTCGAGACCCGAGAAGGTCGCACCGGCGCGATACTCACCCGTGACGTCCATGCGGAACCAGTTGTTGAAGCGATAACCGGCGCCGAGGCCGAAGATGCCGGCGCTGTCGAACCCGAGACGCTGGGTCTGGCTGAGCAGTGTCGCATCGAGCGCATTGTTGAGGCGCTTGACCTTCTGATTGCTGATGCCGATGTCGCCGCGCAGATACCAGCCGCCGAAATCCTCGACCGGTGGCGGAACATACATCGGCGGAGGCGGCGGGAGATCTGCAGCGAGAGCTGCCGTCGACATCAAAGTCGCCGCGCCAACGGCGATCAGATTCTTCAGGGTACGCATTGGTCCAGTCCTCGTGTCCAATGAGGCGAACGGCCTCACTTACAAAACTCGTAGCGGACGATGGCACCAAATGTTTAAGCCGCACTTAACCCTAATTTTTAACCGTGAAATTTAATCGGCGTTAAGCGAGGCAGTAAACGTTTTCCTAACGCGCGCGGCGCCGCGCGCCGCAAACCCGCCGCAAATCCTAACGATGCATTGATGGAAATCAGGTCAGGAATCCTGACGCAAGCGGCCACGGCGCGGACGGCCGTTCGTCATTGCAAGGAGAGTTTGCAACGAAGCAATCCATTCCTTGATGTGGGAAACTGGATGCTTCGCTTCGCTCGCAATGACGAAAAACGTCAGAGCTTGCTGCGCTTGATCTGCGGCAGGAAGATCGCGAGCAACCCGATCGCCGGGAGGAATGCGCAGATCTGATAGACGAAGTCGATGCCCTTCCAGTCCGCGATCTGGCCCAGCACCGCGGCGCCGACGCCGCCGAACCCGAACGCCATGCCGTAGAACAACCCGGAGATCATGCCGAGACGATGCGGCATCAGTTCCTGGGCATAGACGATGATCGCGGGCGTCGCCGACGAGATGATGAATCCGATCAGGATGCTCAGCACCGCGCTGGAGAACAGGCCGACATAGGGCAGCGCGAGCGTGAACGGCAGCGCCCCGATGATCGAGAACCAGATGACGTATTTGCGGCCGAAGCGATCGCCCAGCGGGCCGCCGAAGAACACGCCGACCGCGCTCGCGCCGAGGAACAGGAACAGATAGATCTGCGACGCCTGCGTGGTGATGCCGAATTTCTGGATCAGGAAAAACGTGTAATAGCTGCCGATGCTCGCGGTGTAGAACGCCTTGGAGAACAGCAGCACCATCAACACCGTCAGCGCGACAAGGGTGCGCGCCGACGAGCGTTCCTCTCCCGCGACTGCATACGCGCTCTTGCGCTGCGCGACGCGCGGCTTGTACCAGCGGCCGATCTGCCAGAGAATGACGATGGCGAGCGCGGCCACCAGCGAGAACCATGCGATGCTACCCTGCCCGAACGGCACGACGATCAGCGCCGCCAGCACCGGACCGATGGCGCTGCCAAAATTGCCGCCGACCTGAAACACCGATTGCGCCATTCCGACCCGGCCGCCCGACGCCATCCGCGCGATGCGCGAGGATTCCGGATGGAACACCGCCGAGCCGGTGCCGACCAATGCGGCCGCGAGCAGGATAACCCAGTAGTGATGCGCGACGCTGAGCAGGATCAGACCCGCGAAGGTGAAGCCCATGCCGAGCGCCAGCGAGAACGGCTTCGGATGCTTGTCGGTGTACGCGCCGATCACCGGCTGAAGCAGCGACGACGTGAACATGAAAGCCAGCGTAATGAACCCGATCTGGCTGAAGTCGAGCGCGTAGTTGTCCTTGAGGATCGGATAGACCGACGGGATCAGCGACTGCATCAGATCGTTCAGCAGATGCGAGACGCTGATGGCACCGATGACGGCGAAAGCGGGCGCAGCCGCGACAGCTTTCGGCGGCTCGTCCACAACGATCGGCGCGGCAAGGGTGTCTTCAGACAGGATAACGGGCTTGTTCACGGCAGTTTCCCGGCAAACTTCAAAACGAATGCGCCTGAAATACAAATTCGGCGGCGAGGTCGCCAGACACGATTACCCATGGCTGATGTGCCGGATTGGCCAGACTGCGAGTTTCTTGGCCGTCCGGCGCAGGCCGAGACGACCGGAAATCCGACGTCGCTGCGGATGCACTCCCTCTCCCCGTGAACGGGGAGAGGTGAAAAAGGGATCAGGCCGCAGCCGACGCCGTTCCGAGCGCCGACACGATCATGTCCACCGCTTCCTCGACGAGATCGCGGTTGTCGCCCTCACCCATCACGCGAATGACCGGCTCGGTGCCGCTGGGCCGGATCAGCAGGCGGCCGCTTCCGTTCAGGCGCTTCTCGGCATCGACGATCGCGGATTTGACCTGCGGATTGTCGAGCGGCTTGCCAGTGCGGTAGCGCACGTTCTTGAGAATTTGCGGCATCGGCTCGAAGCGATGGCAGACCTCCGACACCGGCCGGCCGAGCTTTTTCACAACAGCGAGAACCTGCAACGCTGCGACAAAGCCGTCGCCGGTGGTGGCGAAGTCCGACATGATGATATGGCCCGACGGCTCGCCGCCGAGATTGTAGCCGCCCTTCAACATCTGCTCGAGCACGTAGCGATCGCCGACCGGCGTGCGCAGCAGCTCGATGCCGATATCCTTGAGGTAACGCTCGAGCCCGAGATTAGACATGACCGTGGCGACGATGCCCGGCTTTGCGAGACGCCCGTCGTCCTTCCAGCTTTGCGCGATGACGGCCAGCAACTGGTCGCCATCTACCACATGACCGCGCTCGTCGATGATGATGACGCGGTCGGCGTCACCGTCGAGCGCAATGCCGATGTCGGCGCGCATCTCGCGCACCTTGCGCGACAGCGCTTCCGGCGAGGTCGAACCGCAATCCTTGTTGATGTTGAAGCCATCCGGCTCGACGCCGATGGAAATGACGTCCGCGCCCAATTCCCAAAGTGCTTCCGGCACCACCTTGTAGGCCGCGCCATTGGCGCAATCGACCACGACGCGCAGCCCGTCCAGGCTGAGATCACGCGGCAGCGTGCGCTTGGCGAATTCGATGTAACGGTCGTGGACGCCGTCGATGCGGCGCGCGCGTCCGAGACTGGCGCTCTCCGCAAGCCGCTTGTCGAGATTGTCGTCCATCAGCAGTTCGATCTGCGCCTCGACGTCGTCAGACAGCTTGAATCCGGCGGGCCCAAACAGCTTGATGCCGTTGTCGTCGAACAGGTTGTGCGAGGCGGAAATCATCACGCCGAGATCGGCGCGCATGGACTTGGTCAGCATCGCGACGGCCGGCGTCGGCATCGGGCCGAGCAGCAGCACGTCCATGCCGACCGAGGTGAAACCCGCCACCATCGCGTTCTCGATCATGTAGCCGGACAACCGCGTGTCCTTGCCGATCACCACGCGATGACGATGCTCGCCGCGCTGGAAAACCAGCCCTGCCGCCTGACCGACCTTGAGGGCCAGTTCGGGCGTAATGAGACTGTTGGCGCGGCCGCGGATGCCGTCGGTGCCGAAGTACTTGCGAGCCATGAATTCCCCTGCTTCGCCGAGTCTCCGGGCAGGCGCCGATAAGGACCTGCGTGGCTCTGGCGAGCGCCCCAATGTAGCGCGAAGCTGATTATAAAGCCTCTGCGGCCTGCAATCCTTCAAAAAATATGATGAATCATTACCGCCGCCCGGAATAGGCAACGGCATCTATCTTGTTGAACAAGAAGGTATTTTTCAGAAATCCACGCGAAACACTGCGTGTTTCAGCTTTTCCGCTTGATGTCTTCATCGTGCTTGGACGGCGGAGGCTGGGTCACACTCACCGGGTCCGACCCGGGAAACGATTCTTCGAGGCCCTTATTCAGGGCATCGTCGAGTTTGTCCTTGTGGGCCTTGGAGCCCTTCTCGTCCTTGCCCTGATCCCCGATTTTATGGTCCCGCGCCTTGGTGCCTGTATCGGCCATTTGTCTCTCCTGTCTGGTTCACAGGGACAACGTCTGGAAAGAGCCCATGTTCCGGGGCGCGAGGGCCTTCAATCCCTCGACTCCTTGGGATCGGGCTCGACGTGCGGATCGGGCTGGGTCAGCTTGACCGGGTCGGAGGCAGGAAAGGTGTCGCGCAGGGCTTCGTCCAATTCATCATCCAGCTTGCGCTTCTCGGCTTCCGCCTCCTTGGCTGCTTTAGCTGATTTGGGACTGGAGGTTTTATTGCTCATGAGCCTCTCCACGGTGCAGCGGCTATTTGCACGCGCCTCAACCATGATAGATGATCGCTGAAATCAAGAATGCAATGACCCGAGGACGCGTCCAATGAAGAACATTACCTGCATCGAAGACCTGCGGCAGATCCACAAGCGTCGCGTGCCGAGGGCTTTCTTCGACTACGTGGACCGCGGCTCCTATTCGGAAGACACGCTGCGCGCCAATGTCAGCGACCTGGAGAAGATCAAGTTTCGCCAGCGCATTCTGGTGGACGTCTCCAAGCGTGAGTTGAACACCACCATTCTCGGCGAACCTGCGGCGATGCCCCTGATTCTCGCGCCTGTCGGCTCGACCGGCATGCAGTATGGCGACGGCGAGATTTACGCCTGCCGCGCAGCGCAGGCGCTCGGCATTCCCTACACGCTTTCGACCATGTCGATCTGTTCAATTGAAGATGTCGCGGCGAATGTCGACAAGCCGTTCTGGTTTCAGTTGTACGTCATGAAGGACCGCGGTTTCGCGAAGTCACTCATCGAACGCGCCATCGCCGCGAAGTGCAGCGCGCTGGTGCTGACCGTCGATCTTCAGGTGCTGGGGCAGCGCCACGCGGACATCAAGAACGGCCTGTCGGTGCCGCCGCGATTGCTGACGTTGAAGAACATTGTCGACTTCGCCACCAAGCCGGGCTGGGTGTCCGGTATCCTGAAAGGCAAGAGCCGGAATTTCGGCAACATCGCCGGCCACGTCTCGGGGACGCACGATCTCGGCTCGGTGTCGGAATGGGTCGCCTCGCAGTTCGACACCACGCTGAACTGGAAAGACGTCGAGTGGATCCGCAGCATCTGGCCAGGCAAGCTCATCATCAAGGGCATCCTCGATGTCGCCGACGCGCGCCTCGCCGCGAAGACCGGCGCGGAAGCGATCGTGGTCTCGAACCACGGCGGGCGTCAGCTCGACGGCGCGCCGTCGTCGATCTCGGTGCTGCCGGACATCGTGCAGGATGTCGGCTCGCAGACCGAGATCATGTTCGACGGCGGAATTCGTTCGGGACAGGATGTGATGCGCGCGCTCGCGCTCGGCGCGAAGTCCTGCATGATCGGCCGCGCCTATATCTACGGCCTCGGCGCCGGAGGACAGGCCGGCGTCGCCACGGCGCTTGACGTGATCGGCAAGGAGCTGAGCACGACGATGGGGCTGTGCGGCATCAACCGCATCGACGAGATCGACCGCCGCGTGCTGACGGACTACATGCAAACCAACGCGGTGAGCAGCCCGAAGAACTAACGTCGTTGCCAGCGCCGCGAAGCAATCCAGAAAACAAGAACTGGATTGCTTCGCCGCCGTGCTCCTCGCAATGACGGCTTATGTCCCGATCACATCGGCGGCGAAACGCCGTCGCGGCCGACGCTGAGGCGCGCGACATCGAGCGTGCCGTCCGGCTTTTTGGTCGCGATCGCGAACACCGGCGTGCCCGCCTTGATGTCGGAACGCGCGGCGGGAACATAGGTCACGACCTGCGTCTCCGGCGTCACCAGAACTTTGCGCTCGCCGCCCTTGTATTTCACCGTCAGCGTGTGGCCGTCATTTCCGGCGACGGTGCGCTCATCGACCGCGCCGTTGGTCATGCTGCTGTTCGGCTTCAAATCCCACGGCCGCGTACCGTCGCCGGTGCCCCGCATGGCTTCCGGGAACACATGGACCTCGACGGCCTTCTGGCTGCCGTCGGAATCCGGCACCGACGTGACACCGATGTAAGAGCCGACCTTGACGTCGGCGAGCGACATTTTCGCAACGCCCGCCACGCCGGCGCTCATCGGCAAGTGAAGCGTCACATCCGCGCCTTCGCGCGATTTGACATGCAGTGTTTCGCCTTCAAGGCTTTCAACGGTTCCGCGCACGCGCGTCGTGGAACTGGTCGGGGATTGTTGCGCGAAAGCATAGGACGACGACAGAAGCAGCGCGGATATGGCAGCAACGCGCAGCGAAGCAAGGCGATTGACGGTCATGTTGGTCTCTCCGGAGGGCCCCAACATGATCTACGCTCGCGCAGCCGGAATATTTCCGTCCGTCACGCAGGTGTTACTGACAACTCCACGATGTGGTGACCTTGTCCTCGGCCATGGTCGCGGTGCAATTCTTCTGCTGAATTTCGTCCGAGCCCGGCGCTTTCAGTTTCACGGAGCCCGCAAGTTCCCGCGGGCCGCGCCGAAGCATGGTAATCTCCGTCACGGTGATATTCTTCGCGGCGAAGTCGGCCTGCATCCGTTTCTTCACATCATCGATCGAGGCCGGATTGAAGCCCTGCGCGCCTTGATAGACGGTGTAGGCGCTGAAGATCACCAGCGCGAGCGCCGCAAGCACGATGAATTTTCCGGTTCTGTTCACGACTGTTTCATCCTCACTTCGTCAAATCCGCCTCGACCAACGCTCGCAGTTCCGGCGTCACGGCAGGACGTTTGCCGAACCACAGTTCAAAGCCGCGCACGGCCTGATGCAGCAGCATCCCGAGGCCGTCGGCGGTTTTAAGGCCACGCGCTTTTGCAGCTTTCAGCAAATCCGTTTCAAGCGGCACATAAACCAGATCGGCGACGGTGGCAGAAGACGGAAGCAGCGTCACGTCGACGGCGAGCGGCGGCTGGCCCTTCATGCCGAGCGAGGTGGTGTTCACCAGCAATCCCGCGCGCGGCAACACGGTGTCGATCGCGTCCCATGCCAGCGGCTGCACTTGCGCACCGAACTGATCGGCCAGCAACTGCGTGCGCGACGCCGTCCTGTTCGCGAGATGCACGCGCTTGATGCCGCGCTCGATCAATCCGAAGATCACCGCGCGAGACGATCCACCTGCACCCAGGACCAGCACGTCTTCCGCGCTGTCCCAGCCCGGCGCACTGGCATCCAGATTGTTGATGAAGCCTTCGACATCGGTATTGGTCGAACGTAATTCCTCGCCGTGAAAATAGAGCGTGTTGGCAGCACCAACCGCGCGCGCCCGCGCATCGGGCGACGACAGGGCCAGCGCCTGCTCCTTGTGCGGGATCGTGACATTGGCGCCGCGATAACCGCGCGCCTTGAGACCGCCGATGAAGTCCGCGAATGCCGCAGGCTCCACTGCCTCGATGCGATAATCGCCGTCGATCTCGAAGACTTTCAGCCAGAATTTGTGAATCAGCGGCGAACGCGAATGCGCCGCAGGCCAGCCGATCAGACACGCGGCGGGAGAGTTGCTCATGAAGGCTCCGGTTCGACCTGATCGGCATACACCAAACGGTGTAAGCTGTCGGGTCAAATCACGCGACGCCCGGCGCTGTCAATCGCTTGATCCAGCCGCTTGATCTCCGCGACGGCGCTCGCGATGTCGGACCGGTATTTTGCCTGCGGCGGCCGCGCGCCATAGGACAGCAGCGTTCGCCGCACGTCCGGCGACGCGCCGGTGATGAACACTCGCACACCCTGACGCCGCGCCTTGAGCGCAATCTGGGCGATGGCGTTGGCGGCTGTGGAATCCAGCAGCGGCACGTCCTTGAAGTCGATCACCAGCGCCTTGTAGCCGGAAATGCGATCGAGCACCGACGCCACGGCTGCAACCGCGCCGAAGAAGAACGCGCCGGTAATGCGATAGACCATGATGTCGGGATCGGACGCGAGCGCCGGATCGTAGCGTTTGCGGTCGCCGTTTGCCGTATCCGCCTTGTCGTCCACGGCGAGCGGCGCGTAACGGTCAATGCCGGTGACCAGCGACATGCGATGAATGAACAACAGCGCGCCCAGCGCGAAGCCGACCACGATACCCTCGGTAAGATCGCGGAACACCGTGAGCAGGAATGTCGCGAGCAGCACCACCGCGTCGCCCCATGATGTCCGGAGCAGCGTGGCGAACTCGTGCTTCTCCGCCATGTTCCACGCCACAACGGCGAGCACCCCGGCGAGTGTCGCCAGCGGAATGTAACTCGCCAGGGGTGCCGCCAGCAGCATGAACGCCAGCAGGAACAGCGAATGCAGCATTCCCGCGATCGGGCCCCGCGCGCCGGCGCGAACATTGGTCGCGGTGCGCGCGATGGTGCCGGTCACGCAGATGCCGCCGAACAGCGCCGAACTCATATTGGCGAAGCCCTGCGCCACCAGTTCGCTGTTGGAGCGATGACGGCGGCCCGTCATGCCGTCGGCGACGACGGCGGACAACAGCGACTCGATGGCGCCGAGCAGCGCGAAAGCCATCGCATCGGGCAGCACGGCCTGGACTTTCGCCAGCGTGACGGCGGGAAACGACGGCATCGGAAACGATTGCGGAATGCCGCCGAACCGCGTGCCGATGGTTTCCACCGGCAGCGACAGCAGCGCCGCGACCACGCCGGTGACGATGACGGCGATCAGCATCCCCGGCCATGTCGGCCGCAGTTTCCGCAAGCCCGCGATGATGGCGATTGTCACGACCGAAACCGCAACCGCCGCAGCATTCGTGGTGCCGATGGCGCCCGCCAATGCCGCAAGCTTCGGAATCAGTTCGCCCGGCTCCTTGCCCGCGAGCGTGACGCCAAGCAGATCGTGGATCTGACTTGCGAAGATGATGACCGCGATGCCGGCGGTGAATCCCACCGTCACGGGATAGGGAATGAACTTGATGTAGGTGCCGAGCCGCAGGAAACCGGCGACGACGAGAATCAATCCTGCGATCATTGTCGCCAGCAGCACACCGTCGATGCCGTGGCGCGCGACCGACGCCGCAACGAGCACGATGAATGCGCCGGCGGGGCCGCCTATCTGGAAGCGGCTGCCGCCCAGCAGCGAAACGACAAAGCCGCCGAAGATGGCGGCGTAGAGCCCCCGGTCAGGTGTGGTGCCGGAGGCGATCGCGATCGCCATCGACAGCGGCAGCGCGACGATGGCGACGGTCAGGCCCGCGACCACGTCGGCGCGGAAAGCATCGAGCCCATATCCCTCGCGCCAGACCGTGACGAACTTCGGCGTGAACAGTTCGGCGAATGTCGGCTGCGGCTTCGACTGCGCGCTCGATGCGTCCAAATGCTTGGCGTCCAAGTGCTTGGCGTCCATGTGTCCTGCGCCTGCGTCTCACGCGGCATCGCCGCGTTGTGTTCGCCGGCGCATCGCCGGCCTCACTCCTGTTCCACGCGCCCCGGAGGCGGCTCTCTCAGACGCACGCCGCGTCCGCCGCCCTCGCTTCGCGCGCCGTCACCGATCAGGTCGACGCCCGCACGATTCAGCGCATCGACCACCTTGGTCAGCGAGTCCACGATGCCCCGCACATTGCCGCCGCTGGCTTCCATCCGCTGGATGGTCGGAAGCGACACACCGGCCATGTCGGCAAGCGTCTTTTGGTCGAGACCCAGAAGTGCGCGAGCCGCCCGCATCTGTGATGATGTGATCAATGCCAAAATTCCATCTTGAACGACCAGAATGCAAGTAAAAAACGGTCTCAGTGATGTATAATACATCACCAGAGACCGCTTTGCACTCACATTAGAAGCGAATCTTCGAGGTCAGCCTATGCCGCCGCGCGGTGCGCGGCGATGATCTGGTCGGCCGCCCGGCCGGTCACTTCGGACATATGGTCGAACTGCCGGGTGAAGCCCCCGGCGCCGGCCGTCGCCGAGCGCACCTCGACGATCAGATCGCCGATTTCGGCCTCCGGCATCATCGCGCGCACCAGATCCCAACCGCTCCAGCCGACGCGCGTGTCGAAGCCGAGAATCTGTCCACGCCGCCCGGACAGGATCGAGTTGATCTTCGCGGTCGCATCGGTCGGACAGACGATTTCCACCACATGGATCGGCTCGAGCAGCACGGGAGCACATTGCGGCAGCGCCTCGGTGACGCCGATGCGCGCAGCCGTGCGGAACGCCTGATCCGACGAATCGACGCTGTGGTAGGAGCCATCGGTCAGCGTCACCTCGACATCGATCACCGGGAAGCCGAGCGGCCCGCGCGCGAGGCCGTCGCCCGCGCCCTCTTCAACCGCGCCGATGTAATTCTTCGGCACCGCGCCGCCGACGATCTTCTCGGTGAAAACGTAACCGCTGCCGCGCGGCAACGGCTTGATGACGAGCACCACATCGCCGAACTGGCCGTGGCCGCCGGATTGCTTCTTGTGACGCCCGCGCTGCGTAATCGTCTTGCGGATGGTTTCCTGATAGCCGACCGGCGGCGCATGCTGTTTGACGCTGACGCCGAAGCGGTCCTTCAGGCCCTCCACCGCGACCCGCAGATGCATCTCGCCCTGCCCCCACAACACCATTTCATGGGTGAGCGGGTTGTGCACGACGCTGAGCGACGGATCTTCCTCGACGAGGCGTGCCAGCGCCTGACCGAGCTTGACGTCGTCCTTGCGATCCGTCGCCGCGAGCGCGGTCGCCAGCACCGGCGCAGCCGTCGCAACCTCCACCAGCGCGGCGGGCGCGGTCTTGCCGTTACCCAGTGTCTCGCCGGTCCTGACCGAATCCAGCTTGCCGAGCGAAACCGTATCGCCCGCCGTTGCCGACGCGCGCTTGGCATCGCTCCCGCCATTCGGCGCGACGATCCCGGAGACCCGTCCCGTTCCGCCGCCGGACGACAGCATCGTGTCGCCGTCGGCGATCTGTCCGAGCAGCACACGCGCGAGCGAGAGCTTGCCGCCGTGCTGGAGATGCGTGGTCTTCATTACGTAAGCCAGCGCGCTCTTTTCGTCGGACACACCAAGACGTTTTGCCGTCGCGGTCACATTGGGCGCTTCATGGCGCAGCGCCTTCATCAGCCGCAGCACGCCGTTCTCGCGCGTGGCGCAGCCGAGCAGCACGGGACAAATCTGGCCCTGGCGCAACTCGCTGGCGAGATCGTCGAACACCGCATCGCGCGGCGGCGGAATGTCTTCGAGCAACTGTTCGAGCAGGCGGTCGTCGTGATCGGCCAGCTTCTCCAGCATGGAGAGCCGTGCTTCCTTCTCGCGGTCGAGATCGCCGGGCTCGAGATCGATCACCTCGGACGGCATGTGCTCGCGATAAACAAACGCGCGCTCCAGCGCGAGATCGACGAAGCCTGCGATGAGATCGCCCTTCCAGATCGGAATCTGGCGAAGCACCAGCGGCGTGCGCGACGCCGGCTGCAGGGTCGCGAGCGTTTCGCGGATGCGCTTGTTGGCCTTGTCGATCTTGTTGAGAAACAGGAAGCGCGGAATGCCCAGATCTTCCAGTTCTCGCATGATGAGTTGCAACTGCGGCAGCTTGCGCTCGTCAGCCTCGCACACGATGACCGCGGCATCGACCGCCGGCAGCGCCGCGCGCATGTCATGCGCGAATTCGACGGAGCCGGGACAATCAATAAACGTATAGGTGTCACCCATGAACGTCGTGGTCGCGGCCGTCAGACCCACGCTCATGCGATGGTGGCGCGCCGGCGGAGACTGGTCCCCGACGGTGTTGCACGCCTCGATGGTGCCTGCTTTGGGAATGGCCCCGGTCCGGGCCAGGATCGCTTCGAGTAATGTGGTCTTGCCACTCTGAAAAGGGCCCACCAGCGCAATGCACCGGGGACCGCGGGGACTTCTCAGGTTGTCTTGCCCTGTCGCGTCTTGTCCCATTGCCGTCTCCTCATGGAGCACGGCCCGCTTCAAGCTGTCCCGGCGAAGTGCAAATCCGGTCGCCGCCGGAACGCTCTCACTTCAATGCTGCGCGCAGTCCGCTCGCTCCGTTTCACTTCTGCGGAATGCGCTCATGCGGGTCGGCGCCATGATCGTCTCAAGGAGCGGCGCGGTTGGCAAGCGGGAACCATGCCGCTGCGCAGCATCGTGAACACCTATAAAAAAGCCCGCCGTTTCCAGCGGGCTTCGATGCACTTGAGTTTATTTGCGATCAGAACCGGCCCGGCCGAAGCTCCAGGCTCTGCACGCCGCCGGCGACGCTCAGTCCGGTCTGGCCCTGAACGCTCAGCGGCTGCAAGGCGAAGGAATTCTGCGAACCGCCGATCAGGGCGTTGCCGCCGACACCGGCAACAACCGCGGCGCTGGCGCCGACGCCGCCATAATTGCCCGACAGATCGCCGGGACCGAACTGCACGGTCGGCGCGAACACCGCCCAGGACAGCGCGGTCTCGGTGGTGATGCCGAGATCAACGCCGACCTTGGTGATCCGCGCGGTGTAGAGATCGTCCGGACGGCCCTGCGAACGGAAGACGCAGCCGAGATTGGTGACCGATCCGACGATCATGCCGATGTTCGGCCCGCCACGGCATTCCAGCACACCGACCTGGGTGCTTCCCGACTGCGCGTGGGCGAGAATGGATGCTGCAACGAGTCCGGCTGCGGCAACGGACAGCAAAGTCGAAAGGCGGCGCATAGGGGTCTCTCCGGCTGAATGTCGCGAAATGAACCGACGATTTGAAATAAGGCACGAAAGATCAGCGCATCTAGTCATACCAGTGTAGTGGTTCGCAAGTCCGCAGCGTTTCAGCGGCACATTCTTTTTCAAAGGCTTAACGCAAAGAAAAAGGCCCGCCGGGGCGGGCCTTTCCATCTCATTCGCCAGCTTAGCGATGGCGGCGATGATGACGCTTCTTCTTGTACTGGCGCTGATAGCCGACCGGTTCAAGATCGAGGCCGACGACGCCGCCGGTCACGTTGACGCCGGTCTGGCCCTGCAGGCTGAGCGGCTGAAGCGCGAAGGAGTTCTGCGAGCCGCCCCACAGGAGGTTGCCGCCGCCGCCGAGGCCGAACGAGACGTTGCCGCCGACGCCGCCGTAGCTGCCGGCGAGATCGCCGCGGCCGATCCGCTGGGTCGGGGCATGCACCGCCCACGCGAGGCTGGTGTTCTCGGTGACGCCGAGGTCGACGCCAAAGCGCGAGACATGGGCCAGATAGGGCTCCGGCCGGCGGCCTTCGCCGCGGTAAACGCACTGCAACGTGGTGTTGGACGCAACGACCATGCCGACGTTCTGACCGCCGCGGCATTCAAGCACGCCGACGCGCACGCCCTGCTGCTGGGCGTTGGCCGTGGCGAAAGAAGCGACGAGGGCCGCGAAAGCGACACCGAGAAGTGATGGAAGACGCATGGATTTGAACTCCGGCTATTGGCTTGTGATTTGGCCGCCGGACAAAAGGGAAGCGCCGTGGCGAAAACAAGGCGCTTCCCTTATTTGCTTTCAAAATGCCGTCATCATGGATGACGTTTTGTTAGCTTGTTAGCGCAGGTTTCCACAGAAACGCTGGATGCGCTTGCAGGCTTCCTCGAGATCCGAGGTTTTCGTGGCGTAGGAAATGCGGAATGCCGGGCCGAGCCCGAACGCCGATCCCTGCACCACCGCGACGCCTTCCGTTTCCAGAAGCTCGGTCACGAAATCTTCATCGGTCGCGAGCTTTTTGCCCGACGGCGCGGTCTTGCCGATGGTCCCGGCACAGGACGGATAAACATAGAACGCGCCTTCCGGCCGCGGGCACGAAATGCCCGTCGCCTGATTCAGCATCGCCACCACAAGGTCGCGGCGCTCCTTGAACACGGCGTTGTTCGCGGGGATGAAATCCTGCGTCCCGTTCAGCGCCTCGACAGCGGCCCACTGCGCGATCGACGACGGGTTCGACGTCGATTGCGACTGGATGGTCGCCATCGCGGAGATCAGCTGCTGCGGGCCGCCCGCATAGCCGATGCGCCAGCCGGTCATGCAGTAAGCTTTCGAGACGCCGTTCACCGTCAGCGTGCGGTCGAACAGTTTCGGCTCGACCTGCGCCGGGGTGGTGAACTCGAAGTCGTCGTAGACAAGGTGCTCGTACATGTCGTCGGTCATCACCCAGACATGCGGATGCTTCATCAGCACGTCGGTGATCGCCTTCAGTTCGGCGCGCTTGTAGGCAGCCCCCGTCGGGTTCGACGGCGAGCACAGGATGATCCACTTGGTCTTCGGCGTGATCGCGGCTTCGAGCGCTGCCGGCTGCAGCTTGAAACCGAACTCCGCGGTGCAGACCACAGGCACCGAGGTGCCGCCGGCCAGCGCCACCATCTCCGGGTAGCTCACCCAGTACGGCGCAGGAATGATGACCTCGTCGCCCGGGTTGAGCGTCGCCATCAGCGCGTTGTACAGCACCTGCTTGCCGCCGGTGCCGACCGTGATCTGGTTCGGCTTGTAGGTCAGGCCGTTCTCGCGCTGAAACTTGGCGATGATCGCCTCTTTCAGTTCGGGAATGCCGTCCACCGCGGTGTACTTGGTCTTGCCGGCCTCGATGGCGTGGATCGCCGCCAGCTTGATGTTGGCGGGCGTGTCGAAATCCGGCTCGCCTGCGCCAAGGCCGATGACGTTGCGGCCCGCGGCTTTGAGCTGACGTGCTTTATCCGTGACCGCGATGGTCGCGGACGGCTTCACACGGTCAAGCGCAGCGGACAGAAACGGCATCATGTTCTCCTGTGGGATTCTGATGGGTCGCGAAGGCCCGGATTCGCGATTTGAGCGGGCCGCGCACCCTAAAACGGGCTGCGCTGCATCGCAAGAAACTTTGCCGAAAACCGGCGAAATAGGCCACATCGGCACAGAAAGTTGACCGCGCGCACCGTCCGGCCAGCGCGCGACGAGTCCGCTGCAACATTCGTAAATCCTGCCCCGCAATTGAATCATTTTTGGCAACGCTGGCGGCCGGCGTCCGAAGCGCAGCGCCCTCACAATCTTGACGCAAGTGCGAACAAATTGGGCGATCACGACCGCACGCGTTTGCGCGCCTTTCCCTCACGCCGACGTGCATCGAATTGACGCGCCGGGGCGTGCTCCACAGAATAAAATCGCCTGCAACCGCCCGATCCTGATGGATTTGACTTTTTCTAACCCCGAGGCCTTGCAGCACGTAGCGCAGGACCTCATTGTTACATCGCCTTGGGGTCGGGTCCGGCTTCGAATTTTGCTTCGCGCCGGTCATCGCCGGATGGCTTCACGAAAGTCGGCCCGGAGGCGTCACGAAAGTCCGCATGTACAAACTCTACTCGATGCAGCGCTCCGGAAACAGCTACAAGGTCCGCCTTGCGCTGGCGCTGTTGAACGCGCCGTACAAAGCCATCGAGGTCGACATTCTGCGCGGCGAAAGCCGCACGCCGGAATTTCTCGCGCGCAATCCAAGCGGTCAGGTGCCGCTGCTGGAAGTCGCGGAGGACCGCTATCTCGCCGAATCCAATGCGATCCTCTGGTACGTCGCGGTCGGCACCTCGCTCGCGCCGGAAGACCGCATCGCGCGCGCGCAGGCGTTGCAATGGATGTTCTTCGAGCAGCATGCGCTGGAGCCCAGCGTCGGCGCCGCTTATTTCTGGCTGGTGCTGGTGCGCGGCGGGCGCGACCTGCAAACCCATTCGCTGGAAGACTGGATGGAGCGGGGCTACGCCGCGCTGCGCGTGATGGAAAATCACCTCAAGACCAACGACTATTTCGCTGCGGGACATCTCACGGTCGCGGACATCGCGATGTACGGCTATACCCACGTCGCCAACCAGTGCGATTTCGACCTTTCGGGGTATCCGTCGGTGAGGGCCTGGCTCAAGCGAGTGGAACAGGAGCCGCGATTCGTCACGATGGCCTGGAAGCCAGCCGAGGTCGCAGCGCCCGAAACCGCCCCCGGCACCGAGACCGGCCTCACCGCCGAAGCCTAGTTTCCCGGACCTGAAAGCCGGCGCAGGCTGCGCGGGCCCGATCATGCTCAAACCCGTGTGGGATTACGGGGATAGCGGGCATAACCGTTTGATTTTGTTGATGTTGCCCCGGTTTTGCCACGTTTGGCGCTTCCGCGCCGCAAATTTGACAGCGATTCCTGTGATTTTCCCGACAGCGGTGATTCGCCGCCTTATGAGGACTCACGACCATGATTCGGTCGACCGTTTCAGGAATTGGTTTTGAACTGAAGTCTGTGCGCGTTGCGTCGTCCAGATTGACGAATGCCGTTGTCGCCTCGCTGGCCATGGCGGCGCTGTCGCTGTGCGTGATCGTCACCCTCACGGCATTGTCGATCAGGGCCGTGGCCGCCACGCCGATCGTCGGCTAAGGCCCGACCCGTTTCCCCTGCGCGCCTGTGATGTCCCGCGACCGCACGATGATGCGCGCGGGTGGAGATGCACGGATGAAAACGCCGGTTGTTGTGGTTTCAGCGTCGCTTACGCTCGCGATCATCCTCGTTGCAGGATTTCTGATCGCGACGCAGGCGCGCGGCCATGATTCCGGCGATCACGACCACTTGTGGAAGATGAAAAACGCGCCGGCGGCGATGAAGGCAAAACCGATCGCGTGATTCCAGCCGAGCGGCTCCCTCAGATACAGCACCGAAAATCCGGCGAACACGACCAGCGTGATGACTTCCTGCATCGTCTTGAGCTGCGCCGCCGAATAGACCGCGCTGCCCCAGCGATTGGCCGGCACCGCAAGCCAGTACTCAAAGAACGCGATACCCCAGCTCACCATGATGACCAGCGGCAGCGAGGATTCCTTGAACTTCAGGTGACCGTACCAGGCGAAGGTCATGAAGACGTTGGAAGCCAACAGCATCAGGATCGGCAGCAGATAGGGCGACATCGTCGTGGGCATGGATAACCTTTCGGGCTGAACGATTTCACAGACTCTGAACCGGAGCGTTGCACGCAACAAGCCCACGATGCCGGCCCCGCAAAGACGGGCATTCAAAGGATCAAATATAACGCCCTGTGGACAACCTGCCCTGTCACAGCCCTGTAACCATGCCTGCCTAGCCTCCGGATGCGCTCGATCCGTCCCCCGTCACAGATCGCGCGTTCAGGCGGTCCCCGGTCGCGTAAATCCCCTCTGCGCTGTATCCGGCCGGGGCCGCATCTTTTTTGTAAAACAGAATAGAGACGGGTCTGTCGTGGTCATGCGGCGAGATAGCGGCAAGCAAACCATCCCGTTAGCGCGATGGATGTCACCCATATGCCGACAATCACACAGGCTGCGGCACGGCTGACCGGACGATCCAAAGCCAATGCCGCCGCATCGCGATGCTCCGCCATGATCTCCTGCGGATCAACTTGAGAACAAGCATGATGCCGAGCGGGACAATGATGAGGTCATCCAGATAACCCAGCACCGGAATAAAATCGGGAATGAGGTCGATGGGCGAAAAGGCATACCCCGCGACCGCCACGGCCAGCGCCTTCGCGTGCCACGGAACGCGCGGGTCGCGGCTCGCGAGGTAAATGGCATCCACGTCCCGCTTGATGGCACGCGCCCAGCTTTTCAATCGCTCGATCATCCGGGAACTCTACCGCTTTTGCGGACCGCTCATCACCCGTTATAATCTGACATCTTCCGCGTATGAACCGAGCCACGCCTTTGCAAGACCCGTCCTCATGATCCGCGCCCTTCCCGTCATCCTCATTCTTGTTGGTGTCGCCTTGCTGCTGCTGCCGTTTCAGCTGGCCGGCATCCTGCTCAACAACCGGCTGCAACGCATCGTGCCGAACCTGTTTCATCGCGCAGCCTGCGCGATCATCGGCATCCGGATCACGCAGGTCGGCGCACGCACGCAGGAAAACCCGGTGCTGATCCTGTCGAACCATGCGTCATGGCTCGACATCATCGTGCTGAGTGCGATCGCGCCGGTAGTGTTCGTCGCAAAGTCGGAAGTCGCGAACTGGCCGCTGTTCGGCTGGCTGGCGAAATTGCAGCGCACGATTTTCGTGGAACGCGAGCGGCGTCACAAGACCGGCGACGCGGCGCGCGCGATGGGCGACCGCCTGCAAGGCGGCGATGCCGTCGTGCTGTTTCCCGAAGGCACGTCCAGCGACGGCATCCGCATCCTGCCGTTCCGCTCGGCGCTGATCGGCGCCGTCCATCACACCATCGGCGACTCCACGCATCACGATCGCGTCACGGTGCAGCCGGTGTCGATCGCCTACGTGCGCTACGGCGGCGTGCCGGTCGGGCGCGCGCTGCGCGACAAGGTGGCATGGTATAGCGAAGCCGAACTGGTGCCGCACCTGCTCGGCGTGCTGTCGTCGGGCGCGGTCGACGTCACGGTAAGTTGGGGCGATGCCGTGGGCTACGGCATGACCGCGGACCGCAAGCAGATCGCACGCGACGCGGAAGCCGCGGTGCGGCGGATGACGGCGCGCGCTTTACGCTCGCCAGCGGCGCAGCCGTCAGGTACGGAAGAAGCGGCGGCGCCCGCCGTTCCGGCGCTCGAACAAACCTGACGGGAAAGATCATGGACATCAGAAATCTCGGCGGCTCCGGCCTGCGCGTGTCCGCTGTCGGCCTCGGCTGCAACAACTTCGGCCAGCGCACCGACCTCGAAACCTCTCGCAAGGTGATCCACAAGGCGATCGATCTCGGCATTACGCTGTTCGATACCGCCGACATCTATGCCGGGCGTGGTGGCTCGGAAACCGTACTCGGGCAAGTGCTGGGCGACCGCCGCAAGGACATCGTACTGGCGACAAAATTTTCCAAGGCGATGAGCGACGACGGCACCAAGCAGGGCGCGTCGCGGCGCTACATCATGAACGCGGTGGAAGACAGCCTGCGCCGGCTGAAGACCGATTACATCGATCTCTACCAGCAGCACGACTTCGATCCTCTGACGCCGATCGAGGAAACGCTGCGCGCGCTGGACGACCTGATCCGTCAGGGCAAGGTGCGCTACATCGGCTGCTCGAATTTTCCGGCATGGCGCATCGCCGAGGCGCAACTCACTGCGCGTGGCATCAACACCCATGCCTTCGTGTCGTGCCAGGACGAATACAGCCTGATCGTCCGCGACAATGAGAAGGATCTGTTTCCGGCCGCGGAGGCCTACAATCTCGGCGTGCTGCCGTTCTTCCCGCTGGCGAGCGGCCTGCTGACCGGAAAATACAAGCGCGGCGAGGCTGCTCCCGCCGATACGCGCTTCGCCAAGGCGCCCGCTTTGCTCAATCGCTACATGTCCGAAAAAAATCTCGACATCGTGCAGAAGCTGCAGGAGTTCGCGACCGCGCACGGCAGGACCATGCTCGAACTGGCGTTCTCATGGCTGGCAGCGCGGCCACAGGTGTCGAGCGTGATCGCCGGCGCCACCCGCGTCGAACAGATCGAGCAGAACGTCAAGGCGATCGACTGGAAGCTGACGGCGGAAGAGATGGCGCAGATCGACGGGATTACCAAGGGCTGATCAAACCACCAGCCCCTGCATCGCCTTCACCGCACCGCTATCGGGAAACACAGCTTCGGCCAGCACCCGCTCGCCGAGGCCGAGGTGATCGCGCAGCACGCCCTTGATGACACCGCGCAGATCGGTGGTCGGCTTCAGGTCGCGATTCTCGTAAAGATTCGCAAGCTTCAATCCCGGCCAGTCGGAAATCACCCGGCCGCCGTTGACCGCGCCGCCCGCAAGCAACGCGATAGTGCCCGTGCCATGATCGGTGCCGTCGGTGCCGTTGATACGCGCGGTGCGGCCGAACTCGGTGGCGACCACAATCACGGTATCGCGCCAGCGCTCGCCGAGTCCGCTCTCGAATTCCGCCAGCGCGCCGTCGAGACCCGACAGCAACTGCGCCAGCCGCCCGACCGGCCCGCCTTCGTTGGCGTGGGTATCCCAGCCGTCGAACGCCAACGCCGCAATGCGCGGGCCATCGTCCGCCGCCATCAGGCGCGCGGCACCCTTGGCCGCGAGCTTCATCGCACCAACGCCGTTCATGCCGGGCTTCGGCTTCATGCCGTCATCGTTGGCGGCGATCTTGTCGATCTGCAAACCTTGCGACAGCGCCGCAGCCAGCGCCGGATCGCGATGGTTGTAGAGATTCACAAGGCGCATCGCAGTGTCATCGGCGGCCTGTGGAATGTAGGGCGGCACCCACCCCACCGTCGGCGCGGCGCCGCGCAACACCAGCGGCGTGGTCGGGCCCACTGCAAGACCGCTCATGACCCGCTCCCCGCGCGGCAGCGCTTCCAGCGCGCGGTTGAGCCAGCCGCTCTGCACGCGGCCGGGGCCGGCCAGTCCGCTTTCCAGCACGTCCTGCCCGTCGAAATGCGAACGCTCGCGATAGGAGGTCGCCACCGCATGAACCACGGCGGCTTTCTTCTCCTTGTACATCCGCGCAAAAGCCGGCATCGCGGGATGCAGCGCAAAGAATGAGTCCAGCTCGGTCGCGGCGTGCGGGCCGTCGCGCGTCAGCGCAATCGAGCCATGCAGACCGGCGTAATCGGGATCGCCGACCGGCGCCACGGTGGCAAGGCCGTCCAGCGCGCCGCGCAGGATGATGGTGACGAAGCGCGGATCGCGGCCGTCTTTCGCCCGCGCGAATTTCGGCAAATAAGCCCATGCGGCGAACGTCGCGCCGCCCATCAGCAGCGCGCGCCGGGTCAGTCCGCGCGGGGTGTGGCTTTCGCAGCAATCCATCAGGACGTTCGACATGCTCATCTCCTCTGGAATTCCGGCGACATCAGCAACAGCGCGAACGCCTGCTGCTTCGATTCCGCGCGCTCGATGGTCTGCCGTGTTTCGGTCGAGGCCGCCTCGCCCGCCACGACATCGAGCAACGCCCGCGGATCGACAGTATCAGCGATGCGCGACGAAATCTGCGACGCGATGTCGAGTCTCAGCTTGAGCCCTTCCGGCGCGGCCCATGCCGCATTGGTATCGGCAAATCCGTTCGGACCGGCGGGCGTCCACAGCGGCTGGCCCAGCACGTTCAGCCCGCCGAGATAGCGCTGCGGGTCTTCAGGAATGCGCCCCATCATCCGACCGGCAGCGACCAGATACTCATACGGCATCCGGATCTTGGTCATCGGCGCCTGCCACGCCTCGTCGGCATCGACCAGCGCCAGTGTCATCGCGCGCAGGTCGCCATCGGTCTTACGGAACGTGCGTTCGAGTATCGCCACCAGCGCGGGCTTCGGGTCGTCATCAACAAAATGCCGCGCAAATTTCGTCGCGATGAATTTCGCGGTCGCCGGATGCCGCGCGATGTCGGCCAGCGCGGCCTCGCCCTGCCCGACGCCGGTGTCGTCATAGACCTTGCCGAGCAGCTTTTGCGGCCCCGGCTCATGTGCGTTGGCGTTGAAGATGAATGTGCCGGGCGCTCCGATCTTTCCCTCCCTGCCCGCGAAGGTCCAGCCGGTGATGATCCGCGCCAGCGAGGTGACGTCGGCCTGGGTATAGCCGCCGTTCACGCCGAGCGTATGCAGCTCCATGATCTCGCGCGCAAGATTTTCGTTCAGGCCCTTCTTGCGATTTTTCCCTGCGCGCGAGTCCGGTCCGATCGACTGCTGGTTGTCGAGAAAGAAGATCATCGCCGGATGCTGCTCGACAGCGCGCAGCATATCGCCGAACCGTCCCAGCACGTGCGGGCGGATCGCTTCGCGCTCGAACGCGCCGGCCCATATCCGCGCCAGTTCGCCCTTGTTCGCGGAAATGCAGAAATGGTTCGACCAGAACGCCACGAGGCGCTCGACGAATCCGCTCTCGGTCATGGTGGCCCGCTGAATCCGTGCCAGCGCCTCGGCGCGGAAGGTTTTCTGAATGATGTTGAGCGGCTTCGGCGGCTCCTTGGGCTTTGCTGCATTCGGCTGCATCGCATCGGGCGACATCATCGTGCTGGCCGCCGGATCTGTTTTCGCCGTGGCCTGCGCCTCCATCGCGCCGTCGCCCGGCATTTTCGCCTGCGCCGTTTTCGCCGCGGCCTCGCGCTGCTGCTTCACGTCTTTCTGATAGTCAAACACCGCCTGCGCCAGCTCCGGGGTCCCTTGCAAACCCGGGGAATCGAGCAGCGCCGCGTTGGGCCGGCCCAACTCCGCCTTCACGAAGCCGCGAGGATCGGATGCCGCGCTGGTGAAATCACTGGCCGCGCCCCCGCGCGCGCCAAGGCCAAACCGGTTCAGTGCGATGAGAGCGCCTTGCGGGTCGCGCGCCATGCGGAAATCTCGCGGTTGTACTCGCCGACGCAAAGGCCAATACTGCGCCGGTGGTCAAGACTATGATCGCTTCCGGCCTGAACGTCACATGAAGGATTCGACAAAATCGTGAATGGCATCGTGACAAAGCCGACAGGAAAGGCTGCAGCGCAGCGGGCGTTGAATTGCCCGCGCTGCGGAACCGCGTTCACCTGCGACCTCTCCGGGCATTGCTGGTGCATGGACGAAACCGCCAAGCTGCCGATGCCTGCCGAAGGCGAAGACTGCCTGTGCCGGACCTGCCTGCGCGCGGCGGCGGAAATACAGGAATCTCTACCCGTCATTCCGGGGCACGAGTGAAACGAGCGAACCCGGAATCTATCTTTTATGTCGTTCTGAATTCCGGATCAGCCCGCTTCGCGGACCGTCCGGAATGACATTTAATTTTACACCGTATAACCCGGCGAATTCCGCGCCATGCCGCCGAACGCGTCGAGCAGCCGTTCGCGCCATGCATAGATCGGATCGTCTTCCTTCAGGAGCTTGAACGCGCTGGTCGCGCGCGCCCATTGAAACGGGCCGAACACGATGTAATCGGCGTAGTTCGGCGCGTCACCGCCGAGATAGGCCTGCGTCTTCAGCGTGAGGCGCATCGGCATGAGGCTTTTGCGGAATTCCTCGACGGCCATATCCCGGGTGGCCGCCGCCTGCTCCAGCGTCTTGCCGAGACGCGCTTCGCGGGTCTTGCGGAAATAGACCTGATCGGCCGGCCGCAGATGGTCATGAATGTCGGCAGCGATCATCGGGAAAATGCCGCCGACCACGGCAATATCGCCCCACCAGTTCAGCATCTGGCCCATGGCGCGGCCACCCGCGCCGCCAAACAGCGATGGCCGGTCGGGATAGGTGTCTTCGAGATAGTTCGCGATGGCCCAGGAATCCGCGACGGATGTATCGCCGTCGAGAAACACCGGCACCTTGTCCGACCGGTGCGGCGCGATCGCATCCTTCTCGGTGAAGCGCCACGGAATCGTTTCCGCGTTCAGATCCTTGTGCGCCAGCGCCATGCGGATGCGCCAGCAATAGGGACTGAACACCCGCTCCGGATCGGTGCCGCACAGTTCGAAAAGCTTTCGCGCCGCGGTCATCGTCTCAACCTTTCACGACGGAAGCGGTCTGTCCGAACAGCACCTTCTTCTGTTCGTCGGTAAACGTCTTGCCGATGCTGGGGTTGACCTTCGGTCCCTGTTCATAGGCGCGCACCGTCGCGGGCCGGGCGCGAATGGCCTCGAACCAGCGCTTGAGATGCGGAAAGTCCTCCAGCTTCTGGCCCTGCCGCTCATACGGCACGATCCACGGATAGGCCGCCATGTCGGCGATGGAATACTCGCCCGCGACATAGTCACGATCCGCGAGGCGCTTGTTGAGCACGCCGTAGAGCCGGTTGGTCTCGTTGACATAGCGATCGATCGCGTAGGGAATTTTCTCCGGCGCATAGTTGCTGAAATGATGGTTCTGTCCGGCCATCGGGCCGAGGCCGCCCATCTGCCACATCAGCCACTGGATCACGTCAAAACGCTTGCGCAGGTCCGCGGGAAGAAACTGGCCGGTCTTCTCCGCGAGATAGATCAGAATCGCACCAGATTCGAAGATCGCCACAGGTTTGCCGCCGTCCGCAGGGGCCGGATCGATCATCGCCGGCATGCGGTTGTTCGGCGAAAACGCCAGAAACTCCGGCTTGAACTGATCGCCCGTGCCGATGTTGACCGGGTGAATCGTGTAGGGAACGCCGGTTTCTTCGAGGAACATCGTGATCTTGTGACCGTTCGGCGTTGGCCAGTAATAGAGATCGATCATCTCGTTATCCTTGGATTGGAAACATCGGGGAGGTGCCGCAAAGTCAATGCGATTGCATGAAACTTGCGCTTCGCGCCTGCGAAGTCAATGCCGCCCGGCACATATCAAATATATTTCATTCGTTCTAAGCTTGTGATCGTGGAAGATTTTCGTCGCTCCGATCAAAACTAAGAACAGTCCCTCTCGCGTCCCGCAGATAGAGTTCCGGCAAATCCGAACTTTAGTCAGAAAATTTTGGGGTCAGGAAAGGTCGACAATGACACAACAATTCGCACGGCGTGATTTTCTAAAGCTTTCGACGGCGATGGGGCTGGCCGCGACCGGCGGTTTCTCCTGCATGGGAGTCGCCAATGCTGCGCCGATCCAGGTGCCGACCATCGACAAGCTGTCGATCCGCGTGCTGGTCGATCAGCAGCACGACCAGTTCCTGAAAGGCAGCACCGTGAACGGTGTCGTTCACGAAGGACCGGGCGGCGGGCGCAGCGCCGACGCGCGCAACGTCCTTCACAACGAATGGGGCCTGTCGCTGTTTCTGGAATCGCAGCGTGAACAAGATATCCGCAACATCCTGCTAGACTTCGGCTACACCTCGCCCGCCATCATCAACAATATCGGCCTGCTCAAGGTCGATCCGGCGAAGATCAACGCGCTGATCGTCAGCCACGGCCATATCGATCACTACGGCGGCCTGATCGGCTTTCTCGAAAAATATCGCAGCGTGCTTCCGCCCGACGTGAAGCTTTATGCCGGCGGCGAGGATAATTTCTGCCATCGCGTCAGCCGCGCTTCCACTGGCCAGTTCGGCGAAGGCGGCGTGCTCGATCGCAAGCAGATCACGGCGCAGAAGGTGCAGACAATCCTGTGCGAGACGCCCACGGTGATCGAAGGCCACGCCTTCACCACTGGCAAGATCAAGCGCAACAGCGTCGAAAAAATCCTGCCGAACACGTTCGTCGACTACAAGCCGGAAAGCGCGGGCTGCGACTACGGCCACTACACCGCCGCCGAACTGCAAGGCAATTTCGTTCCGGACGAGCATGTCCACGAGCACGCGACATGCTTCAACATCCGTGGCAAGGGCCTTGTGGTGATTTCCTCCTGCGGCCATGTCGGCATCGTAAATTCGGTGCGGCAGGCGCAGGAAATCTCTGGCGTCCAGAAGGTTCACGCCGTGGTCGGCGGATTCCATCTCGGACCGGCGCCAGCTGACTATCTCAAGCAGATCGTCGGCGAGATCAAGGCGCTCCAGCCCGATGTCGTCATTCCGATGCATTGCAGCGGACTGAACTTCCTGCTCGAAGCGCGCGCACAGATGCCGGACAACGTGATCAACGTCTCGACCGGCAGCCGCCTGCTCTTCAGCGCGTGAGCACGAGTGGTCTCCTTGCGAGGTTAATCGCGAAACGCGGCGCGGCGGTGATCGCCGCGCTGCTGTTCGGCTTCTGGATTGCCGCGCCCGCGTCGGCGCAAAGTTCATCCCGCTCCGCAGCCGAACTGATGGACGCGGTGATGTGGAATCGCGAGCCAGTCGGCGGCGCGTTTGCGCTCAAGGATCAAACCGGAAAGGTCCGCACCGACGCCGACTTCCGGGGCCAGCTCATGCTGGTCTACTTCGGCTTCACCTATTGTCCCGACATCTGCCCGACAGATCTGCAAGCCATCGCGCTCGCCATGGATCAGCTCGGCGCGGACGCCGCAAGCGTCCAGCCGCTGTTCGTCACGCTCGACCCCGAGCGCGACACCGTCGAACATCTCGCGCAATACGTGACGCTGTTTCATCCGCGGCTGATCGGACTGACCGGCAGCATCAAGGACGTGTCACAGGCCGCCGACGCCTACCGGGTCTATTACAAGCGCGTCTCAACGGGACCGAAGCCGGACGACTACACCGTCGACCATTCGGCGTTCATCTATCTGATCGACCGTGACGGAAAATATCTCGGCTTCTTTCCGCCGGGCACCGACGCCGCGAAAATGGCCGGGATGATCCGCCCGCATCTGGCCGGAAAGCCCGAACGATAGCGCGGTTCCGGGAAGCCCATCTCTCCCTTCAAACAGGAACAACTGGCTTTCTCGAAGGTTCAATGCCGGGGACACATACCAACCGGAGGAACCATCATGAGGAAATTTGTTGTTTTGTTTGGTGCTGTAGCGATGCTGGCCAGCGCAACCTACGCGCAGGCGGCGGAATTCTATGTCGTTCAGGACACGTCCACAAAGAAGTGCACCATTGTGGACAAGAAGCCGACAACGACAACGACGGTCGTCGTTGGCGATAGCAAGGTGTTCACGACCCGCACCGAGGCAGAGGCGGGCATGAAGACCATCAAGGTCTGCACGAACTGATCTTTTTCCGGAAGGGGACATGTGTCCCCTTCCTTTTTTTCCTCGAGCGAACGCGCGCCAGGACCGCAGGTGGCGCCGCTGAGGCGTGACGTCCTATTCCACCGCCGCCTTTTTCGGCTCCACGATCTCAAACCCCGGCGAGAATTCATCGAGCATCCCGAACAGTTCGCGCAGCTTCAGCGGATTGCCGCCGACCGACACATCGCCGGTCAGCACGCTACCGAGAAACGTCCGTTGCTTGAGCGTGATGGCGTCGAGCGCGGCGCGGGTCAGCGTGACGCTGGCGTCGGCCTTGTCCGAGAGCTTGCCGGACGTGTGCGTCAGCGCGGAGTTCTCAAGGTTCATCACATAGGTTTCGTTGAGGTCGGTGAAGATCCAATTGATGACGATGGTCTTGCCTTCGGCTTTCGCGGCGTTGAGCCGCACGCCGAGGACATCGAAGGCGAGATCGATCGACACGCCCTTCAGCAGATCGGCATTGGCCGTTGACGGCGCCTGCTGGCCGACGCCGTTGCGCAGTTCCAGCGCGCCGAACAGATAGGCGTTGCGCCAGGTCGCCGCCTCGCTCTGGTAGCCGAGTTGCTCGAGCGCATCGGCGCCGAGATCGCGCGCCTCCTTGTTGGCAGGATCGGCGAACACCACCTTGCTCATCACGCTGGCGACCCAGCGATATTGTCCCGCCTTGAAGTCGTCGCGCGCACGCTTGATCGTGGCCTCCGCGCCGCCCATGTACTCGACCTGCTTCTTCGCCTCCTCCGCGCGGGGCAGCGGATTGAGATCGGCGGGATTGGCATTGTACCAGCCGAGATAGAATTGATAGACCGCCTTGGCGTTGTGGCTCAGCGTGCCGTAATAGCCACGCGACGCCCAGTCGTTCGCCAGCGACGGCGGCAGCTTCAGCCGCTCCGCGATCTCCGTCGATGTCAGACCGTGATTGAGCAGCCGCACGGTCTGATCGTGGATGAATTTGTAGAGATCGCGCTGTTTCTTCAGGAACGCCACGATGCGCTCGTTGCCCCACATCGGCCAGTGGTGCTGCGCAATCACGATGTCAGTCTTGTCGCCGTAGCGTTCGATTGCCTCGCTGATGTAGCGCGACCACAACCGGCCATCGCGAATCTCCGCGCCGCGGATGGTGTAGAGATTGTGCATGTTGTGGGTGGCGTCTTCCGCCATGTTCAACAGCTTGAACTGCGGGAAATACATGATCATCTCGGACGGCGCTTCGGAGCCCGGCACCAGATGAAATTCGATCTCGACGCCGTCGATCGTGCGCGTCTCATAGGATTGCCTGATGAGGTCGTTCGGTGGAATCAGCGAAATGGTGCCCCTGGCAAGCGCTTTGCCCAGACCGGTATCAATCTGCGCCTTGTCGCCAACCGGCAGCGCGCTGCCGAACTGATACTGCGCGCGACGCGCCATCGCGTTGCCGGCGATGACATTCTCCGCGACTGCATGCTCCATGAACTTGTCCGGCGCGATCACCTTGACCTTGCCGGACTTCGCATCGTCCTCGCTGATGACGCCTTTCGCCCCACCGAAATGATCGGCGTGGCTGTGGGTGTAGATCACGGCAGCGACGGGCCTGGCCGGGCGGTTCTTCAGGTAGAGATCGAGCGCGGCCTTCGCGGTCTCATTAGACAGCAGCGGGTCGATCAGGATCAGGCCGCTGTCGCCCTCGATGATGGTGAGATTGGCGATGTCGAGACCGCGCACCTGATAGACGCGCTCGGTGACCTTGAAGAGGCCGTTGATGGCATTGAGCTGGGCCAGCCGCCACAGGCTGGGATTGACCGTCGGCGGGACCTGATCGTTCTTCAGGAAATCGTATTGCTTGGTGTTGAAGGCCGGCCTGTCGCCGGGGCCGGGAATGATGCCGTCCGGCAGCGTCGCGATGAAGCCGCGCTTGGCATCCTCGAAATCGGCGCGGTCGCTGAAGGGCAGCGCCTTGAGGAAAGTGTCGTTGACCGCGCGGCTGGCGGGCTCGGCGTCTTTGGACTGGGCGAAAGCGGATGAAAGGGGCGCGATGGCCAACAGGGTGGCGGCCAGCAGGCTGGCGATGCGCGACGATGGCATAAGAAGCTCCCGGACTGTCGCGTGGTCCTCGGCACGTGCCACGCGCTAGTTCCAGCCTATCAGGGCAACCGCGTCAATTTCATCGCAAACTTCATCGAGGCCGACGAAGGAATTGCCCTTTTCTGGTCCCGCTTCGCATCCCATATTCCGCCCATGGCGAAGAAACCCGATTCCCCGAAGAAGTCCTCCAAAACCCCAAAATCGAAAGCACATCGTCCCGATGTGCAGCCGATCGGGCCTGCGCTGGCGGAATTGCTGAACCCGGCGATCAATCGCGGCGAGAGCGGAATGGGATCGGGTACCGGCTTGCAGCCGCCGCCGGACAATTCCAAGGATCGGCGCTCCGGCGGCGAAGCCGCGATCCACCGCGCCCGCGCCTCGACGCCAAAGACCGTCGGCGACGACACCGGTCCAAGGCAGGGGTTTGAGGAAGCGCCACAGGCCAATTACGGCACCAGCGCGCCGATCCCGACGCTCGATCCCGAACTGGCGAAGCAACTCGGTTACACCACCGAGGAAGAAGACGCAGCCGCGATGGCCCGTCCGCCGCGCAACAAGATGGAAGCGCTGGGCGTGCAGGCCACCGCCGATGCGCTGGAAGCTTTGGTGCGCGACGGCCGCCCGGAATTCCGCGGCGAGAATGGCGAAGTCAAAATCTGGGCGCCGCATCGCCCGCCCCGTCCGGAGAAGTCCGAAGGCGGCGTGCGTTTCGAGATCAAATCCGAGTATGAGCCGAAGGGCGACCAGCCGACCGCGATCAAGGAACTGGTCGAGGGCATCAAGCGCAACGACCGCACGCAGGTGCTGCTCGGCGTCACCGGCTCCGGCAAGACCTACACCATGGCGCAGGTGATCGAGGCCACGCAACGGCCCGCGATTATTCTCGCGCCGAACAAGACGCTCGCCGCGCAGCTTTACGGCGAGTTCAAGAACTTCTTCCCCGACAACGCGGTGGAGTATTTCGTTTCGTATTACGATTACTACCAGCCCGAAGCGTATGTGCCGCGCACCGACACCTACATCGAGAAGGATTCCTCGATCAACGAGCAGATCGACCGGATGCGCCATTCCGCGACGCGCGCGCTGCTGGAGCGCGACGACGTCATCATCGTGGCGTCTGTGTCGTGCATCTACGGTATCGGCTCGGTGGAAACCTACACCGCGATGACCTTCGCGATGAAAAAGGGCGAGCGCATCGACCAGCGCCAGCTCATCGCCGATCTGGTGGCGCTGCAATACAAGCGCACCCAGGCTGACTTCACGCGCGGCACCTTCCGCGTGCGCGGCGACACCATCGACATCTTCCCGGCGCACTATGAAGACCGCGCTTGGCGCGTGAACATGTTCGGCGACACCATCGAGACCATCGAGGAGTTCGATCCGCTCACCGGCCACAAGCAGGACGAACTGGAATTCATCAAGGTCTACGCCAACTCCCATTATGTGACGCCCCGCCCGACGCTGATTCAGGCCATGAAGAGCATCAAGGCCGAGTTGAAATGGCGGCTGGAGCAGTTGCACGATCAAGGCCGTCTGCTCGAAGCGCAGCGGCTCGAGCAGCGCACCACCTTCGATCTCGAAATGATGGAAGCGACCGGAAGCTGCGCAGGCATCGAGAACTATTCGCGCTATCTCACCGGCCGCAAGCCGGGCGAGCCGCCGCCGACGCTGTTCGAATATGTGCCCGACAACGCGCTGGTGTTCGCGGACGAGAGCCACGTCACGGTGCCGCAGATCGGCGGCATGTTCAAAGGCGACTTCCGCCGCAAGGCGACGCTGGCCGAATACGGCTTCCGCCTGCCCTCCTGCATGGACAACCGCCCGCTGCGGTTTGAAGAGTGGGACATGATGCGCCCGCAATCAGTCGCGGTGTCGGCGACGCCGGGAAGCTGGGAATTGAACGAAAGCGGTGGCGTGTTTGTCGAGCAGGTCATTCGTCCGACCGGCCTGATCGATCCGCCGGTGAACATCCGCCCCGCCCGCACGCAGGTCGACGACCTCGTCGGCGAAGTGCGCGCCACGGCGCAGGCGGGCTATCGCTCGCTCATCACCGTGCTCACCAAGCGCATGGCGGAAGATCTCACCGAATACCTGCACGAACAGGGCATTCGCGTGCGCTATATGCACAGCGATATCGACACTATCGAGCGCATCGAAATTATCCGCGACTTGCGGCTTGGCGCGTTCGACGCGCTGGTCGGCATCAACCTGTTGCGCGAAGGCCTCGACATTCCGGAATGCGCGCTGGTCGCCATTCTCGACGCCGACAAGGAAGGCTTTCTGCGCAGCGAGACATCATTGATCCAGACCATCGGCCGCGCCGCGCGCAACGTTGACGGCAAGGTCATTCTCTACGCCGACCAGATTACCGGATCGATGGAGCGCGCCATCGCCGAAACCGATCGCCGCCGCGAGAAGCAGGTCGAATACAACACACTGCACGGCATCACGCCTGAAAGCATCAAACGCGACATCGGCGACATTCTCGGCAGCGTCTATGAGCGCGACCATGTGCTGGTGGACATCGGCGGCGGCGGTATCGCGGACGACGTCATGAGCATCGGCCACAATTTCGAGGCGGTGCTTGCCGATCTCGAAACGCGGATGCGGGAAGCGGCCGCCGATCTGAACTTCGAGGAAGCCGCACGGCTACGCGATGAAGTGAAGCGACTGCGCGCGACAGAACTCGCCGTGGTGGACGACCCCACCATCAAGCAGCGTGGTGTCGCGGCAAAGGCCGGCGCCTATGCCGGCAAGAAAAAGTACGGCGACGCGGCGAACTTGCCGGCGCAACTGGACAAGGCGGCGCGCAACAAATCCCGCGTCCACAAGCCGGACCTTGACGAGATGGGCATCGCCTCATGGCATGAAGTGAAGCCGGACCGGAAAAGTGTTGCGCGGCCCCGCAAGCCGACACTGGACGAGATGGGACCCGGCACCGAGAGCAAGGTTTTCCAGCCAACCAACTCGCGTCAGTCCGGGCCGGAGTTTTCAGGCCGCTCTAGCGGCCCCTCTCCGCGCTCCACGGGCGGCACGCCGGGCAAGCGCGGCGGATGGAAGAAGCGGTAGGCACGTGTTTGCAAAGCCCCCTATGCGCCTGCTAGGTCATTCCCAGATGTCTGTATGTCACCTGGGGATTGATTAAATGGCCGACGCCGATCTCGATGCGCTCATCCGTCAGCTTGCAAAGCAACAGAACAAGGCCCTGACGGCTGCCGTGAAAAAACGGCGAGACCGCACTATCGCCCTTGCAGCCAAGGCCAAGGACGCTGGGAGCAAGCTACATTACCGGCAGCTTGCGAAAGACATTCTTGAAATCGGCACGGCCACCGTGAAGCGGCTTCAGATGTCCGCCGACAACGCTGCTTACAGCTATGCGCGGTCCATCCGGCAGGCGGTTGAAACCGCCGCCGCGAAGAAGGCGGATGCAACCGCCAGGCAGGCAAAAAAGAGCGCGAAGAAAGCCTCCAGGAAGACCGCTAAAAAAGCGACCGGCAAAGCCAAGGCCTGATCGCGCGCGCTTGTGATACAGCGGATCTCTCAGACGATCTGTCGCTGAAGGCGCGCCGAGCGGACATCACAAATCACGCCGCCGACGTTTTCGTCGCCACGTTGTTGGCTTACGCCTTCAAATTTGCGCCGCGTCATCGCGGGCTTCTCCGAGAAACCTCGGTGCGCCGGACTGGACGGATTAAAGTGATCATGCTGTCGCTGCGTTAAGGACAGCAGTCCATCGTCCCGTCGGGAGCAAAAATATATTAGCACCGGAAGCAATTCTGTCTATCCCGAACGTTGATGAGTTTGCGGACACCTTGCCCACGTGGATTCTCTCATCTAGACAACAATATATTGTAGCGAAGCCATGATGTTCCTTCCGCTACGCTGAAGATGTAGACGCATCACACCCGGCAGTTCGAACGCGACCGATGAATGTGACCTCCGCTCCCATCACCTACGACGACTTCGCCAAGGTCGAACTTCGCGTCGGACGCGTTCTTGACGTGCAGCCGTTTCCCAAGGCGCGCAATCCGTCGTGGAAAGTGCGCGTCGATCTTGGAGAGCTTGGCGAGAAGTGGTCGAGCGCGCAGATCACCAACTACACCGCCGGGCAACTGGTCGGCACGCTCGTGGTCTGCGTCTGCAATTTTCCGCCGCGCAACATCGCAGGCTTCATGTCCGAGGTGCTGATCCTCGGCGCGCCCGCCGCCGACGGCAAGATCATCCTGCTGTCGCCGCGCAAGGATGATAAAGGCAGCGACATCGTCGCGCCCGGCGCAAAGATTTTCTGAGACGACCGGGCTCCTCAGATCGCAAAAATTACCCGGACCGTCGGTTGGATGTGTTCTGCTTGACGTTGGCGTGATCGCCTTGCTCGTCGATATTCCTCTTTTCGTCGTCGCGATGCCCTTTGGTGGTATCGACCGGAGCCTGCGCGGCGCTGCTCGGCCCCTTGTCGCTGCGATTGTCTTCCGGAACGCGCGGAACGGTCTTGTTCATGTCGGCTCTCCTGCTGGATCAATATGACAACGCGATCCGGGATCGGCCGTTCCTTGTTTATGCTGCGGCGAATAAGCCGATTGTCCGGCTGGTCAGGCGAATCCTTCTGCCGCCTTGGCGTATGCCGTGATTTCTTTTATGACTACGGCACCAAGGATCCAGGACGGAACCAAGAAAATGCATTTGCGTATGGCAAGTCTCGGTACGCTGCTGGTTCTGCTCGTCGCCTTCTGCGCATCCGATGTCTTGATTGCAGAAAAAGCCTTGGCCAGAGAAAAAGCCTTGGCCAGAAAAGCCGAGAAGCCCGCCAAACCATCCGAGCCGCTGGCGCAGGATACGCCGCTCAACACTCTGAAGGATGCGCCGAAAGCTCCATCCCTCGCCTGCGAAGGCGCGTTCGCCAAGGACACCACCCACGCGAAGCTCGTAACGGAGTTCGGCGCGAAGCACGTCGCTTTCAAGGACGTCGAACTTTCAAGCAACGTCCTGACCAAGGCCAGTGTGATTTTCGACGAGGATCCGACCAAACGTGTGGTCGTCTTCTGGAAAGACGACAAGACCCGCAGCAAACCGGCGTCCATTTCCATCGAGGCCCCGTCGACTTGGACGGGCCCGGGCGGAGTACGCAACGGGCTTACGCTGAAGGATCTGGAAAAAGCCAACGGCACCGGCTTCAGCGTGACGGGATTTGGCGGGATCAATGGCGGCGTCGCGTCGGGGCTCAAGGGCCCATTCGTGGATCTGCCCGGGGATTGCACGCTGAAAATCAAATTCGAGCCGGGCATCGCCAATCCGTTGCCGCCGCGCTTCGCGTCGGTGACAGGGGACCAGTCGATCGCCTCGAAAAATCTCGTACTGCGCCGGGTACGCCCGCAGGTCTCCCAATGGAGCGTGAATTACCAGTGATTGCCCCACGCATCGCGCCCTGAAAAATCGCAAATAGATTGGAGAGACTTCGTTAAACCTTGCGGCAAAGGCAGCTTGCTCCCCGCGCGGTTCCCACTTACGGAACCGCCAGCTTGGGGAGACACTGCAATGAATAACGACCGGTCCGAACACTGTGTGCGGACTTTTATCGAATCTTTTTACGCCGGTGACGCCGCACGCATGGCAGAATGCTGCGGCGACGCATTTACCTCGCTCACCTACGCACCTGTCGAAATCTTTCCGCATCTTGGCCTCAAGAAGGGCAAGGAATGGATCGCCGAGTCGATCTGGATTCAGCAGGAGCACTACTCCGACAGACGCCATACGATTGATTTTATCGTCGCGGATGAAACGAAGGCCGCAGCCTTCGTGCAGGCGACGCTGAAAAAACGCGGCGATCAGCGCGTCATCAGGCTGAATACCGGGGATTTCTTTACGCTGCGGGACGGACGCATCGTGGAGCACCACTCACTGTTCGATTCCTTCGATCTGGTACAGCAGTTGCTCGGCCACGACCTGACCGATGAATTCGCCGCACGCGTGAGATACGCAATGCGATAGCTGGGCAGAAGCCCTGCCGGATCTCAGCGCGCCGCCGAAACGCCGAGTTCCTGCACCAGCCCGAACCATAGCGCGAACATCTCACGCGCCGCCGGATCCTTGTTCGGTTTCAGCCGCACGGCGGTATGCACCATCACCAGCTTTGAGGCGGGATCGACGAAGATCGCCTGACCGTTCGCGCCGAGCGCCGCAAAGATCCGCCGTTTCCCCGGCACGATCCATGTTTGATAGCCGTAACCAAGGTTCGGCGTCGCCACACGTGGCGCGCGAAATGAATCCGCAGGCGCGGTGGTCGCTTCCATCACCCACGCTTGCGGGATGATTCCGCCGCCGTCCCTGGCGAGCAAGAGACCGAAGCGGGCATAGTCGCGCAGCCGCGCGGCCAGACAGCACCAGGCCTGCTCCTGATTGTGACCATCGACGGTCCAGCTGGCTTCGTCTTCTGCGCCCATCGGCTTCCAGATTTTCTCCGACAGATAGTCTGCGAGGCGCTTTCCGGTTGCGGCTATCAGCACAAGACCCAGAACCTCTGTCTCGGTGCTGGCATAGGCGAACCGGGTCAGCGGCTGCGCCGTGCGGTTGTTGTAGCGCGCGAGGATCGTTCCGGCGTTCGGCAGATCGGAGCGACGCAGGTCGCGGCTGAACTTTCCAAAATCGTCGTGGCCATCATAGGCTTCGGAAAACGCCACGCCCGAACTCATGGTCAGCAGAGCGCGGAGCGACGTCTGGCCATAGGCACTTCCCTTCAGTTCGGATACATAGTCCTGCGCCATGTCATCGATGGAGCGAATCTTGCCGTCGTTCACGGCAATCCCGACCAGCATCGCCACCATGGTCTTCGCCATCGATTGCGAAACGAGACGATCGGTGTCGCGGCGGCCGTATTGATAGCGCTCGAACAGGATAGTCGAATCCTTCACGACCAGAAGGCCCGTCGCCGGATGCCGCGCCAGATAGCGATCGACCGTGCTGCGCTCGCCGTTGAAGTCGTAGTGCCAGACCATCCGGTCGCAGTTGCGCGCCAGCGGCAACGGCGTGTCCGGCTGCAAGACCACATGGGCCGGCAACAGCTTGTCGAAATTGCTGAAGGTCGCGACCATGCGGTCCTGACGGGTGCGATCCGCGATGGTGCCGAGCGGATAGTTCTGACCCGCGCCGTAGGCTTCCGCATCCGGCCCCGATATCGAGAACGACGGCCCGCAGTCCGTATCTTTCGCACCGGATGCGGCAGCACCGGAAGCCAGCAGCAGCAATAGCATGCACGGGAGTACCGCGCGCAGCCGGCTCAAAAAGGGAAATGTCATGAACGCGTCCTGAAAATTTCTTGATGATCTTATAAAGCGCGAAGATGACGCGGGACGGCGCAGCGTTCAAGCCGCCCTGACCCTCCGGCCCGATTTGCTTCCCCTTCGAGAATGAACCTGCTTGCCGACGCCCGCGACAACATCTGGCCGGGGCCTCGATCCCGGCCACGGGGGGTTCATGAAGTCAGTCATTCTCGCCGCTTTCGGGACCATCGCAGGTCTCATTCTCGGCGCCGCGGTCGGCGTTCTCGCCGGAATCGCATGGGTCAACATCGTCCCGACCAGCGACTTTGAAGGACAAAGCGCGATGCTAGTCTTCTTTACGTTCGCTCCCGCGGGCAGCGTCCTCGGCGGACTCGGCGGGGCCATCTGCGCCGGCATCCTCGCTTCAAAGTCGCGCATCCGCATGGACCGCGACACCTGAGGGCCAAATCCCTTCCAAAAACGCTGCAATCGTTTGTGCTGACCGGCTCAATGCGGGCGTTTTAGGCGACAAAGCCGCGTTTTCCACATTTGTGCGTTGCAATATCGGAACTTGTCCTTCGCAAGGAATCCTATATTTCAGCCCCAACAGTGGGAATTCCAGCACACCGGCACGGCGTCATTGAAGACGCCCTCTGGACCGTTTGCTGTTCAGTAATGACATTTCAGGACCAAATAAAATGACAGAGCACAGCCTCTGGCGTTTTTCACGCGCGTTTCATCGCGCACTGAACGAACGCCAGTTCGACCAACTTGATTCCGTTCTCGACGATAACGTCGACTGGGCGATCTACGGCCCTATCGACATGTTTGCCTTCTTCGGCGCCCGGCGCGGCAAGAGAGCCGTGATCGATGTCGTGCGCCAGATGTCCGATCTCGTGCAGCTTCATCGCTTCGACCGCGAGTCGATCATGCTCGGCGACGACACGGCCGCATCCCTGATGCGATACTCGCTGACGCCGACGAGGTCGGGCAATCCGATCAGCGTCAGGGTGGCGCATTTCGCGCAGTTCAGGGGCGGCCGCCTCACCAGCTTGCGCGCGCTGGTCGATACCTTCGACCTGGTCGAGCAGACGCTGGGCCGTCAGATTCATCTGCCCCAGATTGCCTGACGTCGCGTCGCTGCCGCGAAGCTTCAACCGTTTCAAAAATGCCCCGCTCCCGTGGGGCATTTTTGTTTGTGTCACAATCATCAATCGCGCGATCACGGCGGATTGAACCCGCACAGACACAATTGCGACAAACGTCATTGAGACATGGTCTGATCTCGCCGGCGTGCACGAACGCGCGCGGGCCATGCCGAAAGGTGATATTAACCTACGTCGTTCCAGATCAGCCAGGATCGATTGACGAACGCCGCGGACGACATGCAATGCCCCTGAGACACCCGCAATCCGCCTCATCACGCGCCTGGACATGGATCGCACTCGCGATCGCGGGCAACCTGTGCGTTGCGACGGCCGTTTTCGCGCAGACCGTGGACGACATTTTTTCGCAGACAACAAACGAGACGCCTGTGGAGGCTGCTGAAACGGCCGCGCCGGATGACATCGATCCGGCGACTGTCGACTGGAGCGTACTCAATACCGATCCCACGTCACCCTATGAGACGCCCGCGGCGATCGGACGGAAAGCGGCCGCGGTGCCCGGCGGCGACGCATGGTCATGGAGCCGCTCCGACAAACCGGACGGATCGTCCGCCGTGGCGATCAAACAACCGCTCACGCCGTTCTGGGATACGCGCGTCGGCGCAGATCTCAACGTCACGACCCGGACACCGATGACCTCGTCGGAAGTTCTGGCGCAAAAGCTCGCGCACGACAATCAACTGTCACAGTCGACCGGCAGCGCGTGGGCGGCAATGACCGCGCCCGGCGTCGGCTCGATCTGGGACAAGACCGCCATCGAGGCGCGTACCGATCCGGCAGCCGACCAAAGCAAATTTGGAACGTCGCTGAGCAAGAAGATCCCGTTCGGCGGCGATCAGTATTCGCTCACGCTGCAAAACGGATACAATGTCACGCAACAAACCCTGGTGCCGGTGTTCGGCCTCGGCGCGGCATCGCGCATTTATGAAACCGGACAATCCGCAAAGCTCGGAATCGCCGAAACCGGCACGAGTTTCATCGCTGGTCAAACCCACTCCACGACCGACAACAAGTGGCTGCGCACGTTCGGCGCGGAGCAAAAACTGTTCGGTGCTGTCACCGTGACCGGCTCCATCAGCGAGACCCCGGACGGTGCCGCCAACGGCAGCCTGACGGCCGGCTTCAGGCGCCAATGGTAAGTTCCGCTTAACCGGACAGCTACCATCCCGGGCATTCTCGTTTTGTCCACGGTATGAATTGACCTTCGCCCCATATTTGCCGCGTTGTGGTCACGATCGGCTGGACTGATGTACCGCTAACTCGTCGTGCGGGGGACATCCGCGCTCGCTCCAACCAGCGAAACAAGGAACAGCCGATGAATGCGCAAGCAGAGAAAACCGAACTGATGGATGAAGACAAGAACCTCGCAGCCGTTTCCGAAGTCGAGGCAGGAATTCGCGACTTCGTCCGCAAGGACGTCGCCTATCTTCGCAGGACGCCGGCCGCGCCGGGCGCGGATGCGCCTGCGGATGCCTCCGCCGATGCGGCCGTCAGCAACGTCAACACGCTGATCCATCGCGTCGCCGGTGCATCGCTCAGCGAGATCGAGACGCTGATTGCGGAGCTCGAAGGTCTTCGCACACTGATGCACAATGAAGGTCAGCGCATCCAGCGCGAGCTTGCCGGCTACGCTCAGCTCGGCCAGACCGCGATGAAATCGACGCGGATGATCGCGGACAATCTGGCGCAGTGGAAACGCTCGGCTCCCGAACCGCGCCAGGACTGAACGAATTTATTCTCTGGGGCGTGATCGCCCTTGGGCAACCTCCCTGGACTAACGCCGCCTCTCCCTCGGGAGTGGCGGCGTTTTTTTTGTGTCACGCTTTAGCCGCCCTTGACCGGCCGCCGCAGAATGAAGCCCTGTGCAATAAACGAGAACGCAAGTTCGCCGCGCTGATTGGTGCCGGTGTTCATGAAACTGGCGAGCCCCCACTCAGGCCGCGAGTCCAGCGTCCGCTTGGCAATGACTTCCGACGCATAGGTCACCGTATCGCCCGCGAGAACCGGCCTGAGCCATTTCAACTCGCGGAAACCCGGCGACGGTCCGGACACGACCGGCTTCTCGCCGCGCGCTATAGCTTCCTCGGCCTCGCGCTTGAAGTTCGCCACCAGCAGTTTCATGTTGGCCGCGGCGACATGCCAGCCCGACGCCGCGAGACCGCCGAACACCGACTTGCGCCCCGCTTCCTCGTCGAGGTGAAAAGGTTGCGGATCGAACTTCGCGGCGAACGCCTTGATATTCTCCGCAGTGAACGTGAACGATCCCGTTTCGCGGCGATCGCCGATGGTGATGTCTTCGAAATAGGGCATGTCGGTCCTTAGCTCGCGCCGGCCGCGGCGCGCCGCATCACCATCAGGGGAAGCGTTGCAAGCATCAGCGTCTGTCCCGACGCGTTGCGCATATCGTTCTTGATATGAACGAAGCCGACGTCCGGACGGCTTCTGGATTCGCGGGTGCTAACCACATCGACCAGCACCGTGAGATCGTCGCCGGGCCGCAGCGGCGAAACCCACCGCACTTCATCGACCCCCGGCGCACCGGCGGATGCGATGTTGTGAATGAAGCCGTCCCAGCAGATTCGCATCAGGAGCGCGCACATATGCCAGCCCGATCCCGATAAGCCCTTGAGCATGGATCGATTCGCAGCCTCCTCGTCGAGGTGCATGGGCTGGGGATCGAACTCGGAGGCGAATGAAATAATATCTTCCCGGGAGACGTGGTGCGGTCCGAATGTGCCGAAATGGCCGGGCTTGAAGTCTTCGAATGTGAGTTTCATCATCTCGATCGCGTTGTGGGCCGAGCGTTTTCCAGCGAAGTGGATACCGGTTCGCGTGAAGAAAACGCGTCAGAATTAGACGCAGTTTGGCCGTTATTTCGAGACACCTCAAGCCATCCGTTTCGCGTCGTCTTTCGCCTTTTCAGGCGATATGCGACAACCGGCGGCATCCGGGCGATTCAGCCATCGCTGATTCGTCATTGTCCCGGCGGCGCGCCGGTCGCTCATGCGATCGTTCGCTTGCCGCCCTCCACCTCGCGGCTCATCTGGAGAAAAGCCCATGTTTCAATTCCAGGATCTCTTCCAGTGGGACAGGTTCATATCGCCCACCATCATCAAGGCATTCTACTGGCTGGTGATCGCGCTGATTATCCTGTTCGGCATTGCAGGCGTCTTCTCCGCGCTGACGCTGATGGCGGTCAGCCCGTTCGGCGGCTTCATCCAGCTCCTGTCGGCATTGGCGGGAATCGTCGTGGGAATTATTTTCTCGCGCATCAGCGCGGAACTGATCCTGATCATCTTCCGGATCAACGAGCATCTCGGCGCGATCCGCGATCAAGGCCGCGAGCGCGAACGACAGCTTTGAACGAAAGTAGAGAGACGGGCGCGTGAGCCGCCCTCTATGGGATCGTCATGCGCGGGCTTGACCCGCGCATCCATCTAAAAATAGGTCTCGGAAAGATGGATTGCCGGGCCTAAGCCCGGCAATGACACACGTTAATAACTGCGAGAGAATACGCTTACGTATTGAACCGGAAGTGCATCACGTCGCCATCGGCGACGACATATTCCTTGCCTTCCAGCCGCAGCTTGCCGGTGTCACGCGCGCCGGACTCACCGCCGTTCGCGATGTAATCCGCATAGGCGATGGTTTCGGCGCGGATAAAGCCCTTCTCGAAGTCGGTATGGATCACGCCCGCTGCCGCAGGCGCCTTGGTGCCCTTGGTAATGGTCCAGGCGCGGGCTTCCTTGGGGCCGACCGTGAAATACGTAATGAGATGCAGCAGCTCGTAACCGGCGCGGATCAGCCGATCGAGGCCGGCCTCTTCCAGTCCCAGAGTGTCAAGGAAGTCGACGCGCTCCTCGCGTGACAGCGTCGCGATCTCGGATTCGATCTTGGCGGAAATCGCAACCGCGACGGCGCCTTCCTTTTTCGCGTGCTCGAACACAGCCTGCGAGAACGCATTGCCGGTGGCGGCTGCGCCTTCCTCGACGTTGCAGACGTAGAGAACAGGCTTCGAGGTCAGCAGCCCGAGCATCCGGAACGCGCGCTCCTCCTCGGGCTTGCGCTCGAGAAACCGCGCCGGCTTGCCGTCGCGCAGCAGCTTCAGCGAGCGCTCGACCAGTTCGAGCTGCTCCTTGGCGTCCTTGTCGTTGCCCTTGGCCTTCTTGGAAAGGTTGTCGACGCGCTTCTCGAGGCTGTCGAGATCAGCCAGCATCAGTTCGGTTTCGATGGTCTCGATGTCGGCCAGCGGCGCGATCTTGCCCTCGACATGCGTAATGTCGGAATCCTCGAAGCAGCGCACCACATGCGCCACCGCATCGACCTCGCGGATGGTCGCGAGAAACTGGTTGCCGAGGCCCTCGCCTTTCGACGCGCCGCGCACCAGACCCGCGATGTCCACGAAGGTCAGTTGCGTCGGAATGATCTGCTGCGATTTCGCGATCGCCGACAGCTGATCGAGCCGCGGGTCCGGCACCGCGACAGCGCCGACATTCGGCTCAATGGTACAGAACGGATAGTTCGCCGCCTGCGCCGCCGCCGTTTCCGTCAGCGCGTTGAACAGTGTGGACTTGCCGACATTGGGCAGTCCGACGATGCCGCATTTGAAACCCATAACCTGCCCTGAATTTTCCGGACGATGCGCGAATTACTTTGCGCTGCCGTCGTCCTTCGATGTGAAACCTTTTGCATCCATCGCAAGATGCACCTTGTTTGCAAACGACGCGTCCTGCCCGGTGACGATAAACGCCGCGTTGTCGGCGACCGCTTCGCACAGCGCGCTGACCCAAGGCATTTCGCTTTTGGCGAAATCGGACAAAACGTGCTGATGCACCAAATCCTTGACGCCGGGATGCCCGACGCCGAGCCGCACGCGACGATAATCGTTGCCGACATGCGCTGAGATCGAGCGCAACCCGTTATGCCCCGCAATACCGCCGCCGATCTTGACCCGCAGCTTCGCGGGCGGCAGTTCGATCTCGTCGTGAAACACCGTGATGTCGCCGACGCCCATCTTGAAGAACTTCGTTGCTTCGCCGACCGCGTTGCCCGACTCGTTCATGTAAGTCGTGGGCTTCAGCAGAATGACGCGCCCGGAGCCGAGATGGCCTTCGGAGGTCTCGCCCTGAAAGCGACGGCGCCACGGACCAAATCCGTGACGCCGCGCGATCTCGTCGACGACCATGAACCCGATATTGTGCCGGTTGCCCTGATACTTCGCGCCGGGATTTCCCAGTCCGACGAACAGGCGCATGGCGCGGGTTCTCTTGGCCGCTTACTTCTTCTTGTCGGCAGCAGGCTTTGCCGCAGCAGCGGCAGGAGCCTTGCCACCAGCCGCAGGCGCTTTCGCACCGGCAGCAGCAGGAGCCGCAGCACCAGCTGCAGGCGCAGCGCCGGCCGCAGGCGCAGCACCACCGGCAGCAGCAGCCGCAGCCGCCTTCTGCTCTTCGGCGTAGCCCGACGGCGGAACGATGGTGACCAGCGTCGCGTCGTCGCGCGTGAGCAGCTTGACGTTCGCAGGCAGCTTGATGTCGGTGATGTGCAGCGAGCCCGAGATGTCGAGCTTGCCGACGTCGGCTTCGAGGTACTGCGGGATGTTATCCGCAGGCACTTCGAGATCGATGGTGTGGGTCACGATGTTGACCGTGCCACCGCGCTTCACGCCAGGTGCGGTTTCCGCGTTGAGAACGTGCAGCGGAACGCTGACGCGGATTTTCGCACCTTCGCCGAGGCGCAGGAAATCCACGTGAAGCGGGAAGTCGCGAACCGGATCGAGGCTGAAGTCGCGCGGAATCACGCGGTGCTTCTTGCCGTCGAGTTCGATGTCGTGAATCGTGGTGAGGAAACGTCCCGCATTGATGCGCAGACGCAGTTCTGCGTCGTCGAGCGAGATGGTCAGCGGGGGCTGGTTGTTGCCATAGATCACTGCCGGGATACGGCCAGCGCGACGTTCAGCCCGAGCGGCCCCCTTGCCGGCCTTCGGACGAGCGGTCGCCTTCAATTCCTTGACGGTCGCCATTGTTCAGTTCCTTGAGTCTTGAAAAGTGAAGGGCCGCAAAGCGGCCCGGTTTCACGCCGCGACAAGCCTCCAGGGGTGCGGGGGCCGCGGACGTGGCGGGTTCTTAGCCCCAAAGGACCGGAAATACAAGGAAATGAGGGGATATTATTGGCTGTTTTGACCCAGGCGCCGGCGGGTCGCAGGCCGAAAAACCAAGGCGCGAGACGGCCTACTCTGCCGCCTGCTGCCGGTTCGACGCAGGAAAAACCGCACCATTCGCCCGCGAAGCGTCGGCCGGTTGGCCCGTCAGCCAGTCTTCCTGATCGGCCAAAGCGCGCAACGCCTCGCATTTCCGAAGCAATGACGCGCGCTCGTTTTCGTCGCTTGTGGCAGCTGCCCCGTCCTCGCACCGGGCGGCCCATTCGCGAAGTTCTGCGGAGGTGTTGTTGACCATCGAAATATCCATTCTGAAAAGACCCAACCCCCGAATGGACGATACACCAGAATAACTCCAACACAACTCATAACTTATTGAAAATAAAAGAGTTTTTTACTAATTTGGCGACTTCCGCGGAAGATGGGGAACTTGGGGCCCATGAGTGAATTGAGTAGTTTACTCACCCGAACCTGACTTGCCGAAACTGACTTGCCCGGGAGCGCTCCGGACCACCTGACAGGAGGAAAAAATGAACGATTTGCGCGGGGAGCGCCTGCAAATCATGCTGTCACCTGAAGAATTGTCCGCGATCGATGATTTTCGGTTCAAGCACCGGATGCCGACGCGGGCCGCCGCCGTGCGCGAACTTCTCAAGTTCGGGCTGGCCTCGGCTGAGGTCGTGACGGGCAATGGCACAAAATCCAGCGATTACGGTGTGCTGGGCCGCGGCCCGATGGGGCATCGCGAGGGCGAAGGCAACGACGGCGCGAAATAACGTCCATCCCGGACGTCAACGACCTGCTGAAGTTCAATCTTTCCTGTAACGGATCAGCGAGAAATGTCCCATCGGGGCCATCGGCCGCCGCTCCACCAGCGTCACGCCGCCATGTTGGGTGGCCCAGTTCACCAGCCGCTGCCACGGAAACTCCGGACGCCAGCCGAGCCGCCGCGCCAGCGGCGCGAAGGCCAGTTCAAAAATCTTGCGCGGTCCGCTTTCGGCGCCGATGTGATTGACCAGAATGAGTTCGCCGCCGGGCTTCAGCACACGCATGAAATCGTCGAGCGTGGCCTCCGGGTCCGGCACCGCCGTGATGACGTATTGCGCCACCACCGCATCGAACGCGCCGTCCGGAAATGCGAGATTTTTCGCGTCCATCACCGATAGCGTTTCGACATTGGTGAGGTTTTGTGCGCGCACGCGCTCCTGCGCCTTGCGCAGCATCGGTTCGGAAATGTCCACGCCGTGCAGCTTCGTGGTGCGCGAATAATCCGACAGCGACAGTCCGGTGCCGACGCCGACATCGAGCACGCGGCCGCCGATGGCGTCGGCCACCGCAATCGTCGACTTGCGGCCTTCGTCGAACACCTTGCCGAACACCATGTCGTAGACCGGCGCCCACGCGGCGTAGGCCTTCGCCACTCCGGCCCGATCGATGTCGTTGGTCATGTCCCCGCCCTGTTACGCAATACTTGTTCTTGTTCCAGCACGATCCGCGCCGGAAAGCCTTCTTATTCTTGGAGGATCAGAGGTTATCCGGCAAGAGCTTCGCGCAGGCCCGGCGCGGGCCGAATCATGCGCGGAGCGGCGCTGATGAACCCGCCGCCAAGAACACGCGCCTGTCCCGCAGGGGCATCGTAGAACACGCAGGCCTGTCCCGGCGACACGCCCTCCTCGCCATCGACGAGTTCGACTTCATAAGCATCACCGACGCGGCGCAGCCACGCCGGCTGCGGCGCGCGGGTGGAGCGCACCTTGACGAACATCTCGAGGCCATCGCCGACCGCGCGATCCAGTTCACCGTCGCCGATCCAGTTGATGTCGCGCAGCAGTATCCGGCGGACGTTGAGTGCCTCGCGTGGACCGACCACCACGCGGCGCGTTGCCGCATCGAGGTGAACGACATACAGCGGCGCGCTCGCCGCGATGCCGAGGCCGCGGCGCTGGCCGATGGTGAAACCGACAATGCCCTGATGGCGGCCGAGCACCTGGCCATCGAGATCGACGATGTCGCCGGGCTCCATCGCGTTCGGCTTCAGCCGCTCGATCACGTCAGTGTAGCGCCCGGTCGGCACAAAACAGATGTCCTGGCTGTCGTGCTTGTCGGCCACCGACAGACCGAACCGGCGCGCCAGTTCGCGCGTCTGCGCCTTGGTCATGTCGCCGAGCGGAAACCGCACGTCGGCCAGTTGGTCCTGCGTGGTGGCGAACAGAAAATAGCTTTGATCGCGGTCGGCATCGGCGGCGCAGACCAGCGAACGCGATCCATCGGCAAGACGCCGCGAGGCGACATAATGTCCGGTGGCCAGCGCCTTCGCGCCGAGGTCGCGCGCCGTGGTCAGCAGATCGCGGAACTTGATCGAGCGGTTGCATTCGATGCAGGGCACGGGAGTCTCGCCGTGGACGTAGCTTTCGGCAAAGCTCTCGATCACCGACTCGCGGAAGCGGCTCTCATAATCCAGCACATAATGCGGAATGCCGAGGCGCGCGGCGACATCGCGTGCGTCGTGAATGTCCTGACCGGCGCAGCAGGCACCCTTGCGGTGGGTCGCCGCGCCATGATCGTAAAGCTGCAGGGTAATGCCGACCACGTCGTAGCCTTCGGCCTTCAGCAGCGCAGCCGTCGCCGAGGAATCGACGCCGCCGGACATGGCGACGACGACCCGGGTGTCTTCCGGGCGACCTTCGAGGTCGAGGCTGTTGAGCATGGTGCGGCCGATCTTTTGTTCCGGGGGCGCGGCCCCCGCATCCGGTCATCGCCCGGATCGCACTTTACTTATAGTCCGACCCACCACGAGGCAATCGCAGCCCGCGTTGATCTATTCCAATGAAACCCACGGCGCGGCATGGGGAAAATCTTGCCGCCGGGCAGAAAGCCCCCGGTCCTGCGCCCCGATCTGGCGACACGAATACCAAATAACTATTTGAAAAATATATATATTTTCTTTCGCTCCCGGTGGCCCGGTCCTTGCTCAATCAGATGAGCAGCAATTTGAAAGGCCGCCCGTGTTCAGCGTCACCCCGGAACCAGCCGTCTCCAACTCCACCTACGGTTCGCAGGCGAAGCAGCCGCGCGCCGAGCAGCCGCCTTCGGACGGCTTTTCCGCTCTGGTCGACAGCAACGCTGCGGCAGCCTCCGACACCAACCGCGCGGCTCGTCCGGCCACCGATGCGCCGCGCCGCGATGTGCGCGGGAGCGATACGCCTGCGCCGGGCAATGACCGGCCGCAGGCCGATGCCTCCACCACACCCTCGAATAACGAGTCCAGCGCCTCCAAGCAGGACGCCGATTCCTCCACGCCAACCGACGCGACCGCCGCCGGCAACAAGCCCGGCAAGACCAAGTCCGCGTCCGGCGATGCCAAGACCGACGACAAGCCACAGGATGGCGACACAACCGCAGCCGCTAGCGCTGCCACTGTAGCTGTTACGGCGGTAATCCCTGCCATCGTGACCGACCCGGTCGCGGTCGTGATCGCTGCGACCGCTCCAGCCGTTGACGATACGGCGTCCGCAACAACCATTGCAGCAACCGCTGCCATCGCCAGCGCCTCTGCCGTCACTGCTGCGCCAGCCGACGCATCGGCGGCACAGGCAGTTGAGGCTGCAGAGACCGCAACCACCGGCGCCGCCGTCAAGACCGAGACAACTCCCGCAATCGAGACCGCCGCGCCGGAAACCTCCGCTGCGACGATCTCTGCTGCTGCTCAGGTTATCAAGTCGGACAGCGGCAAGACCGAAATCCTGGCGAAGGATGGCGAGCCCGCGCCTGCCAAGGACAGCAAGCAGGCGGCCGATGTATCGGCCAAACCCGTGTCGGATCACGCCATCACGTCGGAAAACGGCACGGCGACCGCTGACGACAAACCGGCGGAGCACGACAAGGCCGCCACGGACACCGGCACCGCTGAAAAAAGCGAATCATCGGAACGCACCGCGAAGCACACGCCGCAAAGCGAGCAGCGCGCCTCCTCCGCGCCCGCACCGTTGCAGGTCGCGCAGCCCGATCCCGGCTTGCAGTCACCTGTCGCCGTTCAATCGGTGGCGCAGGTCCACGCCGCCAATCTCACGGCAATCCCCATGCCGGCAGCGCCGCTTGCAGCCGGAATGCCAGTCCCGCTGAACGGACTTGCGGTCGATATCGCGCTGCGCGCGGCCGGCGGCAGCAGCCGCTTCGAGATTCGTCTGGATCCCGCCGAACTCGGCCGGATCGACGTTCGGCTCGACGTGGACAAGCACGGTAACGTCACGTCGCACCTGACAGTGGAGCGGCCTGCGACACTGGACATGCTGCGCCGGGATGCGCCGCAGTTGCAGCAGGCGCTGGAAGACGCAGGCCTGAAAACCGGCGACAGCGGATTGCAGTTCAGCCTGCGCGATCAGTCGTCGTCGGGTCAGAACAACGACAACGGATCGGGCCGCAATTCCCAGCGCGTCATGATCGCCGAAGAAGACACAGTGCCTGCGCAGGTCGCAGGACGGACTTACGGCCGCATGCTCGGATCGAGCAGCGGCGTCGACATCAGGATTTGAGGAGACGATCATGGCGGTTGATGCAGCGACCATTGGGACAATGCCGACATCGGCGCCCGCGGCGAGCTCTTCCAGCAGCAGCTCGAGTTCGAGCAGCTCCAGCAGCAGCACGACCGGCATCGCGGATAATTTTCAGTCCTTTCTGATGCTGCTGACCACGCAGTTGCAGAACCAGAACCCGCTCGACCCGCTGGATACCAATCAGTTCACCCAGCAGCTTGTGCAGTTCGCGCAGGTCGAGCAGCAACTGAAGTCCAACAGCCAGCTCGAGTCGCTGGTCAATATCGAAAAGACCGCGCAATCGACCCAGGCACTGGTATTCGTCGGGCAGACCGTTGCCGTTGACGGCAGCACCGCGCGCTTCGACGGCAATGCGACCTGGAATTTCAGCGCGCCGTCGAACTCGAGCGCCACCATCACCATCACGAATTCAGCGGGCCAGACCGCCTACTCCGGCAGCTTCGCCATCGGCTCCGGAAACTCCAGCTTCGTTTGGGACGGCAAGGGCAATGACGGCGCCTCGTGGCCGGTAGGTGATTACAAGATGACGGTCACCGCGAAGGACACCAACGGCAAGGATGTCGCGATCTCCACCGAAATCCAGGGCAAGGTCGACTCCGTCGATCTGACCGCGAGCCCGGCGCTGCTGTCGATCGGCGGAAAGAATTACACGCTCGATCAGATCAAGCGGGTCGTGGCTGCCGGCGCCGCCACGTAGATAATGTGACAGCCGCGCCAGCGCGGCATGCTTTCAAGCACAATTTTGTCGTCCGGCAAGCCGGTCCCTCTTGGGGGCCGGCTTGCCCCGTTTTGGGCAAATCCAAGGAGAATCGTATTGGAGGCTTGGGCTTAGGCAAATTTTAAGCCGACGGGGGTACCTTGTTCCCACGAGTTCAGTTGTTTCGAGTTTGTGAGTACACCATGACAGAACCCCACCGCCCGAGGGTAAAGTACGTCATCGGGCCAGATGGCAGTCCGCTGACGATCGCGGATCTCCCGGCGCCCGGTACCAAACGGTGGGTTATCCGCCGTAAGGCCGAGGTTGTGGCAGCCGTTCGCGGCGGCCTCTTGTCCCTCGAGGAAGCCTGCAGCCGTTATACCCTGACTGTCGACGAATTCCTGTCCTGGCAGTTCTCCATCGACCAGCACGGCCTGGCCGGATTGCGCACCACCCGCATCCAGCAGTACCGCCAATAAGCCTTTCGGCGCTCTCGCCGTCCATTTCATCGCAATTTTCTGAAAACCGGCTTCATAAAAGAAGCCGGTTTTCGGCATTTTCACTTTTTCTCCCCAGCCGTTAACCGGCGTTAACCATATGGAAACCATACCTAGGCAAATTCTGCCCAGTCGGTGCGCGGTACCGAATCTGTGGGGCTGGGTCGTTGCAGGGTCTGTTTTCCTTCCTGAAAGGTCTGGGTGCGGCACGAATGGCGGCTATGGCCGCCGTCACGCTCGCCCTCGTCGGATTCTTCGGCTTCGTCATCATGCGGGTCACCACCCCGCCGATGACGACGCTCTTTACCGACCTCAGCTACGAAGACTCCTCGGCGATCATCAAGGATCTGGACCGCCAGGGCATTGCCTACGACCTGAAGAACGAAGGCGCCGTCATCATGGTGCCGAAGGACAAGGTCACCCGGCTGCGCATGAAGCTCGCCGAAGGCGGCCTGCCCAAGGGCGGCGGCATCGGTTACGAGATTTTCGATAAATCCGACGCACTCGGCTCCACCAGCTTCGTCCAGAACATCAATCATCTGCGCGCGCTGGAAGGCGAACTGGCGCGCACCATCAAGGCCATCGACCGCATCCAGGCGGCGCGGGTCCATCTGGTGCTACCGGAACGGCCGCTGTTTTCGCGCGAAACGCCTGAGCCTTCAGCTTCCATCGTGCTGCGCGTCCGCGGCGCGCTGGAGCCGCAGCAGGTCCGCGCTATCCGCCATATCGTGGCCTCTGCCGTCAACGGCATGAAGGCGCAGCGAGTCTCCATCGTCGACGAAGCCGGGCAATTGCTGGCCAACGGCGCATCCGGCGACACCACCGGCGACGGCAGCGGCGACGAACGCCGTGCGTCGTTCGAGAAGCGCATGCGCGATCAGGTCGAAACCATCGTCTCGTCGGTGGTGGGCTCAGGTCGCGCCCGGGTCCAGCTTTCGGCGGACTTCGACTACAACAAGATCACCCAGACCTCGGACAAGTTCGATCCCGAAGGCCGCGTGCTGCGCTCCAGCCAGTCGCGCGAAGAGTCGGCCGCCACCGCGAACGCCAATGACGGTCAGGTCACCGTCAACAATGAACTGCCCGGCGGCCAGGGACAGGGCGGCGGCGCCGCCACCGCGAAAGACCAGAGCAAGAAGAGCGAGGAAATCAACAATTACGAGATTTCCCGCGTCACCAAGACCGAAGTGACCGAAGCCGGCCGCGTCAACCGCATCTCGGTCGCCGTGCTGGTCGATGGCAGCTACAGCAAGAACGAGAAGGGCGAAGTCGTCTACGCGGCACGCCCGAAGGAAGACCTCGAAATGATCGGCACGCTGGTGCGCTCCGCCATCGGCTTCGACGAGAAGCGCGGCGATCAGGTCCAGGTCGTCAACCTGAAATTCGCGGAATCGCCGTCGGTAATCCCGACCGAAGCCCCCAAGGGCTTTCTCGGCATGTTCCAGTTCACCAAGGACGACATCATGTACTTCGTCGAGCTGGGCGTGATGCTGATCCTCGGCGTCATCGTCGTGTTCATGGTGGTGCGCCCGCTGCTCAAGCGCGTGCTCGCCGCCGATGCGGCCGCTGCCCTTGCCGCCCCGCTCCCGGCCCTGCCGGAAGCTCCGCCGGCCCCGTCGCAGCAGCAGATCGCCAACGCCGCGACCGCACAGATGATCGATGTCGCCCAGGTCCAGGGTCAGGTCCACGCCCAGTCCGTCCACCGCGTCGGCGAACTGGCCGACCGCAACCCGACCGAAACCGCCTCCATTATTCGTCAGTGGCTTTCCGAACCGGCTTGATCAGATATGGCAACGACACCCGCGCTCACGACCAACGTTCAAAACGCCAACACCAGCGACATCGCAGGTGTTGTCGCGACGCTGGCGACCCGTCAGAACGGCCGTGCGAAAACCGCGCCGATGTCCGGACCGAAGCGCGCCGCCATCATGATGCTCGCGCTCGGCGAACAGTACGGCGGGAAAATCTGGTCCATGCTGGACGACGACGAAGTGCGCGAGCTCTCGATGGTGATGTCGTCGCTTGGCACAGTCGAAGCCGATGTCGTCGAAGACCTGATGCTCGAATTCGTCTCGCGCATGTCGGCCTCCGGCGCGCTGATGGGCAATTTCGACGCCACCGAACGGCTGCTGCAGCAGTATCTGCCGTCGGACCGGGTCCACGGCATCATGGATGAGATCCGCGGGCCGGCCGGCCGCAACATGTGGGAAAAGCTTTCCAACGTCCAGGAAGAGGTTCTCGCCAACTACCTCAAGAACGAGTATCCGCAGACCATCGCCGTCGTGCTGTCGAAGCTGAAGCCGGAACATGCCGCGCGCGTGCTGGCGATCCTGCCCGAGGAGATGGCGCTCGACGTCGTCAACCGCATGTTGCGGATGGAAGCGGTGCAGAAGGAAGTCATCGAGCGCGTCGAGCAGACGCTGCGCATCGAATTCATGTCGAACCTGTCGCAGACCCGCCGCCGCGACGCCCATGAGGTGATGGCGGAAATCTTCAACAATTTCGACCGCCAGACCGAAACCCGTTTCATTACCTCGCTCGAGGAAGACAATCGCGAAGCCGCCGAGCGCATCAAGGCGCTGATGTTCACCTTCGACGACCTCGTAAAGCTGGATTCCGGCTCGGCGCAGACGCTGATGCGCCATGTCGACAAGGACAAGCTCGGTATCGCGCTGAAGGGCGCCAACGAAAGCGTGCGCGACTTCTTCATGGGCAACATGTCGAGCCGCGCCGGCAAGATGCTGCTGGACGACATGGCCGCGGCGGGTCCCGTGCGGCTGCGCGATGTCGATGAGGCGCAGGCGCTGCTGGTCAATCTCGCCAAGGATCTCGCGGCCAAGGGCGAAATCATGCTGCAGAAAAACCGCGCCGACGACGAGTTGGTGTACTGATGGGCGCACCCGCAAAATTCCTGTTCGATCTCGACTTCGCCGCACCCGAGCCGGTGAAGGAAACCGCGCAGGAGCGCGCCGCATCCGCGGTCGAAGCAGCCCAGCGGCTCGCGGACGCCGAAGCGCGCGGCTATCGCGCGGGGTTTGAGGCGGCGCGGCACGAGGCCAAGGCGGAGAGCGACCGCCGCATGGCGCTGGCGCTGGAGGAAATCGGCATCGCAACCAAGGCCATTGCCGGCCGCTTCTCGACCATCGAAGAGCGGATGGAAACCGAGGCGGTGGACGTCGCACTCGCGGTGGCCCGCAAACTCTGCACCGAATTGATGGCGGCCGAACCGCTCACCGAGATCATGGCGCTGGTCAGCGACTGTTTCCGGCACCTGACCTCGACCCCACACATCGTGGTGCGGATCAACGATGCGCTTTACGACGCCGCACGCGAAAAGATCGAGCAACTCGCCAAGCGGAGCGGCTTCGAAGGACGGCTTGTCATTCTCGCCGAGCCCGACATCGCTTCCGCCGACTGCAAGATCGAATGGGCCGACGGCGGCGTGACGCTCGACCGCGCAGCGATCGAAACGAAAATCAACGAACTCGTGGGCCGCTATTTGGCGTCCCGCAATCAGGCCGGCATCTCCGGCCATGAGGATCGACCATGAGCGACACAGATAACAACAACGTCCCGCTTCCCGAACTGAATGCCGCGGATGCGCCGCCCGTCCTCGACGATCAGAGTTTTTACGACGACGACGATCACGCCGGACGCATCGCCGCCGACCTCGAAGCGGTGTTCGATGTTCCGGTTCAGGTGTCTGCCGTGCTCGGCCGCTCCAAGATGGATGTCGCCAACCTGTTGAAGCTCGGGCCGGGCACTGTGCTCGAGCTGGATCGTCGCGTCGGCGAGGCCATCGACATCTACGTCAACAACCGGCTGGTGGCGCGCGGCGAAGTCGTTCTCGTCGAGGACAAGCTTGGCGTCACCATGACCGAAATCATCAAGGCGGAACGCGCCTAACCAATCTGACAACCCGCGCCGGGAATGACGCGGGCACGATAACAGGAGAACACCATGCGGCTTCTCATCGTTGGCACACTCAAAGGCCAGCTCACCACCGCCACCAAGATCGCCATGGACAATGGCGCGACGGTGACCCACGCCGAGGATAGCGACCAGGCGATGCGCGTGGTGCGCGGCGGCAAGGGCGCCGACCTGATGCTGGTCGATGTCGCCCTCGACATCCGCGACCTGGTGATCCGGTTGGAGGCCGAACACATCCACGTTCCCATCGTCGCCTGCGGCATCACCACTGATGCACGGGCCGCGGTCGCGGCCATCCACGCCGGCGCGAAGGAATACATCCCGCTGCCGCCCGATCCCGAACTGATCGCCGCGGTGCTTGCGGCCGTCGCCAACGACTCGCGCGACCTGATTTACCGCGACGACGCGATGGCCAAGGTGGTCAAGCTCGCTCAGCAGATCGCGGGCTCCGATGCGTCGGTAATGATCACCGGCGAATCCGGCACCGGCAAGGAAGTGCTGGCGCGTTATGTCCACACCCGCTCGAGCCGCGCGCGCAAGCCGTTCATCTCGATCAACTGCGCCGCGATCCCGGAGCATCTCCTGGAGTCTGAACTGTTCGGCCACGAGAAGGGCTCGTTCACCGGCGCGATCGCACGCCGCATCGGCAAATTCGAGGAAGCCACCGGCGGCACGCTGTTGCTGGACGAAGTCTCCGAGATGGATGTGCGGCTGCAATCCAAGCTGCTGCGCGCGATTCAGGAGCGCGTCATCGACCGCGTCGGCGGCACCCGCCCGGTGCCGGTCGATATCCGCATCATCGCGACATCGAACCGCAACCTCGCCGACGCCGTGCGCGAAGGAAAATTCCGCGAAGATCTGCTGTTTCGTTTGAACGTCGTGAACCTGAAAATTCCGGCGCTGCGCGACCGCCCCGCCGACATTCTCGAACTGGCGCAGCATTTCGCCAAAAAATATGCGGACGCCAATGGCGTTGCATTGCGCCCGATCTCGGCGGACGCGCGCCGCGTGCTGACCACCAACCGCTGGCAGGGTAACGTCCGCGAGTTGGAAAACACCATGCACCGTGCGGTGCTGATGGCGAGCGGCGACGAGATCGGCGCGGACGCCATTCTCTCGCCCGATGGCGACCGGCTCGATATCACCAAGACGCCGCCCGCTGTGGCCCATGCAACCTTCGCCGCCGAGCAGGTGACGCGCGCGCTGGTCGGACGCACCGTAGCGGACGTCGAACGCGACCTGATCCTCGAGACACTGAAGCATTGCCTCGGCAACCGCACCCATGCGGCGAACATTCTCGGCATCTCGATCCGCACGCTGCGCAACAAGCTCAACGAGTATGCCGACGACGGCCAGCCGATCCCGCCGCCAGGTTCGGGCGAAATGCGGGGCGTGGCCGCGGCCTGATCTTCGCCTACTGGTCTTGATGAACGCCAGCGCGACGCGCTGGCGTTTTCTTTTAGATGGACGCCTTGCGCTCGACGTTCGCGCTGCGGCTGGGTACGCCGAACTCGCGGCGACACACCTCGGCCAGTGCGGCGACGCCGTCGCGAATGTCCTGCACCGACGGACTGGCGAAACACAGCCGCAACCGGCTTTGGCTGTGCGCGGCGTTAACGGACCACTCGGTGCCGGGATTGATCGCGATGCCGGCGGCCTGTGCAGCCTGATACAGCTTCATCGTATCGACGTTATCCGGCAGCTTGACCCACAGAAATATCCCGCCGCGCGGATCGTCGAACTCGGCCGCGGTGCCGAACTGTTCGGCCAGCGCCTCCATCATCGCCTCCAGCTTGAGGCGCAAACCGCGCGTCAGCTTCGGCACGTGATCGTCGAAATGCGCCGCGCAGAATTCCGCCAGCACCATCTGCTCCAGCGCGCCGGACCCCGCGTCGGTCTTGATGCTCAAAATGCGCGACAGCACGGCCCAAGGCGCGACGATGTAACCAACGCGCAGCGCGGGCGCGACGGATTTCGAGAACGAGCCGATATGAATGACATTGCTGGTCTGGCTCATGGCGTAGAGCGCGGGCGGGCGCTGACCGTTCCAGATCAGGTCCGCGTAGCAATCGTCCTCGAAGATCGGAACGCCGTACTCGTCCGACAGCTTCAGCAGCTCGGCGCGACGCTGCTCGCTCATGATGGTGCCGGTGGGATTTTGCACCGTCGGAATGATGTAGATATATTTCGGGCGGATGCCTTTGGCCTTGAGCTCAGCGAGCGCTGTCGCGACAGCGTCGGTCCGCATCCCGTCGTGATCGAGCGGAATGCCGACGATGTTGACGCCGCGCCGCGTCAGCCGTGTGATCGATCCCTGATAACATTCCTGCTCGATCAGCACCGTATCGCCGGGCGACGTGAGAATGCCGTTGACGAGATCGAGCCCCTGCAATGATCCGGACGTAATGAGAATTTCATCCGCGGTGCAGTCAATGCCGGCGTCGCGCTTGAGCTTGCCCACCAGAAACTCGCGCAGCGGACGATAGCCGAGCGGGCCGCTGTTCAGGCCGTAGGTCGCAAGCGTCGCGCCCTCGCGCGTCAGCACCGCGGCCGATGCTGCCAGCAGCCGATCGACCGGCACCTGATCGGCATCGTTGTTGCCGCCGACGAAGTTGTATTTGGGGAAACCGGTCCATTTCGCCGCGGCGGGCGGCAAACCTGCGGCCAGCAGCGGCGTATAATCGAATGATGCACTCATGACGGCGTCTCCCCGTTTTTATTGTTTCATGAGGGACACCCTCATCGCCGGGTTCTCCCCGGACGTCTTGGCTGCAATTTATAAAGACACCGTCCGCCCGCGCAACGGCTTCGCAGCGCATCAGGCGCGCGATGGCCTGTTGGAACGTTCATAGATCACCGGCGGCCTGGCGTCGGGGTCGTCCCCGGATGTGTACTGGCGGTAAAAATTGAACGCGAACAGTCCGAACACCACGAGGATGAACAGCAGGACGACGGAAATGACGAGACGCTTGAGAAGGGTCACGATGCGCGGTCCACTTCGATCTCAGTGCGGATGCAGCGCCGCGCGCCTCGCGACATGCCGTTGCAGCAGCCACAGCAGCGGCGCGTAGACCAGTTCCATGAACAGGCCGAACAGCGTGCCGATGCTCGGAATGCCATGAAGCGAAACGGAATAGAGATGGGCAAAACCACCCACCACAATCGCAAAGGTCAGAATCGCGAACCGCTCGCGATAGCGTTCCACATGAGGGACCGAGATCAAAAACACGACGCCGATGGCGGCGATCACGCCGGAGAGAAAACGGAAGTAGTTGTCGACCGTGATCGTGCCGGCCCCGTGCAGGAACTGCACGCCGAGCATCACGCCCGAAGCGCCGATCCCGAGCAGCACCAGCGCACTGACCGCCGTGGCGATCTGAAGAAAGAGCCGTTCCATATGCGAAAGACCTGCAAAACCTGAGGCGTTGGATAATGCCGCCCGAACCATATATGAGAAGCGGCGGCGATTGCGACGGATGTTTCGTCACGGCTGACCGCATTATTTGCCATCGTGACAACCGCGAGTCAGCTATGCACATCTGGCGCCCGGCGATGCTGCGCACGCTTTCTCGCCTCACTTTCTCTCGATTAAAGATCATTCGACCGCCTTCATGACCACCTTCACGCCGCATCAGGATCAGGCGCTCCGCGCCGTCGCCGACTGGCTCAAGGCCAAGCCGGGAAAAGGCAGCACGCCGCCGGTGTTCCGGCTGTTCGGCTATGCCGGCACCGGGAAGACCACGCTGGCGCGGCATATCGCCGACGGCGTCGACGGCGCGGTGAAGTTCGCGGCGTTCACCGGCAAGGCCGCGCTGGTGATGCGCAACAAGGGCTGCGACAACGCCTCGACGATTCATTCGCTGATCTACCGGACCCGCGAATCCGGAGAGGAGCAGCCGAGCTTCGAGTTGTGGGACGACGCGCCGGCGTCCAAGGCCAAGCTGATCGTCATCGACGAATGCTCGATGGTCGATGCTGAATTGGGCCGCGATCTGATGTCGTTCGATTGTCCGCTGCTTGTGCTGGGCGATCCGGCGCAGCTGCCGCCGATCCAGGGCGGCGGCTTCTTTACCGATGCCGAACCCGACGCGATGCTGACCGAGGTCCATCGTCAGGCGCAGGACGATCCCATCGTGCGGATGTCGATGGCGGTGCGCGAGGGCCGCTCGCTCGATCTCGGCACCTTCGGCGACAGCGAAGTGGTGCGGCGCGACGCGCTCGACCCCGATCGGGTGATGAGCGCCGATCAGGTTCTGGTCGGCCGCAACAACACACGCCGCGCCTACAACATGCGTGTGCGGCAAAAGCAGAACATCGAAGATCCGTTGCCGGTGGCCGGCGACAAGCTGGTGTGCCTGCGCAACAATCGCAAGAAGGTGCTGTTCAACGGCGGGCTGTGGCGGGTGAAATCGCGCGCGGCGTCGAAATCGAAAATCATCACGATGAGACTTTCGCCCGATGAGGACCTCAGCGGCGCAAAGGTCACCAAGGTTTCGGTGCGCGCGGACTGCTTCGGGGGAGGTATCGAGGATATCCCGTGGGAGCAGCGGCGCCCCTACGACGAATTCGACTATGGCTACGTGCTGACCGTGCACAAGTCGCAGGGCTCGCAATGGAATGACGTCGTGCTGTTCGACGAAAGCTTCGCCTTTCAGGACAGCCGCGCCCGTTGGCTCTACACCGGCATTACCCGCGCCGCGAAACGGTTAACGGTGGTCGTTTAATACCTTTTGCTGACGCCCGTTATCGCACCGCAAAATGCAATTTTCTTGAGCAAGTGCCTTTTTCACACCTATGGTCATTCCAAGCCGGCGGCAGACGCCGGCTTCGCCGTGGGGGCATGGCGCATGTATTCCGCAAAAGCGGGCTGAGGAACGCCGGGGGATGGCCGATTTCGTCACAGGGGGGCTGGATGTTTCCGGCCGCGACGTCGCTGGCGCCAGCGAACGGCTGAAGCGATCGGTCCGCTGGCTCAGCGAGCGGAGTGTCTTCGACCTCGCCTCATGGACCGCGCTGGCCACGCTTCTCATTCTCGCTGTCTGGACGTTTCAGAACTACGCGATTTCCAACGACGAGGGTTTGCAGCACCAGTATGGCGAGCTGATCGTCGCGTATTACAAGAGCGGCTTCACCGACCAGTCGCTGTTCAAGCTCGACAATCTTTATCTTTACGGCGGCCTGTTCGATATCGCAGCGCTGGGACTGGGCCAGATCCTGCCGGTCGACCAGTATGAGCTGCGTCATCTGCTGTGCGCGCTGATCGGAATCGGCGGCATCGGTGCTGCAGCGGCGACCGCGCGGCTGATCGCCGGGCCCCGCGCGGCTTTCTTCACTATCGTCGCGCTGGCGCTGTGCGGCTCGTGGTACGGCGGGATGTACAATCACACCAAGGGAATTCCGATGGCCTCCTTCATGGCCGGTGCGATGTATTTCCTGATCCGCGCCACGCGCGATCTGCCAACGCCCCGTATCCGCGACATCATCGGCTTCGGTGTGATGACCGGCGCCGCGCTGGGCATCAGGTCGCTCAGCCTGCTGCTGGTTGGGTATGCCGGCTTCGCCGTCCTGATCAATCTGCCACGTCCCGTGATCGGTCACTGGCAGGCGCGCGCGCAATTCGCGATGACATCGGCGCTGTGGTTACTGCCTGCCTTCGTGATCGCCTATGTCATCATGATCGCGGCATGGCCGTGGGCGGCGCTGTCGCCGCTCAATCCGGTCCGCGGGCTCCTGTCATTCAGCGAGTTTCACTATCACATCCGCACGATCCTGTTCGGCAAGGTCTACGAGATGGCGGACGTTCCGCGCTATTACGTGCCGACCTATATCGCGATCCGGCTGCCGCTGCTGACACTTGGCGGGGCTCTTCTGGCGCTGGCGCTGATCGTGCTGCCGGCACGCGCCGGCGGCCTTCGCGGCATGCGCCGCCGCGAACTGGGGCTGATTGCGTTCGCCGCGATTTTTCCGGTGGCGTGTCAAGTCATCACGGAAGGACCCGCGCTCGACGGCTGCCGCCATTTCCTGTTTGTGTTTCCGCCGATCGCGATTCTGGCCGGCGTCGGCATCAGCACCTCGATCGGCGCGCTAGCGCGGCTGCATCGCAGCACCATGATCGTCTGGCTCGCGGTCGTCGCCACGGGATACACATGGACGGCGGGCAAGCTGTATCACCTGCACCCCTACGAATATCTCTACTACAACCAGTTTGTCGGCGGACTGGAAGGCGCGTCGCGACGGTTCGTGACCGACTACTGGGTCAACATCATGCCCGAGGCCGTCGAGGAACTGCACGACTTCCTCGACCGCACCGAGCCTGCGACCGCGAAGACCAACGTCTATCGCGTCGCCGTTTGCGGCGAGCGCGTTTCCTATGAAGAGTACGCGCGGCCGAACCTGCAATGGCTGAGGATGTATGACTGGCGTCTCGCGGATTTCTACATCGCACCGACGCACATGAACTGCGACCGCACGCTCGCGGGCAAAGTCATCGCCAGGATCGAGCGCATGGGCGTCACTATCGGCGTCGTGAAGGATCGCCGCGCTGTTCGCGAGCGCGAAGAATAGCCTGCGGCATTATCGACCGCACAATATCGTCATATTTGATACGGATTATTAATCGGCATTTCATGTCAGCTATGGCATTGTCTTAGCGTTTCGCAGCGCGAATGCTAGTTCCATCCGCCTGCAGCCATTTTCCAGAAACTGAAAAAAGGAATACACATGCGAACAGCAAAACTTCTCGCCGCAGCGCTGCTTGCCGGTGCCACAACGTTCGCTCTCTCGGCGCCCGCATCTGCCGCGCCGCTGATGACCAACATGGTCCTGTCCGGCGTAGCCGCCTCGAGCAATGTCGAGAATGTGCAGTACTACCGCCGCGGCTATGGCCATCGCGGATATTACGGCCATCGTCATCGCGGTTACGGTGGGACCGCCGCGGGCGTCGGCATCGGCCTTGCGGCGGGTGCGATCATCGGCGGCGCGATCGCGGCATCGTCGGCGCAGGCCCAGCAGAACGCGGCCTACTGTTCGCAGCGCTACCGCTCCTACGATCCGCGCTCGGGCACGTACCTGAACAACGACGGCAACCGCTATCCCTGCCCGTAATTCTCCGCCTTTTGATTGCAAAGCCGCCGGCGTCGCCCGGCGGCTTTTTTCATGCCAGCTTCATGCCCTCGCAAAACAACGCGGCGTGATTGTTTTCTCACAATCGGCGCTGGCCTGCCGAAAGGTGCTCGGATAGGCTTTCCACAACTTCGCTGAAACGAAGGCGCAAAAACCGTAGTGAGGAAATTCATGACCCATCGCATCACGCGCACAATCGCCTGCACAGCGTTCACCTGCATCGGAATGACCATGCTGTCGAACTTCACCGCAGATGCGCAGACAACCCAGCCGCTTCCAACCGCAGCGCAGACCGATCCGAAGACGCTCGGCATGATGCAGGGCTTTCCGCCCCCGCCGGACAAGACCATCCGCTTTATCGATGGCTCGTCGTCACGTTTCCCGAACACGCGCTGGTCGTTCAGCCACTTCCGCGAACTCGTGCCGACCGCCGCCGTCTCTCGCGGCGAAGGACCTGTGGTGCCGCTGCCGCGCGCCGAGCGCGATCTCGGCGCCGTCGCCATCACAACGATGGACGGTAAGCCGATCACCCTCAACGACGCGCTGCAACTGACCTACACCGACGGCATTCTCGTGCTCCACAAGGGCAAGGTCGTTTATGAAAAGTATTTCGGTGAAGGCAGCCCGCAACTGCCACACATCGCGTTCTCGGTGACGAAGTCGTTCGTCGGCACGCTGGCGGCGGTGCTCGCGGCCAACGGCAAGCTCGATCCCGCAGCCCCCGTCACGAAGTATGTGCCCGAACTGAAGGACACGGCCTATGGCGACGCCACCGTGCGCCAAGTGATGGACATGACCATCGGCGTGAAGTTCTCGGAAAACTATTCCGATCCGAACGCCGAGGTGTTCGACTACGCCCGCGCCGGCGGCATGATGCCGATCGCGCCCGGTTATCAGGGGCCGCGCAGTTTCTACGACTTCCTCGTCAAGCTGAACAAGGAAGGCGAGCACGGACAGGCCTTCGCTTACAAGACGGCGAACGCCGAAGTGCTGGCCTGGATCGTCAAGCGCGCCTCAGGCCAGTCTCTGGCGGCGCTGTTGTCGTCGGAAATCTGGTCGAAGCTCGGCGCCGAGCAGGACGGCTACTTCATGGTCGACAGCGTCGGCACCGAATCCGGCGGCGGCGGATACAACACCGCGCTGCGCGACCTCGCGCGTTTCGGCGAAATGATGCGCAATAAAGGCAAGTTCAACGGACAGCAGGTCATTCCTGAAGCCGCCGTCGCCGACGTGACACAGGGCGGCAAGAAGGAGGACTTCGCCAAGGCCGGTTATACGCTGCTGAAGGGTTGGTCCTATCGCGACATGTGGTGGATCACCCACAACGAGCACAACGCCTACACGGCGCGCGGCATCTACGGCCAGAGCATCTATGTCGATCCGACCGCCGAAATGGTGATCGTGCGCTATGCCTCGCATCCGATGGCCGCCAACGCCGCCAACGATCCGGTCTCGCTGCCGATGTACATGGCCGTGGCGAAGGAATTGATGAAGTAGACGTGTGGCGCGCGAGATAGCACACAACGACTCAACATACGCGGTCGTCATCACCGGGCTTGACCGGTGATCCATGTCTTGCTTGCAAGGTCAAAGGAAACACGTGGATGGCCGGGCCAAGCCCGGCCATGACGGGCGGGGAGATTCTACGCAACATTCCGCTGCGGTATGGAATCTTCCGGGGACTCCCCCACCGCCCGCCTCAACTCTTCCTCCAGAAACTCGTTGGCGATGAGAAGCGCCTTGAGCGCGCCGCGGATGTCGCCGCCGCAAGTTGCGATCACGCTGTCCACCGCGCGGTCGTAGTCATCGATCTGGGTTTGCGTTGCCGGTCTGAACATGGCTGCTCTCCGTGGTGATGCCCGCTTCAGAAGCGAGTCGGCAGATCAGAATACGTTCCCTATTTGTTCTTATCGTTCGCAATCTGTCAATCGCCTCGCGAGCGCCATGCGGGCTTATCCCGTTTATCCACGCCAGTTTATTCAGACCGAAAAATGGATGCCGCAAGCAGACCGTGCATGGCGAAGGACGAGGCGCGCCTCAGCGCTGCACGCGGATGCCGAGCATCACCACAGTCGCAGCGGAGTTCGCCCCGGAGATCGAACTCTCCAGCCAATCGTGACGCACCTGCCCCTTGATGTGGAACGTGCGCGACAGTTTGTAAACGAGATCGCCTTCCACAAAGTAGCGCTTGTCGAAGCGCGTGCCGTCATAGTCCGACGTTCCGGTGCCGGCTTTCGCTGTGCCGATCAGCCAGCGGCGAAACGCATGATCGACCTGGAGCGAGTAATCGCGGGAGATCACGCCCGACACACCGGGCAACGTGGTCTCGTCAATCGATGATGTGGCGGCGAGCGTCACCGTGGTGAGTCCCGTCGCGGTCCAGATCAGCGACGCGCTGGTCAGCAGGCCTTTCATGTCGGTGAGACGCGGATCCTGATAGGTCCGCAGCGAATAGCCGACGGCGGCCTCGCCGGTCAGCAGCCGGGAGAACTCGAACGTCGAACCGGCCTTGACGTAGCCGCCGTTCGAATCGCGCAGATAACCCGAACGATCCGCCGCCACGTCATGCTTGCGCGTGTCGATGGAGACTTCTCCAAACGGCTTCACCCCCGGCATCAGGTCGTAGCTGACGCGCGAGAGCAAGCCGAACTGGTTGAAATTGCGGTCGTCGTTGCTGGAGGTCGTGTTGTCGGTGAGCTTTGATTGCTGGTAGGTCGTGCGATCCGCGAGGCCCGCGACGGAAACCTGAAGACGATTGAAATCATGTTCGACGCCGGCGGTGCCGCCGATGGTCGTCGCCAGCGGATATTGCGAAAGGCCCGCCTGAATGTTCGGCGATCCGGGGTTGTCAGTGAAGACGCGCATCCGCAGTTCGGTGTTGATGCGGGTGTCGCGTGTGGCATCGACGCGACCGCGGATCTTGCCGTCGAAGGCCGGCGTGTCGATGCTGGTCGGCACCGGCGACGGTCCGGTCGCGAGCGGAGGAAACGTGGTGCCGTAGCCGGTGAACGAGCCGCGCAGATCGGCGATCAGCGAATGCTGTTCCCAGTCCGACGCGATGAGGAGTTCGGGCGCAACCGTATAGAACGCCGAGCCCTTGGGCTCGTTCATGCGGCCGGGATTGGTGTTGTATCCGCCCCAGACCTCGACCGCGGCCTTGGTCAGAAACGAGCCGGTGTGGAAGCCGACATTGGCGAACGGATCGTCATCGGGCTTCAGGCGGCGGCGCGGCGGCTGGCCGGGAAAAGTGCCGGCGACCGACGGCGACACCGGCGCCGCGCCCCTCGCTCTGGATACGGACGGCGCTGGATTGCCGGGACCGACGAACTTCGGCTTCGGCGCACCGGGATAGAGTTTCGGCTTCCTGCGAATACGATTGAGTGAATCGAATCCGCTGTCGGATGCGCCAGACGCTGCCGGAATCCCGTAAGTCGGAATCGCGCCGATACGCGACGACGCTTTGGGACTTGCGTTGGGGTCTTGATCGCCGGCGTTCTGCGCCGTCCGGCGCAGCGCCGACTGGTCGCGCGGCGCGAATCCATCCTGCGTCGGGTTCATCATGTCGCGGGTCAGCGTCTGAGCAGCGGCCGCTGCCGGGTGCAACAGGATCAGCAGGCAGCACACCGGCAGCGCGCACCATTGCGGCGCGCGCCAGCGATGGTCCCACAACCGGACTGGTTGCTGCCGACCTGGCACTTTTCACTCACCTTTCGCTCCCGAAACCGTCGGGACCGCATCGAAAAATCAAACAAATTCAGTTAATTACGACGGACACGCCGCCACCCGGCGCGAGCCAGCGCCGTTAACAGAGTTAAAACAATTATGGTTAACGGGGGGTTAGGCAGCGCAACGGCGCGTCGCGTCGGCGGTTTCGATGTGCTAGGTAGAGCCCCGGATCGAAGCGCGCGCATCGCGCCCGCTCCCGCTCAATTGGAACCCCACATGGCCTCTTCAAAATCGCGGACAGCGACCCCTTCCGCGACCCGCGCCACATCCGCCGCCATCGACTCCGCCCTGCGCACCCTCGACGCCGAGGCCAGCGGCATCACCGCGCTCGTGAACGCGCTGCAATCCGATCTCGGTCCGGCCTTCGAAGCCGCCGTCAAGCGCATTCGCGACGCCAAGGGCCGCCTGATCGTGACGGGTCTCGGCAAGTCCGGCCACATCGGCAAGAAAATGGCTGCCTCGTTCGCCTCCACCGGCACCCCTGCCTTCTTCGTGCACGCGGCGGAAGCGAGTCACGGCGATCTCGGCATGATCACGCCCGACGACGTCATCATGGCGCTGTCGTGGTCCGGCGAGACCGCCGAACTCAAGAACCTCACCAACTACTCGCGCCGTTTTCGCATCGGCCTGATCGCGGTAACCTCCGAGGCGGACTCCACGCTCGGCGCCGCCGCCGACATCGTGCTGACGCTGCCGAAGGCGCGCGAAGCCTGCCCACACAATCTCGCGCCGACCACCTCGTCGCTGATGCAGCTCGCGCTCGGCGATGCGCTGATGGTTGCGCTGCTGGAAAGCCGCGGCTTCACCGCACTGGACTTCAGCGCGCTGCATCCTTCCGGCAAATTGGGGGCAATGCTGAAATTCGTGCGCGACCTGATGCACAAGGACGCCGCCGTGCCGGTGCGGCCGCTCGGCACCAAGATGTCCGACGCGCTTGTGGAGATGACATCGAAGGGCTTCGGCTGCGTCGGTATTGTGGATTCACGCGGCGAGATCGCCGGCATCGTCACCGACGGCGACCTGCGTCGTCACATGCGGCCGGACCTCATGACCGCAACCGTCGACGACGTGATGACGAAGAACCCGAAAACCATTAGCCCGGATCTGCTTGCCAGCGAGGCGCTGGAAATTCTCAACTCGTCGAAGATCACTGCGCTGATCGTGACCGAGGGCAAGAAGCCGGTGGGCATCGTGCATCTGCACGACATCCTGCGCGCGGGCGTGGCCTAGCGACACTTATTCCGCCGCCACCGTCAGGCTCGCGCCATCCGCGCTCACAATCCTGACGCGGCTGCCGGACGGCACGTCCGGTCCCGAGACACGCCATACCGTATCATCGATCTTGACCGTCCCGACGCCATCGACAATCGGCTTTTCCAGCGTGAAGACGCGGCCGATCAGACCCGCCGCACGCTTGTTCAGGAACGGCTTGTCGGTCGGCTTCGCGTTGCGGCCGGAGTAATAGCGCCACAACGGCACCATCGCGATCGACAGCGCCGCGAACACGATGACCTGCATTTGCCATGACCACGCGATGCTGAACGACAGCACCCCGACGATCAGGGCGGCGAGTCCGAGCCACAGCATGAAAACGCCCGGCGCGAATGTCTCAATCCCCATCAGCACGATGCCGATGATGAGCCAATTCCATGTCTCGAGTTTCGACAGAAGGTCCGCCATCGGTTGCCAGCCTCCTGTTCAGGACTTGGTGTTCGGAACGGTCGGCGGGCGGCGCGGCGCGGACGCCGATCCACCTTCTCCGAACGTCGCCTTGGCAATCTCGGCAATGCCGCCGAGCGACGCCAGCATTCCCGTCGCTTCCAGCGGCAGCATGATGATCTTCTGGTTCGGCGATTCGGCCAGTTGTCCGAACGCCTTGATGTACTTGTCGGCGATGAAGTAGTTCAGCGCGGCGACGTCGCCGCTGGCAATGGAGTTGCTGACCATTTGCGTCGCTTTCGCTTCGGCTTCTGCGGAGCGCTCACGCGCCTCGGCATCGCGGAACGCCGCTTCCTTGCGGCCTTCGGCCTGAAGAATCTGCGACTGCTTGGCGCCTTCCGCGCGCAGGATTTCGGACTGCCGCTGGCCTTCAGCCTGCAGAATGTCAGCGCGCTTGACGCGCTCGGCTTTCATTTGACGGCCCATTGCCTCGACGAGATCGGCCGGCGGCACGATATCCTTGATCTCGATGCGGTTGACCTTGAGGCCCCACGGCGAGACGGCGGCATCGACCACGCGCAGCAGCCGCTCGTTGATCTCGTCGCGATGCGATAGCACCTGATCGAGATCCATCGCACCCATCACCGAACGGATGTTGGTCATGGTCAGCGTCACGATCGCCTGGTTGAGATTGGACACTTCGTAGCTCGCCTTGGCGGCATCGAACACCTGATAGAACGCGACGCCGTCCACCGATACGGTGGCGTTGTCCCGGGTGATGACTTCCTGCTCCGGAATATCGATCACCTGCTCCATCATGTTCACCTTGCGGCCGACGCGGTCGAAATAAGGGATGATGATGTTGAGGCCGGGCTCCAGGGTGCGGGTGTATTTGCCGAACCGTTCAATGGTCCAGTCGTAGCCCTGCGATACCGTCTTCACACCGGCGAACAGCGTAAAGATCACAAGCAGAACAAGCGCAATCGCAAAAATATCGAAACCGGACATTGAAAGCTCCCTGATGAACCCGAAACGCGGCGTGTTGGGGTCAGCCTAGCATGGACGTGCGATAGCCGCCCTGCTCTTGGTCGGCCAAACAGGAGAATGGTTCGAGGGACAAGATCGCGATGGCCCGCATGGAGGCCAGAACCGGCGGCTTGGCCAGCCTCTTTATATCCAGCCTTGCAACTCGCGCAGCACGACCTGCCGGATCACGTCCATGCCCTCGTCGCTGTCGTTGAGGCAGGGAACGGCCGAGAAGTCCTGACCGCCGGCCTTGTGGAAAATCTCAGCGTTTTCCTGGGCAATTTCTTCAAGCGTCTCGAGGCAATCCGCCGAGAAGCCGGGCGTCACGACGGCAATCCGCCGCACCCCATCCTTGGCCAACCGTTCGATAGTCTTGTCGGTGTAGGGCTGCAACCACGCGGCATATCCGAAGCGCGACTGGAAGGTCAGCATCAGTTTCTTGTCGTCTAGTCCCATGCGCGCGCGCAGGGCATCCACCGTCGCGACGCACTGCGCCTGATACGGATCGCCCTTGTCGATGTAAGACTGCGGCATTCCGTGAAACGACGCCATGATCACATCCGGCGTGTAGGGCAACGTCGCCAGATGACGCTCGATCGAGACGGCGAGCGCATCGATATAGCACGGCTCGTCGTAGTACGGCGGCGTGAAGCGCACGGTCGGCTGCGCGCGCATGTCCTTCAGGGCGAGCGCCACCTTGTCCACCACCGTCGCCGAGGTCGACGCAGAATATTGCGGATAGAGCGGCATCACCAGAATTCGATCGCAGCCCTGCGCAGTCAGCGCATCGATACGCGACTTGATCGAGGGATTGCCGTAGCGCATCCCCCAGTCGACCACGACATGCTTCTGGTCCGAGATCGATGCGGCAAGCTTGTCGGATTGCGCGCGCGTGATGGTCTTCAGCGGCGACTCGTTCTTTTCGGTATTCCAGATTTTCAGATAGTCCTTCGCCTTTTTGGCGGGACGAACCTGCAACACGATGCCGTTGAGGATCACCTGCCAGATCAGCCCCTGATTTTCGATCACGCGCGGATCGGATAGGAACTCGCGCAGATACACGCGGACGCCCTTGGCGTCGGCGGTGTCGGGGGTGCCGAGGTTGACCAGCAGCACACCGACACGCGCGGGCGCTGCCTGTGGGGCCGGCCGATGCGCATCGAGTGGAACAACTGTCATGATGGTTTTGGCATCGCGCTTTGCCTCGTTGTTGTCAAGGCAGCGCACATCAGAAGCAGGTGACGCGTTCCGCGGCGATATATCCCAGCAGCAGGCCCACGCCGAAGATCAGCACCAGCGCCGCCGCGCCGAACTCGATGCCACGCAGCAATACTGCGCCGCCACCATCGCGGCCCGAAGCGATCCGCCCCGCGAGACCCTTGGCCGATACAGCGATGATCGCAATGGTTGAGACGGTGATCGCCGTGCCGAGCCCCATCAGCAAGGTCGCTGCGACACCGGCCCAGAACAATCCCTGCGCCAGCGCGAACACCAGCACCAGGATGGCGCCGGAACATGGCCGGATGCCTACCGTCAGCACCGCGCTGAGGCCACGCGCCCAGCCGCCGGGACCGGCGAGCTCAGCAGGCGTCGGGCCGTGCGAGTGGCCGCAGTGTTCATCATGCACATGATCCGGATGACCATGATCATGGTGACCGTGATCGTGGTCGTGATGATGTGCGTGATCGTGGGCAACGCGCGCATGAGCAGCGTCGTGCGAATGCGCGGGCTGGTGATCGTGCGCATGATCATGGCCATGCGCATGCGCCATCGCAGGAACGAGTTGCGGCGTGGGCGCTCGCAACGACCGCAGCGCGCGGACAAATCCGCCGCCCTTGGTCCAGACCAGCCGCGCGCCGAAGGCGGCGATCAGGCCATAGCTCGCGATCTCGATGACGCGCTCGGCGCTGCACATCTGACCGGCGGTGACGTTCAAAACAGCCGCGCCGATACCGACGATCGCGATCGCCACCAGCGCCTGCATCAGGGCCGAGGCAAACGACAGCACGATTCCTCGTTTGGCGGTTTCCTCGTTGGCGACGAGATAGGACGAGATCACCGCCTTGCCGTGGCCAGGACCGGCGGCATGAAAGACGCCGTAGGCGAAGGAAATGCCGAGCAGCGCCCACACCGCGCTGCCATCGGTCTTGGCGGCGCGGATGGTCGCCGACATCTGGCGATAGAATTCGGATTGCTTGGCGAGCAGCCAGCCGACGATGCCGCCAACCTGGGAGTCGGGAACAGCACCCTTCGGCGCGCCGAACGGGTTCTGTGCCGCTGCTGCATGAAGAATGCCATCGAGGTAGACTGCGGCGACAAGCATCAACGAGACGACAGCGATTTTACCCCAGGCGTCATTCCGGGATGCGCCCCTTGGCGCAGGCCCGGAATCCACTCTTCCCATTATGATCCTGGATTCCGGGTTCGCTCGCGTTGCTCGCGCCCCGGAATGACAAAACTCTGTCATCATTGCGGGCAATCCACGCTGATCTTGTTGGCGAACATTGCACCGTAGTTTGAATTGTCGCCGTTGAGGAACGTGTCCTCATTCATCTTCTGCGCCTGCGCACTGCCGTCGCTCGGGCGCTGAACCGCCAGCTTGCAGTTGGCCGGCGCGCCGACCAGCGTGACGGGATCTTTCTCGTTCAACTGAAAATCGATGAAGTAAGCTGGGTCGAACACTTCGAGCGCCAGCGCGGACGTCTTGAACGGCGTCTTGAACGGCAGCGTGAAGTGCAGCGTCAGCGCCGAGTCCTTGTATTCAAGATAGTAGTCGACCGGATCGTTGAATTTCTCTTTCTTCTGGCTGCCAGTGGCGCCCGCCTTGGCGAACGTGAAGAACGCATATTCTTTCAGCGATTCCACGTTGGTCTGCGCCAGTGCCGCCAGTTCCTCGCGGGTGTAAACGCCCTTGGTCTTCTGCTCCAGACCTTGCAGCGCATAGGTCGAGAACATGTCGTCGAAGGTCCAGGCGTGGCGCACGCCGGTGATCGACCCGTCGGGCGCGTAGACCAACTGGCTCTTGGCGACGATCCAGACATGCGGATGCGCCTGCGCGGCACCCGTGCCGAGTGCAAGCATCGCTACAAGGCTCAAGCACTGAATGAGACGGCGCATCGTGGCGGTCATGAGCAATCTTTGATCTCTTGTTTGGGCATGATCTTTTCCGAAAACCGGTTCCCACTTTTCGGGATCATGCCCTATGCAGCTTCAGGTTCGTTCAGCAGGCCACGACGGCGCAGCAGCGCGTCTGGCTCCGGCTTGCGGCCACGGAAGGCGACATAGGCATCTTCCGGATCGCGCGATCCGCCCGACGAATAAATGTCGTCGTGCAGGCGTTTCGCCACCGCCGGGTCGAAGATGTCGTGGGCTTCCTCGAACGCGCCGAACGCATCCGCGTCCATCACCTCGGACCACATGTAGCTGTAATAGCCCGACGCATAGTGATCGCCGGAGAAAATGTGGCCGAACTGCTGCGGCCGGTGACGCAGCGAAATCTCGGCGGGCATCCCTATTTTCTCAAGCTCCTGCTTCTCGAACGCACGCACGTCGGTGATCGAGGCCGCCGGCTGGGTGTGGAATTCGAGGTCCATCAGCGCGGAAGAAACGAATTCCACCGTGGCGAACCCCTGATTGAACTTGCGCGCGGCGATGAAGCGCTTGAGCAGATCTTCCGGCAGCGGTTCGCCGGTCTGGTAATGCCGCGCGAATTTCTGCAGCACCTCCGGCCGTTCCTGCCAGTGCTCGTAAAGCTGCGACGGCAGTTCGACGAAATCGGTGAACACGCTGGTGCCGGACAGCGACGGATACATCACATTCGACAACATGCCGTGCAGGCCGTGGCCGAACTCGTGGAACAGCGTGCGGGCGTCATCGGGCGACAGCAGCGAGGGCTGGCCGTCGGTGCCTTTCGAGAAATTGCAGACGTTGATGATCAGGGGCGCGACATCGCCGTCGAGCTTCTGCTGGTCGCGCAGCGAGGTCATCCACGCGCCCGAGCGCTTCGAGGGCCGCGCGAAGTAGTCGCCGTAGAACAGCGCCTTGTGATTCCCCTTGGCGTCCTTCACCTCCCACACCCGCACGTCCGGATGCCAGACAGGCACATCCTTGCGCTCGGTGAAGGTCAGGCCGAACAGCCGCGTCGCGCAGTCGAACGCGGCGTCGATCATGTGGTCGAGCGCCAGATACGGCTTGATCGCGGCGTCGTCGAAATTGGCGCGGCGCTGGCGCAGCTTCTCGGCGTAGTAGCGCCAGTCCCAGGCGGCGAGCTTGAAGTTGCCGCCCTCCTCCGCGATCAGCCCCTGCAAGGCGTCGCGGTCGGCCATCGCACGGGCCCGCGCCGGCTTCCAGACCCGCTCAAGGAGGCCGCGGACGGCCTCCGGGGTCTTGGCCATGGAGTCTTCAAGACGGTAGGCGGCGAAGCTCGGATAACCGAGCAGCTTCGCCCGCTCCTCGCGCAACCTCAAAACCTCGAGGATGATCGCGCTGTTGTCGTTGTCGTTCCGGTTGTCGCCACGGGCGGTGAAGGCCTTGAAGACCTTCTCGCGCAGGTCGCGGCGGCTGGAATCCTTCAGAAACGGCTCGACGAAGGACCGCGACAGCGTCACCACCATCTTGCCGGGCTGGCCGCGCTCTTCCGCAGCAGCCTTGGCGGCGGCGACGAAGCTGGCAGGCAGACCGGCGAGATCGTCTGCGCCAAGCTCCATGGTCCAGTCCTGCTCGTCGCCGAGCAGATGGTGGCTAAACGAGGTCGCCAGATGCGCCAGCCGCTCGTTGATTTCCGCCGTCCGCGCCTTGGCGGCCTCGGAGAGGCCAGCGCCGGCGCGGTGGAAGCCGGTCCAGGTCCGCTCCAGCAGCCGCGCCTGCTCCGGCGTCAGCTTGAGCGAGGCGGCCTTGTCGTGGAGCTTCGAGACGCGGGCGAACAGCTTGGCGTCCATGGTGATCGGATTCCAGTGCCGCGCCATTCTGAGCGCCACCTCGGTCTCGATCTTGAGAAGCTCCGGATTGGAGTGCGCCGAGACCAGATCGTAGAACACGCCCGCCACCCTGGAGAGCAGCTTGCCCGCGCGCTCCTGCGCCGTGATGGTGTTCTCGAACGTGGGCTCCGCAGGATCGGCCTTGATGGCCTCGATCTCCGCCGAATGGTCGGCGAAGGCCTTGTCGAAGGCAGGCAGGAAATGCTCGGGCCGGATGTCGGTAAAAGGCGGCGTCTCGAACGGGGTCCGCCAGGCCGCCAGCAGTGGGTTGGCGTGAGATGAGGACGCGGCGTCGGCAGGCTTGGCGACAGGGGAAGACTTGGCGGCTTCTGACATGTGAACCTTTATGCAGGCCTTCTTGGAGCCTTAATTGCAGCGATTTTCCGGACTTCTGTATATCATCCGGTGAGGCTTTTTTACGCCTTTACGGCTTGATTGAGACGACGATTTCGCAGAGATTGCCGCCCGAACGGGATCACAAAGTCATGAATGCCAAGAAGCTCGAAGCCAATGCCCGCGAAATCGCGTGGCCCAGTGTCGTCACCGTCATCAGCGCCGCCATCCTGATCGGCGCCGAGGTGTTCGGCGCGGCTTTTGCCGGCGGCTGGGCGCTCGCGATCCTGTTCGGCCTCAGCGACACCGGCGCTCACATCGTCCAGATCGTGCTCTTCCTGATCGGAGTCGCCATCATGATTGCGTTCGTGCGCGGCGCTCAGCGCGTCGAGCCGTTTACCCGCAAGATCTGAGACTGCACGCGCGTTGAAAACTTAACGCGCGTTCATCTTTCCTCGCCGTTCGTTAATGCCCGCGCGACATTTCGATCACGCGCTGGGGAAACTTGCCTCGCGGGCAAAAAAATACTTGCACCACCGAGTCAAAACTCATATTTCACCCTTGCCCAATTTCGCACGTGCCTGTGGTCGTGTGTCAGTCGGTAGGTATCCGGACAAGAGGCCGGACAGCCGCCAAGGGACGAAGAAGCCGAGGGTCGCTTAGGTCAGTCTGGACTTAAGAGGCCAGCATCTCTCTCCAGGGATGCCGTTGAAGGCGACTTTGCTCCTTGCAACCGTGACTGGCAGCCGGAGGCGAACCGGCGCACCCCGCTCTCAACGGGGGACGCGACTTAAAGCAACGACGGATCGGGCTTTTTTGGTCTCTGTTGGCTTTCCACCAGCCAGCGCGAATACCGAAGAGGCTTGTCCTTCATTGCCAGGTGTGCGGGCGGGAGCTTTCCCAACCAATCCACGGCAGCACAGTTTGGTCTGAGTGTTATGGCTTCGGTCGCGCCTCCATCGCGTGACAGCCAAAGCGCTCATATCCGACATCATTTTTTGGACGGTTCATCGCCAGATCGTTTGGCAGGGCCGTTTGGGAGAGTGCTATGACCGATCGTATCCAGGAATTCCTGCGCAACCGCCGCAGCGAGGGCCTCGACACCGAGCCATGTCTCGTCGTCGACCTCGAAGTCGTGCGCGACAACTACCAGACCTTCGCGAAGGCGCTCCCTGACTCACGCGTGTTCTACGCGGTGAAGGCGAACCCGTCGCCGGAGGTGCTGTCGCTGCTGGCCTCGATGGGCTCGTGCTTCGACACCGCGACCGTCGCCGAAATCGAGATGGCGCTGGCTGCCGGTGCGACGCCCGATCGCATCTCCTATGGCAACACGATCAAGAAAGAGCGGGACATCGCGCGCGCCTTCGCGCTCGGCATTCGCCTGTTCGCAGTCGACTGCTCGGCCGAAGTCGAGAAGATCGCCCGTGCCGCGCCCGGCGCGAAGGTGTTCTGCCGCATTCTTTATGACTGCGCAGGCGCCGAGTGGCCGCTGTCGCGCAAGTTCGGTTGCGACCCGGAAATGGCAGTCGACGTTCTCGACCTCGCCAAGCGTCTTGGCCTGGAGCCGGTGGGCATTTCGTTCCACGTCGGTTCGCAGCAGCGCAAGGTGAAGGCGTGGGATCGCGCGCTGGCGATGGCCTCGACGGTGTTCCGTGACTGCGCCGAGCGTGGGATCAACCTGTCCATGGTCAACATGGGCGGCGGATTCCCGACGAAGTACCTCAAGGACGTTCCTCCTGTCGTGCAGTACGGCCGGTCGATCTTCCGTGCGCTTCGCAAGCACTTCGGCAACCAGATCCCGGAGACCATCATCGAGCCGGGCCGGGGCATGGTCGGCAACGCGGGCATCATCGAGACGGAAGTCGTTCTGATCTCCAAGAAGAGTGACGACGACGAGAACCGTTGGGTCTATCTCGACATCGGCAAGTTCGGCGGCCTCGCCGAGACGATGGACGAGTCGATCCGCTACGCGATCAAGACGCCGCACGACGGCGCGGATATGGCTCCGTGCATTCTCGCCGGCCCGACCTGCGACTCGGCCGACGTGCTGTACGAGAAGGTGCCGTACCCGCTGCCCGTCACGCTCGAGATCGGCGACAAGCTGCTGATCGAAGGCACGGGTGCGTATACGTCGACCTACTCGTCGGTGGCTTTCAACGGTATCCCGCCGCTGAAGACCTACCACATCTGATCGCTGCGCCAGATGCGCTAGCAAAAGTGGGAACCGGTTTTGCGCCCGAGCGCATCCGGTTCTTTCGAGAGAACGGAAGCCGGTCCGCCGGCTTCCATCCCGTCACATCGCGATTTTGCTGACAACACTCCGCGGACGCTTGTCCGTTTGGAGTGGGGACTGACGTGCCATGACTGCTGTTTGGAAAAAGACCACCGCCCTCACCACCGACGCTGCTCCGTTCGCGATCCGTGCGGAGCGGGCCTCGGACGTCGTTGCGCGTGAAGCGCTGCTGGATGCGTGCTTCGGCGAAGGCCGTCATGCGCGCACCTGTCAGCGACTGCGCGACGGACGTGCGCCCGCCGAAGGCCTCGCCTTCTCCGCGGTGCATGAAGGGCGCGTGGTCGGTACCGTGCGGTTGTGGCACGTCAGCGCCGGTGGCATTCCGGCGCTGGTGCTCGGCCCGCTGGCCGTTGAAGCCTCCTGCCGCAAGCTCGGCGTCGGCGCGGCGCTGATGACGCACGCGCTGGCGGCCGCGAAGGCGCGCGGCCACGGCGCCGTCATCCTGCGCGGCGATGCGGCCTATTACGCCCGCTTCGGCTTCTCAGCCGAGACAACCGGCGAACTATCACTGCCCGGCCCGTTCGAGCGCGACCGGCTGCTGGCGGTCGAACTGCGTGAGGGCGCGCTGGACGAAGCCTGGGGCATGATCGTGGCCACCGGCATGAAGGCGCGGACGCCCCGCGCCAAGACGGGCGGGAAAACCCGTCGGCTTGCGCTCCGCGCAGCGTGATCGGTCACGCCATGAACAAACCGTCGCGACTGAGGACCATGCTGATGCTCATTTTTGCTTTGCAGCTTGCAGCCGATCTGTTCCAGCGCTGGTGGCGTTCGCCGACGCGGCGTCCGGTTCTCAGCGCGATCCGCATCTCGACGAGAACGCCACGGCGCAACTAAACCGCAGCCTGGCGGGTTTTAATGGGCCCGATTTGGACCCTCTATAGCCGCTTGATTTGAGCGCCAAGACGCGGCATTGCGTGGGCTTCAAACTCGCGCGCAATGCCGCTTTTATGAGGTTCACGACATGACCCGCCGCCTGATTTCATCCGGATCGCCGTTCGAGAAAATCGCGGGCTACAGCCGCGCCGTCGTCGATGGCGACTTCTGCTTCGTCGCCGGCACCACGGGCTATGATCCCGTTACGAAAGTCCTGCCCGAAGACGTCGCCGAACAGACGCGCAATTGCTTCAAAGTCATCGGCACTGCGCTGAAGGAAGGCGGCTTCGAAATGGCCGACCTCGTCCGCGCGACCTATTACGTGACCGACGCCAAGGACTTCGACGCGGTGTTCGCCGTGTGCGGAGAAACGCTCGGCGATATCCGTCCGGCGGCAACGATCGTTGCGGTCTCCGCCCTCTACAAGCCGGAGATGAAGGTCGAGATCGAAGTCACGGCGAAGCGCCGCTCGGCCTGAAGCGCAGGGCAGCACCTTACGCGCTGGAACGCCTGACGTCATATCGGATGAAATTCACCAGGATGTTGGCTCGTATGCGAGCCAACATGTCGCAGTTGGTCCGTTGACTTTCCTGCCGGCCACCCTAGCTTAAGATCATCATGTCGAACATTTGCAATAACCGCTTGCTGCTTCACGCAGGTCGCCTTCAAACCCGAAGGTGACCCGGGCGGACGCGCGTCCGCGCCGTCCCGGGTTATTGCTGTTCCCCTCTCCCAACTGAAGATTGAAGACGCTCGGCATCCACGATGCCGCGGCGTCGCGTTGCGAGGCGCATCATGATGTCGAATTCCATTCCGCCGGTCAGCATCGCCTCCGGCGATCTTCGCCCGCTCAAGCAGGTAGCGGTACAAGCCGTCAACAGCCGCCATCCGATCGGACAATTCCTGTTGTCCGAACTGGATCGCGCGACCGTTTACGATCCATCTGCCGTGCCGTCGCGATCCGTTCGTCTGAACGAATGGGTGACGTTTCGCGCGGATGACGGAGAGCCCCTCGAAAGCCGTGTTCTCGTTCTGCCCGGCGACTTCCGGAACAATCAGATGCATCTCTCCGTCTTGTCGCCGCTTGGCGCAGCGCTTGTCGGGCTCCATGCCGGTGCCCGTATCCGCTACGCCGGAATTGATGGCGTGAAGCACACCGCCACGGTGGAAAATCTCGATCCGCCGGCCGGGGTGGTTTCGCTTTTGCAGCGCCGGGACATGAAGAATTTCGCCCGCGCCAACGAAGAAAACCCCGACCCTTCCGGTCCCACAGCAGCTTGACGGTGAATATGATGATCAGCCACCTGCAACCACAACTTCCGCCAATTTCCTTGCGCCTGTCCGACATCGATCGGCTGCGAAATCTCGCGGAGGCGGCGGCCATGAAATATCCGCAGACGACCGATTTTCTCGCGCGCGAGATCGAGCGCGCCGAGGTGCTGCCTGACGCCCGCGTTCTGCCCGGACTTGTGACGATGAATTCCGACGTCACGTTCCGCGACGACATCAGCACGCAGGAGCGAACCGTGACTCTGGTGTATCCAGAGGCTGCGGATGTCGAGACCGGGAAGATTTCCATTCTGACCCCGATCGGCGCGGCGCTGATCGGTCTGTCCGCGGGACAGACCATCGAGTTCCAGACGCCGGGCGGCCGATGGCGCTCCCTGACCGTGCTCAAGGCCTATCCGTCGCACGACTGATGGCCGCTGAAGCGCGGTTTCAAGACCGTTTTATGAAAAGCTGACGCCAAAGCGGCGTTGCCGTCCCCCCCAAGTTGCCGTAGGTCTTCGCGGCAGCATGTCCCTGTCTGATCTGGAGTTACAATCTTGAGCACAAGCCCTGTTCACGCGCGCATCAGCGGCCCGATCGTCATGGTCGGCTTCGGCTCTATCGGCAAAGGCACGCTGCCGCTGATCGAGCGGCACCTCGATTACGACAGGTCGCGCATCACGGTGATCGATCCCAAGGATGAAGGCCGCAAGGCACATTGCGAGAAGCACAATGTGCGCTTCATCCAGCAGGGCCTGACCAAGGACAATTACCGCGAACTGCTGACTCCGCTGCTTACCGAAGGCGGCGGCCAGGGTTTCTGCGTCAACCTTTCAGTCGACACCGGCTCTACCGATATCATGGAGCTCTGCAACGAGCTCGGCGCGCTCTATATCGACACGGTCAATGAGCCCTGGCTCGGCTTCTATTTCGATGCGTCGAAGGGTCCGGAAGCGCGTTCCAACTACGCCCTGCGCGAGAATACGCTGGCCGCAAAGAAGGCCCGTCCCGCAGGCTCGACGACGGCCGTGTCGTGCTGTGGCGCCAACCCTGGTATGGTCTCGTTCTTCGTCAAGCAGGCCCTGCTGAATGTGGCCTCTGACCTCAAGCTCAACGCCCCTAAACCGAAGACAAAGGGCGAATGGGCGGACCTGATGCGCCAGGCCGGCATCAAAGGCATCCACATCGCCGAACGCGATACCCAGCGCTCGAAGAAACCGAAAGAGCCGGACGTATTCGTCAACACGTGGTCGGTGGAAGGCTTCCTGTCGGAAGGCGTGCAGCCGTCCGAACTCGGCTGGGGCACCCACGAAAAGTGGATGCCTGAAAACGCACACACGCACGAAGCCGGCTGCGGCGCGGCGATTTATCTGATGCAGCCCGGCGCCAACACGCGCGTGCGCACCTGGTGTCCGACCCGCGGCGCGCAATACGGTTTCCTCGTCACCCACAACGAGTCAATCTCGATCTCCGACTATTTCACGGTGCGCGACGCATCAGACAAGGTCATCTATCGGCCGACTTGCCACTATGCCTATCACCCAGCAGATGATGCGGTACTCTCGCTGCACGAAATGTTCGGTCGCGCCGCTAAGGCGCAGGAGAAGCATCACATCCTTGATGAAAACGAGATTGTCGATGGCATCGACGAGCTTGGCGTGCTGCTCTATGGCCACGACAACAACGCTTACTGGTACGGCTCGCAGCTCTCCATCGAGGAAACGCGGAAGCTCGCCCCCTATCAGAACGCCACCGGCCTGCAGGTGACCTCCGCCGTACTCGGCGGCATGGTGTGGGCGTTGGAGAATCCGACCGCCGGCATCGTCGAAGCCGACGAGATGGATTTCGACCGCCTGCTTGAAATCCAGAGGCCGTATCTCGGACCGGTGAAGGGCTACTATACTGACTGGACCCCGCTGACAGATCGTCCGGGACTGTTTCCGGAAGACATCGACACCAGCGATCCATGGCAGTTCCGGAATGTTCTGGTGCGGTGGTGACCACGCCAGTCCACGGACACGCATAGGAAAAGGCCGGACACATGTCCGGCCTTTTTTGTTTTGAACGCGTAACTTTTACTTCTTGATCGGCTCACCCATCTTCTCGGCCGGCGCTGGCGGAAGCGCTGCCTTTGAGCCAGCCTTCTGGGCATCGGCATCGGGACGCGCGGGCTCCGGTGCGGGAGTTGTGGGCCGCGTCCCGCCCGGCGTTGATTCAGCCGGCCCATCGGTCTTGCCGGCCGGCACGGAGGGTTGCGAGTCCGACGGTTGCGTCGCCTGCGCCAGATGGATTTCGCCGCGCGATGCCAATTGCATCAGGGAAATTCCCGACAGCGTCAATCCGGCGGTGACCAGCAACGCGGACAGAAGAAAGTCGGTTCGTCTGGCTTTTCGTTTTTCGTCTGGAGTCATCTCTGCACCCGTTCGTCGCCCAATGGAAAGGCAACGGACCGTCAGAGCGAAGGTTCCTGTTTTCACACGCGTGCGTGATGTCGCACTCAATGAATTGTGAATGACGACACGGAACCGGCGCATCAACGACGACGAATAGATGTCGCTTTCGCGCTATTGCGCCGTTTCAATCCTTCGTACTCGTGCTGACGTCCCATGTCGCATGACGCACGCCCGGACGCCGCGCCAGATCGGTTGCGACGGCATCGAGTTCCTTGGCTTCGACGGCAGTGCTGACCAGCGTGGCGACGATCTCCACGACGCCCTCCGCGCGATCGATGACGTTGACATCGCTCACCGGATACTTTGCCGCTTCAAGTTTTTCGACCAGAAGCTCGCGCAAATCGCTCAGCGCTGCCGCATCTACCGTGAGCATGAACTCGTAGGTCGCCTCCGATGCGCGCGCGTCCAGCGGGCTGCGGTTGATAGCATTCACCAGTGGGCGCAGCAGCGTGTTGCCCGCAAGGACGAACACCGTGAGCGCGGCTGCCTGCGCGATCATGTCGGCACCTGCACAGGAACCGACGGCTGCCGAACCCCACAGCGTCGCAGCCGTATTCAGGCCGCGCACGTTCATGCCTTCCTTCATGATGACGCCGGCGCCCAGAAAGCCGATGCCGGATACGACGTAGGCGATGACGCGTACCGCGCCGTCCTGACCGGTCAGATGCATTGCAAGATCGACAAAGGCCGCGGCGCTGACAGCGACCAGCACATTGGTTCTGAGACCGGCCGTGCGCAGGCGATATTGCCGCTCGGCCCCGATCAAGGTGCCCAGCACAAATGCCGCCGTCAGACTGGCAAGGGTGTCCAAAAAATCTAAAGTCTGAAAGGTCGTCAGGAAGCGCATGACGCCTGAATACTCACTACAGGTTGAGCAGTCCAGCATCGCCGTCCTCGGCCGCGAAAGCGAGCAGCGATCCCTTTGCATTCCATGCCAGCGCCGCCACCGGCTCACCGGCGTTTTTGCGCACAAGGATCTCCGCACCGTCCTCAATGCGGACCATCAGGATGGTGCCATCGCTGTAGCCGACCGCGAAGATGTCGTCCTTCGGATGGCAGGCCACCACCGTCGCCTTCGCTTGCAACGGGGCAAGCATCAACGGCTCCTTGCCCATCGGGCCGTCCTTGCTCGCGAATGGCCACAGGATCACGCTGTCCGAACCGGAGGTGGCGAGAAATTTTCCGCCGACGCTCCATGACATCGAGCGCACCCGCGCCGGGTATCCGGTCATCCGCATGTGCCGCGAGTCGGCCAGCCGCCAGCCATGCAGCGCGGATTCGTGCATCGAAGTGACGAGAAACCTGTTGTCGGCGCTGAAAATGACGCCGAGATGCGATCCCTTCCATTCCAGGAATTCCGGCTTGGCGCCCATGTTGGGAAACCACAGCGTCACGCCGTTGTAATGCGCGACCGCGAGCCGGACGCCTTTCGGCGCGAACGCCAGCCCGCCGACGGTCGACGGCACATCGAGCGTTTTCTCCTCGCCTTTCGGCGCGCGGACGAAAGTCGTCTTCCCGGCGGACCACGCCACCGCGCCGTCGGCATGGAGCGCCACGTTGTCGATCCAGCGGCGCTTGGCATCAGTCGCCAGCGTCTCGACGTTTGATTTGGCGTCGATGGAGACCAGTTTGCCGTCGTCGCCGCCCATGATGATGCGTTTGCCGTCCGATGCCGAACACAGAATGCCGCCGCCATGAACAGCGACAGATTTCGCGTCGTCTTCGCCGTTCGTAAACGTAACGGTTTCTTCCGCGCCGACGAACGCTGCGACCTCGCCGAGGAAATGCACGGCCGTCGCGGGCGCCGCGAGCGCTACCTTGGTGACGCGATCGGTGACGGAAACGATGGAGGCCGTCTCAGGGGCCGGATTGAACTCTTTCATCACGCGATGGTTTTCTCGAACCCGTCACGAATGGCCTGCTCGGGCAACTCGCGACCGATGAAAACGAGACGGCTTTCACGCGCCTCGTCTTTCTTCCATTTCCGCTGATGGTCGCCCTCCAGCATCATATGCACGCCCTGAAATACATAGCGATCGTCATCGCCCTTGAACGACAGGATGCCCTTGGAGCGCAGGATCTTCTCGCCATCCTTGGCGACCAGTTCCTGCAGCCATGGCATGAATTTGGTGGGATCGATCGGCTTGTCGGTGCGCAGCGATAGCGACTGCATATCCTCGTCATGATAGTGCTTCAGACCACCGTGCGCGTGGCCGTGATCATGATGATCGTGGCCATGATGGTCGTGGTGGTGATGATCGTGGTCATGGTCATGACCGCCGTCCTCGAGAAACTCCGGTTCAATTTCCAGAATGCGGTCGAGATCGAACGCGCCGCGCTCCAGCACGTCCGACAGTTTCACCTGCGCACGCTCGGTCCGGTGCAGGGTCGCGTATGGATTGATCGCGCGAATGCGGGCCTCGACCTCGGCCAGCTCAGCCTTGCTCACGAGATCGGTTTTGTTCAGCACGATGACGTCGGCGAACGCGATCTGGTTCTTGGCCTCCGGGGCATCCTTGAGCCGGTCGCTCAGCCACTTTGCATCAGCCACGGTCACCACCGCGTCGAGCATGGTCTTCTCGCGGACCTCTTCATCGACGAAGAAGGTCTGCGCCACCGGCGCGGGATCGGCGAGGCCCGTCGTCTCGAGAATGATGGCGTCGAACTTGCCTTTTCGTTTCATCAACCCGTCGATGATGCGAACGAGGTCGCCGCGGACCGTGCAACAGACGCAGCCGTTGTTCATCTCGAACACTTCTTCATCCGCGCCGATGATGAGGTCGTTGTCGATCCCGATCTCGCCGAATTCGTTGACGATCACGGCGTATTTCTTGCCGTGGTTTTCGGACAGGATGCGATTCAGCAGCGTGGTCTTCCCGGCGCCGAGATAGCCGGTCAGAACGGTCACAGGGATTTTGGTGGCAGCGGCTTCAGACATGGAATCTCCAGGCAATCAATCGCGCGCCCGGCGGCGGGGTGGCCCCTGCCCTAGCTCGAAAGCGCGCTGGTCAGGGCCTTTATATTGTGCCGGACCATATCAATGTAAGTGGGGGCTGACCCCTTTTCGTCAGTCAAACTGTCCGAATAGAGCGTTCCGCCGATATTCGCCCCGGTCTCGGAGGCAATCCGGCGCATCAGCCGCGGATCGCTGACATTTTCCAGAAAAACAGCCGGAATTTTCTGCTTTTTGATCTGAGTGATAATGGCCGCGATGTCCCGGGCGCTGGGTTCGGATTCGGTCGAGACGCCCTGCGGCGCGATGAATTTGATGCCGTAGGCCACCGCAAAATAGCCGAAGGCATCGTGGGTCGAGATCACGCTGCGGCGTTCCGGCGGGATTTTCGCTATCGCCTCGCGGACGTCCCGATCAAGCGCATCGAGTTTTGACAGGTAAGCCGCGGCATTGGCCTTGTAGGCATCAGCACCGGCAGGATCAGCCGTCATCAACGCATCGCGGATATTGCCAACATAGACCTTCGCGTTGGCCACCGATTGCCAGGCGTGCGGGTCCGCGTCTTCGCCAGCGTGGCCATGATCGTGGCTGCCGCCTTCGATCTTGCGTGTCGCGATTCCCTTCGTGGCAACGACCGTCGCGGCCTTGCTGCCGGACGATTTGACCAGACGCGGCAACCAGCCTTCCAGTCCCAGCCCGTTGACGATCACAAGTTTCGCATCGGTGATCTTTTTCGCGTCGGACGGCGTCGGCGTATAGACGTGGGTGTCGCTGTTGGGGCCAACCAGCGTCGTCACGCTGACGCGGTCGCCGCCGACATTTTTCGCAAAATCTCCGAGGATCGAGAACGTCGCAACCACATTGAGCCGCTCCTGGGCCTGCACCGGGCTCAAGGCCGCGAACATGGTAACGGCAAGGATCAGAAACAAACGCATGGTTTTTCCGATCACGCTTCGAGATGGCGGCCGGGAAACAATTGACGCACGAGGCCGCTGACGCTCCCGAACAGCACCGAGATCACGTACAGCGCCGCCGCGACCAGAATGATCGCCGGGCCTGACGGCACCTTGGTGTGGAACGATAGCAACAGCCCCGCATAGCCCGACAGCGCGGCGCTTGCGACAGCGATGCCGATCATGCCGGTAATGTCACGCGACCAGAACCGCGCGATGCCGGCGGGCAGCACCATCAACCCTACCGCAAGCAATGTGCCGAGCGCGTGAAAGCCGTTAACCAGGTTGATCACCACAAGCGCGAGAAACGCCAGATGCGCGGGTGCGCCGGCGCGACTCACCGTGCGCAGGAATACCGGATCGACGCACTCGATCACCAGCGGCCGGTAGATGATCGCAAGAATGAGAAGTGTGATGGTGGCGTTGAACGCAATCACCAGCAGGGTCTGGTCGTCCATTGCCAGGATGTTGCCGAACAGCACATGCAGCAGATCGATGTTGGTGCCTTTGATAGACACGATGGTCACGCCGAGCGCCAGCGACACCAGATAGAATGTCGCCAGTGAGGCGTCTTCCTTGAGTTCTGTGGTGCGCGCGACCACGCCCGCAAGAAACGCAACCGCGAACCCCGCGACCAGTCCGCCGAATGTCATCGCGAACAGATTGAGGCCGGACAACAGGAAACCGATGGCTGCTCCCGGCAAAATCGCGTGGGCCATGGCGTCGCCGACAAGGCTCATCCGCCGCAGCATCAGGAACACGCCAATCGGCGCGCCGCCCAGCGCCAGCGCGATCACGCCAGCCAGTGCGCGGCGCATGAATTCGAATTCGGTGAAGGGCGCGATCAGCGCGTCATAGACCATGAGACTCACGCCGCCTGCGATGGAGTATCGGCGCAGGGCGCTGCGCCGTCGTCAAAGGCTTCGCACATATGCCGTGCGGCCAGCAGATTTTCCGGCGTCAGCACTTCCAGGGTCTTGCCCCATGCCACCTTCGAGCGCGCCAGCAGCAGCGTTTCCGGAAAATTCGCACGCACGAGGTCCATGTCATGCAGCGCCGCCAGCACGGTGCGCTGCTCCGAATGCCAGCGCCGCACCAGCGCAATCAGATCGGACGACGTCTTGGCGTCGATGGCGTTGAACGGCTCATCCAGCACGATCATGCGCGCGTCCTGCAACAGCACGCGGGCAAACAGCATGCGCTGCATCTGGCCGCCCGAAAGCGTGCCGATCGGACGGTTTTCGAAGCCGCTGAGGCCGACGGCGGCGAGCGCATCCCGGATTCGCCGCTGCTCGTCCTTGCCGAGCCCGCCGAAGATTCCCTTGCGCCGCCAAAGTCCCGTGCCGGTGAAATCGTAGACCGAGATCGGAAAGCTGCGATCGATGTCGGCAGTTTGCGGCAGATAGGCGATGTCGCGCGGATCGAGACCACCGAGCCCGATCACACCCGCGAGCGGCTTGAGAATGCCGACGATGCCGCGAAACAGCGTCGACTTGCCGGCGCCGTTGGGACCAACCACCGCCACCAGCGAACCAGCCGCGACCTCGCCGCTGAGATGATGCACGGCCGGATGACGGTCGTAGCCCAGGGTCACGTCGCGAAGCTTGATCTGCGCCGCCATGCTCACCTCATCGCCACCAGAACGACCGTCCACAGGGCGGCGCTGATGACCATGGCGGCCGCCAGGCGTGCGCCCAGCGTCATGCGCAGAATCGACCACGCCACCGGCTGTGCGGGGTGCGGCGACGCAGGGCCATGACTGTGCGTGTGGCTGTGCGGATGATCGTGCCCATGGGCGTCGTCATGAGTGTGGGTGTGCCCGTGGGTATGGGCCATGGTGGAGCTTTCCAGATCGGTGGACCGGGGCTCGGAACCCCTCAATTCACTCGGAATGTTATATTATAACATAACCCAAGTCCACGGTTCCGCGATGACAGCCGGGACTTACCGCTTACCGATCATCATGCAGATAGTCCGCCGCCAGAAGCCGAAACAGGTCGATACAGCGGTCCGGAACCGGACGAATCGGCCGACATAAAGGGATTTCCCGCAAAATGAGCCACTGGGCCGCAAACAGGCCCTCGCCACGGCATAGGCGACCACCTGCGGCGCGGCACCGCCACTCTTGAACGCAACAGCCTCAATTGAAAAGCCCGCCACCGGCCCGCCAAGGGGCACCAGGGGTCGCTACGCCGGGCCGCTCAGGTGAAATGCCGCACCAGCGCGAGACCGGCTACCAGTCCCGCGATCGACAGAACCACCGACCCCACCACGTAAAACGCAGCAAGGCCGACTTCGCCCCGCTCATAAAGCAGCACCGCATCCAGCGAGAACGCTGAGAACGTGGTGTAGCCGCCGAGGATGCCGGTCATGATGAACAGCCGCCACGGCTGCGACGCCTCGCCCTTGAAGGCGAGGTATCCGGCAATGAGGCCCATCACCAGCGATCCGGTGATGTTGATCACGAAAGTACCGTAGGGAAAGTTGGTGCCGCACGCACGGGCGCAACCGACGTTGATCGCATGTCTGAGCGAAGCACCCAGTCCGCCGCCGAAGAAAACCAGAATGTAGCTCATGAGAAATTCATCGGAGTTGCTTCAAAAAAAGGGGCCGCGAATTGCGGCCCCTTGATTCAATCCGGGTGTCTTAAACTGCTTTTACAAACAGGGACTCGACGTATTCCCAGTTCACGAGGTGATCGACGAACGCCTTGAGATAATCAGGGCGGCGATTGCGATAGTCGATGTAGTAGGAATGCTCCCACACATCGACGCCGAGGATCGGAGTCGCGCCGTGCACCAGCGGGCTTTCGCCGTTCGGCGTCTTGGAAATCTCGAGCTTGCCGTTCTTGACCGAGAGCCACGCCCAGCCGGAGCCGAACTGGCCGACGCCGGCCGCTGCGAAATCGGTCTTGAACTTCTCGAGACCGCCGAGATCCTCATCGATCTTCTTTGCGAGCTTGCCGGGGAGCTTGTCGCCACCGCCGTTGGGCTTCATCCAGTTCCAGAAATGGAGATGGTTGTAGTGCTGCCCCGCATTGTTGAAGAGCGGCGCGTTCTTTCCGAACGAGCCCTTCACGATGTCCTCGAGGGACTTGCCCTCGAACTCGGTGCCTTTCAGCAGGTTGTTGCCGTTGGTCACGTAAGCCTGATGATGCTTGTCGTGATGATACTCGAGCGTCTCCTTCGACATGTAAGGCTGGAGCGCATCATGGGCATAAGGCAAGTTTGGGAGAGTGAAAGTCATGGGTCTACTTCCGCAAATTGTGAGTGACGACGTGTCAACGCGGCGCACTATAGAAGGTTTCCCGGGGAGGGAAACAGGTAAGCCGCGAGGAATAGCCGCAGATCGCGGCGAGCCGTGCGCTTAAGCTGCTTTGGGCAGGGCTCCGGCCAGTTCGTCCTTCGCCTTCGGCGGACGCACATTCATCAGCATCTGGACCGATCCCGCGATCAATCCAATGATGACCGCGCTTTTCCACGCCAGATCGTAGCTATGAAGGTGATCGAAGATCAGGCCGCTGCCCCAAGCTCCGATGAACGATCCGACCTGATGGCTGAAGAAAGCGATGCCGGTCAGCGTCGCCATAAAACGCAAGCCGAACAGTTGCGCGACGAGGCCGTTCACCAGCGGAATGACGCCGAGCCAGAGCGAGCCCATCACTGCCGCGAAAATGAGGGTCGAAGTCGGCGTCGCCGGGAGGATGAAATAAACCGCGATCGCCAGTGAACGCACGATGTAAATGCCGCCGAGCAGAAGTTGCTTGGGATAACGTCCTCCGAGCCAGCCGAACGCATAAGACCCGAAAACATTGAACAGTCCGATCAGCGCCAGGGCCTGCGCGCCGAGCGACGGATCGAGGCCGCAGATCGCAAGATAGTTCGGCAGGTGTGTCGTGATGAAGACAAGCTGCAAACCACAGACGAAGAACGCCACGGCCATGATGACATAGCCGGAATGGCCGAGCGCCGACTGCACCACCGCGCCCAGCGAGAGATTCAGATCATCCGCCTTGTCGATCTCGATCTTGTCGGCCTTGCCCGCGCTGAACGCCGAGGGCAGCATGACGAAAGCCAGCCCGAGGAAACCGACCAGCGCGATCTGCCAGCCGGCATTGGAAATCAGCGCCTGCGCCATCGGCGACGCGATGACGAGACCGATCGAGCCGGCGGCGGAAATTGCTCCCATGGTGACGCTGCGCTTGGCGGCGGACACCGCACGCGCCGACACCGTCATGCTCATGCTCGACGCCGTGCAGGACAGCGCGATGCCGACGCAGATGCCAGCGCCCAGGGTGAACATCAGCGCGGTGGTCGAGAAAATCATGGTGACAAGGCCAAGCATGTAGATGACGACGCCGGCGAGCATCACATAGCGAGAACCGTAACGATCCGCGAACATGCCGACGAACGGCTGCGTCACGCCCCAGACGATGTTCTGGATTGCCGTCGCAAGCGAGAAGTCGGCGCTGGTGATCTGGGTATCATGCAGGATCGAGGGCTGGAAAAGCCCGAAGCTCTGCCGCATACCCATCGACAGGCTCAACATCACGGATGCGCCGATCAAGATGGACCAGCGCTGATAGGAGCTGAGTTGAGCGGCCTGCATAGTGGAATCTTCCCTTAAGATCACTAAAACAGAATGATTGCATCGGAATCGTCATTTTACCATCCGATCAAAACACAACGCTGATGTGCACGGACCTTGGTGAGCAAGAAAATGAGCATCGAGATCGATATTGCGACCGGAGATTCCAGTTGGCCTGCCGCAAAGCCTCTGCTCTCGGCGGTGTGGCCGCCCGAGGTCGTCAAGGCATTGCCGTGGGGGCACATCGCGTTTGCCCATCCTGACCTCCGGGTGATGATCGAGATGGACGGTGAGGTCGTTTGCCATGTCGGGATCACCCGCCGCACCGGCACATGGAATGGCCGCAAGGTGACCATCGGCGGGATCGGCGGCGTGGCAACGCGCGAGGACTGCCGCCGGCGCGGTTATGCGGCGCTGGCGATCAACGCGGCAATCCACACGCTGACCGAGGAGCGCGGCACCGATTTCGGCATGTTGTTCTGCGAACCGCACAACGCGGCGCTGTATGAAAAGCTCGGCTGGCAGACCTTCAACGGCCCCGTCTACGCCGAACAGCCCGGCGGACGGGCACCGTTCACTGCGATGGCGCCCTACGTCCTCAAGATCAAGCGCCTGCTGCGCGAAGGCACCATCGATCTCTGCGGCCTGCCGTGGTGAAACGACAACATTGGTGAGAACAAAAAGCCCCTGAAAACATCACGTTTTCAAGGGCTTGGTGTTTGGTTGCGGGGATAGGATTTGAACCTATGACCTTCAGGTTATGAGCCTGACGAGCTACCGGGCTGCTCCACCCCGCGATAAACCGTTGCGCGCCTTCAAAAGCGGACGGACGACGTTTCAACGCCGATGGCGTCGATCCAACCCGTCCGGAGGCGAGAGAAGGCTGCCAAGGCAAACGCCCATGGTGCGAGGGGTATGTACCAACGGCACCCTGCTTTGGAAAGGCCTGTGGGCGATCTTTTTCACGAATTTATGACGCCTGACCGCAATTCCGCGCTTCTTGTCTCGGCTCTCTGACGCCCCCTGCGGCAGACTTGCCAATACGTTTGCGAAAGACCAGCCTTGAAACGGAACCAGTTGGGCACCGATACGCAAAAACCGGGCGGGAGGAACCGATGAACCAGGCCGTGAGGAATCCCGCCGCCGGCGGCATCGACGACATTTTCCGCCGCGCCGTGGCCTTGTCGCGGGCGGCGTCGCCCACCCTCGCCGAGCGGCGCGACCGGCTCGCCCGTCTGCGCGCGATTGTCGCCGACAATGAAAAGAAATTCGCCGAGGTGATTTCCGCGGATTTCGGCAACCGCTCATCAACGGAAACGCTGATTGCCGAGACGCTATTCGTGCTCGCCGAGATCAAGCACACCACCAAAAACCTCAGCCGCTGGATGGCGCCGAAACACGTCGCCACCGAGCTGCAGTATTTTCCCGCAAAAAACAAATTGCTGCCGCAGCCGCTCGGCGTGGTCGGCATCATCGCGCCATGGAATTATCCGCTGCAACTGACACTCGCGCCCGCCATCGCCGCCATCGCGGCCGGCAACCGGGTCATGATCAAGCCGAGCGACCTGGTGCCGCAATTTTCCGCGTTACTGCAAAAACTGATCGCGGAAAAATTCGACGACACTGAATTGATGGTAACCGGCATCGACGGCGACATCTCGGAACAATTCGCCGCCCTGCCCTTCGATCATCTGATCTTTACCGGCTCGACCCGGGTCGGACGGCTGGTGGCCGAAGCCGCAGGCCGCAACCTGACGCCGGTCACACTCGAACTCGGCGGCAAGTCGCCGGCGATCATCGACCGCTCCGCCGACATCGCCGAGGCCGCCGAACGCATCGTCTACGGCAAGCTGATGAATGCGGGACAAACCTGCATCGCGCCGGATTATGTTTTGATCGCGCGCAGCAGCGCGGATGAATTCGTCGCCAAGGCGAACAGCGCGGTCAAGCGCATGTTCGGCACCAGCCCTGGCAACAAGGACTACACCTCGATCGTTTCCGACAGGCATTATGCCCGGCTGGAAAGTCTGGTGGAGGATGCCGCCGCGCGCGGCGCGACTATCGTACAGCCCGCGAAAGCAAGCGATCCCGCATGGAAGACGAAACGCAAGTTTCCGCCGACCTTCGTGAGCGGCGCGACCGCCGACATGAAGGTGATGCAGGAAGAAATCTTCGGGCCGATCCTGCCGGTGCTCGCATGCGACACGACTGATGCCGCGATCGACCACATCAACGCCAACGACCGTCCGCTGGCGCTCTACTGGTTCGGCAAGGACAACGCGGCGCGCGACGAGGTTCTCGCCCGCACGGTGTCCGGCGGCGTCACGATCAACGATTGCCTGTTTCATTTCGTACAGGCCAATCAGCCGATGGGCGGCGTCGGCGCATCGGGCATCGGCGCCTATCACGGCGAATGGGGTTTCCGCGGCTTGAGCAAGATGAAGCCGGTGTTCTATCGCTCGCCGCTCAACCGGCTCGCCGATCTCTATCCGCCTTACGGCAGCAAGATCGCGCGCCTGATCAAGCTGCTGCGTTTCATGTCGTAAAATTTCGGGGTTGGGTACGATCGGCATCAATGCCGGTGTAAAAAATTTTGTCGCGGGGGCAACGATGGCGAACACATTCGATTACGTGGTTGTGGGCGCGGGCTCAGGCGGCTGCGCCGTCGCGAGCCGCCTGTCGGAAGATCCCAACGTTTCGGTCGCGCTGCTGGAAGCCGGCGGCAAGGATGACAACTGGGTCGTCACCACGCCCGGCGCGCTGATCCTGATGGTGTCCGGCCCGGTCAACAACTGGTCGTTCAGCACCGTACCGCAGCCCGGCCTTAACGGCCGCATCGGCTATCAGCCACGCGGCAAGGGCCTCGGCGGATCATCGGCCATCAACGCGATGTGTTACATCCGCGGCCACAAGGCCGACTACGACCGCTGGGCATCGATGGGCAATACCGGCTGGTCCTATGCGGACGTGCTGCCCTACTTCAAGCGCTCCGAAGACAACAGCGAACTGGACGGCTTCTATCACGGCAAGGGCGGACCCTTGAGCGTCACAAAGCTTCAGACCGACAATCCCGTTCAGGAGATTTACCTGCAAGCTGCGCGTGAGGCGCAGTTCCGGATCAACGAGGATTTCAACGGCGAGGAGCAGGAAGGCCTTGGCGTCTATCAGGTCACGCAGAAAAACGGCGAACGCTGGAGCGCCGCGCGCGGATACATTCATCCCTTCATGGAAGCGCGCAAGAACCTGCATGTGATCACCGGCGCACACGCGACACGCATCCTGTTCGACGGCAAGCGCGCCACCGGAATCGAATTCCGGCAGGGCAAGGAGACCCGGCAGATTCATGCGCGGTGCGAGATCGTCCTCGGTCTTGGCGCATTCCAGACGCCGCAACTGCTGATGCTGTCCGGCGTCGGAGATCAGTCCGAACTCGCCAGGCACGGCATCGCACCGGTGCATCACCTCCCCGGCGTCGGCAAAAACCTGCACGATCATCCCGATTTCGTGTTCGGCTTCCGATCCGGCAATCCGAATTTCACCGGGCTAACGCTCAAGGGGATCGGCCGTATCATCAAATCGATCTTCCAGTATCGCCGCGAGCGGCGCGGCGCGATGACATCGAACATCGCGGAGTGCGGCGGATTTCTCAAAACGCGACCCGACCTGGAATTGCCCGATATCCAGCTTCATTTCTGCATGGCGGTGGTGAACAACCACGGCCGCACGCCGTTTTTCGGAAACGGCTTTTCGTGTCACGTCTGCCTGCTTCGCCCGAAAAGCCGTGGCAGCGTCTGGCTGCAAAGCGCCGACCCGATGCAGCCGCCCGCCATCGATCCGAATTTCTTCGGCGACCCTGACGATCTTGAGGCGATGGTCGCGGGCTTCAAGACCACGAAGCGTTTGCTCGATGCGCCCGCTCTGAAAGCAATCCAGACCTCGGATGCATTTACCGCTGGCGTGGAGTCCGACGACGATATCCGCACCGCTTTGCGCGCGAGAACCGACACGGTCTATCACCCCGTCGGCACCTGCAAGATGGGCGTCAACGATCCGATGGCCGTGGTCGATCCAACGCTCAAGGTCTATGGCATCGAGGGGCTTCGTATAGCCGACGCATCGATCATGCCGGATGTGATTGGCGGCAATACCAACGCACCAACGATCATGATTGGCGAAAAGGCCGCCGACATGATCAAGGCAGAGATGCGCCTGCACTGATTGCGCGGAATGCGCAGATCGGGCAATACAGCGGACGCCATCAACCAAGAAACGCAACAAGAGGAGCGATACAATGGATCTCGGAATTTCAGGACGGCGAGCGATCGTGTGCGCGGCGAGCAAGGGACTGGGGCGCGCCTGCGCCATCGCGCTCGCCAATGAAGGCGTGCACGTCACCATCACCGCGCGCGGCGCGGAAGCGCTGGCGAAGACGGCGGCGGACATCCGCAAGGCGAACCCGAAAGTGACGGTGACGGAAGTCGTCGGCGACATCACCACGCTGGAGGGACGCGAAGCCGCGCTCAAGGCGTGTCCCGATCCGGACATTCTGATCAACAACGCAGGCGGCCCGCCGCCCGGCGATTTCCGCAACTGGACACGCGACGACTGGATCAAGGCGATCGACGCCAACATGCTGACGCCGATCGAACTCATCAAGGCCACCGTCGACGGCATGATGGCCCGCAAGTTCGGCCGCATCGTCAACATCACATCGGCCGCGGTGAAGGCTCCAATCGATATTCTCGGATTGTCGAACGGCGCGCGCAGCGGTCTCACCGGTTTCGTCGCCGGCCTGTCGCGCAAGACGGTGATCGCCAACGTCACGATCAACGGCCTGCTGCCCGGCCCGTTCGACACCGACCGCGTTCGCGGACCGATGCTCGAAGCCGCCGCAAAGGCACAGGGCATTTCGCCGGACGAAGTGCTCAAGCAACGCATGAAGGCAAATCCGGCTGGCCGCTTCGGCGATCCGGAAGAATTCGGCCTCGCCTGCGCATTCCTGTGCGGCGCAAAATCCGGCTTCATCACCGGCCAGAATATCCTGCTCGACGGCGGCGCCTATCCCGGCACGATGTAACGCGTTGAGCCCCGGTTCTGACGGACACAGAGCCGGGGCTGTACTGCGGAAAACAAAACACCGGGAGCAGGCTTGATGCACTGGACCGTGGGCCGGGTCAAAGTCACCAGAATCGTGGAAGCCGCAACCGTCGGCGGCACGCGATTCATTCTCCCGCAGGCAACGTCTGAAGAAAACCAGAAAATATCCTGGCTGGCGCCGCATTACGCGACGCCCGAAGGCCGCCTCAAGATGAACGTGCAATCGTGGATCATCGAGACACCGGCGCGAAAGATCATCGTCGATACCTGCTTTGGCAATGGGAAATCGAACCGCTCCATGCCGGGCTGGAACAATCTCGACACGCCATATCTCGATGATCTTGCAGCGGCAGGCGCTCCTGCGGACGCCATCGACATCGTCCTCTGCACGCATCTTCATGTCGATCATGTCGGCTGGAATACGAAGCTCGTGAACGGCCAATGGGTGCCGACGTTCACCAACGCCCGCTACGTGTTCGGCAGGACCGAATACGATCACTGGGCCGCGCACAGCACTGAGGGCGAGCACAAGGCGGTGTTCGAGGATTCGGTTCAGCCGGTCGTGGCAGCGGGATTGGCCGATCTGGTGAGCAGCGACCATCGCATTTGCGACGAAGTGTCCCTGATCCCGACGCCCGGCCATAGTCCCGGCCACATGAGCGTTCTCATCTGGTCGGACGGCGCGGAGGCGCTGCTGACCGGCGACGTCGCGCACAATCCCTGCCAGATGGCGCATCTCGGCTGGTCGTCCACGGTGGATTCCGACCCGATCCAGTCCATCGAGACGCGGAAAATGCTGTTCTCGCGCTTTGCGGACACGCCAACGCTGGTGTTTGGCGGCCATTTCGATCCGGGACATCTCGTGCGGGACGGAGATGCTTTCAGACTGACCGCGGAGCGCAATCACAATTGACAAGAACGCACTGCACACAGAGCGGTTGAGGTTGAATTTCCCTGCGCCGTGTCGCATGAAACATCCGACGAATGGAATATCGGACAAGAACAAAGGGGAATAGCCTATGAAATTGGTTCGTTATGGCGCCGTGGGCCAGGAGAAGCCCGGACTGATCGACCGCTCCGGCCGCATCCGCGACCTGTCGGCGCAGGTCAAGGACATCACGGGCGAAGCCCTGTCCGCAGCGGGGCTGGCCAAGCTCGCCGCCCTCGACCCGGCCTCTCTTCCTCTGGTTGACGGCAATCCGCGCCTCGGCGCACCGGTTTCGGGATTCAGCAAGTTCCTGGCTATCGGACTGAACTATGCCGATCACGCCGCCGAAGCAGGAATGGCGATTCCGTCGGAGCCGATCGTTTTCATCAAGGCCAACACCAGCCTCTGCGGGCCGAATGACAACGTCGAAAAGCCGCGCGGATCGACCAAGCTCGATTGGGAAGTCGAACTCGCGATCATCATCGGCACTCGTGCCAAGTATGTCTCCGAGGCCGACGCACTGAAGCATGTCGCGGGCTACGCGGTCTGCAACGATGTGTCGGAGCGGTTTTTCCAGATCGAACGCGGCGGACAATGGACCAAGGGCAAGTCGCATGACACCTTCGGCCCGCTCGGCCCATGGATCGTGACCGCCGATGAAGTCCCGGACCCGCAGAAACTCGGCATGTGGCTCGACGTCAACGGCACGCGCTGCCAGACCGGCTCGACCGCCACGATGATTTTTGGCGTCGCCAAGATCGTCTCCTATCTGTCGGAGATCACCACGTTGCTCCCGGGCGACATCATCACCACGGGCACTCCGCCCGGCGTCGGCATGGGCATGAAGCCGCCGAAATTCCTCAACGTCGGCGACGTCGTCACGCTCGGCATCGACGGTCTCGGCGCACAGCGCCAGGAAATCGTCGCGGCCTAAGCCGCATTCCATGTCAGGCTCCGGCGTTCGCGCCGGAGCCTGCGGCTTATTTTCTTCAGCAGGAACGCTCCATGAAACTTGCCTATTCACCGGCGTCGCCGTTTGCGCGCAAGATCCGCATCGCGGCGATAGAGCTTGGCCTGTTCGACAAGATCGAGTTTGCCGTTCCGATCAAGGCGATCCCGGTCACCGAAAACGAAGAGTATGCGCGCAACATCAGCCCGCTGCGAAAAATTCCCGCGCTGATCCTGGATAGCGGCCAGGTCATCGTCGATTCCTACGTGATCGCCGAATATCTTGACGAACTGGCCGGCGGCAAGCTGATCCCTGCATCCGGACCCGCGAAATGGCAGGTCAAGACCGATCATTCCATCCTTCAGGGCATGCTGGATGCGCTGCTGCTGTGCCGCTATGAGAAGATGTTGCGGCCACCAGAATTTCTCTGGGCTGGATGGGCCGACGACCAGTTCAAGCGCGCATGGGATGGTCTGGCGCGCTACGAAGCGCATCCCGACGTTCTGACGCGCAAGCTGGACATCGTGCAGATCGGCATCGTCTGCGTGCTTGGCTACCTCGATTTCCGGTTTCCCGATTGCGGCTGGCGCAAGACGTTTCCGAAGCTCGACGCATTCCATGAAAAAATGATGCAGCGGGAATCAGTCAGAACCACCGTGCCGCCGCCGGCCTGAGCCAAAGAGGCGACGATGAACGACCGCGCGGACGAGACAAACTTCAAAGCCTGGCACGCGGTCGCCGATCTTTACCACGGTTACTTCACCGGCCTGATCATGTCGGTGGTGACCAGGCGCAGCACCGCCGACGCGGCGGAGTTTGTATTTCGTGTTTTCCGCCGCCAGCACCACGAGCGCTTTCTCGCCGGCATCGAAAAATTCGGACTGACGACGGCACCGCACGCGGTCGCTGCTGCGCAGTATCATTATCTCAGCAATCAAATCGGCGGCGTGAATGTCGAGTACATGCGCGAGTCCGACCGCAAGGCCTGGATACGCTATCCGCCGCCGCGCTGGATCTGGCGCGGCACCGCCGCCTGCGCCGTTCCCGGCGACGTCTCGACGGCGATGCTGCGCGGCTGGCACGCGCATAACGGCGTGTCGTTCAAGAACCCGCGGCTCGGTTTCGTCTGTACGAAGCAGACCGTCGACGGCCAGAACGGCCTCGAGGGTTTTTATTACGAATATGACCGCGATCTTGCGCCCGACGAGCGACTGACCTTCGCACGGCAGCTCGAAGCGCCGCTGTTCGATCCGGCAGCCGCGCCGAAGCTCGCGACTGCGGCGTGGCCGCGATCGCGCCTCGAAAAAGCCTACCGCAACTACGCGATGGAATATGTCCGCTCCGCGTTGCCGGTGATGGTGCAACTGTTCGGGCCGCACGATGCAGGACATCTGCTGCACCTGACAGGGCGGCTGATCGGGATGCAGCTTTACACCGATCTCGCCGCGGATTTCCCCGCGCTTCAGGACCACAGCCCCCAAGGCTTCGGCGCATTTCTGCTCGGGCTGCTGCGGTCGCAGGGCGACGACGCCGACATGACGACAGTGAACGGCGCCGTCACGGTGACACAGGCACAATGGAGCCTGATCGCAGGCGTGCCCGACTATCATCCTGCGTGCCTGAAAGCGCTCACAGGTCTGGTCGAAGGATTGATGGACGCGCATGACCGGCGACTGTCGCTCGGCTTCGCAACGGCAGGATCCGAAAGCGTTCCCGGCCCGCTGACATGGACGATCCGGTCGCGTCCGCTCGGCGCAACGGACGACGGGCGGTTTCGGGCGTAATCTCGTTATCCGAATCTCAAACAGCCCACATCGATCTCGCGGCGCAAATCAATGCGTCCGAGCTTTGTAAAACTCCAAGTCTCGCGCGGACGCGCGAACGATGGAGCGGCGGGAGGCGCCAAGGTGCTTGCGAGGCACCTTTTGGCGAACTCTTGCGATCGAGTCCGCCGCGCAGCCTTGCGAGGGCCGCGCGCGCCTGAGATGACAGGCGCTGCGCCTCCCGGCGCTCCACCGTCGTCACTCAGGTTTCGTGCCGCGCTGCTCATGAAACATCGCGGCCTGAATGTAATAGGAATATAATCCAAAACAACGAAAGTCAAGTCACCAATCGTCGGCGGAACGATCGCTGATCCTCGTCTTTCGTCATCGCGAGGAGCGCAAGCGACGAAGCAATCCCAGTTCTTCGTCCCACGGGCCGCAACCCTCAGTCTGAATTGCTTCGCATCGCTCGCAATGACAACAGGTCTTGCGAGATCTACCGCTCCAGCGCGGCGCGGTCCCAGTTGCCGGCGTTGGCGGCGGCGTCATAAGTGCTTTGAAAAAATTCGAGCAGCATGGCGTCCGGGTCGGCCGCCGCTCTGACGGCGTCGTAGTCGAGAACGAACTCCTGCAGGTTCGTATCGAACACGGCCGCCGATGGACGCAGCGGCGCATCGGCAAATCCCGGTGGCGCGGGATAAGCGTAGGAGTAAAACGCAGCCTTGCCGAAGCCGCCGTTGCCCGGCCAGAAGCCGCAACTCGAGACTTCGTGCGAATACGCCTCGCGCGCCACCCAATCCCCGAGATTCGGCATGCCGCCAGGATGCGGCGGCGCGGTTCGTCCCGAGAAGCGCGTCACCGCCATATCGAAGCTGCCCCAGAAGAAATGCACCGGGCTCACCTTGCCGGTGAAGCCAGCGCGAAACTGCTTCATGACGCGATCCGTCTGCATCAGGACGCGCCAGAATCGCTGAGCGGCCCCCGCATCGTAGGACTTGTGATCGTGATCCTGCTCAAAGGGAATGGCTCCCGGCACTTCGACCGGCATCGTCCAGATCGCGACTTCGACTTCGAGATCGCGCAGCGCGCTCATTGTCTTGCCGTAGAACTCCGCAACCGAATAAGGCGCGAGCGCGAACTCGACACGCCGCGGATCGCTGGTGGTGACGACAAGAACATGACGGCAGAAGTCGAAATCAATCTGGAGACTGCGCGAACCGTACGGCATCGCCGACGTGGTCAGGCCGGTGGTGGTGACATAAAGCGGCACCTGCCACCAATGGTTGACCATCGGCTCCAGCGCGAGGCGGATCTTGCCGACGACCTGCGTCCACATGTGCAAGGTCGCGCAGGTATCCTGCCATCCAAT